>NZ_JAOCQF010000020.1 GCF_025380365.1 Albidovulum sediminis
GACCGTGATCTCCGGCTCGTAGTCGACCGGGACCGAGGCGGTGTCGCTGTCGCTGGCGCTGCCGCCGAAGCCGTCGATGAAGACCGCCGAGGCGATGTTGTCGAGGGTGCCGTCGCAGGTGCCGCCGTTGCTGTCGAGGTCCTCCTGCGTCACCACATGGCTCGAACTGTAGCTCCAGGTCTCGCCGACCGAGAGGATGCCGTCGCTGTCCACGTCGGTCAACGGGTCGAGCGTCAGCACCTGGTCCGCCCCTTCGAGCGCGTCCGCGACATCGCTCGCCGTCAGGTCGACGTTGCCGGTGTTCTCCACCGTCACCGTGTAGGTGATGACGTCCCCGACCTCGTCCACCGTGGTCGTGTTGTCCTCGCCGTCGCCGGGGTCGAGGTCCGTGATCGCGTAGCTCTTCTCGAGGTCGATCGCGGGGGCCGCGCCGAAGTAGTTCGCGTCGTCGCTGTCGGAGACCGTCACCTCCTCGCATTCCGCAAGGCCCGTCGCCGTCGCCGTGTCCGTGTGCTGGCCTTCCTGCCAGGTCGCGTCGATGATCAGCACGTCGCTTGCCCCCGGCGCCAGCGTGCCGACATCCCAGGTGCCGTCGTCGTCGTCCCCGGCGCCGCCGTCGAGCGCGAAGTCGCTGTCGGTGACCGCCACGTTCTCGAGCGTGATGTTGCCGGTGTTGGTCACCGTGAAGCGGAACTTCACCGCGTCGCCGTCATGGGCCACCGGGCCCTCCGGGTCGTTGGCGTCGAACCAGGTCAGGCCGCCGTCGACCGAGAC
>NZ_JAOCQF010000002.1:0-18835 GCF_025380365.1 Albidovulum sediminis
TTAAGTGCCGCAGCGCCAATGGTACTGCGTCTCAAGACGTGGGAGAGTAGGTCACCGCCAAACCTAGAAAAGAACTGGGAAAATTTCTCTCCCTCGATGAAATTCAGCACGCTGCGTGCCGACACCGCCCCTTGAGCCAACTCCGGGGGCGGTGTCGGCGCGCATTCATGCTTGCCAAAACAGCGTATCGCAGTTAATCCGCGAGCATGGACCATTCTACCATGACGGGAATCGGTGACTCTCGCCGCGGGGCCTCGCTGATCGTGCTTGTGCCTCTGGTGCTTCTTGCGGCACTCGCGCTGGCATATCTCTGCACCATCGTCCTTTGGTGGGCACTGACTGCGCGCGGCATCCCGGATTTCGAGTACTACGCAGAAGCCTTTGCCCGGGTGTTCCTGGTCAGTCTGGTCGGCCCGGGGGTTGCGGTCGCTTGGGCGAGGGGCGCCCTGCTGTTCGACAGCGACTTGCCGACAGGACGCCGCGCCGCGCTTGTGACCCTGTTCGCGGGGTTTGGCCTATCGGCGCTCGTTCCCTTTCATGCGATCAGCCAGGAAGAGAATGTCATCCGCTACTTCACGGCCGGATTCCTCCTCGCCGCCGGGGTGGTCCTTTCGCTCGGTGCAATCCGGGCCGGTGAAGTTCTGATCGACCGCTTCACGGGGTGGGGTTAGCCGCGGCCTTCAGCCTCGCGGCTGTGGACGAACTGTTCGAATTTCACGAAAGCGCGGGCGGGATGATTTCCCCAGATAGCGCACGGATCATGTCGATGGACACGCAGGACATGACCACGCTCATCGCCGCCGCAATCGGCAGCGCGTTGGCGCTTGCCGCCCTCGCGGGGCTGAAGATCCTTGGCAGGACACGCTCTGTCCCGGGGCGCCGCTATGTCCTGTCCATCTACGTCATGTGCGCAGCGTGCCTGACCTTCATGGCGGCGATGCTTCTGGACACTTTCGACTGGGCGGTCGAAGGCGGCGTGAACGCTCTGCTTCGCAGCATCTTCCTTGACGCCAGTGGTGCCACCTACGCCTTCCTTGACAGCCAGGACCTTATCATCCGCGCCGCCAACTCGCTCGAGGAGTTTCTCGAACTGACCGCAGCGATGGGATTCCTTCTTCTGGCAATGACATTCGCAGCACGAAGGCAAGAGCGCAGGCCCGGCTGACGGGTTTGCTTGCAGAGTTCGCGGCATTGGCGCTAAGCAGGTCACAGGCGCCAGTGAAGCGAGGGGACAGCGTGAGCGGCAATACACCCAACGACCAGCGACGGACCCTGACGCTCCGCGATGTCTCGGAAGCATCCGGTGTCTCGGAGATGACCGTCAGCCGTGTCCTGCGCAACCGGGGCGACGTGTCCGACGCAACCCGGGAACGGGTCCTGGAGGCCGCGAAGCGCCTGGGCTATGTCCCGAACAAGATCGCTGGCGCCCTCGCCTCGCAGCGTGTCAATCTTGTCGCCGTCATCATCCCGTCGCTGTCCAACCTCGTGTTCCCGGAGGTGTTGAGCGGCATCTCGGAAGAGCTTGAAGAAAGCGGCCTGCAACCGGTGTTCGGGGTCACCAACTATTCCGCTGAGCGCGAGGAGATGGTGCTGTACGAAATGCTCTCGTGGCGCCCGTCGGGTGTCATCATCGCTGGGCTGGAGCATACGCCGGCCGCACGCGCGATGCTGGAGAACGCGGGCATTCCCATCGTCGAGATCATGGATGTCGACGGCCCTGTCGTCGATTCCGTCGTCGGCATATCGCACAAGCGCGCCGGGCTGGAGATGGCCCGCACCATCGTCCGGGCGGGCTACCGCAAGATCGCCTTTCTCGGTACGAAGATGCCCGATGACCACCGGGCGCGAAAGCGGCTCGAGGGGTTCGAGGCCGGCCTTGCCGAGGCAGGAATCGAGCTTGTTGACCGCGAGTTCTATTCGGGCGGCTCCGCGCTCCTCAAGGGGCGCGAGATGACCGAGGCGGTGCTGAGCCGCAACCCGGAGGTCGATTTCCTATATTATTCCAACGACATGATCGGTGCGGGCGGCCTGCTTTATTGCCTTGACCATGGCATCGACGTGCCCGGGCGCCTGGGGCTTGCGGGTTTCAACGGGGTTGATCTGCTCGATGGCTTGCCCCGGCGGCTGGCGACGATGGATGCCTGCCGGCGCGAAATCGGGCGCCGGGCGGCGGCCATCATCGCGGGGCACAGCGAAAGCGGCGTGATCGGGGGGGAAAGGGTCGAGCTGACCCCCGTCCTGCAGCCCGGGGACACGATCCGCCAGGCCTGAGCGCTACCGCGCGTCCCGCCGCAGGATGTAGATGTCCATGATCCACCCGTGGCGTGCGCGCGCCTCGGCGCGGGCCGTCAGGATCTGCGGGCCGGCCACCTCAAGCGCACCCGAAACGATGATCTCTTCCTTCATGCCGACATAGGCGCCCCACCAGATCGACACGCCGGCAGGGGCGACAGCGCGGAACGAGCACTCCCCATCCAGCATCACCACAAGCGTATCGACGCCCTCGGGCCACCCGTGATCGCGCAACTGCCGCCCGGTCGTGACCAGGAACGGCGCGCCGATTTCGTTGACCGGGATCGCATGTGCCGCCGTCAGCGCCTGAAGCGAGGTGATGCCGGGGATCACGTGCACGCGAACCGGCATCCCTTTCCCGACACGCTCCGCGATCCGGAGCGTGCTGTCGTAAAGCGAGGGGTCGCCCCAGACCAGAAGGGCGACCTTGCCCGTCTCTCCGCAGCCCTCATGCAGGGTGCGTCCCCACACTTCGGCGATTGCGTCGTGCCAGTCATCCACCCTGTCGCGATAGTCTCCGATGCTGCCGTCGCGCACGGGGAGGTCGAATTCGGCGATCCGGGTTGCCGGGTTGGCAAGAACCTCAACGCAGATCGCGCGCCGCAACTCGGCAAGGTCGGCCTTGCTCTCACCCTTGCGCGGGATCATGACCAGGTCGGCGCCGTTCAGCGCCCGGATTGCCTGGAGCGTCAGATGCTCCGGGTTGCCGGTTCCGATGCCGATGAGAAACAGGTCTATCATCTGGCCCCGTCCCTTGTTGGGCGTCCCCGCGCCGGACCGGGCGGGGACTGTTTCGTCGTCAGGCCGGTCTGCCGCCGGTCCAGAGCCGCGCCGCGACCCAGCCGAGCGCCACCCAGGCGACCAGTCCGGCCCCCAGCACCCGCGCCGCGAACTCGCCTGCGACCTCGGGCGGGGCGACGCCATGGAACCCGTCGGGCCGTGGCGCACCAATGACATGCGGCAACGCCAGAAGCGCCAGCGCCGCGACAAGCACCATGGCGCCGCGCCCGAACGCCAGAAGCGCCAGTCCCGCGCCAGAGGCGATGACCGTGCCCAGCCACCAGGCCTGCCGCGCCTGAAGCTCGGCCGCGACCGAGCCGGGCAGTTCCGGTGCCAGCCCCATCGCCGGGGCGAGAACCAGTGCGGCAAAACCCGCGAGCCCCCAGATCACGCCGTCACGTGCCTCGACCCTGCGGCCGAAATGTTCGGCGAGCGCGAAGCCCGCGACCATCAGGAGCGCATAGCCGACATAGGGAACGCTGAAGAACAGCACTGTCAACGCGTTGCGCTTCGCGGGCGAAGCCGCCGCCGGCTCGTCGTGGTCATGGGCGGGCGTGCCAGCTTCGTGGTCATGATCGACGGGTTCGGCCGCGGCCTCTGTTGCGGCGACGCCCTGATAATGGACGAGCGCACCGGTTTCATATTCTTCGCCCAGAAGCACCAGCTTCTGCACGAAAGCGAAATGCAGCAAGGCCGCCAGAAGCCCTGCCGCGAAGCCAGCGAACAGCGCGCTGGCAAGCAGACGTTGAATCATCGTGTAACCCGGAAACCGGCCTTAGTGGCAGGGAAAGCCGGTGCCGTGGCGCATGTCGTGCGCCGCGTCATGCAGGGTCGCCGACTGGGCATGGCCGGCCAGGAACACCACGGTCGCGCCGAGCAGCGCGACAAAGACGATGGACAGAAGGCCAGAGGCGGATTTGGCGGCCGTTTGATTGAGCGCGTTCATGTTTTCTCCTTTGCCGTCACACCCGACGGCTTTCGCGTTTCAACACCGCACGGCCGGTCTCCTGACTCGCGGGTCGAAGCGTGCCTTCCGCCTTCCCGGGACATCCGCCCCAGTGGCCTCATGGAAAGCCGCTCGCCGCTTACAGTCGCGGGGGCGGTTGGGGCCCCGGGTGCCGCCTTTGGTCCACCCTTCCCCATTCCCGTTTCGGCCCCGGACGCTTTGCACCTTGGGGCACCGTACAGGAACCATCTGGCCCGGACCGGCCCGCCCGGTCAAGGTCGAAAGCGGCGCGGTTCCGCCTCAAAGCGACGAAACCGAAGGCCCGGGTGCAGGCGGCCGTTATCCGGGTATCCGGGCGATCGCCTTCAGGCGCAGCCCGCCCAGTACCCGCGCGTCCGGAAAGGTGCCGTCGGCCGATGCAAGGTAATGCCGTGCGAAGGTCTCGATCCCGGGCAGATCGTCCTCGGTGATATCGCCGAACAGATAGGCGGTCTTGCCCGGTGCCCGGAAGGCAAGCGTCGCGGGCCGCGTGCAGCCCGACATGCAGTCGGTTTCGCGCACCGTTACGCCCAGCGGCTGCAGGCGGTTCCGCACCAGGCCTGCCAATCCCTCCCGCCCGGCGGGGCAAGAGACGCAGATGGTCGCCGTGACGCTCATGGCGAGACAAGCGGCCCGATCAGGATCAGCGCCGGCCCGTCCGACGCTTCCTCGGCGATGAGCCGTTCCATCGAGGCGAGCGTGCCGCGAACGAGCTTCTGAGCCGGGGTAGAGACGCTTTCTGCGAGAAGCGCGGGCGTGTCAGGCGACAGTCCCGCCGCCGTCAGACGCCGACACAGTTCACCGAAGGTCCGCTTGCCCATGAAGATCACCGTGGTTGCCGTCGGGTCGGCCAGCGCCGAAAGGTTCAGATCCTCGGGCAGGGCGCCGGTCACGTCGTGCCCGGTCACGAACTGGACCCGGCGCGCCGTCAGCCTTCGCGTTAAGGGAATGCCTGCTGCCGCCGCCGCCGCCATCGCCGACGGGACGCCGGGGATGATCTCGTAGCCGATGCCGGCTTCCCGGCATGCGATGATCTCTTCCTCCAGCCGTCCGAACAGACCGCTGTCCCCCGACTTCAGCCGCACCACACGGGCACCGGTGGCGGCGTAGTCCACTAGCAACCGGCTGACATGATCCTGTTTCGGCGACGCGCGCCCCGCACGCTTGCCGACGCCGACCAGGTCTGCGCCTTCCCGCGCATGGGCCAGGATCGGGCCCGACGACAGATCGTCGAACAGAACCGCGTCCGCATTGGCCAGCCTGTCGACCGCCTTGAGCGTCAGCAGCTCAGGGTCGCCCGGACCGGAAGAGACGAAACTGACGAAACCTTTCATGCCGCCTCCGCGATCAGGTGAAAGAACGTGCCCGTGGCAAGGCCCCGGCGTGACCCGGTCTCCGGCACGGAGTCGCCATTCGCATCGACAACCTCGGCCAGCGCCATATCCGGCTGCTCGATGATCGTCGAGTAGTGAAACTCATGCCCCCTCAAACGCGCGCCCGCACCGTGCCCTGGAACCGGGGCATGCAGCCGGGCCAGTCGGTAGCCAAGATGCATCCGCCGCTTCTCGAACGAGGTCACCAGCCCGAGAAGCCCTGCCATCTCGTGGCGCTGGCCTGACTTGTCGATGATCGCCGCGCCCATCGCCATATAGCCCCCGCACTCCCCGTGCACCGGCCGCGTTTCGGCGAAACGCCGCAGACCGTGACGGAAGCTGCGCGCCCCGGCAAGCGTGGCGCCGTGCAGTTCCGGGTACCCGCCGGGAAGCCAGCAGCAATCTGCAGACTCGTCCGGCGCCTCGTCGGCCAGCGGTGAAAACGGCATGATCTCCGCCCCCGCGCGGCGCCAGCCGTCCAGCAGATGCGGATAGACGAAGGAAAAGGCCGCATCGCGCGCCAGGGCGATGCGCTGGCCGGGGGGCGGGACGGCAACCGGATCGGCAGTGGCCGGGATGGTCTGTCGCGCGGCACCACGCAGCGCGTCCAGATCCACATGCCCGGCCACGAAGTCCGCGGCATCGGCGATGATGCGGTCCAGTTCCGGCGTCTCCTCGGCCTGGACCAGCCCCAGATGCCGCTCCGGCACCGCGATCGCCGCATGCCGGGGCAGTGCGCCGAAGACCCGGATGCCGGCCTCCTCCATGCCCGCCCGCACCAGCATCTCGTGCCGGTCCGACGCCACCCGGTTCAGGATAACGCCCGCGACCGCGACATCCGCCCGCATCCGCGCGAAGCCCTGCGCCACCGCTGCCGCCGACTGCGCCTGTCCCGACACGTCAAGGACCAGGACAACCGGCCACCCCGTCAGGGCGGAGAGATCGGCCGAAGCGCCGGTTCCGGCCGCCCCGGCGCGCGCCACCCCGTCGAACAGCCCCATCGAGCCTTCGGCCAGGATCAGGTCTGCCCCCGCCGCCGCGCCGATCAGCCCCGCGATCCGGTCGCGATCCATCGCCCAGGTGTCGAGGTTGACCGAAGGTCGCCCCGACGCCGCGCGGTGAAATGCGGGGTCGATGTAGTCCGGCCCCGACTTGAAGGGCTGCACGACCAGCCCCCGACGCCGGAACGCGCCAAGCAACCCCAGCATCACCGTGGTCTTGCCCGTCCCGGAGGCGGGGGCCGAAATGATCAGCCCGTCAGCAGGCATCGCCTCGCCCTTCCTCGTTGTCCGGATACGCGCGAGGGCAGGCGGCCCCCTCGCCCCGGTCGGCCCGTGTCAGGCCGGCCGAAATCTGACCCGCAACCGTCACGATTCCGATTCCGGAAAGCGGGGATGGGTGCCGACGGGGCGATAGCGGCGGTCGTAGTCGCCCGCGTAAAGCCGGCTTTCGTCGAATTCCTCCGCCCCGATAGAGTGGCCGACGAAGATAAGCGCGGTCCGTTCCATCTCGGCGCCGATGGCGGTGTGGAGCGTGGACAGCGTCGCCCGCACAATGCGCTGATCGGGCCAGCTTGCGCGCCAGATCACCGCGACCGGGCAATCGGCGCCGTAGTGCGGCGAAAGTTCCGCAACCACCCGGTCGAGCACATGCACCGACAGATGGATCGCCAGAACCGCGCCGGTCCTGGCAAAGTTCTCCAGCGTTTCGCCCGGCGGCATCGCGGTGGCGCGTCCGGAGGTCCGGGTCAGGACCACCGACTGCACGATCCCCGGCAGGGTCAGCTCAGCGCCGAGCGCGGCCGCCGCGGCGGCAAAGGACGGCACCCCCGGCGTCACGTCGAAGGGAATGCCAAGTTCGCGCAGCCGTCGCAGCTGTTCGCCCATCGCCGACCAGACCGACAGGTCGCCGGAATGCAGCCGCGCGACGTCCTGGCCTTGCGCATGCGCGCGGGCGATCTCCTCGATTATCTCGTCGAGCGACAGGGGCGCGGTGTTCACGATCCGCGCGCCGGGCGGGCAATGCGCCAGCACCGCCCCGGGGACGAGCGATCCCGCGTAAAGGCAGACGGGCGAGGCTGCGATCAGATCACGCCCCCGCAGGGTCAGGAGGTCCGGAGCGCCCGGTCCGGCGCCGATGAAATGCACTGTCATGTCGTCCTCCCGATGGCGATCGCAGCCGTCGCCAGCCCGTCGCCCGATATCACCCGCGGCCCCAGAAGCCGTGCCCCCGGTCCCGCCGCGGCCAGTGCCGCAGCCTCGGCAACCGACCCGGTCCCGAACCGCGCGGCCACCCGGTCCGAACGGGTCCGCACCTCCTGCGCGGCCAGGTCCGCGGCTCCGACCGCCCGCACCTCCAGTCCGAGCCCGGCGGCAAGGTCGCGGATGGCGGGTTGCCCGGCCTTTTCCTCGGCCGTGGCCAGAAGGTCGGCCCCGCCCCCCGCGCGCCTGAGCGCGTCGGCCAGCGATGCGGCTGTTGCCGCCGCTCGAAATCCCAGGCCCGCCACCCTCATCGCGTCACACTCCATTGCACCACCGGGCGCACGGGAACCCAGCCCCGCATCCGCCCCAGGGGCTCGGCCGTTGCCATATCCAGCCGCATCAGGGTGCCCCCCTTTGCGGCATGGCACCCCGTCAGCAGCGCCTCTGTCTCCAGCGTGACCGCGTTGACCACAAGCCGCGCGCCGGCGGGGATCGCCGCCCAGATCGTCTCTATTCCGGCCTGATCTGCCCCGCCGCCGACAAAGACGGCATCCGGGCGGGGGAGGGAGGACAGCGCGCCGGGCCAGCCGGCCTCGATCACCGTCAGGCGATGACCGACGCCGAAAGCGGCGGCATTGGCCCGCACATTCGCCGCCCGGTCGGCCCGCGCCTCGACCGCCAGGGCCATTGCCCCCGGCGCGCAGAGGCACCATTCGACGGCGATCGTGCCCGACCCTGCGCCGAGATCCCACAGCACCTCGCCCGCACGCGGGGCCAGGGCGGACAGTGTCAGCGCCCGGACCGGCTGCTTGGTCATCACCCCGTCCGAGACGAAAAGGCCGTCGGGAAGCCCGCAGGAGCGCGGCAGGCCCGCCGCGCCCGCCGCCTCGATGGCGACGGCGACCGGGTATCGCGCATCGTGCAGGTCGCACGCCTCTGCCCGCGTCCGCCGGATACGCTCCTCCGGCCCGCCGAGCGATTCCAGCACCGTCAGCGCCGATGGCCCGAAGCCGCGCCCGGCAAGCCAGTCCGCCAGCGCCGGAACCGCGGCGCCGTCACGCACCAGGCAGATCGCCCGCACCCCACGCCCGAGGATCGGCACCAGCCGCTCGAACGGGGCGGCGTGCAGGGCCAGGCACACCGTATCCTCCAGCCGCCAGCCGAGCCGCGAGGCAGCGAGCGCAAAGCTTGACGGAGCCGGGTGCGACACCCATTCGCCCGGCGACAGATGCTCCACCAGCGAACCGCCCGCGCCGTGCCAGAAGGGGTCGCCCGAGGCGAGGACGACGACCCGGCGCCCGCGTTCGGCCAGAACCGGCGCGACGCTGAACGGAACCGGCCATTCCCGCCCCCGCGCGCCTGCCCCCGCAAGCGCCAGGTGGCGCGGGCCGCCGAATATGATATCGGCTGCCGCAACTGCCTTGCGGCTTGCCTCGGTCAGGCCCGCCGCGCCATCTTCGCCAAGTCCGATGATCGTCAGCCAGGGATCAGCCATGACGCGCGTCCTTCTTCTGGGCGGCACCACCGAAGCGAGCCTGCTGGCCCGGCATCTTGCCGCAGCGCGGGTCGACGCGGTCTTTTCCTACGCTGGCCGGACCGGCGCGCCGGTCGCCCAGCCGCTGCCGACGCGGATCGGCGGCTTTGGCGGGCCCACCGGCCTTGCCCGGTTCCTTGCGGCGGAACGGATCACCCATGTGGTCGACGCCACCCATCCGTTCGCCGCCCGGATGAGCCTGAATGCGATCGAGGCCTGCGCCGGGACGGGCGTCGCGCTTTGCGCGTTCGAGCGGGCGCCCTGGCAGGCGGCGGCCGGCGACCGCTGGACCCGCGTTCCCGATCTTGCGGCCGCGGCGGCCGCGCTGCCTGCGCGGCCCGCCCGCATCTTCCTGGCCATCGGCCGGCAGAACCTCTCGGCGTTCGCGGGACGTCCGGAACACCACTACCTCCTGCGTCTCGTCGATCCGCCAGAGGGCGACCTGCCGCTGCCGGACGCCACTGCCGTCATCGCCCGCGGCCCGTTCGACGTCGAGGGCGACATTGCGCTCCTGCGCGCTCATCGCATCGACATGGTGGTCGCCAAGAACGCGGGCGGCACTGGCGCGCGGGCAAAGCTCGACGCTGCGCGCGCGCTTGGGCTTCCGGTCATCCTGATCGACCGGCCTTGCCTGCCAAGCCGCCCCATTGCGGAGACCATCGAACAGGTGATGGCGTTCCTCGCTCATCGCGCCGATCTCGGCGTGTAGACGAACCGCCCGACGCGCCGGGTGTCGGCATTGCCGACGATGACGACCGTGCGCATGTCGGCCATCTCGGGCGTTGCCTCGCCCAGAGAAACGGTGAGCAGCCGCTCTTCGGGCGTGGTGACGGCGCGGGCAAATGAAATCAGCCGCTCGTTCCCGCATTCCAGCCGCAGGATGTCAAGCGCGCGGGCAAACTGGTGCGGCCGGCTTGACGAGCGCGGGTTGTAGAAGGCCATGGCGAAGCCCGCCTGCGCGGCCAGCCGTAGCCGATGCTCGATCAACTCCCACGGCTTGAGGTTGTCCGACAGATTGATCACGCAAAAGTCGTGGCCGAGAGGCGCGCCCAGCCGCGCCGCGGCGGCCAGCATCGCGGTGATCCCCGGCAGGATGCGAATATCGACCAAGTTGGGCGCGGCTCGCGCTTCCAGCGCTTCGAACAGGGCCGAGGCCATGGCAAACACCCCCGGATCTCCCGAGGAGACGACGACGACCCTGCGGCCCTTGTCCGCCATGTCGAGCGCGTGGTTGGCGCGGTCGATCTCCACCCGGTTGTCCGATGGGTGCAGCGTCAGCCCTTCGCGGGGCGTCACGCGGGCGACATAGGGAATGTAGCCTACGACATCGGTCGCTTCGGCGAGCGCCGCGCGCACCTCCTCGGTCACCAGCCGCTCATCCCCGGGGCCAAGACCTGCCACTGCCACCCACCCGCTCATGGCCGCCGTCCCTGACCGTGGACGATGACGACGGAGAAATAGGGCGCGACCTCTTCGGCCTCGGACAGGCGCTGCACGCGCTGCCCCTCCATGGTGCCGCGCTCAACGATCCAGGCGGCACCGAGCCTGCCGGCCTTGGCCAGCGCGCGGCGCAGCTTGGGAAGGTTGCGGCCGATCTTCATCACCACCAGCGCATCGGCATCGCGGGCGCGGTCGGCCAGTTCCTCTTCCGGCAGGGTCGCCATCAGGACGGTCAGCACGTCGTCGCCCCAGGTGATCGGGATGCCGGTTGCGGTCCAGCAACCCGACATGCCGGTGATGCCCGGCACCACGTCCACCTCCGCCCGCCCCTGAAGGCGCGAGTGCAGGTGCATGAACGATCCGTAGAAGAACGGGTCGCCCTCGCACAGGACCACGACGGTTTCGTCCTGCGCCAGTTCGGCCAGGCGCTGCGCCCAGTCCTCGTAGAACGCGGCGAGCAGACGGTTGTATTCGGGGTCGGCGAAGTGGATCTCCGTCGTTACGGGATACTCCATGGGATACTCGGTGGCATCCGCGCCGATCATGCCCTCGACGATCTGACGCGCCTGCCCGGCCCGCCCGGCCTTGCGGAAGTAGGCGATATGGCGCGCGGACCGGATCAGCCGGTCGGCCTTCACGCTCATCAGTTCGGGGTCGCCGGGGCCGAGGCCCACGCAGATGACCTTTCCCATGCTCACTCCTTCCGGCTGGCCAGCGCGTTGACCGCAGCCACCGTGATCGCCGAGCCGCCAAGCCGCCCCTGCACGATCAGGGACGGGGCGGGCAGGTCGGCCATCAGCGCGTCCTTCGATTCGGCGGCCCCGACAAAGCCCACCGGGCACCCGATGATCGCCGCTGGTCGCGGGCAGGCCGGGTCTTCCAGCATGTTGAGCAGGTGGAAAAGCGCCGTCGGCGCATTGCCGATCGCCACCACCGCCCCGGCAAGATGCGGACGCCACAGTTCCAGCGCGGCCGCCGAACGGGTGTTCTGCATCGCCTTCGCCAGGTCCGGGACGCGTGGGTCATGCAGGGTGCAGATGACCTCGTTTCCCGCGGGCAGGCGCGGGCGGGTGATGCCTTCGCTGACCATCCGCGCATCGCATAGGATCGGCGCGCCCGCCTCCAGCGCCGTGCGAGCGGCGATGGCCATGCCGGGGGAGAAGCGGACATGCCGCTCAAGCCCCACCATGCCTGCGGCGTGGATCATGCGGACGACGACGACCTCCTCCTCGGGCGTGAAGCCGGCAAGGTCGGCCTCGGCGCGGATGGTGGCGAAGCTTTCGCGGTAGATGGCCGCGCCGTCGGTCTGGTAGCTATGGGGCATCATCGATCTCGATCAGGGAACTCAGGGTCAGGCCCGCGGGGTCAAGCCCGCACGCCGACGGGGCGTCTGTCGTGGCGCCGTCGCGGATCAGGTCCACGGTGCTGCCGGGGCGGCCGACGAGCGTGAGCGTGGCCTTCCCCGGATGGGCGCAGCCCTTGGCGCAGCCGGAGACATGAAGGCCCAGCCCCGCCGGCAGGGATTGGCCGAGCGCGCGCGCCAGCGCCCGCGTCGCGACATGCGCCTGCGGGCAGCCCGGCGCGCCCGTGCAGGCAGAGACGCGCAGCAGCGGATTGTGCGGTCCGGCGATCAGGCCGGGCAGGTCGGGCGGCGCCTCCGCGCCCTCGATCAGCAGCATCCGCCAGGGCGTGACGCGCAGCGCACCGCAACCGGACAGGGCCGCAAGCGTGTGGGCCGCAAGCTGGCCGAACTCCACTCCGACAAGGTACCCCGTCGGCGCCGGGCCGGGAACCGGGGCCGGCGCGGGACCGTGCGGCGCTGCCGGCACCTCCCGGAAGAGGTCCGGCACCCGTGCGCCGGCGGCCAGATGCGCGGCCATGCGCCCCCGGCCGGCCGGCGCGCCGCCGGAGGCAAGGAACCAGCGCGCCAGTTCCAGCGCGCGAGGTGCAACTGTCGCGGCGGTGGCAAAGGCGCCGGTCGCCGCACTGTCCGGCCGGACGCAGAGCCCGCCGCGCGCGCGCTCGATCCGGATGTCGGCCGAAACGCCCTGCAGCACAGGCACCGGTCCGCAGTCGATCGCATAGCCGAACTTGCCGGGCGTCTGTGGCGCATCGGGCGCCGCCAGCGCCGAGGCGAGCGTGGCGGCGACATCCTGAACCCCGTCGCCTTCCTGCCAGAAGGGCGTCACCGTGATGTTGCGGCGGGCCTCGGCCTCGGCCGTTTCGTCGATCAGGCCAAGTGCCGCCAGCCCCGCGATCAGGGCGCCGTGCCCGGCCTCGCTCACCCCCCGAAGCTGGACGTTGGCGCGCGCCGAAAGGTCGATCAGGCCGTTCCCGTATCGCGCCGACAGTTCCGCGATGCCCTTTGCCTGCCCGGGGGTCAGCCGCCCGCCACGCGGGCGCACCCGGACCACAAGACCGTCGCCCGACATCATCGGGCGCAGCGCGCCGGGGCACCAGCCCTGGATCACGGGCGCGCTCATCTCTCGCCCCCCGCCGCGATGGAATTGCGCCGCGTCACCCAAAGGCCCGCCTCGCGCAGCGCGACGAAGCGGTCGCGCAGCGCCTGAAGTGCTGCCGGGTTCTCGCGCTGCAGGAAGGCGACAACCTCGGCGCGGCCCAGCGTCGCGTCATGGTAAAGGTCGAACAGATGCGGCGGCACCGCCCGCGCGAGATGGGCGAAGGCCGCCATGTGGTCCAGCGTCGCCGCAATTTCGGCCCCGCCGCGGAACCCGTGCCGCATCATGCCGTCGGCCCATGCCGGGTTTGCCGCCCGGGCACGCACCACGCGGCCGATTTCCTCGCTCAGCGTACGGGCGCGCGGGGCGTCGGGGCGCGTCGCGTCAAGGTGATAGAGCGCGGGAAGGCTGCCGCCCAGACGTGCCACCGCCGCGGCGAACCCGCCCTCGTGCGCGGCATAGTCGGAGGCGAGCAGAAGGTCGGTCTCGGCCATGTCCTGAAGGTGCACGAACCCGTCCGCCGCCAGCACACGCGCCTCCAGCGCCTCGCGTGACTGCCGCGCGCCGCCCGCTGTGTCGATGGTCCATTCCGACCCGGCAAGCCACGCCTCGCCGGCCGCAGCGCGGCCCTCTGCGCAATAATCCTCGATGGCTTCGCCCATGGAGAGGCCATAGAGACCGGGCTTCGGCCCGAACACGCGCGGAGAGGCTTGCTGATATGGGTTGTCCTCCGCCGCTTCTTCGCGGGCCGCCAATGCCGCGCAGGCCCCTTCGAACAGCTGCGCAAGGCCGGGAAAAACGTCTCTGAACAGGCCGGAAACGCGCAAGGTTACGTCGATCCTCGGCCGCCGCAGCAGCGCGAGCGGGATCACCTCGAAGCCGGATACGCGCTCGGAGCCGTCGTCCCACTTCGGGGCAAGCCCGGCCAGATGCAGCGCCATGGCGAATTCCTCGCCCGCCGTGCGCATCGTGGCCGATCCCCAGAGGTCCACCACCAGCGCGCGCGGCCAGTCGCCGTGGTCTTGCAGGTGGCGGCGCAAAAGCTCCTCGGCCAGTTTCACCCCCTGCGCATGCGCCGCGCGCGAGGGCACCGCGCGCGGATCGGTGGTGAAGAGGTTCCGACCCGTCGGCAGCACGTCCGTGCGCCCCCGGAAGGGGGAGCCGGAAGGCCCCGCCTCGACCCGCCGCCCGCTCAGCGCGGCGATGAGGCCCGCGCGCTCCTCCGCCCCGCACTGGCCGTTGCCGAAGACATGGAGCCCATCGCCATACTGGCTTTCCTTCACGTCGCAGACGAACCGGTCGATGCGCGTGATCGCTTCGGCCGGAGAGGCGTTTTCCGGGATGCCCAGGTCGTCTTCCACCCCGCGCCCCCGCGCCTCGTCCCGGATCGCCCGGATCAGGCGGTCTCGGCGGGCGGGGTCGAGCCCGTCGGCGGTGGAATATTCATCCAGAAGCCGTTCGAGCCGGGTCAGTTCTTCCGGGACGGCGGCGGTTGCAAGCGGCGGCGGCAGGTGGCCGATGGTGACGGCACCCGTCCGGCGCTTCGCCTGCGCCGCCTCGCCGGGGTCGTTGACGATGAAGGGATAGACGACGGGCAGGGGGCCGGTCAGCGCCTCGGGCCAGCAATCGGCAGAAAGGGCCACCGACTTGCCCGGCAGCCATTCCAGCGTGCCATGCGCCCCGATGTGGACAATCGCGTGCAGGCCCTGCGCGCGCAGCCAGAGGTAGAAGGCGACGTAGCCATGCCGCGGCGTGCGGGCAAGATCGTGGTAGTCGTCACCGCGCGTCCTGACCTCGCCGCGTTCGGGTTGCAGCGCGACAAAGGCACGGCCGCGCCGCAGCGCGCGGAAGCGGAACTGCCCGTCCGCCACGGCGGGATCGTCGTGGGGATCGCCCCAGGCCGACAGGATCGCCTGTCTCAGCGGCGGGGGCATGAGGGCAAGCGCCTCCGCATATGCGGACACGGGCCAGTCGAGCGTGGCCGTCGTCAGAGCGGCGCCAAGACCCTCACCGGGTTCCACGGCATGGCCCTCACCGGCCAGCGCGGAAAGGATGGCCTCGGCAGAGGCCAGCGCGTCCAGCCCGACCGCATGGGCCAGTTGCCAGTCCTTGCCCGGATAGGTGGACAGGATCAGCGCCAGGTTCCGGTCTTCGGGCGCGGTCTGCGCAAGGCGATGCCAGCCCGCCACCCGGTCGGCGATCGCCGCCACCCGGTCGGGGTCCGCGCGATGGGCAAAGCGCGAGAACTGAAGGTCGGCATCGCGCTTGCCGGGGCTCTTGAAGCTGGCTACGCCGGCGAAGATGCGCCCGTCCACCTCGGGCAGGACAACATGCATCGCGAGGTCCGCGGGCGACAGGCCGCGATCGGCCGCCACCCAGTCGCGGCGCCGTGCGGTCGACAGGGCAACTTGGAACACCGGGCATCCCGGCGCGTCGAGCGGGGAGGGCGCGCCATCGGCGCCCCTGGCGGAAAAGGCGGTGGCATTGACGATGGCCGCCGGTTTCAGCCGTGCGAGTTCGGCGGCCAGCCATCTGGCGGCGGCGACATCCTTCAGGCTGGCGGCGAAGACGCCGATGGCAGCGAAGCCCCGCGCCTCGAAGGCAGCGACCAGCGCATCGACCGGGTCTGTGTCGGCCGAGGTCAGGTAGGACCGGTAGAACGTCACGACGACCAGCGGACGGTCGCCCGCCTCCGGCGCTGGGGTGACGCCCGCTCCGGGGCGATACCAGCCGAAGGGCGGCACGGTCTTTTCACCCGGGACGGGGCCGGCATAAAGCCCCGCGGCCAGCGCCAGTTGCTGCAGCGCCGCCTGTGCTGCGACCGCGCCACCGGCATCGCACAGCGCCTGAAGCCGCCGCAGGGTCGACTTCGGCAACGTGGACAATTCGTCCAGCCGCGCGTCCTCGCGCCCGTCGGCGGGCAGGATGGCCAGCGCGATCCCCCTTTGGCGGCACAGGTCCTGAAGCTGCGCGAGGCCGTAGGGCCAGTAACTTTCCCCGCCGATGAGCCGGATCAGGATGCCCTTCGCCTGCGCCAGGGTGCGTTCCACGTAGGTGTCGACCGACAGCGGATGCCGCAGCGCCACGAGATTGGCGAGCCTGAGCGTCGGCAGCCCGCCCGCGGCCCGATGCCAGCCGGCCGCGAAGGCGCCAAGGTCGCTGTCGGAAAAGGACAGTACCACCAGATCGGCCGGGTCCTGGCCGAGGTCGGTGGGCGTCTCGGTTTCCTCCAGCCCGTGGCTTTCGCGGAAGACGACGTGCATCGCGGATCAGGCCCCCGCGGTCTCTGGCACCAGGACGGCACGGATGGCGGCGGGGTCCACATCGTCGTGCTCGCCGATCACCACCAGGCGCGACAGGCGCGGCGCGTCCCCCCAGGGCCGGTCGAACTGGGTGCGAACGCGTTCGCCCACCGCCTGCACCAGCAGCCGCATGGGCTTGCCCGCGACCGCGACATAGCCCTTCGCACGCAGGATGTTCTGTTCCCGCGCCAGCCGCGCGATCGCGGACTTGAGCGTCTCGGGGTCCGCGACCTCGGGCAGGTCGATCACCACGGTGTCGAAATCGTCGTGTTCGTGGTCGTCGTGCCCGTCGTGGTGCGAGGGGCGGGCGTGCAGGTCATCCTCGGCGGCGGCGTTCAGCCCCAGGATCACTGCCGGGTCGATGCGGCCCTCTTCCATCGCGAGGATAGGCAAGCGGCGCGGCGCCTCGGCCTCGATCACCGCGCGGGCGGCGGCAAGGCCGGCATCGCCCGCAAGATCGGCCTTGGACAGGAGCACGATATCGGCGCAGGCGATCTGGTCCTCGAACACTTCCGACAGGGGCGTTTCGTGGTCGATGCTGTCGTCCGCCTCGCGCTGGGCCTGCACGGCGTCGACATCGGGTGCGAACCGGCCGGCCGCGACTGCCTCTGCATCGGCCAGCGCGATGACGCCGTCGACGGTAATGCGCGACCGGATCGCCGGCCAGTCGAAAGCCTTCAGGAGCGGCTTCGGCAGCGCCAGCCCCGAGGTTTCGATCAGGATGTGGTCGGGCCGCTGCGGCAGCGCCATCAGCGCCTCGATCGTCGGGATGAAATCGTCGGCCACCGTGCAGCAGATGCAGCCGTTCGCCAGTTCGACGATATTCTCCGCCGGGCAGTTCTCGTCGGCACAGGATTTCAGGATGTCGCCGTCCACGCCGACGCTGCCGAATTCGTTCACCAGAACGGCGAGCCGCTTGCCCTGCGGGTTCAGCATCAGGTGGCGGATCAGCGTCGTCTTGCCCGAACCAAGAAAGCCGGTGATGACGGTGACGGGGATTTTCGACAGGTCGGACATTCAGGTCTCCATCGGGGGAATGCGGGCAAGCGACTGCTTGCGGAAGATCACGGGGCGATCGCGCCAGGGAACAAGGCCATCGGGCGTCGCAGCATAGGCGGCGGCGCCGGCCAGGATGTCGTCGACATGGGCGTCCGGGTCCATCCCGCGGTAGACATAGGACCAGCGGCCGGGGCCGCTGAGCGCGATGTTGCAGCCGTGATCGCAGGCTGACAGGCATTCGACCGGGACGATGCGCACCCCCTCGGGCGCGCCGGCGGCCTGCAGCGCGGAAAGTAGCCGTGCACCCGGGCGCGGCTCATCCTCTGCGGCGGGCTGGCCCATCCGACAGGTCGTGCAGACGTGAAGCGTGACAGTCACCCGTGCATCCTTCCTTGCGTCGGAAGGGGGGACCCGCGGGGATACCTGCCGTATCCGAGCCGGTCGCGGAACACCCCGTCCGCCGTCGCGTATCCTTCGCGCTGGCAGGTCTCCCGGCTTGCGGATGTCGGGGCCTGTGACGGCCCCGGCGGCCCCGCCCCCTTCCCGGCTTGCGCCAGTGGGATTGGAGGGCCTCTCCGGTCACGGTCGCGGGGGCGGCTGCGCTTCGGCCTTCGACGCTCGATGGTCGCAAAGCCTGTCGCATTCCCTCTTCGCCTGCCCTAAGACAGGAACCAGCGCCGCCTCACCTGAGGCATGGGGTACCCCCTTGTCAAGCAACGGAAGGGACCATGACCGAACAGAAAACGACCGATCCCGCAGAAGACGCCCTTCGCCATGCGCAGAAGATGGCCAAGAAGAAGGCCGCGCGCGACAAGATCATGGCGCGCAAGGAGGGGGAGAAAGGACTGATCATCGTCCACACGGGCGCGGGCAAGGGTAAAAGCTCCTCCGCCTTCGGGATGATTCTGCGCTGCATCGCGCATGGGATGCCCTGCGCGGTGGTGCAGTTCATCAAGGGCGCCTGGTCGACCGGCGAGCGCACGCTGATCGAGCGGCATTTCGGCGAGCTTTGCCAGTTCCACGCGATGGGCGAGGGCTTCACCTGGGAAACCCAGGACCGCGACCGTGACATCGCGGCGGCGCGGCGGGGCTGGGAAAAGGCCAAGGAGTTGATCCGGAATGAGAGCAACCGCATGGTGCTTCTCGACGAGATCAACATCGCGCTGCGCTACGACTACCTGCCGGTGGAGGAGGTGGTAGCGTTCCTGAAGGCGGAGAAGCCCGCGATGACCCATGTCGTCCTGACCGGGCGCAACGCCAAGGACGAGTTGATCGAGATCGCCGACCTGGTGACCGAGATGACGCTGGTCAAGCACCCGTTCCGGTCCGGCATCAAGGGCCAGGCGGGGGTGGAGTTCTGAGGGCAGGGGGGGGGGGGGGGGCCCCCCCCCCCCCCCGCCGAAGTGGATATAAATGAGCTCCTGCGGGCGGGGGGGGGGGGGGGGGTCGGCGTGGGGGGGGCCCCCGCGG
>NZ_JAOCQF010000002.1:18845-606740 GCF_025380365.1 Albidovulum sediminis
GGACGTTGATGACGGGGGTCAACCACCGGTTCCGGTCGGGCATCACGGGCCCGGGGGGGGTGGTGTTCGGCGGGCTGGGCGGGGGGCGCCCCCCCCGGACCCCCGGGATATTTGGAAAAAGAAGAAGGAACGGGCGCGGTGAAGGCGTTGATGATCCAGGGCTGCGGCTCCAACGTGGGCAAGTCGCTTCTGGTCGCGGGGCTGGCGCGGGCCGCGCGTCGGCGCGGGATGTCGGTTGCGCCCTTCAAGCCGCAGAACATGTCGAACAATGCCGCGGTCACGGTGGACGGAGGCGAAATCGGGCGGGCGCAGGCCCTGCAGGCGCTGGCGGCGGGGCTGGAGCCGCACACCGACATGAATCCGGTCCTGCTCAAGCCCGAGACGGATACGGGCGCGCAGGTGGTGGTGCAGGGCCGGCGGGTGGCGACGGTCCGCGCGCGCGACTACGCGGCGCTGAAGCCGCAGCTGATGGCGCCTGTGCTGGAAAGCTTCAACCGCCTGAAGGCGGCCCATGACCTGATCATCGTCGAGGGCGCGGGCAGTCCCGCCGAGGTGAACCTGCGCCGGGGCGACATTGCCAACATGGGCTTTGCCCGGGCGGCGGAGGTGCCGGTGGTGCTTGCGGGCGATATCGACCGCGGCGGGATCATCGCGCAGATCGTCGGCACCCAGGCGGTGCTGGAGCCGGCCGACGCGGCGATGGTCGCGGGGTTTCTTGTCAACAAGTTCCGGGGCGATCCGGCGCTTTTCGAAGACGGGTACCGGCTGATCGAGGCGCGGACGGGCTGGCGGGGGTTCGGGGTCGTGCCCTACTTTCCGGACGCCACCAAGCTGCCGGCCGAGGATGCGCTGGACCTCGGGGCCGGTTCGGCGGGCGGGCCGCTCCGGATCGCCTGTCTTGCGCTGTCGCGCATTGCGAACTTCGATGATCTCGACCCGCTTCGGCTCGAGCCCGCGGTGAGCCTGACCATGGTCGGCGCCGGGCAGCCCGTTCCGGGCGATGCCGCTCTGGTCATCCTGCCCGGGTCCAAGTCGACGCGCGGCGATCTGGCGTTCCTGCGCGCGCAGGGCTGGGACATCGACCTTGCCGCCCATGTCCGCCGAGGGGGGCATGTGCTGGGCATCTGCGGCGGCTACCAGATGCTCGGCCGCAGCATCGCCGACCCGGAGGGGATCGAGGGGGCGCCGGGCGAGACCGCGGGCCTCGGGCTTCTGGATGTGGACACTGTCATGACGCCCGACAAGCGGCTGACCCGGACGAGGGCGGAACATGCCGTGAGCGGCGCCCCGATGGAGGGTTACGAGATCCATATCGGCCGTACCGACGGCCCGGGCCGGTCGCGGCCGTTCGCCCGGGTCGCAGGCGCGGGCGAGGGCGCGATGTCTGCCGACGGGCGGATCGCCGGGAGCTATCTGCACGGCATGTTCACGGGCGACGCCTTTCGCGCGGCGTACCTGGCCGGGTTGGGGGCGCGGTCCGAGGCAGGCTATGGCGCGGAGGTGGACAGGACGCTCGATGCGCTTGCCGACCATCTGGAGGTCCATCTCGACGTCGAGGGCCTGCTGGGGCTGGCGCGCTGAGCGCGGGCCTACCGCGTCGTCCAGAGGGTTGGCGCGTTTTCCTGCCAGCCTTCACGGTGCAGGAGCGGGATGTCATCCGTGCGGGCGGGCCAGCCCAGGCAGAGATAGGCGCTGAATTCCCACCCTGGAGGGGCGTCGAAAAGCCGCTCGATCACCGAAGGTCGAAGGATCGAGACCATGCCGAGGCCGAGGTTTTCGGCCCGCGCGGCCAGCCAGATCGTGTGCACCGCCATCGCGGTGGACTGGTGCAGCGTTTCGGGCATGGTCCGGCGCCCCAGCCCGCGCCCGGCCTCGGGCGCGGTTTCGGTGAAGATGGCGAGTTGCACGGGCGCCGCGTCGAGGCCGGCCAGCTTGAGCCTTGCATAGTCGGCGCGCGCATCATCGTCGTAGGACATGGCCGCTTCGGCGTTGCACTCCGCGAACTCGGCCCGGACGGCAGAGCGAAGCCCTGCATCCTCCACCCGCAAGACCCGCCACGGCCGGGCGTTGCCGACCGAAGGCGCGGCGCCCATCGCTTGCCTCAGGCGGTCCAGCACGTCTTCGGGGACCGGGTCGGTGCGAAAGTGGCGCACGTCGCGGCGCCAGCGCAGGATGCGGGAAAGGGTTTCGACATCGGCCGGCGTGAAGTCCATCAGGCTCCCCCGTGCGCAAGGGCATCTTCCAGCGCCGACCATTCCCCGTGCGAGCCTGGCAGCCCGAGCCGGAGCCAGCCGGCCCGATAGGGAAACGCCCGTGACCAGATCCGGGACCGTGCCAGCAGCGCCTGTGCGCGGATGGCATCGCCGGTTTCATAAAGGCGGAAGAGAGCGGTCCCGCCTTCGCATCGCCAGCCCGCGCCTTCGGCGAGGGCGTCAAGGCGAAGGACCTCGGCGGAAAGCCGCGCGGCGGTGCGGGCGGCCCAAGGCCGGTCCCGGAGGGCGGTGCAGCCCACGGCGATCGCCGCGCCCGACACCGGCCAGGGGCCGGCCATCTCGGCCAGCGCCGCGATCTCGGACCCGTCGCCCAGGATGAAACCGAGGCGCAGGCCGGCAAGGCCATAGAACTTGCCGAAGGAGCGCAGCACGATCAGGCCCTGACGGTCGGCATGCGGGGCGACCGACAGCTCGGGATAGGGGTCGGCGAAACTTTCGTCCACCACCAGCCGCTTCACCTGCCCGGCGAGCGCCAGCAAATGGTCTGGCGCCACCATGCGGCCGTCGGGGTTGTTCGGGTTGACGATGACGGCAAGATCGGCGCCGGCAAGGGCCGCGGCGCTGCCCACCTCCTCGACCTTCCAGCCGGCGGCGCGAAGGGCGGCGGCGTGCTCGTTGTAGGTGGGGGCGAGAACCCGGGCGAGGCCGGGCGGCGAGAGGCGCGGGATCATCTGGATCGCGGCCTGGGCGCCCGCGACCGGCAGGATCGCGGCGGGCGCGGCGTAGGCCTGCCGTGCCGCGTCGGCCAGCCGATCCAGCGCGTCGCGCGTCGGCAGGTCGGTCCAGGCGCCGCGCGGCAGGGGCGGCAGCGGGTAGGGAACACGGTTGATCCCGGTCGAAAGGTCGATCCAGTCGTCGCGCCGGCCGCCGAAGGTCGCCACGGCGTGATCGAGGTTGCCGCCATGATCCCTCATCCCAGGAGCGCCCCGATGGCCCAGAGGGTCACAGTCACGGCAAGGATTGCAGCAACCGCCCGGTGGAACAGGGCCAGCCCCCGCGCGAGGTCCGAGGGCAGCGGATTGCGGGCAGCGCCATTCACCCACGGCTCTTCCGCGATGCGGTCGGCGTAGACGCGCGGACCCGACAGGCGGACGTCCAGCGCGCCGGCCATCGCCGCCTCGGGCCAGCCCGCGTTCGGCGAGCGGTGGTGGCGCGCGTCGCGCAGCATGACCGCGACGGCTGCTTGCCAGCGGCCGGACACCGCCGCAAGGATAAGCCCCGTAAGCCGAGCGGGGATCAGGTTGGCCACATCGTCGATGCGTGCCGCCGCCCAGCCGAAGGCTTCGTGGCGCGGGGTGCGGTGCCCGATCATCGAATCGAGCGTGTTCACGGCCTTGTAGCCGACGATGCCGGGCAGGCCGAAGACCAGGCCCCAGAACCACGGCGCGACGACCCCGTCGGAGGCGTTCTCCGATAGGCTTTCCAGCGCGGCACGGGCCACGCCCGCCTCGTCCAGCCGGTTCGGGTCGCGCCCGACGATCATCGCGACAGCCGCCCGCGCGCCGGCGAGGTCGCCGGCCGCAAGGGGGCGGGCGACGGCGGCCACGTGGTCGTGCAGTGATCGCGTGGCCAGGAAGGGCCAGATCAGCAACCCCTCGACAACGACGCCGGCCCAGCCTGCGGGCAGAAGGCTGCGCACGACGATGGCGCACTCGACCGCGACGCCGATCACCGCCAGCGCGGCGAACAGTCCGGCGATGCGCCTCCGCCCCGCACCGGTTTCCTCAAGGTTGAGCCACCGGTCGAGCCAGTCGATCAGGCGGCCAAGCCAGGTCACCGGGTGGCCGATCGCGCGGAAGAGCGGCGCAGGCCAGCCCAGCGCCGCATCGACCAGAATGGCCACGATCATCGCACTCATCGTCATCCCCCCGGGCATCCCCCCGCGCGAAAGCGGACCAGTCCGCGAAAGCCGGCCGCGCGAAGCCGCCCCGCCCAGTCTTCCGGTACCGTCCGCGGCGCAAATAGCAGGGCGCGCGCCGCACCGGTATGGGCAATCGCATGGCCAAGGGCGCCAAGTTCGCGGGCAATCGCTTCGGTAGGGTCGGCGTCCGGCCCGCGCAGGGCCAGGGTTCGGCGGGCGGCCTCGCTGCTGAGGCCCGCAAGCGCTGTCCGGTCGCCTGCCGCTGCGGCCGACTGCCAGTGCGGCCAAAGGTCCGAGATGTCGGCGAAATCCGAGTCGCGCGGATCGGTCCTGCGCACCGGGCCGAAAAATCCTCCGACGACATCGAAGACGGGTAGCGGCGCCGTTGCCGCGACGATCTCGCCCTTTCGGGACGCCCACAAAAGCCGCTCGGGCGCATCGAACATCGTCGGGTCGCTGGCGCCTTCGCAGGCGATGCAGGCGCGGGCGAGCGTCAGCTCGTCCCCCGCCCAGCCCGCAAGCCGCGCCAGCGCGACGAGGGCCGCGGTCGAGGCGCCCGAGCCACCACCAAGCGGCATGGCGGCGCGCAGGGAAAACCGCCCGTGTCGCGGCAACTCCAGCGCCGCCAGAAGCCGCCGGGCCCGCAAAGGCGTGACAAGTCGCTGGCCGTGGCCGTGGACCTGCAGGCCGCATCCGGCACGATACCGGCCCGAAACGCCCAGAACGGGGCACGGCAGCGTGACCAGCACCACCGGACCCGAAGGCCCGAACCTCCCCTGCAGCAGTTCGCCGAAGTGACCCGTGACGCAGGTTTCGCGCCGTGTCATGCCAGGGTCCAGTTGACGGCGATCACGCTGTAGCCGCCTGCCGCAAGCGGCCGCAGCCGCGTGACGGAGAGGGGGGCAACCTCAAAGGCCAGGGCTGCGGCCACGTCGCCAAGGGCCTGCGCCAGGGCCGCGCGCACGATGCCCGCGTGGGCGACGACGGCCACCCGGCCTACGCTTGCCGCCGCAAGCTCGATGGCGGGGCCTGCGCGGGCGCAGAGATCGGCGAAGCTTTCGCCGCCCGGCGGGCGGTGTGCGGCCAGCGCCGACCCGCTCAACGGCCCCAGGTCGGGAAGGTCGGTCAGCGCGCGCCCCTCCCATTCCCCGAAATCCTGCTCCCAGAGCGCGGCATCCTCTTTCGCGCTCCGGCCCGGCCAGAGCGCATCCAGCGTTTGCCGGCATCGCAAGGCCGGGCTGACCCTCAGGTGATCCGGAACCCCCAGCATGCGGCCCAGTCGCGCGAGGTCGGCCGGTTTCCCCAGATCCGCGGGCACGTCGGTTCGCCCGCACAGACGCCCGCCAGCCAGCGCCGGTGCATGCCGTATCAGGATCAACTCTGTCGCCCGCCGGTCGCCCACCGTCGCATTCCCCCTTTCGTGCCCGGCCCGTTTCTGCTTTGAGACCGAGCCATGGGCAAGACGATACTGATCACCGGGGGCGCCCGATCGGGCAAAAGCGGCATCGCCGAGACAAAGGCGCTGAGCCTTGCGCCGCGCGCGGTCTACATCGCCACGGCCGAAGTCCGGGATCACGAGATGGCCAGCCGGGTTGCCCGGCATCAGGCGCGGCGGGGGGCGGAATGGGTGACGCATCCCGAACCCCTGGACCTTGTCGGGGCGCTGCGCGCCACCGACGGGCAGGGCCCGCGGCTTGTCGACTGCCTGACGCTCTGGCTGACCAACCTCATGCTGGGCGGCCACGACTGGCAGGCCGAGGGCCGGGCGCTTGTCGACGCCTTGCACCGGCAGGCCGACCCCGTCCTCCTTGTCACCAACGAGGTCGGCGGCGGCATCGTTCCCGACAACGCCCTTGCGCGCGAGTTTCGCGATGCGGCCGGGCTTCTCAACCAATGGGTCGCGGCGGCGGCGGATGAGGTCATCCTGGCTGTCGCGGGCCTGCCCCTGAAAGTGAAATGACATGAGCCTTCCCCCGATCGCCGCACTCGCCGATATTCCTGCCCTGGCGGATACGCTGCCCGTCGAGGACAGGGCGGCAGCCGACGCCGCCCGCGCCCGCCAGAACTCGCTGACAAAGCCGCCGGGATCGCTGGGCCGGCTGGAACAACTGGCCGAGTTCATGGCCGCCTGGCGCGGCACCGCGCGGCCCGAGATCTGGCGCGCGCAGGCGCTCGTCTTCGCGGGCAACCACGGCATCTGCGCGCAGGGCGTGAACCCCTATCCGCAGGAAGTGACCGCGCAGATGGTCGCGAATTTCGAGCGTGGGGGGGCGGCGATCAACCAGCTTTGCGCGGTCAACGGGGCTGACCTGACGGTGATCGCGCTGGAACTTGGACGCCCGACGGCGGACTTCACCGAAGGCCCGGCGATGTCGGAGACCGATTGCCTCGATGCGTTCTGGCAGGGTGCCTCGGCGGTGGACGACGGGGCGGATGTCCTTATCCTCGGCGAGATGGGGATCGGCAACTCCACCGTCGCGGCGGCCCTCGCCTCGGCCTGCTTCGGCGGGCCGGTCGCGGAATGGGTCGGGCCCGGAACCGGGTCGGACAAGGCCGGGATCAACCGGAAGGTCGACGCGATCGAACGCGGGCTGAAGCGGCACGATGCCATCCTTGGCAACCCGATGGCGGTGCTGGCGGCGCTGGGCGGGCGCGAACAGGCGGCGATCTGCGGCGCGGTTCTGGCCGCCCGCGCGGCGCGCATCCCGGTAATCCTCGACGGCTTCATCTGCACCGCCGCCGCCGCCGTCCTTTACGCCGCCGACAAGCGGCTGCTGGATCACTGCCTGGTCGGCCACGTCTCGGCCGAGCCCGGCCACCGCAAGCTGCTGGCGGCGATCCACAAGCGCCCCGTGCTCGAGTTCGACATGCGCCTCGGCGAAGGCTCCGGCGCCGCACTGGCGCTGGGCATCCTGCGTGCGGCGCTGGCCTGCCACAACGGCATGGCCACCTTCGGCGAGGCCGGGGTTTCGGGGGCATGAACGGCGGCGGCGACCCCGCCCGGCGGCGCGAGGAGCTGCGCCTGGCGCTGATGCTGCTTACGCGCCTGCCGGTCGGCCGGATCGCAGGCACCGCTCCGTCGATGGCGGCCTCGGCCTGGGCCTGGCCGATCGCCGGCCTTGTCGTCGGGTTCCTCGCGGCGCTGGCCCTTGCGCTCGCGTTGGGCGCCGGGCTGCCGCCCCTGGCCGCGGCGATCCTTGCCCTCGCGGTCTCGGCGCTGGCCACTGGGGCGATGCACGAGGACGGGCTGGCCGATCTTGCCGACGGGTTCGGCGGGGGGGCCACCCGCGACCGCAAGCTGGAGATCATGCGCGACAGCCGCATCGGCAGCTACGGAGTTGTCGCCCTGGTGCTGTCCCTGGGCTTCCGGGCTACGGCGATTGCCGCGCTCGCCCCCGCCGGTGCGGGCTGGGCGCTGGTCGCGATGGCGGCGGCCAGTCGGGCAACCATGCCTGCCGCTCTGGCCCTGATGCCGCCGGCCCGCCCGGACGGCCTTGGACGTGCCGCCGCGACGGAAGAGGTGCCCGCGCTGCCGGCCGCGGTCCTCGGGTTTGTCTGCCTGCTTCCGCTGGGTGTATTCGCAGCCCTCGCCATGGCCCTTTCGATCAGCCTTGCCGCGCTTGCCCTCGGCCTCCTCGCCCGCCGGCAGATCGGCGGGCAGACCGGCGACGTTCTGGGCGCCATGCAGCAGGCGGGGGAAATCGCGGGTTGGGCGGCGCTCATGGCCCTGTCGGTCTGACGGACCGGAATTTCATCAAACGGCGCCCGCCTCGGATTCCCGGTTTTCATGGGCCTGCCGGAATGCCCCTTTATTTTTGATCAAAATTTTGCCACAAGCGGGGCGACCTGTGAGGAGAGTCGCATGGCCCCGAAATCCGACACGATCGCCGGCGTGAACCGCGACCGCCTTCAAGCTTTCGCCGAGCGCGAGCAGCGCCGCTTTGCTCAGTCGCGTCCGAAGACGCGAAAGGCTTTGGAAAAAGGGGCGGAGACCTATCTGGACGGGGTGCCGATGCACTGGATGCGGGACTGGCCGATGCCCTTCCCGATGCTGGTCGCCGAGGCCCGCGGCGCCCGCCTGACCGACCTGGACGGCTACGGGATCGACGATTTCTGCCTGGGCGACACCGGGTCGATGTTCGGCCATTCGCCGGCCCCGGTCGCAAAGGCGATCCGCAAGCAGGCCCGGAACGGCCTGACCTACATGCTGCCGACCGAGGCCGCGCTGAAGGCCGGCCGGCTTCTGACCAACCGCTTCGGCGATTTCCGCTGGCAGATCGCCACGACGGCGACGGACGCCAACCGCTTTTCGCTCCGTGTCGCCCGGGCGGTGACCGGCAGGCCCAAGGTCCTTGTCTTCAACGGCTGCTACCACGGCACCGTCGATGACGCGATGGTCGAACTGCATGATGGCAAGACCCGGTCGCGCCCCGGCCTGGTCGGGCAGGTCACGG
Source organism: Albidovulum sediminis (assembly GCF_025380365.1). Classification (GTDB taxonomy): domain Bacteria; phylum Pseudomonadota; class Alphaproteobacteria; order Rhodobacterales; family Rhodobacteraceae; genus Albidovulum; species Albidovulum sediminis. Next base: position 27,434 of record NZ_JAOCQF010000002.1, read on the forward strand.
ACCTGTCGACGCTGGCCGTTTCCTGCGAGTTCAATGATCTTTCCGGGGTCGAGGCGGCGCTGACGCGCGGCGATGTCGCGGCGATCCTGACCGAGCCCGTGATGACCAATTCCTGCATGGTCCTGCCCGCGCCGGGCTTTCACGAAGGCTTGCGCGAACTGGCCACGAAGCACGGCGCGCTTCTGATCATCGACGAGACGCACACGATCTCCTCCGGTCTTGGCGGCTATACGGCGGTGCACGGGCTCGACCCCGACATCTTCGTCGTCGGCAAGTGCGTGGCGGGGGGCATGCCCACCGCGGTCTGGGGCCTGCGTCCGAAGGTGGCCGAGGCGTTTCGCGCCTATGACAAGAAACGCGCGCCGGGCCACTCCGGCATGGGCACGACGCTTTCGGCCAACCCGATGCAGTTCGCCTGCCTGGTCGCGAACCTGTCCGAGGTGATGACCGCGAAGAACTACGCCCACATGGAAAAGGGCGCCGCGCGGCTGCACGCGGGCCTGTCGGCGGTGATCGAAAAGCACAAGGCGCCCTGGCATGTCGTCCGCGTCGGCGCGCGGGTGGAGTTCATCTGCGCCCCCGGCCCGCTGAACAACGGGAGCGAGGCGGCGGGTGCCCATGTGCACGCGGTCGAGGCGGCGGTGCACACCGGGCTTCTGAACCGCGGCTGCCTGATCGCGCCGTTCCACAACATGATGCTGGTCAGCCCCGTAACGAAGAAACGCCAGATCGACCGGCTTGTCGGCGCCTTCGACGAAATCATGACCGAACTTTTCGCCTGAGAGATACAATGACCCAGACCTGCCCCTCCGGCGCCACCCTTGCCGAGGCCGAAGCCTTTCTCGAAGCTCATCCAGAGATCGAGGCCTTCGACATCGTTCTGCACGATTCCAACGGGATCGGGCGCGGCAAGATCATCCGCCGGCACGAACTTCTGTCGGTCTACAAGTCCGGGCGCCACATGCCGATCTCGATCCTGGGGCTCGACATCTGCGGCGAGGATGTGCACGAAACCGGGCTGATCTGGGACCAGGGCGACGGCGACCTGCGCGCCTGGCCGATCCCCGGCACGCTGAAGCCGCTTCACAACACCACGCCGCCGCGGGGCGAGGTGTTCCTGTCGCTTTACGAGCTGGACGGCAAGCCGATGACCTCGGACCCGCGCCATGCGCTGCAACGTCAGGTCGATCTTCTGGCGGCCGAGGGGCTGAAGCCCGCCGCCGCGTTCGAGCTTGAGTTCTTCCTGCTGGCCAACGACCGCGGCCCGGACGGCAAGGTGCAGCCCGCGCGCGACGTGCTCGACGGCCGCCATTCCCGCAAGACCGAGGTCTATTCGGTCGATCACCTGCACGGGATGCTGCCGCTGTTTTCGGATGTCTACGCGGCGGCCGAAAAGGCGGGCATCAAGGCGGAAACGCTGATTTCCGAATATGCGCCGGGTCAGTATGAGCTGACCCTGCATTACCGCGAGGACGTGATGCAGGCGGCCGACGACCTGATCCGGCTCAAGCGGATCGTCCGCGCGCAGGCGCGGGCGCACGGGGTGACGGCGTGCTTCATGGCCAAGCCGGTCGAGGAATATGCCGGGTCCGGCATGCATTTCCACGTCTCGCTGCAAGATGAAACGGGCCGCAATGTCTTTGCCGAAAAGGACGAGGGCAAGTGGACCGAGACGATCCTGCACGCGCTGGGCGGCATGCGGGACACGATGGCTGAATCCATGCTGGTCTTTGCGCCGCACGCCAATTCCTGGCGCCGCTTCGCGAACCAGAGCTATGCTCCGGTCTCGACCAACTGGGGCGTCAACAACCGCTCGGTCGCGCTGCGCATTCCGGCGGGCGACGTGCGTGCGCGCCGGATCGAACACCGGCCATCGGGTGTGGACGCCAACCCCTATCTGGTCGCGACGACGGTTCTGGCCGCGATCCGTCACGGCCTGCGGAACCGGATCGACCCCGGCCCGGAAACCACCGGAAACGGCTACGCCGACGACGATGGCGACGCGATGCCGCGCGACTGGCGGACCGCGATCGAGGCGGCGAAGCGCTCGGCCTTCCTCAAGGATGCGCTGGGCGAGGACATGCACCGCACCTTCACGGCGGTGAAGGCGGCGGAATACGCGCGCGTCAACCGCACCGTGTCGGAACTGGACTTCGACCTCTACCTGCACACTGTCTGAGCGGGGGGCAAGAAACGGAACAAGGCCCGCTTCGCAGGAAGCGGGCCTTGTTGATCCGTGTCCGCCGGGATCAGTTCGCGCAGCGCTTGGCGGCCTCGTCCACCGTCGCCGTGAAGCCGGTCAGGGAGAAGGTGTCCTGCGTCTGCGTACCGCGGCCGGAGCGCGCCTTGACGACCGCCTTCGATCCGGCCTTCATCGCCGCGATGATCTGCGCGTCCACCTCGGCGCTGGGCGACCATGCCACCTCGGGGTCGGTCGCGCTGTTCAGGAAAAGCTCGAACGTCTTTCCGTCGACCTCGAGCGTGGGTGAGGATCCTTCGGCAAAGGGATAGCCGCCGGAAAAGGAAATCTCCCCGCTTGCCGCACCCGGATTGAAGGTCACGAACAGCAGGATGTCACCCCTGCGCACCGAAACCGGCTGGCCATCCTTGGTGTTCACCGTCTCGACCGGGGCCGACACGCTCCAGCACTGCTTAGGACTGTCGGAAACGTAGAAGCTCCAGTCCCCGTTTGCCGCTACCCGGCTGTTCGCGTCCTGCGCGCTGGCCGCGCCCGCCATCATCGTCGCTGCCGCCACGCACAGGCCGCCAAGCGTTCTTGCCATCGTGTTCACGTTTCGCCTCCTGCAGGCTCTGTTCCGCACCGCACGGCGCACTGTTCCTGCGCCTTTGCCGTGGCGGATGCCATTTCAACCCGATATGACAGCCTTAGCGCAATCCGGTCCAAGTCGCAAAGGGCCGTTGGCAGTTTTTCGCTGAGGGGAAAGTGGGATGAAGGCAGTTCCGATGGTAGAGTTCTGGCGCGGCGGACTGCTGGAGAGCCTGCACCACGGCCATGCAGTCGTCTGCGACGCCACCGGCGCGATCGTCGAGGCCTGGGGTGACGCGGATGCGGTTATCTTCCCGCGGTCGTCGTGCAAGATGCTTCAGGCGCTGCCGCTGGTCGAAAGCGGCGCGGCCGACGCACTGGGGGTGGGGCCGTCGCGGCTGGCGCTGTCCTGTGCCAGCCATCAGGCGGCGGCGGTGCATACCGACCTTGTCACCCGCTGGCTGGGCGATCTGGGCCTTGGCGACGACGACCTGCGCTGCGGGCCGCAGATGCCGCGCGATGCCGAGGCGATGAAGGAGGTGCTCTGCAAGGGCGAAAGCCCCTGCCGCATCCACAACAACTGCTCGGGCAAGCATTCGGGTTTCCTGACGCTGACCCGCCATCTGAGGGCGGGGCCGGACTATCACCTTGTCGACCATCCGGTGCAGGTCGCGGTCCGGCAGGCGTTCGAGGAGGTGACGGGCGTCGCTTCGCCCGGATACGGGATCGACGGCTGTTCGGCCCCGAACTTCGCGACGACCGTGCACGGACTTGCCCGCGCCATGGCGTTCTACGCTGCCGCGGGGGACCGTTCCGACACCCGTTCGCGGGCGGCGGCGCGTCTGGTGGCGGCGATGACGGCGTTTCCCGAACTCGTCGCGGGCGAGGGGCGCGCATGCACCAACCTGATGCGCGCCATGGGTGGCAAGGTCGCGGTCAAGACCGGGGCCGAGGCGGTCTTTGTCGCGATCCTGCCCGAGCAGCGGATGGGGATCGCGCTGAAGATCCTCGACGGGGCGGAACGCGCGTCCGAGGCGGCGATCGTCGCCCTCCTCATCCGGCTTGACGCGCTCGATCCCGGCCATCCGGTCGTCAAGCGCTACCTGACCGGGCCGCTGACCAACTACGCGGGCCTCGCGGTCGGAGAACGGCGCATTGCGCCCGGCTTTGCCGACTGACAAGACGTGACAGGGGCGGCCTGTCCACCGGACACACCGCCCCCGAAACTATCAAGGCCAACGCTCAGTTGTCGTTGATGTCCTTTTCCCAGATCTTCACCTTGCCGTGCCTGCGGGCAAAGATGGCGCGGAGCGCTGCCCAGCAGGCCAGCGACGCAAGGGCGAAGGCCAGGAGCAGCGCCGACAGCGACCCGCCCAGCATGCCGGCCCAAAGGCCGATCCCCACCACGACCGCACCGCATGCGAAGCCGAGAAAGATGAAACCGGGCAGGGCCACCTCGATGATTGCCAGCACGACGCCGGCGGTGAACCACACCCACCATTCCTGCCACAAGGCCATCAGAGTCGTCCTTTCAGCATCTTGAACGCGTCACCGAAGGCGTCCAGCGCCTGCGCCGGCACGATCACCGTCTGCTTGCCTGCACCCTGGCCGACCGCGGTCAGGGCCTCGACCTGCTTCAGCGCCACCTGATACTGCGCCGCCTCGAGCCCGTTCTGCTTGATCGCCTCGGCGATCACGCCGGTCGCATAGGCCTCGGCATCGGCAAGGATGCGGCGCGCCTTGCTTTCCTGTTCGGCCGCGTAAAGCTCCGCATCGGCGTTGAGTTCGACGGCCCGCTTCTTGCCCTCCGCCTCGGTCACCTGCGCCCGGCGCGCCCGTTCGGCGTTCAGCTGTTGCAGCATCGCGGCGCGCGTCGCCTCGTCGAGGTTGACGTCCAGGATTTCGGCGCGCGTCACCTCGATCCCCCAGTCGTCGACCATGACCGCGACCTGTTCGCGCACCTTGTGGATCAGGTCGGCGCGGTTCGACTGCACTTGGTCAAGCTCCAGCTTGCCTATCTCGCTGCGCACGATCCCTGCCACCGTGGTGGCGATGGCCGCGTCCACGTCGCGGATGCGGTAGACGGTCTTTTCCGGCTCCGTGATGCGGTAGAAGACCGAGGTTTCCACCTTGACCAGCACGTTGTCCGAGGTGATCGCATCCTGATGCGCGTTCGGCAGTTGCCGTTCGAGGACGGAGATCTTGTGCGCGATCCGGTCGAGGAAGGGCACGATGAAGTTGATGCCGGGGCCCAGAACCGCGCGCAGCCGCCCGAAGCGTTCGACCACATGCTTTTCGGACTGCGGCACGATCCGCACACCAAGGAAGATGCAAAGGATGATAAAGGCCGCAATGGCCAGAAAAACGGCGTTGCCGCCGATGAGATCGTCCGCGCGCATTCCTGATCCTCCACAATGTGTTCCGGTTGAATATGCCCGTCTCACAGGGGCGTGAAAAGACGTGATTGGGGGGAAAGCGCGGAGGGCGGTCCCCCGTGGAAGCGTTTTGACGATCACGCCCGCTGCGCGGCATGGGTGTTCCAGACGGGTGAGGCAGCCAAAGCGAAAAGGGCCGCGCATGGCGCGGCCCTTCGTGCGGTTACCTTGCTGGCTCAGCCGATCGCGGCGGCCTTCACCTCGGCGTCGATGTAGGGGACGTACTGAGCGAAGTTGTTCGCGAACATGCCGACAAGCTTGCGCGCCTGCGCCTCGTAGGCGGCGGCGTCCGCCCAGGTCCGGCGCGGGTCGAGCAGGGTCGCGTCGACCCCCGGCACGGCGACGGGCACATCGAATCCGAAATTCGGGTCCTTGCGGAACTCGACGGCGTTCAGCGACCCGTCAAGTGCTGCGGTCAGCAGCGCGCGCGTCGCCCGGATCGGCATGCGCCGGCCGGTGCCGTAGGCGCCGCCCGTCCAACCGGTGTTGACCAGCCAGCAGGTCGCGCCGTGCCGCGCGATCTGATCCTGCAGCAGCTTGCCGTAGACTTCCGGGCGCCGCGGCATGAAGGGCGCGCCGAAGCAGGTGGAGAAGGTGGGAAGCGGCTCGACAACCCCCACCTCGGTGCCCGGCGTCTTCGAGGTGAAGCCCGAAAGGAAATGGTACATCGCCTGCGCCGGCGTCAGCCGCGCGATCGGCGGCAGCACCCCGTAGGCGTCGCAGGTCAGCATGATCACGTTCTTCGGATGCCCGCCAAGCCCCGTGTGCGAGGCGTTGGAGATATACTCCAGCGGGTAGGCACAGCGCATGTTGTCGGTGATCGAATTGTCCTCGAAATCAATCTCGAACGTCTCCGGATCGAAGATCATGTTCTCGATCACGGTGCCGAACTTCTCGGTCGTGGCGTGAATCTCCGGCTCCGCCTCGGCCGACAGGTTGATCGTCTTGGCATAGCAGCCGCCTTCGAAGTTGAAGGTGCCGCGATCCGACCAGCCGTGTTCGTCGTCCCCGATCAGCGTGCGCGACGGGTCGGCCGAAAGCGTGGTCTTGCCGGTGCCCGAAAGGCCGAAGAACACCGCGGTATCGTCCGGATTTCCGATCGCGTGGTTGGCCGAGCAGTGCATCGACATCACGCCCTTGCCGGGCAGGATGTAGTTCAGGAGCGTGAAGACAGACTTCTTGTTCTCGCCCGCGTACGCAGTGTTTCCGATCAGGATCAGCTTCTTGTCGAAGTTGAGCGCGATCACCGTCTCGGACCGGCAGCCGTGACGCTCGGGGTCGGCCTTGAACGAGGGGCAGTTGATGATGGTGAATTCGGGGATGAAGTCGTCCAGTTCGTCCCGCGTCGGGCGGCGCAGCAGATGGCGGATGAAGAGCCCATGCCAGGCCAGTTCCGTCACCACGCGCACGTCCAGCCGGTGTTCGGGGTCGGCACCGCCGAACAGGTCCTGAACGAAATAATCGCGCCCCTTCATGTGCGCGATCATGTCCTCATGCAGCCGGTCGAACGCCTCAGGCGACATCGGCTTGTTGTTGTCCCACCAGATCGTGTCCTCGACCGACGGGGTGCGGACAACGAACTTGTCCTTGGGGGAACGGCCGGTGTGCTTGCCGGTGGTGACAAGGAACGTCCCACCCTTGCCCAGCGTGCCCTCGCCACGTTTCAGCGCCGCCTCGATCAGCGCGGGCTCCAACAGGTTGTAATAGACAGAGCCGAGCCCCGCGATACCTTGATCTTCCAATCGGTGCGAGGGGTTTACCCGTCCTGTCGTCATCTGTCGCTCCTGGTGCCGGCTTGCGGCGTCTGATCGTCCCAGCAGGCGCGCCCGGGCCGTTTCCGGCAGCGCGCGCCGGGCCTGCCGCGGCCCGGCAAGGCCCCTATAACACGAGCTTGAAAGCAGGAACCAGAAGCCACACAAGTCGTTAGCGCCACCATCCGAACTTTAGCGCAACCACGCGCGCAAGCCCGCCGAGATCGTCGCGATTGCTTCCAAAAGTGCGGCAATTCGGCAAGGGTTCCCTGAAATTTCCTGCTGCCAGAGGCGCCGGACCGGCTGATTCGCAGTTAGAGGTTGATTCAGCCCCCCGGAAATCGGAACATGTGGCAAAATATCGGCAACCCATGCCGACCCGAGCAGTACGAAGGAACCAGTGCATGTCCAGGATCGCGTTGGTCGACGATGACAGGAACATCCTGACGTCCGTGTCGATGACGCTCGAAGCCGAAGGGTTCGAGGTCGAAACCTATAACGACGGGCAATCCGCGCTTGACGCCTTCAACAAGCGCATGCCGGACATGGCCGTCCTTGACATCAAGATGCCACGCATGGACGGCATGGACCTGCTGCAGCGGCTGCGGCAGAAGACCTCCATGCCGATCATCTTCCTGACCTCCAAGGACGACGAGATCGACGAGGTTCTGGGTCTTCGCATGGGCGCGGACGACTATGTGAAGAAACCGTTCTCGCAGCGCCTTCTGGTCGAGCGCATCCGCGCGCTGCTGCGCCGTCAGGAGGCGATCGCCACCGGTGAGGTCGCGACGACGGAAGAAACCAAGATCATGACGCGCGGATCGCTGACCATGGATCCACTGCGCCATTCGGTCAGCTGGAAGGGGCGCGATGTCGCCCTGACCGTCACGGAGTTCCTGCTCCTGCAGGCGCTTGCCCAGAGGCCCGGCTTCGTGAAAAGCCGCGATCAGCTGATGGATGTCGCCTACGACGATCAGGTCTATGTCGACGACCGCACGATTGACAGCCACATCAAGCGTCTGCGCAAGAAGATGCGCATGGTGGACGACGATTTCTCCGCCATCGAGACGCTTTACGGTATCGGTTATCGATACAACGAAGAATGAGCTTTGCAGAGAGGTTCCGCTTTCTCGACAAACGAAAGCCGGCAAGTCGCGCCGACGTCGTTCTGGGCGAGGATTGGGTCTCTCCTGATGGCATCCTCGACCAGGAACTTCGTGCCGGACGCGAACGCCGCGGTCTGATTTCGCTCAATCGCTCGCCGCTGGCGCGCAAGATCATCATCTTCAACCTGCTGGCCATGGTCGTTCTGGTGGCGGGTGTGCTTTACCTGAACCCGTTCCGCGACAGCCTTGCGATCCAGCGCGAGGCGGGCCTGGTGTCCGAGGCACAGCTCATCGCCGATGTGTTCGAGGTGCAGGTGCCGCTGTCGGGGCCGGTGAATCTGGCGACTTCCGACGGCATCGACGCCAGGGCTACACTTGCCGGGCTGGAAATTCCTCCGGGGGTCGAGCTTTTCGTCTTCGATCTGACCGGCGCTCCGCTTGCCAGCACGCTCGGCGCCGCGCGCCCCGAGCCGGAGGTCGTGGCCGGCTTCAAGGACGACCGCCGCCCGACGATCATCACCGACTTTCTCAACGGTGTCTGGGAAACCATCTCCTCGCTCCTGTCCTTCCGTGACGGGATCGAGGATGTCGTTCCGATTCAGGATCTTGCCCGGGAACTCGTTCCCGACGCGCTTGCCGGTGAAACGCTGATCACCACGGCCCTCGACACCTCGGGAGAGACGATCTTTGCCGTCGCCACCCCGATCCGGCGCGGCGATACGGTGATCGGTGTCGTCGCCCTCGCTTCCGCCGCAAGCGAGATCGACCGGCTTGTCCGGGTCGAGCGGGAACAGATACTCGAGATGTTCTTCGTCGCGGTCGTGGTGTCGGTCGGGCTCAGCCTGCTTCTGGCCTCGACCATCGCGAACCCGCTTGCCGATCTTGCCGCGGCTGCCGAACTGGGGCGCGACAAGAACGCACGCCGGCTCAATCCCGGTCGCGTGCGCATTCCCGACCTGACCGCGCGCCCCGACGAGATCGGGCGCCTGTCGGGCGCGATGCGCGGCATGGTGACCGCCCTTTACGACCGGATCGAGTCGAACGAACAGTTCGCCGCCGACGTCGCGCACGAGATCAAGAACCCGCTCGCCTCGCTGCGCTCCGCGGTCGGAACGCTGCGGCTGGCCAAGCGTGACGATCAGCGCGAAAAGCTCCTGGACGTGATCGACCACGACGTGCGCCGTCTGGACCGTCTGGTCAGCGACATCTCCAACGCCTCGCGACTCGACAGCGAACTGGTGAAGGAAGAGGAAGAGGTTTTTGACCTGATCAAGACGCTCCGCGGCATCACGCAGTATTTCGCCGAGGAAGCCCGCGCGAAGGGCATCGACTTCATCACCGACCTGCCGGCGGATGCGGTCATGACCACCGGGCTCGAGGCGCGGCTGGCGCAGGTCTTCGTCAACCTCGTCTCGAACGCGCTCTCCTTCTGCGAAAAGGATGATGCGGTCCGCGTCTGGGCACGCAAGCGCGAGAACCGGGTTCTGGTGGTGGTAGAGGATACCGGCCCCGGCATCCCGGACCAGGCGCTCCAGAAGATCTTCAAGCGCTTCTACTCGGAGCGGCCGCCGGGTCAGTTCGGCAACCACTCCGGCCTTGGCCTTGCCATCTCGCGCCAGATCGTCGAGGCGCACGGCGGCGTCATCTGGGCCGAGAACATACGGACCGCCGACGCCGACATGACCTCTCCGCCCCTAGGCGCGCGCTTCGTCGTGGGCCTGCCGCTGTGACCCGGAGGGTCGACACGCCCCTGATCCTTCACGCGGCCTGTGTCTGCCTCGGGCATCGGGGGGTGCTGATCCTCGGGCCGTCGGGGTCGGGGAAATCCGCGCTGGCGCTGCAACTGATGGCCCACGGCTGCACCCTTGTCGCCGATGACGGCGTTGAGATCCTGGAACGGGACGGGGCGTGCATCGCACGCGCGCCCGCCACCCTTCGCGGCATGATCGAGGCGCGAGGCGTCGGGCTTCTGTCCGCCGAGACTACGGAGGCCGCAGTGATCGTGCTTGCCGTCGACTTGGCGGCGACCGAAACCGAACGCCTGCCACCCTGGCGGGAGACAACGATCTCCGGGCATATCGTTCCGCTTGTTCACAGAGTCGAGAGCGGGCATTTTCCTGCCGCCATCCTGCAATATCTCAGGGCCGGACGACGCGCATGAACAGCCACGAGATGAACGCATTGCAGGACAAGTCCGGATCGGGCCAAAGCCTGGTCCTGGTGACCGGACCGTCGGGGGCGGGCCGCTCGACCGCGTTGCGCGTTCTGGAAGACCTCGGATACGAGCCGATCGACAACCTGCCGCTGAGCCTGATCCCCCGGCTGTTCGAGGGGCCGCCGATCCAGCGACCGCTGGCGCTGGGCATCGATGTGCGAAACCGCGACTTTTCGGTCGCAGGTCTGATCGAGCTGATCGACCGGCTGACCGCCAGCCCCGACGTCGTGCCCGAAGTGCTGTTCCTCGACTGCCGGGCCGACGAACTGGTTCGCCGCTTCGGTGAGACACGCCGCCGTCATCCGCTGTCGCCCTCCGAGGCGCCTTCGCTCGGCGTGCTGAGCGAGATCGACCTGCTGGTGCCGATCCGGGCCCGTGCCGACGTGCTTATCGACACCTCGGACCTGTCCCCGCACGATCTCAAGGCGGAAATCGCGCGCTGGTTCGACCGCGCCGCCGCAGGGCGGCTGGCAGTGTCGATCCAGTCCTTTTCCTACAAGCGCGGCGCGCCGCGCGGGCTTGACCTGATGTTCGACTGCCGCTTCCTTCGCAACCCGCACTGGGACGAACGCCTGCGGGCGCTCGACGGGCGCGATCCGGCGGTGGTGGATTACGTCAACGATGACCCGCGATTCCCCGAATTCTTTCAGCGCGTGCGTGATCTGATCCTGTTTCTGTTGCCGGCGCAGGTCGCAGAAGGCAAGAGCCATGTCGCAATCGGCTTCGGCTGCACCGGCGGGCAACACCGCAGCATTGCAGTTGCAGAAAAAATGGCCAAAGAACTTGCGGAGGCCGGTTGGCAGGTGTCTAAAAGGCATCGGGAATTGGAACGCCGGACCTCCGGGGCGACGGCAGTACAAGGTGACAGGGCGTGATCGGGGTCGTGATCGTCGCACATGGCGGTTTGGCGCGCGAGTATCTCGCAGCGGTTGAGCATGTCGTGGGCAAGCAGTCCGGGATCCGGGCCATCGCCATCGAGGAGGATCACGACCGCGCTGAAAAGCAGGCCGAGATCCGCGATGCGGCGGATGCCGTCGATGATGGCGACGGGGTGGTGGTGGTGACCGACATGTTCGGCGGATCGCCCTCCAACCTGTCGCTGTGCGCCTGCGAACGGCAGAACCGCCGCATTATCTACGGCGCCAACCTGCCGATGCTGATCAAGCTGGCCAAGTCGCGCAATCTTTCGGTTCCCGATGCAGTGGCGACCGCGCTGGATGCAGGGCGCAAGTACATCAATGTCTATGCTGGCGGTGCGGGGCAGGTGCGGCCGTGATCGAGCGGGTCCTGAAGATCGTCAACGAAAAGGGGCTGCACGCCCGCGCCTCGGCCAAGTTCGTCGAGGTGGTCGAAGCGCATGATGCGTCCGCCGAGGTGGAAAAGGACGGCATGCGCGTATCCGGCGATTCCATAATGGGGCTTCTGATGCTGGCCGCATCGCGCGGGACGGCGATCTGCGTGCGGACCGACGGGGCACAGGCCGAGGCGCTGGCCGACGCGCTGGCGGCGCTGGTGGCCGACAAGTTCGGCGAAGGCTACTGACGAACCCTGACGCCGCCCGGAACGCGGAGACCTTGCACCCCCTTCGGAGCGAAAACCTCAGCGTGTCGGGACCGGCACCTCGCCCCGGTAGTCGTAGAAGCCGCGGCTGGTCTTCCGGCCCAGCCAGCCGGCCTCGACATACTTGGTCAGGAGCGGGCAGGGCCGGTACTTGGTATCCGCCAGACCGTCGTGCAGGACGTTCATGATGGCAAGGCACGTATCCAGCCCGATGAAATCGGCCAGTTCGAGCGGCCCCATCGGGTGGTTCGCGCCCAGTTTCAGGGATTCGTCGATGGATTTGACCGAGCCGACGCCCTCGTAAAGCGTATAGACCGCCTCGTTGATCATCGGCATCAGGATGCGGTTGACGATGAAGGCCGGGAAGTCCTCGGCGCTTGCCGCGGTCTTGCCCAGTTTCTCAACCACGGCCAGAAGCGTCCGGTAGGTCGGTTCGTCCGTGGCGATGCCGCGGATCAGTTCCACCAGTTGCATCACCGGCACCGGGTTCATGAAGTGGAAGCCCATGAACTTCTCGGGCCGGTCGGTGCGGCTTGCCAGGCGGGTGATCGAGATCGACGAGGTGTTCGAGGTCAGGATCGTCGTCGGCTTCAGATGCGGTAGCAGATCTTCGAAGATCGCCTGCTTCACCGTCTCGCGCTCCGTCGCGGCCTCGATGATCAGATCGGTCTTGCCCAGGTCCGCGAGCTTCAGCGTCGTGCCGATGCGCGCCAGGGCCGCCTTGCGGTCCTCCTCGGTGATCTTTCCGCGCGAGGCTTGACGTTCCAGGTTCCGGTCGATCAGGGCCACCGCCTTGTCGAGTGCGTCCTGCGTGATGTCGTTCAGCAGAACTTCGAACCCGGCAAGGGCGAAGACATGGGCAATCCCGTTGCCCATCTGGCCCGCGCCCACGATGCCCACCGTCCTGATATCCATGCCGTCTCTCCGTTGTTCGGCATGACCTTATGCACCGCCTGCGCTCAGGTGCAAGGCGTAAGCCCCGGAACATGTCGCATCAGGGCGCGCCGGCCCGAGCGGCCTTGGCGTCAAAACCCGTGGCGCAAGTGTGACATCGCATCCACGAAAGACCTTGGGCGCGCCATTTTTCCGTCAAGGAGAGCGGCGATACAGATCGTGGGGGCGCTGAAACGGGTCGAAAAGAAATGAAAACCGCCGTCGCATTCCTTATCCGCTTCGCGCGCAAGAACCCCGAACAGACCGATGCCTTCGGTCAGCGCCTGACGATCATGACCAAGCCGAAGACGCCCCGCCCGACGCGGATGTCGACGCCGCCGCTGTTCAAGAACCGCGTGCGCGCCGCCTGACACGGCGACGGCTCAGAAGCCCGCGCTTACGCCCGGCAGCTGAAGCTCGCGGACGAGATCGCGCAGTTCCTGCCGGGCCGCCACGTTGGAGAGGTTCAGCGTCTCCACGCCCACGTCCCTCAGGTCAAGAAGCGTCAGACCCCGCGGGAACAGCTCGCGGAAGATCACCCGCTCTGAAAATCCGGGCGCCACGCGGAAGCCGATCCGCTTCGACAGCTGTTCCAGCGCCGCCCCGACCTTTTTCTTGTTGTGCATCTGCTGGGCGCCCAGACGGTTGCGCAGCACGATCCAGTCGATCGGCTTGAGGCCCGCCCGCGCCCGCAGCTGGCGCGCGTTCCAGACCATCTCGGCATAGATGGAGGGGCCGATGACGCGTCCGGTCTCGGGATCGACGCGCGCCAGCAGGTCGAAGTCGATGAAGCTGTCGTTCAGCGGCGTGATCAGCGTATCGGCAAGCGAATGGGCGACCTGGCTCAGCCGCGTGTGCGATCCGGGGCAGTCGATGATGATGAAATCCGACACCGAATCGAGCGTTGCGACGGCGGCCGAAAGCCGGTGGTCATAGGCGTTCTCGTTGGGGGAAAGCTGTGCCTGCTCGACCTCGGGCAGCTCGCGGTAGTCCGGCGTCGGCAGGTCCAGCCCCTCGCGCCGGGCGAAGGCGCGGCGGTTCTCGATATAACGCCCGAAGCTGCGCTGCCGGAGGTCGAGGTCGAGGGCGCCGACGCGATGGCCCATCCGTGCCAGCGCCGTTGCGACATGCATGGCGGTGGTCGACTTGCCCGACCCGCCCTTCTCGTTGCCGGTCACGATGATATGCGCCAAGGTCCGGTCCTTCCCCAGGTGTCGCCCGCGCGGGCGATTGTGGCGCGCAGATATAGACGCCGCGGCGGCAAGGGGGAAGCGGTGCCGCACGGTCCGGGGTGCTGTTTTGCACGGCTGTGGCCGCGGCACCGCCAAACGCAAAACGCCGCCCGTGGGGCGGCGCCTGCCAACGTAGCGTCCGCGATCAGAAGCCGAGGCCCGCGTACTTGTTCTTGAACTTCGACACGCGTCCGCCGGTGTCCATCAGCTTGGCCGAACCGCCGGTCCAGGCCGGATGCGCCAGCGGGTCGATGTCGAGCGCCAGCGTGTCGCCTTCCTTGCCCCAGGTCGAGCGGGTCTGGTAGGTGGTGCCGTCGGTCATCTTGACCGTGATGAAGTGGTAGTCGGGGTGGATACCTTGTTTCATCGGTCCGCTCCTCACTCGGCTTTTTCTTTGTAGTTGGTGACTTCGGCGATCCGGGCCGACTTGCCGCGGCGATCGCGCAGATAGTAGAGCTTCGCCCGGCGCACGCGGCCGCGGCGCACGACCTCGATCGTCGCGATGTTGGTCGAGTAAAGCGGGAAGACGCGTTCGACGCCTTCGCCGAAGGAAATCTTGCGCACGGTGAACGAGGCCGCCAGCGTGCTGCCGCCCTTGCGGGAGATGCAGACGCCTTCGTAGTTCTGCACGCGCGAACGGGTGCCTTCGGTCACCTTGTAGCCGACGCGGATGGTGTCGCCGGCCTTGAAGTCCGGGATGGTCTTGCCGAGGGCGGCGATCTGTTCCGCCTCGAGTTGCGCGATCAGGTTCATCGCAGTTCCTTTCCTTTGCTCGCGGTGGTCCCGCGATGGTCTGGCGCGCCTCAGAGCTCCGTGTCTTCATCGGGTCCGCATCCGCGCCCGCCGGAGGTCAGGTCGACATGTTTCCGACTGTTCCCGCCGCCCGGTTCCCGCCGAAGAAGGCGGGTGCATCGGCCACGCAAAACAGGTCCGGACGACTCGCGAAAGCCCCGGACGGGCGGGGTATAGGGGCAAGCGGCCGCGGGGTCAAGCAAGCCGTGCCGTCCCCGGTTGCGGGCGGCCTCCGGCCGCGCCTCGCGGGTGCCGCGTCAATCCGCCCGCGACGAATACGCCGTCCACAAATCCGGCCGCCTTTCGCGGGTGATCCGCTCCGCCTCCGCCCGTCGCCATCGGTCGACGGCGGCATGGTCGCCCGAGGTCAGCACGGCGGGGATCTCCCGCCCTTCCCAAACCGCAGGCCGCGTGTAGTGCGGATGTTCCAGCAGGCCGTGGGAATGGCTTTCCTCCTCGGTGGAGGCGGCATTGCCGAGAACGCCGGGCAGGAGCCGCACCGCCGCGTCGATCATCGCCTGCGCGGCGATCTCGCCCCCGGTCAGGACGAAGTCGCCCAGGCTCACCTCCTCGACCGCGTAATGATCGAGGACGCGCTGGTCGACCCCCTCGAACCGGCCGCAGAGGAGTGTCACGCCCTCCGCCCCGGCCCAACGCCGCGCCGTCGCCTGATCGAAGCGCCGGCCGCGGGGCGAAAGGTAGACGACCGGCCAGCGGGCGCGGTCGATCGGCGTGCCGATGGCGGCCTCGTCGAAGGCGCGCGCCACTACATCGGCGCGGAGCACCATGCCCGCGCCGCCCCCTGCGGGCGTATCGTCGACGTTGCGATGCTTGCCGATGCCGAACGGGCGCAGGTCGATCGTCTCAAGGGCCCAGCGGCCTTCCTGCAGCGCCTTGCCGGTCAGCGAAAGGCCCAGCGTACCCGGAAACGCTTCGGGAAGAAGCGTGATGATCCGGGCGCGCCAGGCGCCCCTCAGCATCGGCGTGTCGGTCATCAGTTCGCGCGGCCTCAGGCTTGCCGAAATCGCAAGCCGCCCGTGAGAGCGGGGCGTGTCGTCACTCATCGCCGATTTCCCCCGGCGGATCGGCGATGATCCTGCCGGCGGTCAGGTCAACGGTCGGGACGACGGCTTTGGTGAAGGGCAGAAGCAGGGTGCCCGCGCCTCCAGTCACCTCGAGGAAGTCGCCGGCCCCGTGGTTGTGCACCGCCTTTACCCGGCCAAGGGGCGTGCCGGAGGTGTCCAGCACCTCGAGCCCGATCAGGTCGGCGTGATAGAATTCGTCGTCGGGCAGGTTGGGAAGCTTGTCGCGGTCGGCGTAAAGCTCGACCCCTTTCAGCGCCTCCGCCTCCTCGCGGGTGTTGATGCCCGACAGCCGCGCCGTCAGCCCACCGCCCGCGCCGCGCGTGAGCCGGAGCGTGAAGCTTCGGCTGCCGTCCTGCGTCCACAGGGGGGCATAGGCCACGATGGCCTCCGGCTGGGCGCAGAAGCTTTTCAGCCGCACCTCGCCGCGAACCCCGAAGGCCCCGGCAATGGCGCCGACGCAGATGCGCTCAGGTGCCATCGGGCGCCTCCTCGCACAGGGTCTCAGGGGGAGCCGGGCGGATCGCCTGATCGGTCTTCATCCCGAGCCAGAACGCCCCAGCGCAGAGCGAGAGGGTGACGATCCGGCGCAGGAAGAAGCCGATCAGCATGTCCGCTCAGCGCCTCATTCGGCCGCGGCTTCGGCCTTCTTGGCCTTTTCCTCGGCGCGCTTCTTGGCCTTGTCGCCGGGCTCGGCCTTCTTCATGTTGGCGCGGGTGGCCTTGGCGCGGACGCCGGCCGCCTCGAGGAAGCGGGCGACGCGGTCGGTCGGCTGGGCGCCCTGCGACAGCCAGTACTGGACGCGCTCCATGTTCATCTTGACGCGGTCCTCGCTGTCCTTGGCAAGGAGCGGATTGTAGGTGCCGAGCTTCTCGATGAAGCGGCCGTCGCGCGGCATGCGCGAATCGGAGGCGACGATCGAGTAGAAGGGCCGCTTGTTGGAACCGCCACGGGCGAGACGGATTTTCATAGCCATGTGAATTTCTCCTTTGGATGGCTGTTGACGGGGAAAACCCCCGCTATTTCTGCAACTTCTCGTGGTGCCTGATGACTTCGGAGATGATGAAGGTCAGGAATTTGCGGGCGAACTGCGGGTCGAGATCGGCCTCGGTCGCCAGTTTTTCGAGCCGCGCGATCTGGGTCGCCTCACGCGCGGGGTCCGAAGGCGGCAGGTCGTGATCGGCCTTGAGCCGGCCCACCGACTGGGTGTGCTTGAAGCGCTCGGCCAGCGTATAGACGAGGATCGCGTCAAGCCGGTCGATGCTTTCGCGGTGACCCTTCAGAAGCTCTGCGGCGCGGGTGGCGGGGTCACTCATGCGGGTCTCCGGTGCAGGTCGGCGAGGGGTGGGCGGCGTGTCGGGCGGCAGAGCCGGGGCGCTGCCCCGGACCCCGGAGTATTTGGGCCAGAATGAAGGCGCGGGTCATGCCGCAGCCTCCTTCCGGTGGCGGTAGACGAGGCAGGGATTGTCGCCGGCGGGGTGGCGGGCGGCATCGTCGCGCGATGCGCCAAGCCGTTCGGCCAGCGCGACAGAGCGGGCATTCGCCGGGTCGATGTAGCTGACGGCAGTGTCCCAGCCGAGCGTGCCGAAGGCGAAGGTGCGGGCGGCGCGCGCCGCCTCGAAGGCGTAGCCCTTGCCTTCGGCCTCGGGGGCCCAGACGGTCCAGCCGATTTCCCGTTCCGGCCAGTCGGCGGGAAACCAGGGGCCGGCCATGCCGAGCGCGCGGTCGGAGCCCTTGAGGGTGAAGACGAAATTGCCGAAGCCGCGCAGTACCCAGTGGCCGATGACGTGGCCGAAGGCGCGCCAGGTCTGTCCGAGCGCGTAGTCGCCCGATCGGATGAAGCCGGCGCGGGGCGAGGCGAGAAAGGCGTCGAAGGCCGGCCAGTCGGAAGGCGCGGGCGCGCGCAGGACCAGGCGTTCGGTCTCGATGACCGGGGTATGGACCAGGGCGGGGGTCATGAGCGCGCCCTCAGGTCGTGAACGACCACCACATCGCCGGGCTCGGTTCCAGTGAGGGCGGGGTCGATGACGCCGCCCAGCCTGCGGGCCAGCGCCAGAGAGCGGGTGTTTTCCGCGTCGATGTAGCTGACGAGGCGGTTCCAGCCGAAGGAGGCCCCAGCCCAGGTCATGACCGCGCGCGCGGCTTCGAAGGCGTAGCCCTTGCCTTCGGCCTCGGGCGTGGTGAACCAGCCGATCTCGCGCTCCGGGTAGCCCTCGGGATTGTAGATGCCGACCTCGCCGACATAGGCGCCCGTCGCGCGGTCCTCGAGGCTGAAGGGGCCGTAGCCCTTGAGCTGCCAGAGGGCCACGTCGGCGGCCCAGTAGCGCCAGGCCTCCGCCCGGTCCTTGCGGCCGCGTTCGTGATCTGCGCGCGGCGAGGCGAAGAAGGCGGCCCAGTGTTCGAAGTCCGAAAGTGTCGGCGCGCGCAGGATCAAGCGGTCGGTGTGGAGGGTCGGGAATGTCATGCCTGCCCCCCGGCGTGGTGGCGGTAGGTCAGCGTTGGCTCGTCGCCGTAAGGATGCGCCGCACCGGCGTCGACCCGCGCGCCCATGCGTTCGCAGAGCCGGTGCGAGCGGGTGTTGGCGGGGTCGGTGTGGCTCACGGCGGTGCGATGACCCGAGGTCGCGAAGAACCAGTCGCGCGCCGCAATGGCGGCCTCATAGGCCAGGCCCTGGCCTTCGTCCGCGGGGTTCCAGAGGCTCCAGCCCAGTTCGGGTTCTGGGTGCGTCGCCGGGTAGAAGGGGCCGATGCCGCCGATCGCCTCGCCGCCCTCGCGCCGGGTCACGGTGAACAGGCTGAAGCCGTGGCGAGCCCATTGGTCGTGGATGTCGTCGTATCCCTCGCGGGTCTTTTCAAGCGTCCAGGGACCGCCCATCATGTGCGACCGCTCCGAGGCCCAGAACCGGGCCGATGGTTCGACGTCGGCCGCGTCCGGGACGCGCAGCACAAGCCGATCGGTCCAGAGGACCGGCCAGCCGTGCGCATCCCGGGTGAGCCGATAGGTCATTTCTTCTTCATCAGTCCCGAAAGGCCCGAAGGCAGCCTCAGCCCGCCCATGCCAGGAAGCCCGCCGGGCGCCCCGCCCATCCCCTCGCGCATGCCCTTGGCCATGGCGTCCATCTCGGCCGGGCTCATCTTCGAGGGGTCGGGCATGCCCTTGCCCATCATCTGCTTCAGCGCCTGCTTCATCGCACCGCCCTTGCCCATCTTCTTCATCATGTCGGCCATCTGCCGGTGCATCTTCAGAAGCTTGTTCAGTTCGGCAACATCGAGGCCCGCACCGGCGGCCACGCGGCGCTTGCGGCTGGCCTGCATCAGGTCGGGGTTGGCGCGCTCCTTCTTCGTCATGGAGTTGATGAGCGCGATCTGGCGGCGCAGCATGCGGTCGTCGAAGCCCGCGGCCTCGGCCGCCTTCTGCATCTTGCCCATGCCGGGCATCATGCCCATCAACCCCTGCATGCCGCCCATCTTCAGCATCTGGTCAAGCTGGCCCTTGAGGTCGTTCATGTTGAACAGGCCCTTTGCAAAGCGCTTGGCCATGCGCTCGGCCTGTTCCAGTTCCAGCGTTTCCTGCGCCTTCTCGACCAGTGCGACGATGTCGCCCATGCCGAGGATGCGGCCGGCGACGCGTTCGGCCTCGAAGGTCTCAAGCGCGTCCATCTTCTCGCCAAGGCCGACGAAGCGGATCGGCTTGCCGGTGACGGCGCGCATCGAGAGCGCGGCACCGCCGCGGCCATCGCCGTCCATCCGCGTCAGCACGACGCCGGTGATGCCGACCTTGCCGTCGAACTCGGTCGCGACGTTCACCGCGTCCTGCCCGGTCAGGCCGTCGACGACCAGAAGCGTCTCGCGCGGGGCGACGGCATCGCGGACCGCCTGCACCTCGTCCATCAGGACTTCGTCGATGTGAAGCCGGCCGGCCGTGTCGAGCATGTAGACGTCGTAGCCGCCAAGCGTCGCCTGCTGCTTCGCGCGTTTGGCGATCTGGAGCGCGGTTTCGCCCTTCACGATGGGCAGCGTGTCAACGCCGATCTGAAGCCCAAGGATCTGGAGCTGCTCCATCGCCGCGGGGCGGTTGGTGTCGAGCGAGGCCATCAGCACCCGCTTGCCGTTCCTGTCCTTCAGCCGCTTGGCAAGCTTGGCCGTCGTCGTGGTCTTGCCCGAGCCCTGAAGGCCGACCATCAGCAGGGCCGAGGGCGGGTTGTCGATCTTCAGCGCCTCGGGCTCGCCCTCGCCCTTCAGGACATCGACCAGTGCGTCGTGGACGATCTTGACGACCTGCTGTCCGGGGGTGACGGATTTCGTCACCGCCTGGCCGGTGGCCTTTTCCTCGACCGCCTTGATGAAGTCGCGCGCGACGGGCAGCGAGACGTCGGCTTCGAGAAGCGCCACGCGCACTTCGCGCAGCGCCGCCCTGACGTCGTCGGGCGTAAGCGCGCCCTGCTTCGTCAGCCGGTCGAAGACGCTGCCAAGGCGTTCTGACAGGTTCTCGAACATCCGCGGCCCTCCTTGGCCTTCACTTCCTTCGCGCTCCAGATAGGGGCTGGAACGCCCAAACGCAAAACGCGCCCGTGGGCGCTACGCGCTGACGGGCGGCGATCCCGGACCGGGTCCGGGACCGGAAGCGACAAGACTTCCGGGTATCGGGCGGGCTTTACGCGCGCCGGCGGGGCGAGTCAAGCGGCGTGGCTCCGCTGGCGGGTGGGCGATCCGGGCGGTTGGCCCGTCCTTCACGCTTGGGTGTGCCGCCCGGTTGGCGGTTGCCAGATCGAACAGATTGACGATAAGTAGGCTTGATCTGTTGACGGGTGCACAGCATGTCTTTCGAAAACTGGGATGAGGTCAGGACGGCCTATCAGGTCGCCCGACTTGGGACCGTGTCGGGCGCGGCGGAGGTTCTGGGCGTGCATCACGCCACCGTCATCCGCCACATCGACGCGCTGGAATCCCGGCTTGGCGTCCGGCTTTTCCAGCGCCATCCGCGCGGCTACACGCCGACGGAATCGGGCCAGGAACTCCTCAAGGTCGCGCGCGTGACCGACGACCAGTTCGCGCAGCTTGCCGCCCGCATCGCTGGCGCGGGGTCGGAGTTCTCGGGCGAGCTTGTCGTGACCTCGCTGCCCGGTCTCTCGCCCCTTGTAGCGCCGGTCCTGATCGCGCTTCAATGCGAGCACCCGGCGCTGCGCGTGCGTTATGTCACCGACCAGCGCGTGTTCCGCCTGGAGTATGGCGAGGCGCATGTGGCAATCCGTGCGGGCGCGCGCCCGCAGGAGCCTGACAATGTTGTCCAGCCGCTTTTCGTGCAGAAGGTGGCCCTTTACGGGACCGAGAAGTACCGCAAGCGCTTCGGCTTCCCCTCGGCCGGAGGCAATTTTGCCGGGCACCGTTTCGTCGGCGCGGTCGACGACGACAGCCGCGCGCCCTTTCACCGCTGGCTTCTGGAGCAGGCCGGGGCAGAGGCGATCGTCTTCCGCACGAACGAGCTTGCCGCGCGGGTCGAGGCGATCCGGGGGGGCAACGCGCTGGGCTTTCTCACGCTGAACGAGGCCTCGGGGCGCGAGGATCTGGTTCAGGTCATGGCGCCGCTTGACGAATGGGACGTCTCGCTCTGGCTGGTGACCCATGTCGACCTGCACCGCAGCGCCAAGATCCAGGCCTTCCTGACCGCGCTCAAGGACCACGCGCGGACCTGCGCGAACTGCTGAAACATGGCGGAGCATCTGCGCGGCCATCTGGCGATGCTGGTCTTTTCGCTCTGCATCGCGGGATCGTTCTCGCTCGGCTCCTTCGTCGCCAACCGGATCGACCCGGTGGTGCTGACCGCGGCGCGGTTCGTGCTGGCGGCGCTGCTGATGGGGGCGGCCGCGACCGCGACGGGCGCGTTCCGGCGCGCCGCCCTGGCCGCGCCCTGGCGCTATCTGGTGCTGGGCGGGCTTTTCGCATTCTACTTCGTGATGATGTTCGACGGGCTGAGGACCGCAAGGCCGGTGCAGGCGGCGGCGGTCTTCACCCTTACCCCGGCAATCACCGCGGCTTTCGCCTATGTCCTGCTGTCGCAGGTCATGACCGCGCGCATGGCTGCAGCCCTTGCCATCGGGGCGGCCGGCGCGACTTGGGTGATCTTCCGCGCCGACGTGCAGGCGCTTCTCGCCTTCGAGATCGGGCCGGGCGAAGTCACCTACTTCGTCGGCTGCATCTCGCACGCGCTTTATACGCCGATGATCCGCAGGCTGAACCGTGGCGAGCCGCCGGTGCTGTTCACCTTCGGCACCCTGGTCGCCGGTGCGGCGCTGCTGTGCGTTTACGACTGGCGCGAGATCATCGCGACGGACTGGGCGGGGCTTCCCGGCATCGTCTGGCTGACCATCGGGTATCTGACGCTCTTCGCGACGGCGGCCTCGTTCTGGTTGGTCCAGTATGCGACGCTCAGGCTGCCTTCGGCCAAGGTCATGGCCTATACCTACCTCGTGCCCAGCTGGGTGATCCTGTGGGAAATCGCGCTGGGCCACGGCGCGCCGGGTGGTCTTGTCCTTCTGGGGGTAGCCGCGACCTTCGGTGCGCTCTGGCTGCTTCTGAAGGATGAAGAAGACGCAGCCGCGCGCGGCTGAGGCCGGCTCAGGCTTCGGATTGCAGCGGCGCCGGATCGGGCAGTTCCGCCGACAGGAACCGCTCGAACGCGTCAAGGTCCAGCGCCTCGAACATGCCGAAACCCGCGATCCATACGGTTGCGGCCCGCATGGCGTCCGGTTCGAGCTTGGACCAGATCACCCGCCCGCGCCGCTCCTGAGTGATCAGCCGCGCCTCGGCAAGCACCTTGAGATGCTTGGAAATGGCCGCCAGCGACATCTCGAAGGGTTCGGCGACATCCGTCACCGCCATGTCGTCCTCAAGCAGCATGGCAAGGATTTCCCGGCGCGTGGGATCGGCAAGGGCGGCGAAGATCGCATCGAGATTCATGGCCGAACGATACCGCCGCGCCCACGAAAGCGAAAGCCATGCGAACGCGGCAGGCGCTGCGCGCGCGGGGATTTCGGCTGGCATTGCGCAGGTTTCGGGTCGATACTGGCGTCGCACGGCGCTTCAGTGCGGGAAAACCGGAGAACTGCCATGCCGATCCGCTACTGGGTTCTGATCTTCGTGCTCGGCCTTGGCTGGGGCGGCTCATTCCTGCTGAACGCGATCCTGCTGCGGGAGATCGGCCCGCTCAGCGTCTCGCTCGGGCGTGTCGGGCTCGGCGCGCTCGGCTGCTGGGTCTGGGCTCTGGGCACCGGCCGGACGATGCGCCTGCCGGTGTCCGCCGTTGGCGGGCTTTTCCTGCTCGGGACCGTCTTCTTCGCGGTGCCCTTCGCGCTTTACCCCGTCAGCCAGCAGTATCTGGCCAGCGGGGTCGCCGGGATCATCAACGCGATGACGCCGATCATGGTCGTCATCGTCTCCCAGTTCTGGCCGGGGGGAGAGAAGGCGACCGTCGCCAAGTCGCTCGGCGTGCTGATCGGTTTCTGCGGGATCGCGTTGCTGTCGCTGCCGTTCCTGCGCGCGGGCGCCTCGTCGGAGCTTTGGGCGATGTTCGCGGCACTCTGCGCGCCCTTCTGCTACGGCATCGCCACCAACTTCGCCCGGCGTTTCCGCACGCTCGACTCGACGGTTGTCGCGGCTTGGTCGCTGACCGGCGCCACCCTGGTCATGCTGCCGGTGGCGTTGGGTGCGGAAGGCGCGCCGGTGATCACGCGGGCGGAGACCTGGGGCGCGCTTCTTTTCATCGGATTCGTGCTGACCTCGGCTGCGTTCATCGCGCTCTACTGGCTTCTGCCGCGGGCGGGGGCGACGGCGACCTCGACCGTCACCTTCGTCGCGCCGCTTTCAGCCGTGTTCCTGGGTTCGGCGATCCTGGGCGAGGTAATCCGGGCAGAGCATATCGCGGGCATGGCGGCGATCTTCGCGGGGCTGATCCTGATCGACGGGCGCCTGGTTAAGCGGGCGTTGGGGCGGCGTGCCGGCGCATAGTCAACCGGATGGTTGAATATGCGGGTGACGCCGGAATCCCGTCTCGGCAGGGGCGGCGCGCGTCGGCCGTCGCCATGGATGACGCATGAAATCATTATATTTCAATAACTTGTTTAGTGCGGCGTGTGGTGACAGGCGGATTGACTCGGGCTGCCCGACATTCTAGCTATCGCGCGACAGTCAAAGGGGGCTTTCCCGATGTCCGACGCACCCGATCCGGAGCGCCTGAAGGCGCTGGACAAACGGATCGCAGAGGTGCGTAAGACGCAGGAGCCGAAGCCCCGGATCGACGAACACTATTCGGCCGCGAGCCAAGGCTGGCGGATGGTTATCGAGCTGGTTTCGGGTCTCGGGATCGGCTTCGGCATCGGATACGGGCTCGATGTTCTTTTGGGAACGCTGCCCATCCTTCTGGTGCTGTTCACATTGCTGGGCTTCGCGGCCGGGGTGAAGACGATGCTTCGCACCGCGCAGGAGTTCCAGGAGAAGGCACAGGCGGGCAAGTCCGCCAGCGACGAAGGGGAATAGACGTGGCGACGGAAGAGCACAGCGAAGGTCTGGCGTTCCACCCGATGGACCAGTTCATCGTCAAGCCGCTGTTTGGCGGCGATACCGTTGGCGTGCTGACGGTGACCAACGCCACGCTCTGGATGGCGATCTCGGTGCTTGCCATCATCGCGCTCTTCGTGCTCGGCACCCGCGGCCGCGCGGTCATCCCGAGCCGCACCCAGTCGGTCGCGGAACTGGCCTACGGCTTCGTCCACAAGATGGTGGA
Source organism: Albidovulum sediminis (assembly GCF_025380365.1). GTDB lineage: Bacteria > Pseudomonadota > Alphaproteobacteria > Rhodobacterales > Rhodobacteraceae > Albidovulum > Albidovulum sediminis. The sequence continues at coordinate 52,085 of NZ_JAOCQF010000002.1, forward strand.
GGATGTCGCCGGCCACGACGCGGTGAAGTTCTTCCCCTACATCTTCACGCTCTTCACCTTCATCGTCTTCTCGAACTTCCTCGGCCTGCTACCCAAGGCGTTCACGCCGACCTCGCACATCGCGGTGACGGCGGTCATGGCGGTGGGCGTGTTCCTGACCGTGACGATCGTCGGCTTCGTCAAGCACGGCGTCCACTTCCTCGGCCTGTTCTGGGTTTCCTCGGCACCGCTGCCGCTGCGTCCCGTTCTGGCGCTGATCGAGGTGATTTCCTACTTCGTGCGGCCCGTCAGCCACTCGATCCGACTTGCGGGCAACATGATGGCCGGTCACGCCGTGATCAAGGTCTTCGCGGCCTTCGCGCCGCTGGTCCTGATCTCGGGCGTGGGCATCGCGGTGACGCCGCTCTCGATCCTTGCGATCACGGCGATCTACGCGCTCGAAATCCTCGTGGCCTTCATCCAGGCCTATGTCTTCACCATCCTGACCTGCGTCTACCTCAAGGATGCGCTGCATCCGGCGCACTGAGGTCGGCTTCCTCTCACACCAATCACCAATCTTCCAACCGTAAGGAGAAACGAACATGGAAGGCGAACTGATCGCTCTCGGCAAATTCATCGGCGCTGGCCTGGCCTGCATCGGCATGGGCGGCTCCGCGATGGGGGTGGGCAACGTTGCCGGCAACTTCCTCGCCGGCGCGCTGCGCAACCCCTCGGCGGCCGGCGGCCAGACCGCGACCCTCTTCATCGGCATCGCGTTCGCCGAAGCGCTGGGGATCTTCTCGTTCCTCGTCGCGCTTCTGCTGATGTTCGCCGTCTGATCCCGAACGAACCATCCTTACGGTCGGGTGGGTGCCCCCGCGGCGCCCACCCGATGTAGACAGGGTTCCAGGGGGACGACATGGCGAACACCACGCAACCGGCAGCCGATGCCGCAACCGAAGCGGCCGGTCACGCCGCCGAGGCGGCGGGGCACGCGGCAGAGTCCGCAGGCATGCCGCAACTCGACTTCTCGACCTTCCCGAACCAGATCTTCTGGCTCGTGGTGGCGCTTATCGTGATCTACCTCGTGCTGTCGCGCATCGCGCTGCCGCGCATCGGCGGGGTGCTGGCGGACCGCCAGCGCACGATCACCGGCGACATCGCCGCGGCCGAGGATCTGAAGGCGAAGGCCATCGCGGCCGAAAAGGCCTACAACCAGGCCCTGGCCGATGCGCGTGCGGAAGCGGCGCGGATCGTCGCCGAGACGCGGGCGGAGATCCAGAAGGACCTCGATGCTGCCACGGCGAAGGCTGATGCTGAAATCTCGGCCAAGGCCGCGGAATCCGCGCGCCACATCGAGGAAATCAGGGCCGGAGCGATGGAAGCCGTGAAGGCCGTCGCCAACGATACCGCGGCCGCGCTCGTCTCTGCCCTTGGCGGTTCTGCCGACGACAAGACCGTCGCCGCTGCGGTTGCCGACCGGATGAAAGGCTAGGACCATGAAGAAGCTGACGCTTGCCCTGATCCTTGCCGGCACGCCGGCGCTGGCCGCTTCGGGCCCGTTCTTCTCGCTTCGCAACACCGACTTCGTGGTGACGATCGCGTTCCTGCTGTTCGTCGGCGTGCTGTTCTACTTCAAGGTTCCTGCCCTGATCGGCGGCCTGCTCGACAAGCGCGCCGCCGGCATCAAGGCCGACCTCGACGAGGCCCGCGCACTGCGCGAAGAGGCGCGGACCGTGCTGGCTTCCTACGAGCGCAAGCAGAAGGAAGTGCAGGAGATGGCCGACCGTATCGTCGAGACCGCCCGGCGCGAGGCGCAGGCAGCGGCGGAGCAGGCGAAAGAGGACCTCAAGGCCTCGATTGCACGGCGCCTGACCGCTGCCGAAGACCAGATCGCATCGGCCGAAGCAGCCGCCGTGCGCGAGGTTCGCGACCGTGCCGTTCAGGTTGCGGTGGCCGCCGCGGGCGATCTGATCGCGCGCACCATGTCTGCCGCAGATCGCGGACAGCTGGTCGAAGCGTCGATCGCCGAGGTTGAAGCCAAGCTGCACTGAAGCGCGGCAACCCGGACTATGGAAAGGCCCGGCCGCAAGGCCGGGCCTTCGCCGTTCCGGGGTGGCGCCCCCCTCGTGCCCCCGCGACCGGCTTCGAGCCCTCAGCCGCGGCCGGTTTCCTGCGCAAAGCGCAGGCGGGCGACGGCCTCGTTCCGTTCGGTGCGGAAGTGATCCTTGAGTGCGGCCTCGACGAAGTTCAGGTGGCGTTCGACCGCGGCGCGCGCAGCCTCGGGGTCGCGGGCCTGAAGGGCGGCGTTGATGTCCCGGTGCTGGTCCAGCAGCGCCTCGCGCGTCATCTTCTGGCGGAACATGACCTGGCGGTTGTAAAAGACGCCCTCGCGCAGCAGCCCGAACATCGCCCGCATCATGTGCAGCATGACGACGTTGTGGCTGGCCTCGATGATCGCCATGTGGAATTCGGCGTCCAGCGCCGCCTCGTCGGCCGGATCGCGCTTCTGCGCCGCGGCCTCCATCTTCTGGAAGACGGCATCGACGACTTTGAGATCGGTGTCCGATCCCAGCCGTGCCGCGCGTTCGGCGGCCATCGCCTCCAGATCCCGGCGAAAGTCCAGATAGTCGAAGACGGCATCGGGGTGACGCGCGAACAGGTTGATGAGCGCGGGCGAGAAGGCGGAGTTTAGCACCTCGGCCACGTAGATGCCGGAACTTGCGCGCGTCACCAGCAGCCCTTCGGACTCCAGCGCCGAGACGGCTTCGCGCACTGACGGGCGGGAAACGCCCAGCCGGTCGGACAGGTCGCGCTCGGACGGAAGCCGCTCACCCGGCCGCAGGATGCCCTGAAGGATCAGCCGCTCGATCTGGCGGACGACGGAGTCGGAGAGCTTTTCGGGTTCGATCTTCTGGAACGGCATGGACCAACCTTGAATTGGTTAGATTCTATGACCGATTCCGGGTCCCGGCAATCGAAAAGGGCCGGCAAGCGCCGGCCCTCTGGCTGTCTTTGGTCGGCCTCAGGCGTTCGGACGGATGATGATGTCCACGCGCCGGTTCTGGGCGCGGCCCTCGGGGGAGTAGTTGGTCGCGATCGGCTCGTTCTCGCCGCGGCCGAAAGCCTGGAGCCGATAGCCCGCCACCCCGGCGCCCTGAAGGATCGCGGCAACGGACTGGGCCCGACGCTCCGACAGGTCCTGGTTGTAGGCGGCCGACCCGGTGTTGTCGGTGTGGCCGACGACCTGGACCGTGGTATCCGGGTAGCGGTTCAGGCTGGCCGCCAGCGTCTGCAGGTCGCCCCTGAGGGTGGAGGACACGACCGCGCTGTCGGTGGCAAAGAGGACATCCTGCGGCATCCGCACGATCAGTTCGTTGCCGGTGTTGATCACGCCGATCGCGCCGTTGTCGAAGCTGGCGGCCAGTTCGGCGGCCTGCTTGTCAAGGTTGTTGCCGATCACACCCCCGGCGATACCGCCGATGATGGCGCCGCCAAGCGCGCGGTTGCGGCGTTCCTTCGCGGTGTCGCCGGTGATGAGGCCGGCGAGCGCGCCAAGGCCGGCGCCCACCGCCGCCCCTTCGCGGGTGCGCTGGTTGGGGTCGTTGGGATTGTACTGTTCCGGCGGCGTGCAGGCGGCCAGAAGGAAGGCGCCGGCGGTCGCGGCCATGATGATCGAGGTGATGCGCATGTCGCGTCTCCCTTGTATGACTGTCCGTCGTTACCTGGGGTCTAGCGCATCTGTAAGGCAATAACACCCGCCGGAAAGTCGCTTGCGCGGCATTCCGCCTGCGGTCCTCAGGCGCTTTTCGCCTCGGCCCGCGCGGCTTCCCAGGCCAGCATCGCGCGCTTGACGGGCAGCCCCCAGTGGTAGCCGCCAAGACCGCCGGTCTTGCGCAGCGCGCGGTGGCAGGGGATGAGCCAGCTGACCGGGTTGCGGCCCACGGCGGTGCCGACGGCGCGGACGGCGGTCGGGTGGCCGATGGCGCGGGCCAGTTCGGAATAGGTCGTCACCTGCCCCGACGGGATGGCCAGCAACGCTTCCCAAACCTTGATCTGGAAGGGCGCGCCGATCATGTGAAGCCGCGCCTCGCCCTTGCCGGCGAAGGCGGCCTCGACCCAGGGGGCGACGGCGGCACGGTCCTCGACGAAGGTCGCGCGCGGCCAGCGGCCGCAAAGATCGGACATGGCAGCGTCACGTCCGCACTCGTCGACGAAGCCCAGGCCGCACAGGCCGCGGTCGGTTCCCATCGCCAGCGCCTCGCCAAAGGGGGTGGGGAACCAGCCGTAGCGGATGGTCAGCCCCTCCCCCCCGCGGGCGTATTCGCCGGGGCTCATCGCCTCCCATGCAAGGAAAAGGTCGTGAAGCCGCCCGGTCCCCGAAAGTCCCGCCTCGGCGGCAGTGTCGAGCAGGGTGAACCGTTCAGCCAGAAGTTGCCGCGCGAGGTCGAGCGTGAGGTACTGCTGATACCGCTTCGGCGACACCCCGACCCAGCGGGAAAAGACGCGCTGGAAATGCGCGGGGCTCATCGACAACCGGGCGGCCAGGTCTTCGAGTTGCATCGCCCGCCCGCCCTCGGTTTCAACCATGCGCAGGGCGCGGGCGATGGTGCGGTAATGATAGGCGCTGTCGTCCTGCATCGGGATTCTCCTTGATCCCTGAAAGCTAGGCCAGGGGACCGTCGCGCGCGACCCGAAAGCTGCGCTTTGCGCTTGCAGGCGCGCGCTGCGCCGGGGCATATCCCGGTCATGGCGAGCCAGCTTGACTATCACACCATACGGGAGATGTTCACCCGCTTCCACGCCTCGGAGCCCGAGCCGAAGGGGGAGTTGGAGCACGTGAACGCCTTCACCCTTCTCGTTGCCGTGGCACTTTCGGCGCAGGCAACCGACGCCGGGGTGAACAAGGCCACGCGCGCGCTGTTCCGCGTGGCCGACACGCCCGGAAAGATGCTGGCGCTGGGCGAGGAGGTGCTGGTCGAGCACATCAAGACCATCGGCCTCTTCCGCCAGAAGGCGAAGAACGTGATGAAGCTCAGCCGCATCCTGCAGGAGGACTACGGCGGAGAGGTGCCATCGTCGCGCGCCGCGCTGATGACCTTGCCGGGCGTCGGGCGCAAGACCGCGAACGTGGTCCTGAACATGTGGTTCCACTTTCCCGCGCAGGCGGTCGATACCCACATCTTCCGCGTCGGCAACCGCACCGGTATCGCCACCGGCAAGACGGTCGAGGCGGTGGAGCGCGCGATCGAAGACAACGTGCCCGCGGAATTCCAGCAGCACGCGCACCATTGGCTGATCCTGCACGGCCGCTACATCTGCGTTGCCCGCAAGCCCAAGTGCGGCGCCTGCATCATCCGCGACCTTTGCCCGTTCGAGGAGAAGACGTTTTGACCAACCGCTATCAGGTTGTCGGCATCGGCAACGCCATCGTCGACGTGCTGACGCAATGCAACGACGATTTCCTCGACTGGATGGGGATCGAGAAGGGGATCATGCAGCTTGTCGACCGCGAGCGCGGCGAGACCCTTTACGCCGCGATGAAGGACCGGACGCAGGCGCCCGGAGGATCGGTCGGCAACACGCTGGCGGGGCTGGGGAACCTGGGTCTGAAAACTGCCTTCGTCGGCAAGGTCAAGGACGACGCGCTGGGTCGGTTCTACGCCAGATCGCTGGAAGCGGAGGGGACGGACTTTCCCAATCCACCGTCCGCCAGCGCCGAACTGCCGACCTCGCGCTCGATGATCTTCGTCACGAAGGACGGCGAGCGGTCGATGAACACTTATCTGGGCGCGGGCGCGGATTTCGGACCGGACGATCTGGACGAGGGGGTCGTGCGCGCGACCGACTACCTGTTTCTCGAGGGCTACCTGTTCGACAAGGACGAGGGGAAGGCGGCCTTCCTCAAGGCCGCGCAGGCCTGCCACGCGGGCGGCGGCAAGGCCGGCATCTCGCTGTCCGACCCGTTCTGCGTGGACCGGCACCGGGCGGATTTCCGGCGCCTGGTCCATGACCAGATGGACTATGTCATCGGCAACCAGCATGAATGGTGCTCGCTCTATCAGACCGAAGACCTCGAGGCGGCGCTCGCGCAGGCCCGTGCGGACTGTCCGCTGATCGTCTGCACCCGCTCGGGCGCCGACGTGATCCTGATCCGCGGCGAGGAACGGGCCGAGGTTCCGGTGCATCGCGTGGTTCCGGTCGACGCGACCGGCGCGGGCGACCAGTTCGCGGCCGGGTTCCTTTACGGGCTGGCCACCGGCCAGAGCCTGCAGAAGGCCGGGCGCATGGGCTGCGTTGCGGCGGCCGAGGTCATCAGCCACTTCGGCGCCCGACCAGAGGCGGACGTGAAGGCGCTTTTCCGGGCGGACGGGTTGATCTGAGACGATCGCCGTCGCCGGCGTCAACAACCTCAGCGCCCGTTGACGCCCTTGCCGGCCAGGATCCCCGCACGGAATCTCGCGATTCGCGCTGCCCGGGTCGTGGGTGCCTTCGCGGCACTCAGGTTGAGCACATAGCTCCTTTTCCGGCCCGGCGTCAGCTTGCGGAACGCCGCGGCAAGCTCCGGGTCCGAGGCCATGGCCTCGATCAGTTCCGCGGGCAGGTCAGGCTCATCCGTTTCCCGCGGCGGTCGGGTACCCGCGGTGGCATGGCCCTTCGCCTCGCCGAGGCACGCCCGGATCGCAGGCTCCTTCGCGGTGACCTGTCCGCTGTCGGTGAAGCGGATCATGTCCGGGTGGCGGCTGTTGGTCCCCTGACGCTCCAGCACTGCGGCCGCATCCTTGAGAAGCGCCGCGTTGAAGAAAGTCAGGCGGAAGTCGCCGCGGAAGGCGCCGATGATCGCGATGTTGCGGCCCGCGTGCATGTAGCACGGGTGGCCCCACTTCACCGTTTCGACAAGCCCGGCGGCAAGGCAGATGCGGCGCAGCTCGGCCAGTCCCTCCAACCAACGCCGGGTGGAGCAGTCGGGCGTGGCGAAGCGGGCGCAGCGCCCGCAGCCCTTGGTGAAGAAATCCTCGACGTCATCAATCATGCCCGTGCTCCTTCAGCGCGGCCTGGGGCAATCGCGCGGGGCCGGCAGCAGTGTCATGCAACGGCGGGGGCGGCGATCATTCCCTCAGACATAGGCCCCCATCGGCGCGAAACTGGACGGGTGCGCGCGCTTCCAGCGCAGGAGATAGCCGAAGCGGTCCTCCTCTGCGCGCAGCAGGAAGCCCTCGGGCAGGTAGGGATAGACCTCGTCTCCGGTCCGCATGTTGCGGTCGTTTTCGCGGATGATCAGGTGATGGGGCAGGAAGCCCGATGGATGCGCGAGACCAGCCGCCCCGGTCAGTTCCCCCAGCGCCTTCAGCGTGTTGCGGTGGAAGTTCACGACGCGCTGGGTCTTGTCGGTCACCACCAGCGCGCGGGCGCGCAGCGGGTCCTGTGTCGCCACGCCGACGGGGCAGTGGTTGGTGTGGCAGGCCTGCGCCTGGATGCAACCGATCGCGAACATGAAACCGCGGGCCGAGTTTGCCCAGTCCGCACCCAGCGCGAAGGCCTTGGCGATGTCGAAGGCGGTGATCAGCTTGCCCGAGGCGCCGATGCGGATGCGGTCGCGCAGCCCCGCGCCGCGCAGCGTGTTGTGGGCGAAGGTCAACCCCTCGACCAGCGGCATGCCCATGTGGTTGGCGAATTCGAGCGGTGCGGCGCCGGTCCCGCCTTCCTTTCCGTCGATGACGATGAAGTCGGGGGTGATCCCGGTTTCCAGCATAGCCTTGACCATGCACATGAATTCGCGCCGGTGACCGATGCAGAGCTTGAAGCCCACCGGCTTGCCGCCCGAAAGATCGCGCAACTGCGCGATGAAGTCCATGAACTCGATCGGGGTCGAGAAGGCGCTGTGCGCGGCGGGTGAAACGCAGTCCTCCCCCATCGGCACGCCGCGCGCCTCGGCGATCTCGGGTGTGATCTTGGCGGCGGGCAGCATGCCGCCGTGGCCGGGCTTGGCACCCTGGCTCAGCTTGATTTCCACCATCTTCACCTGCGGGTCGGACGCCTGTTCGGCGAAACGGGTGGGGTCGAAGCGGCCATCCCTGGTGCGGCAGCCGAAGTAGCCGGAGCCGATTTCCCAGATCAGGTCGCCCCCGCCCTCGCGGTGGTGGCGGGAAATGCCGCCTTCGCCAGTGTCATGCGCGAAACCGCCCGTCTTGGCACCCTTGTTGAGCGCCAGAATCGCGTTCGCGGACAGCGCGCCAAAGCTCATCGCCGAGACGTTGTAGATCGAGGCTTCATAAGGGTGCCGACAGTCGGGGCCGCCCACGGTGACGCGGAAATCGGTGTCGGGGATGTGACAGGGCTGGACCGAGTGAGTGATCCATTCGTAGCCCGCGTCATAGACGCGCGCGCGGGTGCCGAAGGGGCGCTTGTCCTCCACCCCCTTGGCGCGCTGGTAGACGAGCGAGCGTTCGTCGCGCGAGAACGGCAGTTCGTCATGGTCGCTTTCGATCAGGTACTGGCGGATTTCCGGTCGGATCCCCTCGAACATGAAGCGCATGTGGCCGAGAACCGGGTAGTTCCGAAGGATCGAGTGCCGGTTCTGACGGAGGTCGTGGATCCCGACCGCCGTCAGGCCGCCGAACACGGCCACCCCGACCCAGGCCCAGGGCGAGAGCGCGACAAGTCCAAGCGCGAGGGCCGTCAGGACTGCGACGCCGATCAGGACCGAAAACCGGTCGAGCGACTGAAAACCCATCTGCGACATCCTCCGCGGCGTTTCGGGATCAGGTAGCACCGCGCTGCGTGATCGGGCAACAGACGTCGACGCGAGCGGTTCGTGATCGGCAGGGCGCGGCGCGCTCAGCCGGATAGTTTGGCATGAACCTCGTCCAGGTCGATCTCGCCCGTGGGCATCTTGTTGGCCGGATTCTCGAAATCATAGCGGAACAGGACGAAGTCCCGCTTGTAGATATCGTAGACGAGATGCATCGACAGGTCGTCGAAATAGGCCTCGACCGGGTGGGCGCGCTTCGGCCCGTGCCCTTCGCTTTCGTTGAAGCGCGGCATGTCGGCCAGCCCGATCGGGTGCGCGACCTGCGTGTTGTCGAGGACGACCTGCATCCCTTCGTTGAAGCGTTCGGTCCAGAAGATGTGGTCGAAGCGGCCGCCGTTGGCGATGAAGGTCGCGATGTGGCCCGACATGGCCGACCAGTGGATGTCCGGCTCCATCGGCCGGTTCCAGCGGATGGTGTCGCGCGCGAACAGCAGGAAGCGGCGGAAGCTTTTGATCTGGTCGAAGTCGAAGCCGTCTTCGGGGCTGCCGACCTCGATCCCGTATTTCTGGATCAGCATCGGGACCAACTTGCCGCGGTAGCGTTTCCCGTTCCGCTGGATCCCCGCGATCTTGTCGAAGAAGGAGGACAGGATACGCGTGTAGGGGTTGCGCACGCAGGTGAAGGCGTAGGATGCGTGTGCGCGCACGTTCGCCTCGATCCGCGGCTGGCTGCCTTCCTGCGCCCACTTGTGCAGCCCGGCGGTCGAATCGTGGATATCGCCGTCGAAGAAGCGTCCGTGATCGGAGAAGAACATGATCTGCCCGATGGTCGAACAGGCGCACTTGGGAACGACGCGATAGACCATGCTTTCGCTTTCGGTCATCCAGGTACCGGGAAAACCCATACACCGCTTCCTTTCGCAGCCGCCCTTATGGCAGGCCCTAGCCTGGAAACCTTTAGGAAACCGAAATAACCTCTGTCAATTCGATCTCCGAAAAAGCTATTGAGCGGGAAGCCCGCAACCTGCAAGTCTCGCCCGGCCATGGCCAAGATCGCATTCATCCTGCTTTGTCACAAGGACCCCGATGGCGTCATCCGGCAGGCCCGCAGCCTGGCCGAGGCCGGCGACTGCGTGGCCGTGCATTTCGACGGCCGCGCGCCGGACGAAAGCTACGCCCGCATCCGCGAAGGGCTCTCGGGCGTGGCGGGCGTGACCTTCGCGGCCCGGCGCGTCCGCTGCGGGTGGGGGGAATGGAGCCTTGTGGAGGCAACGCTCGAGGCCGTGAAAGCCGCACGCACGGCCTTTCCGGACGCGACGCATTTCTACATGATTTCCGGCGACTGCATGGCGATCAAGTCGGCCGAATACGCCCATGCGCTGCTGGTGCGCGAGGACGCGGACCATATCGAGAGCTTCGACTTCTTTGAAAGCGGCTGGATCAAGACCGGTATCCGCGAGGAGCGGCTGGTCTACCGGCATTACTTCAACGAGCGGACGCGCAAGGCTCTGTTCTACGCAAGCCTGAACGTGCAGCGGCGGCTTGGCCTGCGCCGCAAGGTGCCGGCGGGGTTGCGCATCATGATCGGCAGCCAGTGGTGGTGTCTGCGGCGCGGAACCATCGACAAGGTGCTGGACCTGTGCCGAAGCCGCCCCGATGTCGTCCGCTTCTTCCGCACGACCTGGATCCCGGACGAGACGTTCTTCCAGACCCTCGTGCGCCACGTCGTTCCGGGGCCCGAGATACGGTCGCGGTCGCTGACCTTCCTGAGTTTCAGCGACTACGGGATGCCTACGACCTTCCACAACGATCACTATGACTTCCTTCTGGCCCAGGACAGCCTCTTTGCGCGAAAGATCAGCACCGAGGCGCTGGAACTCAGGCGGCGGCTCGGCCGGCTTTACCAGGACACCGGACGGCCGGCGGAGGTCTCAGGAGAGGGGCGCAAGGTCGTCGCGCTGATGACCGGGCTTGGCCGGGAAGGGCGTCGCTTTGCCCCGCGCGCCTGGGAAAGCGGGGGGCGTGTCGGCAAGGCACGGTCGCTGCATGTCGTCGTCTGCAAGAAGTGGCACGTCGCCAAGCGCCTGGCCGAGGCGATCCGCAAGGCCACCGATGTGCCGGCGCTCGACTATGTCTTCGATGAGGCCGGGGCGGCGCTTCCCGACCTTGGCGGGATCGAGAAAAGCCTTGCCAAGCGGTCGCGCCACCGTCTGGCCGTGCTGCGGCTGATCTACGAACACTATGGCGCCGACCGGCTTCTGATATGCCTCGATCCGTCGCGCGCGGACTTCCTGCACGATTGCAGGGCCGACGGGGTGCGCATCAGCGTGCTGGAACTGGGGGTCGACTTTTCCGACGACTATCTGGCCGGCCATGCGCGCCGGGTCGGGCTGGCGGGCGACCGCACGCCAGCGGCGGCAATGGCTGTGCTTCTGCCCGCGATCCGGCGGCAGTTCCGGCTGGAAAGCGACCGGATGGTGGACGCGGCGGGGGATTGCCATATGCTCCTGCCGCAGAATGCCCCGCCGCAGGAGGCCGCCCGCATCCTCGCCCGTTTCCTGTCCGTTCCCGACGCGGTGGCCGAAAGGCTTGCCGAAACCCCCCATCTCTTTGCCGATTGAGGACATGATGAGCTACAGCTACGACCCCGGTAACGTCTTCGCCCGCATCCTGCGCGGCGAGATCCCGAACAGGACGGTGCTCGAGACCGAGCACACGCTGGCCTTCCACGACATCGGCCCGCAGGCCCCCATCCACGTGCTGGTCATTCCCAAGGGCCCCTATGTCAACTTCGATCACTTCGCGACCGAGGCGAGTGCCGAGGAAATCACCGACTTCACCCGCGCCGCAGGCGAGGTCTGCCGCATGACCGGGGCGGCACCGGGCGGCGGCGGCGGCGGTTATCGCGCGATCTCGAACACGGGCGAGGCCGGCGTGCAGGAGGTGCCGCACTACCACCTCCACATCCTCGGCGGCCGAATCCTCGGCCGGATGCTCCCCCGCGCGGACTGAGCGCGCGCCCCGCAACATCGCCCCTTTGCCACCCTTGCCGACGCCGGCAGGATCGCTATCATCGCGGGCCGGAATTCAAAGCCTGACGGAGCTGCCAAGATGCCGATACCTGCGCCCGAGACAGAGGTTGTGACCACCTGGAAGGTGGCTTGCGACGGCGGCGAGGGGGCGCTGGGCCATCCGCGCGTGTGGCTGACGATCCCGCAGGACACCGGGTTCGTGGAATGCGGCTATTGCGACAAGAAGTTCGTCATCGACCGCGAACATGCCCACGACGATCACTGAGCGGAAACTTTCCTTTCACATCCGCCGGGTGCGCCGGTGCTGAAGGCCTACGGGTTTCTTCTTTGCGCCATCGTGGCGGAGGTGGTCGCCACCACCGCGCTGTCGCGTTCCGAGAGCTTCACGCGGCTTGCCCCCACCGTGGTGACCGTCGCGGGCTATGTGATCGCCTTCTGGTGCCTGTCGTTCCCGCTGCGGGTGATGCCGACCGGGGTCGTCTACGCGATCTGGTCGGGCCTTGGCATCGTGCTGATCGCGCTCGTGGCCTGGTTCTGGTCGAGGCAGACACTTGACATGCCCGCCGTGGCGGGGCTCGCGCTCATCCTCCTCGGGGTGCTGGTGATCAACCTCTTCTCGAACACGGTCGGCCACTGAGGCGGCCGCGGCGGGGTGGCACCGCCCTCGGGTTCGTGCGATGACTTGGGCCGGGCAAGCAGGGACGGGAGACGCGACATGACCTTCGGCAAGGGCTGCCATCTGCACCTGATCGACGGCTCGGCGTTCATCTTCCGCGCCTATCATGCGCTGCCGCCGCTGACGCGCAAGTCCGACGGCCTTCCCATCGGCGCCGTGGCGGGGTTCTGCAACATGCTCTGGGGCCAGTTGACGCAGAACCGCGGCAAGTCCGGGCCCACCCATATCGCGGTCGTCTTCGACTATTCCTCGAAGACCTTCCGCGACGAGATCTACGACAAGTACAAGGCCAACCGCCCGGACCTGCCCGAGGATCTGCGCCCGCAGTTCCCGCTGACGCGGGAAGCGACGCGTGCCTTCAACGTCGCCTGCCTGGAGATGGAGGGCTATGAGGCCGACGACATCATCGCCACGCTCGCCCGCCAGGCGACCGAAGCCGGGGGCGACGTCACCATCATCTCCTCCGACAAGGATCTGATGCAGCTTGTCGGCAACGGCGTCGTCATGTTCGACGCGATGAAAAGCCGGACCATCGATCGCGACGAGGTGATCGAGAAGTTCGGGGTCCCGCCCGAGCGCGTGGTGGATGTGCAGGCGCTGGCTGGCGACAGCGTCGACAACGTGCCCGGCGCGCCCGGGATCGGCATCAAGACGGCCGCGCTCCTGATCAACGAGTTCGGCGATCTCGAGACGCTTCTGGCGCGGGCCGGAGAGATCAAGCAGCCCAAGCGGCGCGAGGCGCTCGAGGGCAGTGCCGACCTGATCCGCATCTCCAAGCGCCTGGTCACGCTCGACGCCCACGCGCCGGTGACCGGGACGCTCGACGATCTGGAGGTGCGCGAACCGCAGCCTGGCCCGCTGATGGAGTTTCTTTCGCGGATGGAGTTTCGCACCCTCACCCGTCGCGTGGCCGAGGCGCTGAAGATCGAAGCGCCGGCGATGCCGGACAACAGCCTGACCCCCGCGCACGCTGCCGAACCAGCTTCAAGCCCCGCGGCAGAGCCGGACCGGGTGCCGTTCCTGCATGATGCCTACGAATGCATCCGCGACCGTGCCGCGCTCGACCGCTGGATCGCCGCGATCAGGGACGCAGGCCATGTCGCTGTCGATACCGAAACCACGAGCCTTGACGAGATGCGGGCCGACCTGGTCGGCATCTCGCTGGCGGTGGTGCCGGGGCAAGCCTGCTACATCCCCCTCGGCCACCGTCAGGGCGGCGACCTCTTTGCCGGCGACGCGCTGACCGAGGGCCAGTTGCCCGCCGACACGGTCCTCGCCGCGTTGAAGCCGGTGCTCGAGGACGAGGCGATCCTCAAGATCGGCCAGAACATGAAGTACGACTGGAAGATATTCGCCCGCCACGGCATCCGCATCGCCCCCTTCGACGATACCATGCTGATGAGCTACGCGATGCACGCCGGGCTCCACAACCACGGCATGGACGGGCTGTCGGATCGCTACCTCGGCCACAAGCCGATCGAGATCAAGTCGCTCCTGGGCTCGGGCAAGTCGGCCGTCACCTTCGACCGGGTTCCCGTCGACACCGCTGTTCGCTATGCGGCCGAAGACGCCGACGTGACGCTGAGACTCTGGCAGGCGTTCCGGCCGGATCTGCACCGGGCGCAGGTCACGACCGTCTACGAGACGCTCGAACGTCCGCTGGTGCCGGTCCTGGCCGAGATGGAGATGGCGGGCATCCGCGTCGATCCCAACGTGCTCTCGCGCATGTCGAATGCCTTCGCGCAACAGATGGCGGGGCTCGAGGCCGGGATCCAGGAGCTGGCGGGGCAGCCCTTCAACGTCGGCTCGCCGAAACAGCTGGGCGAGATTCTCTTCGACGTGATGGGCGTGCCCGGCGGCGAAAAGGGCAAGACCGGCGCCTATGCCACCGGCGCGGATGTGCTGGAGGATATTGCCGCCAACACCGATCTGGGGCGCCCGGCGGAGCTGGCGGCACGGGTGCTGGACTGGCGGCAGGTCTCGAAGCTGAAATCGACCTACACCGACGCGCTCCAGACCCATATCAACCCGGAAACCGGGCGGGTCCACACCAGCTATTCCATCGCCGGGGCGAACACCGGGCGGCTTGCTTCGACCGATCCCAATCTCCAGAACATCCCCGTGCGCACCGAAGAGGGGCGCCGCATTCGCGAAGCCTTCGTCGCCGGGCCGGGCATGCGGCTCGTCAGCCTCGACTACAGCCAGATCGAACTGCGCATCCTCGCCCATGTCGCGGATATCCCCGCGCTGAAGCAGGCCTTCCGCGACGGCATCGACATCCACGCGATGACGGCAAGCCAGATGTTCAACGTGCCGCTGGACCAGATGACGCTCGAGGTGCGGCGGCGGGCGAAGGCGATCAACTTCGGCGTCATCTACGGCATCTCCGGTTTTGGACTTGCGCGCAACCTGCGCATCCCGCGCGCCGAGGCGCAGGCCTTCATCGACACCTATTTCGAACGCTTCCCCGGTATCCGCGAATACATGGACGCGACCGTCGCCTTCGCGAAGGACAAGGGTTTCGTCCAGACCCTCTTCGGGCGCAAGATCCACACGCCCGAGATCAACGCCAAGGGGCCGACGGCCGGCTTCGCCCGCCGCGCCGCGATCAACGCGCCCATCCAGGGGGCCGCCGCCGACATCATTCGCCGCGCCATGATCCGGATGCCGCCGGCGATCGCGGGGCTCCCGGCACGGATGCTGTTGCAGGTGCACGACGAACTGCTTTTCGAGGTCGAGGACGGTGCCGCGGACGATCTGATCGCCGCGGCGCGCCGGACCATGGAAGGTGCCGCCCACCCTGCCGTGCATCTCGACGTGCCGCTGGTCGTTGATGCCGGACAGGGCGCGAACTGGGCCGAGGCGCACTGAGTCGCTGCTGAAGGAGCGAGGGCTCGGCCCTCGCGCTCCCGGAGTATTTCCTCCAGAATGAATGGGGTGTTGCTGCTCTTCATTCTGGGACAAATACTCTCGGGGGGTGCGGGGGGCAGACGGCCCCCCGCCCGACGCCGGCGTGCCCGCGCAAGCCTCGCGGGTTTGCAACATCGAAGGACAATCAGGACAGTGCCCGACCACGATCATCATCACGGACATGCCGCCCACACCCATGGCCTAAGCCACGGACATGGCAACGGCCACAACCACGGGATCGAGGGCAGGGGTGACTGGCAGGTGGCGGCGGCGGTCGCCACCAACCTGATCCTGACCGCGGCCCAGATCGTGGGCGGGATCATCGCCGGTTCGGTCGCGCTCATCGCCGATGCGATGCACAATCTTTCGGATGCGCTGGCGCTCATCATCGCCTTTGCCGCGCGGCGCATCGCCTGTCGCCCGGCGCATCCCGGGATGTCGTTCGGCTACGGCCGGGCCGAGGTGATCGCGGCGCTGGTGAACTACACCACGCTGATCGTGGTCTGCCTCTGGCTCGGCTATGCCGCGACCGAGCGGATGGTCGATCCGCCGCCGGTCGAGGGCGGCATCGTCGTGATCCTCGCCGCGGTGGCGCTGGTGATCAACGGCATCACGGCGGCGCTGACCTTCCGGCTGGCGCGGGACAGCATGAACATCCGCGCGGCCTTCCTGCACAACCTGTCGGATGCGGGCACTTCCCTGGCCGTGATCGTCAGCGGGCTTCTGGTGATGTGGTGGGACTGGCGGCTCGCCGATCCGCTGATCACGCTTCTCATCTCGGTCTGGATTCTCAGGCACTGCTTCGTCGAGGTCGTGCCGGTGATCCGCATCCTGATGCTGGCGGCGCCAGCGGGCCTGGATCCTGCCAAGATCGACGAACGGATCGGGGAGGTTGAGGGCGTGGCGGGGCTGCACCATCTGCACCTGTGGCAGATCGACGAGCGGCGCACCTCGCTCGAGGCGCATCTGGTGGTGGCCGATGGGCAGGACGAGGCGCGCGTCCTGGCGCGGGTCAAGGCGATGCTGGCGGGGGAGTTCGGCTTGGGCCACACCACGTTCGAGGTGGAGCGGGCCGGGGACGCCTGTGCGGGCGGCGCCTGCTGAGGACCGTCAGCGGATCCAGCCGAGGCCGTCGACAGTCGTCGTCGCGGGGGCGTATTCGCCGCTGATCCAGCCGTCGTATCCGTCGGCCGCGAGCCGGGCGAAGAAGGCGGGATAGTCAATCGCGCCGCCGGCCGGCTCATGGCGGCCGGGAAAGCCCGCGACCTGCACGTGACGGGCGCGGTGGCCATGCGCACCCCAGGCCGCCGCGGCATCGCCGGTGATCCGGTGCGCATGGTAGGCGTCGAACTGGAGCGCAAGGTTCGGCGACGCGACCGCATCGAGAACGCGCGCCGCCGTCTCATAGTCGGCCAGGAAGTATCCCGGCATGTCGATGCGATTGATCGGTTCGATCGTCAGGCCCTGTCGGGGCGCACGCGCGGCCGCCCAGCGCAGGTTCCGCACGAAGGTGGCCTCTGCCTCGGGGCCTTCGGCCACCCCGGCCATGATGTGGATGTGCAGGGGCTTGAGCACCTGCGCGAAGCGCAGCGTGCGGTCGAAGTCGCGACGGAATCGTTCCTCGCCCCCCGGCACTGCGGCAAAGCCCTGGGGGCCGCCGGTCGCGTTCGGGAGCGGGCAGTTCATCAGGACGAAGGACAGACCGTTCAGCACCAGTTGGTCGCGCATGTCCTGGGTCGGGCAATCATAGGGAAACAGCACCTCCACCCCTTCGAACCCGGCTTCGCGCGCGGCGCGGAAACGGTCCATGTAGGGCAGTTCCCCGAACAGCCAGGTCAGGTTGGCACAGAATTTCGGCACGTCAGGCAAGCTCCGCCGAGGGGATGATGGGGAAGAACTGCCCCCCCGACCAGAGGCCGAACCAGCTTTCTCCGTCCCGCTCCTCGTGCGCGCCAAGCTCGATGAGGCGGTAGAAGGTCTTGCGGTCGATGAGCGCCTCGAGGTTGGCGCGGATGTGGACGTAGGGGGAAGGCTCGCCGGTTTCGGGGTCGCGGGCGACGCGGATCGGGTGGTCGGGTCCAGCGGTGACCTCGTCCTCCACATTGGTGGTGAAGCGGATCGACTGGTCGCGCCCCGTGCCGCTAGCGTTCGCGTCGACCGCGACGAAGGGGGCGTCGACAACGCGGATTCCCACCTTCTCGACCGGGGTGACCAGGAAATAGTCGTCACCGTCCCTGCGGATGATGGAGGAGAAGAGCTTGACCAGCGCGTGCCGGCCGATCGGCGTGCCGAGATAGAACCAGGTCCCGTCGCGGCGGATCTCCATGTCGAGATCGCCGCAGAACGGCGGGTTCCACAGGTGCACGGGCGGCGGCCCCTTGCGGCCCGCGGCTTTCGCCGCCACCGCGAGGTTTTCCGCCGACGGCTTCACGATCTGTTGTTCGGCTGGCGTTTTTGCCATTGGTGCCCGGTCCGATATCTGCCTTTATGATGCCACTAGCACGAGCAGGGAGCGATTGTCATGACCGCGGGCGCCGATCTGATCGCCGAAATCGAGGACCTGGGCCGCCGGCTTGGACAGGCGAAGGCTTCGGTCAACCGCCGTTTCATCGGCCAGGACCGGGTCGTCGACCTGACGCTGACCGCGCTTCTGTGCGGGGGGCACGGGCTTCTGGTCGGCCTGCCCGGGCTTGGCAAGACCATGCTGGTCGACACCCTCGCCACGGTCATGGGGCTGAAATCCTCTCGCATCCAGTTCACTCCGGACCTGATGCCGGCGGACATCCTCGGCTCGGAAGTGCTGGAGACGGCGGCGGACGGCACGCGGTCGTTCCGCTTCATCGAGGGGCCGGTCTTCTGCCAGCTTCTGATGGCCGACGAGATCAACCGGGCAAGCCCGCGGACGCAGTCGGCACTTCTCCAGGCGATGCAGGAACGCGAGGTGACGATCGCGGGCCGGCATCGCGCGCTCGGCCGGCCCTTCCATGTGCTCGCCACGCAGAACCCGATCGAGCAGGAGGGCACCTATCCCCTGCCAGAGGCGCAGCTTGACCGGTTCCTCCTGCAGATCGACGTGGACTACCCGGACCGTGGCACCGAGCGTGACATCCTGATCGCGACGACCGGGATCGAGATGGCCGAGGCAGAACCGGTTTTCAGCGCCGAAGGGCTGATCGCTGCGCAAAGAACGGTGCGGCAGATGCCCGTGGGCGAGAAGGTGGTCGAGCTTATCCTCGACCTCGTGCGTGCCTGCCGGCCCGGCGAGGTCGAGGCGGGCGAGGCCGTGACCGCCTCGGTCGCATGGGGGCCGGGGCCGCGCGCGGCGCAGGCGCTGATGCTGGGTGTCCGGGCGCGGGCGCTCCTGACGGGCAGGCTCGCGCCCTCTGCCGAGGATGTGCTGGCGCTCGCGCGTCCCGTCCTCAGCCACCGCATGGCGCTGTCCTTCGCGGCCCGGGCGCGCGGCGAAAGCCTGGCCGGGCTGATCGACGGGGTGGCCCGCGAGGTGACGCGGATCGAGGAGGCGGCATGATCCAGCCCGCGCCAGCACGCCCCGCGGGGCTGAGGCGCAAGGCTGAGGCGCTGGCCGCCGCCTTGCCGCCCTTGCTGGCGGATGCGCGGCACCTGGCGATGACGGTGCAGATGGGCGAACACGGCCGCCGCCGCGCCGGGATCGGGGACGAGTTCTGGCAGTTCCGCCCGGCGCATGCGGGCGACGAGGCGCGCGCGATCGACTGGCGCCGGTCGGCGCGTGCCGATCAGCATTTCGTACGCGAGAAGGAATGGCACGCGGCGCAATCCGTCCATCTCTGGGTCGATGATGCCCGCTCGATGGAGTTTTCGGGCGACCGCAACCGCACCACCAAGGCCGATCGCGCACGGCTTCTGGCGCTGGCGGTTTCCGTCCTTCTGATCCGCGCGGGGGAACGTGTGGGGCTTGCCGATCCGGTCGCGCCGCCGCGTCCGGGCGAGGTGCAACTTGTGCGGCTTGCCCAGACCCTCACCTCGCCCGCGGGCGATGCCGACTACGGCGCGCCCGAGTCGCGCGCAATGCTGACCGGGTCGCGGGCAGTGTTCATCTCCGATTTCCTGGGTGATCCTGCGCCGGTGGAAACCGCGCTGACGCTGGCTGCTGACCGCGGCGTGCAGGGCGCTCTTCTTCAGATCCTCGATCCGGTTGAGGAGGCATTTCCCTTCGACGGGCGCACGATCTTCGAAAGCATGACCGGCGCGATCCGGCACGAGACGCGCCGGGCAGGCGACCTGCGCGAGCGGTATCGGGCACGGCTGGCGGAACGCAAGGACAGGCTTGCGACCCTCGCGCGGCGCGTGGGATGGCAGTATTCCATCCACCACACCGACAGGCCCGCTCAGGAAGCGCTGCTCTGGCTTTACCGCGCGCTCGAACGGGTGCGGCGATGATGATCCTCGGCCCCCTCGGCTTTACCGCGCCATGGCTTCTTCTGGGCCTTCTGGCCTTGCCGGTCCTGTGGATCCTGCTGCGCGTTGTGCCGCCTGCGCCGATCCGGCGCCGGTTTCCGGGGGTCGCTCTTCTGCTCGGCCTCAGGGACGAGGACAACGAGACGGACCGGACGCCCTGGTGGCTTCTCCTGTTGCGGATGCTGGCGGTCGCGGCCCTCATCCTCGGATTCGCGGGGCCGGTGCTGAACCCCGAGATGCGAGAGCCTGGCTCGGGCCCGCTTCTGATCCTCGCCGACGGAAGCTGGGCCGAGGCGCGCGACTGGCCGCGCCGGCAGGAGCGGATTGCGGCGGCGCTGACCGAGGCAGCCCGCGCCGGACGCCCGGTGGCGCTGGCATCCGTAGCCGGCGGGACTGAAGAAATCTTGTTCCGGCCCGCGAACCTGCAGGCAGAGACCCTGCCGGGATTCGCCCCCGTCCCGTGGGAGCCGGATCGGGCCGCGCACGCAGCACTTGCCACTGCCCTGCCGGACGGCGGCTTCGACACGCTGTGGCTGTCGGATGGGCTGGCCCGCGAGGGGCGCGAGGATCTGCTGGCATCCCTCCGCACGCACGGGCGCGTCACCGTGTTCGAGACCGCGCGCGAGGTGTTCGGGCTGAAGCCTGCGGTCTACGGGGATGGCAAGGTGACGCTTGGCCTGCTGCGTGCCCATTCCGGTGGCGAAGCAACGGTCGAGGTCGTGGGCCTCGGCCTCGATCCGGCGGGGATCGAGCGGGAACTGGCCCGCCTGCCCGTGACCTTCGCGACCGGCGCGGCGGCGGCCGAGGCTGTCTTCGACTTGCCCGCTGAACTGCGCAACCGCATCGCGCGGTTCGAGATTCTGGGCCAGAAGACCGCCGGCGCGGTCGCCCTGACCGATGACGCCATCCGCCGGCGCGAGGTTGCCCTGGTCGAAGGCGGCGCCGCGCGCGAGGGGTTGGAGCTTCTCTCGCCCGGCCACTACCTGCGGCAGGCTCTGGCGCCAACCGCCGATGTCATCGACGGAACGCTCGAAGACATGATCCTCGCCGATCCCGATGTCATCATCCTGGCAGACGTGGCCCGGATCGCGGCGTCGGAGGCGCTGCTGGACTGGGTCGAAAAGGGCGGGCTTCTGGTGCGTTTTGCCGGGCCCCACATGGCGGCGCAGGATTGGGGCGAGGGCGACGACCCGCTGTTGCCGGTTCGCCTGCGCAGCGGCGGGCGCAGCGTCGGCGGGGCCTTGAGCTGGGGCGAGCCCAAGACGCTGGCCCCGTTCGAGGACAGCTCTCCGTTCGCCGGGCTTGCGGTGCCCGACGAAGTGCGCGTGACGACGCAGGTGATGGCGGAACCGGGGCCCGATCTCGTCGCCCATACGGTCGCGGCGCTGGCGGACGGCACGCCCCTGGTCACCCGCAAGGACCTGGGCGAAGGCAGCGTGGTGCTGTTCCACGTCACGGCAAATGCGGAATGGTCGGGCCTGCCGCTCTCGGGGCTCTTCGTGCAGATGCTCGAACGGTTGGCGGTGTCGACGCGCCAGACCGCGCCGGGGGCGGAGGAATTGCGCGGTACGGTCTGGACGGCCGAGCGTGTCCTTGACGCCTTCGGGACGCTTCAGGACGCCGGCGACCAGCCCGGTATCGCCGGCGAGCGGATGGCGGACGCCCAGCCGGGCGCGGACCTGCGGCCGGGTCTTTACGCGTCGGGCGAGCGGACGCTGGCGATCAACGCGGTATCGTCCGACCGCGCCTTCGCCCCCGCGATCTGGCCAGAGGGGGTGGCGGTCGAGGGCCTGACCGAGGCGCGCGAAAGGCCGTTGGCGGGCTGGCTGCTGGCGGCGGGGCTTGCGTTCCTGCTGGCCGATGTGCTGGCGGCGCTGGCGCTCTCGGGCCGCCTTTCGGGGGGGCGGGCCGGGCTGGCCGCTATCCTGCTGGCGACGGCGCTTCAGCCCGTGGCGCCGGCGCACGCCGAGATGACTGAGGACGACCTGATCCGCGCGGCCGGCAATGTCGTTCTGGCCTATGTCCGGTCGGGCGATGCCGAGGTGGACCGGGTTTCCGAGGCGGGCCTGCGCGGGTTGTCGGACGTGTTGTTCTACCGCACCGCGGTGGAGCCGAGCGCGCCGATGGGCGTGGATCTCGAATCCGACGAACTGTCGGTCTACACCCTGCTTTACTGGCCGGTCACGGCCGCGGCGCCCACGCCCTCGCCCTCAGCCTACATGCGGCTGAACCGGTATCTGAGGTCGGGCGGCATGATCCTGTTCGACACCCGCGACGCGGACATCGCGGGCTTCGGCAGCGCGACACCCGAGGGGCGCAGGCTCCAGTCGCTTGCCGCGCCGCTGGAGATCCCGCCGCTGGAACCGATCCCGCCCGACCATGTGCTGACGCGGGCGTTCTACCTGCTGCAGGATTTCCCCGGCCGCTTCTCCGGCCCGACCGTCTGGGTCGAGGCCGCGCCGCCCGATGCGGAACTGGCCGAGGGGATGCCGTTTCGCAACCTCAACGACGGCGTGACGCCGGTGATCATCGGCGGCAACGACTGGGCCGCGGCCTGGGCGGTCGACGATGCCGGCTGGCCGATGTTCCCGGTCGGGCGCGGCCTGAACGGCGAACGCCAGCGCGAGATTGCCTACCGGTTCGGCGTCAACGTGGTGATGCATGTGCTGACCGGCAACTACAAGTCCGACCAGGTGCATGTGCCGGCCCTTCTGGAAAGGCTCGGGCAATGACCGGGGCCAGCGTGATCTTCTCGCCGCTCCTGCCTTGGCCCGCAATCTGGGCCGCGGCGGCCCTGGCCCTTGCCTTCGCGGCGCTTGCGCTCTGGCGCGGGCTGGCGGGTTGGTGGCTTCGCGCGCTGGCGGCGGCTGCGCTGATCGCGGCGCTGACCCAGCCCGCGTTTCAGCGCGAGGACCGCAAGCCGCTGTCCGACATCG
The DNA here is from genome assembly GCF_025380365.1 of Albidovulum sediminis. GTDB lineage: Bacteria > Pseudomonadota > Alphaproteobacteria > Rhodobacterales > Rhodobacteraceae > Albidovulum > Albidovulum sediminis. The sequence goes on from NZ_JAOCQF010000002.1 coordinate 74,807, forward strand.
TCGTTCTGGTCGTCGACCGCAGCGCAAGCCAGGGCCTGCCGGGCCGGGCCGAACAGACCGAGGCCGCCGTCGCGCGGGTGAGGGCAGAGGTGGCCGCCCTGCCCAACACCGAATTGCGCGTGGTGGACCTGGGCGACGGCCCGGACGACACCGGCACGCGCGCCATGACCGCGCTGGCACAGGCACTGGCAGAGGAGCCGCGCGCGCGCGTCGCCGGGGCGATCCTGATCACCGACGGGCAGGTGCACGACATCGAGGCCGCGCCGGCACTGCCCGCGCCGCTCAACGTGCTGCTGACCGGCCGGGCCGGGGACTGGGACCGTCGCGTCGGTGTCCTGTCGGCCCCCGCGTTCGGCATCATCGGCGAGGAACTGGCGATCCGGTTGAAGATCGAGGACCAGGGCAACGTGCCCGCCGCCGAAGCGGACGGCCTTGTTCAGCTTCTGGTGACGGTGGATGGCGCGGAGCCGCAGGCGGTCCTTGTCCCGGTGAATACCGAGATAGAGTTGCCCCTGACGATCGATCATGGCGGGCGGAACGTGGTTCAGTTCGAGGTGGCGACGGCCGAAGGGGAACTGACCGACCGCAACAACATGGCGGTGGTCGAGATCAACGGCGTGCGCGACCGTCTCCGGGTGCTGCTGGTGTCTGGCGAACCGCATGCGGGCGAGCGGACCTGGCGCAACCTGCTGAAATCCGACAGCGCGGTGGACCTGGTCCATTTCACCATCCTGCGCCCGCCCGACAAGCAGGACGGGGTGCCGGTCAGCGAACTGTCGCTGATCGCCTTTCCGACGCGGGAACTTTTCGTCGAGAAGATCAACGAATTCGACCTGATCATCTTCGACCGCTATCGCCTGCGCGGCATCCTGCCAGCGTCCTATTTCGACAATATCCGCGACTACGTCCTCAATGGCGGGGCGGTCCTTGTTGCCGCCGGGCCAGACTTCGCGTCGGCCGAAAGCATCTACTATTCCAGCCTGGCGGAGATCCTGCCCGCCGCCCCGACCGGTCGTGTCATCGACGGCGGGTACAAGCCCGTGCTGTCCGACATTGGCCGCCGCCACCCGGTGACCGAGGGGCTTGAGGGCTTTGCCCCCGGCCCGGCCGGCGAAGACGGAAGCCCCGGCTGGGGGCGCTGGCTCCGGATCGTGGAACTCGAGGAGCCGGGCGGGCAGGTGGTGATGCAAGGGGCGGACGGACGCCCGCTTCTGGTGCTGGACCGCGTGGGCGAGGGTCGCATCGCGCTTGTCGCGTCGGATCAGGCCTGGCTCTGGAGCCGGGGCTTCGAGGGCGGGGGTCCGCAGCTTGAGCTTCTGCGCCGGTTGGCGCACTGGATGATGAAGGAACCCGAACTTGAGGAAGAGGCGCTTCTGGCCGAGGCGCGGGGGTCGGACCTGGCGATCACCCGCCGCTCGCTGGCCGAGGGCGCGCGCGAGGTGACGGTGACCAGCCCGGACGGCGCGACCACGGTGCTGCCGCTTGCGGAAACCGAACCCGGCCGGTTCACCACCACCTGGTCCGCGCCCGGCATGGGGCTTTACCGGCTGAGCGACGGCGACCTGACGCGCGTCGTGGTGCTTGGCCCCTCCGCCCCGCGGGAATTCGAGGAGACGATCGCAACCGACGCAAGGCTCGCCCCGGTCGTCGAGCCGGCGAACGGCGGCTTCCTGCGGCTGGAGGACGGTGCGCCCGATATCCGGCAGGTGCGCGCCGGACGCCCGGCCGCGGGGCGCGGCTGGATCGGCATTACCCCGCGCGAGGCATTCGTGACCCAGGACATCCGCATCCTGCCCCTGTTGCCCGCCTGGGCTCTTCTGCTGTTGACCGCGGGACTTGCGGTCGCCGCCTGGTTGCGCGAGGGGCGGCGTTAGGCGTCGCGCGCTAGTTCGTCAGGTCCAGGCGGAAGGGCCGGGGCGACCAGCCGTCGAGATTGCAGCGCGAACGGATCATCACATGGTCAAGCCCCGCGGGTATCGCCACAGCGTCCAGCGACCGGGTGAAAGGCTGTTCGTCCACATGCGGATGGACAAGCCCGCGTGAGGCGATGACGGTTCCATCGTCCGTCTCGACCTGCCAGGAATCGGCATAGTGGCCCCACCCGGTATCGGGGTGCGAGAGCGTCACGGAAATCGACCAGACCTCGCCCGACCGGACAGCCTGGGCCGCGACGACCGCGGGCGCATCGGCCAGGGCCGGGGACGCGGGCAGAAGGCAAAAGGCGATGATCCGGAAACGCGACATCCGACCATGGTGCCACGGTTCCGGTTCACGCGCTCATCACATCGGCGTGCCTCGCATCAAGGCCTGCCGCGAGTGCGAGGCGAATTCGCGCCGCCAGAGGACCGAGGCGGTCAGGAACGCGGCCCCGACCAGGGCCCAGGCGCCCAGAAGCCAGGCCAGCGCGCCAAGCGCGAAGTAGATCGACCGCATGCCCCGGTTGAAGTTCTTGGCGGCTGAGATGTTGACCTCGGCCGCCTGTTCGATCCTGAGCGCGGCATCGGGATGGCCGGCATCGTTCGGCACGGCCGCCATGATGATCGCGCAGTAGCCGAACAGGCGATGCGACCAGACGAACTTGAGAAAGCTGTTGGTCAGGAACAGGAGAACGAACAGGATCTTCACCTCCCACACAATCGCGGGTGCGCGGGTCAGGGTCAGATCCTGCGCAAGGCCCAGTAGGCGTTCGGTATTGCCAATCAGCGCCAGACCGCCACCGATGGCGATCATGCAGGCCGAGGCGAAGAAACTGGTGCCCTGGCGCAGGTTCGCCATGATCGCGGCATCGAACATGCGTGCATCGCGGGCGACGAACTGGCGCATCCATTCGCGCCGGAACCCCACCATAAGCACGGCGACCGACGGCCTCTGCGGGTTCGGGTTCTCGATGCGCCATCCGACCGCGAGCCAGATCGCAAGGAACAGGCCGACGGCGACGAAGTCGACGGTGCCGAAATGCGAGAGACTCGACTGCAGGTTCATGGGCTTGGAGAGTAGCTTGACCAGACTTCGCTTGCCAGACCGCAAAATTGGTAATATTACTTTACCGGATAAGCCGGAGTTTGCGATGCATCTGCCCCCGCCCGATCCCCGTGTCCTGTCGAAGAAGGCCCATGTCGTGGCGCGCCTGCGCGCGGTTCTGGCCGAAGACGCCGTGATCGACGACCCCGCCGAGACGCGGGCCTACGAATGCGACGGGCTTTCGGCCTATCGCTGCCCGCCGCTGGCTGTGGTGCTGCCGGGGACGACCGCGGAGGTCTCGGCCGCGCTCAGGATCTGCCACGAGGAGGGGGTTCCGGTCGTGCCGCGCGGGTCGGGCACCTCGCTGGCCGGGGGCGCGCTGCCGACCGCGGATTGCGTCGTCCTCGGCATCGCGCGGATGAACCGGGTGCTTGAGACCGACCTTGCGAACCGCTGCATCCGGGTCGAGGCCGGGCGGACCAACCTTTCGGTGACCGGCGCGGTCGAGGCGGAGGGCTTCTTCTACGCCCCCGACCCGTCAAGCCAGCTGGCCTGCGCCATCGCGGGCAACATCGCGATGAACTCTGGCGGGGCGCATTGCCTGAAATATGGGGTCACGACCAACAACCTTCTGGGCGTCACGCTGGTTCTCATGGACGGAACCGTGGTCGAGCTTGGCGGCGCCCACATGGACGCGGGCGGGCTGGACCTGCTGGGCGTCGTCTGCGGGTCCGAGGGGCAGCTTGGCGTGGTGACCGAGGCGACATTGCGCATCCTGCCGAAACCTGAAGGCGCGCGCCCGGTGCTGATCGCCTTTTCCTCGAACGAGGTGGCAGGCGCCTGCGTGGCCGACATCATCAAGGCGGGCGTGCTGCCGGTCGCGATTGAATTCATGGATCGCCCCTGCATCCGCGCCTGCGAGGATTTCGCCCACGCGGGCTATCCGGATTGCGAGGCGCTTCTGATCGTCGAGGTCGAGGGCAGCCCGTCGGAGATCGACGAGCAACTGGGCCTGATCCGCCAGATCGCGATGCGGCACGCGCCGCAGGAGTTTCGCGAAAGCGGGTCGGAGGCGGAAAGCGCGAAGATTTGGCTGGGGCGCAAGTCGGCCTTCGGGGCGATGGGGCAGATCAACGACTACATGTGCCTGGATGGAACGATCCCGGTTTCGGCCCTGCCGGAAGTGCTTCGCCGCATCGGCGAGATGAGCCGGGAGTTCGGGCTTGACGTCGCCAACGTCTTCCACGCGGGCGACGGCAACATGCATCCGCTGATCCTCTACGATGCGAACAAGCCGGGCGACCTCGACCGCTGCGAGGCCTTCGGTGCGGCCATCCTGAAGCTTTGCGTCGAGGTCGGCGGCTGCCTGACGGGGGAACATGGGGTGGGCATCGAGAAGCGCGACCTGATGGCGGTGCAGTTCGCGCCCGAGGACATGGAGGCGCAGATGCGGGTCAAGGATGTCTTCGATCCCGGCTGGCTGCTCAACCCCGCCAAGGTGTTTCCGCTGTCGGTCAGCGCCGGGCGGCGCGCGGCCTGAACGGGCGGGCGGCGAGGGTTTTCCACTCCCACGCCCCGAAGACTGTTTCCGCAACGAAGAAGGGTGCGACGTGAGGGTATCAGACGAGGCGGAACTGGCAGAAGCGGTGCGTGCCGCCCACGGGGCGCTTGTGGTGCGGGGCGGGGGCACGCGCGACGTCGGCCGTCCCGTGTCTGGCGACGTGATCGACGTCTCCGGTCTGGCGGGGATCAGGCTTTACGAGCCCGGCGCGCTGACGCTCGTGGCCGGGGCGGGCACGCCCCTGGCCGAGGTCGAGGCGACGCTGGCCGCCGAAGGGCAGCGGCTGGCGTTCGAGCCCGCCGACTGGCGCGGGCTTCTGGGCACCGCCGGCGCGCCGACGCTGGGCGGCATGGTGGCCGCGAACGTCTCCGGCCCGCGCCGGGTGCAGGCCGGCGCCTGCCGCGACGCGCTTCTGGGGGTGCGGTTCGTCGACGGGACCGGCGCCGTCGTCAAGAACGGCGGCCGGGTGATGAAGAATGTCACCGGCTATGACCTCTCGCGGCTGCTGGCGGGTTCCTGGGGGACGCTCGGCATCCTGACCGAGATCGGCCTGAAGGTCCTGCCCGCGCCGGAATCCGCGGCGACGCTGGTGATCGAGGGGCTCGACGACCGGCGGGCGTTGCAGGCGATGACGGCCGCGCTGCAATCCCCCTTCGACGTCAGCGGGGCGGCCCACGGTGCGATGGGAACGCTGATCCGGGTCGAGGGGTTTGCGCAGTCGGTGGCCTATCGCGCCGACCGGCTCGCGAAGGTGCTGGCACCCTTCGGAGCCGTCGGGGTGGAGCGCGATCCCGCGCGCATCGCGGCGCTCTGGGCGGCGGTGCGCGATCTGGCGCCGTTCCACGGCACGGCGGGCGATGTCTGGCGCTTTTCGGTCAAGCCTTCCGACGCGCCGGGGCTGGTCGATGACCTGCGCCGCAGGGGGCTGGTGGAGCAGGTGCTCTACGACTGGGGCGGGGGGCTTGTCTGGGTCGAGACAGCGCCGGGCGTGCACCTGCGCCCGGAAGGGCTGAGGGGGCACGCGACGCTGATGCGGGCCTCGGCGGAGACGCGGTCGCGGGTCGCGCCGTTCCAGCCGGAACCCGCCCCGGTGGCCGCGATCACCGCCGGGCTGCGGTCCCGGTTCGATCCCAGGGGCATTCTCAATCCGGGGCGGATGGGCTGATGCAGACGAATTTCACCGAAGACCAGCTGCGCGACCCCGGCATCCAGCGCGCGAACCAGATCCTCCGATCCTGCGTGCATTGCGGGTTCTGCACCGCGACCTGTCCCACCTACCAGGTGCTGGGCGACGAACTGGACAGCCCGCGGGGCCGCATCTACCTGATCAAGGACATGCTGGAGAGCGGGCGGCCCGCCGATGCGAAGACCGTCCGGCACATCGACCGTTGCCTGTCCTGCCTGGCCTGCATGACGACCTGCCCCTCGGGCGTGCACTACATGCACCTGATCGACCACGCCCGCGCGCATGTCGAGGCGACCTATCGCCGGCCCTGGCGCGATCGTGCGCTGCGCTGGGTGCTGGCCAAGGTGATCCCCAATCCGACGGTGTTCCGCCTGTCGCTTCTGGGGGCGAAGATGGCGCGGCCCTTCGCCCGGTTCCTGCCGGATGCGCGGCTGAGGGCGATGGTCGCGATGGCGCCGAAGGTGATCCCGCCGGTCAGCCGCAACGACGATCCGCAGGTCTTTGCGCCAGCGGGCGAACGGCGGATGCGCGTTGCGCTGATGACCGGTTGCGCGCAGAAGGCGCTCAACACCGACATCAACGACGCCACGATCCGGCTGCTTCGCCGTCTGGGCTGCGAGGTGGTGGTGGTGAAGGGGGCAGGGTGCTGCGGCGCGCTGACCCACCACATGGGCCGCACGGACGACAGCCACGCCTCGGCCGAGGCCAACATCCGCGCCTGGATGGAGGAGAAGCGTTCCGGCGGGCTGGATGCGATCGTGATCAACACCAGCGGTTGCGGCACGACGATCAAGGACTACGGCCACATGTTCCGCACCACCCCCCTTGCGGCTGAGGCGGCGGAGGTCGCGGGGCTTGCCTGCGACATCACCGAACTGCTGGTCCGGCTGGCGCCCGCTGCCGCGGCGCCGAAACCGCTGCGCGTGGCCTATCACGCGGCCTGTTCGCTCCAGCACGGGCAGAAGATAAAGACGGCGCCGAAGGATCTGCTCAAGGAGGCGGGTTTCGAGGTGGTGGAGCCGCAGGACGCGCATCTCTGTTGCGGTTCGGCGGGCACCTACAACCTGCTCCAGCCGGAGATTTCGGCGGAGTTGAAGCGGCGCAAGGTCGCGACGCTGGAGGCGAAGGCGCCCGAGGTGATCGCGGCGGGCAACATCGGCTGCATGATGCAGATCGGATCGGGCACGCGGGTGCCTGTCGTCCACACCGTCGAACTCATCGACTGGGCGACCGGGGGACCACGGCCGCGCGCGCTGGGCTGAGGGCTTGCGCTGAACTCATGCGGCCATAATCTTGCCCGAACTGCCGGCCAGTATGCGGGAAGGAACGGGATGGCTGCATGCGCCGCGTGATCTGGACATTGCTTCTGGTACTTCTGCCCCTGGCTGCGCGGGCGGAGGACGCAGCGCTGCGGGCGCTTACCACGCTCGATTCCGTGCGCGGCTGGGAGGCGGTCGGACGGATCGAGATCGGCCACGGGCGCGGCTTCTGCACCGGGACGCTGATCGAGCCCGACCTTGTCCTGACCGCGGCGCACTGCCTGTTCAGCCCCGACACGAAGGCGCTGATGCCGCCCGAGGCGTTCGAGTTCCGCGCGGGATGGCAGACGGGGCATGCCGCCGCGGTGAGGACGGCGCGACGGGTCATGCCGCATCCCGATTACAGGTTCGGGGCGGAAGACTGGGTGTCGCGGGTGTCGGCCGATGTCGCACTGATCGAGCTGGACCTGCCGATTCGGGCGCCCACGGCCAACCCTCTGCCCACGGGCACGAGCCCGCGGCGCGGCGACCGGGTCGCGGTCCTGTCCTACGCGCGCGAACGGGCCGAGACGCCTTCCTTCCAGTCGGAATGCCGGACCCGGGACCGCGCCGAGGGCGTGGTGATCCTGTCCTGCGCGGTCGATTTCGGCGCCTCGGGGTCACCCGTCCTCAGCCTGACGGAAGGTACGCCGCGCATCGTCTCGGTCCTGTCGGGAATGGCGAAGACCGAGGACGGCACCGTGGCGCTGGGCATGTATCTCGACCAGCGGCTTGCAGAGTTGCGCGCGGTCTTCGACCAGACCGGCACGAAGGGCCTGCCGGCGTTCACCAAGGGCACCGCAGGGGCGAAGTTCATCAGCCCCTGACGGGCATGCGGGGTCTTGAAAGGCCGATTTCCGTTCCCCAGATCAATCGGACCGGGGTGCCATGACGGGCTCCGGCAAGGTGCCTTTCCATGTCGGAAGGCTTCAACATCGCTCGATGGAGGATGAACATGCGTACCTATGACTTTGCCCCGCTCTACCGCGCGACCGTCGGCTTTGACCGCGTCGCGGACCTGATGGACCGGGTGCTGTCCACCGATGTGGGCCAGCAGACCTATCCCCCCTACAACATCGAAAAGACGGACGAGAACGCCTATCGCATCTCGATCGCCGTCGCCGGCTTCTCGGCGGACGAGCTGAATGTCGAGGTGAAGGACGGCGCGCTGACCGTTTCCGCCCGCAAGACCGAGGATGAGGCCGGGCGAAAGTACCTTTATCGCGGCATCGCCACGCGGGCGTTCGAACGGCGCTTTGCGCTTGCCGATCACGTGCGCGTCACCGGCGCGAGCCATGTCGACGGCATGCTGCACATCGACCTCGCGCGCGAGGTGCCCGAGGCGCTGAAACCCCGCCGGATCGAGATCGCCCGCGGCGATACGGTCGAGGCAAGGGCGGTCGAGACGGTTACGGCCTGACCGGCCGCCGACCGCCGAATGCGAAGACGGAAGGGCGCGCGCAGGCGCGCCCTTTCCTTTCCCAGGGGCGCAAGACAGGTGGCGCGCCCGCTGCCGTCGCAACGGGCGCTCCGCGGCCTCAGGCGGGAGTGATGCAGGCAAGGAAGACGTTCAGCGCGACAGGCTTTCGGCCAACCGCATGAGACGCACCGCCTCGGCGCGGTAGCCGAACGGGTCATCGCCCCTGGCGTCGTTTGCAAGCGCCACCACGTCGTCCCAGCCCCAGTTCCCCAGGTAGGTCGAGCCGGTCAGAAGCTGGCCCATGCCCGCGATCGCGGCGGCGAAACGGGCGTCGTCATCGGCCTCGCCGGCGATGGCCGATACCGGGGTCTCGACGAGGCGCGAGGTGCTCTCTCCCGGCGCCTTGTAGCGCAGCTTGAGCCAGGCCAGGTCGTCGGTCGGCTGTGGCAGCAGCGATCTTTGCCCGGTGCCGTAGCGCAGGGGATCGTTGAGTACGGCGGGCGAGCCGACCGGCGTCACCTCGTAAAGCGCGGTAACCTGATGGCCCGCCCCGATTTCCCCCGCGTCGACCCGGTCGTTGTTGAAATCCTCCCGCGCGAGGGCGCGCGTTTCGTACCCGATCAGGCGATATTCCGCGACCATCGCCGGGTTGAACTCGATCTGGATCTTGACGTCGTCGGCAATCGGAAAAAGCGCGCCGGACAGCTGGTCGACCAGCACCTTCTGCGCCTCCGACAGGGTGTCGATATAGGCCGCCGTGCCGTTGCCATTCTGGGCAAGCGCCTGCATCGTCGCGTCGTCGAGATTGCCGCGCCCGAAGCCGAGGATGGAAAGGTAGGCGCCGCTGTCGCGCTTGTTCGCGACGAAGGCCTTCAGATCTTCGGGATCGGCGATGCCGACATTGAAATCACCGTCCGTCGCCAGAAGGATGCGGGAGATGCGGCCGTCCCCTCCCATCTCCTCGGCCACCCGGTAGGCAAGTGCGAGCCCCTCGGCGCCTGCGGTCGAGCCACCTGCGTCTAGGCGGTCGAGGGCCGCGAGGATTGCCCCGTGGTCGGTTGCGGGGGTGGGGGGCAGGACCGTTCCGGCGGACCCGGCGTAGGTCACGAGCGCGATCCGATCCTCGGGGCGCAGTTCCGGGAGCATCAGGCGGAAGGACTGCTTCAGGAGCGGCAGCTTGTTGGCGTCCTGCATCGAGCCGGAGGTGTCGATCAGGAAGACGAGGTTCAGCGGCGGGCGGGCATCAAGCGCGGGTTGCGCGCCCTGAATACCGATCCGCAGAAGCTGCGTGTTTTCGTTCCAGGGTGTCCGGAAGAGGTTAACGGCGGCGCGGAAGGGGGCGGCCCCCGGCTTGGGCGCGGGGTAGTCGTAGGGGAAGTAATTCACCATCTCCTCGATGCGCACGGCATCGGCCGGGGGCAGCGTCCCGTTGGCAAGCGACGAACGGAGGATCGACCAGGAGGCGGTGTCGGAGTCGATGGAGAAGGTCGATACGGGATCTTCCGCGGCGATCTTCACCGCGCTCGCGGTGGCGTTCGCGAAGGCCTCGGTATTCGCCTCGGGCAGGGGGGCAAAGGCGTCGGGCGCGGGTTGCAGGATCGTCGACGGTGCGGGCGCCGGGGGTGTGCGCAAGGACTCCGTTCCCGTTGCCCGGAGTTTCTGGAGCGGGGCGGGCCCGGTCGCGGCCTCACCCAAGGGCGCGGCATCGGCAAGGGCCGCTGCGGATTCGGCCTCTTCCCGGGCGGCTGGGGCGAGGCGCGCCCGCTCCTGCGCGGCGACGCCGGGCTCGGGCCCGGTTGCGGCGCTGTCCTCTGCGGCCAGGGGCGCGGCGGGGGGCGCCGCGATCTCGGCGGGCGCCGTCGTGGTCAGTGCGGGGGCGGTCGGCGTGGCGGTGGTTCCGGCCGGAGTTTCGGACGCAGGCACGGCCACGCCACCCGGGCGCGGCAGTCCGTTCTTGAGTGCCGGGTAAACGGAAAGGGCGACGGCGATCACGGCGAAGGAGGCCGTCATAGCCAAGGCCGGGCGGGTTGTCAGCTTCTGGATCATCTCGCGTGCTCCTGTCAGAAAGCCCGCCCTGGCTGGGCGGTCCGACTTGGGACGCACGGTTTCAGCGGTTCCTTGGCTCCGGTCGAAACTTTCCATCGCCCTGGCAAGGGCTGCCGCCCTGGTCGCAGGATCGGGCGCCTGGGGAAGCGCCTCAAGGCCCGCGCGAAGCCGTTGCAGGTCATCGGTCATAGCATTCCCTCCGCCCGCGCAAGCTGCCGCAGGCGCTTCTTCACCTCGCTCATGCGCCAGGCGATGGTTCCTTCCGAGACGCCGAGCACCTCGGCGGCCTCCTTCTGGCTCAGGCCCTCGCCAAGTGTCAGTGCGACCGTGTCCCGCAGTTCCGGCGCCAGTTGTCGCATCGTGGCGGCAAGCCAGTCCTGCGCTTCCGCCTCTTCGGCCATTCCGGCGCGGCGGTTGATCTCCCAGTCGCCCCAGCCGTCGGTGGCCTTCGTCCGCGTGGCGGCCCGGCGCCGGCGGTCGTGGGCGGCGTTGACCGTGACCCGGTAGAGCCAGGTCGTGAACCGCGCCTCCTGCCGGTAGCTCCGCAGCTTGGCGGGAAGTGCGCAGCAGATGTCCTGCGCCAGATCCTCGGCCTCGGCGCGCAGGCCGGTCAGGCGGAAGGCCAGCCCGAATACCATGTCGTAATGCCGGGAGAGGAGGGCCGCGAAAGCCTCGCGGTCTCCGTTCGCGGCGGCAATCGCCAGGGCCTCGTCCGGGGTTTGCATGCGCATGACGGAACTATGACGCAGGCGCGCCGTCAATCCTTGGCATGGCCGCGCGATTTCTTCGGCCCCCGGCCGGGTCGCATCATGCGCGCTGGCCGGGGGCCTTGAACGTCCTACTCGGAAGGATATGCGGCAAGAAGGTGGTAGTGGCTGATCCCGCCGGTCGGGTCGCCGTCGCCCATCTCCATCACCCCGAAATAGGCTCGGCAGGCTTCGGAGGTCATCGCCGTCTGCATCACGGCCTCTGCCGCCGCCGCGTTGCGCCAGTGGACGAGGTCGAGATAGCTGCGGTCGTCAAGCCTCAGCAACTCGCGCCGCAGAAAGCCGCTCTGCCCATCCAGGAAGTCCCGCTGGAATACGGCGGACGCGGTAAGAAGGTCGGCCTCGCTCATCCCTTCGCGCAGCAGGATGCGGGCGGTTTCAACGATTGTTTCGGACATGTTTGCTCCTTTCGTCCCGATGCCGCAGGGATATGGAAATAGATGACATCTTGCGGCATATTTCAGGCATGTCCCGCGCCGGCACCCTGACCCGTCTCGAGCGTCTCGACCTTCTTGCCAGCCGGCTGAAGGCGCAGGAGCCTATGACGGTCGCCGCGATCGCTGAGGAGTTCGGCCTCAGCCGGCGGACGCTGTTCCGCGACCTCGCGATCCTGCGCGATCGCGGGCTGCCGATCGAGGCCGACCGGGGCCGCGGTGGCGGCATCCGGCTGCACCGGACCTGGGGAATCGGGCGCCTGACCCTGTCCTACCGGGAGGCGGTGGAGCTTCTGGTGAGCGTCGCCGTGGCGGAGCGGATGGAAGCGCCCTGGCTGATCGCCAACCTGGCACCCATCCGCCGGAAGCTTGCCGCGTCCTTTTCCCCGGCACTGCGCGACCGCATCGACGGGCTGGCGCAGCGGATCCGCGTTGGCGGCGCGGCCTCGCCCGCCGTCTTGCAGGGGTTTTCCAGACCCGAGGAGAAAAGCGCCGAGGCGCTCTGCCGTGCCTTTCTGGAAATGCGCCTGCTGGGCTTCGACTACACCGACACCGAAGGGTCCGAAAGCCGGCGGCGGGTCGAGCCGCATCACCTGATGCTCAACTATCCGGTTTGGTATCTGGTGGCCTGGGATACCGGCCGGGGTGCGGTCCGCAGTTTCCGGCTGGACCGCATGCGCCGCGCTCAGGTCAAGCCGGAGGAGTTTCGCGCCCGGCCTGCCGCGGTGTTCGCCGACGCCTTCGCGGGGATTGCCGCGGTCGCGTCATGAACCGCCGCGCGGTTCCTGCATGGTCGCGCGGGGCCGGCGTGCCTGCGCCGCACCGGCCCCGGCGACGGATCAGTAGAGCAGGCTGTCGTAGACTTCGAACGCGCCGTTCATCGAGGACAATTTCGCGGTGCCCAGCGTGGCGCCCGCATAACCGGAAACGGCCTGCTGCGTCTGCGGGCCGAAGCTGCCGTCGACCGCGCCGCGATAGTAGCCGTAGGCCCTGAGTTTCGACTGAATCTGGCGCCGCTCGGTTGCGGAGTAGCTGTTGAAGGCGCGCGCGGCCGAGGAGGAGTAGGAGGTCGTCGGCTGTGTCGGCTGGTAGTAGGTCGGCTGCTGATAGGTGGGCGCCTGATAGGTGGGGGTGCGATAGGCCTGCTGGGCCTGCGCCTCGCGGTTCTTCAGGTAGATCGACCCGAGCAGAAGGGCGGCCCCCGCGCCAAGCAGGAAGTTCTTCTCGTTCTTGCCAAGCGCGTGCACCGGCGTGGCGGAGGTGGCGGCGAGCGACAGGGCAGCGGTTGCGGCGATGGCGGCGGTGCGCAGGTTGAACTTCATGGCCTTTCCTTTCGTTGCGTTCGTGGCGCGCTTTCCCAGGTGGCTGCGCCGTGGATGTTCGATGCAGCCAACCTGTGCCCCGGCGCCATGAAAGGCAAAATCGGCGGAATGTTATCGGATTACGGCCGCCGTTCTAAAGCACAAAGCATTGATGCAAAAGGAAACGGGGGCCGTCTGGCCCCCGTTCGTCGCTGTCGTCGGATCGATCAGACCGACAGGCAGATGTACTTCATTTCCAGATAGTCCTCGACCCCGTGGTGGCTGCCTTCCCGGCCGAGGCCCGATTGCTTGACCCCGCCGAAGGGCGCGACCTCGGTCGAGATCAGGCCGGTGTTGACGCCGACCATGCCGTATTCCAGCGCTTCCTGGACGCGGGTGATCCGGCCGATGTCGCGGGCATAGAAGTAGGAGGCCAGCCCGAAGATCGTGTCGTTGGCCAGCCGGATCACCTCTTCCTCGGTCTCGAAGCGGAAAAGCGGGGCGAGGGGGCCGAAGGTTTCTTCGGTCGAAACCTTCATGTCCGGCGTGATGCCGGTGACCACGGTCGGTTCGAAGAACGTCCCGCCAAGGGCATGGCGCTTGCCACCCGTCACGATCCGTCCGCCGCCCGCCAGCGCGTCTGCGATATGCTCCTCGACCTTCTCGACCGCCTTTTCGTTGATCAGGGGGCCGGTGGTCACGCCATCCGCCAGGCCGTCGCCGACATTGAGCTTCTTCACCGCCGCCGCCAGTTTTTCGGCAAAGGCGTCATAGACGCCCGCCTGCACATAGATGCGGTTGGCGCAGACGCAGGTCTGGCCGTTGTTGCGGAACTTGGAGATCATCGCGCCCTCGACCGCCTTGTCGAGATCGGCGTCGTCGAAGACGATGAAGGGCGCGTTCCCGCCAAGCTCCATCGAGCATTTCATGACCTGGTCGGCCGCCTGCTTCAGCAGGATGCGCCCCACTTCGGTCGAGCCGGTGAAGGTCAGCTTGCGCACCGCGTGATTCTCGCAGAACTCCTTGCCAATGTCCGAGGACCGGCTGGAGGTGATGACCGAGAAGACACCGGCCGGCACGCCCGCGCGTTCGGCCAGAAGCGCCATGGCCAGCGCCGACAGCGGCGTTTCCGCGGCGGGCCGCGCAACGAAACCGCAGCCAACGGCAAGCGCCGGGGCGACCTTGCGCGCGATCATCGCGTTGGGGAAGTTCCACGGCGTGATCGAGGCGGCAACCCCGATCGGCTGCTTGATCACGGTGATGCGCTTGTCGCGCTGGTGGCCGGGGATCGTCTCGCCATAGACGCGCTTGGCCTCTTCGGCGAACCATTCGACGAAGGAGGCGCCATAGAGGATCTCGCCCTTGGCCTCGGCCAGCGGCTTGCCCATTTCCGCGGTCAGGATGGCGCCCAGGTCGTCGGCATTGGCAACCATCAGGTCGTACCACTTGCGCAGGACGGCCGCGCGTTCCTTGCCGGTGCGGGTCGCCCATTCGTGCCGCGCCGCATCGGCGGCGGCGATCGCGCGGGCGGTTTCGGCGCGCGACAGGTCCGGAACGGTGCAGATCACATCGCCGCGCGCCGGGTTGGTGACCGCGAAAGTCTTGCCGTCGTCCGCGTCAATCCATTGGCCGGCGACGAAGGCTTTGGTAACCAGAAGCGACGGGTCCTTGAGACGCGCGCGAAGATCGGTGGCGGAATCGAGCATGGCAGCCCCCTCATGTTGCATTTGATCAAATGCACCGGCATGGCGGTTCTGTCCAGCGGTGCAAAGAACGGGTGACGGCGATGAGATATGACGATGCGTTCGCAAATGCAAAATATATTATCAACGGTGCTCAGTTTCCTCATCGCTGGGCCGAGGCTGCGGCGGCCTTCCGCGCCGAACGGGGCGACCGGGCCCGGCTTGGCCTGCCCTACGGCAGCGCCGGGGACGAATGGTTCGACCTCTTCCTGCCCGACACGGAGCCGGTGGGGCTCCTGGTCTTCATCCACGGCGGCTATTGGCGCGCCTTCGGCCCGCGCGACTTTTCCCACCTGGCGGCCGGTGCGGTCGCCCTCGGCTGGGCCTGCGCCCTGCCGGCCTACACGCTCGCGCCAAGGGCTCGAATCAGCGACATCGCCCGCCAGATGACGCGCGCCCTGCCCGTGATGGCCGCCGCCGTCGCCGGTCCCGTGGTGCTGACCGGCCATTCGGCGGGCGGGCACCTGTCGGCGCGGCTGGGCAATGCCGATGTGGAGCTGC
Organism: Albidovulum sediminis; assembly: GCF_025380365.1. Classification (GTDB taxonomy): domain Bacteria; phylum Pseudomonadota; class Alphaproteobacteria; order Rhodobacterales; family Rhodobacteraceae; genus Albidovulum; species Albidovulum sediminis. The sequence goes on from NZ_JAOCQF010000002.1 coordinate 90,024, forward strand.
CCGGCGATCTGGGCAGCCGCATCCGCCGGATCGTCCCGATATCGCCGCTCTCGGTCCTGCGGCCGCTGATGGAAACGGCGATGAACGCGGACCTGCGGCTCGACCCGGCCGAGGCGCGCGCCGAAAGTCCCGCGTTCCTGCCGCGCCGGCCCGGCTTCGACGCCCACGTCTGGGTCGGCGGCGCGGAACGGCCCGCGTTCCTCGATCAGGCCCGCCGGCTGGGCAATGCCTGGGCCTGCCCGGTGACGATCGACGCGGGCCGCCACCATTTCGACGTGATCGAAGGGCTCGAGGCGCCCGATACGCCGCTCCTGCGGGCCCTTCTGGCGTGACTATCGCCCGAAGTCGGCCAGCGCCGCGAAGTCCATCGACTTTAGAAAGTCGAGCATCGTGGAAAGTTCCCCGCCCGAGGCCTGCACAAGGACACGGTTGCCGATCAGCGCGGTCAGTTCGCCGTTCTGGTTCATGAACTTCTCGCGCCCGACACGCTCGATCTTGGCTCCCATGACCGCGGCATTGGGGATCATTCCCGCCAGCGCCGTCACCATCGGGTTGTCCATCATCAGGCGCAGGGTGAATTCGTCCGTCCCGGTGTTGTAGGTCGCTTCCGCTCCGACGCCTCCACCCATCATCGCCAGCCCGGTGTTCATTTCCTCGTTGATGGTGCGGGTCCAGCCTTCCGGAGCTTCGGGAAGGAAGGCGCGAAGCGATTCGGTCTTCTGCGACAGGAGCAGTTGCTGCGCATACGCCAGCTCCTCAAGCGCGTATTGCACGTCGCCGCCCTGATAGGCCGAGATCGCGGAGTTCAGCGTGTCGACCACCTCGTCAGCGGCGGCCGGCACGGCGCAGAGCAGCGTCGTTGCGAATGCGGCTATCGGTTTCATCATCCTGGTCCTCCTGGTCCTCCTGGTTGTCGTGATTGTCGTCACCGGTCCTCCGCCCCGCCGGGCGCGCCGAACCGCTCCCGCCACGCGGGCAGAAGGTCGCCCGGGCGTGGCTCGGCCAGATAGATCGCCCGTGCGATGGCGCGGGACAGGCAGACGGCCGCCGCATGCCCCAGGCGGAAGGGGCCGACAACCGGATCGGACAGGGGGTGCAGCCCGGTCGCCGCGGCAAAGACCAGATCGCCGTCCAAGGGCGTGTGCGAGGGGACGATGGCGCGCGCCATGCCGTCATGCGCCGCCACCGCCATCCGCTGCGCCTCGGCCCGGGTCAGGCGGGCATCGGTCGCGACGATGGCGATGGTCGTCGCCGCCCCCGGTCGCTTGTCGGGCAGGGGTTCGTCGCCTGGATCGGACAGTCTGCCAGGGCCAAGACCGCCGAACTCCGCCTGCATTTCCCAGGGCGCCGCCCAGAACTCCGGCCCGTCGCCCACGGTGACCGAACCGAGCGCGTTGACCGCGACCAGCGCGCCCACGGTCGTCCCGTCGTCCAGAACGACGGAGGCCGATCCAAGACCTCCCTTCAGGCCCTTCACCGTCGCCCCGGTGCCCGCACCGGCGGTCCCCAGTGCGAAATCGTGCGCCGCCGCTCCCAGCGCGCGGACCCCGAGCGCCCGATAGGGATTGTCGCACCAGCCCTTGTCGCCCCCGTTCAAGAGGTCGAACAGGATTGCCGCGGGCACGATCGGAACCTTCTGTCCTCCCACGTCGAACCCCCGGCCCGCCGCGCGCAGGGCGTCCGCCACCCCCGACGCGGCATCGAGCCCCAGCGCCGAGCCGCCCGACAGGACCAGCGCATCGACCTCTTGCACCAGCCGGTCCGGCGCCAGCAGATCGGTCTCCCGCGTTCCCGGTGCCCCGCCCATGACATGGACCGCCGCAACGAACGGCCGCTCGCCCACCAGAACGGTCACGCCGGTCCGGACCGCATGGTCCTCGGCATTGCCGACCAAAAGCCCGGCGACATCCGTGATCAGGTTTGCAGGCCCGGGCCGCATCGCTTCCCCTTCTTCTTTTCCCAAGTATCCCGGGGGTCCGGGGGCAGCGCCCCCGGCCCGCTCTCAGATGCAGCGCCCGCCATCCACCTCAAGCGCCACACCCGTGATCATCGCGGCTTCGTCCGAACACAAGAACACCGCCGCATGGCCCATATCTTCGGGCGTCGAGAAGCGCCCGATCGGAATCGTGGACAGGAACTTCGCCCGCATCTCCGGCGTGTCCTCTCCCATGAAGCTCTTCAGGAGCGGTGTTTCCCCCGCCACCGGACAGATCGCGTTGACGCGGACGCCCTTCGGCGCCAGTTCCACCGCCATCGTTTTCGTCGCGGTGATCATCCACCCTTTCGAGGCGTTGTACCAGTTCAGCCGCGGCCGCGGGCTCAGCCCCGCCGTGGAGGCGACATTGAGGATGGCGCCCGACCCGCGCCGCGCCATCGCCGGGACGAAGGTGCGCGCGGTCAGGTAGACGGACTTGCAGTTGACGGCGAAGACGCGGTCGAAATCGGCCTCGCTCACCTCTTCCAGGGGGGCGGGCAGGTGGGTGACGCCAGCATTGTTGACCAGGATGTCAGGCGTACCGAATGTCGCGACCGCATCCTCGGCAAGGGCGGCGACGCTGCCTGAGTCTGCGACGTCGACGCAGTACGCGCGCCCGCCGATCTCCGCCGCCACCGCCTCCGCTGCCGCGAGATTGATGTCGGCGACAAGCACGCGCGCGCCCTCGGCGGCGAATCGGCGCGCGATGCCCGCGCCGAACCCCGATCCCGCGCCGGTCACGATCGCCATCTTTCCCTCAAGCCGCACGCTGGCCCTCCCTTGCTGTCCTGCCCTCCGCTCAGCCATGTCGCTCAACCATGTCGGGCGGCCACGGTCTTGAGCGTGGAGAACCCGTACAGCGCCTCGAAGCCCTTTTCGCGACCGTGGCCGGATTTTCCCCTGCCGCCGAACGGCAGTTCAACCCCGCCGCCCGCGCCGTAGTTGTTGAGGAAGACCTGCCCCGCGCGAAGCCGTTTCGCAAGCCGCATCTGCCGGGCGCCGTCCGCCGTCCAGACCGCGGCGACAAGGCCGTAGTCGGTGCCGTTGGCGATGGCCACCGCCTCGTCCTCGTCCTCGAAGGGCAGGACGACCTGCGCGGGTCCGAAGATCTCCTCCCGGGCAAGGCGGTGGTCGGGGGAAATGCCCTCGATCAGCAGGGGCGCGACGTAGTGGCCACCGGCCGGAAGATCGCCCGGCAGGGGCGCACGGGCGGCGATCCGCGCGGGATCGGCCAGCGCCAGGTAGCCCTCAACCACCGCCTTCTGCCGCGCCGAGATGAGCGGGCCGAGGTCGCGGTCCGCAAGCGCCGGCCCGACAGAAAGCGCGCGGTATCGTTCGGCCATGCGCGCAACCACTTCGGCGTAGCGCGGCCGTTCGACCAGGATGCGCGAGGCCGCCGAACAGGTCTGGCCCGCGTTCTGGATGCCCGCGTTCACGAGAAAGGGCAGCGCCTCGTCGAGATCGGCATCGGCAAAGACGATCTGCGGCGACTTCCCCCCGAGTTCGAGCGTCACCGGGACAATGTTGCGCGCGGCCGCCGCCTGCACCAGCGCGCCGGTGCCGACCGATCCGGTGAAGCTGAGGTGATGGACGCCGGGATGGGCGGCAAGGGCCGCGCCCGCCTCCTCGCCCAGGCCGGTGACGACATTGAGCGCGCCGGGTGGCAGGCCCGCCTCGACCGCGATCCGCGCGAAGGCGAGCGCGGTGAGCGAGGCTTCCTCCGCCGGCTTGAGGACGCAGGCATTGCCCATGGCAAGCGCCGCGCCGACCGAACGGCCGACGATCTGCATCGGATAGTTCCAGGGCACCACATGGCCGGTGACGCCGTGCGGCTCTCGCAGGGTGTAGACGGTGTAGCCGTCGAGATAGGGGATGGTGTCGCCCATCACCTTGTCCGCGGCCCCGCCGTAGAACTCCATGTAGCGGGCAAGTGACAGCGCGTCGGCGCGCGCCTGTTTCAGGGGCTTGCCGACGTCGGTAGCCTCGAGAATCGCGAGATCCTCGACGCGTTCGAGGATCCGTCGTCCGATGCGTGACAGCACGCGACCACGCTCGGCCGCCGGCATGCGGCCCCAGTCGCCCCCCCGCGCGGTTTCGGCGGCGGCGACGGCCGCGTCGATGTCGGCGGTGCTGCCGCGGGCGATGGCCCCGATCTCGGACCCCGTCGAGGGGTCCTCGACCGGCAGCGTCCCGGACGCCGGGCGCCATACCCCGCCGATCAGCATCTGTGACGGATCGAACCAGAGGTGGTCAGGGGGCATGGGCAGGCTCCTTCCAGTCGGCGGGAATCGTCGGCGTCGACGCGGCGAGACGTTGCGTGCAGGGGTGGGCGGGCCGGGCCAGGACCTGCCCGGTCGGCCCTTCCTCGACGATGCGGCCCGCCTGCATGACGAGAACGCGGTCGGTCACGGCACGCACGACCGACAGATCGTGGCTGATGAACAGATAGGCCATGCCGTGATCCTGCCGAAGCCGGGCCAGAAGGTCGAGCACCTGCGCGCGCACCCGCACGTCGAGCGCCGAGACCGCTTCGTCGAGGATGATGAGGTCGGGGCGGATGATCAGCGCACGCGCGATCGCGATCCGCTGGCGCTGGCCGCCGGAAAATTCGTGGATGAACCGGTGCCGGTCCGCAGGGTCCAGCCCGACCTCCTGCAGGGCGGCGGCGATGCGGGCGTCGGCGTCGCGCGGCCGGCCGGTCAGATGGAACGGCTCGCCCACCAGGCGGTCGACACGATGGCGCGGGTTGAAGCTTCCGTAGGGGTCCTGGAACACCACCTGCACCCGGGCGCGCAGGGTGGGCGACATGGTGCGCCCCGCGGTGACATCGGACCCGCCAAGGCGGATGGTGCCGCCCTGCAGCGGATCAAGCCCCAGGATGGCACGCGTCAGCGTCGACTTGCCGCAACCGGATTCGCCGACAAGGCCCACGCTTTCGCCCGGGGCAATGTCGAAGCTGACCCCGTTGACGGCGCGCAGGCGCGGGTGGGGGGCGAAGGGTGCGCTCCGGGGCAGCAGGTATTCGCGCACAGCGCCTCGCACCGAAAGGATCGGTTCGGCTGCGGCCGCCGTGCCGGCGGGCGCGGGCCGGACGGGCCGAACGGGCCGGTGGTCGGAGGCCGCAAGCAGGCTGCGGGTGTAGTCCTGCCGCGGCGCGCGGAACAGCGCCTCGGTCGCGCCGGTTTCCACGATCCGCCCCTTCTGCATCACCGCCAGCCGCCGCGCCTGCCCCGCGATCACGGCAAGGTCGTGGGTGATGAGCAGGAGCGCCAGTCCCTCCTCCCGGACAAGACCGGCGAGCAGGTCGAGGATCTGCGCCTGCGTCGTCACGTCGAGCGCGGTCGTCGGCTCATCGGCGATCAGGAGGCGGGGGCGCAGCGCGATGGCCATCGCGATCGCCACCCGCTGGCGTTGCCCGCCGGACAGTTCGTGCGGGTAGAGACCGGGCGAAAAGCGATCCGCAGGCAGGCCCACGCGGGCCAGCCTGTCGCGCGCCACCGCCTGCGCCTGCCCGCGCGGGGCCGCGCGATGGACCAGCAGGGTTTCGGCCACCTGGTCGCCGATCGTCTTCATCGGGTTGAGCGCCGTCATCGGCTCCTGGAAGATCATGCCGATGTCGCGCCCCCGGATCCGGGTCAGGTCGCGTTCGGACAGGGACAGAAGGTCGCGCCCGGCAAGGTTCACCTGTCCGCGGGGATGGGCGCCCACTGGCAGCAGACCCATGATCGCCAGCGCCGTCATCGACTTGCCAGACCCGCTTTCGCCGACCAGGCCGAAGACCTCGCCCGGCGCGATGTCGAACGAGATCCCGTCCAGAACGGGCGTCTGGCCAAGGGCAAGCGACAGGTCGCGAACGGCGAGCAGGGTCATGCGCGCGGCCTCAGGCGTGGGTCGAGAAGGTCGCGCAGCCCGTCGCCCAGAAGGTTGAGTCCGAAGACGGTAAACACGATGGCAAGCCCCGGAAAGAGCGCGACATGCGGCGCAAGCGTCACCATCGTCTGCGCCTCGGCCAGCATCCGGCCCCAGCTTGGCGTGGGCGGTTGCGCGCCAAGGCCGACGTAGGACAGCCCCGCCTCGGCCAGGATGCCGAGCGAGAACTGGATCGTCCCCTGCACGATCAGCAGGTTCGCGATGTTGGGCAGGACATGCTCGACCGAGATGCGCGCGGCCCCCTTTCCCGCGACCTCGGCCGCGCGGATGAAGTCGAGCGTCCAGAGGCCGAGCGCGCCACCCCGCGTCACCCGCGCGAAGACCGGGATGTTGAAGATGCCGATGGCGAGGATCGCGTTGACGGCCGAGGGGCCGAAGACCGCGGTGATCAGGATCGCGATGACGAGGGAGGGAAAGGCAAAGACGAGGTCGTTGCAGCGCATCACCACCTCGTCGACCCAGCCGCCCCGGCGCGCGGCGGCCAGAAGGCCGAGCGGCACGCCAAGGCCCATGCCGATGCCCACCGCGACAAGCGCCACCGCGATCGAGGTGCGCGCGCCCGCCATCAGCATCGACGCGATGTCGCGTCCGAAGTGATCAGTGCCCAGCCAGTGCGCGGCAGAGGGGGGCTTCAGCCTGTCGGCGATGGACAGGGCGGTGACGTCGTAGGGCGTCCAGACCAGCGACACCGCCGCCGCGAGAGCAGCCGCAAGGGCCAGGCCAAGGCCGAGGGAGAGCGATGGCCTCATGCGCGGCGCCTCAGCCGGGGGTCGATGGCGGCGTAGGCCAGATCGACGGCGAAGGTCACGACGATCACGGCGAAGACCAGGATCATCACGACCGATTCCACCACGATCAGGTCACGCTGGGTGATCGCCTGGAAGATCAGTCGGCCAAGGCCGGGCAGGTAGAAGACATTCTCGATGATGATGGCGCCGGCCAGCAGGAAGGAAAACTGCATACCGAGAATGGTCATCACCGGAATCATCGCGTTCCTGAGCGCGTGGCGCAGCATTGTCTGGCCCCGCGTCAGCCCCTTGGCGCGGGCGGTGCGGATGAAATCCTGCCCCTCGGTCTCGATCAGGGCGGACCGCAGCACGCGGGCAAGGATCGCGGCCTGCGGCAGCGCGAGAGCGATGGCCGGCAGGGTGAGCGCGGCAACGCCCGGCGCGATGCCCCCTTCCCATCCCGGAAAGCCGCCCGCCGGGAAGATCTGCCAGTGGAGCGCGAAGACGAGGACCAGCAGCATCGCGAACCAGAAGTTAGGCAGCGCGATCCCCAGTTGCGTCGCCCCCATCACGGTGGCATCCGCGATCCGGCCGCGCCGCGCGGCGGCCAGAAGTCCGGCGGGAAAGGCGACAAGGGCGGTCAGGGCAAGGGCGTAGGCCGCCAGCGGCAACGACACCGTGAGCCGCTGCGCGACAAGGTCCGACACCGGCACCTTGTAGGTGTAGGACAGGCCGAAATCGCCGCGCGCCATGCCCGCGATCCAGGAAAGGTAGCGTTCGGGCGGCGCGGCATCGAGGCCAAGCTGCGTGCGCAGCGCGGCGACGGTTTCCGCGCTCGCTTTCAGGCCCAGCATGTAGGAGGCGGGATCGCCGGGCACGATCTCGATCACGGCGAAGATCACGAGGCTGGCCGCGACAAGGCTCAGCACCAGGGATACCAGTCGTCCGAGAAGATAGCGGCGCATCGCGGATCCTTTCCGCCGCGAAGGCTAGGCGCAAGCGGCGCGCCGGTCCAGCGACCACATGCGCCGGAATCGACCTGCGACCCGGTCGCTTGCGGCAGGATATGTCGCTTTTCGACGCGCGAACCGGGCAGGGTGGCGTTATTGCAGCGGCAGGCCGTGGCGATGGCGTCGCCACAGGGGGCATCCCCGACGCTTGCGGAGAATTCCGCCCAAGTCCTGTACGCCGGGACCTTTCGAGGGTCCGCGCGTCAGTTTCGGACCCCTTCAAGTGAGGTCTGAACCGATGACGGAACGTCCGCAGCAATACCGTTTCCACCAGGGCGAGAAGATCCTGCCCTTTGCCGCCTCGGAATACGAGGCGCGCCTGGCCGGCCTGCGCCGCAGCATGGCCGAACTGGGCGTCGATGCCTGCGTGCTCACCTCCATGCACAACATTTCCTACTACTCCGGCTTCCTCTACTGCTCGTTCGGGAGGCCCTATGGCCTGGTGGTGACGGCGACGCAGGACGTGACCATCAGCGCGGGGATCGACGCGGCGCAGCCCTGGCGGCGCTGCCATGGCGACAACATCACCTATACCGACTGGCAGCGCGACAACTACTGGCGCGCGATCCTGTCGGTGACGGGGCCGGGCAAGGTCATCGGCTATGAGGCCGACCACCTGACGCTTCTGCAGTCCGACAAGCTGAAAGCCTTCCTGTCGCCGTCGAAGACGCTCGACATCGCGCCGGCGACGATGAAGCAGCGGATGATGAAGTCGCCCGCCGAAATCGCGCTGATCCGCGCCGGTGCCAACACCGCCGACGTCGGCGGCTATGCCATCCGCGAGGCGGTGGCGGTGGGCGCGCGCGAGATCGACGTGGCGATGGCCGGCCGCGACGCGATGGAGCGCGAGATTGCCCGGCGTTTCCCGGATGCCGAATACCGCGACACCTGGGTGTGGTTCCAGTCGGGGATCAACACCGACGGCGCCCACAACCCGGTCACCGCGCGCCGGCTGGAAGTGGGCGACATCCTGTCGCTCAACACCTTCCCGATGATCTCGGGCTACTACACCGCGCTGGAACGCACGATGTTCGTGCGCGAGGTCGACGCCGCGTCCCTGAAGATCTGGGAAGCCAACGTGGCCGCGCACGAATACGGCATGAGCCTTCTGAAGCCGGGCGTGTCCTGCGCCGAGGTCACCGCGAAGATCAACGACTTCTTCGAGGAGCGCCAATTGCTCCAGTACCGGACCTTCGGCTACGGCCATTCGTTCGGCGTGCTGTCGCACTACTACGGCCGCGAGGCGGGGCTGGAACTGCGCGAGGATATCGACACGGTCCTGGAACCGGGCATGGTCATCTCGATGGAGCCGATGCTGACGATCCCCGAAGGCCAGCCCGGCGCCGGCGGATACCGTGAGCACGACATCCTCCTCATCACCGAGGACGGGAACGAGGACATCACCCACTATCCCTACGGGCCGGGTTTCAACGTCATCGGCTGATCCCGCAAGTTGCAGCCTGAAGTCGTGGCAAAACCTTCGCAACGGGTTCACACGACTGTCGCACGAAAAGTCCATCCCCTGCACGATATCTGCAACCGGGGATGGACCATGCACACAACTTCACGCCTTTTCGTTTCCAGCCTTGCGCTTTGCGCGGCAATGCCTGCTGAGGCCGAGATGGCCTTCAATCGCATCGCGACCTTCGCGACGCCCCGCAACATGGCGGCGGGAGAGGACACCAGCCGCGCAAGTTCGGCCGAGATCATCACCGCGACCGAAGACGGGATGACACTTCTCTACACCGACAGCCCGCTGGGCGTGGTGGGGGCGGTCGACATCACCGACCCGCAGGCGCCGCGGCCGCTTGGCAACATCGCAATGGGGGGGGAGCCGACGACCGCCGTCGTCATCGGCGCCCGCGCCTTCGCCGCCGTCAACACCTCCGCCAGCTACGCCGAACCGTCGGGCAAGCTGGTGACCATCGACATCGCCGCGCAGACGGTCCTTTCGGAATGCGACCTTGGCGGCCAGCCCGATTCGGTCGCGCGCGCGAAGGACGGGTCCTTCCTTGCCATCGCCATCGAGAACGAGCGCGACGAAGACCTGAATGACGGCCAGATCCCGCAGATGCCCGCCGGCTTTGTGGTCAAGCTGCCGGTCAAGGACGGTATGGCCGATTGCGCGGCGATGCAGAGGATCGAGATGACCGGCTTGGCCGCGATCGCGCCTGAGGACCCGGAGCCGGAGTTCGTCGATATCAACGATGCGGGCGAGATCGTGGTCACGCTTCAGGAAAACAACCACATCGTCATCATCGGCGCGGATGGCACGGTCACGGGCCACTTTTCGGCAGGCGCCGTGACGCTCGAGGGCATCGACCTGACCGACGAACGCGGCGCGATCCGGTTCAGCGAAACGCAGGCCGACCGCAAGCGCGAACCGGACGGTATCAAGTGGTTGGGAACCGATCGCCTCGTCACCGCCAACGAGGGCGATTACGAAGGCGGTTCCCGCGGCTGGACCATCTTCAAACGCGACGGATCGGTCGTCTACGAGAGCGGGGCCGACTTCGAACATGCCGTCGCGCAGATCGGCCACTATCCCGACCGGCGATCCGACGCGAAGGGGATCGAGCCGGAATCGATCGAGGTCGCGACCTTTGGCGACAGGCCCATGGTCTTCGTCGCGGCCGAGCGTGCGTCGGTCGTCGGCGTTTACGATGTCACTGATCCCTCTGCTCCGGTGCTGACGCAGATCCTGCCCTCGGGCGTAAGCCCGGAAGGCATGGTCGCGATCCCCGCGCGCAACCTGCTTGCCTCGGCCAACGAGGTGGACCTGGTGGAAGATGGCGGCGTGCGGGCGCATGTGATGGTCTATGAGCTTCAGGATGCGCCGGCCGCCTATCCGATGATCACCTCGCAGGGCGCGGACGAGCTGATCGGCTGGGGTGCCCTGTCCGGACTTGTCGCCGATGCCGACAGGCCAGGGCTTCTTTACGCGGTCAACGACAGCTTCTTCGGCTATCAGCCGACGATCTTCACCATCGACGCGACGCAGAAACCGGCGCGGATCGTTGCCGCCCTGCCGGTGACCCGCGGCGGCATGCCGGCGCAGAAGCTCGACATGGAGGGGATCACGCTGGACGGAAAGGGCGGGTTCTGGGTCGCCTCAGAAGGCCGCTCGGATCAACTTGTTCCGCACGCGCTTTACAGCGTGAACGCCAGGGGCGAGGTCCGGAAGGAAATTGCCCTGCCGGCAGCACTTGCCGCCAGCGAAATCCGCTTCGGCTTCGAGGGGATCACCCGGGTCGGTGACATGCTGTGGATGGCGGTGCAGCGCGAATGGAAGGACGATGTCGCGGGCGAGGTGAAGCTCATCGCCTACAACACCGCCGAGGATGCCTGGACGGCCGTCCGCTATCCGCTGGACGCGAAGGGCGAGGGCTGGATCGGCCTGTCGGAGATCACCGCGCATGGCGACTGGTTCTACATCGTCGAACGCGACAACCAGATCGGCGGGACGGCAAAGGTCAAGCGGCTTTACCGCGTGCCGGCGGCGCAGATGATCGGCGCGCCGGTGGGGGGCGACCTGCCGCTGGTGCAGAAGGAACTGGTCCGCGATCTCCTGCCCGATCTTGCGGCGCTGAACGGCTATGCCGCCGAGAAGATCGAGGGCCTTGCCATCGACGCGGCGGGCGAGGGCTGGGTGGTCACCGACAATGACGGCGTCGATGACAGTTCTGGCGAAACCCTGTTCTGGTCGATCGGGAAACTCGCCGAATAGCACGAAACCCGGAAAGGCGCTTTCGCATCGGGGAAGAATCTTGCTAGGGATGCGCTGAACAGAAACTTGCGCGGACCGATTATGCCAGTTCTTGCCCCGATGCCCTCGCGGCGTTCCTTCCTTGCCCTGACCGGATCCGCGGCCCTTGCCGCCTGTGCGCCAAGGCCCGAGGACAACCCCGACGACCCGGTCAGCCGCTACGGCTTCACCCCGGTCGAAGGGTATGAGGCGATGGACGATGGCGGCTATCACCTGCCGCCGGTTCCGCCGCAGTACCTTGAATGGCCGAACCGCCGGCAGCTTGTCTTCTACGAGGGGGAGCGGGCGGCGGGCGACATCGAGATCGACCCCCATGCCAAGTTCCTCTACTACATCCTGCCGGACGGCACCGCTTGGCGTTACCCGATCGCGGTGGGGCGCGCCGGGCTTGCGCTTCGCGGCCGCACCACCATCCGGCAGAAGAAGGAATGGCCCGGCTGGACGCCGACGAAGAACATGCTGCGCACCCAGCCCGAGGTCTACGGCCCCTTCGCCCGCGGCGTGCCGGGCGGCATCGCCAGCCCGCTTGGCGCACGGGCGCTCTATCTCTACCGGGGCGGCAAGGACAGTTATTTCCGCATCCACGGGACCAACGACCTGGGTTCGATCGGCAATTCGGGCTCGGCCGGCTGCATCCGGCTTTTCAACCACGACATCATCGACCTAGCCGCCCGCGTCAGTATCCCGACCGAGGTCTATGTGCGCACCGAGGAAGATTCGCTGCGCCTGCTGGGGCCGGAAATGACCCCGCGCGGCGTCGAACTGCCGCCGAGGATCGTCTCTCCCGAGACGATCTATGGCGCGACGGAGGTTGCGGTCGAGGATCCTGGCGTCTGACCGGGGTCAGAGCCGGATGACGTATTCCTTGCGGATCGTCTCCATCACCTCCCAGGTGCCGGAAAATCCCGGGCGCAGGATGAAGCTGTCACCGGCCTGAAGCGGGTATTCGGTGCCGTCGTCCGAAGTGATCACGCAGCGCCCTTCGAGGATGTGGATGTATTCCCATTCCTCGTAGGAAATCCGCCACTTGCCGGGCGTGGCCTGCCAGATGCCGCAGTAAAGCCCGTCGCGGTCCTCGAGGTTCCAGGTGGTGAACTCCGGGTCACCCGCGATCACCTTGTCGGGCGCGGGGCGTTCGTGTTCGGGTTCGACCGCATCGGCGGTCAGGCGCAGGAAGTCTTTCATCATTTCTCCGTTCCGGGCGGGCCCGTGCTGACAGGCCCGCTTCTGGCGCATTGCGGTTACTCTGTCCAGCGGACCGCCGTCAGGTCGTTGGCCTGGGTCGGCGCGTTTTCCCAAAGGCCCTCAATCCGCGCGTCCGCGACCCCGGTCTTGGCCAACTGGAAAAGGAAGGCGTTGACGTAATCCTTCGCGATCATCTCCTGCGCCTGCTTCAGGATGGCGGAGCGTTCGGCCGGGTCGGTGGCAAGCGACAGCCCGTCCATCAGCGCGACGAACTCTGCCTTGCCGTACTGGAAATAGTAGTCCGGCCGGGCGTAGATGTTGATGTCCATGGGCTCGGTATGGCTGACGATGGTCAGGTCGAAATCCTTGCCCTTGAAGACCTGTTCCAGCCACTGCGCCCATTCGAGGTTGGTGATCTCGGTCCGGATGCCGACGGCGGCCAGTTGCGCGGCGATGATCTCGCCACCCCGGCGGGCATAGGTGGGGGGTGGCAGCGCCAGCCGCAGTTTCAGGTCGGATACGCCCGCCTCGGCCAAGAGCGCCTTCGACTTCTCCGGATCGAAGGCCGAAATGCCGGTCAGGTCGGTATAGTCGGGGTTGTGCGGCGCAAAGTGGGTGCCGATGGGCGTGCCGTAGCCGAACATGGCGCCGTCGATGATGTCCTGGCGGTTTATGGCGTGGGCGATGGCCTCCCGCACCAGGACGTTGTCGAGCGGGGGTTGCCGGTTGTTCATCGCCAGAATGGTTTCGCCCTCGGTCGAGCCGACGATGACCCGGAAGCGCGGGTCGGCGGCCAGTTGCGGCAAGGTTTCCGGCGCGGGGAAGTTCGGGAAGGCGTCCACGTCCCCCGCCATCATCGCGGCGAAGGCGGCGGTCGGGTCGGAAATGAAGCGGAAGGTGGCCTTCGAGAGCGCGGCGGGTTCACCCCAGTAATCGGCGTTGCGCTCGATCTCCACCCGGTCGCCCTGGGTCCAGCCGACAAACCGGAACGGCCCGGTTCCGACCGGGGCCGTCGCCGCGTCCGCGATGCTTTCTGGCGCGACGATCACCGCGTCACCCCATGCCATGTTGAAGGGAAAGTTTCCGTCGGGATTGGCAAGCGTGACCTTCACGGTCAGCGGGTCGACGACCTCCACCGTCTCGATCCCCGCGAAGAGCGCCTTCTGCGCGTTGGCGCTGTCCGCAGCCCGCGCGCGGTCGAGCGAGAACCTCACGTCCTCGGCGTCCATCGCGGTGCCGTCATGGAAGGTCACGCCCTCGTGCAGGTGAAAGACGTAGGTCTTCGCGCCGTCCTCGACACCCCAGCTTTTGGCAAGCGCGGGCAGGATCGCGCCGTCCGGGCCGAAGCGGGTCAGGCCCTCGAAGATGTTGGCATAGACGATCTCGTCGATGGCCGCCGCAGCGCCCGCGGTCGGATCGAGGTTCGGCGGTTCCAGCACCATGCCGAGGGTGATCGTGTCCTCTGCGGCGAAGGCCGTGGTCGCGATCAGCGCCAGGAGCGCGGCAAGACTCAGGCGGTTCAGCATCTCATGTCCCTCCCTCAGGCGGCGCGCGCGGGCAGGCGCCGCGCCAATGATTGTCGGGCAATGCGGCCGCGATCAAGTCCCGTGCGATGAAGCCCCGTCCGGGGCAAGGAAGGACTCGCCTGCATGCTGCGGCGCAGCTAAAGTGCTGCGGCAGGTGCTAGGGGAGGATGGCGATGAGCGCGACCGCAGACGACAGGCGCCCGGCGCCGCCAGACATCCGCGCGCGCAAGGGCGGCGTGCCGCTCGTGGCGCTGACGGCCTACACCACGCCGATGGCGCGGCTGGTGGACGCGCATTGCGACATCGCGCTGGTGGGCGACAGCGTCGGCATGGTGCTGCACGGGCTGCCCTCGACGCTGGGCGTGACGATGGAGATGATGATCCTGCACGGGCAGGCTGTCGCACGAGGCCTCACGCGCGCGCTTCTGGTCATCGACATGCCCTTCGGCAGCTACGAGGAGGACCCGGCGCAGGCGTTCCGCAATGCCGCGCGGCTGATGGCGGAGACGGGGGCCGCGGCGGTGAAGTTGGAAGGCGGCGCGCACATGGCCGGGACCGTTGCCTTCCTGACCGCGCGCGGCGTGCCGGTCATGGGCCATGTCGGGCTGACGCCACAGGCGGTCCACCAGCTTGGCGGCTACCGGGTGCAGGGGCGGGGCCAGGACGCCGACCGCGTGCGGCGCGACGCTGCTGCGGTCGCCGAGGCAGGCGCCTTCGCCGTCGTGCTCGAAAAGGTGCCCGATGCGCTCGCGCGCGAGATCACCGAGGGCCTGCCGGTGCCCACGATCGGGATCGGCGCCTCGGCCGCCTGCGATGGCCAGGTGCTGGTGGTCGACGACATGCTGGGCATGTTCACCGGGTTCCGCCCGAAATTCGTGCGCCGCTACGGTGAACTTGGCGCCGAGGCGGACCGGGCGATCGCTGCCTATGCGGCCGATGTCCGCGCCCGCCGGTTCCCGGCGCCGGAGCATGTCTTTGCCGCGGAGGCCGGCAAGTGACCGAGGTGATCCGGAGCGCGGCGGCGCTGCGCGAGAAGGTGACGACCTGGAAGCGGTCGGGCATGCTGGTCGGCGTGGTGCCGACGATGGGCGCGTTGCACGACGGGCATCTGAGCCTGGCGCGGGCCGCGCGGGGCCAGTCGGACCGGGTGATCGTGACCATCTTCGTCAACCCGATGCAGTTCAACAACCCCGAGGACCTGAAGAAATATCCCCGCGACGAGGCCCGCGACCTCGCCCTACTCAAGGCGGATGGCGTCGATGTCCTCTTCGCGCCGGGACCGGAGGAGGTCTATCCGCGGGGCTTTGCCTCCACCGTGTCGGTCACCGGCGTCTCCGCGCCGATGGAGGGCGCCTTTCGTCCCGGCCATTTCGATGGCGTGGCGACGGTGGTGACCAAGCTTTTCGGAATGACCCAGGCGGGCCGGGCCTTCTTCGGCGAAAAGGACTGGCAGCAGTTGCAGGTGGTCCGGCGGCTGGTCACCGACCTTAACATCCCGATCCGCGTGATCGGCTGCCCGACGATCCGGGAGGAGGACGGGCTGGCGATGTCGTCGCGCAACGTGCGGCTGACGGAGCAGGAGCGCAGCGTCGCGCCGGCGCTTCACCGCGCGATGCAGGCGGCGGCGGAGGCGATCCGCGCCGGGGCGCCGGTTGCCGCGGCGCTGGCGGAAGCGCGGGACGCGGTCCTGCGGGCGGGATTCGCGGAGATCGAGTACCTCGATTTCCGCGATGCCGAGACGCTGGAGCCGCTGGACCGGCCGGGGCCGCCGGCACGGCTGCTCGCGGCGGCGATGCTGGGCGCGGTTCGGCTGATCGACAATATCGCGGTCTGACACGGGGTCCGGGCCTGGGTGGGGGCGCTGCCCCCACACCCCCGGGATACTTGGAAAAAGAAGAAGATCAGGGGCCGAGAAGGTCGGCGAGCACGAGCGCCATGACCTTGGCGCTGTCGGCCATGTCGTCGATTCCCACCCATTCGTCGGGCTGGTGCGCGAGGTCGAGGATGCCGGGCCCGTAGGCGATGCAGTTCTTCAGCCGGCCGATGCGGTCGATGTGCTTCTGGTCATAGGTGCCCGGAGAGACGACATAGCCCGGCGCGCGCCCCAGAACCCGTTCGATCGCGGCGGCGGTGGAGCGGACCACGGGTGCGTCGCGGGCGGTCATCACCGGCTGCACCTCGAAGAGGTCGCGAATCTCGTAGTCGAAGGAGGGGCGCCGGGCCTTGATCCGGTCGAGCATCGCGGCGATCTCGTGCTTGACCTCCGCCAGATCCTCCTCGATCAGGAAGCGGCGGTCGATGGTGATGCGGCAGCGGTCGGGGACGCAGGGGGCGGGCAGGCCGGTATACCCGTCTTCCGGTTCCCGCGCGCCGCCGTGGATCGCGTTGATGTTGAGCGTCGACTGCCGGGCGCCTTCCGGGATCACCGGCATGGCGGTGCGCCGGGTGGCGAGCAACGGGAAGAGCACCGCCTCCATCTCGGCCAGGACCGCGCCCATGTGGCGCACCGCGCAATCTCCGAGGAAGGGCATGGAGCCATGGGCGATGCGGCCCTTCGTCTCGATCTCGGCCCACCAGACGCCGCGATGGCCAAGGCAGATGCGGTCCTTGTGCAGGGGTTCCGGGATGATGACGTGCTGGACGCGGGCGGGGTCGAAGCGGCCCTGCTGAGCCAGATAGGCGACACCGCCGAAGCCGCCCGATTCCTCGTCGGCCGTGGCCGATATCTCGATGGCGCCGCGGAAGTCCGGGCAGGCGGCGACGAAGGCCTCGGCGGCGATGATGGAGGCGGCGAGCCCGCCCTTCATGTCGCAGGCGCCGCGGCCGTAGATGCGGTCGCCCTCGACGGTGGCGGCGAACGGGTCGCGGGTCCAGCCGTGGCCGACCTCGACCACGTCGTGATGCGAGTTGAAGTGGACGCAGTCGCCCGCGCCAGATCCCTCGCGGCGGGCGACGAGGTTCCATCGCGGGTGGGCGTCGGAATCGCCGGGTGCGCCCTCGGCGCGGATCAGTTCGACCGAAAAGCCTGACCGCGCGAGGCGCGCGGCGAGGTAGTCGCAGATCTCGCGATAGTTGCGCCCCGGCGGGTTGAGCGTCGGGATGCGGATCAGGTCGCGCGCCAGGTCCACGAGTTCGTGGCGGCGGGCGGTGATTTCCCGGGCGATCCGGTCCTCCAGGGCGTCGGTGGGGGCGTCGGTCATCCCCGAACGCTAGCGCCGTGCCGGGGGCGCCGCAAGCCGGGCGCGATTTATGGCGTGACGGGGGGGACGGGTTCTGGAATATTCCCCCGGCAAAGGCCTTTTCCGCGGGCCGGTGCGGTGCATATTGTAATAGGGATTAACATCGGAGGAGCAGATGGCCGATTTCGACGCCCAGATCCGCGAAAGCCAGAAGCAGGTCCAGGATGCGCAGGCCCGGATCGCGGAGTTGACGACACGGATCGACAGCGCGCGGGCACGGCTGAAGACGGGCGACGACATCTCGATCGACATCGAGAATGCGACGCTTGACGACGTGCACAAGCATGCCGAGATCATGAACGCCAACATCGCCGAACTGATCATGGGACTTGACGATGTGACGGCCGGATTTTCCCGCGATTTCGACGAGATGCGCAACAAGACGGGCTGGGAAAGCTTCGTCGGCATGTTCTCCAAGGGCAAGTCCGAGGCGATGCGGCAGGAGCGGCTGCGCGGCGCTTCGATCGACGACAAGCTGCAGGACCTGATCGCCAAGTCCGACACGATCGTGCGGTTGCTTGAGGGGCAGCTGGCGGTCCTCAACGACCACAAGGGCCGGGTCGAGACGAACCTCACGGAGACGCTTTCGGACCGCGAGGTCACCGTGGCCGACCTGGAGCGGCTGCGCGCCGACATCCTGGCGATGGACCCGAAGATCATCGAGATCGAGAACCGGATCGCGGTCGAGCAGGACGCGGCGACGCGCACGAGGCTGGAAAGCGAGCTTGCCGAACTGAATACCCGCTACAACGCGATGGTGCAGGACGAGCAGGTAAAGCTCGCGAAGTCGCAGACGCTGGAACGCTATATCGAGAAGGGCAAGACCTGGGTCGACAGCCTGCAGAACCAGGCGGCGACGCAGATGGTGCTGATCAACAAGCTGCAGACCGACACCCGCCAGCGGGTCGTCCTATACGACGCGCTGACCAAGAGCCTCAAGACCGCGCAGCAGCAGGACGTGGCCCACCGCATCAACGAGATCGGGGTGAAGACCGACCAGGAGGCGCAGGCGGCCATGGCCGGGATCGGATCGGCCACCAACCAGCGCATGGCCGAGATGATGGAGGCGCACGAGGACCAGATGGTCTTTGCCCGAAAGGTGCTGGCCGAGAAGGCGAAAGCCGACGAACGTTTTGCACGGCGGTTCCAGGCCATTGTCGAGAAGCACGACAAGAACCTTTATGGTGGGTAAGTGCCCGACCTTGACCTGACCACGGACCACAAGGCGCTCGACGACGATCTGGCCGCGCGACGCTACTTCGCGAAGTTCGAGCGCATCACCGGCCTGCTGGCCGGTGTCGCGGAGGCGATGGAGAAAGACCGTGCGTTGTCGGCGCTGGAAAGCGATGCGACCCAGGCGCATGTCCGGGCGATCGCGGCGACGTTCCGGGCGCTCAGCCTGAAGTACCTCGTGTCGGGCCGGATCGAGGGGATCGGCCAGCGGCACCTGACGATCGACCTGCATGAAAGCGGCTTCCCGATCTTTCAGGAGATCGTGACCATGGCCAATGACGCGGCGCAGGCGGCCAAGCACTTGGCGGGCATGCCCGATGCGGCGCGCCTGAAGGACGAGATGGTGCGCCAGATCGTGGGCGAGCGGGTGGTGCCGACGCGGCTGCAATACGCGATGTCGCAGCGGCTTTACTACGAGGCGCTGGTGCGGGGCGGGCTTTTCTTCGCGCAGATGCATCCGGAGGCGCAGTTCATCGCCGAGGCGCCGGGCGGGCGGCGGCGGTTCCTGATTCATTGGGGTGTCTACGACAGCCAGTTGAACGTGCCCGTCCTCTACCTGCTCGACGCCGAGGATTCGGGCAGGAAGGCGCTGCCGCTCGACGAGGGGCGCTGGCCCGAGGTGCAGGCACACCTGCTGGCGCAGTCCGTCGGCGGGCTCAAGCTCCTGACGATTGCTAAGGGGTTCGACGCGGATTTCGCGGACCTGCACCCCAAACGGCTGCGCCGGATCCATCTTGGGCCGATGTATTCCTCGGCCTTCACCTTGCAGACCGGCCCGATCCGCGAGGTGCTGGAGGAGGCGCGGTCGCCCACGGGCGAGGACTGGGCGCTGGCCTGGACCGTCGAGGAACTGGAAAGCGAGCGGGTCGAGGTCGAGAAGGGCTGGTTCTCGTCGAGCGAGCGGCAGATCTTCCGCCTCGACCCCTTGGCCGGGCTTGGTCCCGATACGGGCGCCACGCGGATCACCCGGTCGATGATCCTGCCGCAGCGGCCGTTCCAGGTTCTGGCCGAGAAGGATCCCGAGGGATTCCGCGCGGTCCGCAAGTTCGTCGTCGGCAGGGAAGGCCGGGTGCTGGTCTATGGCTGAAGCGTGCCGGGGGGCTTTCTGCCCCCCGGACCCCCCGAGGATACTTGGGAAAAGAAGAAAGGGTTCGAGGGTTATCGATGACGGCGCCGCTGAACGAGATGGAACTGAAGGAAGCCGAGATCCGGGCGCATTATGCGTCTGCGACCGAGATGCTGATGGGCATAGACCACGCGCCGCGCATCGGCACGCCCCGGCTTTCGCTCCCCGCCGCGGAGAAGTCGCCCGAGGTCGCCTCCATGCAGCGCCGCTTCCGTTCCACCACACCGGGGCTGGTGACGCGGTCGACGGCGCGGACCGAAGGGATTCGGCTGCTGGACCGGATCGCGGATACCGACGGAGACGATCCGCTGACCTCGGCCACGCAGGCGGCGGTGGCGCACGGGCTGCGGCGGGCGCTGGCCATCGCGCTGGCGGTCGGCGAGCATTTCGCCGGCCAGACCGCGCTGGTCGAGTTGAAGAAGGCCAACCTCGAGAACCGCTTGCCGCGGGAACGCGCGACCGAGTTTTCCGAACTGCTCTCGGCCGAGGCGCTGGCCGTGCTCTACACCTTCGGCAATGCGCTCGCCTATCTCCTGGCTGCGCAGGCGAGCGAGCAGGCGGTGGAGGTGGGTGCGGTCGAGGAGGTGCTGACCGACAACGCGCCGCTTGCCCTCCACGGCGCGCTCTGGGAACTGGACCAGAAGATCGGGCTGCACGCAACGACCGAGGCGCTTCTGGTCGCCACGGTGCTGGGTTTTGCCGAGCAGCTGATGGCGAAGGTGCGCGCCCGGGCGGAGGGCGCGCCGCGGCTGGCCACCTTCACCGGCGCCAACTATCGCGTCAAGGCCGACGATTTCCCGATCTCGGGGTTTGAGCCGGCCCGCAAGGCGCGCGGGTCGACGCTTGTGATGACCTTCAGAAAACCGAACGAGGTCGTCGGCAACCACATCGCCAAGTATCAGGCGATGCGGCTCGCGAAGATGCTGATGGCCTACGACTTCGAGAAGCGGCTGAACCCCTTCGCCGAGATGGGCGGCTTCATCTTCACCTTCATGGGCGACGGCAAGCCGGGGACCGGCAAGACGACGCTGATCCAGATGATGGCAGGGCTTCTGAACGACTACTGCCAGGTGGCGAAGTATCCGTTCCGCTACCAGAACCTGTCGATCGACAATGTGGATTCGTATCAGGGCAAGTCGGGGCAGAACGCGAAGGCTTTCATCACCAACGTGATGGACCCCGCGGTCATCGGATTCGGCACCATTGACGACATCGACCAGGTGGCGGGCAAGCGCGGCGACCGCCAGTCGAGCGCGGGCCAGCAGGAGATCACGGCGGTGCTGATGGAGGCCTTTGCAGGCGCCAATACGGTCGTGCGGGGCAACTGCACCTTCGGCATGTTCTCCAACTACCCCGAGAACGTGGACGACGCGCTGCGGCAGCGGGCCGGGGCGCGGTTTCTGGTCGACGGGCCGCAGACGCGGGAGGATTACATCGACATCCTGGCGCTGCTCCTGGGCAAGAACCACGCGATCCCGCTGGGGAACCACGAGCTTTACGCCGCGCAGGAGATCAAGCGGGCGGTGGCGGAGAGCTTCGAGAAACATGCGCGCCCGGCCGAGGACGGGCTGGTGCAGGTGTTCGAGGCGGTCCGGGCGCGGATCGGCGAACTGGACACGATCGCCAAGCTGGGCGCCTACCTCAAGGCGATCCAGGAGGCGGACGAGCGTTTCACCGGCCGCGCGATCAAGAACATCACCGACGCGGTGAAGGTCCGCGCGATGGACTTCGAACTGCCCGACGAATGGATGGAGCAGCCGGAGCTGTTCCTGTTCAAGGGCTATGACGAGAAGCGCGCGATGATCACCGAACTGCGCCGGCCGATCACCGTCGAGATGGTGGTGCAGGAGATCAACCGCTACGCCGACAGCGAGTTCCGCTATGCCGACAAGTCTGACGAGGTGGCCATCGAGGGGGCCGTCAGGGACATGCGGCGGATGGAGGAGGCCAAGCGGCGGTATCTGGAGGGGAAGGGGTGATGGGCCCGGAGTCTTGGAGTGCGCTGGCGAACTGGGTGATGGCTGGCGCAGCGGTCTTGGCGGCGTGCGCCGCACGGTCAGGTTTGAACTCGTGGAAGAACCAAAACATTTGGACTGCTGACGCCGAGTTAGCTCGTCGTATCTTGATCGCGCTGTATCGGTTTCGTGACTCACTCTATGCAGTAAGACATCCTGCTATGTTTGCTGGTGAAATGCGCTTGGATGCCGAACAGGAATCAAAGCTTTCGGAAGTGGAGCAGCGTCAGGAAAGTGTGAGAAGTGCCTATTCAAGGCGGTGGTCGCGCCATCAGGAGCAAGCAATCGAGCTATCATCCCTGATGATCGAAGCGGATGCGGTGTGGGGTGAAGAACTTTCCAAAAAAGTATCTGAACTGAGGAAGCTTGAGCGCGAACTCTGGGCCTACATCAATCTTTACCTCGATGCGCACTACAGCAGAGACACCGAGCTGGCTCGCGAGTATCGCAAGATCCTCAAAGGGGAGCGGAATATCCTCTACGACATGTTGAAAGAGGACGACGTGTTTCGGATGGATTTCGTGAAGGCGCTAGCGCCAGTGGAGCGCTACCTGCGAGGCAAGTTGGGGCGAGGCAGATGAACCGCCTCATCACCCGCGGCCTGATGTTCGGCAACCTGATCCCGGTGGACAGCCCCGCCCTTGTCGAACGCTACAACCGGGCGCTGAAGGCGCTGACGGGGAAGACCACCGCGCTGGCCGACTTCCACATCGACCTGTCGGGGTATTCGCCGGAAATCGGCGACGAGCTGGGCGATGACCTCTACCTCAACCGGAACGGCTGCAACCGGCAGTTCATCCTGCTGACCACCGACCAGAAGACCGCGCCGCTCCTGAACGCGAAGTTCTCCACCTCGCGCGGGATCCTCACCCGCTTCATCGAGGAGAACGAGGCGGAGCTGTTCACGCTGACCGCGCGGGACGCGGTGGCCGGCGAACTGGAAAACACCGTCTTCGACCTGACCGAGCCGAAGCGGCTGTTCGACATCCGCCGCGTCACGGTCGTCGCCGACACCACCGGCAACCATATCGCCGAGGGGCGCAGGCTTTCCCAGCTTGTCGAACGGTTCCGGACCGAGGAGGACGGCTGGTGGGACGATGTGCTGATCGCCGAGATGATCGGCCTGGCGGCAAAGACCGGCGATGTGACGAAGAATCCGGTGGCGCTGAAATCCACGGTGTTCGAGCAGGGCAATTTCTGGACTGCGCATTTCGGCGGCGTCTACCTGTTCCGGGACATGGAGCATCCAGCCGCCATCTCGGTCGGCCCGAAGGAGAAGCTGGGGCCCCTGCCGGTCAAGCATGTCTTCGACCTCGAGGATCGCAACCAGGTCGCCCAGTTCCTTGAGCTGAACAACCTGGTGGAGCCCATCGTGAACGCGCGCGGCCTCGACGCCGGGGCGGTGCTGCGCCAGAAGATGGACTTCATCCTGGTCGATGCCGCCGCCCGGCTTGGCCTCGACACCGGCGCGGGCACAAGGCGCGACCTGCGCCAGATTGCCGGCACGTTGGGCAACCGCCTGCCGGAGGAGTTCGAGGGGCTTGCCGCCCTTCTGCGCTGGGTCGAGACCGGGGGCCGGTGGCCGCGCATCACCTCGGCCCATCCGGCGTATTTCTACACGCTCCGGTCCCGGCCCCATAAAGACCGCGACCTTGTGAACATGCTCCTGTCGGAGCTTTCGCCACTGGACGTTCGCCAGCTTTTCATCTGCCACAAGGAACTGTTCTACGACATCTACCGGGCCTGGCCGGACGCGAAGAAGGACTTCGTCGCCGACTTCCTGGCGCGCGAATACCAGATGGACAAGAACGGCACCCGCCGCGCGCTGTTCGGGGACGAACCGCCGATGACGCCCGGACCCTGGGATCGTGATATCGTCGGGACCGTGGGCCCGTGGGGCGCGGTCAGGAGGGAGCGAAGATGATCGGTTTTGTCCGCCTCGCCATATTCGGCTTCATCGGCATGACCATCGCCTATCTCCTCCTGTCGGTCTATTCCCGCTCGGTCGAGCGCGAGCGGCTGGAGAAGGAATGGGACGGCGACCCCGCGAACGGGGATGACCCGGACGCGCGCGATGCCTATATCGAGACGGGCCTGGCCGACTATCGCCGGAGCCTGCGCCGGAAGCTGATCTGGCTTGTCTACGTCATCCCGACCCTTGTCGTGCTGACGCTGCTTTACCTGAACGATACGTGAGGCGACGATGAGATACGCGAAATGGACCATCCTCACTTTGCTGGCGCTGACCGTCTTCGGCTTTTTCCACTACACGCTGCCACAGCACGACATCGTGCGGATCGTGAACACGTATCAGGAACGGCAGGACCTGGACGACTGGACGCGGATCTTCTGGGCCAGCCCGGACGATCAGGCCACCGGCCTGATCAATCGCGACGTGCAGTTCATCCAGGCTGTGGACGCGGACGGCAAGCCGCATGTCTACCGCAATGAGGATACGGGCTGGTCCTGGCCGCCCTATTTCAAGTTCGACACCGCCAACCTCCAGACCCAGGCCGAGGATCTGAAATCCACCGCCGAGGCGCCGAAATGGGTTTCCGTCACCCACTACGGCTGGCGCATCGTCTATCTCTCGACCTTCCCGAACGCGATTTCTGTCAGGCCGGTGGAAGGGCCGGACGCCACCATCATTCCCTGGGTCAACATCGTTATCCTGACATTCCTTGCGGTTATCCTGTTCATGCTCCGCCGCATGTGGCTCCAGTTCCGCGAACGCATGATCGACCCGATGGTCGAGGACGCGGAGGAAGCCTGGGACAGCGTCGATGCCCGCGCCGATCAGGCGGCGGCGAAGGCCCGCGGGCTCTGGGGCCGGTTCCGGGCTTGGCTCGACACCTGGAAGGGGAGACCGCGGCGTTAAAATCCTGACCGTGTGGTCAAATTCCTTCGTTGCGAAGGGGCGCGACATTCGCTAGCGTCCCGCGGTATGATCGCCGTGACAACGCAGCCAGAGGTGCGCCCATGACGGCCGAACGGGCCCAGCCCCTGTCGCACAACCAGCGCAATCCGGGCGTTCCCCTGACGCTCGACTGGTTCGACCACATCGCGGTGAACACTCCGGCCGCCGAACGCCGTGCGGCGACGTTGACGACGCGACGGACGGTGAAGAAGGAATGGCAGGCGGCCTGGCTCGTGAATGCAATCCGCTGCATGGACCTGACCACGCTCGCGGGCGACGATACACCGGACCGGGTGCGCCGGCTGTGCGCAAAGGCGCGCCAGCCCGTGGCCGATCACATCATGGCGGGCCTTGGCCTTGACCGGCTGACGACGGGTGCGGTCTGCGTCTATCCCACGATGGTCTCCCCCGCGGTCAAGGCGCTGGCGGGCAGCGGCATTCCAGTCGCCTCGGTCGCGACCGGCTTTCCGGCGGGGCTGATGCCCCTGAACCTGCGCCTGGCAGAGATCCTCTATGCCGTCGATCAGGGGGCGGAGGAAATCGACATCGTCATCACCCGCGCCCATGTCCTCGACGCCAACTGGTCAGCACTCTACGACGAGATCGCCGCCATGCGTGAGGCCTGCGGGCCCGCCCACCTGAAGGCGATCCTCGCCACGGGCGACCTGAAGACGCTGCGCAATGTCTACAAGGCGTCGATGGTCGCCATGCAGGCCGGCGCGGACTTCATCAAGACCTCGACCGGGAAGGAGGGCGTGAACGCCACGCTGCCCGTTTCGCTCGTCATGGCGCGGGCGCTGCGCGACTACGGCGCGCGCACGGGCTTTCGCGTGGGGTTCAAGCCCGCGGGAGGCATGAAGACGGCGAAGGACGCCCTCGCCTGGCAGATATTGATGAAAGAGGAACTGGGCAACGACTGGCTGCGCCCCGATCTCTTCCGTCTCGGCGCGTCCTCGATGCTTGCCGATATCGAACGCCAACTGGAACATCACCTGACCGGGCGCTACGCGGCCTCGTCCCGCCATGCGCTGGCATGAGCGGGGTGGAACCGACCTTCAGACCCGGAACAACAGACAGAGCGAGCCGATGCCCAGCGTGACGGAAATTCTTGAGAGCATGGACTACGGACCGGCCCCGGAAGCCACGGGCGAGGTGACGAAGTGGCTATCCACACGCGGAAGCTTCGGCCACTTCATCGGCGGCCGCTTCACCGCGCCGGGGCAGACCTTCGATGTCAGGAACCCCGCCACCGGCGATCTGCTGGCGAAGGTGACGCAAGGCACGGCCGCCGATGTCGCCGCCGCGGTCAAGGCTGCCCGTTCCGCCCTGTCCCGCTGGTCCAGGCTTTCGGGGCATGAGCGCGCGCGGCATCTCTATGCGCTGGCCCGCCACATCCAGAAGCGCGAGCGCTTCCTTGCGGTGCTGGAAACGCTCGACAACGGCAAGCCGATCCGCGAGACGCGCGACATCGACGTGCCGCTGGCTGCGCGCCATTTCTACCACCACGCCGGCTGGGCCGAGGTGCTGGCAGACGAGTTTCCCGGCCGCGGCCCGGTGGGGGTCTGCGGGCAGATCATCCCGTGGAACTTCCCGCTCCTGATGCTGGCCTGGAAGATCGCGCCCGCGCTGGCGGCGGGCAACACCGTCGTCCTGAAACCCGCCGAATACACCCCCCTGACCGCGCTCGCCTTCGCAGAGATTTGCGCCGAGGTCGGGCTGCCGAAAGGGGTCGTCAACATCGTCACCGGCGACGGAGCGACCGGGGCGGCGCTGGTCGCGGCCGAGGTTGACAAGATCGCCTTCACCGGCTCCACCGAGGTCGGGCGGGCGATCCGCAGGGCCACGGCGGGCACGGGCAGGAAGCTGACGCTGGAACTTGGCGGCAAGTCGCCCTTCGTCGTCTTCGCCGATGCCGATATCGACGCCGCGGTCGAGGGCGTGGTGGACGCGATCTGGTTCAACCAGGGCCAGGTCTGCTGCGCCGGGTCGCGCATCCTGGTGCAGGAGGGGATCGCGCGCGACTTCACCGAACGGCTGGCTGTGCGGATGGGCAAGCTGCGCGTGGGTGATCCGCTCGACAAGTCGACCGACATGGGCGCGATCGTCGACCCGGTCCAGCTTGCCCGCATCCGCGATCTGGTCGCGCAGGGCGAGGCGGAAGGCGCGGTGCTGCATCAGGCGCCCTGCCGGTTGCCGGACAGGGGCAGTTTCTATGCGCCGGGATTCCTGACCAACGTGGCGCCGGCCAACATCCTCTCCGAGGTCGAGATCTTCGGCCCGGTCGCCACGCTGACCACATTCCGCACCCCGGACGAGGCGGTGGAACTGGCCAACAACACCCGATACGGCCTTGCCGCCTCGATCTGGTCGGAGAACATCAACCTGGCTCTCGACGTGGCCTCGAAGGTCAAGGCGGGGGTGGTCTGGATCAACGCCACCAACGTCTTTGATGCGGGCGCCGGCTTCGGCGGCTACCGCGAAAGCGGCTTCGGCCGCGAGGGCGGGCGCGAGGGGATGGGCGAATACCTTACAGAGGTTCCGGTGAAGGCGAAGGCGGAACCGGCCCCGGTCGCCCCCGACGCGGCACCCGTGCCGGAGGCCCCGGCCGGGGCGGACCCGATCGACCGGACGGCAAAGCTCTACATCGGCGGCGCGCAGAAGCGCCCGGACGGCGGCCATTCCTACGCCGTGCGCGGCAAAGGCGGGGTCATCGGGCTTGCCGGACTTGGCAACCGCAAGGATATCCGCAACGCGGTCGAGGCCGCGCACAAGGCCTCCGGCTGGGGCAAGGCCACCGGCCACAACCGCGCGCAGGTGCTTTACTACCTGGCCGAAAACCTGTCCGCGCGGGACGCGGAATTCGCCCGGCGCCTTGCCTCCGCGCGGGTTCCGAAACCGCAGGAGGAGGTCGCGACGGCTATCCGCCGCGCCTTCTGGTATGCGGCACAGGCCGACAAGTTCGACGGCGCGGTGCATGCGACGAAGTCGGCCCATGTGACGCTCGCCATGCCCGAACCCTTCGGGGTTATGGGCCTGGCCTGCCCGACTGACGCGCCGCTTCTGGGGTTCCTCAGCCTCGTGCTTCCGGCCATCGCCATGGGCAACCGCGTGGTCGCGATCCCCTCGCAGAACATGCCGCTCGCCGCCACCGATCTTTACCAGGTGTTCGACACCTCGGACTTGCCCGGCGGCGTCGTCAACATCGTGACCGGGCCGCGCGACGAGCTTGCAAAGACGCTCGCCGGCCACGACGACGTGGCGGCGATGTGGTACTGCGGCAGCGCTGCCGGCGCGGCCATGGTCGAGGCGGAATGCGCGGGCAACCTCAAGGCGACCTGGATCGTCAGGAACCGCGACTGGCTTTCGGCCGAGGGGCAGGGGCGTGGTTTTCTGGATCACGCCACGCAGATCAAGAACATCTGGGTGCCCTACGGCGAATGAGCGCCCGTTGCCTGCCGGTCCCGTTTCGGCCACTCTCGCGCCGAATGGGGGTGCCGATGCATCGCATGGCCGTCACGATCCTTTCCGCGCTGCTCCTGCCTGGGGCGGCTTTTGCCCACGCGACGCAGCGGGCGGTGCTGCACACGCTGCCAACAACGCCCTATCTTGTTGCCGCTGGTGCTGCGGTCGCGCTGTCCGCGCTGATCGTGACCTTCGCTGCCCGCGTGCCGGCGCCGCGGTCCGTCCGGCTGATCTCGCGCCCCGTGGTGCCGCGCGACCTTGGCAGCTGGTTTTCTGCGCTCCTTCTCGGCCTGCTGGTCTGCGTGGGCTTCTTCGGCAACCGCGACCCCTTTGGCAACCTGCTGACGCTCACCGTCTGGATCGTCCTTTGGGTCGCCCTCACGCTGGCGGTTGCGGTCTTCGGCAACCTCTGGCGCGGCCTCGATCCCTGGACGGGGCCGGTGCGCGCGGCGCGGCGCGCGCTGGGGCGCAGGGGAGGTATCGGCCTGTCGCGGCTTGGCCACTGGTCCGCGGTCGCGGGATACATGGGGTTCGCCTGGTTCGAGATCGTCTCGCTCGCCCCCGCAGATCCCGCCGTGCTGGCGCGCGCCGTCCTTCTCTACTGGGTCACGATCTTCGTGCTTGCCGTGGCCGAGGGGGAGGACTGGCTGGAGAAGGGCGAGTTCCTGACGGTCTACTTCGGCTTCGTTGCGAAGATCGCGCCGCTCTGGGCCGAGCGTGACAACGGCCGGCTGACCTTTCGCCTCGGCTGGCCGGGCGCGCAGATCGTCGGCATGGCGCCATTGACCCTTTCGCAGGCCGCCTTTGTCACCGCGGTCCTCGCCTCGGTCAGCTTCGACGGGCTGCATGAGACGTTCTGGTGGCTGGCGCTGATCGGGATCAACCCGCTCGACGTGCCGGGGCGGTCCGCGGTGATAGGGGTGAACACGCTGGGCCTTCTGGCCACCTGGGCGGTCATGTCGGGACTGATCGCCGCCGCGATCCGCGCGGAACTGGCGCTGTCCGGCCGGGTCGCGCTGTCCTTCGGCCGCGCGGCCGGGCCCACCGTGCTGTCCTTCCTGCCGATCGCCACGGGATACCACGTCGCGCATTACCTTGTCGCGTTGCTCTCATCCGGCCAGTATGTGCTGGTAGCCCTGAACGACCCTTTCCACCGCGACTGGGCGCTGCTCGGGTTGCCCGAGCACTGGGTCGGCTTCGGGTTCCTCGTGCGCGAGGACTCCGTCCGTCTGATCTGGCAGGCGCACTGGGCGATCATCCTGTCGGCGCATCTGCTGGCCGTGCTGCTGGCCGCCCACATCGCGCGCGCCGCCGGATTGCAGACGCGGCGCATCGCGCAGCTTCCTGTCGCCGCACTCATGGTGCTTTACACGGTGTTCGGCCTCTGGCTCCTGTCCACCCCGGCCGCGGGCTGAAAAAACCCTTGGACTTTTCATTTGCATACGCACAATCTGAACCGAAGGCGCGGGCGCGGAAAGCCGCGCGCCAGACCCAGCAGCGGAGATGACACATGACATCCAGACTGATCGGAAAATCCCAGAGCCGTCGTTCTGTCCTGACGGGCATGGCGGCAGGTGCGGGCGCGCTCGCGCTGCCCTCGTTCTTCCCCGGCTACACGCATGCGCAAAGCAGCGAGCCTATCCGGCTGGGCTTCCAGCTTCACCGTACCGGCATCGGCGCCTCCTATGGCCGCTGGTACGAACGCACCGCCACCGCGGCGCTCAAGGTGCTGAACGAGGCCGGCGGCATCAACGGCCGCCCGGTCGAGATCATTTTCGAGGATGACGGCACCGACCCCGCCCGCGGGGCCGAGGTCTTTGGCAAGCTGGCCACGCAGTCGAACTGCGATCTGGTCTTCGGCGCGCTCTTTTCCCACGTCGTGATCGGCACGGCGCCGCGCGCGGCGGAACTGAAGGTGCCCTATCTCGTGTGTTCCGAGGGGCATCACGTCGCCTCGGGCATGCTGAACCGCTGGACGCTGCAACCCGGCATCACCGATGTGAAAAGCCAGGTGCAGGGCATGGCGCCCTGGGTCGCGGGCAACCTTGGCAAGAAGGTCACGATGATCTTCCCCGACTTCGCTTTCGGCCACGACCACCGCGACTACTTCACCGCCGCCATCGCCGCGCAGGGGGGCGAGGTGATCGCCCAGATCGCGATTCCCCCGACCGAAACCTCGTTCACCCGCTACTTCCCGCAGATCCCGGCCGAGACCGAGGTGATCTATCACGTCATGGTGGGCCCCGCCGTCCTGACCTTCGTCAAGGAACTGGGCGAATTCTACGGCTCGGGCGCGCGGCCGCAGCTTTTCGGCTTCATCGATTCGCTCGAAGCGGTCGACATCGCCTCTCCCGGCCTCGAGTTCCTGGAAGGGTCGCATTTCTGGGAAGGCCACCCGCGTGTCAAGCAGGCCGACGCCTCGGAGCACGAGGTGTTCTACCGCGCCGCGGTGGGGGTTGACGACAACGGCGCCTCGGTCACCGACCCGGCGGACGTGGCGACCTATGCCCACATGTTTTCCACCTGGGAAACGCTTTTCGTCATCAAGGCGGGGATGGAGGCGGCCGGCTATCAGGGCCCGGCAGACCGTCAGAAGCTGGTCGAGGCGATCGAGGCGATGACCGAGTTCGCCGAAAGCCGCGAACATCCGCAGGGGGCCAAGACCTTCAACGGCAAGACCCACCAGGCCTTCGGGTTGCAGTCGATCACGCAGGTTCAGGGTGGCAAGCTGATCCGCGTGCACCAGACCTCGCTCGAGGACGGGTACTATCCGGACGAGGTCGACTATACCTCGCAGTCCTTCTGACCGCTGTCGAACCGGGCGGGGGCGTGCCGCGCCCCTGCCGCACTGACGTCAGAGGATCTGCGTGAGCTTCGGACCCTTCCTGCTTCTGGCCCTGATGGAGGGCATGGTGACCTCGGCGGTGCTCGCGCTTGCCGCGGTCGGGCTCAGCCTCGTCTTCGGCATCATGCGCGTGGTCAACGTCGCGCATGGCGAGTTTTTCATGCTGGGCGCGGTTTCGGCCTGGTTCGTTTCGCAATGGGTGCCGGGTCCGCCTGCCGTGGCCTTCGTCGCGGCGCTGATCCTGTGCCCGCTGTTCGTCGCCGCCATCGCGGCGCTGGCGGACATGGTGGTGCTGAAGCGCCTGAACTACCAGCCCGAGGCGACGATCGTCGCCACCATCGGCCTTCTCTATATCCTTCAGCAGGCGGCGTTGTCGTTCTACGGTCCCGATGCGCGCCCGGTGCCGGCGCCCTTCAACTTCCGCGTCCAGCTGCCATGGTTCGGCTATTCCGGCTACAAGATCGCGGTCGTCGCGGCCTCGGCCCTGGTGCTTCTGGGGGTCTGGCGGCTTCTGGCGAAAAGCCGCGTCGGCCTGATCATGCGGGCGACGCAGTATGACCGCGAGACCGCCCGCGCCTTTGGCATCAACGTGGACCGCGTCTATGCCGGCGTCTTCGCGCTGGGCGGCGGGCTGGCCGCGCTGGCGGCGGTGCTGATCGTACCAATCCAGCAGGCGCACTACCTGATGGGGACCGACCCGCTGCTCCTCTCTTTCATCGTCGTGATCATCGGCGGGCTGGGCAGCCTGCGCGGCACGGTCATCGCCGCCCTTCTGATCGGGCTGTCGGACGGGGTCATCTCCACCTTCTTCGCGCCGACCCTGGCCAAGATCGTGGCGACGCTTCTGGTCGCCCTCGTCCTCGTCTTCCGCCCGCAGGGTCTGTTCGGGAGGCGCGCGCTGTGACCGTCGCCACCCGGATCTGGGCCGTTCACCTTGCCGTGCTCGCGCTCCTCCTGGCGGGCGGATTCCTGTTGCCGGCCTACCACCAGACCAACGTCGCCAAGGTGATGGTGCTGGCCACCTACGCGATGGGCTACAACATCGCCTTCGGCTACACCGGCCTGCTGAGCCTTGGCCACGCGCTTTTCTTCGGCGCGGGGCTTTATGGCGCGGGCATGCTGGTGCAGCACGCGGGCGTCGGCGCCGGTCCCGCAGCATTGGCGGGGATTGTCGCGGGTGGTCTTGCGGCGGCGGTGGTCGGGCTCCTCGCGCTCAGGACGCAGGGTGTTGCCTTCATGATCGTCACGCTGATGTTCGCGCAGGCGGGTTACCTGACCATCCTCTACAACACGGCCTGGACACGCGGCGACGAGGGCATCGTCATCGCGCGGGAGGCGCGGGTGCTGATGGGGTTCGACCTGTCGGCCGACCTGCCGCGCTACTTCGTGGGCCTGGGCCTTTTCGCGGCCGGGCTGGTGCTGAAACTGTGGCTCGTCCGCTCGCCCACCGGTCGCGTGATGGTGGCACTGCGCGAGAACGAGGAGCGCAGCCGGATGCTCGGCTACGACCCCTATGCCCGCAAGCTGGCCGCGCTGGTGATCTCCGGCCTTTACGCGGGCGCGGCGGGGGCGGCCTACGGGCTGCTGTTCGGCTATGTGGGCGCCAGCCTCGCCTCGACCCAGTATTCGATCCTGCCGCTGCTCTGGGTCCTGCTGGGCGGCGCGGGCACCGTCCTTGGCCCGCTGGTCGGTGCGCTTCTCATGTTCTACCTCATCGACTATTCGAGCGCGTTCACCACGGCCAGCCTTCTGGTCGTCGGCGCGGCGCTTGTCCTTCTTGTCCTCTTCGCGCCGAAAGGCATCCTTGGCACGCTTCGCGACAGGTGGCTGAAATGGCTGCCGTGACGCTGCTCGAGGCGCGGGGCCTGACTCGCCACTTCGGCGGGCTGAAGGCCGTCGACGGGGTGGATTTCGACCTGGCCGAGGGGGAGATCCACGCGCTCATCGGCCCGAACGGTGCGGGCAAGACCACCTTCGTCAGCCTTCTGTGCGGTCGCGTCCCGGTGCAGGCCGGCACCATCCGCTTTGCCGGCGCCGACATCACCCGGCTGCCCGCGCACAAACGGGTCGGGCGCGGCATCGCCTACACCTTCCAGATCACCCAGATTTTCGCCAACCTGACCGTCTTCGACAACGTGGCGCTGGCCGTGCAGCGCCGGGGCGGGCCGCTGGACGCGGACACCCGCGCGGCGCTGGAGCGTGTGGGCCTTGCCGACCGCGCGGACCAGATCGCGGGAACCCTCAGCTATGGCCACCAGCGCGTGCTCGAGATCGCGATGGGGCTGGCGTTGAAGCCGCGCCTCCTCATCCTCGACGAGCCGACGCAGGGCCTGGCCAATGCCGAGATCGACACGTTCAAGGCGCTGGTGCGCCAGGTCGTGCCCGAAACCACGGTGCTTCTGATCGAACACAACATGGACGTGGTCATGGACCTGGCGGAGCGCATCACAGTCCTGAACTTCGGCGAGGTTCTGGCGACCGGAACCCCCGCGGCGATCCGGGCCAACCCGGCGGTGCAGGCCGCCTATCTGGGGGGCTGAATGCTGACGCTTTCGGGCATCGACGCAGGCTATGGC
Organism: Albidovulum sediminis; assembly: GCF_025380365.1. Taxonomy (GTDB): domain Bacteria; phylum Pseudomonadota; class Alphaproteobacteria; order Rhodobacterales; family Rhodobacteraceae; genus Albidovulum; species Albidovulum sediminis. The sequence continues at coordinate 123,557 of NZ_JAOCQF010000002.1, forward strand.
GCGGTTCAGGTCCTGCGCGCGCTGACGATCGAGGCGCGCACCGGCGAGGTGCTGTGCGTCATGGGCCGCAATGGTGCTGGCAAGTCCACCATGCTGAAGACAATCATGGGCCTTGTCCCCGCCACGGCTGGCTCCATCGTGCTCGACGGGCTCGACGTTACCGGCCTTCCCGCGCACGAGGTGCCGCGCCACGGCATCGGCTATGTCCCGCAGGGCCGCAGGCTGTTCGCCGAACTGACGGTCGCCGAGAATATCGAGATCGGCCTGATGACCCGCCGACGCGGCCAGCGCACGCGCGAAGAGGTGCTGACCCTCTTCCCGCGCCTGCGCGAACGCCTGAACCAGGTGTCGGGCACGCTTTCGGGCGGGGAACAGCAGATGCTGGCCATCGCCCGCGCGCTTTGCCTCGAACCCAAGGTGCTGCTTCTCGACGAACCGACCGAGGGGCTGCAACCCTCGATGATCGCGCTGATCCGCGACACGGTGGTGGCGCTGAAGGCAACCGGCGTGGCCACCATCCTCGTCGAACAGAGGGTCGACGCGGTTCTGTCGGTCGCCGATCGCGTGGCCTTCATGACCGGCGGCACGGTGGCCGAAACGGTCGATGCCGCGGGGCTGACGCCCGCTGCACCGCAATTCGCCGCCTATGTGGGCGTCTGATCAGCTGCCGCGATAGGTCGAATAGCCGAAAGGCGACAGCAGGAGCGGCACGTGATAGTGCGCCTCCGCGTCCGAGATGCCGAAGCGGATCGGGATGACGTCCAGAAATCGCGGCGCCTCGGGCGGGGCGCCGGTTGCGTCCAGATAGGCCCCGGCGTGAAAGACAAGCTCATAGCCGCCGGTGGCAAAGGCCCCCTTCGGCAGGATCGGCGCATCGGTCCGCCCGTCCGCGTTCGTGCGCATCCGAGCCAGCGAAACCCGTTCACCGCCGTCCAGCCGGAAGAGTTCGATCTCCAGCCCCGCCGCCGGCACGCCCCGCGCGGTATCCAGCACATGCGTCGTCAGATAGCCCTCGGCCATGATCCGCCCTCCATTCCGGTCGCGTGCATCATGCGATGGACGACACCGAAATGCGACCGCCCCGGATTCCGAAAGCTCTTTCGGGATTTTTTTGATAATCTTCCCTCGCGCCCGGGCTTATGCCTAGGGCGTCCCGAACTGCCGGAGCCAAGCGATGAACCGATATCCCCGCGACATGTCCGGCTACGGACCCGATGCGCCGGACGCCGGCTGGCCGGGCGGCGCGAAGGTCGCCGTCAGCTTGGTGCTGAACTACGAGGAAGGCGGCGAGAACAACATCCTGCACGGCGATGCCGGGTCCGAGGCGTTCCTGTCCGACATCGCAGGCGCCCAACCCTGGCCCGGCCAGCGGCACTGGAACATGGAATCGATCTACGAATACGGTGCCCGCGCCGGGTTCTGGCGGCTCCACCGGCTGTTCACCGAGATGGACGTCCCCGTCACCATCTACGGTGTCGCGACCGCGCTTGCGCGATCCCCCGAACAGGTCGCTGCGATGAAGGCGGCGGGATGGGAAATCGCGTCCCACGGGCTGAAGTGGGTCGAACATCGCGACATGCCCGAGGAGGAGGAGCGGCGCCAGATCGCCGAGGCGATCCGCCTGCACACAGAGGTCACGGGCAGCCGCCCGACCGGCTGGTACACCGGGCGCTGCTCGCTCAACACCGTGCGGCTGACGGCCGAACAGGGGTTCGACTGGATATCCGACACCTACGACGACGACCTGCCCTACTGGATCGAGGCCGGCGAACGGGATCAGCTTGTCATTCCCTACACGCTCGAAGCCAACGACATGCGCTTTGCCACCGCGCCGGGCTACATCGAGGGCGAGCAGTTCTACACCTACCTCAAGGACGCCTTCGACGAGCTTTACCGCGAGGGCGAAGCAGGCCGCGCGAAGATGATGAGCGTCGGGCTCCACTGCCGCCTGATCGGACGGCCCGGCAAGATCGCGGGCCTGCGCCGGTTCCTGGCCTACGCGAAGCGCCACGACGGCGTCTGGTTCCCCCGCCGGCTCGACATCGCGCGGCACTGGGCGGCCACCCATCCGCCCCGCCGCTTCGACCGGCCAAGCCGGATGGACAGGGCCGCCTTCGTCGCCCGCTTCGGCGGCGTCTTCGAACACTCCCCCTGGATCGCGGACCGCGCCTGGGAGCTGGAGCTTGGCCCTGCCCACGACACCGCGACTGGGCTCCACAACGCGCTGGCCCGCGTGTTCCGCTCCGCCTCGCGCACGGAACGCCTGGGCGTGCTGACCGCGCACCCCGACCTTGCCGGAAAACTCGCGCAGGCGCGGCGCCTGACCGCCGAGTCGACGCACGAACAGGCCACCGCCGGGCTTGACGCGCTGACCGACGACGAACGCGCGGCTTTCACCGAACTGAACACCGCCTATGTCGCGCGCCACGGCTTCCCGTTCATCATCGCCGTGCGCGACAACACCAAGGCCTCGATCCTCGCGGCCTTCCGCCGCCGCATCGCCAACGACACCGACACCGAGTTCGACGAGGCCTGCCAGCAGGTCGAACGCATCGCCGAAATTCGCCTCCGGGACATGCTGCCCAGATGAAGGACCTCGACCCGATGACCCGTGCCCCCAGCACCTACCATGCCCCAGAAGGCGGTCTGCCGCCGCAAACCTCGCTCATGACCGGCCGCGCCGTCTTCACCGAGGCCTACTGCGTCATCCCGAAGGGCTGCTTTTCCGACATCGTTACCAGCCTGCTGCCGGGCTGGCGCCAGACCCGCATGTGGCTGATCGCCCGCCCGATGACGGGGTTTTCCGAAACCTTCAGCCAGTACGTGATGGAGGTGGGCCCCGGCGGCGGCTCCGACGCGCCCGACAATGAACCCGGCGCCGAAAGCGTTCTCTTCGTCACCAGGGGGGAGGTCTGGCTCTCCCTTGACGGCAAGGAATACGATCTCGAGGCCGGCGGCTACGCCTACATCCCGCCGGGCTCAGTCTGGCGGCTGCACAACGGATCGGACCACACCGCGCATTTCCACTGGATCCGCAAGCTCTACGAACCCGCACCGGGCATCGCCGCGCCGCAGGCCATCGTGACCTCCGACCGCGACCTCACCCCGGTCGCGATGCCGGAAACCGGCGGCCGCTGGGCGACGACCCGCTTCGCCGATCCGGACGACCTCGCCCACGACATGCATGTCAACATCGTCACCTTCCAGCCCGGCGGCCTGATCCCCTTCGAGGAGACGCATGTGATGGAGCACGGGCTCTTCGTGCTTGAGGGCAAGGCGGTCTACCGGCTCAACCGCGACTGGGTCGAGGTCGAGGCGGGCGACTTCATGTGGCTCAGGGCCTACTGCCCGCAGGCCTGCTACGCCGCCGGCCCCGGCCCCTTCCGCTACCTGCTCTACAAGGACGTCAACCGCCACGCCCGGCTTCGCGGCCCCGGGGCTTTCGGACGATGATCCCGCTTCCTTCTTCTTTTTCCAAATATCCCACGGGGGTCCGGGGGTGTGAAACCCCCGGCCTCGCCAACGGCGCGACGCGGCGATGAGGGTGATCCGGCCCGAGCCGCTGACCGCCGCCGCCTTCGCCCCCTTCGGCGACGTGCTCGAGGCCACGGGCGACTTCCGCCTGATCAACGAAGGTCTCTGCCGCCGTCACCATGACCGCGCCCGGCTCGACTTTCACGCCGGCCGCGCCGGCATCTCGATCTTCGATGCGGAGCCGCGCGCACTGCCGTACGACTTCGACCTGGTCGAACGCCACCCGGACGGCTCGCAAGCCTTCCTGCCGATGACCGCGCAGCCCTTCCTCGTCATCGTGGCCCCGGACGAAGGCGGCGTGCCCGGCGATCCGCGCGCCTTCCTGACCGCGCCCGGGCAGGGCATCAACCTGCACCGCGGCACCTGGCACGGGGTTCTGACGCCGCTCGCCGCCCCCGGCCTTTTCGCCGTGGTCGACCGCATCGGCGACGGCCCGAACCTTGAGGAATACCGGTATCCCGCGCCCTGGCGCGTGGCCGGATAAGACCCCGCGCTACCCCCGGGGAGGAACGGGGGAGGTGAGGACAGACTAACCGGACCGCGCCCCCGGGGCGGCGCGGAGACGGCGCGAAGAACATCAGACCCCGAGGAGGACAGTGATGACCGACAAGACCCACCCGGTGGACGAAGTCCTGCCGGCGCCCAAGCTCTTTACGCTCGGGCTGCAACACGTGCTCGTCATGTATGCGGGCGCGATCGCCGTGCCGCTGATCATCGGGCGTGCGCTGAAGCTCGCGCCCGAGGACGTGGCCTTCCTGATCTCGGCCGACCTCTTTGCCTGCGGCCTCGTCACGCTGATCCAGTCGCTGGGTGCCACGCAGTGGTTCGGCATCCGCCTGCCGGTGATGATGGGCGTGACCTTCGCCGCTGTCGGCCCGATGGTGGCCATCGCCAACGCCAACCCGGGGCCGGACGGCGCGCGCCTCATCTTCGGCTCGATCATCGCGGCAGGCATCATCGCGATGCTGATCGCGCCCCTTGTCAGCCGCATGCTGCGCTTCTTTCCGCCGGTCGTGACCGGCACCATCATCCTTGTGATCGGCGTCTCGCTGATGCGGATCGGCATCAACTGGATCTTCGGCAACCCGGTCGGCCCGACCGCGCCGCAGATCGTGGACCCGGCCCACGCCGACTGGCTGAAGGCCGTGACCGACCTGGCCGCGGCCGGCGGCGGCGCCGTCCCGGCAGTTCCCGAGGGGCTGGCCGTGGCCGCGAAGATGAACAATCCCGCCTATGCACCCCTTGGCAACATCGCGATCTCGGCGATCGTCCTGGTCTCGATCATGCTGATCGCCCGCTACGGTCGGGGCTTCGTCGCCAATATCTCGGTGCTTCTGGGGATCATCGTCGGCGGCGTCATCGCCACCGTCGCGGGCAAGATGGCCTTCACCAAGGTCGGCGAGGCCGCCTGGTTCGACATGATCACGCCCTTCCACTTCGGCATGCCGATCTTCGACTGGGTGATGATCCTGACCATGGTCATGGTGATGATCGTGGTGATGATCGAATCGACCGGCATGTTCCTCGCGCTGGGCGACATGACCGGGGTGAAGGTCACGCAGAACCGCCTGTCCGCGGGCCTGCGCACCGACGGCCTCGGCACGCTCATCGGCGGGGTGTTCAACACCTTCCCCTACACCTCGTTCAGCCAGAACGTGGGTCTCGTCGGCGTCACGGGGATCAAGAGCCGCTTCGTCTGCGTGGCGGGCGGGCTGATCCTGATCGTGCTCGGCCTCGTGCCGAAGATGGGCGCACTGGTCGAGGCGGTTCCGACCTCGGTCCTGGGTGGCGCGGGGCTCGTCATGTTCGGCATGGTCGCCGCGACCGGCATCCGCATCCTCGCCGGCGTCGACTTTGCGAGGAACCGCAATAACCTTTTCATCGTTGCGGTCTCGGTCGGGTTCGGGATGATCCCGCTCGTCGCGCCAAACTTCAAGATGTGGATGCCGCACGAAATCCACCCGCTGATCGAATCCGGCATCCTGCTGGCGACGATCGCCGCGGTGGCGCTGAACGCCTTCTTCAACGGCGCGCGCGGCACCGCGGAAGATCTGCGGCAGGCCGCCAGCGTGGCCGATCACTGAGACCCCGGCAGGGGGCGGCGGCGCCCGCCCCCTGCTGCTTCGCGCTTGAACGGGCGCCGCTTTCGTGGTGAGGTGGCGTGAAGATTTGATCAAATTGAATGACCGTGATCGCCGCCGCCCCAAGCCTCACCGCACCGCCCCCGGCCTTCACCCCGGACGAGGCGCTCGGCCTTGCCGAACGTCACTTCGGGCGGACCGGGCGGCTTGACCGGCTGACCTCCGAACGGGACCTGAACTTCCGCCTGACCACCGCGGCGGGCGACAGCTTCGTGCTCAAGATCGGCAACGCCGCCGAGCCGGCGGACGTGACGGATTTCCAGATCGGCGCCCTGCTGCATATCGCGGCCCGCGATCCCGCGCTGCCGGTCCCGCGCGTCGTCCCTGCGCTTGACGGACGCTGCTCCGTGCTCCTGCCGGGGGGCGAGGTGCTTCGGCTGCTCAGCTGGGTGGACGGCCACCCCATGCCCCGCGTCCCGTCCAACCCGGCGCTGCGGCGCAGTCTTGGCTTGACGGCCGCCCGACTGACGCGCGCGCTTGCCGGGTTCGACCATCCCGCCGCCGGGCACGAGCTTCTGTGGGACATCCGCAATGCGGCCCGGCTGCGCCCGTTCCTGCCCTCGGTGACCGACCCGCGTCTCCATGACCTCGCCGCGCTCTGGCTCGGCCGGTTCGACGCTGAAATCGCCCCGGCGCTTCCCGGTCTTCCTTGGCAAGTGGTTCACGCCGACCTCAACCCGTTCAACCTGCTGACTGATCCGGACGGGCAGGCCGTCACCGGCATCCTCGATTTCGGCGACATGGTGCGCACGCCGCGCATCTGCGACCTCGCCGTGGCAGCCTCCTATCACGCGGACCCCGCCCGCCCGCTCGACACGCTGGCCGAGGTCGTGGCGGCCTGGCATGCGGTCCTGCCGCTGACGGCGGAGGAGGCGCGGCTTGTCCCTGACCTCATCGCCATGCGCATGGTGCTGACGGTCGTTATCGCCCACTGGCGCGCCGGCCTGTACCCCGACAACGCGCCCTATATCCTGCGCAACGTCCCGGCCTCCGGCGCCGGTCTCGCCGCGCTCACCGTCGCGGGCCGCGCCGCCGCCCGTACCCATATCGCCCGCGCAACGGAGACCCGGCCATGACAGCCCGCGAAGCCATGCCCAACGCCTTCGTCCCCGGCAAGGGCGACCTTCCGCCAGAGGATGCGGTCCTTGTCGCGCGCCGCGCGCGCGCGCTCGGCCCCGCCTACCGGTTGTTCTATGAAACCCCGGTGCACCTCGTCCGGGGCGAAGGCGTCTGGCTTTACGATGCGGCGGGCGAGGCCTACCTAGACACCTACAACAACGTCGCCTCGGTCGGGCACTGCCACCCCCGCGTGGTCGAGGCGATGGCGCGGCAGGCCGCGACCTTCGCCAGCCACACCCGCTACCTGCACGAGACGATCCTGGAGTACTCCGAGCGCCTGCTTGCGACGTTTCCGGCCGAACTCGGCCACCTGATGTTCACCTGCACCGGGTCCGAGGCCAATGACCTCGCGCTCCGCATCGCGCGCGAACACACGGGCGGATCGGGCATCATCGTGACCGAAAACGCCTATCATGGCGTAACACTTGCCGTCGCCGGCTTCTCGCCCTCGCTCGGCCCCGGCGTGCCCCTGGGCGAGCATGTCCGCACCGTCCCCGCGCCGATCCCCGCCCTTGGTGCGCGGACCGGAGAGGTCTTTGCCCTAGGCGTGCAGGCCGCCATCGAAGATCTTGCCCGCCACGGCATCCGCCCCGCAGTCCTGATCGTCGACACGGTCTTTTCCTCGGACGGCGTCATCCCCGACCCCGCGGGTTTCCTCGCCCCTGCCGTCGCCGCCATCCGCGCGGCCGGTGGTCTCTTCGTCGCCGACGAGGTGCAGCCCGGCTTCGGACGCACCGGCGCCGGGATGTGGGGCTTTGCCCGCCACGGCATCGTCCCCGACATGGTCTCGCTCGGCAAGCCCATGGGCAACGGTTACCCTGTCGCGGGCCTCGTGCTGCGCCCCGAGGTCGTCGCGGAGTTCGGGGCCAGGGGGCGCTACTTCAACACCTTCGGCGGCAATGCCGTTGCCGCGGCGACCGCCGCCGCCGTCCTTGACGTGATCGAGGCGGAAGACCTGATCGCCAATGCCCGGAGCACGGGGGCCTATCTCGTCCAGGGTCTCCGGACACTTTCGACCCGCTTCCCGGCGCTCGGCGCGGTGCGCGGTGCGGGCCTCTTCATCGGCGCCGACATCGTGACCGAAGGCGCGCCCGATGCGGCCCTGGCCCACCGCATCGTCAACGACCTGCGCGCGGCGCGGGTGCTGATCTCGGCCACCGGCAGGACCGCCAGCACATTGAAGATCCGCCCGCCGCTCGTCTTCGCCCCGGACCACGCGGACATCTTCCTTGAGCGGCTCGAAGGGGTGCTGGCCGCGCTCGCCTAAAGCGCCGCCATCAGACGCGCGGCATCGAGCATGCGGTTGGAAAACCCCCACTCGTTGTCGTACCAGCCGAAGACCCGGACCAGCCCGCCCGCGGTCACATGCGTTTCCGGCAGTGCCATGACGATGCTTTCGGGCCGAGCGCGCAGGTCCGACGATACCAGCGGCCGCTCGGTCCAGCCGATAACGCCACCCGCGGCCTTCAGCACCGCGTTCACTCCCTCGCGCGTGACGGCGGAGCGCGTCATCACGCTCAGGTCCACCGCCGAGACCGAAGCCGTGGGCACCCTGACCGCCGCCCCCTCGATCCGCCCGGCGATCTCGGGCAGGACCACGTCGAGAAGCCGCTGCGCGGAGGTCGTCGTCGGGACCATCGACAGCGCGGCCGCGCGCGAGCGGGCAAAATCCGCCCCCGGTGCATCCACCGTCGGCTGCGACCCGGTATAGCAGTGGATGGTGGTCATCCACCCGGTCCCGATCCCCCATTCCGCCTCGATCAGCCGCGCCAGCGGCGCGAGGGCATTGGTGGTGCAGGACGCATTGGAGACGATCCGGTGGTCGCGCGTCAGCCGCCCCTCGTTCGCCCCGATCACCAAGGTGAAGTCCGCCGAACCCGAGGGGCCGGAGACCAGAACCCGTCCCGCCCCCGCCTTGAGCCCCGCCTCCGCAAAGGACCGCTCTCCGCCAAGGCCGGTGCATTCCATCACCACGTCGACGCCGCCAAGATCGAGCAATGACAGGTCGCGCACCGCGCTCAGCGCGATCCCCTGCCCGTCGACGATCAGCGCGCCGCCTTCCAGTCGGACCGAGCCTTTCCAGGGGCCGAAGGTGCTGTCGTACTCGAACAGATAGGCCGCCATCTCGGGTTGCGCGATGTCGTTGATGGCAACGATCTCGACATCGGCATGGCGCGGGTCCGACAGCGCCGCGCGCAGCACCGACCGGCCGATCCTGCCGAACCCGTTGATCGCGACCCGAACCGCCATGCCTGCCCCCCGTCAACCGTCCGGTTCAGTCAAACCACGAAGGCGCGCGTCACGGAACCCCCGATCTTGTACCCGATACGCAGGGGTCGCCCCGGGCATGCCTGCTCTTCATTCTGGCCGAAATACTCCACGGGGGTCCGGGGGTGTGAAACCCCCGGCGCCTGCACCCGGGCGCGCCGCCTCAGACCTCGACCGAAGCCGCCAGGCCGCGTTCCACCGCGCGCCGCACGGCAGCCCCGGCAACCGCGAGGTCCTGCAGGCCCACGCCGGTTCCGTCGAACAGGGTGATCTCTTCCTGCCCCAGGCGCCCCGGTGCAAGCCCCGCGATCACCGCCCCGATCGGGGTGATGTCAGCCTCGCGCACAAGGCCCGCCGCGATGGCATGCTGTGCCTCGCCGATGCTTACCGACTGCGCCACCTCGTCGGTGAAGAGGCGCGCACGGGCCAGAAGCGCCGGTTCCACCTCCTGCTTGCCCTTCGTATCGGTTCCCATGCAGGCCAGATGCGTGCCGGGGCCCACATGGGCGGACAGGAGCGAGGCCGCGGGCGAGGAGGTGATGGTGACGATCACATCGGCCTCCACCATCCGCTCCAGGGCCACCGCCTCGAAGGGCAGCCCCAGTTCCGCGGCCACCTCGCCCAGCTTCGGCAGCATGTCGGGATGGTAGTTCCAGCCGATGACCCTCTCGAAGCGCCGCACCCTTGCCGCCGCGCGCAACTGGAACGCCGCCTGGTGACCTGCGCCCACCATGCCCAGGACCTTTGCATCCGGCCGCGCGAGCCGGTCGATCGAGAGGGCCGAGGCCGCGGCCGTGCGCAGCGCGGTCAGAAGATTGCCGCCGACCATCGCCGTCGGCCGCCCGCTCTCGGGGTCGAACAGGTAGACCGTCGACTGGTGATTGGTCATGCCCCGCGCCATGTTGCCGGGAAAGTAGCCCCCCGCCTTCACGCCCAGCATGCCGCCCGCGCGATCCAGCCCCGACTTGAAGCCGTATTGCCGGCCCTCGCCCAGGGCCTCCCGCACCACCGGAAAGTTGGTGGCCTCGCCCCGCGCCATGGCGGCAAAGGTCGCCTCGACCGCGGCAAAGGCATCCTCGGCCGAGACGAGATCGGCAATCAGCTTCTCAGGCACGATCAGCATGCCGCTTCCCTTTCATTCTGGTGCAAATACTCCGGGGGTGTGGGGGCAGCGCCCCCACCTGCCTAGCGCAATGCGCGATCAATAGGCCTTGCCGCGCGCCGACACCGGCCAGACCACCTCGACCTTGCCGTTCCGGACGCCGACGTACCAGTCATGGACGTTGGCGGTCGGGTCGCAGTGGCCGGGCACCAGCTTCAGTTTCTCGTTGACCTTCAGCACACCGCTGGGGTCCGAAATGACACCATGTTCGTCCGAGCACTTGATGTATTTCACGTCGTCGCGGCCGTAGACGACCGGCAGCCCGCTGTCGACGGACTGCGCCTTGAGACCCGCGTCGCATATCGCCTTGTCGGCCTTCGCGTGGCTCATGACGCTGGTCAGGATGAAGAAGGCGTTCTCCCATTCGCCCTGGTCGATCCGGTGCCCGTCCTTGTCGAGGATGCGGCCATAGTCGGCATCCATGAAGGCGTAGGAGCCGCACTGAAGCTCGTTGTAGACGCCCGAGGCACTTTCGAAATAGTAGGATCCGGTGCCGCCGCCCGAGACGAGTTCCGGATCCAGCCCCGCGGCCTTCAGCCCCTCGACCGCATCCCGGACCATGGCGATCGCCGTGTCCAGCTTGGCCTTGCGGTCCTCGTACTTGTCCATGTGCTGCATCGCGCCCTGATAGGCCTGGATGCCGGTGAACTTCAGCCCCGGCGCCGCATCGACGGCCTTTGCGATCGCTACCACCGCCTCGGTCGTCGTCACGCCGCAGCGGCCTGCGCCGCAGTCGATCTCGATGAAGACCTCCAACTCGGTCCCGTGCCGGACCGCCGCCGCCGACAGGTCGGCCACGTTGGCGATGTCGTCCACGCAGACGATGATCCGGCTGCCCAGCTTCGGCAACCGCGCCAGCCGGTCGATCTTCGCCGGATCGCGCACCTGGTTCGACACCAGCACGTCCTTGATGCCGCCGCGCACGAAGACCTCCGCCTCGCTCACCTTCTGGCAGCAGACGCCGACCGCGCCGCCCAGCCGTTCCTGCAGCTTCGCCACGTCGACCGACTTGTGCATCTTGCCATGCACCCGGTGGCGCATCCCGTGCGCCCGGGCATAGTCGCCCATCTTCCTGATGTTGCGCTCCAGCGCGTCAAGGTCGAGGACGAGGCACGGCGTCTGGATGTCCCTTTCGTCCATGCCGGGCTTGGCGGGAATGTCGAAGCCGACTTCCAGCGCGTTCAGGTTCACGGGTGCGTTCATTCTTGCCTCCTCAGCCCTGCATCCAGGGCAGTCTGTCCAGATCGACGTTGCCGCCGGTGATGATCACGCCGACGCGCTTGCCGGCGAAACGGTCGTGGTTCTTCAGGATGGTGGCCAGCGGCACCGCGCTTGACGGTTCCATGACCACGCGCAGGTGTTTCCAGGTCAGCTTCATCGCCTCGACGATCTCCGCGTCGGAGGCGGTGAAGATGTCGCTGACATGGGTCTTCACGAAGTGCCAGGTCAGGTCCTTGAGCGGCACCAGAAGGCCGTCGGCCACCGTCTTCGGCGCGTCATCGGCGATGATGTGGCCGGCCTTGAAGCTGCGATAGGCGTCGTCGGCCTGCTCCGGCTCCGCCGCGATCACCTTGGTCTCCGGCGCCAGCGTCGCAAGCGTCAGGCAGGTGCCCGAGATCATGCCGCCGCCGCCGATCGGTGCCACGACGAAATCGAGCCCGTCGGTATCCTCCACCAGTTCCCGCGAACAGGTTCCCTGACCGGCGATCACGCGCGGGTCGTTGTAGGGATGCACGAAGTCGCCACCGGTTTCGGCCTGCACCTTCGCGAAGGTCGCCTCACGCGATGAGGTCGAGGGTTCGCATTCGGTGATCCTGCCGCCGTAGCGGCGCACCGTGTCCTTCTTGGCCTGCGGGGCCGTGTGCGGCATCACCACGTTGCAGGGGATGCCGCGCAGCATGGCGGCATAACTCAGGCACGAGGCGTGGTTGCCGCTGGAATGGGTGGCCACGCCCCTGGCCGCCTGCGCCTCGTCCAGCCCGAAGACCGCGTTCGCCGCGCCGCGCACCTTGAAGGCGCCCGGCTCCTGGAAGTTCTCGCACTTGAAGAACAGCTCGCAGCCCGCCAACTCGTTCAGATAGTCCGAGGTGCGGATCGGCGTGCGGCGGATGAAGGGCTTGATGCGGTCGTGCGCATCCAGCATGTCCTGATAGCTCGGGATGTGCATGGACTGGTCCTTCATCTCACGCCGCCGCCTTCGCGGCCTCACCGGCGCTATTGCGATAATGATCCTGCGCCGCCGCGACGCCCGCGCCAAGCGTGATCGGATAGCCGAGGTCGGCCATGCACATTTCCGCCGTGGCCAGGCCCGCCAGCATCATCGCATCGGTCAGGCTGCCGAGATGGCCGATGCGGAAGACCTTGCCCGCGACCTCGCCGAGGCCGACGCCGAAGGCCATGCCATATTTCTCCGCGGCCAGCTTCACGATGTCGGTGCCGTTGAACCCTTCGGGCACGACGACCGCGGTGACGGTGTCGGAATAAAGGTCCGACGAGGCCGCGCAGGGCCGCATCCCCCAGGCGGCGACGGCGCGGCGCACGCCCTCGGCGATGCGGTGGTGGCGGGCGTAGACATTGGCCAGCCCCTCGTCCTGCAGCATCTGCACCGAGGTGGCCAGCCCGTTGATCAGCCCGACCGCCGGGGTGTAGGGATAGCCGCCCGCCGCGTAGGTGCGCATCATGTCGCGGAAGTCGAAGAAGGTGCGGGGCAGGGTGGCGGTGTCCATCGCCGCGACCGCCCTGGGCGACAGGCCGAGGATGGCGAGGCCCGCGGGCAGCATGAAGCCCTTCTGGCTGCCCGCGACCGCGATATCGACGCCCCAGCCGTCCATCTCGAACGGCATCGAGCCGATGGAACTGACCCCGTCGACGAAAAGCATCGCGGGATGCTTCGCCCGGTCCATGGCCTTGCGGATGCCGGCGATATCGCTTTTCACACCGGTCGCCGTCTCGTTGTGGGTGGCAAGAACCGCGCGGATGCGATGCGAAGCATCGGCGGCCAGCGCGGCCTCGATGGCCGCGAGGGGCGCGCCTTCGCCCCAGGGCGTCTCGATGATCTCGACGTTCAGCCCGTGGCGCTGGCACATGTCGATCCAGCGGTGGCTGAACATGCCGAAACGCGCCGCCAGCACGGTGTCGCCGGGGCTGAGCGTGTTGGAGATCGCCGCCTCCCACCCACCGGTGCCGGTCGAGGGGAACAGGATGACCTCGCCCGCCCGGGTGCCCAGCACCGCCTTCACGCCGGCGAGGGCCGGCTTGAAGATCCGCGCGAAGGCGGGCGAACGGTGGTCGACCGTCGGCATGTCGCAGGCCTTGCGGATGACCTCCGGGATGTTGGTCGGGCCGGGAATGAAGACCGGATTCTGATAGGACATGGGCTCCCCCAATTCGGAACAGCCTGCAGGATAGTCGAGCGGGGCAGAGTCTCCAATTTTTTCGAAAAATAATTTCAATGGACGGAAAAATGATTCAAGGTGTTGAAACGGTGATGATTTGCGTTTTTCATCGATTGAAACGTGTTTTCGGAATGGCAAAAGCAGGAGGGCAGGGGATGGCAGAGCCACGCGCCAGGGGGCGGCCGAAAAGCTTTCACGACCGCACCGAACAGAACACCATCCAGTCGCTCGACCGCGCGCTGATGATCCTGAAGGTGGTGAGCGAGGCGGGCGGCCTGACCCTGTCCGAGCTCGCGCACCGCAGCGGGCAGTCCATCCCCACCGTCTACCGCGTGCTGACCACGCTGCAGTCGCACGGCTTCGTCGAGGTGGAGGAACCGGGCCAGCTCTGGCATGTCGGCGGCGGCGCCTTTCGCGTCGGGTCGGAATTCCTACGCCGCACCAAGGTGGTGGAGCGCGCGCGTCAACCGATGGACCGGCTGATGCGGGAAACCGGCGAAACCTCGAACCTCGGGGTGGAACATCGCGACCGGGTGCTGTTCCTGAGCCAGGTGGAGACGCATGAGGCGATCCGCGCCTTCTTTCCGCCCGGCACGCTGTCGGCCATGCATACCTCGGGGATCGGCAAGGCGCTGCTGGCCTGGTATCCCGAATCGCGGGTGCGCCAGATCGCGGCCGAGGGGTTGGCGACGCTCACCCCCCGCTCGCTCGCGACGACGGAGGCGTTGCTGGCCGATCTTGCCGCGACCCGGTCGCGCGGCTACGCAATCGACGACCAGGAACGGGCCGAGGGGATGCGCTGCGTCGCCGCGCCGATCTTCAACGCCCATGGCGAGCCGGTGGCGGGCCTCTCGGTCTCGGGCCCCGCGTTCCGCATGGCGCTTGACGATGCGCCGGCGATCGGGGCGCGCGTCCGTGCCGCGGCAGACACCGTCACCGACGCGACCGGCGGGCGCATGCCGGGATAGGGCAAAGCCTGTTTACAGGACCCGGTCGCGGGCGCCATAGTCGGGTCAGGACGCGCCAGGGAGGAAGCCATGCCCTCGATTTCGAAAGAGTTCTCCGGCCAGACAGTGATCACGACCTTCGAGATGACCCCCGGCACGGCGCAGGACCTTATGGACGAACTGCGGGAGGCCTATGACAGGTTCATTTCGCACCAGCCCGGCTTCATCGGCGCGGGCCTGCACATGAACGATGCACAGACCCGCATCGCCAACTATTCGCAGTGGCGGCGGCGCGAGGATTTCCAGGCCATGCTGCGGACCCCGGAGATGCGGGAAAGAAACCGGCGCATCGCGTCGCTCTGTTCCCGGTTCGAGCCGGTGATGTACGAGGTCATGGCCAGTTACGACTGAGCCCGCCGGCTCAGTTCCCTTCGGCCAGGCAGTCGCGGAACGCCGCCGCCGTCCCCTCCAGCACGGCGCCGTAAAGGCCCGGCCCGGGTTCCTGAGCGCGACCCTCGGGATCGAGCGGGCGGCCGATCCGGGCGGATGTGCCCTCTGCCAACGCCGCGATGATCTTCGGATCGCTGCCGGCTTCCGGAAAGACGCAGGCCGCGCCGCCCTGTTCAAGAAGGGCGCGAATCGCGCTCAGATGCGCCGCGCCGGGTGTTGCGGCGTCGCCTTCGGAAATGCGCTCAGCGATGGTCAGGCCGAAGCGATCCGCAAAGTAGCCCAGCGCATCGTGGGACACGACGACCGGCGCGCGGGGGGTGGCGGCCAGATCGGCCTCGATCGTCGCAACCACGGCCGCGATGGCAGCCTTCGCGGCGACTGCGTTGGCGCGGTAGGTGTCGGCATGTTCGCCGTCCATCTCGGCAAGCGTCCCCGCAATCGTGTCGAGCCAGAGGGCGGCGTTGGCAGGGTCAAGCCAGGCATGCGGGTCGGTGGCGCCGTGGTCGTGGTCGTGCTCGTCTTCATGATCGTCACCCGGCGCGTCCGCGTCGTCGAAGGGGCGAATCCGGGTGCCGTCCACCTGAAGGAGGGCGACCGAACGGCCGGGTGCGGCGGCCTCAAGCGCGCGGTCCAGCCAAGGTGTCATCTCCGGCCCGATCCAGAAGACGACATCGGCGGCACCGAGCTCGCCGCGTTGGGACGGGCGCAGCTGAAAGTCGTGCGCATCCGCGCCGCCGACCAGCAGAACGCCCGGTGTCCCCAGTTCCCCCATGACGGACGCAACCAGCGAATGGACGACCGGCGTGTCGGTCACGACCTGCGGAACTTCGGCGGCGGCCGGGGCGGCGGCCGAAGTGGCGGCGAGGGCGAGGGTCAGGGCGAGGCTGCGCATGGGAACTCCGTCTTGCGGGCATCCGGCTCATATCTTATGTTATATCGTAACAGTCAAGACGTATTGTGATAACATAACGTAAGGGGCGAAATGACCCAAGGTTGCGACAACGCGGTCCTGGCGTTTGCCAAGCACGACCACGGCCATTGCACGGATGATGTCCTGGCCCGGGCCGACGCGCTTTCGGAAGAACGCGGCGTCCGGCTGACCCCTGTGCGCCGCCGCGCGCTTGAGATCCTGCTTGAGGCGCACAGGGCCATGGGCGCCTACGAGGTGCTGGAGCGGCTTGCGGCGGAGGGCTACGGCAACAAGCCCCCCGTCGCCTACAGGGCGCTGGAGTTCCTGGTCGAACAGGGACTGGCGCACCGCATCCGGCGGCTGAACGCCTTTGCCGCCTGCATGCATCCGGGCGAGACGCATGCCCCGGCCTTCTTCATCTGCCGGACCTGCGGCGCGGTTGCCGAGGCCCCGGCCGAGGCGGTTCGCGCGGCGATGGAGGTTGCGGCCCGTGCGCTCGGCTTTGCCATCGAGCGCATGAACGCCGAGGCCCTGGGCCTGTGCCCCGGCTGCGCGGAGGCGGCACGATGAAACTGGTCGAGGCGCGCGGGCTGACCATCCGCCACGGCGACCGCACGATCCTGTCTGCGGTCAACCTCTCCATCACCAAGGGCGAGATCGTCACCATCGTCGGCCCGAACGGGTCGGGCAAGTCGACGCTCATCAAGGCGTTGATCGGACTTGAGAAACCTTCGCAAGGACAGGTGAACCGGGCGCCCGGTCTCAGCATCGGCTATGTTCCGCAGCGGCTGCACCTCGATGCCCGCCTGCCGATGAGCGTGCGGCGGTTCCTGTCGCTGCCCGACCGCGTGACGGACGCCGCAGCGCAGGTGGCGCTGGCGCGCGTGGGCGTGCCGGGGCTGGGTGCGCGGCAGATGGCGGTGCTGTCGGGCGGGCAGTTCCAGCGTGTCCTGCTGGCGCGCGCGCTGCTGTCCTCGCCCGAAATCCTGATCCTGGACGAGCCCACGCAGGGCCTTGATCAGCCGGGCGTGGCCGCCTTCTACCGCCTGGTCGAAGAGGTCAGGGCCGAAACCGGCGTCGCCGTCCTGATGGTCAGCCACGACCTTCATGTGGTGATGAGCGCGACCGACCGCGTCATCTGCCTGAACGGCCATGTCTGCTGCGAGGGCGCGCCGCACATCGTGTCCGAGGCCCCCGAATACCGGGCGCTTTTCGGGCTGGGAACCGGCGGGGCGCTGGCGCTCTACCGCCATGTGCATGACCATGACCATGACCACGACCATGATCACGACCACGGGCATCACCACCATCATCCCGCCGCGCCGCGCGATGCCGCGGACCCGTCCCGCCAAACGCATGAGCGCCACGATGCCTGACGACTTCCTGATCCGCGCTGCCATCGCAGGCATGGGCCTCGCGCTGGCGACCGGCCCGCTTGGCGCTTTCGTCGTCTGGCGCCGGATGGCGTTCTTCGGCGATGCGACCGCGCATGCCGCGATCCTCGGCGTGGCGCTTGCGCTCGCCGCCGACCTTCCGCTTCAGTCCGGCATGCTGGCGGTGGCGCTGGCGATGGGCCTGATCGCCGCAGCGCTGACCGGGCGCGGACAGGCCGCCGATACCGTGCTGGGTGTGCTTGCCCATTCCGCCCTTGCCTTCGGTCTGATCGCCGTGTCCTTCCTTCCCGCCGTCCGCACCGACCTGTCGGCCTACCTCTTCGGGGATATCCTGGCGGTCACGACCGCTGACCTGGCCTGGGTGTGGGGTGGGGTCGCACTGGTGCTCGGCCTGCTCCTGTGGCGCTGGCAGGCGCTTCTGACCGCGACCGTGGACGAGGCGCTGGCGCGCGCCTCCGGGATCGACCCGCGCCGAGAGGGGCTGGTGCTGACGCTCGCGCTGGCGGTGGTCGTCGCGGTGGCGGTCAAGATCGTCGGCGCGCTCCTGATCGCGGCGATGCTGATCATCCCGGCCGCCGCCGCACGCGGCCTGGCGCGGTCGCCCGAGGCGATGGCGCTTTTCGCTACGGCCTTCGGCGCCCTTTCGGTGCTGGGCGGGCTCTGGCTGTCCTTGCGCCTCGACACGCCCGCCGGGCCGTCGATCGTGGCCGCCGCGGCGGTGATCTTCGCGCTCAGCCTGTTCCCCCGCCGCGCCGCCTAGATTTCCGCCGGCGCGGAAGGTAAGGGCGAAGGGAAGACGGGTATCAGGGGGCGGCATGACGAACCACCTTTACGACGCGCTGTTCGGGCGCCACGCGGGCAGCGACGCCACCTTCCTGATCCTGGCCGACGGGCAAACGCTTTCCTATCGCGACTTCCTGGCGATGATCGGCCGCCATGCGCAGGCGCTCAGGGCTGCGGGCCTGCGCCCCGGCGACCGGGTGGCCCTGCAACTGGAGAAAAGCCCCCAGATGCTGGCCGTGATCGCCGCGGCGATCCGCGCGGGGGTCGTCTTCCTGCCGCTCAACACCGCCTACACCCCGTCCGAGGTGGCCTACTTCGTCGGCGATTCCGGGGCCCGCCTGCTTCTGGCCGATGCAGCGCGGGCCGAGACGCTCGCCCCCGTTGCGGCAGACTGCGGCGCGGCGCTCCTGACGCTCGACGCCGATGGCGGCGGCAGTTTCGGCGCCCTCGCGCGCGGGCAGGCAGAGGATTTCCCGACGGAGCCTTGCGGGCCCGGGACGCTTGCCGCGCTCCTCTACACCTCGGGCACGACGGGGCGGTCGAAGGGGGCGATGCTCAGCCACGGTAACCTCCTGTCGAACGCCGAGGTTCTGGTCGACCACTGGCGCTTCACCGGGGCCGACGTGCTGCTCCACGCGCTGCCGATCTTCCATACCCACGGCCTATTCGTCGCGACGAACGTGGCGCTCCTTGCCGGATGCCCGATGATCTTCCTGCCGAAGTTCGACGCCGATGCGGTGATCCGGGCCCTGCCTCGGGCAACCGCGATGATGGGTGTGCCGACCTTCTACACCCGCCTGCTCGATGACCCGCGCCTGACCCGGGACCTTGTCGCAGGCATCCGGCTTTTCATCTCGGGTTCCGCGCCGCTTCTCGCCGACACCCACCGAGAGTGGGAGGGCCGGACCGGCCACCGCATCCTCGAACGCTACGGCATGACCGAGACCAACATGAACACCTCGAACCCCTGTGAGGGGGAACGCCGCCCGGGCACCGTCGGCTTGCCCCTGCCGGGGGTGGAACTGAAGGTATGCGACAGCGAGGGGCGCGAGGTTCCGCAGGGCCAGATCGGCGTGATCGAGGTGCGCGGCCCGAACGTCTTCCAAGGCTACTGGCAGATGCCGGAAAAGACGAAGGAAGAACTGCGCGCGGATGGCTTCTTCATCACCGGCGACCTCGGGCGGATCGACGCGGACGGCTATGTCACCATCGTCGGCCGGGCGAAGGACCTGATCTTCTCGGGCGGCTTCAACGTCTACCCGAAAGAGGTCGAGATGGCGCTCGATGCCTGCCCCGGCGTTCTGGAAAGTGCCGTTATCGGCGTGCCGCATCCCGACTTCGGCGAAGCCGTGGTGGCCGTCGTGGTAGCCGCGAAGGGCGTGACGCTCGACCCGGAGGCGCTGGGAAAGCATCTCGCGCAGGAGATCGCGGCCTTCAAGCGCCCCAAGCACATCGCCGTCGTTCCCGACCTGCCGCGCAACACCATGGGCAAGGTGCAGAAGAACCTCCTGCGCGAGCGCTTCCGCGGCCTCTTTCAGGCCTGATTACCGGCGTGGCGGGCGCGAGCGATAGACCGGCAGGCGCCATCCGAACAGAAGGCTGCCTGCCCGCAGGGTGAAGGTAACCGCGGCGCAGGCGGGAAGGGCGACGCTCTCGGGCGCGACCTGCGATGCAAGGATCGCCGCCGCCGCCCCGGCCAGGGCTGCGGTCACATAAAGCTCCCCCTGCTTCAGGACCAGCGGCACCTCGTTGCAGACGACATCGCGCATGAGCCCGCCCAGGCAACCCGTCGCCACGCCCATCAGCAGCACGACCGCCGCGCCATGGCCCAACGCCATCGCCACCCCGGTTCCGGCCGGAACCGCGACCGCAAGGGCCAGCGCGTCGAGCCAGGTCAGCAGCTTCAGCCTGCTCTCGAACAGATGCGCGGTGAAGAATACCAGGGCCGCCGCCGCGACCGCCGCCAGAATGAACCCGGGCTCGGCAACCCAGAAGACCGGGTTGCGGTCAAGGATGACATCGCGCACCGTGCCGCCCCCGGTGGCGGTCAGAGCGGCGACAAAGGCGAAGCCGACGATGTCCAGCTGCGCGCGGCTCGCGACCAGCGCCCCCGTCAGCGCGAAGACGATAACGGAGGCATAGTCGAGAAGCTCAAGCAGCGTCATTCGTCCCCGCCCTTCGCGGCTTGAACGGCGCCATGCCCGCCCGCGCCAGCTCGTCGGCGCGTTCGTTCTCGGGATGACCCGCATGTCCCTTGATCCATTCCCAGGTCACCCGGTGGCCGGCCTGCACCGCATCGAGCCTTTGCCAGAGATCGACATTCTTCACCGGCTTCCTGTCCGCGGTGCGCCAACCGTTCCGCTTCCAGCCGTGGATCCAGGTCATCACGCCGTTCTTCACATAGGCGCTGTCGGTGACGATGGTGATCGTCGACGGCCACTTCAGCGCCTCCAGCGCGGAAATCGCCGCCAGCAACTCCATGCGGTTGTTCGTCGTCTCCGCCTCGCCGCCCTTCAATTCGCGCTCGCGCACGACGCTGCCGGCCTCGACGGCCCGCATCAGCACGCCCCATCCCCCCGGCCCCGGATTTCCAGAACAGGCCCCGTCGGTAAAGGCGAAAAGATCCGGCATCTGCTTCTTCTTTTTCCAAATATCCTCGGGGGTGTGGGGGCAGACAGCCCCCACGGCCCGCCCGCCGCCGGTCAGGCCGGAATGCGGAGCGCGCGCGGGACCTTGAACTCCACGTTCTCGCGCGCGGTCTCGACCATTTCCACCGTCACGTCGAACCGTGCCCGGAATGCGTCGATGACCTCGTTCACCAGCACCTCCGGCGCCGAGGCCCCGGCGGTGACGCCGACCGACCGCAGCCGCCCGAGCGCGCGCCAGTCGATGTCGCCGGCGCGCTGCACCAGTTGCGCGTGCGCGCAGCCCGCGGCACGGCCGACCTCGACCAGCCGGCGCGAGTTCGACGAATTCGGCGCCCCGATCACCAGCAGCGCGTCGATCTTCGGCGCGATCGCCTTCACGGCCTCCTGCCGGTTCGTGGTGGCATAGCAGATGTCTTCCTTGTGCGGCCCGACGATGGCGGGGAAGCGCGTCTTCAAGGCCGCGACCACTTCGGCGGTGTCGTCGACCGACAGCGTCGTCTGGGTGATGAAGGCCAGCCGGGCCGGATCGCGGGGCGCGATCTTGGCCACGTCCGCCACCGTCTCGACCAGGATGACCTCGCCTTCCGGCAACTGGCCCATCGTGCCCAGGGTCTCGGGGTGGCCGGCGTGGCCGATCATCACCATCTGCAGGCCGTTCTCGTGGTGCCGCTCCGCCTCGATATGGACCTTGGAGACCAGCGGGCAGGTGGCATCGACGAAGGTCATGCCGCGCCGCGCGGCTTCGGCCGGTACCGCTTTCGGCACGCCATGGGCGGAAAAGATCACCGGCCGGTCGGCGGGGCAGTCGTCGAGGTCCTCGACGAAGACCGCGCCTTTCGCCCGCAGGCCGTCGACGACGAAGCGGTTGTGCACGATCTCGTGGCGGACATAGACGGGTGCCCCCCATTTCTCGATCGCCATCTCGACGATGCGGATGGCGCGGTCGACGCCGGCGCAGAAGCCGCGCGGCGCTGCCAGGTAAAGGGTGAGCTGTTCGGTCATCGCGTCCTCGGTCCGTCGTGCCGGGACACTAAGCCAGCCCCGGGTCCGAGACAACCGGCCGTCCGCCGCCTGCGGGGCGCGGCCTGCGCCGGGGCCGGCCCGCCCCGCTGCGGTCGCCGCCGGCTCACTTACCGCCGGCGGCCTCTTCCTCACGCTCGTAGCGGGGCTCGCGCGGCGGCCGCCCGATCACCTCGCGCAGCGCGTCAAGCTCGATGAAGTTGTCGGCCTGCCGGCGCAATTCGTCGGCGATCATCGGCGGCTGCGAGCGGATCGTGGAGACGACCGAGACCCGCACCCCCTGCCGCTGCAGGCTTTCGACCAGCGGGCGGAAATCGCCATCGCCCGAGAACAGGACGATGTGATCGACGCGGGGGGCAAGTTCCATGGCATCGACGGTCAGTTCGATGTCCATGTTGCCCTTGACCTTCCGCCGGCCCTGGCTGTCGGTGTATTCCTTCGCGGGCTTCGTCACCATGCAGAAGCCGTTGTAGTGCAGCCAGTCCACCAGTGGGCGGATCGGCGAATACTCGTCGTTCTCCAGCAGCGCGGTATAGTAGAACGCGCGCAGAAGCTTGCCCCGCCGCTCGAACTCCTGCCTGAGAAGCTTGTAGTCGATGTCGAACCCGAGCGCCTTCGCGGCCGCATAGAGGTTCGACCCGTCGATGAACAGCGCAAGCCGTTCGTCCTTGTAGAACATCAAATGTTCCTTCCAAAATAGGTGTTGCCGAAGTCCGTTCCGGCGGCACCGGGTTGGCCAATCCGGTTTCGGCGAAGGTCTGAGTGGAGCTACAGTAAGCAACATCGGGAGGGTCAATGGTATCTGTCCAAAAGGATAGGCAGGCGCTGATCGCGCTCGGCGGAAACCTTCCGGCCGGAACGGTCGGGTCGGCCGACCTCCTGCGCATCGCCCTGGCCGATCTTGCCGGCAGGGCGGGGCGGCTTCAGGCGGTCAGCAGGTTCTTCTTGACACCGGCCTTCCCGGCCGGGTCCGGGCCGGACTACGTCAATGCCGCGGCCCTTCTGTCCACCGCGCTTGCCCCCGGTGCGCTGCTTGCGGTGCTGCACGATGTCGAGGCGCTGCACGGGCGCGAACGGACGACGCGCTGGGGCGCGCGCACGCTCGACCTCGACCTTCTCGCGATGGGGGACAAGGTCTTGCCCGACGCGGCCACCCAGGACCGCTGGCGAGCGCTTGACCCCGCGCGCCAGCGCGAGGTGGCGCCGGACCGTCTGATCCTGCCCCATCCCCGGCTTCAGGACCGCGGATTCGTGCTTGTGCCGCTGATGGACATCGCCCCCCTGTGGCGCCATCCGCGGACGGGGAAGACGGTCGCGGAGATGGCCGCTGCCCTGCCCGAGGCCGACAAAGCGGCGATCCGGCCGCTTTGAGGGGGATTCCGTGCTTGTCAAGGCTGGACATAGGGCATAAATAGCGGCTTCCACCTTCCCAGATGGATTGGAGTAGCCGATGGCCCGCGTGACGGTCGAAGATTGCGTTGACAAGGTTCCGAACCGGTTCGAGCTGGTCATGCTCGCGGCGCATCGTGCGCGCGAAATCGCCGCAGGCTCCGGGCTGACGATCGACCGCGACAACGACAAGAACCCCGTCGTGGCACTGCGCGAGATCGCGGACGAGACGCAGACCGCCGCGGAACTGCGCGAGCGGATGATCGAAAGCCACCAGACGCAGATCGAGGTCGACGAGCCCGAGGATGACGCCATGGCGCTTCTGATGCGGACCGAGGTCGATCGTCCCGCCCACGACGACATGGACGAAGAGCGTCTTCTGCGCCAGTTGATGGAAGCGCAGGGCCAGGGCTGAAGGCTCACGCCCGGGACGAGCGGACCACGATGATCGACGTCGAAGACCTCATCGCCCTTGTCCACAACTACAATCCGCACACCAATGCCGACCTGATCCGGCGCGCCTATGACTATGGCCGCCGGATGCACGAGGGCCAGAAGCGCCATTCGGGAGAAGATTACTTCTCCCACCCCGTCGCCGTCGCCGCGATCCTGACCGAGCAGCGGCTGGACGACGCCACCATCGTGACGGCGCTGTTGCACGACACGATAGAGGATACCAAGTCCACCTTCGCCGAGGTCGCCCGCCAGTTCGGCGAGGAGATCGCGGAACTGGTGGACGGGGTCACCAAGCTGACCAACCTGCAACTGTCCTCGACCGCCTCGAAGCAGTCGGAAAACTTCCGCAAGCTGTTCATGGCGATGTCGAAGGACCTGCGGGTCATCCTCGTCAAGCTGGCCGACCGGCTGCACAACATGCGCACCATCAAGTCGCTGCCGGCCGAAAAGCAGGCGCGCAAGGCGCGCGAGACGATGGACATCTTCGCGCCGCTCGCTGGCCGCATGGGCATGCAGTGGATGCGCGAGGAGCTTGAGGACCTGTCCTTCCGCGTCCTCAACCCCGAGGCGCGATCCTCGATCATCCGGCGCTTCATCACGCTCCAGAAGGAAACCGGCGACGTGATCCAGAAGATCACCGCCGACATCCGGCTGGAGCTGGAGAAGGAGGCGATCGAGGCCGATGTCTACGGCCGCGCCAAGAAGCCCTATTCGATCTGGCGCAAGATGCAGGAAAAGCAGCTTGCCTTCTCGCGCCTGTCGGACATCTACGGCTTCCGCGTGATCTGCCGGTCGGAAAGCGACTGCTACCGCATCCTCGGCGCGATCCACCGCCGCTGGCGCGCGGTGCCGGGGCGGTTCAAGGACTACATCAGCCAGCCGAAGTCGAACGGCTATCGCTCCATCCACACCACCGTGTCGGGGCGCGACGGCAAGCGGGTGGAGGTGCAGATCCGCACCCGGCAGATGCACGAGGTGGCCGAGGCGGGGGTCGCCGCCCACTGGTCCTACCGTGACGGCCAGCGTGCGCAGAACCCCTTCGCTGTCGATCCCGCGAAATGGATCGCCACGCTGACCGAACGCTTCGACACCGGCGAGGATCACGACGAGTTTCTCGAGAACGTGAAGCTCGAGATGTATTCCGACCAGGTCTTCTGCTTCACGCCGAAGGGCGACGTGGTGCAGTTGCCGAAGGGGGCGACGCCCATCGACTTCGCCTATGCGATCCACACCCGGATCGGCAATTCCTGCGTCGGCGCCAAGGTCGACGGGATTCGCGTGCCGCTCTGGACGCGGCTGAAGAACGGCCAGTCGGTCGAGGTCATCACCGCGACCGGGCAGCGCCCGCAGGCGACCTGGATCGACATCGTGGTGACCGGCCGCGCCAAGTCCGCTATCCGCCGCAGCCTGCGGGAAGAGGACCGCGAGCGTTTCGTCAAGCTCGGTCAGGAACTGGCCCGCGTCGCGTTCGAGCATGTCGGCCGCAAGGTCACCGAGAAGGCCCTGAAGATTGCGGCCAAGAACCTGGCCCTGGCCGATGAGAAGGAAGTTCTGGCGCGCATCGGTTCGGCCGAACTGACCGCGAGCGAGGTTCTCGCGGCGATCTATCCCGAACTGGCGCAGAACCCGTCCGAGGAGGTTGATTCGCGCCGGGCCGTCCTGGGCCTGACCGCCGACCAAAGCTTCCGGCGCGCGAACTGCTGCCAGCCGGTGCCCGGCGAGCGGATCGTCGGCATCACCTATCGCGGGCAGGGCGTGGTCGTTCACGCCATCGACTGCCCCGCGCTGGCCGAGTTCGAGGATCAGCCCGCGCGCTGGATCGACCTGCACTGGCACTCGGGTCGGCACGCCGCCGCCTATTCCGTCAGCCTCAATCTCACGATTGCGAACGATGCGGGCGTGCTGGGGCGAATCTGCACCTTGATTGGCACCCACAAGGCCAATATCTCCGATCTGACGTTCGTTGACCGCAAACCGGATTTCTACCGGCTGATTGTCGAGGTCGACCTGCGGGACGCAGAGCATCTTCATGCAGTGCTGACCGCGCTTGAAGCGGAACCGGATGTCGCTCAGGTCGAGCGGTACCGGGACCTGAACCGCAAGCCCTGAGGCAGGGCAGGAAGGAAGCTGACCGGTGGTCTTCAAGCGGCGCAACCCGCGGACCTACCTGCAGATGCTGGCGGAGTCGTTCTGGCCCCGCGGCGGCTGGACGCGCGCCTTCCATTATGTCCGGCACCGCATCCACCGCCTGCCCGACAACCCGCGCAGCATCGCCCGCGGGGTCGCCGCTGGCGTCTTCGTCAGCTTCACACCGCTTTACGGGTTCCACTTCATCGCCGCCTATCTTTCTGCCCGACTTGTGCGTGGCAACGTGCTCGCGGCGCTGCTTGGCACCTTTTTCGGCAACCCGCTTACCTTTCCCATCATCGCCTTCAGTTCCCTCAAGATCGGCCATTTCATCCTCGGGACGGAGTTTGACGAGGCCGCCCATGCCACGCTGTTCGGCGAATTCGTGGGTGCGGGGCAGGACCTGAAGCACAACTTCCTCGCGCTGTTCACGGATACCGTCGCGCATTGGGACAACCTGATCGGCTTCTTCGACAGGGTCTTCCTGCCCTACCTCGTGGGCGGGCTGATCCCCGGCCTGATCGCCGGTGTCGTCAGCTACTGGCTGTCCGAGCCGGTGATCGCCGCCTACCAGAAACGGCGGCGGAAGAAGCTGAAGGACCGGCTGGAGAAACTGCGCGAGAAGCTGCACGCACGCGCCGAGGAGCGGCGCGAGAAGAACTGAGGTGAATTGTACCGATGACGATTCACCCGTTCACAGCGTCCCATGGCCTGTTCTAACGTGATCCCCGACCCATCGACGAACGGAGCAGCTCAGGTGGCGCAACTCAGGCTTGGCGTGAACATCGACCATGTGGCGACCGTCCGTAACGCGCGCGGCACCGCGTGGCCCGATCCCGTGCGCGCGGCGCTTCTGGCCGAGGCGGCGGGGGCGGACGGCATCACCGCGCATCTGCGCGAGGACCGGCGCCACATCGTCGACGCGGATATCGAGCGGCTGATGGCGTCGCTGACGCGACCGCTCAACTTCGAGTGCGCCGCAACGGCCGAGATGCAGGCCATCGCGCTGCGCCACCGCCCGCACGCCGTCTGCATCGTCCCCGAGAAGCGGGAGGAGCGGACGACCGAGGGCGGGCTTGACGTCGCCGCCGACATCGCCCGTCTCACCGACTACATCGCGCCGCTGCGGGAGGCGGGCAGCCGCGTGTCGATGTTCATCGGCCACGATCCCCGCCAGATCGAGGCGTCCGCCCGGATCGGCGCGGCAGTGGTGGAACTTCACACCGGCCATTACTGCGACCTGCATGCCGAGGGTCGTCTTGCCGAACGCGACGCGGAGCTTGCAGCCCTTGCCGAGGGCGCGCGGCTTGCGCATTCGCTGGGGCTGGAGGTCCACGCCGGCCACGGGCTGACCTACGACACCGTCGGACCCATCGCCGCCCTGCCCGAAGTCCGCGAACTCAACATCGGGCATTTCCTGATCGGAGAGGCGATCTTCGTCGGACTGGACACAGCCATCGGCAAGATGCGCCAATTGATGGACGAGTCGCGCGGCGGTTAAGCTACGGCGGCGGCGCGGCGCCCCGCGTCCGACCCAGACCGGCCGCTGCCGTTTCCTCCTTCAGCCAGCGCGAGAAGGCTCGGACGGCGCGCCCCGGACGCCTGTCTTCCGCCGTGACGAGCCAGTAATGGTTCTGCGTCGCGTGGCGGCCGTGGAAGGGTTCCACAAGGCGACCGTTGGCCAGGGCATCGACGGCCAGCGTCTCGAATGTCAGGTACACGCCCGCGCCGGTCATTGCGGCGTCGAGGCACAGCATCGCGTCCGAGAACACCGGCCCTTCGCCCGGCACCACGTCGGGGTGGCCTTCGGGGCCAAGCCAGTCCTGCCAGCCGAAGTTCGCGCGGGTTTCGCGGATCACGGGCACATGGGCGAGGTCGCCATGGGTGCGAAGGCTGCGGGCAAGCTCGGGCGCGCAGACCGGAAAGATCACTTGCGGGAACAACCGCTCGGCGTTCACCCCGGGCCATCCGCCCCTGCCCACGCGGACGCACAGGTCGACCTCGCCCGCCGAGGGGTTCAGAAGCGAGAGATCGGCGTCGAAGCGGACACGGATACCCGGATGGGCCGCCTGGAATCGCGGCAGGCGCCAGATCAGCCAGCGCGCCGCAAAGACGGGCGCGACCGATACCGTCAGGACGTTGTCGAGATCGCGCCCGGCGCGCGCGATGGCCGCCCCGATCCGGGCGAACCCCTGCGAGAGCAGCACCGTGATCTCGCGTCCGCGTTCCGTCGGTGTCATGCCGCCCGGCCGCCGCTCGAAAAGCGTCAGGCCAAGCTGCCGTTCGGCCAGAAGCACCTGCTGGCTGACAGCGCCCGGCGTGACGCCAAGATCGTCGGCCGCCGCGCGCAGCGTGCCGCAGCGGGCGACCGCCTCGACGGCGCGCAGGGCGGGCAACGGGATGCGGTTCAGCGGGTTCATATAGCCAGGCTATACCCTGAAGCAGCAATCCGGCAATGCGCGACGGCGACCGATCGGGCAGGAACGACAGCACGACAGCGCCGGAAAGGATCCCGACAATGTTTCGATTTCTTCGCCGTTCCAAAGCCCGACCGCCGGCAGCGGCGACGGGCGACGATCCCTGGGCACGCCCCGAGATCGCCCGGATGTCGCTGCGCGAACTTGCAGACCTGCCGATGCCACGGCCTTCCCCTGTTCCGCGCCCGGCCGATGCGCTATGTGGGACGTCATCGGAAACGCGGGCCGCCTGACGTGACGGGGATCGGCCTGAACGGACAGGCAACCGCCCATGATCCTTGGCATCGGCACCGACCTTGCGAACATCGACCGGATCGCAGCCACGCTCGACCGGTTCGGCGACCGGTTCCTGAACCGGGTCTTCACCGAGACGGAACGCCGCAAGGCCGAACGGCGCAAGGACAGGGCCGGAACCTACGCCAAGCGTTGGGCCGCCAAGGAAGCCTGTTCGAAGGCGCTCGGCACCGGGCTCAGGATGGGGATATCGTGGAAGGACATGGCGGTTTCCAACCTGCGAACCGGCCAGCCGGTCATGCACCTGACCGGCTGGGCCGCCGAGCGGCTGGCCGCAATCACCCCGCCCGGGCATGAGGCGGTGGTCCATGTCTCGCTCACCGACGATCACCCCTGGGCGCAGGCCTTCGTCGTGATCGAGGCGCGCCCCCGTTCCGCCAAGGAAACTTGACACGCCCCGCGCCGGGCCCCATGAAGCGGGGCGCGCAGGAACACGGGACGCATCATGTCGAGCAAAGCCACGGACGGCATCGTCGAAACCTTCAAGACGATCGTCTACGCCCTTCTGATCGCAGGGGTCTTTCGCACCCTCTTCTTCCAGCCGTTCTGGATCCCCTCCGGTTCGATGAAGGACACGCTGCTGATCGGCGACTTCCTGTTCGTCAACAAGATGGCCTATGGCTATTCGCGCTATTCCTGCCCCTTCGCGATCTGCCCCGTCTCCGGCCGCATCCTGGCCTCCGAGCCCGAGCGTGGCGATGTCGTCGTCTTCCGCCATCCCGCGACGGGCAACGACTTCATCAAGCGCCTGATCGGACTTCCGGGCGACACCATCCAGGTGCTGGACGGCGTGCTTCAGATCAACGGGCAGGCGGTGCCGCAGGAACCCGCAGGCATCTTCGAGGAGATCAAGGAACCGCAAGGGTCCGAACGCCTCGTCCCGCGCTGCGCCAACGATCCGGTCGGCCAGGGCGGCATCTGCCAGAAGGAACGCTTCACCGAAACGCTTCCCGGCGGTCGCCAGCACGACATCCTCAACATCACCGACAGCTGGGGGGCGGACAACACGCCGATCTTCACGGTGCCGCCCGGAAACTACTTCTTCATGGGCGACAACCGCGACAACAGCCAGGACAGCCGCATTCCCGTGCAGTCTGGCGGTGTCGGCCTCGTTCCTGCCGAGTATCTCATCGGACGCGCGGAACGGATCATGTTCTCCTCCGCTGGCCGGTCTCTCTTCGCTTTCTGGACCTGGCGGGGGGATCGCTTCTTCAAGGCGATCGAGTGAAACTGTCGGCCGATCTTCAGGCCTTCGCGGCCAGGATCGGGCATGAGTTCGAGCAGCCCGAGCTTCTTCTGCGCGCGCTGACCCATGCATCGATCTCGACTCCGACGCGGCCTGACAACCAGCGGCTCGAATTCCTGGGCGAC
Organism: Albidovulum sediminis; assembly: GCF_025380365.1. Lineage (GTDB taxonomy): Bacteria > Pseudomonadota > Alphaproteobacteria > Rhodobacterales > Rhodobacteraceae > Albidovulum > Albidovulum sediminis. The sequence continues at coordinate 153,442 of NZ_JAOCQF010000002.1, forward strand.
CGCGTTCTCGGCCTCGTCATGGCCGAGGCGCTTCTGGCCGCCGACGGTACCGCGACCGAGGGCCAGCTTGCGCCGCGCTACAACGCGCTCGTCCGCAAGGAAACCTGCGCGGCCGTTGCCCATGCGGCCGGCGTGGGCGAGGTGCTGAAACTCGGCCGGTCGGAAATGATGTCGGGCGGGCGCCGGAAGGAGGCGCTTCTTGGCGACGCGATCGAGGCGGTGATCGCCGCCGTCTACCTCGACGCGGGCTTCGAGGCGGCGCGCGCGATGGTCCTGCGGCTCTGGGACGCGCGCATCGGCGCGGTGGCCGAGGACGCCCGCGACGCCAAGACCGCGCTTCAGGAATGGGCGCAGGCGCGCGGCATGCCGCCCCCCGCCTATTCCGAGACGGAGCGCGAGGGCCCCGATCACCAGCCGGTGTTCACGGTCGAGGTGCGCCTGGCCTCCGGGCAAAGCGAACGTGCCCGCGCCGGGTCGAAGCGCCAGGCCGAACAGGCGGCGGCAAAGGCGCTTCTGGCGCGGGTGGAGGGAACTGATGACTGAGACACGCGCGGGCTTCGTGGCCCTGATCGGGGAGCCGAACGCCGGCAAGTCCACGCTCCTGAACCGGATGGTGGGGGCCAAGGTCTCCATCGTCACCCACAAGGTGCAGACCACGCGCGCGCGCATTCGCGGGATCGCGATGGAGGGGCAGGCGCAGATCGTCTTTGTCGACACGCCCGGGCTTTTCCGGCCCCGCCGCCGGCTGGACCGGGCGATGGTCGCCGCCGCCTGGGGCGGTGCGGCGGATGCCGATATCGTCGTCCTTCTGGTCGAGGCGCACCGCGGCCTGACCGAAGGGGTCAGGTCCATCCTCGACACGCTGAAGGACCGGCTGCCCAAGGGAACCCGCGTGGCGCTGGCCATCAACAAGATCGACCGGGTCAAGGCCGAGACGCTCCTCGCCCTCTCGCAGGAGCTGAACGCGGCCTACGAATTCGCGAAAACCTTCATGATCTCGGCCGAAAAGGGCTACGGCGTGCAGGACCTGAAGGAATGGCTCGCCGCGGAAGTGCCGGCAGGCCCCTGGTTCTACCCCGAGGACCAGATCGCCGACCTGCCGATGCGGATGATCGCCGCCGAGGTCACGCGTGAGAAGCTGACGCTCCGCCTGCACGAGGAATTGCCCTACCAGCTCACGGTCGAGACCGAGCGGTGGGAAGACCGCAAGGACGGATCGGCCCGCATCGACCAGATCGTCTACGTCGCGCGCGAGGGCCACAAGGGCATCGTGCTCGGCAACCGGGGCGAGACGATCAAGGCTGTCGGCAAGGCCGCGCGCGAGGAACTGACAGAGTTCCTCGGCCGCCCGGTGCACCTTTTCCTGACCGTGAAGGTAAGGCCGAACTGGCTTGAGGAAAGCGAACGCTACAACGAGATGGGGCTCGACTTCCGGGATGGCGACTGAGCCGCGGCTGACCGCCGATTTCTGGGTGCGCGCCTATCTCGCCCGGCTTCGGCTGGCGGACATCCCCGCCTACATCACCTGCCGCGGCGACCCGACCGCGGGGGCGGTGCTGGTGAAACTCGCCACGCTCGACGGGCAGGCACAGCTTTTCCAGCGCAGCTTCGACCTCATGACCGGCGCGCGCGCCTGGGTGACGCTCGCCGCGGGACCGGAGGCCGAGGTCGACGTCGCCGCCCGCCGCCAGCGCCAGATGGACCCGGACCTCTGGGTCATTGAGGTGGAAAGCCGCGAGGGCCGCACCCTTCTCGATGAAGAAGGGCTCTCCGGCTGAAGCCCCCGGGGCACAGGTGCCCGATGACCTTTCAGTCTGGCCCAAATACTCCCGCCGGAGGCGACCCCGCACGCAGTGCCAGAGGTCTTGTGCGCGAGCCCCCAGGGCTCGTGCACGCCGCTTTAAACAGGAAAGGCCCCGTCTTCACGGGGCCTTTCGATCTTGTTCGGGCTGTGATTACTGCGGAATCTCGCCGGTGATGCCTTCAACGAAGAAGTTCATCCCCAGAAGATCGCCGTCGGGCGCGGTCTGGCCCTCGGCCAGCCAGGCGCTGCCGTCCTGCTTGTTGATCGGGCCGGTGAACGGGTGATAGCTGCCCGCCGCGATCGCATCGCGCAGCGCCTCGGCCTCCTTCGTCACCTCGTCCGGCAGGCCGGTGAACTCTCCGATGCCGACGGTGCCCTGGGCAATGCCGTCCCAGGTGTCCTCCGAGGTCCAGTTGCCGTCGATGACGGCCTGGATCTGGCGGATGTAGTAGGGCGACCAGTCGTCGATGATCGAGGTCACGCGCGGGCTGGGCTTGTATTCGGCCATGTCGGAGGCCTGGCCAAAGCCGATGACCTTGCCGCCGGCCTTGGAGATCTCGGCCAGTGCCGCGGTGGAATCCGTATGGGCCGCGATCACGTCCACGCCCGCATCCATCAGCGCCTTGGCCGCATCGGCCTCCTTGCCCGGATCGAACCAAGTGTAGGCCCAGACCACCGACAGTTCCACATCCGGGTTCACCTTCTTCGCGTTGAGGAAGTAGGAGTTGATGCCCATGATCACTTCAGGGATCGGGAACGAGGCGATGTAGCCGATCTTGTTGGTCTGGGTCATGCGGCCGGCGATCAGCCCCTCGATCGCCCGGCCTTCGTAGAAGCGGGCGTTGTAGATGCCGACATTCGGATGCTCGCGCTTGAAGCCGGTGGCGTGTTCGAACTTCACGTTCGGAAACTTCGCGGCGATGGCATTGGTCGGATCCATGTAGCCGAACGAGGTGGTGAAGATGATGTTGCATCCCCCCAGCGCCATCTGGGTCATGACGCGTTCGGAATCCGCGCCCTCGGGGACGGATTCCTGCCACTGGAACTCGACCGCATCGCCGAAATGTTCCTGCGCCTTCATCACGGCGGTGTGGTGGGCCTGCGTCCAGCCGCCATCGCCGATGGTGCCGACATAGACGAAGCAGGCCTTCGTCTTGTCCTGTGCCAGCGCGGCGCTGCCGCCCAGTATCGCCAGGCCGAGGCCCGCCGCGGCCGTTGTCATCAGGGTTCTTCTCAGCATTCCTGTCTCCTGTTGGTTGGGCTTCGGGCCCGGTTGGGTGTGCCCTTTCAAGGGCCTTGCAGCGACACCGTCCTAGCGGGCGGCGTGGAAGTTCTGGCCGAGCGCGGCGGGGGCATTCAGGCTTGCCCGGCCGCGTCCGGAGGACATGATCACAAGCACGACGATGGTTACCAGATACGGCGACATCGACAAGTACTCCACCGGAATCGCCGACCCACCAGCCTGAAGGCTGAGTTGCAGGACGCTGATGCCGCCGAAAAGATAGGCGCCGATCAGCACGCGCCAGGGCCGCCAGCTGGCGAAGACCACGATGGCCAGCGCGATCCAGCCGGCACCCGCCGTCATCCCGTCCACCCATTGCGGCACCCGGACGAGGCTGACATAGGCGCCGCCGAGACCCGCCATGGCGCCGCCGAAGGCGATGCACATCAGGCGGATGCGGTTGACCTTGTAGCCGAGCGCGTGGGCGGCGTCGTGGCTTTCGCCCACGGCACGGATGATCAGGCCCAGGCGCGTGGCACGCAGCACCCACCAGACCCCGGCGACAAGCGCGATCGAGGCATAGACCATCCAGTCATGCGCAAAGAGGATGGGGCCGAGGACCGGGATGTCGGCCAGCGGACCGAAGGGAACCTTGCCGGTGAGCGGCGGCTTGATGCCGTTGTAGCCCTGGCCCATCAGCGACGACAGGCCAAGCCCGAACATCGTCAGTGCAAGCCCCGTCGCCACCTGGTTGGCCAGAACGACCTGGGTCAGGAAGGCGAAGACGAGGCTCAGCACCGCGCCGCCCGCCGCCCCGGCCAGGAAGCCCACGACCGGGCTGCCGGTCGCCACCGCGGCGATGAAGCCGCTGATCGCGCCCACGATCATCATCCCCTCGACCCCTAGGTTCAGGACGCCCGCCTTTTCGACCACAAGCTCGCCCAGCGCCGCCAGCATGATCGGGACCGCCGCAACCATCAGCGAGGCGACGAGGATGACAGGATTGATGCCGCCGAAGTCCATCACTTGACCCCCAGAATTGCAGTGCGGATGCGGAAGTTGGTCAGCACGTCGACACCGAGCAGGAAGAACAGGAGCATGCCCTGGAAGACCTGGATCGCCGCCGCGGGCAGGCCGAGGTTGGTCGCGGCCATCTCGCCGCCGACATAGGTCAGCGCCATCAGGATACCGGCAAAGACGATGCCGATGGGGTTCAGGCGCCCGAGGAAGGCCACGATGATCGCGGTGAAGCCGTAGCCCACGTTGAAGTCGATGCTGATCTGGCCCGCCGGCCCGGTAACCTCGAAAAGTCCCGCAAGGCCGGCAAGCCCGCCCGAAACCCCCATGCACAGCACCACCAGCCGCGACGGGTTGACCCCGTGAAAGCGCGCCGCGCGCGGGGCCTGGCCGGACAGCTTGATCTGGAAGCCGATGATGTGGCGCGACAGGATCACCCAGCCCACGATGGCCACCAGGAAGGCCGCGATGACGCCCCAGTGGATGCCGGTTCCGGCGATCAGTTCGGGGTTGGCCGCGGCAGGAAAGCTCGAGAAGTTGCGGCTTCCCGGAAAGCCCATGCCTTCGGGGTTCTTCAGGAACCCGGTCGAGGCCTTGGCGAGGATCGTCTGCGCGACGTAGACGAGCATCAGCGAGACGAGGATCTCGTTCGTGTTGAAGCGCGTCTTCAGAATGGCCGGGATCATCGCCCAGGCCCAGCCGCCCAAGGCACCCGCGATCACCATCGCCGGGAAGATGAGCCGCGATTCGGTCGGATAGACCGCAAGGCCCACCGCGGCGCCACAGATCGCGCCCATGATGTACTGGCCTTCGGCGCCGATGTTCCAGATACCCGCGCGAAAGCCCAGCGACAGGCCGATCGCGATCAGGATCAGCGGCCCGGCCTTCACCAGAAGCTGGCCCCGCAGGTAGAAGGCGAATTCGCCGAAGATAGGGTCCCAGAAGATCGTGCGGATCACCTCGACAGGATTCTTGCCCATGAAGGCAAAGAGGATCCCCCCCACGATCATGGTCAGGGCGACGGCGACCACCGGGGTGCCGTACTGCCAGAACTTCGAGGGGTTCGGGCGTTTCTCAAGCCTCAGCATGATGCGCGACCTCCATTCCGTGGGCGCCGCCCATCATCAATCCGATCTCGTCGATGGTGAGGCCCTCGACGGTTCTTGGCCGGGTCAGCCGGCCTTCGTTCAGCACTGCGAAGTTGTCGGCAATCTCCAGCAGTTCATCGAGGTCCTGGCTGATGACCACGACACCCGCGCCTTCGGCCGCCCGGTTCAGGATCGCCTGCCGGATCGCCGCCGCAGCCGCCGCATCGACGCCCCAGGTGGGCTGGTTGATCACGATCACCTGCGGGCTCTGGTCCAGCTCGCGCCCGATCAGGAACTTCTGCAGGTTACCCCCCGAAAGCGCCCGCGCCGCGACATGGTTGCCGGGGGTGCGCACGTCGTAGGTCTGGATGATCTCGTCGGCGAAGGCGCGTGTCGCGGCCCAGTCGATGAAGCCGTTGCGGGTCAGGTTGCGCCGGATCGCCCCGGTCAGGAGCGCGTTTTCAACCAGCGACATGTCGGGCGCCGCGCCATGGCCGTAGCGGTCTTCCGGCGCGGCCACCAGGCCCGCCTTGCGCCGCTCGCTCGGGCCAAGGTCTCCGGCAGCGTGTCCGTTGATGCGGATGCGGTCGGCGCCGGTCCGCAACTCGCCCGACAGCGCCAGCAGAAGCTCGTCCTGACCGTTGCCGGCAACCCCGGCGATGCCCAGGACCTCGCCGCGCGCCACGGTGAAGGCGATGTTCTTCAGCGAGGTGCCGAAAGGAATGGGCGAGGCGGCCGACAGGTCGGTGACGCCCAGCACGACCTCACCCTTGGCCGTTGCGCGCCGCTCGGGCGGGGTCAGCGTCGCGCCCACCATCAGTTCGGCCATCTCCCGCGCGGTCGTCTCGCGCGGGACGCAGGTTCCCACCACCTTGCCGCGCCGGAGGATCGTCGCGCCGTCGCAAAGCGCCCGGATTTCCTCGAGCTTGTGGGAAATGTAGAGGATCGCCGTTCCCTCCGCCGACAGTTGGCGCAGCGTCTTGAACAGGATCTCCACCTCCTGCGGGGTCAGCACGCTGGTCGGCTCGTCCATGATCAGGAGTTTCGGGTCCTGAAGCAGGCAGCGGATGATCTCCACCCGCTGGCGCTCACCAGCCGAGAGGTCCCCCACCATGCGCGCCGGGTCGAGCGGCAGGCCGTATTCCTCGCTCACCGCGCGGATGCGCGCGGCAAGTTCCCGCATGGGGGGCGGGTTCTCCATCCCCAGCGCCACGTTCTCGGCGACGTTCAGCGCCTCGAACAGGCTGAAGTGCTGGAACACCATCGCGACGCCCAGACCGCGCGCCTCCGAGGGCTCGGCCGGAGCATAGGACTTGCCCCGAAGCTCCATGCTGCCCTCGTCGGGCTTGACGAGGCCGTAGATCATCTTCACCAGCGTCGACTTGCCCGCGCCGTTCTCACCCAGAAGCGCATGCACCTCGCCCACGCCGATCGAGAACGACACATCCTCGTTCGCCTTCACCCCCGGATAGGATTTGCTGATCCCCCGGATGTTCAACAGCGTTTCCCTCGTCATCCCGCGCGCTCCTTTTCGGTCCGGGCTTTGGCGGATTTCAGCGTCATCATCTCTGCGGCCACGCCCACGGCGATTGCCTGCGGGTGCTTGCCCAGGCGCGGATCGCCGATCGGGCAGCGGATGGCCGCGATCCGGTCCGGCGCATGGCCGAGGGCGGCCAGGCGCGACCGGAATCGCGCCCACTTCGTTTCCGATCCGATCAGGCCGAGGCTGGCGAACCCGTGGTCCAGCAACCGGTGGCACAGGTCGAGGTCAAGCGCGTGCGAGAAGGTCAGGACCAGATGATCCGCGCCTTTCGGTGCCTCGGTGACGATCTCGCCGGGATCGGCTGCGATCCGCTGCACCACGCCGTCCGGCACGGCCGGAAAGCGGCCCGCGTCGGTGTCGATCCAGGTCAGGCGGAAGCCGGGCAGGGGGTGCATCACCGCGACGATGGCGCGCCCCACGTGGCCCGCGCCCCAGATCCAGAGGTCGCGCGCCGGCGCCGTCACCGGCTCGACGAACCAGCCCTGCACGATGCGCGCGGCGGGTGCGAAACCTTCGCCCCGGGCGCGCCTCAGGATGCGGGCGACGGCCATCGGCATTTCGCCCGTCGTTCCCGGCAGCGGCCGTGCCACGACCTCCGCCTCCGCCAGCCCTCGCAGCCCCTCCGCGTCCCAGCACTCCGAGAGGATCGTGACCGCCCCCCCGCAGCACTGGTTCAGCGCCGGTCCCAGCGGCATCCGATCCAGCCGCGCCGCGCCGCCCTTGGCCAGCATCTCGCGGGCCCGTGCGGCCGCCCCGTATTCCAGCGCGCCGCCGCCGATGGTTCCCTCCTGCCCGCCGGCCCAGACCAGCATCGCGGCACCCGCCTCGCGCGGGGCCGATCCGGCAACCTCTGCCACGACTACACGCACGACAGGGCCATGGGCCGCCACCGCGCGGCCCGCTTCTGCCAGATCGAAGCTCATGCCGCCCCCCTTGCGCGCTTGACCGCAGCCAGAACGGCCTCCGCGGTTGCGGGCGCCTGAAGGTCCGGGTAGTTCGGGCCGCAGGCCGCGCAGGCTTGCGACAGCGCCATGAAAGCGGAAATGCCGTGCATGAAGGGGGGCTCGCCCACCGCCTTCGAGCGATAGATCGTGTCTTCCCGGTTCGCGCCGTCCCAAAGCGCCACGTTGAAGACGCGCGGCCGGTCGGAACAGGCCGGGATCTTGTAGGTCGAGGGTGCATGCGTCCTGAGCCGCCCCTTGTCGTCCCAGACCAGTTCCTCGGTCGTCAGCCAGCCCGCACCCTGCACATAGGCGCCCTCCACCTGCCCAATATCCAGCGCCGGGTTCAGGCTCGCGCCCGCGTCATGCAGGATGTCGGTGCGCAGGATGCGGTTCTCGCCGGTCAGCGTGTCGATCACCGTCTCGGTGACCGACGCCCCATAGGAAAAGTAGTAGAACGGTCGCCCGCGCCCCGCCTTGCGGTCCCAGGTGATCTTGGGGGTGGCATAGAAGCCGGTCTGCGAAAGACTGACCCGCCCCATGTAGCAGCGGCTCGCCGCTTCGGCGAAGGTCATCTCCTCGCCGCCGACGATGACCTTGCCATCCTCGAACCGGACCTCGCCGGCCTTGCTCTGGTGCTGCGCAGCCAGATAGTCGGCCATCCGGTCGCGGATGCGGTCGCAGGCGTCCTTGACCGCCATGCCGTTCAGGTCCGACCCCGAGGAGGCCGCGGTGGCCGAGGTGTTCGGCACCTTGCCGGTATCGGTCGCCGTGATCATCACCCGGCCCACATCGACGCTGAAGGCTGACGCCGCGACCTGGCTGACCTTGCGGAACAGGCCCTGGCCCATCTCGGTCCCGCCATGGTTCAGGTGGATCGACCCGTCCTGGTAGACATGGACCAGCGCGCCCGCCTGGTTCAGGTGCGTGAGCGTGAACGAGATGCCGAACTTCACCGGCGTCAGCGCGATGCCGCGCTTCAGGATCGGGCTCTGCCGGTTCCAGTCGGCGATCTCCGTGCGCCGCGCCGCCAGCCCCGCATCCGCCTCCAGCCGGGCCACCAGCCCGTTCAGGATGAAGTCCTCGACCTCCATGTGATAGGGCGTCGTCTGCACCTCTTTCACTTTGGCCGAAATACTCCGGGGGTCCGGGGGCAGCGCCCCCGGCGCCTCGGCGTAGAAGTTCCGCTTGCGGACCTCCGTCGGGTCCAGCCCGAGGTCATGGGCGATGTGGTCCATCACCCGCTCGATCCCGATCATCCCCTGCGGGCCGCCGAAGCCGCGATAGGCGGTCGCAGACTGGGTGTTGGTCTTCAGCCGGTGGCTTTCGATCCGCACATGGTCGAGGTTGTAGGCGTTGTCGGCATGCAGCATCGCCCTGTCCGCGACCGGCAGGCTCAGGTCCATCGACCAGCCGCAGCGCGCGAGCTGGAGGAACTCGATCCCCTCGATGCGCCCCTCGGCATCCACGCCGACCCGGTATTCGATGCGGAAGTCGTGGCGCTTGCCGGTGATGGTCATGTCGTCGTCGCGGTCGTAGCGCATCTTGGCGGGCCGCCCCAGCAGCCGCGCCACCAGCGCGCAGGATACGGCCAGCGCGTTGCCCTGGCTTTCCTTGCCGCCGAATCCGCCGCCCATCCGCCGGCATTCCACCCGGACGGCGTGCATCGGCAGGCCGATCGCCTCGGCCACCTTGTGCTGGATCTCGGTCGGGTGCTGGGTCGAGGACTGGACGACCACGCCGCCTTCGGCCGGCACCGCCAGCGCCGCCTGCCCCTCGAGGTAGAAATGTTCCTGTCCGCCCATGGTGAAGCGGCCCACGATCACCCTCGGCGCGGCGGCGATGGCCGATGCCGCATCTCCCTTGGACCAGACGACCGGCCCGCCCTCGAACCGGCTGTTCGCGGCCAGCGCCTGGTCGACGGTCAGGATCGCGGGTTTCTCGCGATACTCGATCCGGCCCATCCGTGCGGCCTTGCGCGCCTGAAGATGGCTTTCCGCGATGACCAGGAAGATCGGCTGGCCGACATAGTGGACCGTGCCCGTCGCCAGCAGCGGCTCGTCATGGGCCGAGGGCGAGACGTCGTTGGCGAAGGGCAGGTCATCCGCCGTCCAGACGGCAATCACGCCGGGGGCAGCCTTCACCGCCGAAAGGTCCATCGACACGATGTCGGCGTGTGCGACGGTCGACAGGCCGAAGGCCAGATGCGCCGTATTCGCGGGCAGCGCCACATCGTCGATGTAGCGCGCCGTGCCGGTGACATGAAGTTCGGCGCTGTCGTGGGGGATCGGTTTTGCGACGCTCATGCCTGCACCTCCAGGACCGAAGCCGGCGTGCCGGCGCTTTCGTGGAAATGGCGCACCAGCATGTTCTGTGCCGTCTCCAGCCGGTAGGAGGCCGAGGCCCGCATGTCCGTCATCGGGGTGAAGTCGCGGGCGAAGGCTGGCAGCGCCGCCTCGATCGTGGCCAGCGTCCAGTCACGCCCGACAAGCGCCGCCTCGACCGAGGCCGCGCGTTTCGGAGTGCCCGCCATGCCGCCGAAGGCGATCCGGGCGGCGGTCACGCGACCGCCTTCGCGGGTGATGTTGAAGCAGCCGCAGACGGCCGAGATGTCCTGATCGAACCGCTTCGAAAGCTTGTAGCAGGCGAGGTCCGGCGCGGCGTCCGGGATCGTGACCGCCTCGACGAATTCGCCCTTCGCCCGGTCCTGCTTGCGGTAGTCGAGGAAGAACGCCTCCAGCGGCATCTCGCGGCGGGTGTCGCCCCGGCGCAGGTGCAGCGTCGCGTCCATCGCGATCAGCGCGGGTGGCGTGTCGCCGATGGGCGAGCCGTTGGCGATGTTGCCACCGATCGTTGCCGCGCCGCGCACCTGTTCGGAGGCGAAGCGGCGCAGCAGCTCGGCAAGGGTCGGGTGAGAGGACTGCACAGCCTTGCGCAGGGCGGCGATGGTCACCCCCGCGCCGATCCGCAGCCCGCCCGGCACCGTTGCGATCCGCTGAAGGTCGACGCAGGCGTGAAGGAAGGCGACCTCGGGCAGGTCGCGCAATTCCTTCGTCACCCAGAGGCCGACATCGGTCGCCCCGGCAATCAGCGTGGCGTCGGGATGCGCCGCGTACCAGGCGGCAAGCTCGTCGGAGGAGGCGGGCGCGAACGGCGCGGGTCCGGCGCTTGCGGGGCTGTCCTGCACCCAGGTCGGCACGGGCGTGCCTGCAACGGCCTCGGCCGCGCGGATGATGGGCGCGTATCCCGTGCAGCGGCAAAGGTTGCCCGCAAGGTAATCGTCGTGATCGGTCGCGCCGTTCGCCTGCGCCGCAGCCATCGACATGACGAAGCCCGGCGTGCAGAAGCCGCACTGGCTGCCGTGTTTGTCGACCATCGCCTTCTGGACGGGGTGCAACTCGCCCTTCGGGCCGGTCAGCCCCTCGACGGTGCGCACGGCCTTGCCGTGCAACTGCGGCAGGAACAGGATGCAGGCGTTGAGCGCGCGCGTCCCGGCGTCGTCCGTCACCATCACGGTGCAGGCGCCGCAGTCGCCCTCGTTGCAGCCTTCCTTGGTTCCGGTAAGCCCGCGCCCTTCGCGCAGCCAGTCCAACAGCGTCCGCGTCGGGTTGTCGGCCGACACGCGGACAGGCGTTCCGTTCAACAGAAACGCGATGTCGTTCATACTGTGGTCCCGCCGCCTTCTCTTCATCCGGGTTGTCGTGTGCCCGCCCGATGCGGCGTAAAGCGGAACACACCCCGTCTCCCTGTCGCAATCAAGCCTGCATGACGCCCGCATGGCAAGAATTATATCTTCCGGAATTCCGAAGGGAGTTTCAATTTTTCCTGAACAATGCATCGAGGACGACGTCCTGGATGACCGGACCCGATCACTCGGGTAGACTTGCGCGAAGCCCTCGGTTTCGGGGGCACCTTAGCGGCGCGGGGGGCGGCGTCAATGCGTGCAGCGGCTTTTCTCGTGATCCTCGGCGTCCTGCCCTTGCTCGGCCTTCATGTCTGGGCCGCGCATCGGTTCGTACGGCGCATTTCCGCGCGCGTTCGCGCCCTTGGCAGCGGGCGGGTGGAAAGCCGGGGCGACCTGCCGCCCGCGATCGACGCCTTCGCGCGGCGCGGCGGCGCCGGAGAGGGACCGGCCCCGCGCGCGGCGCGGTTGACCCAAAGCGCCGAACTCAGGCTGGGGCAGGGGGCGCCGTTTCGCCCTATCCGCGCAACCCAGCACGTCGCGCTGGCTTCGCCGGGCTTTGTCTGGGAAGCGGTGCGGCGCCTTGGCCCGCTGCCCCTGTTCCGTGTCGTCGATGCCTATGACGGCGCGGCGGGGGGGCTTCTCGAGGCGCGGGCGCTGGGGTCGGTTCCGGTGGCGTCGAAGGCGGGAAGCGACATCGCCCTGGGCGAGGCGCTGCGCTATCTTGCGGAACTGCCCTGGGCGCCGGATGCGATCCTGTGCAACCCCCACATCGGCTGGCGGATGATCGACGCCTCCCACGTCGAGGCGACGCTGCGCCTGCCCGGTGACGTGGCGAGGGTGACCTTCTCCCTAGACGCCGACGGCGACATCGTGCGGGTCGTGGCGAAAGACCGCCCCGCGCTGGACGCATGGGGGCAACCGGCCCGCTACGACTGGCGCGGTCGATTCTGGGGCTACCGCCGGATCGGCCCGCGCCGCATCCCCGAATGGGGCGAGGTGGGCTATGTCTATCCGGAGGGCTACGAAGTCTACTTTCGCGGCCGGATCCTGACCTGCGATCTTGTCGCCTGACCCAAGTCTGCTTCCGCTGTCCGGTCCGCTCCGCTAGTGTCGCCCCATGACCCGCGCGCCCCGATTCATCCACCTTCGCGTCCATACGGAATACTCGCTTCTGGAAGGCGCGGTGCCGGTGAAGAAGCTTCCCGCCCTGGCGGAGAAGATGGGGATGCCCGCCGTCGCCGTGACCGACACCAACAACATGTTCGCGGCGCTGGAGTTTTCGGTGACGGCGGCGGGTGCTGGCGTCCAGCCCATTGTCGGCTGCCAGCTCTCGCTCGACTTTGACCCGGTTCAGCCGGGCGAACGTGCCCGCCCGCCTGCGCCGATCGTCCTCCTGGCGCAGTCCGAAGCGGGTTACATGAACCTGATGAAGCTCAACACCTGCCTCTACCTGCGCGGGGACGGCGCGCTGCCGCATGTCACGGCGGAGGAGGTAGAGGCGCATGCCGAAGGGCTGATCTGCCTGTCCGGCGGGCCGGACGGGCCGGTGGGGCGGCTCCTCCAGACCGGGCAGGCAGGCAAGGCCGAGGCGATGCTGCGCCGGCTGGCCGCGGCCTTCCCGGACCGGCTTTACGTGGAACTTCAGCGCCATCCCGGCGAAGGCGGGCGGCTGACCGAAGCCGAACGCCTGACCGAGCGCGGACATGTCGAGATGGCCTACCGGCTTGGCTTGCCGCTGGTGGCGACCAACGATGTCCACTTTCCCAAGGCGCAGATGTTCGAGGCGCACGACGCGATGATCTGCATTGCCGCCGGGGCCTATGTCGATCAGCAGGAACCGCGCCGCAGGCTGACGCCGCAGCACTACCTCAAGACGCCCGAGGAGATGGCGGCGCTGTTCGCCGATCTTCCTGAAGCCCTGGAAAACACGGTCGAGATCGCGCGGCGCTGCGCCTTCAAGGCGTCGAAGCGCAAGCCGATCCTGCCGCGCTTCGCCGAGGACGAGGTGGAGGAATTGCGCCGTCAGGCCTGGGAAGGGCTGCGCGCGCGGCTTGCCGTCATCCCCCTTTCCGGCACGGTGGAGGATTACGAGGCGCGCCTGAAGTTCGAACTCGACATCATCGAGCAGATGGGGTTCCCCGGCTATTTCCTGATCGTCGCCGACTTCATCAAATGGGCGAAGGACCACGACATTCCCGTGGGTCCGGGGCGGGGGTCGGGCGCGGGCTCTCTCGTCGCCTATGCGCTGACGATCACCGACCTCGACCCGCTGCGCTATTCGCTGCTGTTCGAACGCTTCCTGAACCCCGAACGGGTCTCGATGCCGGACTTCGACATCGACTTCTGCATGGACCGGCGGGAGGAGGTGATCGAATACGTCCAGCAGCGCTACGGGCGCGAGAAGGTGGCGCAGATCATCACCTTCGGCGCGCTGCTGTCCAAGGCGGCGGTGCGCGACGTCGGGCGCGTGCTGCAGATGCCCTACGGGCAGGTGGACAAGCTGTCGAAGCTGATCCCGGTCGAGGGGGTCAAGCCCGTCTCGATCGAAAAGGCGCTGGCCGACGAACCCCGCCTGCGCGAGGCCGCGCGCGCCGAGGAGGTGGTGCAGCGGCTCCTCAACTACGCCCAGCAAATCGAGGGGCTGCTGCGCAACGCCTCGACCCATGCCGCGGGTGTCGTCATCGGCGACCGGCCGCTGGACGAGCTGGTGCCGCTTTACCAGGACCCGCGCTCGACCATGCCGGCGACCCAGTTCAACATGAAGTGGGTGGAGGCCGCGGGCCTCGTCAAGTTCGACTTCCTCGGGCTCAAGACCCTGACGGTGATCCAGAACGCCGTCGACCTGATCCGCGACGGCGGCCGGCACCTGCACATCGCCGCCGATGGGCGGGAACTTTACGCCCCGCCCGAGGGGGCGGTCGACCAGATCAACGCCATCCCGCTGGACGACCGGGCCGCGTATGACCTTTACGCCCGCGCCCAGACGGTTGCGGTGTTCCAGGTCGAAAGCACCGGCATGATGGACGCGCTCAGGCGCATGAAACCCACCTGCATCGAGGACATCGTGGCGCTTGTCGCGCTCTACCGCCCCGGCCCGATGGAGAACATCCCGACCTATTGCGAGGTCAAGAACGGCCTGCGCGACATCGAGAGCATCCACCCGACCATCGACCACATCCTTGCCGAAACCCAGGGCATCATCGTCTACCAGGAACAGGTGATGGAGATTGCCAAGGTCATGGCGGGCTATTCGCTTGGCGGCGCCGATCTTCTGCGCCGCGCCATGGGCAAGAAGATCAAGGAGGAGATGGACAAGGAACGCCCGAAGTTCATCGAGGGCGCGAAAAAGACCCATGACGTGCCGGCGAAGAAGGCGGGCGAGGTCTTCGACCTGCTGGAGAAATTCGCCAACTACGGTTTCAACAAGTCCCACGCCGCAGCCTATGCGGTGGTCAGCTACCAGACCGCCTGGCTCAAGGCCAACCACCCGGTCGAATTCATGGCCGCGGTGATGAACTGCGACATCCACCTGACCGACAAGCTGGCCGTCTACAAGCGCGAGGTCGATCGGATGGGGATCGCGACGGTGGCGCCGTGCGTCAATCGCTCCTTCGCGACCTTCACGGTCAGGGACGGGAAGGTCGTCTACGCGCTGGGTGCGCTGAAGAACGTCGGTGTCGAGGCGATGCGGATGATCGTCTCGGCACGGGGCGAGCGTCCCTTTGTCTCGCTGTTCGACTTCGCGCGGCGCGTGGACCTGAAACGGCTGGGCAAGCGGCCGCTGGAGATGCTGGCCCGGGCGGGGGCCTTCGACGTGCTGGACGCGAACCGCCGGCGCGTCTTCGACAGCCTCGATGCTCTTTCAGCCTGGTCGGCGGCTGTGCACGAGGCGTCGTCGTCCTCGCAGGTTTCCCTGTTCGGGGAAGCGGGTGACGACCTGCCCGAGCCGCGCCTTGCCCCGGTCGACGACTGGTTGCCGGTCGAGCGCCTGGGCGAGGAACACGCGGCGGTGGGGTTCTACCTGTCCGGCCACCCGCTTGACGACTACATGCCCGCCCTCAGGCGCAGGAAGGTGATGACGCTGGCCGAAGTCGCCGCCGCGGCCGAGCGCGCGCCCCTTGTCGCCCGAATGGCGGGCACGGTGGCTAACCGGCAGGAGCGCAAGTCGGCGCGCGGCAACCGCTTTGCCTTCGTCGGCCTGTCCGACCCGACCGGGCTTTACGAGGTCACGGTGTTTTCCGACACGCTCGAGGCCGCGCGCCAGCACCTTGAGCCCGGCAATGCCGTCGTCCTGACCGTCGAGGCGAACATGGAGGGCGAGACGCTGAAGCTGCTGGCACGCGCCGCCCAGCCTGTCGATGCGATTGCCGCTGACGCCGACAGCGCGGGCCTGCGCATCCATGTGGAGAGTGAAACTGCCGTCAGCGCGGTTGCGGGCCTGCTCGCGCGCATGCAGCAGGAGGCGAAGATCCGGTCGCGCGGACCGATCAGCTTCCTGGTCGCCGACCGCGCCACCGGCACCGAGGTCGAGGTGGAGACGGGCCGGGAATATCCGGTCAATCCCCAGATCAAGGGTGCGATCAAGGCGATGTCGGGCGTCGTCCTGGTGGAAGAAGTGTGAGCCGCCGCCCGCGATGGCTTGCGCAGGGCGCGCGCATCCTGGGAACGGTGCTCGCCGCGCCGTTCCGGGCGATAAGGCTGGTCTTTCCGCTGCCGCCCCTCGACCAAAGGGTTCCCTCTGCCGCGATTGCGCCGTCGGAGCGGACGACGCTCGGCGCCTCGGTCCTGCCGCTGGCCACCGCGCATCCTGGCGCCTCGGGGGTCATGGCGCTTGAGGGCGGCGTCGATGCCTTTGCGGCGCGGATGGCGCTGATCCATGCCGCGGAGGCGTCGATCGACCTGCAGTACTACATCTGGCAGGACGACCTGACCGGCCTGCGGATGCTGTCGGAACTTGCCGCCGCCGCGGCGCGCGGCGTGCGTGTGCGCCTGCTGGTGGACGACCTGGGCACACAGTCGCTGGACCGGGAACTCCTCCAGCTTTCCCGCATGCCGATGGCTGAGGTGCGGCTTTTCAATCCTTTCGTGTTGCGCCGGCCGCGGATGCTCAACTACCTTTTCGACTTCGCGCGCCTCAACCGGCGGATGCACAACAAGTCCTTCACCGTCGATGGCGTGGTCACCATCGTCGGCGGGCGCAACATCGGCGATCTCTATTTCGAGACCGGCAACGGGCATTTCTACTCGGACCTCGACGTGCTGGCGCTGGGTCCCGCCGCGCAGGCCGTCGGGGCGGATTTCGACCGGTACTGGAACAGCGCGTCCGCCTTTCCCGTGGAAAGTCTCGTCTCGGTGGCGCCTGGGGGGCAAAGCCGCCTTGCGACCGGCGCGGCGGCCGGACAGTCGCCTGCGCCAGCGTCAGACATAGACGAGGTGGTGCGGGCCTCGACCCTCTGCCACCAGATCCGCGACCAGACTCTGCCCGTCGAATGGGCTGCGGTCCGTCTTTTCAGCGACGATCCCGCCAAGGCGCTTGGCATGGTTGCGGGCGACGGCCTCATGGCCCGCGCGCTGATGGCCGAGATCGGACGCCCCGCCGCCGCCTACGACGTCATTTCCGCCTATTTCGTGCCGGGCACCGAGGCCACCGACAGCCTTGCGCACCTGGCCCGGTCCGGGGTCCGGGTCCGCACCCTGACCAACGCGCTTGAGGCGACGGATGTCGCGCCGGTGCATTCCGGCTACATCGGCTACCGCGGCGCGCTTGTCGATGCCGGTGTCGAGGTCTGGGAACTGAAGGGCGAGGGGGGGGAGCGCAAGCGGGTGGACGATCTGGGGATCAAGGGTATTTCCCGCACCGCGCTGCACGCCAAGACCTTCCAGATCGACGGGCGCCGCGCCTTCATCGGGTCGTTCAACTTCGATCCGCGGTCCCGGCGGCTCAACTGCGAAATGGGTCTGCTGATCGACAGCCCGGCGCTGGCCACCATGATCTCTGCCTGGCTGGACCGGATGCTGCCTACGCGGGCCTACCGTGTCCGGCGCGCCGAAAATGGCCGCCTGGTCTGGATCGGCGGGCACGGCGATCGGGACGAGGTGGTGTGGACGGCCGAACCCAACACCACCTGGCCGCTCCGCGTGGCGGTGTGGGCGATCGGGCTGCTGCCGGTCGAGTGGCTGCTGTAGCCCGTGCCTCAGCGCGCAAGGCGCCGGGCGAAGATCCGCGCCACCGTCACCGCAAGGACGATGCGCAGGAGATGATGCGCGGTCACATAGAGGATCGACAGGTTGAGGCTGAGGGCAATCAGCCCCATCTCGACCAGCCCGCCCGGCGCGAAGGCCAGGAATACCGCCGGCACGGTTTCGCCCACGGCGTCGGCCAGTCCCCAGGCGATCAGGCCCGCGCCGGTCATCATCAGGGCCACACTCATCAGCGACAGCCTCAGCGCCTCGAGGATGCGCCGCTTCGGCATGCCGGCAAAGCGCACGCCCAGCGAGGTGCCGATGACGACCTGCGTCGCCCAGACCGCGACCTGCGGCGGGACTGCCGCGGTCAGCCCGGTCAGGTGCGCCGCCCCCGACAGGAAGATCGGGCCTAGGACATGGCCCGCGGGCAGGCGCAGCTTCAGCCCGATGATGGCGCCGACGACACCGGCAAGGACGAGGATAGCCAGATCGGCGGGCCCCATCGCCGTGCCCGGCAGGGCCGCGCCGCCGGCCGATCCAACCGCGTGGCCCACCATCCAGGTGAAGAAGAGGGGGATGAAGACGATGGTCAGGATCAGCCGCAGGAACTGCAGCATGATCAGCATCTGCATGTCCGCGCCTGCCTCCTCGCCCATCTGCACGGTCTCGACAAGGCCGCCGGGCGCGGTGGCGAACAACGCCGTCACCCGGTCGATGCGCCCGGTCCCGACCAGAAGGCGGAATCCGGCGTAGTGCACCGCCGGGATGAACACCGCGAGGATGGCGAGCGAGGGAAGCCAGGCCAGGGCTTCGGTCAGCAATCCGGGATGCACCGCCCCCCCGATGGCAACGCCGATGACCGGGATGAACAGCATCCGCAGCCGCTGCGGCGCTTCCGGCAAGCGGCCGAGCGGGCGCAGGCCGGCCAGGGCGGCCGCACCCACCGCGAGGAGCGAGCCGAGAAGCATCGGCAGCGGCAGATGGGCCAGCTTTGCCGCGACCCCGCCCGCCGTGCCGATGGCGTAGGTCAGGGCAACGGTCGGCCAGTGCGGGGCGCCGAAGAAGGCGGACAGTCGGGAAGACATCGGAGGGTCGCGTCGGTGAATGCTGGTCGCCGGTCTTGCCCGCGATCCTGACACCAACCTGTCAGCGTGTTCGCCGGGGTGCAAGAGCCAGGCGCAAGGGCTACCAGTGCGGCGGCCTCTGGTCTGCCAGCGGGACGCTGCCGGAGCGTTCCGCCTCGGCCTCGGCCGCGCGTTCCATCAGCAACAGGACGCGCCGGGTCAGAAGGTCGATCTCGCGCGATTGCCTCGCGACGACCTCCGACAGGTCGTCGACCGTGCGCCGAAGATGCGCCAGCTCTTCCTCGGCACGTTCCAGCCTGTCCGTCATGCGCGCCACCCCGCGCAGGTCATGCGCATTTCGAATGGCCGCAGTTCGGGCAGGTCATGCAGCCCTCGCGTTTCTGCATCCCGAACTGCCCGCAGGCCGGGCAGGCCGGGCCGCGCGGCGCCTCGCCAACTGCCATGACCTGCGCCTTGGGGTCGGACTTCAGCCCCATCCCCTCGCCCCGGAGGAACCCGATCGCGACCATGTGGCGTTCTATCACGCCCCCGATCGCGGCCAGGATCGAGGGGATGTAGCGCCCCTCCATCCACGCCCCGCCGCGCGGGTCGAACACCGCCTTCAGCTCCTCGACCACGAAGGACACGTCGCCGCCCCTTCGGAACACCGCCGAGATCATCCGCGTCAGCGCCACGGTCCAGGCGTAATGCTCCATGTTCTTGGAGTTGATGAAGACCTCGAACGGGCGCCGGTGGCCGCCCTGCACGATGTCGTTGATGGTGATGTAGATCGCATGCTCGCTGTCGGGCCACTTGAGCTTGTAGGTCGCCCCCTCCAGCGCCTGCGGCCGGTCCAGCGGTTCGGAGAGGTAGACGACATCGCCGTGCGGGGTGAGGGGTTCATTCTCCCCGACCGCGACTACTTCCGGCGCTTCGGTGGCGCCGAAAAGAAGCCAGCCGGCTGGAACGCCCAGCGCCGCCGCAATAATTCTAGCGCCGTCACGCGACATCTCTCTCTGATTGTTCTTGTAGAAGCTGAGCATGGTATTGGAGATGCCGGTTGCCGAAGACAGCTGCGCCATATTGGCAAAGTTTGAGTTTTTCAGCGCCCACGCAAGTCGATCGCCGCTCGTCTGCAAAACCGGTAAGTCCGCTTTCGCCACACTCAGCACACTCCCCGTCACCGCGTTCGGGCGATAGGTGGTGCAGCCCTTGCAGCCCTGGTCCCAGGCGGCCATGTAGACGTCCTTGAACGCCTCGAAGCTGATTTCCTCGGGGCAGTTGATGGTCTTGGAGATGGACGAATCCACCCATTTTTGCGCCGCCGCCTGCATGCGAACGTGATCCATGGGCGGCAGCGTCTGGGCGTTGACGAAATGCTCCGGCAGGGGCTTGTCGCCGAAGCGTTCGCGCCAGAGCTGGACGGCATAGTCCACCACCTCCTCCTCGGTGCGGCTGCCGTCCTTCTGCAGGACCTTGCGCCTGTAGGCATAGGCGAACACGGGCTCGATCCCGGAGGACACGTTACCGGCGTAAAGGCTGATCGTGCCGGTGGGTGCGATCGAGGTCAGGAGCGCGTTGCGGATGCCGTGCGCGCGGATCGCCTCGCGCACGTCGCCGTCCATCTGCATCATGGTGCCGCTGGCCAGGAACTTCTCGGCGTCGAACAGGGGGAACGCCCCCTTTTCCTTCGCGAGGTCGACCGAGGCGAGGTAGGCCGCCCGCGCGATGCGGTGCATCCAGTCCTCGGTCTGACGGGCGGCCGCATCGGAGCCGTAGCGCAGCCCCACCATCAGGAGCGCGTCGGCCAGCCCGGTGACGCCCAGCCCGATACGGCGCTTGGCCTCGGCCTCGGCCGCCTGCTGCGGCAGCGGAAAGCGCGAGGCGTCGACGGTGTTGTCCATCATCCTGACCGCCACGCGCACCAGATCGTCCAGCGCGTCCTCGTCCAGCGTGGCACCCGGCCCGAACGGGTCGGCCACCAGCCGCGCGAGGTTGACCGAGCCCAGGAGGCAGGCGCCGTAGGGCGGCAGCGGCTGTTCCCCGCAGGGGTTGGTCGCCGCGATCGTCTCGGCATAGCCGAGGTTGTTCATCCGGTTGATCCGGTCGATGAAGATGACCCCCGGTTCGGCATAGTCGAAGGTCGCGCGCATGATCCGGTTCCACAGGTCGACCGCGGAAACGGTGCGGTAGACCTTGCCGCCGAAGGTCAGGTCCCACGGCCTGTCGGCCTTCACCGCCTCCATGAAAGGGTCGGTGACGAGGACCGAGAGGTTGAACATGCGAAGCCGCGCCGCGTCCTGCTTGGCCTCGATGAAGGCCTCGATGTCGGGGTGGTCGCAGCGCATGGTGGCCATCATCGCGCCGCGGCGCGAGCCCGCCGACATGATCGTGCGGCACATCGCGTCCCACACGTCCATGAAGCTGAGCGGGCCGGAGGCATCGGCCGCGACCCCGTGCACGGCCGCGCCACGCGGGCGGATGGTGGAGAAGTCATAGCCGATCCCGCCGCCCTGCTGCATCGTCAGCGCCGCTTCCTTCAGCGCGTCGAAGATGCCGGCCATGCTGTCGGGGATCGTGCCCATGACGAAGCAGTTGAAAAGCGTCACGCTGCGCCCAGTGCCCGCGCCCGCCGTGATCCGCCCGGCGGGCAGATAGCGAAAGCCCGACAGCGCGTCGTAGAATCGGCCCTCCCACTGCGCCGGATCCTTCTCCACCTCTGCCAGCGCGCGGGCGATGCGGCGCCAGGTGTCCTCAACCGTGACGTCCACGGGGGTGCCGTCGGCCTCCTTCAGCCGGTATTTCATGTCCCAGATCTGCTCGGCGATGGGGGCGGCGAAGGCGGTCATGGGTATCCTCGGCGGTCCTGGGGAAGGGCAACCAAGATACGCCCCGCGCCCGGCCTGGTCAACTTGATCTGGCGGCGCATCGGACTAGAATGCCAAGGTCTTGGGGGTGCCATGCCGGGATTCGTCCATCTTCTGAAACTTTGCGTCGGCGCCGACAGCGTCGAGGATCTGGTGGATTGGCACCGGACCCACCCCTCGCCCTTCCCCACGGGCGAGCGGCGGCACACCACCCGCATGTGGCCCAAGCGCGAGGCGGAGGTTCTGGCGGGCGGGTCGCTCTACTGGGTCATCAAGGGCGTGATCCTCTGCCGCCAGCGGATCGTCCGGCTGGACGAGGTGACCGGCGCCGACGGCATCCTGCGCTGCGGCATCATCATGGACCCGGAGGTGGTTCGGACCGAGGCCGCGGCGCGGCGCCCGTTCCAGGGCTGGCGCTACCTTGACCCGGCGGACGCGCCGCGCGACCTGCCGAAGGGCCGCGAAGGAGACAGCACGCTGCCCGAAGACCTCGCCCTCGCCCTGTCCGAAATCGGCCTCAGGTAGGGTCTGGCGGCCGCCGCGCCGCTTGTCCCGCCCGGCCCCATCCGCTACACCCGCGCGCGGATATTGCGGATGAGGGCGCTGGATCGCCCGCAAGCGAAAGACGGGACGATGGCCAAGGACAAGGGACCGAGACGACCGCGCGCCGAGACCCCGAAGGGGTTCCGCGACTATTTCGGCGCCGAGGTGAGCGAGCGCAAGGCGATGCTCGACACCATCGCGGAGGTCTATCACCGCTACGGCTTCGACGCGCTGGAAACCTCGGCGGTGGAAACGGTCGAGGCGCTGGGCAAGTTCCTGCCCGACGTGGACCGCCCCAACGCCGGCGTCTTCGCCTGGCGCGAGGACGAGGAGGGCGCAAGCCGCGAGGGCGACTGGCTGGCGCTGCGCTATGACCTGACCGCGCCCCTGGCCCGTGTTGCGGCGCAGTACCGCAACGACCTCGCCTCGCCCTACCGCCGCTACGCCATGGGCCCGGTCTGGCGCAACGAAAAGCCGGGGCCGGGGCGGTTCCGGCAGTTCTACCAGTGCGACGCCGATACGGTGGGCAGCGGATCGGTCGCGGCGGATGCGGAGATCTGCGCGATGCTGGCGGATGCATTGGAAGAGGTCGGCATCCCGCGCGGCGATTATGTGGTGCGGGTGAACAACCGCAAGGTGCTGAACGGGGTGATGGAGGTCGCGGGCATCCTCGACCCGACCGACCCCGAGAAGTTCGCCCACGAGCGCGGCATCGTGCTGCGGGCGATCGACAAGTTCGACAAGTTCGGCGAAGCGGGCGTGCGCGCGCTGATCGGCAAGGGGCGGATGGACGAAAGCGGCGACTTCACGAAGGGTGCAGGGTTGTCCGACGAACAGGCCGAATTGATAATGGGATTTGTTGCCGCATCGGACGCCGTTGACCGAAAACTAATAGATATGTTGGCTGAACATCCTACGCAGCCAGTGGCGGTTCTCAGACACATTCAAGCAGTTCGGGACGCTCGAAACGACTATGCTAGGCGTAAACTTGCGATTCCAATGGCGGCCATGGACGCTCGGAATAGAGTTACATTGAAGTATCTTGGTGACCTGGTGGGCTCATCTGAGACAGGCGCTGAGGGCGTATCCGAACTCGAACAGATCGCCTCCCTCCTCGACGCCCAGGGCTACGGTCCCGACCGCATCGTGATCGACCCCTCGGTGGTCCGCGGCCTCGGCTATTACACCGGGCCGGTGTTCGAGGCGGAACTGACCTTCGAGATCCTCGACGAGAAGGGTCGTCCGCGTCAGTTCGGCTCGGTCGCGGGTGGGGGGCGGTATGACGATCTTGTCAAGCGCTTCACCGGGCAGTCGGTGCCGGCGACCGGCGTTTCCATCGGCGTCGACCGTCTGCTGGCCGCGCTGCGCGCCAAGGGGCGCGTGCAGACCGACACGCGCGGCCCCGTCGTCGTCACCGTCATGGACCGCGACCGCATGGCCGACTACCAGGCGATGGCGACCGAACTGCGCCGCGCCGGCATCCGGGCGGAGGTCTACCTCGGCAACCCGAAGAACTTCGGCAACCAGTTGAAGTACGCCGACAAGCGCAACTCGCCCGTTGCCGTGATCCAGGGCGCGGACGAGGCCGCGCGTGGCGTGGTGCAGGTCAAGGACCTTTACCTTGGCGCGCGGATCGCGGCGGAGGCGAGCCACGAGGAATGGAAGGCCCAGCCCGCCCAGACCGAGGTCGCGCGCGACGCCCTTGTGGCCGAGGTGCGGCGCATCCTGGGGCAGGGCTGATGGCGGAAAAGGCGGCGGCCCGGGTCGAGGCGGCGCGCCTTGTCGCCGCCTTCCGCGCCGCGGGCGCGGTCGAGGTGGAGACCGACATCCTCCAGCCTGCCGAGGTGCTTCTGGACCTTTACGGCGAGGATATCCGCGCCCGCGCCTATGTGACCGCCGATCCGGTCCGGGGCGAGATGATGCTGCGCCCCGACTTCACGGTGCCCGTCGTGCAGATGCACATGGCCGACGGGGCGGAGCCCGCGCGCTACTGCTACGCGGGCGAGGTCTTCCGCAAGCAGGAACGGCCCTCCGCGCGGCGCGCGGAATACGTGCAGGTGGGTTACGAGGTGTTCGAGCGCAACGATCCCGTCGCTGCCGATGCCGAGGTTTTCGCGCTGTTCGCCCGGCTTCTGGCACCCCTTGGCCTGCGCGCGGCGACCGGGGACATCGCCATCCTGACGGCTGCGGTGCGCGGGCTGAAGACGCTTGAGACGCGCAAGGCCGCACTTCTGCGGCACATCTGGCGGCCGCGCCGGTTCACCGAACTGCTTGACCGCTTCGGCGGCCGCGCCCCGGTGCCGCCCAGCCGCCAGGCGCTTCTGCGGGCGCTTTCCGCGGGCGAACGGCCCGGATCGGCCCCCCATGTCGGCCTGCGCAGCAAGGGTGAGATCGCCGCGCGCCTTGCCGCGCTGGTCGAGGATGCCGGGGCTGCGCCGATTTCGGCCGAAGAGGTCGCCCGGCTCGAGGATCTCTTGAACCTTGCGGCCCCCGGCCCCGCCGCTCTGGCGCACCTGCGCGAGATGACGCGCGAGATGCCCGCCATCCTGCCCGCCGTCGACCGGATGGAGGCGCGGCTTGACGCGCTGGCACAGGCCGGGATCGACATCGGCACGCTCGCGTTCGAGGCCAGCCACGGGCGCACCACGCTCGAATACTACGACGGCTTCGTGTTCTCGTTCCACGCGGCCAACCCGGATCTGCCCCCGGTCGCCTCGGGCGGGCGCTACGACGCGCTGACCGAGGTCCTCGGGCAGGGCCGGTCCATCCCGGCCGTCGGCGGCATCATCCGCCCCGGCCTTGTCGCCGATCTGGGGGGGCTCGGGCCATGCTGAAGCTGGGCGTGCCCTCGAAGGGCCGGCTGATGGAGCAGTGCTTCGACTGGTTCGGGGCCCGCGGCGTGAAGCTTCGCCGCACCGGGTCCGACCGGGAATATGCCGGCGCGGTGGAAGGGGTGGACGGACTGCAGCTCGTGCTGCTGTCGGCGGGCGAGATCCCGCGCGAACTGGCCGCTGGCCGCATCCATCTGGGCGTGACCGGCTCGGACCTCGTGCAGGAGAAGCTGGCCGACTGGCCGTCGCAGGTGGTCGAGCTTGCGCCGATGGGGTTCGGTCATGCCGACCTGATCATCGCCGTGCCCGCCTGCTGGCCGGATGTCGACACGCTGGACGACCTTGACGCCGCGGCGGCGGCCTTTCGACGGGAACACGGGTTCCGCCTTCGCATCGCGACGAAGTACCACCGTCTGGTGCGCGATTTCCTGACCCGGCACGGGGTCGCCGACTACCAGCTGGTCGACAGTCAGGGCGCGACCGAGGGCACGGTCAAGAACCTGACCGCCGAGGCCGTGGCCGACATCACCTCGACCGGAGAGACCTTGCGGGCGAACCACCTCAAGATCCTGTCCGACGGGCTGGTGCATCAAAGCCAGGCGACACTTTATGCGGCGCGTGAGGCGGACTGGACGGGCGGCAGGCGCGCGACCCTGGCCCGGCTGGCGTCCCGTCTTGGCGTGTCCGCGGGCGATCTGGTCTGAACCGGGCCGGGCGATCCGGCGCTGATCCGCAGCCTGGATGGGGAAGGTTGAGGCGAGTACCGGATCGAGGCGGCCTTCGCGGGTTTGCTATCCGAAGGAACTTACAGAAAAAGCTCGATTCTTCTGTACGCTGATCGACTTGCCATCCCCTCTGCCAGACACCCGGGCGCTCGATGCGAACCATATCGCTGGCCACAGATGGCACAAAGTGCACGTGTTAGGCCCCGCCATCCGGTGGGCCTGGCCTGCGCTTGCATGGGGCCGTTCCCTGACGCGGCGCCATGTTTTTAGTTTTCCCGGAAGCTACGGTCGAGCGACTGCACCAAGGGCTCCACAAGATAGGAGACAAGCGTACGCTCGCCGTCGAGGATATAGACTTCGGCCGGCATTCCGGGCATCAGCCGCAGACCGGCAACCCTTTCCAGATCGCTCTCGTCGACCTCGACCTTCGCCAGGAAATAAGGCTCTCCGGTACGATCCTCGATCAGCCGGTCCGCAGATACGGACCTGAGCACGCCATGGATCTGCGGCAGGTTGCGCTGCCGGTAGGCAGTCAGCACGACCCGCGCCCGCATGCCGGGCTCGATCCGGTCGATGTCGGTGGGGCGGATGCGCGCGTCGATGATCATCGGCATGTCCTGCGGCACGATCTCGAGCAGGGTCTGACCGGGCTTGACCACTTCCTGCGGGCTGCGCGGCGCGACGTTCATCACCACGCCGGATATCGGCGCCCGGACCACCGTTCGGGACAGGATGTCGTCCAGCAGCGGGATGCGGCTGTCCACCTCGGAAAGCTGGCGCAGGATGTCGGCCAGTTCGCCGGTCGCGCGTTCCTGCACCTGGGCGTCCAGCGTCAGCAGCGAGAGTTCCGTCTCTCCGATCTTTTCGTGGTTTTCGGCGATGCGGGCGCGATTGCCCGCGATCTCCACCTCGATCTCGGCGGCTGCACATCGCAGCGAGAGGATGCGGGAGGCATGTTCGAGCCCGCGGTCCAGCAGGGTCTGGACCGTCGCCGTCTCCTCCGCGATCAGGGCGGCCTGCTCCTCGCGCGCGGCGATGACCGCCTCAAGCCCGAGGTTCTGCTCGGCAAGCTGGGCAATCCGGCGATGCAGGATGCTGCGCTGCCCTTCGACGCTGGCCCGGCGGTCGCGGAAAAGTGCCTGCTGCGCCGCCACGACCTCGGCGCTGGCCGGATCCGCGACCAGATCGGCGGGAAAGGCGATCTCGGTCGCCCTGTCGCGCTCGGCCGAAAGGCGTGCGGCCGCGGCCGCCAGGTAGCGCCGCCGTTCGGCCAGCCCGGCGCGGTTGGCACGCGCTTCCACGTCATCAAGGACGATCAGAGGATCGCCCGCCAGCACGGCATCCCCCTCGCGCACATGGATGGCGCGGACGATCCCTCCCTCGAGGTGGTCCACCGACTTCCGGCTCCCGTCCGGTGAAACCACGCCCAGCGCGATCGACGCGCTGGCCAGCGGCGCCACCCAGGACCAGCCGGCGAATGCCAGCGCCAGCACCGCAATGGTCGCGTAACCCAGCCAGCGCGGCCCGCGTGTCAGCCGCGCAAGCCGGCGTCTGCCCGAGGAACTGGCCCCGGCAGAGAGAATGCCGCCCGCGATCGGAACGAGGAACAGCGCCGTGGCAAGCCCCGCGAGGGTCAGGAGGCGCGGGTCCGCGTCCTGCGCGGTGGCGGTCAGCGCGCCGACGAAATCATCGAAGGCCGCCATCGTGGCGTCGAGCGTTTCCCTGAACACGGTCATGTCGGCACCTCGCAGTCATCTTCGTAGGCGTCACGCGACTGGGCCTGCGAAACCTGGGCGGCCGCGGCCGCGGTTTCGGTTGGTGGCCGCCGACGCTTCTTGCGCAGCGCCGCAAGCGCCTCGACCGGCGTTGCGGGCGCATCCCCGTCAGTCATCGGCGCGGGTTTCAGGATGGTGGCGGTTTCGCCGAACTTCACCGCCTGGCCAGCGTGCAGTACCAGCGCGTGGTCGGTCACCCGCAAGACCCCGGCTCGGTGCGACACGACGATCACCGTCGTCCCCATCGCGCGGAGCCTGCCGATGGCCGCGATCAGCGCGCGGTCGCCCTCGGCGTCGAGGTTCGAATTCGGCTCGTCAAGCACGACAAAGGATGGATCGCCGAACAACGCGCGAGCCAGTCCGATCCGCTGGCATTGGCCGATCGAAAGCTGCGTCCCTGCATCGGTGACCAGGGTGTCATAACCCTCCGGAAGCCGCAGGATCAGGTCATGCGCTCCCGCAAGCTGCGCCGCGCGGATCACCGCCTCGTCCTCGGTCTTGCGGAAGCGGGCGATGTTTTCCGCGATGGTTCCGGGGAACAGCCGGACCATTTGCGGCAGATAGCCGATGTACCGGCCGAGGTCGTCCGAATCCCAGGACGCGACGTCGGCGCCGTCCAGGCGGACATGGCCCGCGGTCGGACGGACCGCGCCGACCATAAGCCGGCACAGCGTCGACTTGCCCGCACCGGATTCGCCGACCACCCCGCAGATGCTGCCGGGGGCAAGGGCGAAGGACACGCCGCGCAGGATCGGCGGCGCATCCGGCACCGCGTAGCTCAGGGCCGACGCCTCGACCCGGCCCGAGGGCCGCGGCAGGCGCAGCGGGTCGGCCGCGTCGGCCCGCTTTTCGAAGGCGGCTGCCAGACGTCCCTCGGCCGCGCGCTTGGCGGTGAACCGGCCCCAGGCCATCAGCGACCGTTCGACCGGGGCGAGCACGCGGCCCAGGATGATCGACGCCGCCACCATCGCGCCTGGCGTCGTTTCGCCATGCAGGACAAGCCAGGCGCCGCTGCCGAGGATGAGCACCTGAAGGGCCGGCCGCACCGCCCGCGTCAGGCTCACGATGCCGATCGTGATCTCGTCGACGCGTTGCCGCGCCTCCATCGCGGCGGTGTGCCGGTCCTGCCAGCGGTCGAAGATCGGACCTTCCATGCCGAGCGGCATGATCGTCTCCCCCTCGGCCACAAGGCGCGTCGCCGCCTCCTGCCCGCTGCGAAGGTCCGCCAGCGCCCTGCCAAGGCGACGGCGTGTCAGGACTTCGTTCGCAAGGCTGGCGGCGAAAAGGACAAGCGCCCCGGCGACCGCGACCACACCGAGCACGGGATGCAGCGCCCATATGAAGACGATGAACACGAAGCTCCAGGGCGCGTCATGGAAGGCGATCACCGCGTCGCTCTGGTAATAGTTCCGGAGGTCGGCGACGTCGCGGATGCCGCTTTCGAAGCGACCTTCGGACAGGAGCCGGCCCATATTGCGTCTCAGCACCGGCGCAGACAGTTCGGCGTCGATATGGAGCGCCGCGCGCGACAGCATGACCCGCCGCGCCTGCTCCAGCACTCCGTAGGCCCCCAGCGCGACCAGCGCGACTACGGTCAGCCAGAGCAGCGTGTCGAGCGATCCGCTCGACAGCACGCGGTCATAGACCTGCAGCATGTAGATCGCGCTGACAAGCATCAGCAGGTTCGCCACTGACCCGAGCAGGAACAGAACCCATCTTTGGCGCCGCACGGCGCTCATCGCGTCCGAGAACTCGGAAGACCGCTTCGACATCGGTTGCCCCCCTTGAAGCGAGCCCGGGCAGGGCGCGGCCCCGCCCGGCGCACAATCAGACGCCGGCCACCGCGTCGTTGTCGTAAAGTCCGGTGCCGTCGAGGCTGACCGAGAAGCTTGCCGTGTCGGTGTCACCGTCGAAGTCGGTGATCTGCACGGTGAAGTCGAACTTCTGGTCCGGCGTTGGCTGCGCCTCGGTGATGTTGAACCCGCCGATGTCGAAGCCGTCGCCGTCGGTATCCACGTTCTCGACCAGGGCAAGGTTGTGCTCGTCCGCGGTGATGAACTCGATGCTGTAATTGTCGGCCGCGTTGTAGATGATCGCGCTGTGGTTGCCCGAACCGTCGTCGATGAAGTCGACGTCGATCACGGCGTCGTCGACCTCCGCGACATAGGCCCCGCCGGTCAGGGCCCAGTGCTCCAGGATGGTGCCGCCGCCGTCGCGCACGATCACCTCGACGATATCCTCCTGCGAGGCGCCTGTGAGCGGATTCTGCAGGAAGGCGTAGGCCTCGGCGTCCGTGTCGACCCCGTCGGCATCCGTGCCGCCCGACACCGGCACCACCGCGCTGTAGGCGGTGATCTGCAGATCCACGAGACTACCGTTGGGCGTGACCTGCGAGATGTCGACCTCTGCCCCGTTAGAAGGCATCAGCGCGGCGAAGTTGAGGTAATCCGCATCGCCATAGGCCGTGGTCAGTTGCGACGACGATCCGACGCCGACCACGATGGTGTCGGCCTCCGGATCATCGACATAGGCGATGAACATGCCCTCGCCGGAATCGGTGGTCTGGTTGTCGATGGCAAGCGCGGTGCCCGAGTTCTGTGCGTTCGAGGAGTTGACGAAATGGCCCGCGCTGCCGCCGACGACCGCCTGACCCGCCTTCGTCCCCGAGGTGACAAGGTTCACGCCCTCGCCGAACACGAGGATCGCCGGCCCGTCGGGATCGACCACCCCGCCCTGGTCCTTGGCGCCGAACACGCCGTAGATCTGCTTGCCCGAGGGGAAGCCGTCGAAGTCGAAGTTCAGTTCCGCCGGCGGCGGGTTCTGGTAGACCGAGAAGGTGTAGGTGCCGTTGGTCTGGTCGAGAACGACGTCGTAGTACTTGGTGTCGCCCGCGGTGAATCCGGCCACCCCGTCGCCGTCGACATAGTAGGTCACCGTCGTCGCGTCGCTGCTCAGCTCCGCCAGCAGACCCGGCACGGCGGCGGGCGCATTGCCCGAGGTGTCGCCGCTGTAGCTGGTGAAGGTGTAGGTCTTCGTGCCCGCGGCCGACAGGTTCGTGGCGTTGTTCTCGTCCGCGCCGATGACCCCGTTCAGCGTCTTGGTCGCAGACTCGCCGGACGCGAAGTCGATCGTCGAATTGGCAATGGGCCCGATCGCGGAGATGTCGTCGACCACCGTGATCTCGAAGGTCGAGGCCGGCAGCCCGATCGTGTCGTCGTCGTAGTCCGCCGCCTGCACGACCGAGGAGAAGTCGATCGTCAGGCTGCTCTGGCCGTTGCCGGTGGCGTGGTCGAGCTGGTCGAACTGGGTGTAGGTATAGGTCCCGTCGCCATCGAGCACGAGCGTGAACACCGTGATCGCGCCCGCCGTCGCCGTCAGCGTGTCGCCGACGACGGCATAGCTGAGCGCCACCCCCTTCGAGGAAAGCGCGGGCAGGCCCGAGGTGTCGACGAGAAGCGACCAGGCCGCCGGCTCGTCCGTCCCCGCGGTCACGAGGGCCGACAGGTCGCCCGTCGCCGTCAGCGGGTTGGTGCCCGTGTCGCTGCCGTCCGAGAGCGCCGTCTGCAGGTCGTCCTCGTCGACCGACCCGCTTTCCGTCCCGCCGGTCAGCACCGGCACGTCGTCCTGGACCGCATAGGTCAGGAACCCGGCCTCGGTCGCGAGCGGGTCGTTGTCGGCATCGAGGATCAGCAGCATGGCCGAGAAGTCGATAACGCTGACGGTGCCCCCGCCCGCAAGCAGGAGCGCGGTATTCTCGCCCCCGCCGGCCGCATGGTCGAGCTGGTCGTTGAGCGTCAGCGTTGCCGCGCCGACACTGCTGACTGAGAAGGTGAAGACGAGCCGCTCCCCGGCGCCGCCCTTGTCGACCCAGGCACGGATCACGTCCGCCCCGCCCATGGAGGCGTCGTCAAGCGTCAGCTCGTAATCGACCGCCTCGCCCTTCGACAGAAGCGCAGGCAGCACGGTATCGGGGTCGATGTCGTCGAGGTTGTAGGACAGCGGCGCGTCGGCCCCGGTCGAGGTAACACCGTCCGAGAGGTCGATCGTCGCGGTATGCGCGTCCACCGAGGCATCCTCGTTGTTGCCGGTGCTGAGCGCATTGGCCAGATCGTCTTCCTCCAGCGTCTCGGTGCCGATGTCCTCGCCCGTCGGCCCGTCGTCCTGGATGTTGACCTTGTCGCCGATGTATTCGGTGTCGACATGGGTGTCGCCGTCGGCGTCGGTCACGGTCAGCACCGCCTGGATGGCGGTGTCGAGCATGGTCGCGGTCTGGTCGGCGGTGGTGTTGGGCAGATGCTCGACCGCGCCGTACTGCACCACCTGCAGGAGGCCGGTCTGGGTGATCGAGACTGCCAGCACCACCGCGCCGGCCGCACCGCCCTCGCGCCCGACGATGATCATTTCGCCGTTGTGCTCCTCGACGAAGAGGATGATGTCGGCGCCCGAGATCGCGTTCAGGCCGCTGTCGGTGCCGGCAAGGTTGGGAATGGTCAGCGACCAGACCGCGCTGTCGGTCGCGGCGGCGCCGTCGGTGCCGAAGGCGGTGCCGGCGGTGCTGACCACCGCGCCGGCGCTTTGCGCCCAGCCGATGGCCGTCGCGGGCAAGCCGTCGCCGGTGGCAAAGACCGTCGGGACTGCGCCTGCCTGATCGGTGTCGGCCTGCACGCCCGCCGTTTCGTCATGCGTCACCGTCACGCCGGTGTCGGTGATGGCCGCCGTCGGCCCGTCGTCGTCCACGAGCAGGCTGCCGCCCACCGGCGTCGTCTCGACGATCCCCTGCGAGGTGTCGACGCGGCCGACATCGAACTTGCCGGCGATGTCGGTCACGGTGAAGCGGTTGCCCGCCTTCTACGGTGCCTGTCCGCAGGTCGAGGTCGAGTTCGATCTTGGTGACAGGTTCGTGGACCTGGTTCGCGGCGAAGCGGATATAGCAGTTCGCGTCGGACAACCTGGCGGATCCGAACTGAAACGCGAGCACCTGTTTCTTGGAGGCATGTTACCGCTGTGCACTCCGGAATTCGCCAAGACGCACGGGCTTGACGAAACAACTCGCGATCTGACTGGCATCCCGCTCTTCCGGTATTCGCCGACTTCGGGTGATCCCGCGATTGTTGGATGGGCCGAACTGCTCGAGCGGCACGGCATTCGGCGAGAGGATCCGGCTCCGCCCAATCGCGTCGCAGGAACCCGCGCCGCGCTTTCGGGGCACGGACTCGTCTTGTGCGGGCTGGTGTCGAGCTTCGCCGAATTGCGATCGGGAAGGCTGGTCGCACCGCTTGGGCCGCGGCTCTATACGAAGTACTCCTTCCCCTATGCCCTCGTCTGGTCGGCTGGCCGCTCGCTGACACCCGCCATGCGCAGTTTTCGTGGCTGGATACTCCGCGAACGCGAGGTATTTCTACGCGAGGCTTCTGAACTGGTCGGGGTGGAACTCAATTAGCGAAGGCCGAATCCTACCTGTGCTGTGCGCCGTGGGGCCGAAGGAACAAACAGTTCAGTGTCCACGTCTCCACCTTCCTTGCTCTGCTGAATGCCAACGGCACCACGAAAGAGCCGCGCAACTTCGATAGTGTCGCCCATGGCATGACCGCCGAGGCATTCCGCCAAAGTGTCATGGTTGCCTTCCCGATGTTGCCGGGCATCTTCGGCACCGGGATCGGGCTTTACCTGCAACGCGAAGACAGTGACATGGCTGAACAGATCATGCTGCACTTCGCTGAAAAGGACGTGCCGGTCCTGCCCGTGCATGACAGCTTCATCATTGCAGCCCAGCACAAGGATGAACTGGTCCGGGTCAAGTACTTGCGATGCAGCTGTAAACGGAACAGTGCGAAGCAAAGGCCATCAGCTTCATCGGGGCATCCTGCTGGTCGAAGTCGTAGCCGCTCGTCGGCAAAGCGGGTTGAAGCCGGACAATTAAACACTTGCCTGCGTGGGCTTTATCGCGGAGCATTCTTCCGGGGGCTGGCATTGACGGAGTGTCAGCGATGCGTTTGCTAGTCGGCTTGAGGTTCCCGTGCTCAAGCTCATAGTGCGTCTGATTTTCGGGGGCGGTTCCGCTCCGAGAGGAAGCGCCCCCTCGTCGAGCGAGGACGATTACAGGAGCGTGTGGCAACCTGAGAAAGCGCCACAGCGGCGAGTTGCAGTTAGCGTCCGCGTTACAGAACCAGCACCAGCACGACAGACGACTTTATCCGGCAAGTGCTACGTGATTGACGGGGATACGATCCAGATCGGCGAGGTCCGGTTACGGCTGGCCGGCATAGATGCACCAGAACTTAAGCACCCATGGGGGCAGAAGGCCAAATGGGAGTTGGTCCAGCTCTGCAAGGGGCAGATCATTACCGCAGAGATTGCAGTCGACATTTCATACGACCGGCTGGTTGCTACCTGCTACCTTCCCGATGGTCGGGACTTGAGCGCAGAGATGGTTCGGCGAGGGTTGGCCCTGGATTGGCACAACTTCTCAGGCGGCAAATACGCCCACCTGGAACCCGAAGGCGCACGCAAGAGGCACTGGAAAGCCGCCGCAAGGCAGCGCGGGCACATGCATGCTTTTCATAAGTGAAGTTGGCATTCGGCCCAAAGCCGCCATTCCCCAGAGAACTTCGTCTCTGGTGCGACGCCCCATATAGCGGCCGTCCACAAGGGATGAAAGTGAAGCGCCCGAGCAATAACAGGAACAGCGAGCGTCGCTACTGCTTCCATTGGTGCTCATAGCAAGAACGGAACTCAAGCACATCGATCACATCATCCGCTCTCGGCTCTCGTTCAATTTGCTGCTTGATCTTCCAAGCCAGGTGCGGATCGTCCCGAAGCATGTCGCTTCCAGACAACTTGTACCGTTGGGTGATCTGGATAAATCGGTCATCCTTCTGGCCGAACCTCACGACCGCTACATCACCTGGTTTTAAGTGTGCGAACCGACTATCAACGTCATAAAGGGTGTCGAAGTTTCCACGGAAATTGGCGATTTGTTCACTGATGCTGTCAGGCAAAGCTAGCCCTTCCTCATCGTGGATCTTTCCGAATTGCGGCTTTGGAAAGGACGCCGGGAAAACACTTTCCAAGGAAAAATCATCAAGCAAGATTTGCCGTTCACCCTTCATTAGAAACTCTAGCGTTCCCGACACGGGCTGCCCATCCACAAAGTCCACAAAAATATGAGGCACCTCTTTCCAGCTGTCACCTTTGTCATCGATCACAAGCATGTCTTCATATCGAATGATACCGTTGAGATGGAACATCGCCTGGTTCTTCTTGGGCAATCGTTCCCAAAAATCTCTGATGAAATCAATTGTTTCCCGATTTGCTCGATCCTTCTTCGGATCGTGGGTTCGGTCGTATGGGTTGCTGAAAAAGATCGGCGGCTCAGCAAGGTCAAAGGTCCTCTTTTCCTCGTCAAACCAAGCATAGCACTGCTTCACCGAGACAATCACGCCCCGCGGGTGCAGCTCGACAACTTCGTAGTCTTTCCAACGCGGCCTTTCCTCAAAATCTGCATACTTCGATTCATAAGGGTAGTGGCGATCCTTCGAGTCCCTAGCCAAGATCCAGGAGCGTGATGGGTTTTCTCCAAGAATTCGCATGATTCGGTTCTTGTTGGTCACCTCGGACCTGATTTCAGTGGCACGCGAGCGCTTGCGTCTAACGTTCGATATGCCGAAGAAGGTGAACAATATTCTGTCGTTCTTTGGCTGGTGTAGCTCGGTTTCGAGCGTGGCATTGCCCCAAAGGTAGAACTCAAGGACGCCCAACTTTGTCAGTTCGTCGCGAAACGTGTCGTAGGATTTCTTGGAGAAGTTAGTTGCTGCCGCCAAGATGTATCCGTATGGCGGATTCCCAGGGTCGATGTCCTTTAGGATTTTCGCGATCTTGCTGGGCGGAATAGTCTTCTCGCGCTTGCACTGGATCATCCAGAGGTTACCGTCCATCGGACGGACGACCTCTTCGCCATCATCATCAGTGACAGTTGTCGTGGTACGTTCGAAAGCTCTGATGTCGAAGCCGTCGTCGTCACCGCCCTTGCCGGTAGCTTCGATAGTCTGCCAGTCGCGAAAGTCGTAAATCAACTCTCGCACCAAGTCTTCGAAGCGCTTGGGATCGAGGTCTTCGAAGTGGATAGGGTTCGTTGTTTTCGTGGGGTTGCCGCTAGCCATAGACAGAAGATTACCAAAGTCTGTCGAGAGTAGAAGCAAATATCGCCAGCATTGGGTCAGTCTCTACGCATCATGTTCGCAATTTGGGCCGTTTGGTAGCTTCGTCGCCGCACGGGAACATTGCCGATCTTACCCTTGTGTGAATGCCTGCTATCCGTGCAACGGACAGCTTGCTTCGCATCTGCACCGGCCGTCTGCTTTCCGCCCTTCGTGCAGGCCAGGGCACTTACGGCCCTTACGGGCGGTTCGGCTCCAAACACGCCGCATGGCAGCATTCCCTGAAGCGGCTGTTCGCGCAGGGCCGCTGTGTGGTCTTCGGTTTCTCGGTAGCAATTCGGACCTAGTATAGGCTCAGCCCCCGCATGATCGGTGGCCAGTCTCTTATGCGTTTCCGGGCCTTCTCCGGCGCGCGACCAGCGACCTCGTGGATTATGATGTTCATCAGTGTGGTCATCGGGCCAGTACTTTCCAGGAAGGCGTCGACCTTTGTGGCAACATGGAAGACGAAGGGGGTCTCCGGGCTGGCCCAGGTATTCAGTTCGTCCGTCACCACGACCACCTGCATACCCAGGCCGCGCGCGGTCTGCACAATGGGCAGGGCTTCGCGGGCGTAAGGCGCCATGTCGATCATCAGCAGGCAGCGCGTCTCTTCGGCGCGGCGGAAGGAGGGGATCCATTCCACCAGGCCGCCGTCGTGTGGCGACAGGAACCGGACCGAGCCGCGCACGATTGACAGGCGGCGGGCAAAATCCTCGGCGATGCCGCGGATGGTCTGGAAGCCGGTGACGAAGACCTCATCTGCACCGGCGATCGCGTCGATGGCCTTGGGCCAAGCGGGCTTCTCTACCTCTTGAGCCAACGCCAGAACCGCGTCGGCATCGCGTTTCAGGATCGCGCCGATTTCGCCGTCGAGCAGGCGGAAGTAGCGGTCGGATGGCGAAACATGCGCATGCACCAATGCCGCCTGCAGGTCTTCCTTCAGCCCCTGCAGGCCCTTGTAGCCCGCGCGCTTGAGGAAGCGACTGACCGTGATCTCGCTGACGCCGGTCTTGGCGGCGATCGAGGCGCCGGTCTCCAAGCCCAGGGTAGGTTCGTTCAGGATCAGCCATTGGGCGATGACCGCCTCTGATTTCGTCAGGCGGCTGGACATGCCACGCAACCGCGCGGCAAGCGGCGAATCCTCGGGTGGTGCAGGTAGGTCATTCATGACAGAGTTTACACCAAGCAATCTAGATGGTAGCAATCTGTCATTACCATAGCATGCCCGAGTCGCTGCCGCCAAGACCCTTGAAACCGGCAGACTGAACCGAAGGCACCAACCGGGAGGGGAACATGAAGGCAATTGGATTGGCATCGGCCATCGCGGTGATGGCAGGTGTGGCGCAGGCTGAAGGCACGCTCGCGCTGTACAACTGGGGCGACTACATCAACCCCGAAGTGCTGACGAAGTTCACCGAGGAAACCGGCATCGCGGTGACGCTGGACACCTATTCCTCGAACGAGGAAATGCTGGCGAAGATCCAGGCGGGCGCCACGGGGTATGACATCGTCTTCCCCTCGGTCCACATGAACGACATCATGATCAAGCTGGGGCTTCTGGAAAAGACCGGCATCAACACAGCGCCGGACTTCAAAAACATCGACCCGGCCTTCATCCGCGCCAAGGAAGACCCGAACAGTGAATACTGCCTGCCCTACGCCTGGGGCACCGTGGGCATCTTCTACAACGAGGACATCACCGGCCCGATCACCGGCTGGGCGGATTTTTTCGCGATCCCGGAAAAGAGCGGCGCAAAGATCACGCTTCTCGACGACATGCGCGAGGTTCTGGCCATCGGTCACATCATGAACGGGACGTCGGTCAACAGCATTGATCCGGCCGAAGTGCAGGCGGCGGCGGATTATGTGCTGTATCACAAGGCCGCCGTGAACGCCTTCACTTACGAGGTGCCACCGATGCTCGCCTCGGGCGACATCGCGGCGGGTCATTTCTTCGTCGGTGGCAACGTCTTCTTCACCGACACGCCGAACATCAAGTACATCATCCCGTCCGAAGGCGGCACGATGTACCAGGAAAACATCTGCGTCCTGGCATCGGCGCCGAACAAGGAGAATGCCAAGAAATTCCTTGAGTTCTACCTGAAACCCGAAATCGCCGCGCTGAACGTCGCGCAGCAGTTCAACGGCACGCCCAACATCCCGGCGAACGACCTGACGCCCGACTTCATCAAGTCGAACCCGAACATCAACGTCGGTGCTGACACGATGGCACGCCTCCAGATCTTCGAGGACATTGGCGCCGCGCTCAAACTCTACGACCGCGCCTGGAACACGATCCGAACGGCGCAGTGAATGTCGGCGCTTCTGGAAATCCGTGACGCGCGCCGGACCTTCGTCACCCCAGAAGGCGGCCGCCTGGCCGCCCTCGACGGGGTCAGCCTTGATGTCAGCGCGAATGAATTCGTGACGCTGCTCGGGCCCTCGGGCTGCGGCAAGACCACGCTTCTGCGCGCGATCTCGGGGTTCGAGACGCTTGACAGCGGCACGATGCGGCTTGGGGGCGCGGACCTGACCGGCCTGCCGCCCTTCCGACGCCCGGTGAACACCGTCTTCCAAAGCTACGCCCTCTTTGGCCACATGACCGTAGCGCGGAACGTCGGTTATGCGCTGGAGGTAGCCGGCGTCGCGAAGGCAGCACGCGAGGCTGAGGTCGCCGAGGCGCTGGAGAAGGTGGGCCTAGCGGGCCTCGGCGCGCGCAAGCCTGGCCAGCTTTCCGGCGGCCAGCGGCAGCGGGTGGCGCTTGCCCGCGCGATCATCGCCAAGCCGCAGCTCCTCCTTCTTGACGAGCCCCTCTCGGCGCTGGACCGCAATCTCCGCCAACAGATGCAGCTGGAATTGAAGACGCTGCAGCACTCTCTCGGCATCGCCTTCATCTTCGTGACCCACGACCAGGAAGAGGCACTGACGATGTCCGACCGGATCGTGGTCATGCGCGCAGGGCAGATCGAACAGATTGGCACCCCACGCGACATCTACCGCCACCCGAAGAACCGCTTCGTGGCGGAGTTCATCGGCGAGACCAACCTGATGCCCGTGACAATCGACCGGGTTGACGGGAGCGAAGCTCTGGCCCGGACCGCCGAGGGCGTCGAACTCCGCCTGCCTGCCTCGGGTCGCAAACCCGGCGAACAGGTAACAGCAGTCCTCCGCCCGGCAGATTTCACTTTGGGCGCCTCCGGTATCCCCGCCACCGTCTCCCGAGCGGTCTACCTTGGGTCTGACCTCTACGTCTTCGTCCAACCAAAGGCAGGCGGTCCCGAACTCCGCGTCATCGCGCGCGACACTGCCGGGGTCGAGGCCGGGGCGACCGTGCATCTGTCCCACGATCCGGCGCGCGTCCACGTGCTGGAGGCCGCGTGATGGCGGTGAAGCGGCAGTCGGTGGTGCTGGGCGTCCTCCTCGCCCCAGTGACGCTGTTCCTCGGCGTGTTCTTCCTCCTCCCGCTCTGCATCATCGCGCTCTTCTCCCTCCTCACCCCTGGCCTCTACGGCGGCGTGGAATGGTCCTTCTACCACTGGAACTACGGCCGCATCTTCGGCTGGGCAGACGGGATCAATGAAATCTTCGAGCCGATCTATTTGCAGATCCTCTGGCGCTCCCTCTCCTTCGCCGCGCTGACGGTCGTCCTGACCCTCATCCTCTGTTACCCCGTCGCCTTCTGGGTCAGCCGCCTCAATGATCGCTGGCGGCTGGTGTTCCTGTTCCTCATCACGCTCCCGTTCTTCTGCAGCCTGATCGTCCGGCTCTACGCTTGGCTTCTGATCCTGAAGCCGACCGGACTGCTGAACACGATCCTCCTCTGGACCGGCCTTATCTCCGAGCCGCTGGAGATCCTCTACACCCCCGCCGCCGTAGTCCTTGGCATGGTCTACGTCATGATCCCCTTCATGTTCCTGCCGCTATATGCCGCCGTCGACAACCTTGACCGCGCGCAGGTCGAGGCGTCCATGGACCTTGGCGCGAACCGCATTCAGACCTTCCTCAAGGTGATCCTGCCCCAGACCCTACCCGGCATCCTCGGCGGAGCGGTCATCGTCTTCATCCCCTCGGTCGGCAACTTCGTGGTCCCGGACGTGCTGGGCGGCGCCAAGGGCCTGATGATCGGCAACCTGGTCGAACAGCAGTTCCTGTCATCGCGCAACTGGCCCTTCGGATCGGCGCTGTCGATGATCATCATGGGCGTAGTGCTGACCGTCCTCATGGTCTCGGTCACCCGCGCGCGGAAGGTGAGTGGCCATGCGTAACCCTGTCGGCTGGGCCGCACTCACGGCCTTCTCGCTCGCCTTCTTCGCCTTCATCTACGCGCCCCTCTTCGTCATCATCGGCTATTCGTTCAACTCGAACCCGGTCAACATGATGATCTGGGAACATTTTACCTTCGACTGGTACACGGGCCTTCTCGGCCTGTCGGACCGGACGACAGATGTCTCGAACCGCGCAGCCTATGTCGAAAGCACCGACCAGATGCTCGCCGCGCTGCGCACCTCACTGACCGTGGCGCTGTTCACCACCACGATCTCGACCGTGATCGGCACTGCCACCGCCATCGCGCTGGCCCGGTACCGGTTCCGGATGCGCGGCTTCTACAACGGCTTCCTGATGCTGCCGATGATGATGCCCGACATCGTCCTTGGCATCGGCCTTCTGATCTTCTTCGTCACCATCGGCATGAAACTGTCGATGCTGACAATCATCATCGGCCACTGCACCTTCCTGACCTCCTACGTCTTCATCATCGTTCAGGCCCGCATCGCCGGCATCGACCCCGCGCTGGAAGAAGCCTCGGCCGACCTCGG
Source organism: Albidovulum sediminis (assembly GCF_025380365.1). Classification (GTDB taxonomy): domain Bacteria; phylum Pseudomonadota; class Alphaproteobacteria; order Rhodobacterales; family Rhodobacteraceae; genus Albidovulum; species Albidovulum sediminis. The sequence continues at coordinate 193,748 of NZ_JAOCQF010000002.1, forward strand.
CGCCTCGGAATGGGTCACCCTCCGCAAAGTCCTCTTGCCGCAACTCACCCCCGGCATCCTGGGCGGGGCACTTCTGGCCTTCGTCATTTCGATGGATGACCTCGTCATCACCTATTTCATCTCGGGCACCGGCGATACGACGCTGCCGGTCTTCATCTTCGGCATGATCCGAAGGGGCGTGAAGCCCGAGATCAACGCCATCGCAACGCTAATCATCCTCGCGTCCGTGGTGATCGCCGCCCTTGGCCTGTGGCTACGCAGCAGAAAGACCGACTGACATGACCCGACCCCGCGCCCGTGATCTGGGCCTGCCCTTCCCCGGCACCCCCGGCCCGCTGAACGCGATCACCGATGTGCCCGGCGTCGCCGTCGGCTTCTGCACCCTCACCGACCCCGCGCGGAAGATGCGCACCGGCGTCACCGCGATCCTGCCGCGGCCGGGAACCGAGCCCCAGCCGGTCTGGGCCGGGCACTACGCGCTGAACGGCAATGGCGAGATGACGGGTACCCACTGGATCAATGACTCAGGCTATTTCCTCGGGCCGATCCTGATCACCAACACCCACGGCGTGGGCGCGGCCCATACCGGTGCGACCCGCTGGATGATCGACCACTACGCTGACTATTTCGCCAAGGAACACGCCTGGGCGATGCCCATCGTCGCCGAGACCTACGACGGCGTCCTGAACGACATCAACGCGCTTCACGTCCAGCCCGAACATGCCATCGCCGCCCTCAACGCCCGAAGCACCGGCCCGGTGGCAGAAGGCTCCACCGGCGGCGGCAACGGCATGATCACTTACGAGTTCAAGGGCGGCACTGGCACATCCTCGCGCCGGATCGCCCTAGGCGGGCATGACTTCACCGTCGCGGCCCTCGTGCAGGCGAACCATGGCATTCGGCCGTGGCTGACGATTCTCGGGCGGCCGGTGGGCGAACTGATCCCCGAAGACTCGCTTTACGCCGGAGAGATGGGCTCGATCATCGTGATCCTTGCCACCGACGCGCCGCTCTCCGGCCTCGCCCTGCGCCAGGTTGCGAAGCGCGCCGCCATCGGCATCGGGCGCGGCGGCACGCCGGGGGGCAACAACTCGGGTGACATCTTCCTCGCCTTCTCCACTGCCAACCCGGGTCCGATGCCGCAATTCGCCCCGGCCATCTCCAGCCGGCAGGAACTGAACATCGAGCTCTTGGACAATCTCTACCTTGGCGCCGTGCAGTCCATCGATGAGGCGATCGTCAATGCGATGGTCGCCGGCGAAGATGTGGCGACGGTCAAGCCGGATGGATTGATATGCCGGGCATTGGACCTAGATCGGCTGAAGGCACTCTTTGCCCGTTAGGCGCAGCTTCAACGCTGTTGCCTGTAGGTACGGGCAGACCAGAATAATAGGCGACATTCAATTCGCGACCGCGAAATTTCGGGTGGCCCGCATGCAAAGGCAGCTTTCGCCATTTGTTTCGAAGGAAATGCCGAACGGCCGTAACCGTTCGGCCTGGAGGAAAATCCTATAGCAGGTCAGCGGTACCCGTATTCTGTGGTTCGGATCACGGAGTTCGGCTCCGCCCTCGGACAACAATCGGGCGGAGCCAACTCCAGAAACTCATCGTCGCACTTACACTTGCAGCACTGGTTACACACAACGACGATGATATCTGCGCCTGAGATAATATCGCATAGCGCGGCACTTTGGGGAACTTGTCTAAATGGACATGCTCTTTCGGCCAAAGTGAACAATCCCGTGCCGGCTGGGCGGATTGGCTGCGCAAATCCTTAGAATTCGCCGAAATTCCGCCAAACTTCTGCCGCCCCAATTCCTTCGCGCCCACGGGACTTATCAGGGGTCACACGCCGGCGACTCACTCGACGGCACGGGTCGGCCCGTCAATTCCGGCGTTGCAGCCGCGACCAGGCCTTGCGCAGCTCCGCCCGCTCCGGCGCGTAGGAGGTATCGAAGATCGACTCGCGCGGTTCCCGTTGCGCCGGTTCCGGCCTGGTTTCCGGCTTCGGCGATGTGCCGCTGCGGTCCTTGCCGGGTTCGTCTTCCGGGGGGTAAAACCCTGTGCAGCTTCCTCTTCAGCCTGACGTCCAGCCCAAGCCCCGCGCATCTCACCCAGATGGTCGTTCCGATTGAGCGCAGAGAGCCGCTCAGGGGCCATGGAGCGTTCGTAGGCTGTCAGGTTACCCAGATCATCGTAGACCGGCATGAGCGCCTCTCCTGCGAAGCGGGAGCGTTGCTTCAGCCGTGCCTGGATCACGGGGAGGTATTTCCCGGTGATCACCCCAGCCGTCGTGCCTGTGACAGTCCGGCCAGTGCGGGGATCCACCCCGTTCACCGCGGTCTGGACCGTCTGCATGGCACCCTGGCTGAAGTTCTGCCGACCGGAGACAGTCGAGAAGTAGTAGCCGCGGCGGCCTTTCTCAACACCTAAAGACCCCCTAAAACCTCAAACGGTCGGGAATCCGGATGCTGCCAGGAACTCCCCGGCCAGCTCAAGCTATCAACCCAAAATTGAGCCCCTGATTCGGGCAGCTTATCAGTTACACCCACCGGCCCCTCGACGCCGTATCATTTGCGGAGCGTATTGGAGGACTGCATCAACTGGAACAAGCAACGAGGAAGCGACGACACAGGGGGCCTCCAATTAGCGGTGTGGGTCAAGAAAGCTCAGTTAAACCGATCTCTGCGGGGTGGGAGTCACCGTCAGCAGGCATCGCGAAGGGTCAGCACACCTGCTCAAGAAAGTTGATTTCGAGGAACACGGGAAGCCCGCAAATTCCAACGCAGCTCAGCTTGAATACACAATCCAGGGTAGTATTTACTTCAGCGTTACCGCCGGAAGATCATCGGCAAGACAGGGGGCCAAATCGAAAGAGCAGGCCTTTCGCACCAATTTGGCCAAGTTCAGTCCCTAAAGTCTAACTAGGCCCGAAGGTGAAGATCGCGACTAAAGACACCCTAAAGGCTGCTCGGATCGGCACGCTAGGTGAAAAGGGGGCCAGCGCATGGTCGAAAACCATGCAGTTAAGCCCTCACAAAACACCTCTAAAATAGGTGTTGACGGAATCGAAAACAGGTGTAAAAAGGGCAATGCCCCCACCGGAGGCAATACAGTCGCATTTGAAGCTGGCCCTGAAAACGTCGCTGAGAGTGCTGGCTTCAGTCTCAGATCTGGCGACTGAATACTCCAGCCAAAACAGGTCGGCGTGGGCAGGGCCCGGCTTTCACAAGTATCGGACATAAGAGAACGCAGCCGGACCAAACACTTTTTGTCGAGTGCGCTTGTTTGAACGCTCCATACAGTCCGTAAATGTACGCCTGCTGACTCTGCCGCTAAAATCTGGTGACGGGCAAACCGATCCTTCTTCCGGTCAGACACCGATCACGGCATCGGAAGCGGGAATGCCGTGCACAGCGAAGGCATTTCAGATGGCACACAAAACCGGACCTCGGCGACCTGGAAAGCTACCCAGCCCCCTCCTAAAATCTTGGCGTCTCTCGATGGATTCCACGTCGTAACGTTTCGTGATACGACCAATTGACAGAGCGTGACACAGGGGAAGCCCATATGCCGGAAGGTCGGTTCGTTTCCTACCTGCGCGTATCGACGCAGAAGCAGGGCGCCCAGGGACTCGGAATCGAGGCGCAGCGCCGGGCGGTTGCCGAGTTCATGAATGGCGGCAGCTGGCAACTCCTTGGCGAACTGTTCGAGGTGGAGAGTGGCAAGCGAAAGGACCGGCCCAGGCTGGCTGAAGCAATAGCTCTCTGCCGAGCCTTCACCGCCAAGCTCGTCATTGCCAAGCTGGATCGCCTGAGCCGCGATGCTGCATTCCTGCTCTCGCTACGAGATGCCGGGGTGGAATTTGTTGCTGCAGACAACCCTCACGCAAACCGGCTGACGGTAGGAATCCTGGCTCTTGTCGCCGAGCAGGAGAGGGAAGCCATTTCGCAACGAACGAAGGCAGCGTTAGCTGCGGCCAAGGCGCGTGGTGTTCAACTGGGTGCTTTTCGGGACGGGAAGTTTGTTGGTCGAACGGCGACCCCTGAGGATGCGGTGGTGGCCCGATCGGCTCGGTCAATGCAAGCGAGGGAGAAGGCAGCCCGAATCCGCTTTCTGATCGAACGATTTGACCCCAATGGTCATCTATCGATGAGGCAACTGGCGGATCGCTTGAATCGGGAGGGTGTGCCACCTCCCTCCGGCCGTGGTGCCTGGCACCCACAGACGGTGAAACGTCTCCGACTGCAGCTTGAAGCCGAAAGCTGCTAGCCCCCCGATGCGCTAACCGATGAGTATGGGACTGAAGTCAAACTCCCGTGAAGGTTGCGCGCAGCCATTTATCAAACAGGCCCACCAACGTGTACGCTCAGAGGGGATAAAAGGCAGGCAAGCCAAACGCGTAAGAAAAGAAAGGCAGGCAAGCCGACCGTCGCCCGCGCCTGTTTGACAATCGGCGTCACGCGGAGGCTTGTCGCTGCATCCAGTGAAGCAGGGCTTCTAGGGCCCGGCGCCTCGGGTGCTCGCTCCGATAGACAAAGTAGAAGCCGTAGCCGGGCAGAACGATATCGCTCACTTGCAGAAGACGGCCATCGCGAAGCTCCCGTGCCACAAGCACGTCGCTACACAGCCCAAGCCCCTGTCCGGCAACGATCGCTTCGATCCCGTGATGCTCTTCGTGGAATTTCAGGTGTGGTGGCCGGACGGTGCCGCTGATCCGGTGGCCTGCCGCTCGGGCAGCAGTCTCCCAGTGACGCCAGGTAGGCGCTCCGGCGTCGGTCAGGGGCCAGCCGACCTCGACGCGTGGCAGATCGAGGATCGCCTGAGGCTCGAGCATCCCGACGCCTCCGTCAAGCATCGACGGCGCCGCCACGACGTGGAAGGTATCGCGAAGCAGCTCCACCGCGACTCCGTCCGTCGGTGATTGACGTGCATAACGGATCGCGACGTCCACTTCGCCCGTGCGAAGGTTCAGCACCGTATCCGTTCCCACAAGGTCGAGCGTCGACCCCGGCGCTTCCGCGCGCCAGCTGTCCAGGCGCGGCAGCAGCCAGCGCGCGGCGAAGGCGCTGGTCGTGGTGACCCGAAGATGGCCGATCCGGCTGCCGGGGGTTAGGCGACCAAGCTCGTCCGAGATCGACAGGAAGGCGTCCCGGACAACCGGCAGAAGCTGTGCGCCCGCGGTGGTGAGTTGCAAGGGCCTCGGCTGGCGCTGGAAAAGCGGTTGGCCGCAATAGCGTTCCAGGAGCCGTATCTGGTGGCTGACGGCTGTGGGCGTGACGGACAGTTCCTCGGCCGCCTTCCTGAAGCTCAGCAGGCGGGCAGCCGCTTCGAATGCCTGAAGCTCTCGGAGAGGTGGAAGCCGATGCATGGGGCCAATCTAGATGAATTGCTTTCATCTTGCCCGAAATTCTTTGCTGTTGCCCCACTTCTCATCGAGGCCGACCATTCCGGCATCCCGGAAGGAGGTCATCATGCTGGACGGACAATCGCCTGTGACCGCCGCGACCATGATCGATAGGTTCGAACGGATCCGCCCCCTGCTGGCGGAACAATCCGGGCGCCTTGATGCGGATCGAAGGCTGTCGGACGAGGCGTTTCGTGCCCTGAGCGAAGCGGGGTTCTTCCGCCTGCTGCTGCCGGCTCAACTCGGCGGATGCGCGCTTTCGCCCCTCGACTTCATGACCGTGGTCGAGCACGCCGCAGCTTTCGATGGGACGATCGGCTGGCTCGTCGGAAACGGTGGCGGCATGTCGCGCGCCGGCGGCTATCTGTCGTTGGAAGCCGCTCAAGCAGTGTTCGTGAGCCCGTCGGCCTTCGTCGCCTCAAGCACGGGCGCAATCGGCAAGGCGGTTCCCGAGGCGGGCGGATACCGCATCACCGGCCGTTGGCCCTTTGCCAGCGGCGCGCCACACGCCACGACCTTCGCCCCGCTTTGCGAGATATGCGATGGTAGTGGGCGGATCGTTCTTGCGTTCCTGCCACGCGGGGCTGTCAACTTGATCGACAACTGGCACGTGTCGGGCATGAGAGGCAGCGGAAGCTGGGACTTCGAGGCGGACAACGTGTTCCTGCCAGCCGAATTCGTTTGCGACCTCCAGCCGGTTCCGACCCAAACCGGTATCGTCTATCGCCTTCCAGGCGTATCCGCCTTTGTTTGGACGGTCGCCACGGTGCCGCTCGGGATCGCGAAGGGCGCCATCGACGCGCTCGTCTCGGTCAGCGCCGGCCACCGTCGTCTGGGTGTCAGCGTTCCCGTCGCGGAACGCGAACTGGTGCAGGCCCAGATCGGGCGCTGCCTTGCGTCGTGCAGGGCGGCGGGCGCCTATCTGCGGTCAGCCATGTCGGACCTGTGCGCCTCCGTCGACAGCGAAGGTGCTGATCAGGTTGCGGCCCGGATCAACTACCGGCTGGCCTGTTCTCACGCCGCTGACGTCGCAGTGGGCGCCGTGCTGCGGGTGAACGATCTGATTGGAGCCCGGTCCCTTGCCGAGTCCCAGCCCTTCGAGCGGCGCGAGCGCGACGTTCGCGCAGCGGCCAAGCACATCGCCATGAGTGCCGAGCAGTTCGTGATCGGTGGCCGTCATGCTCTCGGCGGCGATATCAGCGGCGCAAGCTTCTGACCATCGGCGCGCGCCGGTCCCGCCGTAACCCCGCCGCGTCGGTCCGCTGTAGAGTTGCCGGGCAGATCGATCAGCGGTCTCGGGTCCGCGATAGTCGATTTCCGCCGGCCGGCCCAGCCCGCCGCCCGTCTGAACGCGAGGATCGACGAGCGGAAGCCGTTCGCCCTTGTCGGTCTCTCTGTCCTGGAGTTCTGGCCCCTTGCGGCACAAATGCAGCGCGCCGTAGGAAAATCGCTCAGATCTACCGCAAGACGGGTATCGCGGCACTGCGTTTCTCTCCCAACGGTGCGCCTGCAGGATCGCTTCCTCTGATGGCGACAATCCGCCTGTCGCTGTCCCTCACGTGTGCTGTGTCCGTTGCCGCGAGGCTCAGATGATCGATTGTCGCCATGGTTTTCCTTCACGGCTGCCAGCCGAATGGTGGAGTTTCGAGGCGGTACTTCAGGAATGTCGCTCCGGTGTGGACCTGGCGGCCGGCGGCCCGCGCGCCCAGCCGGCGCAGGGCGCCAAGGTTGCGACGCGAGGGCGGCAGCAGGAACGTGACAAAGGGGATGCGCGGGTCCGATCGCGCGAAGTCCAGCGCCGCTCGTGTGATGCGCGCACCAAGGCCGAAATCCTGCGGCCGCAGGACCAGGCCGAAGTCCCACTCCTCGCCTTCCAACTGGAACCCGCCCCAGCCGACATAGCGCCCGTCGGCGAGAAAGGCCCAGTGACCGAGTCCGTCGCGCGCCCAGCAGGCCTCCTTGGCGACGACGAAGCCTTGCGCCTCGGCGTCGCCCCAGGTTCCGGTCAGCAAAGGCATGTGCGCGCGCAGGCGCGGGTCCGACATATGCGCGACCAGCTCCGCAAGCGGCACCTCGGTCAGGCGCGCAAATCGGATGGTTGGGGCCGTGCCGGTCATGCCGAATGCCGGATCGCGATACCGGCGGGCACCATCCTGCGCGAAAGCGCGCCCCCCCGACGCCTCAGGAAGGCTGCCAGCAGATCGTCGTAATTGTCGGCAACGGCGGCGCGCACGGACGGCCGGATCGCAAGCGACCGGCGCCAGGCCATCACCCGCCCGAGGCCGTCAAGACAGCCGAAGTCACCGATCCGGTCAAAGGTTTCGAAGTAGCGGAAGACCGGGGCGAAGCAGGCGTCGACCAGGCTGAAGCGGTCGCCGGCGAACCAGCGTCCGGAACCAAGCTGACCCTCCAGCACCCGGAACCGGGCGTGGAGCGCTGCGGCCTTCGCCTCCAGCGTCCCGGCATCGGGGGCAGAGTAGAAGTCTGCGATGTCGTTCAGGCACTCAGAGGCAAACCCGATCCAGGCGCGCTGCCGTGCCCGCTCCACCGGGTCTGCGGGGTGCAGGGGGCCGGGTTGCGTTTCCTCGAGGTATTCGAGGATCGCCGCGGACTCGAAGAGCGCCGCCTCTCCGACCTGCAGGACGGGCGTCCGCCCGAGCGGCGAAAGCGCCAGGAACCAGTCGGGCTTCCTGGCGAGATCCACGGTGATGCAGTCATGCGCCACGTCCTTCTCGGCCAGTGCGATGGCGATGCGCTGGACATAGGGGCAAAGCACGTGGCTGATGAGCGTGATAGGTTGAGTCATGGACCTCTCCTGCAACAGATGGCGGAAACCGGCCCGCGTGGAGCGTTGCGCGGGCCGGTTCCGTGGGGCTCTTGTCAGAGAGCTGTCGCGGCGGTGTGCTCGATCTTCGTCCAGTTGCCCTCGGCCTTCTCGATGGTGCCGGCCTGGTCCTTGAGATAGGCCTCGTAGACGTCCTTGTTGAGGAAGACATAGAGCTTGTCGTTCAGAACGGCCGCAAAGCTCGGGTCGCCATCGAACTTCTTGCCGACCGAAACGCCGAAGGCGCAGAAGCCGCCATACTGGGGCGCGTAACGTGCCGGATTCGCCTCGAACGCCTTCAGGTTCTCTTCGGAGGCGAAGTAGTAGGCGACGCCCTCATGCGCGGCTGCAAAGCTGGCGTTGCCTTCGGCGTTGGTGCCCTGGTCGAGCAGCGCGACCGGGTCGGCGCCATGCAATCCCAGCGGCGCGCCGCCGTAGGTGAGGCCGGGCGCGACATTGGCCTCGTCCGCGGCCATGGCGGGGCCGAAGGCGAGAAGGGCCGTCAGGGCGGCGGCGGTGATGGTGATCGTGCGAGACATCAGTTCTTCCTTTCAACAGGGTTGGGGCGGCCTTTTCGGGCCGGTACTGCGTTCGGCTGCGGCGCCGGGTCAGGATTGGACCTGCCGCCACATCGACTGCCTGTGCCATAGACCTCATGTATTCCGGCGTGTTAATGCCGGATGGTTCACTTTGCATGCCCGATCGTCCAGCCTTCTGGACGTACAAAGAAATCTGTGTGCAGGATGACGACATGTTGGACCTGCTCAGTGACATCCTCACCCGCCTCTCGCTTCGTGGCTCGCTCTACTTCCGGACGAGCTTCACCGAGCCCTGGGGCGTGCGCGTCCCCGCCTTCCGCGACGTCGCGCGATTCCACTTCGCCCATCGGGGCGAGGCGCTGGTGCGGGTGGCAGGGGTCGCCGTGCCCGTGCATCTGGGGCAAGGCGACCTGATCGTGATCCCCCATGGGACCGCCCATATCCTGACCTGCCGCTACACCGGCCCCGACGATGCCTTGCCTCTGGACGATGTCCTCTCCCGGTCGGGGTTTCCGGGCCACGGAACGCTGGTCTGGGGCGGGGAGGAAAGCCCGCGCGACACGCAGCTTATCTGCGGTCATTTCGCTTTGGCGGAGGGGTCGCGGCATATCCTGTTCGATCGGCTTCCGCCCTTCATCCACCTGCGCGGCTATGGTGAAGAAGCGGGCCCATGGCTCGAGGCGACGCTCAAAGTCATCGGGGCCGAAGCCGGAGGGACACGGCTTGGCGGCGACCTGATCGCACTGAAGATGTCCGAGGCGATTTTTGCCCAGGCGATCCGCGCCCACATCGAACAGGCGAACCAAGCCGATTGCGGCGTGACCGGGTTCGGCGATCCCTATCTCGCGCGGGCGCTGACCGCGTTCCACCGCGCGCCGACAGCAGACTGGACGGTGGCGCGCCTCGCGCGCGAGGCGGGGATGTCACGCACGGGATTCGCGGAACGCTTCTCGGAACGCCTGGGCGTGACGCCGATGGCCTACGTCACATCCTGGCGGATGCAGATTGCGCGCGAGGCGCTGGCGGCGCGGGGGCTGTCGGTGGCCGAGGCCGCAGAGGTATCCGGATACGCCTCCGAGTCCGCGTTCAGCCGCGTCTTCAAGAAGGAGATCGGGATTTCGCCGGCGGCCTTCCGGCAGTCGGGCCTTGCGCAGGATCTGCGTGCAACATAGCAGCCTGACGATACGTCCGGAAATCTGGACGATCTGCAACGTATTGCGAACTTCCTGAAATTCATCGTTCGAACCATGGCCCTTAACTCGGGAAGCGCGGCGGAAACGACCGCCCATCGCCTCCTCCACCGAAAGGACCATGAAACATGCGCTTCGTCACCAAGACCATTCATGCCTGGCTCGACTATCCGGTCGCGCTTGCGCTCTTTTCGCTGCCGTTTGCCCTTGGACTCGGCACCTCGCACCCGCTGGCGCTATCGATCTCGCCCACCATCGGCGTGGCCGCCTTCTTCCTGACCCTGTTCACCGATCATCACCTCGGGGCGATCCGGGTGCTGCCCTACAAGCTGCACCTCGCCGTCGATCTGGCGGTCGGCATCCTGTTCCTGATCCTTCCCTTCGCGCTCGGCTTCAGCGGTCTGGATGCGATCTACTACCTGCTGAATGGCGCCGCCGTCGTGGTGGTCATCGGCCTTTCCAAGCCCGAAACGCAAATGGCCTCGGCCTGATCCTTCGTCAGCCTGAAAGGACATATCCCATGGCTCGCATCACCCAGGTTTCCGACACCTCCGCCGCCCCCGAGGCCGCAGCACTCTTCACCGCCATCAAGGGCAAGATCGGCATGGTGCCGAACCTGTACCGCGTTGCCGCGAACCAGCCCAAGGTTCTGGCGGCCATGCTCGGCCTGAACGAGACGTTGGCGGGCGGGGCCTTCGACGCCCGCACTCGCGAGGCGATCGCGCTGGCCGTTGCCGGCGCCAACGCCTGCGACTACTGTGCCTCGGCCCATGCCGCGATCTCGGCGGGCTTGAAAGTCTCTCCATCCACGGTTGACGCGCATCTCGCGGGTCAGTCTGACGACCCGCGCACCGCAGCCATCCTGCGGCTCGCCACGGCCATCGTTACGGCGCGCGGAATGCTGGAAGATGCAGACCTCGCCTCGGCCCGTGGCGCGGGACTGAGCGAAGCCGACATTGTCGAGACCGTCGCGCAGGTGGTGGCCAACATCTTCACCAACTACCTCAACCATGTGGCGGGTACCGACATCGACTTCCCAGCCCGCAAGGTTCGCGCGGCGTAGGACATCCGGCCCGGCGGAATTGACGCCGGGCCGATCTCCTCCCGACGGTCTCAAGCACGTGAACAGGAGTTCTGCGAGGTTCAGGTCATTGGCCTCCGGCATGTCGCAGGCGAGGATAACGACGCCCCAGCCCCAAAGCCTGAGCAGGAACCGGAGAAGCTGCCAGGGGTAGGTCGGCGATGCTCAGACATGCAGAATTCTTGTCCAAGGTAGCGCAGAATCCTGCCGTACGGTAATATTCAGACCGAACCACGTGGATTTGGCTGCTGACGGCGATCGGGTCAACGTAGGAGGTTGGAGGAGTGGGGAAGGTATCAACTGGCGTCGCTCTTTTGTGCGTCTTCGGTGCCGGCGCAGCGGCGGCGGACGACAAGTTCACCATCGTCTACGAAAAAGCTCCCTGGACGGTGTTCAAGTTTGTCGGCACGGACCAAGGCGATCCACCTGACTACTGCAGTGCCAGGTCGGCTCGATCGACCGGGTTCCTTGAACTCATAGGGCAAGAGGCGACCAGTTGCGTGAGTGCGGAGGACCAGCAATGGACGTTCAGCAAGCGCACAGACGAGGTCGGGTTTTTCATCGGCAGCTCTGGCTTCTACGTCAGCAACGGGAACTACTTTTCGAACGGCCTGCAGATTTGCGCCGAGACCGCGGCAATCGATAGCCTCATCGACGCAATCTGGTCGGCGAAAGGCGACAGGATCGATGCCTATGACTTCAAGCACAGGAAGATCGGCAGCTTCCCGGGCTCAGGGCGAAGTCCGGCGCTGAAGGCATGGAGGGCTTGCCGAGATGCGCTTTAGGCACCGACAGGCCGGCGGACCGCCGCGGAGTGCAGCATTTGTTCCGCGCGAACCGCGGGCCTATGGTGCATTCAGTCCTGAGATGCGGCAGAATGTCGGAGGCAGCCATGTATCGCACGATCCTCTTGGCGTATGACGGATCCATCGAGGGACGCCTCGCCTTGCGCGAAGGCGCGCGGCTGGCCCAGGTCTGTGGAGCGCGCGTCGTGCTGATGGCCGTCGTGGAACCCACGCCCGAATTTGTCGCCGGCGATGGCAGTGCGGTCTACATTCCGCCGGACCGGACCGAGGAATTCCAGAAGATCCTTGATGAGGGCAAGGCACGTCTGATCCGAATGGGCCTTGTCCCCGAGGCGCGACTGGAAAGGGGCGACCCTACAGAGCAGATCTGCAAGGCAGCGCAGGAAATCGCCGCTGACCTGGTCGTCGTCGGGCATCACAAGCAGGGGGCGATGGCCAGGTGGTTGAAAGGGTCAGTCACGGCATCTCTCAGCGACACCCTGAACTGCAGCCTGCTGGTTGCACGGCTCGAGATTTCCGATGAAGCGCTGTTTGGCGGGCCTGTGCCCTGATCGTCAGATTTCAGGACCCTGTTCCCGGTGAGAACCGGCGGCCTTTTCCCTGAACCCTGCGCCCGGCAACACATGGTGTGAATGCCGTGCCATTCAGCGAGAGCAACGGATCGGGACAGCCTGACGGCGGACTTCGGAACCCGACGGGTTCCATGCGCTTGCCCTTGCCGGCAGCCCTTTGACATCCCCCACATTCCACCGGCCTCCGCGCCTTGTCCTGATCCCGTTCTGAGGCTCGTTACCAAGCGTCTCAAAAAGTGCGTCAAGCCGCACAAACTCGCCACTGTCGCCGTCGCGCGCGGGCTCATCACCACCGCAAACGTGATCCTCAAATCCGGAACCCTTGGCGACATCAGATCACTGCATAGACACAGTCGCTAGCGCGTTGATCTTACAGGCGGCTTGCCTTCCTTGGGGCAGATTTGGCTTGGCGATCCAAACGGTGTTTACTATACTAGATTTTGTTCTGGCCATATCTGGCCGCGGCGAGAGCCTTTGATCAAAGGCTTGCACGTACTCAAGTTTCCATGCGTGCGATCGCCAGCATCTTCCAGATCTAGCGTAGGGGCTCTCCGACCTGACCGTCGGGATTTGCCGCGCCGAGGCCATGAGGTGGTCTATTGCATATCCGACTTATATCCATCGAACAACTGGCCCAAGAGCTAGGCTACTCCGGGGCGAATTCATCCTGCAGAAATTGGCTTGCCAACTTGAGGATCACGCCCGTTCCCGGTCGCCGTGGATGGTACGATCCTCTTCTGGTTCGGCGGCGCCTCGATGAGGCGCAGGGGCTGTCACGTCATGCTTCAGAAGCCTCCAGTGCCAATACACCCATCAGCCTGACCGAGCAGCGGAGGGTACGCCGTGGCCACGCCTAAGCTTCCGCCCCGGGTACACCGCGTTCGCCGAGCAGTTAAGCAGGGCGTACGGTTCCACTTCTATGCCTGGCGCGGAGGTCCGAAGTTCTGGGTCGACGACAGGGCCTTCCCGCTGGATCCGGCATTTTACACCGAGTACGCACGCGTTATCGCTCGACCAAAGCGCTCGACCTACATGACTTCAACAATGGTCGATGACTTCCTCTCGAGCGCGCATATGCCCCGGGGAGCCAGAACCAGGGAGGATTACCGACTTTGGGCCCTTCGCTTCGCCGAAGCGTTCAAGGACGATCCAGCGGCCCTGTTCGAGGAACCAGAATCGCGCAAGGAGGTGGACGACTGGCGAAGGGCCTGGGCGCATTCGCCCAAGCAGCATGACTACGCCGGTACGGTTGTCACCCGTATCCTCAACTGGGCGCGCGATGACGCGCGCGCGATCCGCGCCCACCATTGCGACAAGTTGAAGCGCCTTTACGAAGTGAACCGCTCGGACATCGTCTGGTCTGCGTCACACAGGGACGCGGTCTGTGCGATCGCTCCGGCCTGGGTCAGACGCATCTTGATCGCCGCCTGCGAGACGGGTCTTAGACCAGGAGATCTCATTCGGCTCACCCGGGCTCACATTCAGACGACACCGAAAGGCCAGCGCATCCAGCTTCGAACCAACAAGCGGAAGCAGATGGCGACTCTCCCCGTCACTCCGGAAATGGCGGCCATCATAGCGGACACACCGGATGACAGGATGCTCATACTGACCAACGCATCCGGTGAGCCTCTCACCGAGCACCGCATATCGGAAGGCTTGCGTCAGTGGCGCGACAAGGCTGGTCTTACCGAGGACGCCCTCGGGTATTCGTTGCGCCTCTATGACACCCGCGGGACGGCGGCGACGCGTCTTTTGAATCACGGGCTGACCCTGAAGGAAATTGCCCAGCACATGGGATGGTCGCTACGTACAGCGGCGAACATGATCGAAAAATATGCCCGGGTTTCGCCGGATGAAACCGACACGATTCTTCACAAGCTGACTACCGCACAGCGGACCGGAACGCGAACAAAAGTGTAAACGCACCTGTAAACGCTGGTGGCCCGCGCAGTTGCATGATGTACTAAGTTGTTGATTTTGTTTGGAGGCGGGTACCGGAATCGAACCGGTCTTCACGGATTTGCAATCCGCTGCGTAACCTCTCCGCCAACCCGCCGAAGATGTGGCGGAGATATACCATGGCAAAACGCCGCGCAACCCGTTGCGCGATGCATTCCGCGGTCTGCACCCGTTGCCGATCGTTCCGTTCTGTGGCAAGACGAAACCCGACCGGAAATCATACCGAAGAGTTCAGTCGATGACCGATTTCGCCGCCCGCCGTACCATGATGGTGGACAACCAGGTTCGCCCCAATGATGTGACGAAGTTTCCCATCATCGAGGCGATGCTCGCCATTCCGCGTGAGGTCTTCGTGCCGGGCGCCAAGCGCGAGGCGGCCTATGTCGGCGAAAACCTCGACCTGGGCGGCGGGCGGGTGATGCTCGAGCCGCGTACCCTGGCCAAGATGCTCGACGCGCTCGACATCGGGCCCGGTGACCTGGTGCTCGATATCGGTTGCGGGCTGGGGTATTCCTCGGCCGTGATGTCCCGCATGGCCGAGGCGGTCGTGGCGGTGGAAGAGGACGCCGGACTGGCCGGACAGGCCGAGGCGCTTCTGGCGGCGGAAGGCTGCGACAACGCCGCCGTGATCGAGGCGCCGCTGTCGGCCGGGTCGGCAAAGCACGGCCCCTATGACGTCATCGCGATACAGGGCGCCGCCGAAACGGTGCCGCAGGCGCTGCTCGACCAGTTGAAGGAAGGCGGCCGCATCGGCGCCATCTTCATGGAAGGGGCACTCGGAGTCTGCCGCATCGGACACAAGATCGATGGGCGCGTGAACTGGCGCTTCGCCTTCAACGCCGCAGCACCGGTCCTGCCGGGGTTCGAGGCGGCACACGGCTTCACGCTCTGATCCGCGGACGGCCTTCGCCTCGGAACGCGGCGGGAAGAAAGGGAACGGGAATGAGGGCAGGTATCCGCAGGACGCTTCTGGCATCGGCCGTCGCGATGATGTCGATACTTGGCGCGCAGGCCGGTGCGGAGACGCTCGCCGACGCCCTCGCCGCGGCCTACCGCAATTCAAACCTGCTTGAACAGAATCGTGCCGTTCTGCGCGCCGCTGACGAGGATTTCGCCGGCGCCATCGCGACCCTGCGGCCGGTCGTGTCCTGGATCGCATCGGTCGACTACACCGACAGCCCCGCGGGCGACAGCCTGGACGCCGCGCTGACGCTGGCCGCGCAGTGGACCGTCTACGATTTCGGCCGGCGCGAGTTGCAGATCGAAGCCGCGAAGCAGGCGGTCCTGGCCACGCGCGACGCTCTGGTGCAGGTGGAACAGCAGGTTCTGCTGACCGCCGTCGTCGCCTACATGGATGTCCGCAACGCAATCGAGAACCTGGCCATCACCGAAAACTCGGTCAAGGTGATCGGTGAGGAACTGAAGGCCGCGGAGGACCGCTTCTCGGTCGGTGAGGTCACGCGGACCGATGTCGCGCTGGCTGAGGCACGGCTGGCATCGGCGCGGGCCTCGCTTGCCGCGGCGGAGGGGGCGCTGGCGTCGGCGCGCGAATCCTATCGTGCCGCGACGGGTGGCTACCCCGGAACGCTCGCGGGTCCGCCGCGGACGCCGGAATTGCCCCGCAGCGTCGACGAGGCGCAGTCCATCGCGCAGCGTATCCATCCGACGATCCGGCAGGCGCAGGAACAGGCGAAGGGCGCCGACATTCTGGTCGAGATCGCGGCGGCAGAGCGGCGCCCGCAGATCGACCTGTCCACCTCCGTTTCGCGGATTGAAGGTGGTGAGAACAATGCCACCATCGGCCTCGACCTGCGCCAGACGATCTATTCCGGCGGCGCGCTTCCAGCCGCCCACCGCAGGGCTATCGCCAATCGCGATGCTGCGCGTGCGGCGCTGCTGCAATCGGGCGTCATCATCGCGCAGAATGTCGGCAACAGCTGGGCCGCGATCGATGTCGCGCGCGCACAGATCACCGCCACGCAGCGGCAGGTCGAGGCGGCGACCATCGCCTATGAGGGCGTCCGCGAGGAGGCCCGCCTGGGCGCGCGCACCACGCTTGACGTGTTGGATACCGAGCAGGACCTGCTTGACGCCAAGGCCGCACGAATCAACGCCGAGACACAGCTTCAGGTTGCCACCTACTCGCTCCTGTCCTCGATGGGGCTTCTGACCGCCGAGCATCTGAAGCTGGGCGTGCCGACCTATGACCCGGAAGCCTATTTCAACGCCGTCAAGTCGGCGCCGCATACCTCTGTGCAGGGCGAAAGCCTGGACCGCGTCCTGAAGGCAATCGGAAAGAAGTAATATTTTGCAACCTGTTGTCGGAAGCGGTCCGGAGGTCTAGACTGCCCCGCAAACAGGAGCGGAGCCGCCATGTCTGATCACCGGACCAACCTGGACGTCGAGGATGTCCTGTCGTCCATCCGTCGGCTGGTGTCACAGGACGCGCGCGCGGCGTGTCCGGTCGCACCCGCATCGATGGAAAAACTGGTCCTGACGCCCGCCCTGCGCGTGAACGACGCGGGCCTTGTCGGCCCCGGCGAGGCCGCGTCGGAGGAACGCGACAGGCTGGAGGAGACGATCGTCGAGCTTGAGGCGGCGGTTGCCAATCTTCAGGCGGAATTCGAGGCGGACGACGGTGACGCGCCCGCCGCGGTGGCGCAGGCCGTCGACTTCGGGCCGGAGTTCGATCTGGAACCCGTCGATGAGGACGGGACGCCGGCTGAGGAAGCGCTGGAAGCGTCCGCGACGGACGGGCAGGCGGAGGATCTGGCCGCCGCCGAGGACCGGGACTGGCCCGAAGCCCCCGACACCGATGCGGCGGAGGATGAGGCTTCCGCCGTCGAGGCCCGCTCGGACGTGATCGATGCGGACGACGGCACCACGGACGAGGCCGACGCGCACGAGGCGGTGGATGCGAGCGAAGCGCCCGCCTTCGCCGGAAGCGACGAGATCGAGGACGCGATCATCCTCGATGATATCGAGGACGCCGAAGAGGTGGCCGAAGTGGAACCGGCTGCCGTGGAAGGCGCGCCTGACGGGGACCGGGACGACGCGCCCGAATTGGCGGAACACCGGGATCGGCTACACCTCGGCGCAGGACCGGAGGTCGAGAGTGCAGCGGATGAGGCGCAGTTCGACGAAGGGGAATTCGACGATTACGAAGAAGCCGAGCCGGTCGATGGTGACGCCCGATCGCCCGGCTTTGCGCAGCGCGCATCGGTGATGGAGCCGGGCGAGATCGACAACGATCTTCTGCGGACGATGGTCGCGACGCTGGTCCGCGAGGAACTGCAGGGCGCGCTGGGAGAGCGGATGACGGACCGGCTGCGCAAGCTGGTCCGGCGTGAGGTCCAGATCGCGCTTGGCCAGCGGGAGCGGGACTGACCGCACGCTCCTCCACACGCCTCCACACGGCGCGCCGAAACGCAAACGCGCCCCGGATGGGGCGCGGGCGTTGCGGTCCGGTAGTGGGGCGGGTTCAGGCCGCTTCGGCCTCTTCCGCGGCGGCGCGGCGTTCGCTTTCCTCGCGCGAAAGCGCGACCGAGGTCCGCACGCCCTTCGAGACGAACTCCATCAGGCCCTTCACCACACGCTCGTTCGGGTCGATCCCGGCGCAGGACAGGACTTCGCGCCCGTCGCGGGACCGCGCCCAGCGGGCGATCTGCTCGGGGCCATTGCCATATTTCTTGTCATCGGCGATTGCATCGTCGAGTGCGGCCAGCACCACGGCGGCGAAGAGTTTCCGCGACCGTTGACCCTGCTCGTGGTTGAATGCGGTGCCATCAACGAAATCCCGCATCGTGCGCTTCCCTTTTTTATTGCTCTTGCGTTTCCCGGAGTGGGCTGAATATGACTATTCGCCCCTGATTCGGTATTACCTGTTTGCGATAGCAGCCTTGCGCCTATTGCATAGCTGGCGCGAAGCCGGCCCTGCATCTTGTTGGCTTGCCAGACAGAGGCCCGGCATATATAGGAGCCGGCGATCCCCATTCAACCTTTTATCAAGGTTCTTACGATGCCCAAGATCAACGGCAATGAAATCCGCCCCGGCAACGTGCTGGAGCATGAGGGCGGCCTTTGGGCTGCGGTGAAGGTCAACCACGTCAAGCCCGGCAAGGGCGGCGCGTTCGCGCAGGTGGAACTGAAGAACCTGCGCGACGGACGCAAGCTGAACGAGCGGTTCCGGTCGGAAGACAAGGTGGAACAGGTCCGGCTTGAGCAGAAGGACCAGCAGTTCCTCTATGAAAACGACGGCATGCTCGTCTTCATGGACAACGAGACCTTCGAGCAGATCGAGCTTCCGGCCGACCTGCTGGGCGACCGCCGCCCGTTCCTTCAGGACGGCATGGTGGCGACGATCGAATACTACGGGGAGGAGGCCCTGTCGGTCTCGATCCCGCAGAAGGTCACCTGCAAGGTGGTCGAGACCGAGCCGGTGGTGAAGGGTCAGACGGCCGCCAACAGCTACAAGCCCGCGATCCTCGACAACGGCGTGCGCATCATGGTGCCGCCGTTCATCGGCCAGGATGAAGACATCATCGTCCACACCGAGACGATGGAATATTCCGAACGCGCCTGAGATTTCCGGTCGCGCCGCGCGACCGCAACAGACGGGCCGCCCCTTTCGGGCGGCCCTTTGCGTTCACGGAAGCTGAATCCTGGCCCCTCCCGCGATCAGCGGTCCTTCGGCCCGGTCGAAGCGGAGATACGCGATCGCACGCTCGCCCGCGCGGGTGAAAAGCCGCCCCGCCGGTTTGCCATCTGCCGTGATCTCCGTGCCGGGCGCCGCGTCGCCCGTGACCTGCACCGTGAGAAGGCCTTTTCTCAGGTCGGTCTTGTGCTTCATGCGGGCGGTCACCTCTTGCCCGACATAACACCCCTTGCGGAAGTCGACGCCGTGCAGACGTTCGAACCCGCATTCGAGGATGTAGCTTTCGTCCGGCAGCAGCTCGATCCCCGTCTCGGGGATGCAATGCGCGACCCTGATGGCGTCCCAGTCGGTGACGGGGCCGGTGCCCTCAGCATGCCCGTACTGCCGCCAGCCGAGCGTGGGATGGCGCGGGTCGTCGAAGGCGCCCGCAGGCCGGGGGCCGAGACCGCGCGAGACGTGCAGCTCCGTCGTCTCGATCGCGACATCGGCGCGAAGCCGGTACATGGCCAGCCGCCGCGCGAGGCCCGGCGCAAGGTCGGAGGCGACGTCGAGCAGGATGCCGTCCCCGTCCGGGGCCAGAAAGAAATCGGCAAGGAACTTGCCCTGCGGGGTCAGAAGCGCTGCATAGACAAGGCCCCTGTCGGTACCGCGCACGTCGTTGGTCACAAGGTTCTGGAGGAAGGAGACCCGATCCTGCCCCGAAATCCGCAGGACCGTGCGCCCGTCGATCCGCTCATCGATCCGCTCGGCCATTCGCCCCGCCTTTCCTGCGATCACTCGGTAAACTGAAGCCGGCAGAGCCCGGCATAAAGCCCGCCCTTTGCCAGAAGCGCGTCGTGCGTACCCTCTTCCACGACGCGGCCATGATCAAGGACCACGATCTTGTCGGCATTGCGCACCGTCGCAAGTCGGTGGGCGATGACCAGGGTCGTGCGCCCCTCGCTCAGCCGGTCGAGCGCGTCCTGCACCAACCGCTCGCTCGTCGCGTCGAGCGCCGAGGTCGCTTCGTCCAGAAGCAGGATCGGAGCATCGCGCAGGATCGCGCGGGCGATCGCCACGCGCTGGCGCTGGCCACCCGAAAGGGCGGAGCCACGCGGCCCGGCAGGCGTCTCGAGCCCCAGCGGCAGGGTATCGACGAACTCCGTCACATGCGCGGCGGCGAGTGCGCGCGCAAGCGCCTCGGGGCTGATGTCGTCCCGCCCCAGAAGGATGTTCTCACGGATGGTCTCGTCGAACAGCGAGGATTCCTGCGACACCACCGAGAACTGGTCGCGCAGGTGATCGAGGTCAACGTCGCGAATGTCTTGCCCGCCCAGCTCGATGCGCCCGGACTGCGGGTCCACGAGCCGCGTCAGAAGGTTGAAGATGGTGGATTTTCCGGCGCCAGAGGGTCCGACAAGGGCGGTCGTCCGGCCCGGTTCGGCGGTGAAGCTGACGCCGCGCAGCACGGCGTGTTCGCCGTAGCTGAGGCTGACGCTCTCGAACCGCAGGCCGGTGTCGGCCAGCGCGAGGTGCGTCGGGGCCGCCGGATGCGACTGCACCACCGGCGCGCGGTCCAGAAGCCCGTAGATGCGCCGGAGGCTGACGGCCGCGGTCTGCCACTGCCCGGCCATGTCGCCCAGCCGCCGCAGCGGCTGGAAAGCCAGCGTCATGGCGCTGAAGAAAGCCATGAACTCTCCCACGGTACGCTCGCCCCGGGCGATCTCGCCGCCCCCGAAGATGATCACGGTGAAAAAGCCGATGCCGGTCACGATGTCGATCATCGCGGGAACCGTCACCCGGCTTGCGGTCGACTTGGTTTCCGCGCTGACGATCGAGGCGACGATGCGGGTGAAGCGACCCAGCTGGTAGTTTTCGATCCGGTTCAGCTTGATCGCGGTGATGCCGTGGAATATCTCGTCAAGCCGGGTCGCCCGGCGCCCCGCCTGTTCGCGCAGTTGCGCAACCTTGCGCCGGATGTAGCGCTGAACCGCAAGCGCGGGCAGGATCAGCAGGGGCGTTCCCACAACGGCGAAGGCGGCCCAGACCGGATCGACCGAAACGGCGACGACCGTCAGCGCCACAAGGGAAACGGAATCGCGCCCGACACCGGTGATCAGCAGGCTCCAGACGCCCTGAACCGCCGCGGTATCCCCCTGGACACGCTCGATCAGCTGGCCGGGCGGGTTGACCTGGAAGAACCCGCCGTCAAGCGTCAGGATGTGTCGCAGCAGGTCCACCTGCATCGCCGCGGAGGTCCGCTGCGCAATCGCTGTCAGCATCGTACGGCTGGCGACCAGCGTCACCGCGCGGACCAGGAACAGCGACAGGATGAAGCCGCCGATGACCCAGATCGCGCCCAGTTCCCCGCCGACGAAGACGCGGTCGAACAGGGGTTCGAGAGCATAGGACAGCAAGGCGAGCGTGGAACCCTCGATCACCATGAGAGCGAGCGCCACCGCCATGCCCAGCCGGTGCGCGCGCAGGTAGTCGCGCCAGAGCCTGGCGAGCAGGCGGCGGGAAGTCATCTGGGCCTGCGCGTCGATCGCGGCGTCCAAGGTCGTGTCCGGCGTTGCTACGGTTCGCGGCGATCTAGCCCGAAGCCGGGGCCGGTGGCAAGGCGAGGGGATCGCGATGCGCCCCGGTCCGCCCGATTGACCTTGCAGCGGCGGCGTCCTACGCATGGCGCGACTGCGGAGACATTCATCATGACCTTGGCCCAGGGCCGCCCCTATCTTGCCATTCCCGGCCCGTCCGTCATGCCGGACCGGGTGCTTGCCGCGATGCATCGCGCGGCCCCCGACATCTATGCAGGCGCGCTGCACGAGATGACCGCCTCGCTCTACCCCGACCTCAGGGCGGTGGCGCGAACCGCGCATCACGTCGCCATCTACATCGGCAACGGCCATGCCGCCTGGGAGGCGGCGAACTCCAACCTGTTCTCGCGCGGCGACCGTGCGCTGGTGCTGGTGACGGGGCAGTTCGGGACAAGCTGGGCAAGCTCGGTCGAGCGGCTGGGCGTCAGGGTCGACCGTCTCGACTTCGGCCGCCACGCCCCGGCCGACCCGGCACGTCTGGCAGAGGCGCTGCGGGCCGACAGAGGCCATGAGATCAGGGCGGTGCTGGTCACCCATGTCGACACCGCGAGCACCGCCAGGAACGATGTCGCCGCGATCCGTGCGGCCATCGACGCCGCGGGGCACCCCGCACTTCTGGCGGTCGACTGCATCGCCTCGCTGGCCTGCGATCCCTTCGAGATGGACGCCTGGGGGGTCGATGTGATGGTGGGCGCCTCGCAGAAGGGGCTGATGACGCCGCCGGGTCTGGGGTTCGTCTGGTTCAACGAGCGGGCGCGGGATCGCTGCAAGGGGTCCGATCTGCGCACGCCCTACTGGGACTGGACCCCCCGCGCCTTTGCCGAGGAATACTGGCAGCAGTTCTGCGGCACCGCGCCGACGCATCACCTGTACGGTCTGCGCGAGGCGTTGAACATGCTTCTGCACGAGGAAGGGCTGGAAGCCGTCTGGGCACGTCATGCCGTTCTGGCGCGGGCAGTCTGGGCGGCGGTCACGGCCTGGGGGCAGGGGGGTGACATCGCGCTGAACATCGCGGATCCCGTGGCGCGGGGGCACTCGGTCACCTCGGTGCGCGTCGGCGGGGCAGCGGAGCGCCTGCGCCAGTGGTGCGCGCGGGAGGCGGGGGTCACCCTGGGCATCGGTCTGGGGATGGAAAGCGCCGACGACTGGCTCCGCATCGCCCACATGGGGCATGTCAACGCGCACATGACGCTAGGCGCGCTTTCGGTGATCGAGGCGGGGATGCGGGCGCTGGGCATAGCGCGCGGGCCGGGCGCGCTCGATGCGGCGGCGGCGGTCATCGCGGCAGGCTGAAGGCCGGGGCGCTGCCCCGGACCCCGGAGTATTTCGGCCAGAATGAAGGGGCGGTCAGCCCCAGTCGTGGAAGATGAACCAGGCCCCGGCGGCGATCAGCGCGAAGCCCGCGCCGTGCTGCCAGGTGATCCGTTCGCCGAGGTAAGCCCAGGAAAAGACCGCAAAGACGGAGAGCGAGATCACCTCCTGGATGGTCTTGAGCTGGGCGGCGGTGAAGGTGCCGTGGCCCCAGCGATTGGCCGGCACCTGGAGCGTGTATTCGAAGAAGGCGATGCCCCAGCTGATGAGGATCACGGTCAGGAGGGGCGCGGCCTTGAACTTCAGATGCCCGTACCAGGCGAAGGTCATGAAGACGTTCGAGGCGACCAGGAGGCCGATGGTCAGAAGCGGAACGGGGAGGATGGAGACGGGGCTTGGCATGGCGGACTCGCTGAGGGACGGCCGCTTTTGGCTAGCGTGCCGCCAAAGCGCGGACAAGGGTTGCCGTAAGCTTCGCGAGTGGCATCGGTAGCCCGAAATATTCAATAATTCAGTTTGCAGATATGTGTCTGCCAAGTGTTTGCAAATTTACTTGATTGTCCTTTGTGGTTGCGAAGTTCCCCTCTATGGTGCGCGCCACCGCTGGCCACTGCAACCGCTTGGGGGGATCATGAAGGACATTCTGACAGAACTCGAGGCACGCCGTGCCACGGCGCGCATGGGTGGCGGGCAGCGCCGGATCGACGCCCAGCATGCGCGCGGCAAGCTGACTGCGCGCGAACGCATCGAACTCCTGCTGGATGAGGGGAGCTTCGAGGAGTTCGACATGTTTGTCGCCCACCGCTGCACCGATTTCGGCATGGAGGCCGACCGCCCCTCTGGTGACGGAGTGGTGACCGGATGGGGGACGATCAACGGCCGCATGGTCTACGTCTTCTCGCAGGACTTCACCGTCTTCGGTGGATCTCTGTCCGAGACGCACGCCCAGAAGATCTGCAAGATCATGGACATGGCGGTGCAGAACGGGGCGCCGGTAATCGGCCTGAACGATTCTGGCGGCGCGCGCATCCAGGAGGGTGTGGCGAGCCTCGCCGGTTATGCCGATGTCTTCCAGCGCAACATCATGGCCTCGGGCGTGGTGCCGCAGATCTCCGTCATCATGGGGCCCTGCGCCGGGGGGGCGGTCTATTCGCCGGCGATGACCGACTTCATCTTCATGGTGAAGGACACGTCCTACATGTTCGTCACCGGACCCGATGTCGTGAAAACGGTCACGAACGAGATCGTGACGGCGGAGGAACTGGGCGGCGCCTCGACCCATACCCGCAAATCCTCGGTGGCTGACGGGGCCTTCGAGAACGATGTCGAGGCGCTGGTCGAAGTGCGCCGGCTGTTCGATTTCCTGCCGCTCAACAACCGGGAGAAGGCGCCGGTGCGGCCCTTCTTCGACGATCCCGCGCGGGTCGAGAAGAGCCTCGACACGTTGATCCCCGACAACCCGAACCAGCCCTACGACATGAAGGAACTGATCCTGAAGGTCGCGGACGAGGGGGATTTCTACGAGATCCAGAAGGACTATGCCGCAAACATCATCACCGGCTTCATCCGCATCGAGGGGCAGACCGTCGGCGTGGTCGCGAACCAGCCGATGGTGCTGGCCGGGTGCCTCGACATCGACTCGTCCCGCAAGGCGGCGCGCTTCGTCCGCTTCTGCGATGCGTTCGAGATCCCGATCCTGACCTTCGTCGACGTGCCGGGTTTCCTGCCGGGGACGGGGCAGGAATATGGTGGCGTCATCAAGCACGGCGCGAAACTGCTCTTCGCCTATGGCGAGGCGACGGTGCCGAAGGTCACCGTCATCACCCGCAAGGCCTACGGCGGCGCCTATGACGTGATGGCCTCCAAGCACCTGCGCGGCGATTTCAACTATGCCTGGCCCACCGCCGAGATTGCGGTGATGGGTGCGAAAGGCGCGGTCGAGATCCTCTATCGCTCCGAACTGGCCGACCGGGACAGGATTGCGGAGCGGACGAAGAACTACGAGGACCGCTTTGCCAATCCCTTTGTCGCCGCCGAGAAGGGCTTCATCGACGAGGTGATCATGCCGCATTCGACCCGCCGTCGGGTGGCGCGCGCATTTGCCTCGCTTCGCACCAAGAAGCTGTCGAACCCCTGGAAGAAGCACGACAACATTCCGCTGTGATCCGGAAACGGGGGGAGGGTGCGATGACGGGGGAGACGTGCCGGCGGGTCGGCCGAGGATGGCGGCAGGCGCGGATGGTCCTGATGTGGGCGGCAATGGCCGCGACGGTGATGACGCGGTCCGGCAGCGATGCGCGCGCCGAAGAAACGCTCACCCTGCCCTCGGGCATGGTCGTGTCCTATCTCGACACCATCCACAGCGCCCCCGGTCCCGAGGGGCTGACCATCCGGTTCCGCTTTGTCGCCGCCGATCTGGCCTTGCGGCCCGCGGACGAAGCGACGCTGGCCGACATGACCTGGCTTTGCGAGACCTATGCCCTGCCGCGGCTTGCCTCCACCGGGCCTGTGCCGGAGCAGGTGATCATCACGCTTGCGGATCGTCCCGTGGAGTTCGGAACCGCCGACCCCGAGGCTACGCAATATTTCGAGGCATTCCGCCCCGAGGGCGAGACCTGCGAATGGGAGGTATTCTGATGCGCCCCGAAAACAAGCGGAAATCCGCCAGTTGCGGTGATGCAGTGACGTCACATTCGCGTTTCTTGGGCGTGAAGCCATGGGCAGGCCCAGAGCTTTCGGCTAGTTTGGCGGTGGATCGCAGCAATGTGACCGAAGCAACCAAACCAGAACATGTGGCGGTGGACGCATTCACTCCAACCGCCGAGAGCAGGAGCAAGTTATGTCGAAGAAAGCGCTTCTCGCCGTTGCCCTCGTCGCCTTCGTGGCGGCCTGCGCAGCCAAGGAAGAAACCGTCGTCGTCGAGGATCCGGTTTCGACCGAGCCGACCTTCACCGGCAAGTACGGCAACTAAGTCGATCGGGCAGGCCGGGTTTGCAAGCTCCCGGCCTGCCTGTCCCGCTGGCGCTTCGCCGGCGTCAAAGGTTGCCAGCCAAGGCTGGCATCTGTACCCTGTCCCCCTCGAAATCACAAAAACGTGCGTAGAGGGGAGTGACACATGCTACAGAAGCCGCTTGCAGTCGGTCTTTGCCTTGTCGCCATGCTTGCCGCATGCCAGAAGGCGCCCGAGCCGATTACACCGCAACCGATCTACGACAAGTACGGCGGAGTCATCGGCTGCGAGGGTGGCACCTTTGTGCCCGGCTCTGCCGAGATGCCGTGCCTGCCGCCCCCTGACGAATGCGACCCGCAGTCGACCGCCATGCCCTGCCCGCCGCCCGACGATGGGCGTGATCCGAACGACTCCTCGGTTCCCGGCGGTCAGCCCGGCACTTCCCCGACCGCGCCCTGACGGAAGCGGCGGGCTCGGGCTTCACGGTCGCGCCTTCGGTCAAGGGGGCGCGCCATGCTGAAGCACCGCGGCTTTCCTGGTCGCCTGCCGGGCACTGACCATCAGTTCGTAATCCGTCGCGCCAATCCGAAGGGTGCCACGAAACTGGTCGCGCGCGAACGCTTCCGCGACCGCAGCCCTGCCGACCGCCGCGCCGATGCCGGTTTCCTGGCCGCGCTCTGGGACCACTTCGGCACCGAACCTTTCGAACGCGGAAACCTGGATGCCGGACGGCTGTCCTGGCTTTTCGGCCGCGAGGTTGTGGCGGCTGAGGAGAATTTCGACCCCGAAAGCTACGAGGCGCTGCTGCGCATCGATGAGGGCAAGGCGCGCGCGGCTTTCCCCGAGGTGTTCGAGGGGGAGGGTTAGGCATGTTCCCGCTGACCCGTCACGGCTTCCGGCAACCTGCCGCCGACCGGTCACGCCCGTGCGAATTCGTGTTTGCCCAAGGGCGGGATTGCTGGGAAGCTGTCTGCGGGGCGTCCCCCTCCAGCACATCAAGCGCCCCGATTTGCAAGAACCGTTACCCTTCCCCTACCCTCAGACCTGGCCCCTTGCGGGTCAGGTCAACTTTCCTTGGCCGCAGGCTTCGGCGCCTTGTTGCCACGAGGCGGCATCGGGGCGCGGATTCTGCGTGTCAGTGCCGTCTCGTTCCGGTAATATCGCCGCGCATAACAAACCCTTACGGAGGCGGAGCAACATGCAACTTTCAAGGATCATTCTTGGCCTGGCGCTGGTTTC
Organism: Albidovulum sediminis; assembly: GCF_025380365.1. GTDB lineage: Bacteria > Pseudomonadota > Alphaproteobacteria > Rhodobacterales > Rhodobacteraceae > Albidovulum > Albidovulum sediminis. Next base: position 220,859 of record NZ_JAOCQF010000002.1, read on the forward strand.
CAGCCTTGCCGGATGTCTTCAGACCGACGGTGAGCGCGCGCTTGCCGGTGCGGCGGCCGGTGCGGTCGTGGCCGACGCGCTTGACACCAACGTGGTCGCCGGCGCGGCCCTTGGCGGTCTGGCGGGCGCAACCTGCGACGACATGGGCGTCTGCTACTGACAGAGCGAACCACGCCGTAAGCCGGCGGAAGGATGCGGGCCGGTCCGGCCGGCCCGCATCGCGTCTTTCCTCAGAAGTTGAACTGGACGGAGGCCTGAAGGCGGCTCGCGTCCGCCGAAGTGCCGTCGAACAGCTCACGCTCGCCGTAGATGTATTCGAGCCCGGTGCGCACCTTGGCCGTCGGTTTCCAGAACAGGCTGGCGTGAACCGTGGTCAAGTTCTCGGTGTCGGTCGCGGCGGCGCCCACGTCGATGTCGCGGTAGCCATAGGCCAGGCCGACGTCGAACTTTTCGCCCAGTGCTTGCTTGATACCGACGGTGTAGCCCGTCGACTCGACGGCTTCGTCGCCGATGACATCGGTGCCGCCGAAGACGAAGTAGCTGCCGATGCCTTCACCAGTGGTGACCTGGGCGACGATCTGACCGCCATCCCACGGGGTTACGGCGCCCGACAGGTTCACACCCCAGCCATCCACCGTTCCCGTGGCACCCGTCAGTTCGCGCGAGATCGCGGCCAGGCGGACATGGCCGCCTTCGAAGCCGTAGCGTGCCGCGGCGGTCACTGCGGGCCGTTCATCGCCGCCGAAGCCCTTTGCTTCGTCGGCGGCATCCTCTTCGATCGAGCCGGCGAGGCTGAAGCCGTTGCCGAAGTCGTAGGTGTAGCGCGCCTGGACCTTGCGTGCGAACGGAATGCCCGCAGGACCCTGGAAGTCGAAGGTGTCCGGATAGGCCTCGATCGGCATGAAGTTCGTCCAGGTCTGACCGACCAGGAACCCGTTCAATTGTCCGTAGGCGTGACGCAGGCGGAAGCCGCTGTCGCCGAAGAAGTCGCCTTCGACCTTGGTATTCAGAACGCCGAGGTCGGTTTCGGTAAAGGTCTCGAATCCAAGGCGGGTTTGCCGGGCGTGCGCCGTGAACTCGGAGCCGGTCTCGACGCCGGGCACGATCGAGGCGAGGCCGAAGATGGTGTCGCCAAGGTTGGTGTCGAAGTCCTGGATGAAGTCAGCCTTCGCATAGCCGTAGAAGCGCAGCCGGGTGTTCGGCGCGATCTTGAAGCCCTTGGTGCCGTCACCGTGGATGTCGGCCAGTTGCGCCTCCAGATCGGCGACGCGCTGTTCGAGCGTCTGGGCTGCAGCCGGGGCCGCGAGCCCGAGCGCCATGGCAACCGCCGTGGTCGCCGCTGCGCTCAATCTCATTCCGTTGGTCATGGTATACTCCCCTTTTCACATCGTTGCAGATGCCCCCGCAGGAGAACCCTTAAGACGCGCGCGCGCGAGGGGGGGAGGGGTCACTATTCCATCGCGACGATTGACGATTTGTCGTGGCAAACACCTGTTTTCATGACGAAAATGTGCACGAAATGTGAAGCCGCGGCGGGCCGCGGCAGACTTAAACGCGCCGCCTCACCGGCGGATCACGGAGGAAATCGTTGATGTTCAAGAAGATCCTGATTGCCAACCGGGGCGAGATCGCCTGCCGCGTCATCAAGACCGCGCGCAAGATGGGCATCAAGACGGTCGCCGTCTACTCGGACGCCGACCGCAATGCGCTGCATGTCAGGATGGCGGACGAGGCGGTTCACATCGGCCCGCCGCCCGCGAACCAGTCCTACATCGTCATCGACAAGATCATGGACGCGATCCGCCAGACCGGCGCCGAGGCGGTTCACCCCGGATACGGCTTCCTGTCGGAGAACATGAAGTTCGCCGAGGCGCTCGAGAAAGAGGGCGTGGTCTTCGTCGGACCGCCGTCCCCGGCGATCGAGGCGATGGGCGACAAGATCACCTCCAAGAAGATCGCGATGGAGGCTGGCGTCTCCACCGTTCCGGGTTACATGGGCCTGATCGCCGACGCGGACGAGGCGGTGAAGATCAGCCGCCAGATCGGCTATCCGGTGATGATCAAGGCGAGCGCGGGCGGCGGCGGCAAGGGCATGCGCATCGCCTGGAGCGACGAGGAGGCGCGCGATGGCTTCCAGTCGTCGAAGAACGAAGCCGCGAGCAGCTTTGGCGATGACCGCATCTTCATCGAGAAATTCGTCACCCAGCCGCGCCACATCGAGATTCAGGTGCTGGCCGACAAGCATGGCAACTGCGTCTACCTGCACGAACGCGAATGCTCGATCCAGCGGCGGAACCAGAAGGTGATCGAGGAGGCGCCCTCGCCGTTCCTGGACGAGGCCACGCGGAAAGCGATGGGCGAACAGGCCTGCGCGCTGGCGAAGGCGGTGGGCTACACCAGCGCCGGCACGGTGGAATTCATCGTCGACGGCAACCGCAACTTCTACTTCCTAGAGATGAACACCCGCCTTCAGGTCGAACACCCGGTGACCGAACTCATCACCGGCGTGGACCTGGTGGAGCAGATGATCCGCGTGGCGGGCGGCGAGCCCTTGCCGTTTGCGCAGAGCGACCTCAAGATCAACGGCTGGGCCATCGAAAGCCGCCTTTACGCCGAAGACCCCTACCGCAACTTCCTGCCTTCGATCGGGCGGCTGACCCGCTATCGCCCGCCGGTCGAGGCGGCGACCGCGACCGGGGTCGTGCGAAACGATACCGGCGTCTACGAAGGTGGCGAGATCTCCATGTACTACGATCCGATGATCGCCAAGCTCTGCACCTGGGCGCCGACGCGGGGCGAGGCCATCGAGGGGATGCGCAACGCGCTCGACACCTTCGAGGTCGAGGGGATCGGCCACAACCTGCCCTTCTGCTCCGCCGTGATGGACCATCCGCGCTTCGTCGAGGGGGCGATGACCACCGCTTTCATCGCCGAGGAATTCCCCGAGGGGTTCAACGGCGTGCGGCTTTCCGAGGGGCGACTGCGCAAGGTCGCGGCCTGCGCCGCAGCGATGAACCGGGTGGCCGAGATCCGCCGCACCCGGATCAGCGGGCGGCTTGGCAACCACGAACGCCATGTCGGCGACGACTGGGTGGTGGCGATCCAGGGCGAGGAGATCACGGTCAGGGTGGCCGCGGACCGGGACGGCGCGACGGTGCATTTCGCCGATGGCGCGGCGCATCGCGTCACCTCGGACTGGACGCCGGGCCAGTCGCTCGCGCGGCTGGAGGTCGATGGCGAGCCGGTCGTGCTCAAGGTCGACAAGATCCCCGCGGGCCAGCGCATCCGCACCCGCGGCGCGGACCTGAAGGTCTATGTCCGCACCCCGCGGCAGGCCGAACTCGCCCGCCTGATGCCCGAAAAGCTGCCGCCCGACACGTCGAGGTTCCTGCTTTGCCCGATGCCCGGCCTTGTCGTGAAGATCAGCGTCGAGGAAGGCCAGGAGGTGCAGGAAGGCCAGGCGCTGGCCACGGTCGAGGCGATGAAGATGGAGAACATCCTGCGCGCCGAACGCAAGGGCGTGGTGAAGAAGATCAACGCGAGCGCGGGCGCGAGCCTCAAGGTCGACGACGTGATCATGGAGTTCGAATGATGGATGCCGCCGCCCGCAAGCTGCCCGCGATCTGCGCGCTGTCAGCGGCGGGTGGCTTCCTGCTGTGGCAGGTACTGGCCTTCGTTCGGGCGGGCGTCTTCGAATACCCGCTCGACGATGTCTATATCCACCTCGCCATGGCTGAAGGCATCATGGGCGGGACCTACGGGATCAACCCCGGTGAGCCTGCCTCGGCCGCATCATCGGTGCTTTACCCCCTGCTGCTGCTGCCGTTTCCCGGGACCGCGGTGCAGCGGATGCTGCCGCTTGTATGGAACTTCGCCGCATTGCTCGCGCTCGCGGGTCTTTTCGGCGGGCTGATCGCGCGCAGCGGTGTTTCGCGCGGTTGGGCGCTCTACCTGGCCCTGATCGCGCCTTTCGCGCTCAACATGCCCGGGGTCGCCGCACTGGGGATGGAGCACAGCCTGCACGCGCTGGCGACACTCGTGCTGCTCATCGGCCTCTGGCGCTTCCTGCAGACCGGAGAGATCGGCGCCGCGCTGGTTCTCGGGGCCGTTCTGGGCCCGATGTTCCGGTTCGAGGGCATGGCATTTTCGCTTCTGGCGGCGGCGGTGGTCTTTCTCGGCGGGCGGCGGCGTGCCGGGATCCTCATCGCGCTGGGGGTCGTGATCCCGCAGGTTCTGTTTGCCGCCTTCCTGGTGGTGCAGGGGCTGGACCCGGTGCCAAGTTCCGTGCTGGCCAAATTCGGTGGCCGGCGGGGCGGGTTCAATCCAGCCACACGGTTCATGGCGAATGCGCTTGAGACGGGGGGGGCGGCGATCTTTTCTGCCTTCTTGCTGACGGGTCTGGTCCAGGTGATGCCATGGGTTCGGGCGCACGATCGGCTGCCGGCGATCATGGCAACGGTCTGGATCGCGGTGGCAACGCATCTGTTCCTTGGCACGGTCGGATGGCTGGGGCGGTATGAGCATTACCTGATGGTGATGCTTGGGGCGGTTCTGGTTCTGGCGATGCCGCATGTCGGCCGTGCCGGCCGCGTCGTGGTGATGGCGGCGGCGCTCTGCGCGGCGGTCTATTACACCTACATCGCCGTGGCGAGCTACACCTGGAACCCGCGCGCGATCCACCTCCAGCAGGCCCAGATGGCGCGCCTGGTCGATGAACTTCCGCGGGAGCCGGTGGCCGTCCATGACATTGGCTGGGTCGCCTGGGCGCGCGATGCCCAGGTGCTTGACCTGTGGGGGCTGGCCTCGGCCGAGGCGCGCCGTGCCCGGATGGGCGCAAAGGACGGACAGCCGGAGCCGGAATGGGCCGCAAGGCTGATCCGGGCGCACGGCATTCGCTATGCGATGATCTACGACGACTGGATCGATGACGGGATCGGCCACGACTGGATCCGGGTGGCCGAAGTGGAAATGACCAATCCCAGGGGGAAGATCGGCGGCTATCGGGTTTCGGTCTACGCGACCGACCCCGGCTTTGCGCCGGACCTGCGCGCGGCGATCGAACGCTTTCGCGCCGGCATGCCCGAAGGCGTCCTGGTGCGGAACGTGGGCGGATGACGCCTTCCCCCGGGGCTGAAACGAAGATGGGCCGGACGGCCCGGACGATGCGAAGGAATGACCAGATGACCGACAGACTGAACGAATGGCGCGCGCTGGCGGGGCGGGAGCTGAGGGGCAAGGCGCCCGAGGACCTGACCTGGAACACGCTCGAGGGGCTCGCGGTCAAGCCGCTTTATACCGAGGCCGACACCGCCGGGTTGGGCCACATGGGATCGCTTCCGGGGCTTGCCCCCTTCACCCGCGGGCCGCGCGCGACGATGTATGCCGGCCGCCCCTGGACGATCCGGCAGTATGCGGGCTTTTCCACCGCCGAGGAATCGAACGCCTTCTACCGCAAGAACCTGGCCGCCGGGCAGCAGGGCGTCTCGGTCGCCTTCGACCTGGCGACGCACCGCGGCTATGACAGCGACCACCCCCGCGTGGTGGGCGATGTCGGCAAGGCCGGTGTCGCCATCGACAGCGTCGAGGACATGAAGATCCTCTTCGACGGCATCCCGCTCGACAAGGTTTCGGTCTCGATGACCATGAACGGCGCGGTGATCCCGGTGCTGGCAAGCTTCATCGTCGCGGGCGAGGAACAGGGGGTCAGCCGGTCGCTGCTGTCGGGCACGATCCAGAACGATATCCTGAAGGAATTCATGGTGCGCAACACCTATGTCTATCCGCCCGAACCCTCGATGCGGATCGTCGCAGACATCATCGAATACACCTCGCGCGAGATGCCGAAGTTCAACTCAATCTCGATCTCCGGCTATCACATGCAGGAGGCCGGCGCGAACCTGGTGCAGGAGCTGGCCTATACGCTCGCTGACGGGCGCGAATATGTCCGCGCGGCGATCGCGCGCGGCATGAACGTCGATGACTTCGCCGGGCGGCTGTCGTTCTTCTTCGCCATCGGCATGAACTTCTTCATGGAGGCGGCAAAGCTGCGCGCGGCGCGGCTCCTGTGGCACCGGATCATGGCCGAGTTCGATCCGAAGAAGCCGGAGTCGCTGATGCTGCGCACGCATTGCCAGACCTCGGGCGTCAGTCTGCAGGAACAGGACCCCTACAACAACGTCATCCGCACCGCGTATGAGGCGCTGGCCGCGGTCCTGGGGGGCACACAGTCGCTGCACACCAACGCGCTCGACGAGGCGATGGCGCTGCCGACCGAGTTTTCGGCACGGATCGCGCGCAACACCCAGCTTATCCTGCAGGAGGAAACCGGGATCACCAAGGTCGTCGATCCGCTGGCCGGGTCCTACTACGTCGAAAGTCTGACCGCCGAACTGGCCGAAAAGGCCTGGGCGCTGATCGAGGAAGTCGAGGTGATGGGCGGGATGACCAAAGCCGTCGCCTCGGGCATGCCGAAACTGAGGATCGAGGAGTCTGCCGCGCGCCGGCAGGCGATGATCGACCGGGGCGAGGAGGTCGTCGTCGGCGTGAACAAGTACCGCCCCACGCGCGAGGATCATGTCGAGATCCTCGACGTCGACAACATGAAGGTGCGCGAGGCGCAGGTCGCGCGTCTGGCGGCCATTCGCGCCAGCCGCGACGGCGCTGCCTGCAAGGCCGCCCTTGCCGAGCTTGGCCGCCGTGCGGCGGAGGGCGGCAATCTTCTGGAGGCGGCCGTGGAGGCCGCCCGGGCACGGGCAACAGTAGGAGAGATCAGCATGGCGATGGAAAAGGTCTTCGGCCGTCACCGGGCCGAAGTGAAGACGCTCGCCGGGGTCTATGGCTCCGCCTATGAGGGCGACGAGGGTTTTGCCCAGATACAGAAGGACGTGGAAGCCTTCGCCGGGGAAGAGGGCCGGCGGCCCCGCATGCTGGTCGTCAAGATGGGCCAGGACGGCCACGACCGCGGCGCCAAGGTGATCGCCACGGCCTTCGCCGACATCGGTTTCGACGTCGACGTGGGGCCCTTGTTCCAGACACCCGAGGAGGCGGCGCAGGACGCCGTCGACAACGATGTGCATGTCGTGGGCATCTCCAGCCAGGCCGCGGGCCACAAGACGCTGGCGCCGCAACTGGTGCAGGCGCTGAAGGACAAGGGGGCCGGCGACATCATCGTCATCTGCGGCGGTGTCATCCCGCAGCAGGACTACGATTTCCTGAAGGCCGCCGGGGTGAAGGCGATCTTCGGACCGGGCACCAACATCCCGGCCGCCGCCAAGGACATCCTGACGCTGATCCGCGCGGGCAGGGTCCGGGAAGGCGGCGCATGAGGCCTGAGCCCATGTTGACCTGTGTCATGGTGCCGCGCCGGGGTGCGGGGGGATAAGTCAGGGGGCCTGCATTCGTTCGGGAGAGGTCGCGATGCAAAGGACAGTGTTGGGTTTTGCCCTGACAGTCGCCTTGACGGGCGCCGCTGCGCGTGCCGACGATCTGCGCGACGCGGCCATGTTCCTGTTCGCGCCCCTGCCGTCGACGACCCCCGCGGTCGCGGACAACCCGATCACCCGCGCCAAGATCGACCTTGGCAAGGCGCTGTTCTTCGATCCCCGGCTGTCCGCCTCAGGCGTCTTCTCGTGCAGTTCGTGCCACAATCTTGCGACGGGCGGTGACGACAACATCGAGACCTCGATCGGGCACGGCTGGCAGAAGGGGCCGCGCAACACGCCGACGGTCCTGAACTCGGTCCTGAACGAGGCGCAGTTCTGGGACGGCCGGGCCGAGGATCTGAAGGCACAGGCCAAGACGCCCGTGCAGGCGGGCGGGCAGATGGCCAACACGCCCGAAAATGTCGTCACGACCCTGCGCTCCATGCCGGCCTACGTGGAATGGTTCAGGGGGGCGTTTCCCGACGACGCCGACCCGGTCAGCTTCGACAACATGGCAAGGGCGCTTGAAGCCTTCGAGGCGACGCTGATCACGCCCGCCCCCTTCGACGCGTGGCTGAACGGTGACGAAGGGGCGCTTTCGGCCGATGCCAGGGCGGGATTGACCCTGTTCATCGAGAAGGGATGCGCGTCCTGCCACAAGGGCGTCAATGTCGGGGGGCACGGCTACTATCCCTTCGGACTGGTGGAAAACCCCGGTGCGGATCTTCTGCCGGCCGGCGACAAGGGCCGCTTTGCCGTCACCTCGACGGCGATCGACGAATACTTCTTCCGCGCCGCCCCCCTGCGCAACATCGCGGTGACGGCGCCCTACTTCCACTCCGGCAAGGTCTGGGATCTGAAGGTCGCGGTGGAGATCATGGCCGAGTCGCAACTGGGCGAGGAGCTGAAGGGGCGGGAAGCGCAGCAGATCGTCGCCTTCCTGGAAAGCCTGACCGGCACCCTGCCGCCGGTCGCGGTGCCGGTTCTCCCGGCCGAGACATCAGCGACGCCAAGGCCGACCGCCGAGGTCATGGGCAAATAGGATGGTGCGGCGGCCGGCTTGGCACGGCCGCCGCCCGCTTCATGCCGGCTCGGCGGCGTCAGCCCGTGCCGATGACGCCATCCGCAGCACCGTATAGCCAAGAACCGCGGAAATGGCAGAAGCGGTCAACACGCCGATGCGGACGGCGTTCATCTGGGTGATGTCGTCGAAGCTCAAGCCTCCGATGAATAGCGACATGGTAAATCCGATGCCGGCGAGGCAGGACAGGCCGTAGACATGCGCCCAGCCTACCCCATGGGGAAGGCGCGCCCAGTTCGCCCGCACCAGAAGCCAGGTCATGCCGAAGACGCCCAGTTGCTTGCCGATGATGAGGCCGGCCGCGATGCCGAGCGGCAGGGGCTGGAACAGGTCGGTCAGGCTGAGCCCCTGAAGCAGGACGCCGGCGTTGGCGAAGGCGAAGATCGGCACGATCAGGAAGTTGACGTAGGGCGTCAGCGCATGTTCGAGCGCGTGCAGGGGCGACTTGCCATAGCGGTCCTTGAGCGGAATGAAGAACGCGGCCACCACACCTGCCAGCGTCGCATGCACCCCGGACTTGAGCACCAGCACCCAGAGCAGCGTCGCCAGCAGGACGAAGGGGGCGATCCGGTGCACGCCCGCGCGGTTCAGCGCGAAAAGCAGCGCCAGAGGCACGAGCGCCCAGGCCAGATAGTCCACATGAAGTTCGCGCGTGTAGAAGAGCGCGATGATGATGATCGCGCCAAGGTCGTCGAGGATGGCGAGCGTCAGCAGGAAGATCTTGAGACTGACCGGCGCGCGCTTGCCGACAAGCGCCAGCACGCCCACCGCGAAGGCGATGTCCGTCGCGGCGGGAATGGCCCATCCGCCCGCCGTCAGGGGATCGGTGGCGTTGAAGGCCAGGTAGATGAGTGCGGGCACGACCATCCCGCCGACCGCAGCGGCCCCGGGCAACATCACGTCGCGGGGGTTCTTCAGCTTGCCCTCGACCATCTCGCGCTTCAGTTCCAGACCGATGAGGAAGAAGAAGATCGCCATCAGGCCGTCGTTGATCCACAGGATCAGCGGCTTGGACAGGCCCTGGCCGTCGAGAAGGATCGAGAATGTCCTTTCCAGTCCCGCGTAATAGCCGGCGCTGAAGGCCGAGTTGGCCGCGTAAAGCGCCAGAATCGCCGACGCCATCAGAAGCACGCCGGGTGCTGCGTCGTGGCGATAGAATCGGTGCAGGGCATTGACCAGAGGCATGAATCTTCCTGTCCTTTTTCGTGTTCGGTCTGAAATGGGGCAAAGTGGCGGTGTTTCAACACGCCGGATCGCCGGCCGGGTCGTTTTCTGAGCGCATTTCCGGCAAACGGAGCGTCCTTTCCGAACCGACGGCTTGGCGGGTCTTGCGAAGATCCTTGCGGGTGTGGATGCTCCGTCGCCAGACGGAGGAAGGTATGCTGGAGCTTGACCATATCGCGGTCGCAGGTGCGACGCTGGAGGAGGCTGCCCGGCATGTCGAGTCTGCGCTGGGCTGCGCGCTTGGCCCGGGCGGTCGGCATGATCACATGGGCACGCACAATCGCCTTCTGGGACTGGGGCCGGACATCTACCTGGAGGCGATCGCGGTCGATCCTTCGGCCCCCCGGCCTGCCTGGCCGCGCTGGTTCCGGCTTGACGAATTCGAAGGCAGGCCGCGGCTGACGAACTGGATTGTCAGGACCGGCGACCTCGACGCGGCCCTGGCCGCGGCTCCGGAAGGCGCGGGCGTGGCCACCGCGCTGGCGCGCGGTGATTTCCGCTGGCGCATGGGCATACCCGCCGATGGCCGCCTGCCCTTCGATGACGCCCATCCCGCGCTGATCGAATGGCAGGGCGGGCTAAAGCCGCAGGACCGGCTGGCGGACGTGGGTATCCGGCTGGAACGGCTCGAGGTGGCGCACCCGAACGCCGACGCGCTTCGCGACGCCCTGCCGCTTTACGATCCTCGCGTTGTCATCGTCGCCGGGTCCCCCGCGATGCGCGCGACCTTTGCGACGCCGCACGGGAAGAGGTGCCTGGAATGACCGTACGGCCGGCCGGCGATGCCGATCTCGACCCGATCCTTGCGCTCTGGAACGGGTTTATCCGCGACACGACCGTCACCTTCACGAGCGAGGAGAAGACGGCCGCCGGTCTTGCCGCGATGATCGCGGAGCGTCGCGCGGCAGGGCGGGAGTTTCTGGTGGCGGAGGCGGACGGAGATTTCGCCGGATTCGCCACCTACGCGCAGTTCCGGGGCGGCAACGGCTATGCCCATGCGATGGAGCATTCGATCATGCTCGCGCCCCGCGCGCGCGGGCGGGGGATCGGGCGTAGCCTGATGCGGGCGATCGAGGATCACGCCCGCGCGGGGGGCGCGCACACGCTGTTTGCCGGGGTCTCCGGCGAAAACCCGGCGGGCGTGGATTTTCACGATCGTCTGGGTTTCGCGACCATCGTCCGCATCCCCGAGGTCGGGCGCAAGTTCGATCGCTGGCTTGACCTTGTCCTGATGATGAAGCGGCTTTGACGCACTGACATTTCGCCGCGCTGCGGCTAAGGTGATGCCATGTCGATCTGGACCCGCATTTCCGAAGCGCTCGCCGCCCTGAACAAGGGCGAGGGGCTGGCGACCGTCTTCGAGCGGCTGAAGACCCCGCCGGAGCGTTCGGTGGCCTTCACCATCGCGGTCATCGCCCTTGGCGCCAAGATGGCGAAAGCGGACGGGCAGGTGACGCGCAACGAGGTCATGGCCTTCCGCGAGGTCTTCACCATCGCGCCGGGGGACGAGGCGAACGCCGCGCGCGTCTTCAACCTTGCGCGCACCGACGTCGCCGGTTTCGAGCTTTACGCCCGCAAGATCGCTGCCATGTTCGGCCCTGGCGACGAGGTCCTGGTGGACCTGATGGAGGGGCTCTTCCACATCGCGGTGGCGGACGGCGAGTACCACCCGCACGAGGATGCCTTCCTGCGCGAGGTTGCCGCGATCTTCGGCGTTGGCGAGAGATGCTTCCGCGCGCTGATGGGGCGCTTCGTTCCCGACGCCGAGGCCGACCCCTACGACGTTCTGGGTGTGCCCCACGGCGCCCCGGCGGAGGAGGTGCGGGCGGCCTGGCGGCGGGCGGTGCGCGAGAACCACCCGGACCGCCTTGTCGCGCGCGGCCTGCCGGAAGAGGCGATCCAGATCGCACAGGCACGCCTTGTCGCCGTCAACCGCGCCTGGGAAGAGATCAGCGGCAAGAAGGCTGCCTGAGCCATGCGGATCGCGACCTACAACGTCGAATGGTTCACCAATCTCTTCGACAAGCACGGGGCGCTTCTGGCGGATGGCGAATGGTCGTCGCGCTACAACGTGACGCGCGCCGACCAGCTCGATTCGCTGGGCATCGTCTTTACCGCGATGGATGCGGACGCCGTGATGATCATCGAGGCGCCCGACAACAATCGCCACCGCAAGACGGTGCAGATGCTTGAAGCCTTCGCCGCGCGCTACGAACTCAGGACGCGCAAGGCGCTCCTTGGTTACGAGAACGAGACGCAGCAGGAAATCGCGCTTCTCTACGATCCGGACAAGCTGACGGTCGAGCATGACCCGATCGGCATGCCGGAGCAGCCGATCGAGGGGATGGCTAGCCCGCGTTTCGATTCGAGCTACAGGATCGACCTGAACATCGACGCCACGCTGGACCTCGTGCGCTTCTCCAAGCCACCGCTCGAGATCGCCGCGACCAGCGTCGCCGGCAAGTCCTTTCGCATGATCGGCGTGCATGTGAAATCCAAGGCGCCGCATGGCGCCTCGACCGAGGCGCAGGTCCGGCGCCTTGCGATCGAGAACCGCCGCAAGCAGCTTGCCCAGTGCATCTGGCTGCGTGAGCGTGTGCTGGAACATCTGCAGGCGGGCGAAAGCCTGATCGTCCTGGGCGATTTCAACGACGGCCCGGGCCTTGACGAATACGAGAACCTGTTCGGTCGGTCGGGGGTGGAGATTGTGCTGGGCTGGGACGAGCCGCGTGAGAAGCGGCTTTACGATCCCCATGCGCGGGTTGCCTTCGGCAAGAAGCTGGCCGCGATGCCGTCGACCGCGCGCTTCTACCTGGATGACCAGGGCGCCTATTTCTCGGCGCTACTCGACTACGTGATGGTCTCGCCCGACCTGCGCACCCTGTCTCCGACCTGGCGCATCTGGCATCCTTTCGATGACACCCGGTGTTATTGCGTTCCGGAACTGCGCGAGGCGCTCCTGGCCGCCTCGGACCACTTCCCGGTCACCGTCGATCTGCCGCTGTGAACGCGCCCCGCATTGCGCTCCACTACGCGCCCCAATACACGCCCCTGTGATTTTGCCGGGCTTTGCCCTATATTGGGGCAATGAGACAGGCTGCCGTCCTTTTGGCGATCTTCCTGGCGTTTCCGGCCGTGGCGGAGACGGAGGATGGCGATGTCGGCGAGGGGTTCAGCCTGCTTGAGGAAGGCGCGCGCATCATCATGCGCTCCATGCTCGATGACCTTGGCCCGAAGCTGGACGAGATGCGCGACGGGCTGGAAGGCGCGATGAGCGAGATCGAGCCGCACCTGACCGAGCTGTTCGACATGATCGGCGACCTGCGCAACTACGAGGCGCCAGAACGGCTGCCGAACGGCGACATCATCCTGCGCCGCAAGCCGCCCGAGGCGCCGATCGAATTCGGCCCGAACGGCGAGGTGGAGATCTGACGCCTTCCGATATGCCCCGGCGGCCGCGTTTCTGCCCGAACGCGGGGCTCAGCCCGCGGCGATCGAAACCACGGCCTGGGCACCAAGCGCTTCGGCCAAGGATCTGAACCGGGCCTCCGCCACCTCTCCGAACAGCGCCTCGGCATCGGGGTTCAGGGCGAGTTCGAGGATCTTCTTCTTCGGCCTCCAGAGCAGCGTGCCGGCTTCCTCGGGCGAGCGGATCGCGAACATCGCGCCGAACCGCATCGCCTTGCCCAGCACCTCGGCCTCCTTGATCTGGCGATCCGTCAGAAGGCCGAACAACGGCTCCAGCCGCGAACCGGCGCGCGAGTTCTTGTAGCGGTGCAACAGGGCGAGGCCAAGAAAGACCCGCTCGGCGTGGCTGAGGCCGCCGAGGTTTGCGCGCGTCGCGTTGTCGAAGCAGACCTCGGCGCGATAGTCGGGATGCGCCCGCCAGGTCGTGTCGTGCAGAAGGCAGGCGGCGCGAACGATCCTGCGCTTGTCAGCCGAGGCAGTGCCATAAAGCGGCAGAAGGAAGTTGTAGAGCTTCTTGCCGAAGCCGGGCATCCGGGCCGAGGTGCGTTCCGCGTGCCGGCACGCCTCGATCAGCGGGTCGCGCACCCGCAGGCGCTCGGGCATCTGCTCGTAAAGAAGCCCCTCGCGGATGCCGTAGGACGACACGTCGATTTCCTTCGGATGGAAGGTCAGCACAAGCTGGCGCAGCACCTGGCTTGCCAGCGGCACAAGTTCCATCCGCGCGGCAGATGTCCCGGTTTTCGACCTTAGCGCGTCAAGATCGTTCTCGGCGATCCAGTGCACGGTCTGAAGCACCGACTGCGGACCCATGCGGTATTCGTGAAGGACCGTCATCGGATAGTTCCGACGCTCCATGTCGAGCCGGGCGAACGCCCGCCAGGATCCGCCCACCAGATAGATGCGGTCGTGGCCGGTTCCCAGCGCTTCGGCCAGTTTCTCGACCTCGGCGCGGATGAACTCGGCCACGCCCTTCTTCCCACCCTTCACCTGCTGGAGCCGGAACGGCCCGAGCGGAGAGGTGACGCGACGGCCGACCTTGCCCTTGCTCACCTCCGCCAGTTCCATCGAGTTTCCGCCGATGTCGCAGACCAGCCCCTCCGCCTCGGGCCAGCCCAGAAGCACGCCCTGCGCGGAAAGTCGCGCCTCCTCCTGCCCGTCGATGACCCAGAGCTTCAGGCCGGTCGCGCGCTCCACCTCGGCCTGGAACTCCGCCCCGTCTTCCGCCTCGCGGACGGCGGCCGTGGCGACGCAGGTCATCGAGGGCAGGCGCATCCCCTTGGCAAGCGCCGCGAAACGCTTCAGCGCGGCCAGTGCGCGCGCGCGACCCTCGGGGTTCAGGCGGCCGGTCTTCGCCAGGCCCTGGCCAAGTCCCGCCAGCACCTTTTCGTTATAGAAGTAGGCGGGACTGCGGGCGGCACCGTCAAACACGACAAGGCGGACTGAGTTCGAGCCGACGTCTACCACCCCCACGCGCTCCAGCGCGCGCGAAGACGGGTCATCGAACAAGGGCCGGCCAAACAGCGCCAGATCGTCTTCGCCCTCGGCAGCCTTCTTCTTGCCCTTGCCGCGCTTTTCGTCGCTGTTCTTCGGCATCCTCGTCCCTCAGTCCATTGCGTGTGCGAGCTTCGGCACATCCTTTGCCCCGGCCGACCCTCTACCGGACAGAGACGGGTTCTCCATGAAGAAACGGTGGCAGTTGAACAGGTCGTCCCGCCCCTCGGGCAGATCGCGTTCATACCGGCCATCCGGGCGCAGAACCCAGCTTTGCGCCTCGTCCGCCAGGTTCGCGGCCATGATCTGGCTCACGATCTGCGCCTTTACCGTGTCGTTCCTGATCTCCACCAGCGTCTCGACCCGGCGCGTCAGGTTACGTCCCATCCAGTCGGCCGAGGAGATGAAGACCCGCGCCTTCTTCGAGGGCAGCCCGTGGCCCGCGCCGAAGCAGACGATGCGGCTGTGTTCCAGGAATCGCCCGACGATCGACTTGACGCGGATGTTCTCGCTCAGCCCCTTGATGCCGGGTCTGAGCCCGCAGATGCCGCGCACGACAAGGTCGATCTTCACCCCGGCCTGGCTTGCGGCGTAAAGCGCGTCGATCACGTTCGGCTCGATCAGCGAATTGAGCTTCACCCAGATCTGCGCAGGCCGCCCGGCGCGGGCGTGTTCGGCCTCGGCCTCGATCAGTTCCAGAAGCCGGCTTTTCAGGCTGATGGGGGAGATCGCGAGGTTTTCGAGCCCTTCCGGTTGCACGTAGCCCGACAGGTAGTTGAAGACCTTGGTCGCATCGCGGCCCAGGGCCGGGTCGCAGGTGAACAGGCTCAGGTCGGTGTAGATGCGCGCCGTGATCGGGTGATAGTTGCCGGTGCCGTAATGGGTATAGGTCACCAGGTGATCGCCCTCGCGCCGCACCACGGTCGAAATCTTCGCGTGCGTCTTGTAGTTGACGAAGCCGTAGACGACATGCGCCCCCGCGCGCTCCAGCCGGCGCGACTGGCGGATGTTCGCGGCCTCGTCGAAGCGCGCCTTCAGTTCGACAAGGGCGGTGACCGACTTGCCCGCTTCGGCCGCCTCACACAGCGCGCCGACGATGGGGCTGTCGTGCGAGGTGCGGTAGAGCGTCTGCTTGATCGCCAGGACGTTCGGATCGCGCGCCGCCTGCTCGATAAAGCGGATCACCATGTCGAAGGTCTCGTAGGGGTGATGCAGCAGCATGTCCTTCTTGCGGATTGCCGCGAACATGTCGCCGTCGTGGTCCTGCACCCTCTCGGGGATGCGTGGCGTGAACGCGGGCCACAGGAGGTCGCGGCGGTTGTCCAGAACCAGTTCCTTCAGATCGGCCATGCCGACCATGCCCTTGACCTCCACCACCTCGTCCGGCGCCACGCCAAGCTCGTCCATGATGAGGGCGCGCAGCGCCTCGGGCGCGCCGGCGGTGATCTTCATGCGGATCACCTGGCCCCGGCGTCGGCGCTTCAGCGCAGTCTCGAACTCCCGCACCAGATCCTCAGCCTCGTCCTCGACCTCGATGTCGCTGTCGCGCAGCACGCGGAAGGTGCAATGGCCGGTGTCGCGGTATCCGGGGAAGAGCGAGCCGAGATGGAGGAGAAGCAGTTCCTCCATCGGCAGGAAGCGCGTGCGCCCCGGCAGGGCGACGAACCGCGCGATCTGCTGGGGGATCGGCAGCAGGGCCTGCAAGGTGCGCTTGTCGGCGGCGCGCTCCAGTTGCAGCGCAAGGCAGAAGCCGGTGTTCGGGATGAAGGGGAACGGATGCGCGGGGTCGATGGCCAGCGGCGAGAGAACCGGGAAGACCTGATTGAGGAAATAGTCCTCAAGGAACTTCTCGTCCTTCCGGCCCAGCTTGGAACGCGTCATCAAAGCGATGCCCGCCGCCTCCATCTCGCGCTTCAGCTTGTTCCAGACCGATTGCTGCGCGGTCATCAGCCGCCGCGCGTCCTCGTTGATGAGGACAAGCTGTTCGGCCGGGGTCAGCCCGTCGGCGGCTGGCGTCGCATTGCCCGCCCGGCGCAATTCGCGCAAGCCTGCAACGCGAACGGTGTAGAATTCATCGAGGTTTGTGGCCGAGATCGACAGGAACCTGAGCCGCTCGAGCAGCGGCACGCGCGGGTTGCGCGCCTCGTCGAGGACGCGCCAGTTGAACGCTAGCCAGCTGAGTTCCCGGTTGAAGAAGCGGCCGGGGCCGGCGGTTGCGGCCTCGGGCAGCGTGATCGGGCGGGGGTGGGGCGCTTTAAGGAAATCGGCTTGCGTCATGGCGGGCTTATGCGCGGCCTTTGTAACGGAACGGTGACGGTATCATTGACCGCTCGGGCGCAGCCTGTCCAGAACCTCGGCCGCCAGCTTCTGGCCGATCGGGCGCCCCTGTGCGAGCGCCTGCGCATCGAGCGCGGCGACAAGATCGCGCGCCGCTGCCAGCGAACGTTCCATGCGCGCGACCAGCCAGGGCACGAGCGTTGCGGGGACAAGCAGCTGGCGGTCGGCGAACTGCTTGACCAGGACCGCGGCCAGCAGCGCGTCGTCGGGCGGATCAAGCAGGGCGATCTGGGTCGCCTGCATCCGGCTTGCAAGGTCGGGCAGGGACAGGGGCCAGCGCTGCGGCGCCGTACGCGCGGTCAGAAGCAGCCGCCCGCCCTCGGACAGGACAAGGTTGTGCAGGTGGAAGAGCGCCGTTTCCGCGGCTGCATCGCCGGCGATGCGGTCCGCGTCCTCGACCGCGACGGTTCCCGCCTCGGCCAGTTCCGCGACACGCGCCGGGTCCAGTGCAGCGGCGGGCACGACCGCCGCCCCGTGATCGTGCGCGAAGACCTGCGTCAGATGCGTCTTGCCCGCCCCCTCCGGCCCCACCAGCAGAAGCTTGCCCTGCGGCCAGTCCCGCGGGGCGTCGATGACCGAGAGCGCGAGCGCATTGGCCGGCGAGACAAAGAAATCGTCGCGCCCCAGCGCGGGACGCACCGGCAGGTCGAGGATCAGCTGACGTGCCATGTCAGGGCTCGTCCCCGCCCGTCAGGCCGCGGTAAAGGCGGCTGTCGAGATACTGCGAGATGCCGAACCGGGCGAGGACGCCGATCGAGGCCGCGACGGGAACCGCCACCAGCATGCCGACAAAACCGAAGACGGTGCCAAAGGCCGAGAGCGCG
Organism: Albidovulum sediminis; assembly: GCF_025380365.1. Lineage (GTDB taxonomy): Bacteria > Pseudomonadota > Alphaproteobacteria > Rhodobacterales > Rhodobacteraceae > Albidovulum > Albidovulum sediminis. Next base: position 238,705 of record NZ_JAOCQF010000002.1, read on the forward strand.
AAGAGGAGCCAGACCGGGTGCAGGCCGACCGACTGCCCGACGAGCCGGGGGGTAAGGACGTTGCCCTCCAGGAACTGGCCCGCGGCGAAGATCGCGGCAACGGCGCCGATATGGCCCCACTCGCCCCAGAACTGGAAGAAGGCAAGTCCGATCGCCAGCGCGCCCCCCACCAGGGCCCCGACATAGGGGATGAAGGTGATGAGGCCGGCAATCGATCCGACGATCAGCCCGAAGTCGAGCCCCGCAACCATCAGCGCGATGGAATAGAAGGTGCCGAGGATCAGGCAGACCGACACCTGCCCGCGCACGAAGCCCGCGAGCACCCGGTCGATGTCACGGGCAAGCGAGCGCACCACTTCGGCATGGTCGCGCGGCAGCCAGCCGTCGACGGTCGCGATCATACGGTCCCAGTCCAGCAGCAGGTAGAAGGCCACGACCGGAACGACGATGATGAAGACGATGGCGTTGATGACCGAAAGCGCCGAACTCAGCAGGCCGGAGGCAAGCCTGCCGCCCTGCGACTTGATGGTCTGGCCGATCGATTGCAGGGTTTCGTAGAGAACGCTCTGGTTGTCGAGCAGTTGCGGGAAGTTCGTCGACAGGAAGCCCTGAAGCTCGCCGAAGATCGTGGGCGCGGCGTTCACCAGTTGCGCAAGCTGGCGAACCAGCATCGGCACGATCAGGAGCGCGAGCAGCGCGAAGGCAACCAGCGCCACGATGGAAATGGCCGACGTCGCGGCCGTGCGGGACAGCCCCGCCCGTTCGAGCCGGTCGGCGACGGGGTCGAGGAAATAGGCCAGCGCCCCGCCGACGAGGAACGGCAGGATCACGTCGCCGAGAAACCAGAGCGCCGCGAAGATGACGGCAAGTGCTATTCCCCAGTATTTCGCCTGTTGGCGGACGGGCAGGGCCATGGCTGTCTCCTTCGTGCCTGTCATGGCGCATGCGCGCGTGGCCTGCAAGCCGCGACTTCAGCGGCGGCGCCTTGCGGCGCCACGCCATCCTGTCGCGATCCGCGCCGCCGCGCGGACCGCTCCGGCGCCTCCGGCGGGAGTATTTCAGCCAGAATGAAGGGAAGGTTCACGCCCCTGGGCGGTTGGGCCGCCTTGCCTGCCTGACGGGTTTGGCATAATCCCTTGGCCAGTCGAAGCCACAGGATGCGAGCCCTTCATGCGCCTTTCCCGCTATTTCCTTCCCGTCCTCAAGGAAAACCCCGCCGAGGCGCAGATCGTCAGCCACCGCTACATGCTGCGCGCGGGCATGATCAAGCAGCAGGCGGCGGGCATCTATTCCTGGCTGCCGATGGGATTCCGCGTGCTGCGCCGGATCGAGGAGATCGTGCACCAGGAACAGGTGCGCGCGGGCCACATTCCGCTCCTGATGCCGACGCTGCAGCCCGCCGACCTCTGGCGCGAGTCCGGGCGCTATGGCGACTACGGGGAGGAGATGCTGCGCATCCGGGACCGGCACGGGCGCGACATGCTCTACGGTCCGACGAACGAGGAGATGATTACCGACATCTTCCGCAGCCACGTGTCGTCCTACAAGGATCTGCCGCTGACGCTATATCACATCCAGTGGAAGTTCCGCGACGAGGTGCGCCCGCGATTCGGCGTGATGCGGGGGCGCGAGTTCCTGATGAAGGACGGCTACAACTTCGACATCGACAAGGACGCGGCTCTGCACGCCTACAACCGCCACATGGTCAGCTACCTGCGCACCTATGAGCGCATGGGCCTGACCGCGATTCCGATGCGCGCGGCTTCGGGCCCCATCGGCGGCGACAACACCCACGAATTCCTGGTGCTGGCGAACACCGGCGAATCCGAGGTCTTCTATGACGACCGGGTGACGGCATTGAAGCTTGGCAAGCGCGACATCGACTATGACGACCGGGGTCAGGTGGCCAAGGTCTGCGAGGAGTTCACCGAACTTTATGCCCGCACCGACGAGACACACGACCCGGTGATGTTCGAGACGGTGCCCGAGGCGCACCGCAAGGTTGGCCGAGGGATCGAGGTTGGCCAGATCTTCTACTTTGGAACGAAGTATTCCGAGCCGATGGGCGCGACCGTGGTGAACGAGAAGGGCGAGCGGGTGCCGATCCACGGCGGATCGCACGGGATCGGCGTGAGCCGGCTGCTGGGCGCGATCATCGAGGCCTCGCACGACGACAGGGGCATCATCTGGCCCGAGGGAGTCACGCCCTTCCCGGTGGGGATCGTCAACCTCAAGCAGGGCGACGGAGCGGCGGACGCGGCCTGCGAGGGGCTTTACAAGGCGTTGAGGGCCAAAGGGCTCGAGGCGCTTTACGACGACCGCGACGAGCGGGCGGGGGCGAAATTCGCCACAATGGACCTGATCGGCCTGCCCTGGCGCATCACCGTCGGCCCGCGCGGGCTTGCGAACGGCGTGGTGGAACTGACCTCGCGCCGCACCGGCGAGAGCGAGGAGATGAGCCCGGAGGCTGCGGTGGCGCGGGTGGCGGCGATCTACGAAGGCGTCTGAGCCCGCGCGCGGGCGGGGGGCTGCCGGGGCGTGTCACGAGGGCTCGCACCCGGCGCGGGATTTGCGCTAGACTTCCCTTGCGACGGGGGAGGGGAGGCACCGGATGCTGAGACTCATGAGCCTTGCGGGCGGACTGGCCGGGGCGCTTGCGCTGTCGCAGGCGCCGGAGTTTTCGCAGCAGTACCTTCAGCGGCTTGGCGGCAAGGTCGATGCGCTGAGCCGCGTCGCCGCCGAATTCGACGCCTCGGCGGAGGCCGCGGGGCTGAGCCGGGAAGCCGCGCTGGCGTCGTTGTCGGGCAACGCCTTTGCCGGGCTGCATCAGGCCGACATGCGCGACACGCTGTCTGAACTGGACCGGCTGAGCGCCGATCTGGCGCTTCTGCGCGCGGCCGGGCCGGTCGAGCGTACGCTGCTGCCGCACCGCTTCCTCGATGCGGAGACCTTCAGTGCGACCTGGGCCGACTTCCAGCCCGCGGTTCCGGCGACGACGGCGGGCATCGCCACGGGCGCGATGGGCTATCTTGGCGGCTGGGCCGCGATGTCGATCCTGGCCTCGATCCTCGTCTCTCCGTTCCGGCGCCGGGAGAAGGGCCGGGCGCGCACCTGACCCTCGGCGGAAAAGCGTGCCTGGCGCATCCTGCGGCCGGCGCGACGGCTTGACCTTTCCCCCGCGCGCCGCCACCTTGCGCCCGCTTTCGCACCCCCCGCTTTCGCACCCGGAGCCCCCATGGCACAGGCCACCCGCCCCTTCGCGCCCTTCGAGTTCATGATCGCCTGGCGCTACCTGCGCGCAAGGCGGGCCGAAGGCGGCGTCAGCGTGATGACCTGGATCAGCCTTGTCGGCATCGCGCTGGGCGTGATGGCGCTGGTGGCGACGCTGGCGGTGCGCTCGGGCTTCCGGACCGAGTATGTCCAGACCATCCTCGGCGCCAATTCGCATGCCGAGATCGGCGCCTATCCGCAGGCCTCCGATGGCGGCATAATCAACATCTCGATCCCCGACTACGCGGAAGTGACGGCGCGGATCGTGGCGATACCTGGCGTCACCCGCGCCAATCCGCGCATCTCCGGGTTCTCGATGGCCAGTTTCGGCGACCGCGCGACGGTGGGCGAGGTGATGGGCGTGGCGCCCGAGGTTCTGGCGGACTTGCCGACGTTCCGCGGCGCGCCCGAGGCGCTGGGCGATATCGGGCGGTTCGGCGAGGGGATCGCGGTCGGCTCGGGGATCGCGCGGGCGCTTGGCCTCGTGCCCGGCGACAAGGTGAAGCTGCTCCAGCCGAACGGGGTGAAGACCGCCTTCGGCACCTCGCCGCGGGTCAATGTCTACGAGGTGACCTACATCTTCTCGGTTGGTCGTGCGGACGTGGACAGCACGCGCATCTACATGCCCTTCGCCGAGGCGCAGAGCTTCTTCAACCGCGAGGGCGTGGCCGACCAGATCGAAATTTTCGTCGACGACCCCGAGGCGATCGACGCGCTGGCGCCCGCGCTGCTTCAGGCCGCGGGAGAGGGGCGATACGTCTGGACGTGGAAGGACCGTTCATCGGCCTTCCTCGCCGCGCTGTCGATCGAGGACGACGTGATGTTCGTCATCCTGTCGCTGATCGTGCTCATCGCCACGATGAACATCACCTCGGGCCTTGTCATGCTGGTCAAGAACAAGGGCCGCGACATCGGCATCCTGCGCACGATGGGCCTGACCGAGGGGTCGATCCTGCGGGTCTTCTTCCTCTGCGGTGCGTTTACCGGCGTTGTCGGCACCATCGCGGGCGTGATCCTGGGCAGCCTCATCGCCTGGAACGTCGACGGGATCATGTCGGCGGTGAACTGGCTGACCGGCGGCGGCGCCTGGGACCCGTCGATCCGCGGCATCTACCGTCTGCCGGCGGAACTGCGGGGGTGGGACGTGTTCCGCGCCGTCGCGCTCTCGATCGGGCTTTCCTTCGTCGTCACCATCTTTCCCGCCCGCCGCGCGGCGCGGATGAACCCGGTCGAGGCGCTGCGCTATGAGTGATGCGGTGCTGGACCTGAGCGGGATCGAAAAGACCTACAACCGCGGCCTGCCGTCCGAAGTGGGCGTGTTGCGGGGGCTCGACCTGCGGGTGGCGAAGGGGGAGGTCGTGGCGCTGGTCGCACCGTCGGGCGCCGGAAAGTCGACGCTCTTGCACATTGCCGGACTGCTCGACACCGCCGATGCCGGAACTGTCGCCATCGCCGGGCGCGCCATGACCGGCCTGTCGGATCGCGCCCGCACCGAGGCGCGGCGGCGCGAGGTGGGGTTCGTCTACCAGTTCCATCACCTGTTGCCGGAATTCACGGCCGCCGAAAACGTCATCCTGCCACAGCTTGCCAACGGCACCGCGCGGCGCGAGGCGGAGGCGAAGGCGATGGCGCTTCTCGACCTTGTCGGGGTGGCGCCGCGCGCCGGCCACCGCCCGGCGGCGCTTTCAGGTGGCGAACAGCAGCGGGTGGCCTTCTGCCGCGCGCTGGCGAACCGGCCGAAGCTCCTGCTCGCGGATGAGCCGACGGGCAACCTGGACCCCGAGACGTCCGACCGGGTCTTCGCGACCCTCCTGAAGCTGGTCCGGGATACCGGGCTTTCCGCGCTGATCGCGACGCACAACCTGGACCTTGCGCGGCGCATGGACAGGGTGGTGCGGCTGGATGCGGGCCGGATCATCTGATCCGGATCAAGGCGCTGCCGCTGCCGCGCGGGCAATCTGCGCGCGACCCTGATGGAGACTGCCGATGCGCCCCACCGCCTTTACCCTCGCCTTCATCCTCGCCATTGTCTCGACCCTGCCCGCTGCCGCGCAGGAAAACGTCGAGGGGCGCGAGATTTTCGTCGGCGCCTGTGCCGGGTGCCACGGCGCGGACGGGCACGGCGACGGGCCGATGGCCGAGCTTCTGACCGTGCCGGTGCCCGACCTGACCGGGATCGCGGAAAGGGAGGGTGGCAGCTTCCCCTGGCTCCGGATCGTGCACATGGTCGACGGCCGCACCGGGCTTCGCGGGCACGGCGGGCCGATGCCCATCTTCGGGGCCGTCTTCACCGGCGACACCGTGGCGGCGGACGGGCCGGACGGCACGCCGGTGATCACCTCGAACAGGGTGCTGGAGGTGGTGGACTACCTCATGTCGATCCAGCGCTAGGCCTTCTGGACCAGGAATACGCCGATCGCCATCAGCCCCAGTCCCGAGGCGCGCATCAGGCCGAACGGCCTGATCGCGGCGCCGAAAAGCCCGAACTGGTCGATCGCCGTGGCCGAGATCATCTGGCCCAGGAGCACGAAGAAGATCGCGTTGCCGACGCCGAACCGGGGTGCCACCCAGGTGATCGAGAGGACGTAGAAGGCGACGAAGAAGCCCGCCAGCAGCAGGTGCCGCGGCTGGGCGGGGATGAGGGCCAGCCTGTCCAGGCCGCCCGTTGCCCAGGCGACCAGAACCGAGACCGCGCAGGCGACGACGAACAGCACCGAGGCCGCAGCGGCGGGCGATCCGATGCGCGCGCCGAGCTGGGCGTTCAGCGCGGCCAGGATCGGTATGCCGATCCCCGCGGCCAGCATGATGAGCGCGTAGCGCAATGTGTCCGCCATGATCTTCCTCCGTTTCGGCGCGGCGGAGCCTAGGCGCCCCCCGCGGCCTTGTCACGACCCGATTCAAGCCCTATTCCCGGAAGCATGCGGGCGCTGCCGCGTGCCCCGGGGCGAGTGGAGGAGAGTCATGAACCATGCATTCCATGCCGGTGCGTTCCTGGGGGTCGCGATGCTGGCGCTTGCCGCCTGTGCGCCCGAACAGCAGGTTTCGGGGCGGGCGCTCTATCTCGATTACTGCGCCTCCTGCCACGGGCCCGGCGGCAAGGGCGACGGCCCGGCGGCAGAGGGCCTGGGGAAAGCGCCCGCGGACCTGACCGGAATCGCCGCGCGCAACGGTGGCGTGTTCCCCATGGCGCGGGTCATGTCCACCATCGACGGATATACCCGGCGTGGCGACCGGTCGTCGGTCATGCCCGAACTCGGGGTGGCGCTGCAGCAAGGGCCGCTTGTCCTCGTCGATACCGGCGACGGGATCATGACGCCCACGCCCGTCAACCTCGTGGCACTCGCGGATTATCTCGCGACCCTCCAGAACTAGAAATCCGGCAGGCTTGTGCCCTTGACTCCCCGGTGGCGGGCTGTATAAGCCGCCCGTCCCGGGACGCTGTGCCCGGGCCATTCATTTGGTGTTGGTGGACCCCGCAAGGGGAAGCCTGTCGCCCCGCGCAACCGGGGAAAGGACAACGCCCTTCATGGCCGCCCCCGGGTGGCGCCTGCAAACGAAGGAGATCAGCGGTGACCAAGCGCACCTCTGCCAAGTACAAGATCGACCGCCGGATGGGCGAGAACATCTGGGGCCGTTCCAAATCCCCGGTCAACAAGCGCGACTACGGTCCGGGCCAGCACGGCCAGCGCCGCAAGACCAAGCTTTCGGACTTCGGCACCCAGCTGCGCGCCAAGCAAAAGCTCAAGGGCTACTACGGCGACCTGACCGAAAAGCAGTTCCGCAAGATCTACGGCGAAGCCGAGCGCGTGAAGGGCGATACCGGCGAGAACCTGATCGGTCTCCTGGAGCGCCGTCTGGATGCGGTCGTCTACCGCGCCAAGTTCGTGCCGACGATCTTCGCCGCCCGCCAGTTCGTGAACCACGGCCATGTCACGGTGAACGGCAAGCGCGTCAACATCGGCTCCTACCGCGTGAAAGAGGGCGACGTGGTCGCCGTCCGCGACAAGTCCCGCCAGCTTGCCATCGTGCTCGAGGCGGTGGGCCTGGCCGAGCGTGACGTGCCCGACTACATCGAGGCCGATCACCACAAGATGACCGCGACCTTCGTGCGCACCCCGGCGCTGGGCGACGTTCCCTATGCCGTGCAGATGGAACCGCACCTCGTCGTCGAATACTACGCGAAGAACTGATCTTCGCCGGATTGCCGGAATGGGCCGCCCTTCGGGGCGGCCTTTTTCGTTGTTTGGGGGGCGGTGCGCACCCTGCCGCTGTGGCGCGAATCCACCACCCCCGGCGCCGGCGGGGGCGCGGCCGCATGGGGGCTGGCCTTGCCCCGGGCCGACCGCTAGAAAGCGCCGACATCTGCGGGAGTCGCTGCCATGACCGATCCCATCCGCCCCCAGCCGGGGATTCTCGACATCGCCCTCTATGAGGGCGGGGCGGCGCATGTCGCGGGGGTCACCGACGCGATCAAGCTCAGCTCGAACGAAAATCCCTTCGGCCCCTCCGACCGGGCAAAGGATGCCTTCCAGCGCGCGGTGCACAAGCTGCACCGATATCCCAACACGGACCATGCCGCGCTGAGGCAGGCTATCGGCGAGGTTCATGGCCTCGATCCCGCGCGGATCATCTGCGGCGTGGGTTCCGACGAGATCATCCACTTCCTCTGCCAGGCCTACGCCGGCCCACGGGACGAGGTCGTGTTCACCGAACACGGCTTCCTCATGTACCGCATCTCGGCGCTGGCCGCGGGGGCGACCCCGGTCTCGGTGCGCGAGCGGGAACGGACTGCGGACGTCGACGCGATCCTGGCCGCCTGCACGCGCCGCACGAAGCTTGTCTTTATCGCCAACCCGAACAACCCGACCGGCACCATGATCGGCCCGGGCGAGATCGAGCGGCTGGCCGCAAGCCTGCCGAAGCAGGCGATTCTCGTGCTCGACGGGGCCTATGCGGAGTATGTGGAGGGTTACGACGGCGGCGCGGAACTGATCGGCCGGCGGGCCAACGTCTTCATGACCCGCACCTTCTCCAAGATCTACGGTCTGGGCGGGCTGCGGATCGGCTGGGGTTATGGCCCGAAAGCCATCATCGACGTGCTGAACCGCATCCGCGGGCCCTTCAACCTGTCCACCGCGCAGCTTGAGGCGGCCGAAGCCGCGGTCAGGGACCAGGACCACGTCGACCGCTGCCGCGCGGAGAACACCCGCCTGCGCGCCTGGCTGGCCGAGGCGCTGGCCGAACGCGGCGTGCCCTCGGACACCTCGACCGCCAACTTCATTCTGGCCCGCTTCGCCGACGAGGCGGAGGCAAGCGCCTGCGACGCCTTCCTGCAGGGGCAGGGCCTGATTGTGCGCCGCGTGGCCGGCTACGGCCTGCCGCACTGCCTGCGCATCACCATCGGCGACGAGGCGTCGTGCCGTCGCGTGGCCCATGCCATCGGCCAGTTCAAGGGGCAGAAATGACCGGGCCCATCTACAACCGCGTGGCGCTGATCGGACTTGGCCTCATCGCCTCGTCCATGGCTCATGCGATGAAGAAATGGGGCCTCGCGGGGTCGATCGCGGGATATGCGCGCACCACCGAAACCCGCGCCGCCGCGCTGGAGATCGGCTTTTGCGACGCGGTGTTCGACACGGCTGCCGCGGCGGTTGAGGGGGCGGACCTCGTGGTGCTCGCGGTTCCGGTCGGCGCCATGAGCGCCGTCGCGGCCGAGATCGGGCCGCATCTGAAGCCCGGCGCCACCGTCACCGACGTCGGTTCGGTGAAGCAGGCCGTGGTCGAGGCGGTCGCACCCCACATTCCCGAAGGCGTCGACTTCGTCCCTGGCCACCCGCTGGCCGGCACCGAACACTCCGGCCCGCATTCCGGGTTTGCCACGCTGTTCCAGAACCGCTGGCACATCCTTGTGCCCGGCTCTGCCCGGCCCGAAGCGGTCGCGCGCCTGCGCGCCCTGTGGGAGGCGATGGGCGCCAACGTCGACGAGATGGACGCAGCCCACCATGACCTCGTCCTGGCCGTGACCAGCCACACCCCGCACCTCATCGCCTACACGATGGTGGGCGTGGCCGACCACCTGAGCCGCATCACCGAAAGCGAAGTCATCAAGTATTCCGCCGCGGGCTTTCGCGACTTCACCCGCATCGCGGCCTCCGACCCGACGATGTGGCGCGACGTGTTCCTGACCAACAAGGAGGCGACGCTCGACATCCTCGGCCGCTTCACCGAGGAGCTTTTCGTGCTTCAGCGGGCGATCCGGATGGGCGACGGGCAGCTTCTGTTCGACTATTTCACCCGCACGCGGGCGATCCGCCGCGGCATCATCGAGGCCGGCCAGGATACCGCCGCCCCCGACTTTGGCCGCACCAAACCCGACAAGGGCTAAAGCCGTGGCGCGGGGCCAAGGGCGAAGGGGCCGAGGAAAAGCATCCCCTCGCGGAAGACGAACGGCAGGCTCACCCGGTCGGGATCGGGCGAGTTCCTCGCGATACCGTCGAGCATCCGCGCGACGTTGGCCGCGTCCTGCGCCGACAAGGCGCCCAGACGTTCGGCCGCGTCCAGCATCTGCCGCCACTCTGTCGCGGTCACGGTGATGCGGCCTTCGGGCGTGCCGCTTGCGGTCACCTCGACGCGGCCCTCGGCCTCGATCCGCATCGGCCCCCAGAGCAGCCGGGCGCCCGCAATCTCGGCCTGCATCAGGCGCGGCGGCGCTTCGCCCGCGAAACGGTCGAGCGGGCGGTCGAAGTCAAGCGTCGCGTCCAGCCAGAGCCGTTCGATCGTCGCGGGCAGGGCCGGGGCCGGGCCGCCGGTTCCCTCCACACCCGTCAGCGCGATGTCGGTGACCTCCACCCCCACACGGTGGCTGCGTCCGTCCGCCCCCGCAGACTGGCTGGCCAGGCGCGCCTCGGTCGCTGCCGCGGACCACAGCCCCGCCACCGCGACCGATGGCGCGGCGACAATCATCTGCGCATGGTCGAGCGGTAGCGATCCTTCGGCGGCAAACAGGGCGCTTGCACGCATGTCCTCGCTGGCAATGTCCAGCCGTTGGCCGGCGATGGTCAGGCTCTGTTCCCGCGGCCAGACGGCGATGATCTGGTTCGGCCTGTAGGACAGCGCGAAGACCTGGAGGAACGGGGCCGCCCAGACCAGGTCCGCACCGCGCAACTCGGGCGCCTCCACGGTCACGTCGAAGCGCGAGGGAAAGCCCGCCAGCCCGACCGAGGCATAGTCGATCTGCCCGTCGGCCCTGAGCTGGGCCATCGCCGTCTCCACCCCCGCCATGAGCGCCCGCGAGGCCACGAACCAGTAGCCGCCGTAAAGGGCGGCCAGCACGATCGCGATCGACAAGAGCTTGCGCATGGCGCGCCTCCGGGGTCTTTCCTCGTCCTTACAGATGGTGTTTACAGGCCCCGTGCGAAGGGGGCCAGTGCATGGACGCCAACAGCTTGTGGGTCTTCGGCTACGGATCGCTGATCTGGGAGCCGGGTTTCGCCTACACCGAACGGGCCATCGCGCGGCTTTCGGGCTGGCACAGGTCGTTCTGCATGCGCTCGATCCACCATCGCGGGACGCCGGAGGAACCGGGGCTGGTGCTGGCACTCGACGCCGCCGAGGGGGCGCATTGCGACGGCGTGGCCTTTGCCGTGGCCAGCGACCGGGCCGACGCGACGCTTGCCTACCTGCGCGAACGCGAACTGATTTCCTCCGCCTATCTCGAGAAGATACTGCCCGTGGCGCTGTCCGACGGGCGGCAGGTGCAGGCGGTGGCCTATGTCATCGACCCCGACCACGTCCAGTATTGTGGCGGGCTCGATCTTGACGAACAGGCCAGGATCATCGCGCGGGCCGTGGGCGGGCGCGGGCGCAACACCGACTACCTCTGGAACACCGCCGCGCATCTGGCCGAACTGGGGCTTGCCGATCCCGATCTGGACTGGCTGGCCGACCGCGTCCGCGCCCATCTGGACGAGGCCGGCCGCTGAAACCCGATGCGCGGGCTTGGCAGGCCGCGATGCCCCGCCTATTGTCGAGCCGACAGAACGGGGACACTTGGATGATCAAACCCGCGCGAGAGGCCGAGCCGTTGTTTTCCCAGCCCGTTCGGCAGGTCGTGATGATGCTTGTCGTCAGCGGCCTTGTCGGGGCGGGCGCCTATTTCGCCTTCGGCCGCATATCTCCGATCTTCCTGGCCAATCCCTACCTGAACGGGCTGATCCTGGGGGTCTTCCTGATGGGCGTGCTGACCTGCTTCTGGCAGGTGGCGCAGCTTGTCGGCTCCGTAAGCTGGATCGAGGGGTTTGCCGCCGACCGCGCCGGGCATGAGGTCACGGTGCCGCCGCGGATGCTGGCGCCGCTGGCCGCGCTGCTGCGCAGCCGTACGTCGCGCAGCAGCCACATCTCGAACTCCTCGGCGCGCTCGATCCTCGAATCCGTCTCCGCCCGTATCGACGAGGCGCGCGACATCACGCGCTATCTGATCAACCTGCTGATTTTCCTTGGGCTTCTGGGCACGTTCTACGGCCTTGCAACGACCGTGCCCGCGGTCGTGGACACGATCCGCGCGCTCGCCCCCGCCGAGGGCGAAAGCGGCATGCAGGTCTTCGACAAGCTGATGGGCGGGCTCGAGGCGCAACTGGGCGGCATGGGGACGGCGTTTTCATCGTCCCTCCTCGGGCTTGCGGGGTCGCTTGTCGTCGGGCTGCTGGAGCTTTTCGCGGGGCACGGCCAGAACCGCTTCTACTCCGAACTGGAGGACTGGCTGTCCTCCTTCACCCGTCTCAGCCTGGCCGGCTCGGACGGTGAGGGCGGTGTCGACGGGGCAGGCCTGGCCGATGTCATCGACCAGATGGCCAACCAGGTCGAGGTGCTGACCGACCTTTTCGCGCAGACCGAGGCCGGGCGGATGCGGACCGATGACTCGCTTGCCAAGCTGGCGCAGTCGGTCCACCTGATGACCGAGGCGATGGCCGCCGGCGCCGGGTCGAATGCCGTGCTGGAACGGATCGCGGCGGGTCAGGAGCGGCTTCTCGCCATCATCGAGAAGAACGCGGCCGAACCCGCCATCGACGGCGGCGATGCCGAGGCGCGGATGCGCCTGCGGTCGATCGACGTGCAGCTTCTCAAGATCCTCGAAGAGGTCGCGGCCGGCCGGCAGGAGGCGGTGGCAGAACTGCGCTCCGACCTCGCGCAACTGACGCGCGCGGTCCGCGCGCTTGTCCGCATCGAGCCTTCCGCGCCGCCGCGGAGGGACTAGGCCATGGCGCAGTCGAACGGGCGCGGCGGGCAGCGGTTCTCGACCAACATCTGGCCCGGTTTCGTCGATGCCATGACCGCGCTCCTGATGGTGCTGATGTTCGTGCTGACGATCTTCATGATCGTGCAGTTCACCTTGCGCGAAACCATCGACACGCAGGATGACGAGCTTGCCGCCCTTGCCGACCAGGTGGCGGGGCTTGCGGACGCCCTCGGCCTCGAACGCGACAGGACCGCGGCCTATGAAGCGCAGGTGCAGGGCCTGAACGCCGATCTGGACGCGGCGCGGGACGAGGCCGACCGTCAGTCGACCCTGATTGCGACACTGACCAGCCAGGTGGAGGGCCGGACCGCCGAACTGGCGGAGGCGAACGCGCGGATCACCAGCTTCGAGGCGCAGGTGGCCTCGCTCCTGTCGGAGCGGGACAGCGCGCGGGCCGAGGTGGCCGACCTGACGCAGGCGAGGGAACGGCTTCTCTCGGATCAGGAGGCGCTGAACCTCGCCCTCGCCAAGGCGCGCGAGGAAATCGACGCCCAGGCCGAGGCCGCCCGCCTCGCCGCTGCCCGGCGCGAGGCGCTGGACGCGCTTGTCGCCGACCTGCGCGCGCGGGCCGAGGCGCAGGGGCGCGACCTGGCCGCGGCGCAGGACAAGCTGACCGAGGCAGAGCGGGACCGGCTTGCAGAGGCGGCGGCGGCCGAACTGTTGCGGGACCGGTTGAAGAATTCCGACAGCGAGCTGACGGCGATGACGCTGGCGCTTGAGGAGGAGCGGCGCAAGGCCGAGGAGACCCTGACCCTTCTGGCCGCCGCGCAGGGCAAGGTGGACGAGAACCAGACCGAGGCAGAGCGCCGGGCGGCACTGCTTGCGACGGCCGAGACGGAACTGTCGCGGCAGAAGGAGGTTTCGGCCGACGCCCAACGCCGGGTCGCGCTGCTCAATCAGCAACTGGCGGCATTGCGCACGCAACTCGGCTCGCTTCAGGCGCTGCTCGATGCCGCGGCCGAGAAGGACGCCGCCGCGAAGGTGCAGATCGAGAATCTCGGTAGCCAGCTCAACGCCGCCCTGGCGCAGGTCGCCTCCGAACAGCGCGCCCGCGCCGAGCTTGAGGAGGCAGAGCGCAAGCGGCTGGAGGAAGAGGCGAAATCACTGCGCGACGAGGCGCGGCAACTGGCGCGCTACCGGTCCGAGTTCTTCGGCAAGCTGAGCGAGGTTCTGGCCGGCCGCGAAGGGGTCCGGGTCGTGGGCGACCGCTTCGTCTTTTCGTCCGAAGTGCTGTTCCAGACGGGCTCGGCGGATCTTTCGTCCGAGGGGCGGTCGCAGATCGCCGGGGTGGTGTCGATCCTGCGCGACGTGTCGGACCAGATCCCCGCGGCGATCGACTGGATCATCCGGGTGGACGGCCACACCGACAACGTGCCGATCTCGGGCGGAACATTCCGCGACAACTGGGAACTGAGCCAGGCCCGCGCGCTGTCGGTCGTGCGCTACATGCAGGACGATCTCGGCTTCCCGCCCGAACGAATGGCGGCCACCGGGTTTGGCGAATTCCGCCCCGTCGCCGAAGGGGACACGCCGGAGGCGCGCGCCCAGAACCGGCGCATCGAGCTGAAGCTGACGGAGCGGTAGGGCGACCGCGCGCGGCGCACCCGACGCCTGCCCGAAATGCGAACGGGCGCGGAAGAACCCGCGCCCGTTCAGGTCTGCCATGGCTGCCCGCTCAGTCGGCCGTCAGAAGCGGCGGCTTCGACCCGGCGATGCGGCGCTGTTGCGGCTCCTCGATCTGCAGTTCGATCCTGTCGTCCTTGACCAGAACCCGCACGACCCCGCCCTTGGTCAACTTGCCGAACAGCAATTCCTCGGCGAGCGGTTTCTTGATGTGCTCCTGGATGACGCGTGCCAGGGGACGCGCGCCCATCTTGTCGTCATAGCCCCGCTCGGCGATCCAGGCGGCGGCTTCCGGAGACAGCTCGATATGGACGTGGCGATCCATCAGCTGCGCCTCAAGCTGCAGCACGAACTTGTCGACCACCTGCATCACGATGTCGCGCGACAGCGGCGCGAATGAGATGACGGCATCCAGTCGGTTGCGGAACTCCGGCGTGAAGGTACGCTCGATCGCGGCCGTATCCTCGCCCTCGCGACGGTCGCGGCCGAAGCCGATGGCGGCCTTGGCCATGTCGGAGGCACCGGCGTTCGAGGTCATGATCAGAATCACGTTGCGGAAGTCCACCTGACGGCCGTTGTGGTCGGTCAGCTTGCCGTGGTCCATCACCTGCAGAAGGATGTTGTAGACATCCGGGTGCGCCTTCTCGATCTCGTCCAGAAGCAGCACGCAATGCGGGTGCTGGTCGACGCCATCCGTCAGCATGCCGCCCTGGTCGAAGCCGACATAGCCCGGAGGCGCGCCGATCAGGCGGGAAACCGCGTGTTTCTCCATGTATTCCGACATGTCGAAGCGCAGAAGCTCCACGCCCAGGCTGTCGGCCAGTTGCTTGGCGACCTCGGTCTTGCCGACGCCGGTGGGGCCGGCGAAGAGGTAGTTGCCGATCGGCTTTTCGGGTTCGCGCAGGCCCGCGCGGGCCAGCTTGATCGCCGAAGAGAGCGCCTCGATCGCCTTGTCCTGGCCGAAGACCACGCGCTTCAGCGTCCGCTCGAGGTCACGCAGCACCTCGGCATCGTCCTTCGACACGTTCTTCGGCGGGATGCGGGCGATCTTGGCCACCACGGCCTCGATCTCCTTCGGGCCGATGGTCTTACGGCGCTTCGATTCCGCCAGCAGGTGCTGGGCCGCGCCAGCCTCGTCGATCACGTCGATGGCCTTGTCGGGCAGCTTGCGGTCGTGGATGTAGCGCGCCGACAGTTCCACCGCCGACTTGATCGCATCCTTGGTGTAGTGCAGGTCGTGGTGCTTTTCGAAATAGGGCTTGAGGCCCATCAGGATCTTCACCGTGTCGTCGACCGAAGGTTCGTTCACGTCGATCTTCTGGAACCGGCGGGACAGCGCACGGTCCTTCTCGAAGTGCTGGCGGAACTCCTTGTAGGTGGTCGATCCCATGCAGCGCAACTTGCCGCCCTGAAGCGCGGGCTTGAGGAGGTTCGAGGCGTCCATCGCCCCGCCCGATGTCGCACCGGCGCCGATGACGGTATGGATCTCGTCGATGAAGAGGATCGCGTCGGGGTGATCCTCAAGCTCCTTCACCACCGCCTTCAGCCGCTCCTCGAAGTCGCCGCGATAGCGTGTGCCGGCCAGAAGCGCGCCCATGTCGAGCGAGAAGATCGTCGCGCCCTTCAGGATGTCGGGCGTCTCGCCACGCACGATCTTCAGCGCCAGCCCCTCGGCGATGGCGGTCTTGCCGACGCCCGGGTCGCCCACGAGAAGCGGGTTGTTCTTGCGGCGCCGGCAAAGCACCTGGATGCAGCGCTCGATCTCGGACTCGCGCCCGATCAGCGGGTCCACGTCGCCCTTCTTCGATTTCTGGTTCAGATCGACGCAGTATTTGGCAAGCGCGGATTCCTTCGCTTCGCCGTCATGCTTTTCTTCCGCCTTGGCCTCGTGCTCCTGCGCGCCCGTCACCGGCCGCGTCTCGCCGAACGAGGGATCCTTGGCGACGCCATGGGCGATGAAGTTGACCGCGTCGTAGCGGGTCATGTCCTGTTCCTGCAGGAAGTAGGCCGCGTTCGATTCGCGTTCGGCGAAGATCGCGACCAGGACGTTCGCCCCCGTCACCTCGGTCCGGCCCGAGGATTGCACGTGGATGGCGGCCCGCTGGATCACGCGCTGGAACGCGGCGGTCGGCACCGCTTCGGACCCGTCGACATCGGTCACGAGCGTCGACAGGTCATCGTCGATGAAGTCGGCCAGGGTCTTGCGCAGCGCATCGAGATCGACCGAGCAGGCGCGCATCACCTTGGCCGCGTCGGGTTCGTCGATCAGGGCAAGAAGAAGGTGCTCCAGCGTTGCGAGTTCATGCCGGCGCGCGTTGGCAAGCGCCAGCGCCGCGTGGATCGCCTGTTCCAGTGTGGTCGAAAATGACGGCACCTGCGTGCTCCTTCTCCTCGGGGGCGGGACGGGGCGCCGCCCCATCCCACCATGGCCTCATGTCATTAAGGTTTGGTGGAAACGACCCGGCTTCAAGCGTTTTCCGCGCCCGATCCCAGCATCTTTCGAAAAGCCGCGGAAATTGTGATACGAATGCGACTTTCCGTGAGCATTCCGGCAACAATTCCGTCAGAACCGGTCCTTGCGGGCACGGATCTCGGCGAAGCAGTCGACGTCGCTCGCGCCGTCCATGCCAAGCTGTCGTTTCACTTCGGGCAGGTTCGCGCGCAGGAACGGGTTCGTCGCCAGTTCCTCGGCCAGTCGCGACGGCACGGTCGCGCGGCCCATTTCGCGCGCCTCGGTCACGGCCTTGAACCGGGATATAAGCGCGGGATTGTCCGGTTCAATGGTCAGCGCGAAGCGGGCGTTCGAGGCGGTGTATTCATGCCCCGAACACACCAGCGTCTCGGGCGGGAGTGCCGACAGCTTGCGAAGGCTCTGCCACATCTGCGCCGGCGTTCCCTCGAAAAGCCGGCCGCAACCCAGTGCCATCAGGCTGTCGGCGGTGAAGACCACGCCGGAATCGGGAAAGTGGAAGGCGATGTGGCCCGAGGTGTGGCCGGGCACCTCGATGACATGCCCCTCGGACATGCCGATGCGCACCACATCGCCCTCGCGCACTGCCTCGGTCAGCTTGGGCAGGCGGTGGGCATCGGCCGCGGCGCCGATCACGCGCGCGCCGGTCGCGGCGGCGAGCGCCCTGACCCCGTCGATATGGTCGCCATGGTGGTGCGTGATCAGGATGTGGCTCGCGTGCCAGTCGCGGGCGTGCAGCGCGTTCACGATGGGCGCGGCATCAGGCACGTCGACCACCGCCGTCGCCCCCGTCGCCGCGTCGTGGGCGAGATAGGCGTAATTGTCCTTGAGGCAGGGAACGGTGACGATTTCCAGAGGCATGGCGTTTCGCGCGACTTTGCTTATTGTTGGCTTGCCGAGTTTGGCCCAACCGCGGGGTCTTCCGCAATGCACCTTGATGTCCTTGACCTGAGGAATTTCTACTACCGCACGCAGCTTGGCCGTGCGGCGCAGAAGGCCATCCGCGACCAGGTCATGGCGCTTTGGCCCGAGGCGAAGGGCAGGACGGTCGTCGGCTTCGGATTTGCGGTGCCTCTGCTCAGGCCCTACCTCGAGGAGGCGCGGCGGGTCATCGGCCTGATGCCGGGTCAGCAGGGCGTCATGCCCTGGCCCGCCGGGATGGAGAATGTCTCGGTCCTCTGCGAGGAAACGCGCTGGCCGATCGATACCGGGATCGCGGACCGCCTGGTCATCCTGCACGGGCTGGAAACCTCGGAAAACCCTTCGGCCGTGCTGGAGGAATGCTGGCGCGTGCTCGGCCCGGGGGGCAGGGCGCTTTTCATCGTGCCGAATCGGTCGGGTCTGTGGTCGCGCTCCGACCGGACGCCCTTCGGATACGGCCGGCCCTATTCCATGGGCCAGCTCGACGCCCAGTTGCGCGCCCACAGTTTCGTCGCCGAACGCCATCAGACCGCGCTTTACGTGCCGCCGTCGTCGCGCCGCTTCTGGCTGAGGACCGCGGCCATGTGGGAAGGTTTCGGCCATCGCATTTCGCCCGTGATGTCGGGCGGCGTCCTGATGCTTGAGGTGTCCAAGCAGCTGCACGCCCCCCAGCGCCCCGGCCTTCGCGCGGCGGTGCGAAAGCCGCTCAAGGTACTCGAGAGGATGCACAAGCCGGTGCCCGGGCCGGTGTGAATCGCGCCCCTCTATCGGGGCGGAACGAAGGGATTCCGGGCGGGAATGGCGATGTTAACGCCCAAACCTGCAAGGGTTGAATGCACCGTCGCCGGGGATATGCGGTCAACGCCTTGAAAGATAACAAATTCGAGTTGCGAATTATGTTGGCCAAGGCGGTTGCGGCAGGAAATCGGCTCTGATACACCCGCGCCGAACTAAGACGTGCGCGCAGGCGCGCGAAGGGGTGGCCTCTGTCCCGGCTCCACGGGAAACGGGGCAAAGTCATCGGAAGGGTGGACGTGTCGGAACCAGCTTCGATCTCCGCAGGGATTGCCGGGCGTTATGCTACGGCCATGTTTGAACTCGCCAGCGAGGCCGGTGGCATCAAGGCGCTCGAGGCTGATGTCGAGGCGCTTCAGGCCGCCCTTGACGACAGTGCCGACCTGCGCGCGCTGATCGCCTCGCCGGTCTATAGCCGCGACGAACAGGCCGCGGCGGTCGCAGCACTCTCGAAGGCGATGAAGCTGTCGGCCACCGTCGCGAACACCCTCGGGCTGATGGCGGCGAACCGCCGGCTCTTCGTGCTGCCGCACCTCATGGCCGCGCTGCGCGCGATGATCGCGGACGAAAAGGGCGAAGTGACCGCCGAAGTGACCTCGGCCGCCGCGCTGACCAAGGCGCAAGCCGACAAGCTTGCCAAGACGCTGAAGGCCAGCGTCGGCAAGACCGTGAAACTCAATGCGACCGTCGATGAAAGCCTCATCGGCGGTCTTGTCGTCAAGGTGGGCTCGAAGATGATCGACACCTCGATCCGCTCGAAGCTCGCGTCCCTCCAGAATGCTATGAAAGAGGTCGGATAATGGGAATCCAGGCAGCCGAAATCTCTGCGATCCTCAAGGAGCAGATCAAGAACTTCGGTCAGGAAGCGGAAGTGGCCGAGGTCGGCCGCGTGCTCTCCGTCGGCGACGGCATCGCGCGCGTGCACGGGCTGGACAACGTCCAGGCCGGCGAGATGGTCGAATTCCCCGGCGGCATCCGCGGCATGGCGCTGAACCTCGAGGTGGACAACGTCGGCGTCGTGATCTTCGGCTCCGACCGCGACATCAAGGAAGGCGACACCGTCAAGCGCACCAAGTCGATCGTGGACGTTCCGGTCGGTGACGAACTGCTTGGCCGCGTCGTTGACGGTCTTGGCAACCCGATCGATGGCAAGGGACCGATCAAGACGAAGAAGCGTTCGGTCGCCGACGTGAAGGCTCCCGGCATCATCCCGCGCAAGTCGGTGCATGAGCCGATGGCGACCGGCCTGAAGTCGGTCGACGCGATGATCCCGATCGGCCGCGGCCAGCGCGAGCTGATCATCGGCGACCGCCAGACCGGCAAGACCGCCGTCGCTCTCGACACCATCCTGAACCAGAAGGTCTACAACGAGGCCGCCGGCGACGATGAGAGCAAGAAGCTCTACTGCGTCTACGTCGCCATCGGGCAGAAGCGCTCGACCGTTGCACAGCTGGTGAAGAAGCTTGAGGAAACCGGCGCGATCAACTACTCGATCGTCGTCGCCGCGACCGCTTCGGACCCGGCGCCGATGCAGTTCCTCGCGCCCTATTCGGCCACCGCGATCGCGGAATACTTCCGCGACAACGGCCGCCACGCGCTGATCATCTACGATGACCTGTCGAAGCAGGCCGTGGCCTACCGCCAGATGTCGCTGCTGCTGCGCCGTCCGCCCGGACGCGAAGCCTATCCGGGCGACGTCTTCTACCTGCATTCGCGCCTGCTGGAGCGTTCGGCCAAGCTGAACGCCGACTTCGGCGCGGGCTCGCTGACGGCGCTGCCGATCATCGAGACCCAGGGCGGCGACGTGTCGGCCTTCATCCCTACCAACGTGATCTCGATCACCGACGGCCAGATCTTCCTTGAGACGGAACTGTTCTACCAGGGCATCCGCCCGGCCGTGAACACCGGTCTTTCGGTGTCGCGCGTGGGCTCCTCGGCCCAGACCAACGCGATGAAGTCGGTCGCGGGTTCGGTGAAGCTGGAGCTTGCGCAGTACCGCGAGATGGCGGCCTTCGCGCAGTTCGGTTCCGACCTCGACGCCGCGACCCAGCGCCTCTTGAACCGCGGCGCGCGCCTGACCGAGCTGATGAAGCAACCGCAGTATTCGCCGCTGACCAACGCGGAAATCGTCTGCGTCATCTTCGCGGGCATCAAGGGCTTCCTCGACAAGCTGGCGGTCCGCGATGTCGGCCGGTTCGAGCGCGACCTGGTCAAGCACCTGCGCACCAACCGCAAGGACATCCTCGACTGGCTCACCAAGGACGACCCCAAGATCAAGGGTGAGGCCGAGGACAAGCTCCGCGCCGCGATCGAAGAGTTCGCCAAGACCTTCGCTTGATGCGCTGAGGAGGGGACGGGATCATGCCCAGCCTTAAGGACCTGAAGAACAGGATCGGAAGCGTCAAGTCGACGCGGAAGATCACCAAGGCCATGCAGATGGTCGCGGCGGCCAAGCTCCGCCGTGCCCAGGAAGCCGCCGAAGCCGCACGGCCCTACGCCGAGCGGATGAACGCGGTCATGGCCGGCCTCGCCGCCTCGGTCGGCGGCTCCGACAGCGCGCCCCGGCTTCTGGCCGGGACGGGCGCCGACAAGGTGCACCTTCTTGTCGTGATGACCTCCGAACGCGGCCTCTGCGGCGGCTTCAACTCCACCATCGTGCGGCTTGCCCGCGCGAAGGCGGCGGAGCTGCTCGCGATGGGCAAGACGGTCAAGATCATCACCGTCGGCAAGAAGGGCCGCGAACAGCTCAAGCGTGACCACGCGGACCGCTTCGTGGCCCATGTCGACCTGTCGGACGTCAAGAAACTTGGCTACGACACCGCGCAGTCGATCGCGCGCGACCTGATCCACCGCTTCGATCACGGTGAATTCGACGTCGCGACGATCTTCTACAATCGCTTCCAGTCGGTGATCAGCCAGATCCCGACGGCGCAGCAGGTGATCCCGGCCATGTTCGAGACGGCGGAAGGTGCTGCGGCTTCGGCGCTTTACGACTACGAGCCGTCGGAAGAGGAAATCCTCGCCGATCTCCTGCCGCGGGGCGTGGCCACCCAGGTCTTCGCGGCCCTGCTGGAAAACGGCGCTTCCGAACAGGGCGCGCGGATGACCGCGATGGACAACGCGACGCGCAACGCGGGCGACATGATCGACCGCCTGACGATCGAGTACAACCGCTCGCGCCAGGCCGCGATCACCAAGGAACTGATCGAAATCATTTCGGGCGCCGAGGCGCTCTGACGAAACCGGAGAAACTAGATGGCAAAAGCACCGAAAGCAGCCGTCGCAACGGGCAGGGTGACGCAGGTCATCGGCGCCGTCGTGGACGTGCAGTTCGACGATCAACTGCCGGCGATTCTGAACGCGCTCGAAACCGAGAACAACGGCAAGCGGCTGGTTCTGGAAGTCGCCCAGCACCTGGGTGAGAACACCGTGCGCACCGTCGCCATGGACGCCACCGAGGGCCTCGTGCGCGGCGCGCCGGTAAAGGACACCGGCGGCCCGATCTCGGTTCCGGTCGGCAACCCGACCCTCGGCCGCATCCTCAACGTCATCGGCGAGCCGGTGGACGAAAAGGGCCCGGTCACGGCAAAGGAAACCCGCGCCATCCACCAGCCGGCGCCGGAGTTCAACGAACAGGCGACGTCGTCGGAAATCCTGGTTACCGGCATCAAGGTCATCGACCTGCTGGCGCCCTACTCCAAGGGCGGCAAGATCGGCCTCTTCGGCGGCGCCGGCGTGGGCAAGACGGTTCTGATCATGGAACTGATCAACAACATCGCCAAGGTGCACTCCGGCTTCTCGGTCTTCGCCGGCGTCGGCGAACGGACCCGTGAGGGTAACGACCTTTACCACGAGATGATCGAGTCGGGCGTCATCGTCCCGGACGATCTGGAAAAGTCCAAGGTGGCCCTTGTCTACGGTCAGATGAACGAGCCGCCGGGGGCGCGCATGCGCGTCGCGCTGTCGGGCCTGACGCTGGCCGAACAGTTCCGCGACCAGTCCGGGACGGACGTTCTGTTCTTCGTCGACAACATCTTCCGCTTCACGCAGGCCGGTTCGGAAGTGTCGGCCCTTCTCGGCCGTATTCCTTCGGCCGTGGGCTATCAGCCGACGCTTGCGACCGACATGGGCGCGATGCAGGAACGCATCACCTCGACCAAGGCCGGCTCGATCACCTCGGTGCAGGCCATCTACGTTCCGGCCGACGACCTGACCGACCCCGCGCCGGCCACGTCCTTCGCCCACCTCGACGCCACCACGGTGCTGTCGCGCGCGATCTCGGAGCTGGGCATCTACCCGGCGGTGGACCCGCTCGACTCGACCAGCCGGATCCTCGACCCGGCCGTCGTGGGCGAAGAGCACTACCAGGTTGCCCGTGACGTCCAGGGGATCCTTCAGCGCTACAAGTCGCTTCAGGACATCATCGCCATCCTCGGCATGGACGAACTGTCGGAAGAGGACAAGCTGACGGTGGCCCGCGCCCGGAAGATCCAGCGCTTCCTGTCGCAGCCCTTCGACGTGGCCAAGGTCTTCACCGGTTCGGACGGCGTTCAGGTGCCGCTCGACAAGACCATCGCCTCGTTCAAGGCGGTCGTGGCCGGTGAATACGATCACCTGCCCGAAGCGGCCTTCTACATGGTCGGCGACATCGAGGAAGTGAAAGCCAAGGCGCAGCGTCTGGCCGCGGAAGCGGCGTAAGGGGGCGACATGGCCGATACGATGCAGTTCGACCTCGTCAGCCCTGAACGGCGGCTTGCCTCCGTTCAGGCACGCGAGGTGCGCATTCCGGGCGCCGATGGCGACCTGACGGCGATGCCCGATCACGCAGCCCTGATCACGACGCTGCGTCCCGGCATCCTGACCGTCGTCTCGGCCGAAAGCACCTCGGACTATGCCGTCACCGGCGGGTTCGCCGAGATCACGGCGGCCGGCGCCTCGGTCCTGGCCGAGCGCGCCATGCCGCGCGGCGAGGTGAAGGCGGCCGACATGGATGCGCTGATCGCGGATGCCACGGCTGAGGCCGGCGCGGCGCCGGCCGAAGGCAAGGACGCGGCGAACAAGCTTGTCGCGGACCTTCAGGCGCTGAAATCCGCGCTCGGTCTCTGAGGCGGGCGAAGATCGACGAAAAGGCGGGGTCGCGGCCCCGCCTTTTCCTTTTGGCGCGTCAGGGGTTTTGCCACCTCGCCCGCCGCGCTACGATCACGCCGAGCAAGCGGGGGCAGCATGCGCCGGATAGACAGCGGGGTTCTGGGGCTGGAGCAGGGGGCGATCACCCTGTTTTCGGATTTCGAGGATGGCGGGCCGATGTGGAGCGCGCAGGGCCCGCGCGAGGCGCGCCGATCGGTCGCGTTCTCGGGCCCCTTCCGCAGCACTCCGGTTGTTCACGTCACGCTCAGCATGTGGGACGTGCATCACGCCACCAACATGCGGGCCGAGATCGTGGCAGAGAACGTGACGCCGGAAGGGTTCGATGTCGTGTTCCGGACCTGGGGCGACACCCGCATCGCGCGCATGCGCGCCGACTGGCTGGCGCTGGGCGAGGTTGTCCACGACGACGATTGGGACGTGGACTGAAGGCGCGGGGCCTGCCGGAAGGTCAGCCGCGCGAATACATGCCCTCATAGATCGGGCTGAGAGTCTCGGTCTCGAAAAGCGAGGACACCGACGTGCCGGACCAGATGTTGAGGATCGCCTGGGCGAACATCGGCGCGGTAGGAACGATGCGGATGTTGCCGGCCTTGCGCACGGCTTCCGTCGGCTCGATCGAGTCAGTCAGGACAAGGCTTTTCATGACCGAGTTCTGCACCCGCTCCACCGCCGGGCCGGACATGACGCCGTGGGTGATGTAGGCGTGAACCTCCTGCGCGCCGTTCTCCATCAGCACCTCGGCCGCCTTGCAGAGCGTTCCGGCCGTGTCGCAGATGTCGTCGACGATGATGCAGGTCTTGCCCTCGACATTGCCGATGACGGTCATGCCCGCGACCTCGCCCGCCTTCTCGCGGCGCTTGTCGACGATGGCAAGGGGCGCGTTGATCCGCTTGGCGATCTCGCGCGCGCGGGCGACGCCGCCGACATCGGGCGACACGATCATCAACTCGCCCAGCTTGCCCTTGAAGTGATGCTCGATATCCAGCGCGAAGATCGGCGAGGCATAAAGGTTGTCCACGGGGATGTCGAAGAAGCCCTGTATCTGGGCGGCGTGAAGGTCCAGCGTCAGCACCCGTTCCACCCCCGACCGGGTCAGGAGGTTCGCGACAAGCTTGGCCGAAATCGGGGTGCGCGCCTTGGCGCGGCGGTCCTGGCGGGCGTAGCCGAAATAGGGGATCACGGCGGTGATCCGCGCGGCCGAGGACCGACGCAGGGCGTCGGTCATGATCAGAAGCTCCATCAGGTTGTCGTTCGCCGGATTCGACGTCGACTGGATGATGAACATGTCCTCGCCGCGGACGTTCTCGAACACCTCGACGAAGATTTCCTGATCGTTGAAGCGTTCCACGCGGGCATCGACCAGACCCACGCTCATCCCCCGGTGCATGGACATCCGCCGGGCGATGGACATCGCCAGCGGACGGTTCGAGTTGCCGGAAATGAGTTTCGGTTCGGTCATGGAGGGCATGATCGCGTCCTTGAGGGTGGAGCCGGGAGGAGTGACAGATTCGTGACGTTGCACCCCGCTTATCACCGGGCTAGCCTGCCCGCAAACCCAAGGACGAGGAGCAGAGAGCGGTGGCGCATATCGACTACTACTTCACCACGATTTCGCCCTTCGCCTATCTGGCCGGCACCCGGCTGGAAGAGATCGCAGCCCGCCACGGCGCCACGATCACCTACAAGCCGGTCGACATCGCGGGCCTGTTCGCGCGCACCGGCGGCACGCCGCTGGCCGAGCGTCCCGACAGCCGGAAGGAGTACCGCCTGCAGGAACTGCGTCGGCAGGCGGCGAAACTGGACATGCCGATCAACCTGCGTCCGATGTTCTTTCCGACCAACCCCGCACCTGCGGCCTATGCCATCATCGCGGCGCAAGCGAAGGGGGGCGGGGGCGATCTGGGCGCGCTAGTGCACGGTTTCCTGCGCGCCTGCTGGGCCGAAAATCGCAACATCGCCGAAGACGAGGTCGTGACCGATCTGCTGAAGGCGCATGGCTTCGATCCGGGGCTTGCCTTCTCGGGCATGCTGATGGGGGCGGAGACTTACGCCCGCAACCTGGAGGAAGCCGTGGCGGCCGGGGCCTTCGGATCGCCCTTCTACGTGGTCGATAGCGGCGAAAGGTTCTGGGGGCAGGACCGGCTCGGCGACCTCGACCTGCATCTGGCCGGCAAGCTCTGATGCCCGAGGGGCTGCGGGCAGGCCACCAGACCCACTGGCGTGTCATGGGGCATGGGGAAAGGCCCGCACTCGCCATTCACTGCGGTCTTGCCCATTCGGGGGCCTGGTCGGGCGTGATCTCGCACCTGGACGCGCGCCTCTCGGCGACCGCGTTCGACCTGCCGGGGCACGGTCGGTCGGGCGACTGGGACGGGCAGGGCGACTATCCGCGCCTCTGCGCGCAGGTCGCGGCCAGTTTCATCGACCGCCCGCTCGACCTGATCGGCCATTCCTTAGGCGCGGTGACCGCGCTCAGGCTGGCGCTTGCCGCGCCCGAGGCGGTCCGGACGCTGACGCTGATCGAACCCGTTCTTTTTGCTGCCGTGCGCGGCACGCCGGTCTGGGACGCCTATCAAGCCGAGATCGCGCCCTTCGAGCAGGCGATGGCCGAGGGGCGGCTGGACGCGGCCGCCGCCATCTTCACCACGCTATGGGGCACGGGTGCGGCGTGGGATGACTTGCCCGCCGAAAGCCGCCGCGCGCTGGTCGACCGCATCCACCTGATCCCCGCCGCCGACCCCGCGCTCAGCGCCGACAGCGGGCGCGTCCTGCGTCCCGACGGGCTTGAGAGCCTCGACATGCCGGTTCTCCTGATCCGTGGCGACCGCTCGCCCGCCATCGTTGCGGCCATCGCCGAGGCCATCGCCGCCCGCCTGCCGGACGTAGGCGTGGCGACCGTTCCAGGGGCGGCGCACCTGCTGCCCGTCACCCATCCGCGGGAGGTGGCGGGCCTGATCGCGGTCAATCTGGACCGCGGTTAACCCCGCACGACAGCCAGGAAGCGGTCCACCTCCACCTCCGTTGTCGCCCATGAGGTCACGAGACGACAGAGCAACCGTTCCTCCGGGTCGCCGTCAAGCGATGTGCCATGCGGCATCAGGTAGTAATGCGCCCCGGCAGCCATCGCGCGGGCATGAACGCGCCGCGGCATCGTCACGAACTGGATGTTGGCATCGCGCGGAAACGCGAAGGCCACATCCGGCACGCTGCGAAGGCCGGATTCGAGCCGCGCGGCCATGCCGTTCGCGTGCCGCGCCAGGTCGAGCCAGAGGCCGCCGTCCAGATAGGCATCCATCTGCGCCGACAGATACCGGTGCTTGGAGAAGAGATGCCCGCCCCGCTTGCGCCTGAGCGCGAATTCCCAGGCGCGGGAGGGGTCGAACAGCACCACCGCCTCGACGCCCATGCAGCCGTTCTTGGTGCCACCGAAGGACAGGACATCGACGCCCGCCTTCCACGTCATCTCGGCCGGCGTGGCCCCGGTGGCGACGATGGCGTTGGCAAAGCGCGCGCCGTCCAGATGCACCGGCAATCCGAAGTCCTTCGCCACACCGGCCAGCGCCGTGATTTCCGCAAGGGAGTAGACGCTGCCCGCCTCGGTCACATTGGTCAGGCTGACAAGCCCTCGTTGCACAGAATGCACGTCGCCTTGCCCGGTCGCGGCGATCCGCGCGCGCAGGTCCGCCGCCGTCATCTTGCCGTCGCGCCCGCCGACCAGCCGCATCTTTGCCCCGCCGGTGTAGAATTCCGGCGCGCCGCACTCGTCCACCTCGGCGTGGGCGGCTTCATGGGCAAAGACCGCGCCCCAGGGGGGGCAGAAGCAGGCGATCGCCAGGGCATTGGCCGCGGTCCCGGTCGCGACCAGGAAGACCTCGGCCCCGGGCGCCTCGAAGATCGTGCGGATGCGGTCACGGACACGCGCCATGATCGGGTCGTTGCCGTAGGAAGGCGCCGGCCCGCCGTTGCAGGCCACCACCGCGTCCAGGATCGCGGGGGCCGTTCCCGCGTTGTTGTCCGATCCGAATTCCATCACTGATCCTCGATGATATGGTCTTCCCAGTCTTCCTCGGGCACCTCGAACTCCGGCACGGTCCAGCCGCGCACGGACATGCCTGCAGCATGCACGCTGTCTGGATCGCCCGTCAGCAGCGGATGCCAGTCCGGCAGGGGCTTGCCCTCGGCCAGAAGACGATAGGCGCAGGTCGAAGGCATCCAGTAGGCGATGTCCTTCAGCGTGCCGGGCGTGAGCACGACGCATTCGGGCACGAAGGTCTTGCGGTTCTCGTACTGGCTGCAGCGGCAGGTCTGATCGTCCAGCAGCCGGCAGGCGACGCGGGTGAAGAAGACCTCGCCGGTGTCGGCATCCTCGAGCTTGTTCAGGCAGCACTTGCCGCAGCCGTCGCAGAGCGCCTCCCACTCCTCGGCGTTGAGGGTGGAAAGCGGGCGCGTCCAGAAGGCGGGTCGCGACTGAGGGGCCGGGCGGCGAGGGTGCGTCATGGGCCGCAACATAGGCGCAACGCAGCGCTGAAGGGAAGGGCGGAACCGAGTGGCCGGGCGCCGGCGGTCGAAACCGGGCGAGCGTCAGACCTCGGCAAGGATCGCGCGCGCCTGTGCACAGTCTTCCTGCATCCGGGCGATGAGCGCGTCGAGCCCGTCGAAGGTCATCTCGGGTCGAAGATACTCGACCAGCGCAACCGAGAGGTGCTGGCCGTAAAGATCGCCGGCGAAGTCGAACAGGTGGGTCTCGAGGTTGGGATGGTTCTCTCCGAACATCGGCCGCACGCCCAGGCTTGCCGCGCCAAGGTAGTTGCCTGCTTGCGGGCCGGTCAGCACGTCGACCTTGACCGCGTAGACGCCGAACCTAGGCAGGTGCAGCCCGTCGAGGATCATGTTGGCGGTGGGAAAGCTCAGGTCCCGCCCGCGCTTGTGGCCGTGCACCACCTCTCCCTCGATCCGGTGCCAGTGGCCCAGCATCCGCGCGGCGTCGCGCGGGCGGCCAACGGCCAGTGCCTGGCGGATCGCGGTAGACGATATCTCCACCCCGTCGATGGCGACGAGGTCGGCGATGGTGACACCGAAGCCAAGCCCGGCGCCCTGCGCGCGCAGTGTGTCCACCGTGCCCTTGCGGCCGCGACCGAAGCAGAAGTCGGCCCCGACGGTGACATGGGAAACGCCAAGTCCGGCAACCAGGACGTCACGCACGAAGGTCTCGGCCTCCATCCCGGCCAGCGCGCCGTCGAAGGGAAGAACGTAGAGCTGGTCGACGCCCAGCTTTTGCAGCCGATGCCCGCGCGCTTCGGCGTTCATTAGGCGGAATGCGGGGGCGGCAGGGGCGAAGAACTGCCGCGGATGGGGCTCGAAGGTGACGATGCCAAGGGGCGCGTCCGGGCGCCGCGCGCGGTCGATGACCGACTGGTGGCCCAGGTGAACGCCATCGAAGTTCCCCATGGCAACAGACGCCCCGCGGTCCTTTGCCGAAAGCCCCGTCCAGTGAGTATGCGTCCGCATCGGCCCCCGTTGGCGGGCGGCCCGCCGGATCAGTCGAACTTGCGGCTTGGCGCCAGAACCAGCGCCTCGCCCTTCAGCACAACCGTATCGCCCACCGCGCAATGGGTTTCAAGGGTCACCCGGCGCCGGGCGTGGTCGATCGCTGTCACCTTGACCTCGGCATAGACCACGTCGCCGGGGCGGACGGGTGCCATGAACTTGAGCGACTGGCCCAGATAGACGGTGCCGTGGCCGGGAAGTTGTTCGCCGATCACCGCCGAGATCAGGCCCGCCGTCAGCATGCCGTGGGCAATCCGGCCCTGGAAGATCGTGTCGCGGGCGTAGTCGTCGTCCAGATGCACCGGGTTGCGGTCGGTCGAAACCTCGGCGAACAGCTCGATGTCGCGATCCGTCACCTCCTTGCGGAGGTAGCGGATCATGCCGATTTCCAGATCCTCGATGCAGATCGTGCCGCGGGGAAGATTGTCGAGCATCATCGCGAATCCCGGTCAGGTTACTGCGCTGCGGCATAGCACATGCGGCATGGCGGACGCAATCCATCCGGCAATAAATTTACGTCAATGATATGAAAGTCGCAATAATGTTGCGACGCAGCCTCAGCGCAGGCGCCCGATGGCATAGGTGGGCGTGATTTCCTGCGCCGCCAGCCAGTCTTGAAGGCGGGTCGGGTCGGGGTTTTCGGCGTCCGCGCCGAATTCCGCCACCGACAGCCCGCCGGTGACGAAAAGCGTGTCGATCCCTTCGCCCAAGCCCCCCAGCACGTCGGTCGCGATGCCGTCGCCGATGGCCAGGATCCGGCCCGCTTCGGGTTCGGCGCCGGTCAGCGCGGCGGCCCTGCGGCGCGCAAGATCGTAGATCGGCGGGTGTGGCTTGCCGAAATAGAGGCTCTCGCCCCCCATCTCGGTATAAAGCCGCGCCAGCGCCCCGGCGCACCACTCGCGCCTCTCGCCCCGGTCCACGACGATGTCGGGGTTGGCGCAGAGAAGCTTCAGTCCCTTCGCCTTGGCGAACAGGAACTCCGGCCGGTTCACCGCCGGATCGGCATAGGGATCGCGCGGCCCGGTGCAGACGATGCCTTCGGCTTCTTCCAGCGGAACGATCTCGATCGCGACCGGGTTCTGCTGGATCTTCAGCGGCGTGAAGAAGCCCATGTCGGTCTCGGGGCTGCCGATGAAATGCACCCTCTGCCCCACCGCTCCCTGGAACATCGCCGCGCGTGCGGAATCGCCCGAACTGGCGATCGTGTCCCAGACGTCGCGCGGCACGCCCATCGCGTCAAGCTGGGTCGCCACGTCGGCGCGCGGGCGGGGGGAGTTCGTAACCAGCACGACCTTGCCGCCCCGCGCGCGATAGTCCCGCAGGGCGGAGACCGCGGCGGGGAAGGGGCGCAGCCCGTCATGGACGCAGCCCCAGAGGTCGCAGAACAGCACGTCATAGCGGGCGGCGATATCGGAAAGCGCGGCGATGATCGGGGTCAAGGGGCTGTTCCTTCGAAGGTTTCGGCGCCGGCAAGGCGGACGCCGGCGCAGCGCCGACGCCCGTCACCATCACATCTTGAGCGCGGGGATGATCTGCTTTTTCCGGCTCATGATCCCCGGCAGGACGACCGCGTCGCCGGTGACGGTGCAGCCGAAGGAGGCTTCGGCGATCTTCTTCACCGTGTCGTTGGGCACCAGCAGCGTCGCTTCCTCGCGCAGGATGTCGACCACGAACAGCAGCACCTGGTCTGCGCCGTCTTCCTTTGCCACGCCTTCCATCGACGCCATCAGGCTATCCTTGCGGTCCAGCACCATCTTCGGCGAGGTCGTCTCGAGCACCGAAACGCGCAGATCCACGCCCTCTACCGTGTATTCCTTGGAATCCATCCGCAGGAGTTCGGCGTCCGAGAAGGCGGAGACGTCGGACTTCGCCGCGAAAAGCTCCGCCGCGTAGTCGGGGATCGAAATGCCAAGCTGGCGGGCCAGATCCTCGGCCACGGCGCGGTCATGCGCGGTGGTGGTGGGCGAGCGGAATTCGAGCGTGTCCGACAGGATGCACGACAGCATCGCGCACTTGATGCTGTCCGGCATCTTCGCCGCGTCCGCACCCATCAGGTCGTGCATGATGGTGGCGGTGCAGGCAAGCGGACGAATGGTGATGTCGATCGGTCCCTTCGTCTTCAGCCCGCCGGCCAGAAGGTGGTGGTCGATGATCTGGATCACGTTCGCCTCGTTGATCGAGGCGGGCAGTTCGGCGGGGTTGTTGGTGTCGACGATGACGCAAGCCTCGCCCGCGGCCACGTCGGCGATGATTTCGGGCTTCGGCAGGTCCCAGCGCTTCAGCACGAAAGCGGCCTCGGTATTGGGTTCGCCCAGAAGCACGGGCTGCGCCGGGGTGCCCTTCACCTCGGTCAGAAACCAGGCCCAGATGATGGGGGAGCCGGTGGAATCGGTGTCGGGGGATTTGTGGCCAAGGACCTTGATCGTCATGGGGCGTCCGTTTGTTTATGGGGTTTCGCGCGCCTTATAGGCAGGTCACGCGCCCTTGTCACGCGCACGGGCATGCCCCGGACGCAAGGCCGCGTTGACCCGGTGCGGCGGGTGTGGGCCCAGGGCGGCAGGCGCGTGGCGATCAGAAGGATTCGCGGTCGATGCGGTATCCGTGCTCCTCGACCAGCGCGAGGATGCCGTTGACGCCCGACAGGTGCGCGGCTCCGACGGCGACGATGATTTCCTTGCCTTCGGCCGCCTTCAGGATCGGCTCGATCCAGGAATAATTGCGCCGGATCAGCAGCGCATCCTCCATCCGTGCGAAATCGGCGGCGGCGGTTTCGGGATCCTCGGGCGATTCCGCGACCGAACGCTGGCGCGTGTATTCCCAGAACAGCCGGTTTTCCTCGTTGAAGTAGGACTCGACCAGGGTTTCATAGACGTTTTCGGCCTCATCCAGCAGCGGCAGCGACGACCGCAGGATGTCCAGCTGGTCGGCATCGTCCATGTCGGTGAACACGCGGATCGCGGCGTCGTAGGGTTCAAGCGCGTGGACGGGCACCCGCGCCTCGGCCGCCGCGTCCATGATCAGCTTGTCGAGCCCGTTCGCCTGCCCGCCCAGTTCCTTGATCGCGCAGGGCGGCAGCCCCAGGATTGCGGTCGCGTACCAGGGCCTGAGCTTGGAGGCGAGCACGGCCGGCATCCCGCGCGCGGCCAGTTCGCCGGACAGGATCGACCAGTCGGCTTGACCCAGGCGTTCGGGCAGTGTCGCCCCCTCGGTCGCGAAGATGAGCTCGGGGCGTTTGGAAATCTCCGATTTCAGTTGCGCCTGTTCGGCCTCGGTCGCTTCGACATAGACCGCATCCGTATGGGCAAGCACATCGCGAATCCGCTCAAGCGGAGCTTCCATCCGCGCATCATAGACATGCAGCGTGCCGACGAAATGAATGATGTTGGCGCCTTTCGTGGCCACATAGCGGTTGCCGGTCGCATAGGGATGCACCGTCGTCCCGGCTTCGAGCGAGGCGCGCGCCTCCGGAGCCAGCGTGTCGATCAGGTTCTGCCCGGCGCATTGGGCAAGGATCGGGGCAGGCGCAACGAGGGCGGCGAAGGCGAGGGCCAGTCGGAGAGGGGCAATCATCTGGTCGGCGGTTCCTCAGGTCATCCTGTCGGCACGCTGACACGGGAGGCGCGGCAAATCCAGTGTGGAATGCGCGGAGATTTCGAACAGCAAGCCTGTTGACTCCGGCGTGCGTCGATCCTAATTACGGCGCGTTAGCACTCGCTCTTTGTGAGTGCTAATCACATTCAAACCTGGAACCTAGGGAGTGTTACCAGATGGCATTCAAACCGCTTCATGACCGCGTTCTGGTCAAGCGTGTGGAAAGCGACGAGAAGACCAAGGGCGGTCTGATCATCCCCGACAGCGCGAAGGAAAAGCCGGCCGAGGGCGAGGTTGTCGCCTGTGGCGAAGGCGCGCGCAAGGACTCGGGCGAACTGATCGCGATGTCGGTCAAGGCCGGCGACCGGGTTCTCTTTGGCAAGTGGTCGGGCACCGAAGTCACGCTCGACGGCCAGGAACTGCTGATCATGAAGGAAAGCGACATCCTCGGCATCATCGCCTGAGCCTGTCCCTGACCTTCCCTTCCAACCAGACAACCAGGAGAAGCCAACATGGCTGCTAAGGACGTCAAGTTCGATTCCGATGCCCGCGATCGCATGCTGCGCGGCGTCAACATCCTTGCCGATGCGGTGAAGGTGACCCTCGGCCCCAAGGGCCGCAACGTCGTGATCGAGAAATCCTTCGGCGCGCCGCGCATCACCAAGGACGGTGTGTCGGTCGCCAAGGAAGTCGAGCTTTCCGACAAGTTCGAGAACATGGGCGCGCAGATGGTGAAGGAAGTCGCCTCGCGTACCAATGACGAGGCCGGCGACGGCACCACGACCGCCACGGTTCTCGCCCAGGCGATCGTCCGCGAAGGCATGAAATCGGTCGCGGCCGGCATGAACCCGATGGACCTCAAGCGCGGCATCGATCTGGCCGTGCACAAGGCCGTGGCGCACATCAAGGGCGCGGCGCGCAAAGTCGCCGACAGCGCCGAGGTTGCGCAGGTCGGCACGATCTCTGCCAACGGCGAGGCCGAAATCGGCCGCCAGATCGCCGACGCGATGCAGAAGGTCGGCAACGAGGGCGTGATCACCGTCGAGGAGAACAAGGGCCTCGAGACCGAGACCGACGTCGTCGAGGGGATGCAGTTCGATCGCGGCTACCTGTCGCCCTACTTCGTCACCAACCCCGACAAGATGGTCGCGGAACTGGATGACGCGCTGATCCTGCTGCACGAAAAGAAACTGTCGTCGCTCCAGCCGATGGTGCCGCTGCTCGAGGCCGTGATCCAGTCGCAGAAGCCGCTGCTGATCGTGGCCGAGGACGTCGAGGGCGAGGCGCTCGCCACGCTCGTCGTCAACAAGCTGCGCGGCGGCCTGAAGATCGCTGCCGTCAAGGCGCCGGGCTTCGGTGATCGCCGCAAGGCGATGCTCCAGGACATCGCGATCCTCACCGGCGGCCAGGTCATCTCGGAAGACCTCGGCATGAAGCTTGAGAATGTCGGCATCGACATGCTCGGCCGCGCCAAGAAGATCTCGATCACCAAGGACAACACCACCATCGTGGACGGTGCCGGCGAGAAGGCGGAGATCGAGGCGCGTGTCGCCCAGATCCGCACCCAGATCGAGGAAACCACCAGCGATTACGACCGCGAAAAGCTGCAGGAGCGGGTTGCCAAGCTCGCCGGTGGCGTCGCCGTGATCCGCGTCGGCGGCATGACCGAGGTCGAGGTGAAGGAGCGCAAGGACCGCGTCGATGACGCGCTGAACGCGACCCGCGCGGCCGTCCAGGAAGGCATCGTCGTCGGCGGCGGCGTGGCGCTCGTTCAGGCTGCCAAGTCGCTCGAAGGGCTGACCGGCGCGAACGCCGACCAGAACGCCGGGATCGTGATCATCCGCAAGGCGCTCGAAGCGCCGCTGCGCCAGATCGCGCAGAACGCGGGTGTCGATGGGTCGGTCGTGGCTGGCAAGGTGCGCGAGTCGAACGATCCGAAGTTCGGCTTCAACGCCCAGACCGAGGAATACGGCGACATGTTCAAGTTCGGCGTCATCGACCCGGCCAAGGTCGTGCGCACCGCGCTTGAGGATGCGGCCTCGATCGCTGGCCTGCTGATCACCACCGAAGCGATGATCGCCGAGAAGCCGAAGGATGCTGCGCCTGCCGGCGGCGGCATGGGCGGCATGGGCGGCATGGGCGACATGATGTAAGCTGGTCGTCCGACCGCGAAAGCACACCGAAAGGGCCGCGCAAGCGGCCCTTTTGCTTTGCTCAGCGGTCCGTCGGCCCTTCGTGCTGCGCTCATCGTGAACCTGTGCAGATGCTGCTTCCGTTTCGGTTTGCAACCCCGGCGGCGCCGGGCGATGGTGCACCAAGGTCCGGCATCGGCATCGGGTCGGGCACAGCGAGGGCGATGTGAGACTGATCCTGCTGACGGCGCTGACGATGACGGCTTTCGCCGCCAACTCGGTCCTGAACCGGATGGCCGTGGGTCCGGGGCATATCGGCGCGGTGGATTTCGCGGCGATCCGGCTTGTCGCGGGGGCGGCGATGCTGGGCGTTCTGGTCTTGGCACGGCGCGCGGCGGGCCGGGGCGTGCCGTCACGTATTGCACCCCTGCGCCGGCTGCTGGGGGCGGCTTCACTTCTGGTCTATCTCTTCGGCTTTTCTCTCGCCTATCTGTCTCTGGATGCAGGGGGCGGGGCGCTGATCCTGTTCGGCATGGTGCAGATATCCATGCTGGCCGGCGCCCTTGTCATCGCCGAGCCGGTGCCGCGCCAGCGCTGGGCCGGGGCCGCGCTGGCCTTCGGCGGGCTTGTCTGGCTGTTCGCACCCTGGGCGGGAAGCGGCGCGGCGCTGAGTGCTCCGCATGTTTTCCTGATGGCCGCGGCCGGTGTGGGCTGGGGCGTCTATTCGCTTTCGGCCCGCGGCGCGGCCGATCCTCTGGGCGCGACGGCTGGCAACTTTCTGGTGGCCGCGCCGGTCGGGTTGGTCGTTCTGGTCGCCGGGGCAGGCAGCACCGCCGACACGGCGGGCGTGACGCTCGCCGTCCTGTCGGGGGCGGTTACCTCGGGCCTCGGATACGCGCTCTGGTATGCGATCCTGCCCGCACTCGGGGCGGCGCGCGCCGCCGTGGCGCAGTTGTCGGCGCCCGTGATCGCGGCCTTCGGCGGGCTGATTCTGATCGGAGAACCGGTGACACCGCGCCTGCTGGTCGCCGGGGCAGTCGTGCTGGGGGGCGTGGCACTGGCCAGCCTGCCGCGCCGCCGCTGATCCGCGCGGGGCGTCAGAGCGGCTTGACCATCCGGCGGATGCGGTGGCCGGTTTCGGCGTCATCGCGCCAGACCCCGGTCGGGGTGAAGCCCTCGCGTTCCCAGAAGGCGCGGCCGCGCGGGTTGTCGTCCAGCACCGCGAGGTAGAGGCGGGGCGCACCGGAGGCTCGCGCACGGCCCTCGATCTCGGCCAGCAGGCGGTGGCCGTAGCCCTGCCCGCGCAAGCGCGGCGCGAGGATCATCAGGCCAAGGTAGGCGTCACCGGTCTCCGGGAAGCCGAAGGACAATTCGGCTACACCGGACAGGCGATCCTTCACGAACAGCCCGAGCCGGTGGGAAAGCGCGAGGTCTGCGCCGGGCGGGGCATCGGTGAAGAACGCTTCCGCCTTGGCACGGTCGGGCGGGACGCGGTCCGCGAGCAGCCAGTAATCCGCCGCCTCGGCATAAAGCGCCTCGATCAGGTCGGTATCCACCCCGGCGATCAGGTCGCGGATCAGCATGGCAACGCCTCGATCGCCAGAACCTCCAGCGACGTGGTCCCCGCCGGCCGCCGCCATTCCACCACATCGCCCACATGCGCCCCCAGAAGCGCGCGCGCCAGCGGCGAATGCGGCGCGATCCGGCCAAGTGTCGCGTCCGCCTCGTCTTCGCCCACGATCTCGTAGCACTGCTCCTGCCCGTCCTCGTCCGCGACGCGCACCCGCGTGCCGAAGGTAACCTCTCCGGCCGGTATATCCCCGGGGGGGACCAGGATGGCGGACCTCAGCCGCGCCTCGACATAGCGGATGTCGCGTTCGGCGGCGCGTTCGGGCAGGCGATCCAGCCGGTCAGGCCGCGCCCGCAGCCGTGCGAGGTCGTCCTGCAGCGCGGCGAGCCGATCCCTGAGCGAAGCCAGCCCTCGCGGGGTCACGTAGTTCGGATGCGGGCTGACCGGAAGATCGGGCAGCGGCTCGGTATCGGGCCGGTCTTCCTTGACGAAGGCGCGGCTCATCGGACGATGACCTCCAGCGGGTCGTAAAGCACGCCGCTGCCCCATGCCGCCGCCGCAAGGCTGTCGGGCTTGTGGCGCAGACGGGAAAGCTCCGCACGGGTGACGAAGTGGCGTTCGGTCACGATCCCCTCGGGGTCGCGCCAGACGGACGGCAGGGTCGAAAGCGGGCGGCAGCGAAAATAGATGTCGACTTGGTGAAAGCCGGTCGTCGGGTCGTGAAACTCGTTCACGAGGCAGGGGTCGCCCACCGCCACCCTCAGGCCCGTCTCCTCCTCGACCTCACGGGCGAGGTTGTCGGGCAGGGAGGCTCCGGCGTGGACGCCGCCGCCCGGCGCGCACCAGAGGTCGGAGACACCAGCGGGATAGGCGTTGACGACCAGCAGCCGATCCTCGCTCAGGATCAGCGCGCGGGCGGCCAGACGGGGGGAACGGCGTGTCATGGCGCCACACTGGCGCGCACGGGGGGCATTGGCAAGCGCACTGCGCCGTCCTATCTGGGACGGATGCGGTTCCTCGTCATCCTTCTGGGCCTTCTCTCCCTCTCGCTGCCCGCGCGCGCCGACTGCGTCGTGCTCCTGCACGGGCTGGCCCGGTCCGACGGGTCGATGCGGCTGATGCAGACGGTGCTGGAGCGCAAGGGCTACCGGACCGTCAACCCCGACTACCCGTCCACCGCCGCCCCGATCGGCGATCTGGTCACCGAGTACGTGGACCCCGCGGTGGCGGCCTGCGGCAAGGACCGGGTCCACTTCGTCACCCATTCGATGGGGGGCATTCTTGCCCGCGCGTGGCTGATCGACCATCAGCCCCCGGAGATGGGGCGCGTGGTGATGCTGGCGCCGCCCAATCACGGATCGGAACTGATCGACGTCTTCGGTGAGGTCGAGCTTTTCGCCCGCATCCTGGGGCCGGCGGGCCTGTCGCTCGGGACCGGGCCGGGATCGGCGCCGAACCGGCTTGGCCCGGCGCGCTTCGATCTGGGCGTGATCGCCGGCGATGTCAGCTTCAACCCGATTTATTCCTGGGTGATCGACGGCAAGGACGACGGCAAGGTCTCGGTCGCCTCGACGCGGATGCGCGGCATGACCGACCACATCGTGCTGCCGACCAGCCACACCTTCATCATGAACAACCCCCGCGTCATCGCCGAAACGCTGCAGTTTCTCGAAAGCGGGCGCTTCGATCACATGATGACACTGACGCAGGCGGTGGAACGGCTCTGGCGCTGACCGGGTGTCAGGCCGGCTGGCGCACCCGGTTGACGTGCCCCATCTTGCGCCCCGGCCGCGCTTCCGCCTTGCCGTAGAGGTGAATGGCCGCGTTCGGTTCACGCGCGATCTGGGGCACCCGCGCGACATCGTCGCCGATCAGGTTTTCCATCACCACATCCGCATGCCGCGACCCGTCGCCCAACGGCCAGCCGGCGATGGCGCGGATGTGCTGTTCGAACTGGTCGACCGCGCAGCCGTTCTGCGTCCAGTGGCCCGAGTTGTGGACGCGCGGCGCGATCTCGTTCACGACAAGGCCGGCAGGCGTCACGAAAAGCTCCACCCCCATCACGCCGACATAGTCGAGCGCGTTGAGGATGCGCGCGGCCAGAAGCACCGCGTCGGTCCGCTGGCCCGGCGTCAGCGTCGCCGGCACCGTCGTGGTCGACAGGATACCATCCACATGCACGTTCTCGCCCGGATCGTAGGCCGCGACCTCTCCGCTCAGCCCGCGCGCGGCGATGACCGAGACCTCGCGCGTGAAGGTGACGAAGCCTTCCAGAACCGAGGCCGCTCCCTGCATCGCGGCCAGCGCCCCTTCGGCGGCTGAAACGTCGGCGATGCGCACCTGCCCCTTGCCGTCATAGCCCAGGCGCGTGGTCTTCAGGATCGCGGGCGTTCCGATGCGGGCAAGGGCGGCCTCAAGCTCCGTCAGCGTGGTCACGGCGGCATAGGGCGCGGTGGTCAGGCCGATGCCGGACAGGAAGTCCTTTTCCAGCATCCTGTCCTGGCTGACTGCCAGCGCGCGCCGGTTGGGCCGGATCGGCCGCAGGCTTTCCAGAAGATCGAGCGCGGCGGTGGGCACGTTCTCGAATTCATAGGTGATGACGTCGACGCCCTCGGCGAAGGCACGCAGCGCCGCTGCGTCCTCGTAGGGGGCGGTGACGACCCGTTCCGCGACATGGGCCGCCGGCGGATTGGCCGCGGGCTCATAGACATGGGTCCGGTAGCCCAGACGCGCAGCCGCGACCGACAGCATGCGGCCAAGCTGCCCGCCGCCAAGGATGCCGATGACGGAACCGGGGGGCAGCATCTCAGTCATCCTGCGGCTCATCGGGGATGGAGGCGGAAAGCGCCTCACGCCAGGCGTCAAGCCGTGCGGCAAGCGCGGGGTCGGTCATCGCCAGGATGCCCGCGGCCAGAAGCCCCGCGTTGGCCGCGCCCGCCGCGCCGATCGCCATGGTGGCGACGGGAAAGCCCCGGGGCATCTGCACGATCGAATAGAGGCTGTCGACCCCCGACAGCGCCTTGGTCTGGATCGGCACGCCGATGACCGGCACCCGCGTCTTCGACGCCATCATGCCGGGCAGATGCGCCGCGCCGCCCGCGCCCGCGATGATCACCTGAAGCCCGCGCTCGACGGCGGTCTTGCCGTAGGACCAGAGCCGGTCGGGCGTCCGATGGGCAGAGACGATCCTCGCCTCGTAGCTTACGCCAAGCTCGTCGAGGATCGCGGAGGCCTCCTTCATCGTGGGCCAGTCCGACTGCGACCCCATGATGATGCCGACCTTCGCGCCCATGCGGAACTCCCCCTCAGGATGGAGCGCGCACTATAGCGGCGGGCGGGCAGGCGGCAAGGGTCGGGGTGCGAAAAAACGGCCCAGCCGTCACGCGATGATGTCGGGCGTCAGCAGATCCTCGATCCGGGCGATGCGGTCCTTGAGCCCCAGCTTCTGCTTCTTCAGCCGGCGCAGGGTAAGCTGATCGGCGCGCCCCGATTCCTCCATCAGGTGGATGGCCTCGTCCAGATCGCGGTGTTCGGTCTTCAGCACTTCCAGTTTGACGCGCAAGACGTCTTCGCTGTCCATTGTCGTTGGGGCGTTCATTTTTTCTGGCCCGAGTCGGTTCCCTGCGGTTGCAAACTATATCAACGCCCGACCCACGCGGGAAGCGTCTGCGGCGCGCACCTGCTCTTGCCCGCGGCAGGAGACCACCCCATATTCCGACGTGGGGTTGCCGGAATCGGGACCCCGACCGCACGTCGCTTGAACCTGAGGACCTGCCCGAGATGACAAAACTGACCTTTGGCGCCCATCCCTTCCTTCTGGGCTTCGATCAGCTGGAACGGCTGGTCGAGCGCACCGCGAAATCGGGGAATGAGGGCTACCCCCCCTTCAACATCGAGCAGGCGTCGGAAAACGCGTTCCGCATCACGCTGGCGGTCGCGGGTTTCCGCGAGGATGACCTTTCGATTACTGTCGAGGACCGCCAATTGGTGATCCGGGGCCGGCAGGCCGATGAGGCGGAGGGGCGCATCTTCCTTCACCGCGGCATCGCGGCGCGCGCGTTCCAGCGCAGCTTCGTGCTGGCCGAAGGGGTGGAGGTGGCGGGTGCCCAGATGGAAAACGGGCTTCTGCACGTCGACCTGAAGCGGTCGGTGCCCGAGCCGGTGGTGCAGACCATCCGCATCTCGCGCAAGTAAGAAGGAGGCAGGCATGGATACGAAATTCGATTTTGGGCCCGACAAGGGCGAGCGGATCGTCTATGTCCGCGCCGTCGCGGTCGAGGATCTGCCGGACGAGGTCCGGGAGCAGGTGCCGGGGGTCAAGACGCTTTATGCCGTTTGCGACGCGGACGGGGAGCGGCTGGCGCTGGTGCGGGATCGCCGGATGGCGTTCCTTCTGGCGCGCCAGAACGACCTTGCGCCGGTGAACGTGCATTGACCGAGCATGAATTCGACTGGGTCGATGCCTTCACCGACCGCCCTTTCGGCGGCAACGGCTGTGCGGTTTTCCATCAGGCGGGCGCGATCGACGCGGGGACCTGCATGGCGATCGTGCGGGAAACCAGCCTGACCGAATGCACCTATCTGGAACCCTCGGCGGTGGCCGACTTCCGGGTGCGCTACTTTCTGGCGGATCGCGAGATTCCGTTCGCGGGCCACCCGACCATTGCCACGGTGGCCTCGCTTCTGGAGCGCGGGATGGCCTCGGGCGACAGCCTGACGCTCGAAACGCTGGCCGGCGTGATCGGCGTCGAGATCCTGGCGCAGCCGGGAGCGATGCCGCAGATCGTCATGACCCAGATCGCGCCCGAGTTCCGCGAGGCGGTGCCGCCGGCCGAGGTCGCCGCGGTCTCGGGGATCGAGGTGGACGACATCGTCGGCACGCCGCAGATCGTCACCTCGGGGCTACCCTACTGCGTCACAGTGGTGCGCTCGGCCGGGGTGCTCGGGCGGATGCGGCTCGACCTTGCGGCGATGAAGGACTTTTCTGCCCGCTACGACCGTCCGGGTGACCCGGTGATGGAGCCCTACCTGGTCGCGCTCGAAGGCGCCACCCCGGCCGGCAGGACCTTTGCGCGCCATCTGATGGCGCCGCCCAGCCCGGCCGAAGACCCGTTCACCGGGTCCGCCGCGGGACCGGCCGCCGCCTATCTCTGGCGCCACGGCATGATCGAATGCCCGCGGTTCGTGGCCGAGCAAGGCCATCTGATGGGCCGCCCCGGTCACGCGCAGATTGAGGTTCTCGGCCCCCGCGAGGCGATCACCGGCGTGCGCGTGGGCGGGCAGGGCCGCGTTCTGATGCAGGGCCGCATTCGTCTGTAACCCCTTCCTGACGCGGTCCCGGCCTCCGATCGCCCGCAGACGGGCTGCGGATGGGTCGCAAACCCGTCGTGGCTCAGCCTTGGCTCATCCCGCGCGCATCAATCGCGCCTCGCCCGGCCGCAGGCAGGGGCGGGCGGCGGCGGGGACGCTGCCTTCGACCGAAAGCTCGGGAAAAAGGCTCAGCACCTCCTGCCGCTGGGCATCGTCCAGCATCTTCATCCCGCAGGCGCCAGGGTGGAAGCTTTCGGTGGCGGCCCCTTCCGACCAGA
This sequence comes from Albidovulum sediminis, assembly GCF_025380365.1. GTDB lineage: Bacteria > Pseudomonadota > Alphaproteobacteria > Rhodobacterales > Rhodobacteraceae > Albidovulum > Albidovulum sediminis. Next base: position 280,655 of record NZ_JAOCQF010000002.1, read on the forward strand.
TCAGTTCGTGCCTGTCGAACAGCAGGTGGACATAGGTCACCGCGTCCACCGGCGCGCGCCGGATCGTGTCGCCGTTGACCAGCGCAACGGCCGGCGCCAGCATCTCGGCCTGCCCGAACAGAAGCTCTGCCCGCCAGCCCGTCACCAGCACGCGGTGCTGGGGCGACAGCCGGAGGTCCCGGGCATTGCCGATGGCCCCGGCCCGGAACAGGATCGGCGCCATGCGGCCGGTGCCGGCGATGCGCCGGCTGCCGACCCACCGAATCGGGCGCGGCCCGTTGTCCACGGTCAGCACCAGATCGCCCGCCACCAGCGATTCGACCGGCCTCTGCCCGTCCGGCGTGTCGATGAGGGTTCCGGCGGCGAAGCAGAGGAAGGGTTCGTCGCGCAGGCTGACATAGCTGCCGTCGTATTCCGTCCCGTCCCATTTGCCTAGCTGCAGGTTCGTCACCGCGCTGTGGTGCACGCCTGGTGGGATGTCGCTGTCGTTGATCCGGACGGCGAGGGTTCCGTCCTCGAACACCCAGACGATCATCGGCACCTCGACCGTCTGGCCGTTGTATTCCATCGTGCCGCCGGTGAAACGGCCGACCTCGAGCACATCCTTGGTGACGCCGTCGACGGTCACCGTCTCGCCGGCCATGCTGCGCCGCCCCTCGCTGTCGGAATCGGCGATGATGCCGTCGCCGTTGGCGTCGTTCCAGACAGCTTCCGTATAGGTGCCGGGATCGATCGAAAGACCGTCGCCCGCGTGCCCGATGACGTTGTTCGCACCGGCACTGTAGCCCGGCCAGGTGCCGCTACCCTGCCAGAGCCAGCTTGCTGTGTCTGCCATCCCGCTATCCTTCGCTACGGCCACAAGACCGGGGAAGGATAGGGGGAAATCGTGAACGCCCGCTTTACGCGACCCCGAAACGCCAAGGGCCGGGCATCGCCGCCCGGCCCCGCGCAGTTCCCTGTCGCGTTCGCTCAGGCCTTGATCAGGCCCAGGCTTTCGAGCTTGAGAAGCACCTGATGCGCGCAGTTGTCGACATCGACGTTCTCGGTCTCCACCCGCAGTTCGGGATTTTCCGGCACCTCATAGGGGTCGGAAATGCCTGTGAATTCCTTGATCTTGCCCTCGCGCGCCAGCTTGTACAGCCCCTTGCGGTCACGCCGTTCGCATTCCTCGATCGAGGTTGCGACATGCACTTCGACGAAGGCGCCATAGGCCTCGATCATCTCGCGCACCGCGCGGCGGGTGGCGGTGTAGGGGGCAATCGGCGCGCAGATGGCGATGCCGCCGTTCTTGGTGATCTCGGACGCGACATAGCCGATGCGGCGGATGTTGATGTCGCGATGCTCCTTCGAGAAGCCCAGTTCCGACGACAGGTGCTTGCGCACCACGTCGCCGTCGAGAAGCGTGACTGGCCGCCCGCCCATCTCCATCAGTTTGACCATGAGCGCGTTGGCGATGGTCGACTTGCCTGAACCCGAGAAGCCGGTGAAGAAGACGGTGAAGCCCTGTTTCGCACGCGGCGGCGAGGTGCGGCGCAGTTCGGTGACCACTTCGGGGAAGGAGAACCAGTCCGGAATCTCCAGCCCCTCGCGCAGGCGGCGGCGCAGTTCGGTGCCCGAGATGTCGAGGACGGTCGAACCTTCCGGCACTTCGTCAACGGGGAAGTACTGGGCCTTTTCCTGGACATAGACCATCTGCTTGAAGTCGACCATCTCGATGCCGACTTCCGCCTGATGCTCGCGCACCAGTTCCTGCGCGGCATAGGGATCGTAGAAATCCTTGCCCTGGCTGTTCTTGCCGGGACCCGCGTGATCGCGGCCGACGATGAAATGCGTCAGGCCGTGGTTGCGGCGGATGATTGCGTGCCACAGCGCCTCGCGCGGGCCACCCATGCGCATGGCAAGGTTCAGAAGGCTCAGATGCGTGGTCGCGGCCGGATACTTGTCCAGCACCGCCTCGTAGCAGCGCACGCGGGTGAAGTGATCAACGTCGCCCGGCTTCGTCATGCCGACGACCGGGTGGATCAGCAGGTTCGCCTGCGCTTCCCTCGCCGCGCGGAAGGTCAGTTCCTGGTGCGCGCGGTGCAGTGGGTTGCGGGTCTGGAAGGCCACGATCTTGCGCCAGCCCAGCTTGCGGAAGAAGGCGCGCAACTCGTTCGGGGTGTCGCGGCGGCCCTTGAAGTCGTAGTGCACCGGCGGCTGAATGCCGGTGATCGGGCCGCCAAGGTAGATATTGCCGGCCTTGTGGTGCAGGTAGTTGACGGCAGGGTGCGCGATGTCGTCGGCGCCAAAGACCTTTTCGGCCTCGCGCGCCTTGTTCGGCTCCCACTTGTCGGTGACCGACATGATCGCAAGGATGACGCCCTCGGCGTCGCGAAGTGCGATGTCCTGGCCCGGCTCGACCTTCGCCGCGAAGTCTTCGGACACGTCCAGCGTGACCGGGATCGGCCACAGATCGCCCGTCGTCAGCCGCATCGTGTCCACGACGCTGTCATAGTCGGCCTCGGTCAGGAAGCCCTTCAGCGGGTGGAAACCGCCATTCATCAGCAATTCAAGATCGCAGACCTGCCTCTGGCTGAGGTCCCAGGACGGAAGCGCGGCGGCCTCGTGCTTCAGCTTTTGCGCGGAGTCGTAGGAAACATAAAGCTCCGGGATCGGAGCGAGGTTGGAAAGCTGCATCGGAATCGTGGCCTCTGGCGAAACGCGGCGGGTCGCCGCCTTGCCGGCGCACTTGCCCGGAAACGGGAAGAAGTTCAAGAGAAAGGCAGGTTTCCCCGGGAATTCGGACCGAAATCGCGGAGAGCCTGCGCCATTCGGGAAACCGTTTCGCGCGGCTGGCCGGGCGGGGGACAAGCGGCCCACCGGCCCGGCGGCGCGGGAAAAACCTTCGCGGCGGCCCCGTTCCTAGGCTTCGTGCCCGGCAAGCCAGCGCTCGGCGTCCAGTGCCGCCATGCAGCCCATCCCGGCAGAGGTGACCGCCTGTCGGTAGACGTGATCGGTCAGGTCGCCGGCCGCGAAGACACCGGGGATCGAGGTTTCCGTCGTTCCCGGCCTGACCTTCACATAGCCGCCGTTGTGCAGTTCCAGCGTATCCTTGACCAGTTCCGAGGCCGGCGCATGCCCGATCGCGACGAAGAAGCCGTCGCAGGGCACGACGGTTTCCGCACCCGTCCGGATGTTGCGGGCACGCACTCCGGTGACGCCCAGAGGCGCCTCGGTGCCGAGGATTTCCTCGACCGTGTGGTCCCACATCACCTGGATCTTCGGGTTCTTGAAAAGCCGGTCCTGCAGGATCTTTTCGGCGCGGAAGCTGTCGCGGCGGTGGATGACGGTGACCTTCGAGGCGAAGTTGGTCAGGAACAGCGCCTCTTCCACCGCGGTGTTGCCGCCGCCGATCACCACCACCTCGCGCCCGCGGTAGAAGAACCCGTCGCAGGTCGCACAGGCCGAGACGCCGAAGCCCTTGAATTTCTCTTCGGAGGGCAGGCCAAGCCATTTCGCCTGCGCGCCGGTTGCAAGGATCACCGCGTCAGCCGTGTAGGTCGTGCCGCTGTCGCCCGCGGCGGTGAACGGCCGCTTCGACAGGTCGAGCGTCTGGATGTGGTCCGATATGATCTCGGCCCCCATCGCGCGGGCGTGCGCCTCCATCCTGACCATGAGGTCGGGGCCCTGCACCTCGGTGTCGCCGGGCCAGTTCTCGACCTCGGTGGTGATGGTCAGCTGTCCGCCGGGCTGGATGCCCTGCACGAGGATCGGGCTCAGCATCGCGCGCGAGGCGTAGACGGCGGCGGTATATCCCGCCGGGCCCGAGCCGATGATCAAAACCCTGGTGTGCCGCGTCTCGCCCATTTCCGCCCTCTTCCAAATCGGTCCCCGGCCATATAATCAGCGCCGTGCGCTTGGGAAAGCCCCCGCTGTCCGGCGTCGGCATGCCGGAAATTGCGCGGATGTGAAATAATATTGCGCAGGCCCCGTCCTGAGGATAAGTTCCGCAAAAATTTCAGGAGAGACCCATGGCCGGACACAAACTCGACGAGATCGACCGCAAGATCCTGTCGGAGTTGCAGGCCGATGGCCGCATGACCAACGTGGAATTGGCGCGCCGGGTGGGCATTTCGGCACCTCCCTGCCTGCGCCGGGTGCGCACGCTGGAAGACGCGGGATACATCCGCGGCTACCATGCCGACGTCAACCCGCGCGAACTGGGCTTCGAGGTTCAGGTGTTCGCGATGGTCGGCCTGCACAGCCAGGCGGAATCCGACCTCTCGGCCTTCGAACAGCGCTGCCGCGACTGGCCGCTGGTGCGGGAGTGCCACATGCTGAACGGAGAGATCGACTTCATCCTGAAATGCGTGGCGCCTGACCTGTCCACCTTCCAGTCGTTCCTGACCGCGCAACTGACCTCGGCGCCGAATGTGGCGAGCGTCAAGACCTCGCTCGTGATCCGGGGGGCCAAGGACGAACCGGGGGTTCCCTTCGACGTACTGGAGGACCGCCTGGCCAGGCTCGCCTGACGGTCCCCCGCACGTCCGGCGGCGCCTGGAGTCGCCGCTGCAAAGTTCCGCTCAGCCGTAAAGCACGCGCTCCATCTCGGCCGAGGACAGGCGCGGATGGGCGACCGGGCCGAAATCGGCAAAGCTCTTCGCATGCGGGAACAGCGCGAGGAACAGGGCCGCCATCTGCGGATCGGCGGATTCGACGTTGCCGATGCCGGGGTGGTAGCTTTCGACCTCGAGCCCCGCGGCACGGATCGAGCCGTGACGCTCCAGCACAAGGTGGTAGACCGGGATTGGCGCGATCGGCGTCACCTCGACGATCGAGACGCCATCGACGAAGGCCGACGCCGGCGCGTAGGCGGCGGCGATCCCGGTGGCGGAGTGGAAACGGTCGTCGCGCAGAAGGATACGGGCGCGGGGGCCCAGAACCAGATCGGGATTGGGCCGGCCAAGGCCGAAGGCATCGGCTGTGATCCGCGTCATCAGCGCCGGTTCGATCCCGTTGACCGTGTTCGGCGGGAAGATCGTCATCGACCCGACCCACATGACCCGCTCCATCCGGCCCTCTGCCGTCTGCACGCGGGTGCCCGGCATCAGGTCTTCGACCGCCACCGGGCCATCTTCGGTGTGCAGCACGGTGCCGCGCGCGAAGGCTGAAAATGCCTCCTCGAACTGGGCGATCGCAGGGGCGATGCGCGTCGATGTCTCGACGTCGCCCGACGCGCTGAGCCAAGCGATCTCGTACCGGCGGGTACGCACAGGCGCCCGTTGGGGACGAATCCCGGGGCGCTGATAGCCGATGGAGGGAGAAGACTTCGTTTGAGCCGGCACAAGGCCGGTAGAAGCCGCGGAAACCGCCGCGGAACGATACGAGAACGACATGCGATCAGCCTTTCGGTCTGGTCACATCTGCACACACCCACACCCGGAAACAGCAGACTGACTACAAGGAAAAATGTGAGGGTTCGAAGGGGGTTTGTCAAAGAATCGTGATGAATCTGAAGGTGAGATCCCCCCAATACCGACCGTTGCGAAGGACTGGCATCGACTCCGGGAACACTGCCACATTGTTGCCACAAAGCTGCCTCCGTCTGCCTTGGGTTTGCGGGCGAATCGTTCGATGAAGCGGCCGCGACGGGCCACGCGGGCACCATGTATGGGCATGGATTCGGGGTCAGTCGCGGTCGGCCCTGTGCCGGCGCGGGTCCCTGCGTGCGTTCCGGTTCCAGGGAAGCAGCAGTCCGCAGCTTTCGGCCTCAACCAACATGCGCGCCATCCAGCGGTGTTCGATCTTCATCTGTCGGCCTCCTTGTGCCGGCTTTCGCGCCGCAGCGCCCATCCGGGGAACAGTCTGGAAGATCAATGCGGCAGGTCTTTGTCAACGAAAGCGAAAATATCTGTCGCCTGCCACAGACGGGTCTGCGGGTGTTCGCGCTTGCTGTCAGTGAATTTTCCGCAGTCTCTGAGATGCGCGCGCGCGGATTGTCGCCTCTTCAGGGCCGTCTTGTGGTGCCTAGAGCCGGATGGCCGAGATCAGGCGGCCATAGTCCGCCTCGTGCAGATGGACCGAGCGGCGATAGGAATAGAACCGCGCGGCGTCGGAATAGGTGCAATGGCGCGTCCACTCGGCGCGACCGACGCCTGCCTCGCGCAGCCGGTGAAGGCCGAACCCCGGCAGGTCGAACAGATACCGGTCGCCCTCTCCGTTCGCGAAGAACCGGTCATTGCGGTCATCCTCGGCAAGGAACGCGTCCAGAAACTCCGGGCCGACCTCATAGGCGCGCTGGCTGATCGTCGGGCCGATGACGGCGGCGATGCGGTCGCGCCGGGCACCCAGATCCTCCATCGCCGCGACTGTCGCCTCCAGCACGCCGGAAAGCGCGCCGCGCCAGCCCGCATGGGCCGCACCGATCACGCCTGCCTCGGCATCGGCGAAGAGCACCGGCTGGCAGTCGGCCGTCAGCACGGTCAGCGCCAGCCCCGGCGTCCGGGTGACGAGCGCGTCGGCGCGCATGGGCCGGTCAAGCGGTGCCGTTACCGTGACGACATCGGCGGAATGGATCTGGTGGACGCCGATCAGGTCCTGCACGCCCAGCCCCAGCGCCTCGGCGGCGCGCGTGCGGTTCACCGCGACCGCCTCGCTCTGGTCGGATGATCCCTGCCCGCAGTTCAGGCCCGCGAAGATGCCCGAGGACGCGCCACCCCTGCGGGTGAAGAATCCGTGCCGGAACGGCGCGAGGTCGTCATGCGTCAGGATTTCGAGCGTCAGGTTCACGTGGCGGGGTCCAATCCGGGCGGGGCTGGGCGGCCGATCGGGTGGCAGGCAATGATCTTGAACACCTGACCCATTTCTTCGGGATGGGTCAAGCGGCGATGGGCGGCGACATGTGACGCAAGGGCAGCATCTGTCATCCCACGGGCGAGTGTTCGGGCGCGGGCGGTGATGCCCAGCCGTTCGAGGAACACGCCCTGCGGGGTCATCGCCGTGACCGCCGAGCCCGCCGCCTTAGCCGCCAGCGCCAGCGCCTCGAAATCGACATGCGCGGTCAGGTCGGCTTCGCCGGGCGCGTCCAGGGGATCGACAGGACGATGCCGACGCACCGCCTGAAAGGTATCGCCACGCGAACGCCATCCGCCGTAGTCGACAAAAAGCGCCACCCCGCCCCGCCGCGCGATCCGTTCGGCGATGGCGCCGGCGATGGCCGTGGCCGCAGGGCAGATCTCGACGATGTCGCCCTCGGCCGTGTCCGGCAGGCGGTGCGACAGCATGGGCCGCGCGATCTCGGGGCCAAGGCCGAAGGCAAGGGCCCCGTCCTTCAGCCCCACCTGACGTTCGCGCCAGCCGGCGCCGTGGCGGACGAACTGGCGGATCGGCAGCGCGTCAAGGAACTCGTTCGCGACCAGAAAAAGCGGTGCGTCCGGCAGGGTGGCGACAGTGTCGTGCCAGGTGACGGCATCGCCCAGCTTCTCGTGCTGGCAGGCGCGCAAGGTGGGCGAAGCCTCGACCAGATGGACCTGTGCGGCCTCGGACATGCCCGGAACCGCGCGGATGGCGCGCAGGATGTCGGCCATCAGTGTGCCGCGTCCGGGGCCGGCCTCGGCCAGGACGTAAGGCGCGGGCTTGCCCTGATCGAGCCAGGCCTGTGCTAGGCACAGCCCCAACATTTCCCCGAACATCTGGCTGATCTCGGGCGCGGTGGTGAAATCGCCCGCCGCGCCCAGAGGGTCGCGCGTGGCATAGTAGCCGTGGCGCGGATGCAGAAGGCACTCGGCCATGTAGTCGGCCAGGCTGATCGGCCCCTCCTCCGCAATCCGGGCAGAAAGTATCCGCGCCAGCGGTGTCACCGACGTGCCCTTGCGATCAGGAAGAGACCGAAGGCGATCATCGGCAACGACAGGAGTTGTCCCATCGAAAGACCGTAGCCGCCCCAGTGCAGGATGTGGCCCAACGGATTGTCGGGCGTGATGAACTGCTGATCGGCCTGGCGCACGAACTCGACCGCAAAGCGGGCGAGCCCATAGCCCGCAAGGAAGGTGCCGGTGATGCGGCCGGGGGTCTTCAGCGCCCCGCGCCGCAGGAGCATGACAAGGACAAGGCCCAGCACTAGCCCCTCCAGCCCCGCCTCGTACAACTGGCTCGGGTGGCGCGCGCAAAGACCCGGCGCGATTCCGGGGCAATCCTGCGCGGCGTCACCGGGGAAGATCACGCCCCAGGGCAGATCGGTCGGGCGGCCCCACAGTTCGGCGTTGACGAAGTTCGCGATCCGGCCAAGGAACAGCCCCAATGGCGCAACCAGTGCCATCAGGTCCGCCAGTTGCAGGATCGGCACGCCATGGCGGCGGCAAAACCAAAGCCCGGCGGCGACCACGCCGAGAAAGCCGCCGTGGAACGACATGCCGCCTTCCCAGATCTTCACGATGTCTGCCGGATGGGCAAGGAAATGGCCCGGTTGGTAGAACAGTACATAGCCGAGGCGCCCGCCAAGGATGATCCCCAGGATCAGCGCGGTCAGCAGATCGTCAAGCTTGCCGGGCTCAACCGGCGCGCGGTCGGCGGGCCAGAGCGCCGGGCGCCGGACCAGGGCGAGCGCAATGCGCCATCCGCCGAGAATCCCCGCGATATAGGCCAGCGCGTACCAGCGCAGCGCCAGCGTGACGCCGAAGAAGGTGACGGAGAAGATCTCGTTCGAGATGTCGGGGAACTGCATCGTGACCTCAAACCTCGTTTCTGTTCCGCCGGCGCCGCGGCGAGGATGCGCTTGAGCTTTCGCGCGCCCGTGGCCATATAGGCCGCATCCGCGCCGGAAGGGAAGGTTGCCGACATGCAGGGTCCGAACAAGTTTCTCGACGATCTGTCGAAGCTGATGACGAACGCGATGGGCGTGGCCCAGGGCGCCCGGACCGAGGCCGAGACCGCGATGAAGGGCCTGATGGACCGCTGGCTTGCCGACCGCGATTTCGTCACGCGCGAGGAATTCGATGCCGTGCGCGCCATGGCGCAGAAGGCGCGCGAGGAGAACGAGGCGCTGAAGGCCCGCCTCGACGCGCTGGAAAGCGCCGCCGCGCCCGCGGCGAAGAAGAAGGGCTGAGAGGCCCGCGCCCGAGCTCAATGCGCCGGTCCGCCCAGCGCGGACGCAGGTCGCGCTCGGCCCCTCTCCGGTGATGCCGAAACCTTCATCCCGACGAAAGGCCGCGCGCGACCGGCGGGCGGGACAGTGAGCGTTGACACATAAACCTGCAAGTAAGCGGGAACGTCTGGGATTAGGTGGTGGCAGCCGAAAAGGCGCGTGATTACGAGCGGTTAGCGAAGGGTGGCCGGGTTTCGATTGGGCCAGGGCAATGTCAGCAGGGAATGGCGAAAAGTGGGTCTGGGCGGGTTGGCGGGCCCTGGGAGGGCTTGAAGTGGGTGGCGCGCGGCAGGGCGTTTAAACCACTGTAAAACCGCCCGAAAATGGCGCTTCATAGGCTGATGGCCGATCAAAACAGACCCCATGCCGCCTTCGGAACATGGAAATGGCCTTCCAAGTTCACCGCCTCAGTTCCGAGTTGCGCATAAGTGGCTATAAACAAAGGGAAAGGCGGTTGGATTCGAGTGCCCTACCCGATCCCGAACTGGGAACTGATTTTCACCGCTCAGGGGGCTGCAGAGCCGGGCAAGCCGTTCGTCAGGAAGCTCTCGACGCAGAGCGCGTTCGTCATCGCCGCGACCTCGTCACGAGCGAGAAGTGTGCCGCAGGAGCGATAGACGAGCTCGGCGACTTGGGCGGCGTTGCTGGTGCGGGCGGCCTCTGCTTCGGCAGCCTCCGCGGCCGTCTTGGCCTTGGCTTCCGCAGTCGAAGTCATCCGGGCCTGAATCGCCGAAGATGGCTCCCAGTCCTCGCTCGGATACCAGTACTCCCACGGTTCACCGAAGCCCTGCGAAAGGCAGGCCTCGGCACGCTTGCGGGCGGATGTATCGAAGACGTCGTCACGGCTCCGGATCGCATCGGCGGCGGCACTGAATGCCGCGTCATCTCCTGCTTCGATCGCCGCCATGCACTCGTCGGCAAGATCTCCCAGAACCGACGCCGTCGCTGGTGTTGCACAGATGACCGTCAGTGCGCCGGTCATGAAAACGAACTGCCTCAAACCCATATCCCGTTCCTCACCAAATCACAGACTCCACAATACAGCGGCAGTGCCTACCGCCACACATGGCCGGACCAGACTACCTGACCGAGGATGTTCAGGACATGGGCATCGCTTTCGGCGATGAGCTCCGGCGGCATATCCCTGTTGTCCGAGTAGAGGACCAGGATCTTTTCTTTCGGCCGGCGCTCCAGACGTTTCACGCGAGCCTCGCTGTCCTGCATGAAGGCGAAGATCGGCAGCCTCGTCGGCAGCCTGTTCTTCTTGTAGACCGGCACCTCGCGCCGCGTGGTGTCGATCATCACCAGGTCGCCCGACTGGATGCCCGGCGCCATGCTGTCGCCCGAGACGCGGGCCATGGCGGCTGCCTCGGGCTTTACATCGATCTTGCGCAGCCATTCCTGGCGGAAGACCAGGTGGTCGATGATGGCCACGTCTCCGTTCTCGACACCTGGGCCTGCCGAGAGCCACGCGTCGTGGAGAGGAATGCGGGCGAACCCAGACCCTTCGATCTCGACAATGCCAACAGGTTCCGGTGAACGCCTAGGGCCTAAGTGGAACTCGATATCCAGCGCATCGCAGACCGCTTTGGCCTTGTTGAGCGTCGTTCCCGATTTTTTCAGGCCCCGAAGGATGGCGCGGATTGTGTCCTCTGGCAGGCCGGCCGCCGTTTCCACGGCAAAAGCGTTTGTATCCAGTGCCTTAAGGCGCTGAGCGACTAGGCGCTTTAGTGTTTCTTCGGCGTGTTCCACGAATCGGAGAAAATACCGAAAACCGTGCTGCTTGACTATCGGTAAAAACTCCGGCTAAGTAATCGGAGAAAAAGCCGATACGGGCAGACAATGGACACGAAGACACTCGTCGATCTGGCGGAAGCCTACGCAGCGCATTCAGGGCTGAAGTTGTCGACCGTCTCCACCTATGTGGCGCGCCACAGACAGGACGCCGGCTTTCCTGGGGACAAATGCAAATAGTCCTTTACAGGGTGCGGCTTTGGGACCACCATATCTTGTAAGGATGGTGGCAGGCAACCGCCGATCCTTGCGGGGGTACCCAGCCTTTGTGGGTTAAAGGCCGGCAAGGGCTAACAACAAAGAGGCCGGGCATGGCGCTTTCCGAAGACTTCCTTTCCACGGACGACCTGCACCCCATCGACATTGTCGAGACTCTGGCGGAGCACCACGAATGGGACTTCGACCGGGTCGCCGACGACCAGATCGCGATGGCGGTCGAAGGGCAGTGGCGCACCTACTCGATCACGCTTGCCTGGTCCGGTCACGACGAGACGCTGAGGCTGATCGCCACCTTCGAGATGGACCCGCCGGAGGAAAAGCTGCCGCCGCTCTACGAGGCGCTCAACCGTGCCAACGACATGGTCTGGTCCGGCGCCTTCACCTACTGGCGCGAACAGCGCCTGATGGTCTGGCGCTATGGCCTCTGCCTAGCGGGCGGTCAACTGGCCAGCCCCGAGCAGATCGACCGGCTGATCCGGGCCGCGGTCGCAGCCTGCGAGCGTTTCTATCCCGCTTTCCAGCTGACCTGCTGGGGTGACGACAGCCCGGAACGCGCCATGGACGTGGCGATGGCCGAAGCCTACGGGCGCGCCTGAGCTTTTCGGGTTTTCCTTCCCGCCCGGTCGGGTAATCTCCGCCCGAACGAAGGGAGGTGCCGGATGAACATGGACACGGTGCGCCAGAGGGGCCTGGTGCTGCTGGGGTGTGGCAAGATGGGGTCCGCGATGCTGGCGGGCTGGCTTCGTGGCGGGTTGCCGCCCGCGTCGGTCTGGGTGCTTGATCCCAACCCGTCCGGCTGGCTGAAGACGCAAGGGGTGCACCTGAATGCCCCGCTGCCCGAAGACCCCGCCATCGTCCTGATTGCGGTCAAGCCGCAGATGATGGGCGCGGCCCTGCCGCAGCTGGCCGCGCTGGGCGGGGGCGGGACGCTGTTCCTGACCGTCGCGGCGGGCACGACGATCGCAACCTACGAGGCGGTTCTGGGGGTGGCCACGCCCATCGTGCGCGCGATGCCGAACACGCCTGCCGCCATCGCGAAGGGCATTACCGCCATCACCGGCAACGATCATGCGACTGAGGCGCACATGGCATTGGCCGAGGCGCTGCTGTCTGCTGTCGGGCAGGTCGTCCGCATCGAGGGGGAGCACCAGATGGACGCGGTGACGGCGGTATCGGGCTCCGGCCCGGCCTATGTCTTCCACCTGATCGAGACGCTGGCTGCGGCGGGGGCGGCCGAAGGGCTGCCGCCTGCGCTGGCCATGCAACTAGCCAAGGCAACCGTCGCGGGCGCTGGCGCGCTGGCCGAGGCGGCGGAGGATGACCCCGCACAGTTGCGCATCAACGTGACCTCGCCCGGCGGGACGACCGCCGCGGCGCTGAAGGTGCTGATGGACGAAGGGCGCGGCTTTCCAGCGCTGCTGAGGGAGGCGGTCCACGCGGCTGCCGAGCGCGGGCGGGAACTGGGCAGATGACGATCACCTTCGACGACTTCCTGAAGGTCGACATCCGCGTGGGCCGCATCACACGCGCCGAACCCTTCCCCGAGGCGCGCAAGCCCGCCTTCAGGCTCTGGGTCGATTTCGGCCCGGAAATCGGCGAAAAGAGATCCTCCGCCCAGATCACGAAGCATTACACCCCGGAAGAGCTGGTCGGGCGCCAGGTGCTGGCGGTGGTGAACTTTCCGCCGCGCCAGATCGGTCCGGTCAGGTCGGAGGTTCTGGTGCTGGGTGTCCCGGACGCGGAGGGCGAGGTCGTCCTGATCGGTCCGGGGCATGAGGTGCCCCTGGGGGGAAGGCTGTTCTGAATGAAACTCTTCATCTCGCGGCCGCTGCCGCAGCCGGTGCTGGATCGCGCGGGCGCGCATTTCGACATGGTCCACCGGACCGAAACGCGCCCGATGAGCCAGGCCGAATGCGTGGCCGCTCTGGAAGGGTATGACATCGTCCTGCCGACGCTGGGCGATCTTTTCCGGGCCGAGACCTTCGCGGCGGCGAAGGACGTGCGTTGCAAGCTGCTTGCCAACTTCGGCGTGGGGTACAACCACATCGACGTGGGGGCGGCGGCGGCGGCAGGCATGGCGGTGACGAACACGCCCGGCGCGGTGACCGACGCCACGGCGGACATCGCCATGACCCTGATCCTGATGTCGGCACGCCGCGCGGCGGAGGGGGAGAGGCTGGTGCGGTCGGGGCAGTGGGAGGGCTGGCACCCGACGCAGATGCTGGGCCTTCACGTCACCGGCAAGACGGTCGCGATCATCGGTATGGGCCGCATCGGCAAGGCCATCGCGCGGCGCTGCCATCACGGCTTCGGGATGGAGGTCGTGTTCTTCAACCGCTCCGCCATTGCCGATGCGGGCGTTCCCGCACGCCAGGTGCCGACCCTGCACGCGGCGATGGCGGCGGCCGACATCGTCGTGATCGCGGTTCCGGGCGGGGCCGGGACGCGCCACCTGATCGGGGCAGAGGCACTTGCGGCGATGCGCCCCCACGCGCATCTGGTCAACATCGCGCGGGGCGACGTGGTGGACGAGGCCGCGCTGATCGAAGCGCTTCGGTCGCGTCGCATCGGCGGCGCGGGGCTGGATGTCTACGAACGCGAACCGGAGGTGCCCGAGGCGCTGATCGCGCTCGACAATGTCACGCTGCTGCCCCATCTCGGCACCGCCGCGCTGGAGGTCAGGACCGCGATGGGGATGATGGCGCTCGACAACGCCATCGCCTTTGCCGAGGGCCGGGCGCTGCCGAACCCGGTCTGAGGCGTCAGGTCGCGGAGAGGTCCCCGATCTCTTCCCGCCAGTGGCGGCGGCAGAGCGAGACGTAGGTTTCGTTGCCGCCGATCTGCACCTGCGCGCCGTCGCGGAGCGCGCGGCCGTCCGGCCCGCGCCGCACGACCATCGTCGCCTTCTTGCCGCAGTGGCAGATGGTGCGCACCTCGCGCATCTCGTCGGCCAGCGCCAGCAGCGCGGCCGATCCTGGAAACAACTCTCCCCGGAAGTCGACACGCAGCCCGTAGCACATGACCGGCACGCCGAGGTCGTCGACCGCGCGGGCAAGCTGCCAGACCTGCGCGGGGGTCAGGAACTGCGCCTCGTCCACGAAGACGCAGGCCAGCGCATCCTGCGCCAGCCGGGCCCGGATGGTCTGGCCGAGATCGGTCGTCGCGTCGAAAGTGTCGGCGTCCTCGCCGATGCCGATGCGGCTGCCGATCCGGCCCGCCCCGGCACGGTCGTCAAGCCGGGCGGTCAGAAGATAGGTCGCCATCCCGCGCTCGCGGTAGTTGTAGGACGCCTGGAGCAGCAAGGTCGACTTGCCGGCGTTCATCGTGGAGTAGTGGAAATAGAGCTTGGCCATGTGCCCTGATAGCCTTGCCCGGATCGGGCCTGCAAGCGGCGGCGCGGGAAAAAAACTGGCCCCGGCGCCGAGGGGTCGTGCGCCGGGAGCCGGGCACTCGTTACAGCCGCTGATCTGCCCGTCCGGTCGAACCGGAGGCGGGCCGATCCCACCCGAACCGATGCCGGGGCACCGGTAACTCGCACCCGTTCCTACAATGGAACTCTTTCCAAATGACAAATGCGCCTGAGCGCATTAAGGGGAAAGGACTGGCAGAATTCCCCGTTCCGGCGGGAAAGGGAGAGACGGGAAAGGCTCGCATGGACACGTCGGCGATGGGGAACTATCTGAAAAAGCACACCGAAGCCCTGGTCAAGGACGTCGGCATCGAGGTCGCGGCCGAACTTTGCGGCAAATCGAAAGCGACGCTTGGTCGCTACTATTCGGCCGATCCCGACCACGCCGATCGCTTCATGCCGGTCGATGTCGTGGCCTCGATCGAGGCGGCGGCGTCCTTCCCGCATGTCACCGTGGCCCTTGCCGATCTGCGAGGCGTCACGCTCAGCTACGACGAGGATCGGCGCAATACCCGCAACGGCGGGGTGAATTCCGATGTCGTGGCGCTGTCCCAGCGCTTCGCGATGCTGATGGCGGAATACAACCAGTCGATCCAGGACGGGCGCATCTCGATCAACGAGGCAAAGCGCCTTCTGGTTGAAACCGTGGCGATGCAGCGCGTGCTTCTCGACATCAAGCTGCACCTCGAGGACGAGATCCGCTGAGACCCCGCCCCGCGCGGGGCAGCCCCCGCGCCGTCGGGCAGTGCCATGTTTCGCGCGCCCGACCGGGCCCCTAGCCCTGCAGCGTCCTGACGCCATAGCCTTCGCCCCGCGCCTGCATCGCCTGGACGGCGGAGATGCTGGCGGCCGCGGTGGTGAAGTAGGGGATCTTGTCATAAAGCGCGACGGCGCGGATATCGCGGCTGTCGGAGATGGCCTGGGCGCCCTCGGTGGTGTTCATCACCAGGGAGATGTCACAGTTCTTCATCCGGTCGACGATGTTGGGGCGGCCTTCGTAGACCTTGTTCACCACCTCTGCCGCGACCCCGTGTTCGGCCAGGAAGGCCGCGGTGCCGCGGGTCGCCACGATCTCGAACCCAAGCTCGATCAGGCCGCGCGCCGCCTTCGCCATCTCGGCGGTCTTGTCCATGTCCTTGATCGACAGGAACACCCGGCCGTCTTCGGGCAGGTGCGTGCCCGCGCCCATCTGCGCCTTGAGGAAGGCCAGCGGGAAGGTGCGGTCCCAGCCCATCACCTCGCCGGTGGAGCGCATCTCGGGGCCCAGCAGCGTGTCGACGCCGGGGAAGCGGGCGAAAGGCAGCACCGCCTCCTTGACCGAGAACCACGGCGTGCGCGGGTCGGCCAGCGTCATCGGGTCGGCATAGGGCAGCGGCGTGTCCGGGCCGACGCCCTGCGGATAGGGCGCGCGCTCGGGGAAGGTCGAGAGCGGCTCGCCCGCCATCAGCCGCGCGGCGATGGAGGCGATCGCCGAGTCAGTCGCCTTGGCCACGAAGGGCACGGTGCGCGAGGCGCGCGGGTTCACCTCGAGCACGTAGATGACCCCGTCCTTGATCGCGAACTGTACGTTCATCAGCCCGACGACCCCGAGTGCGAGCGCCATGGCGACGGTCTGGCGCTTCAGTTCAGCCACCGTCTCATCGCTCAGCGAATGGGGGGGCAGGCAGCAGGCGCTGTCGCCGGAATGCACGCCCGCCTCCTCGATATGTTCCATGATGCCGGCGACATGCACGTTGGTGCCGTCTGACAGCGCGTCCACGTCGACCTCGATCGCGCCCGAAAGGTAGCTGTCGAGCAGCACGGGGTTCTTGCCGGACACATCGACTGCGGTGGTGATGTAGCGTTTCAGCTGGTCCATGTCGCGGACGATCTCCATCGCCCGGCCGCCGAGGACGTAGGACGGGCGAATGACCAGCGGGAAGCCCACGCGCTCGGCGATGAGGATGGCCTGTTCGTCAGATGAGGCGATGCCGTTGACCGGTTGCTTCAACCCGAGGTCGTGGAGAAGTTTCTGGAACCGCTCCCGGTCCTCGGCCAGGTCAATGGCGTCGGGCGTGGTGCCGAGGATCGGGATGCCCTCGTCATGCAGCGCATTGGCGAGCTTCAGCGGCGTCTGGCCGCCGAACTGGACGATGACGCCGTGCAGGGTGCCGTTCTCCTGCTCCACCCGCAGAATCTCGAGCACATGTTCCAGTGTCAGCGGCTCGAAATAAAGACGGTCCGAAGTGTCGTAGTCGGTCGAGACCGTCTCGGGGTTGCAGTTGATCATGATGGTTTCGTAGCCTGCCGCGGTCAGCGCGAAGCACGCATGGCAGCAGCAATAGTCGAACTCGATCCCCTGGCCGATGCGGTTCGGGCCGCCGCCGAGGATGACGACCTTCCTTGCCTCCGTCGGCCGCGCCTCGCATTCCACGTCGCCCATCGCGGGCACTTCGTAGGTCGAATACATGTAGGGCGTCTGCGCCTCGAACTCCGCGGCGCAGGTGTCGATGCGCTTGAAGACCGCCTGCACGCCAAGGCTGCGGCGGGCGCGGCGAATATCGCGCTCCTCCCGGTTGCCGAGCTTGGCAAGGCGCGCATCGGTGAAGCCCATCATCTTTAGCTTGCGCAGCCCCGCGGCGGTCGTGGGCAGGCCGTTCTCGCGAACTTCGGCCTCGGTTTCGACGATCTCGCGGATGCGCGACAGGAACCAGGGGTCGAAGGCAGTGGCGGCTTCGATGTCCTCGTCCGAAAGCCCGTGGCGCATCGCCTGCGCGATCAGGCGCAGCCGGTCCGGCGTCTGCCGGGCGAGCGCCTTGATGATGGCGGCTTTTTCAGGCGCGCCGGGGATGGCGATCTCATCAAAGCCGGTCAGCCCGGTTTCGAGCGAGGCCAGCGCTTTTTGCAGGCTTTCGTGGATGGTGCGGCCGATCGCCATGGCCTCGCCCACCGATTTCATCGCGGTGGTCAGTTCCGGCTTCGATCCCGGAAACTTCTCGAAGGCGAAGCGCGGGATCTTGGTCACCACATAGTCGATGGTGGGCTCGAAGCTGGCAGGCGTCACCTTGGTGATGTCGTTGTCCAGCTCGTCGAGCGTGTAGCCCACGGCGAGCTTCGCCGCGATCTTGGCGATCGGGAAGCCCGTGGCCTTGGAAGCCAGCGCCGAGGATCGCGACACGCGCGGGTTCATCTCGATGACGACCATGCGGCCGTCCTTAGGGTTGATCGCCCACTGGACGTTCGATCCGCCGGTTTCCACCCCGATCTCGCGCAGGACGGCGATCGAGCCGTTGCGCATGATCTGGTATTCCTTGTCGGTCAGCGTCAGCGCCGGCGCGACGGTGATCGAATCGCCGGTGTGCACGCCCATCGGATCGACGTTCTCGATCGAGCAGACGATGATGGCGTTGTCCGCGCGGTCGCGGACCACCTCCATCTCGTATTCCTTCCAGCCGAGCAGGCTTTCGTCGATCAGCACCTGCGCGACCGGCGAGGCATCAAGGCCCGAGCGCACGATCGCCTCGTAGTCGTCGCGGTTGTAGGCCACCCCGCCGCCGGTGCCGCCAAGCGTGAAGGCGGGGCGGATGATCGCGGGCAGGCCGATGTGTTCCAGATCGTCAAGCGCCTGGCGGACGCCGGCCGTGATGTCGTACTTGCCGTTACCAAGCTTGGGCGCCGAAACGATGGTCGCCTTGGGGTTTTCAAGCCCGATCCGGTCCATCGCCTCGCGGAACAACTTGCGATCTTCCGCCATTTCGATGGCCTGGCGATTGGCGCCGATCAGTTCGACGTTGTACTTTTCCAACACGCCCATGTCTGCCAGCGCCAGCGAGGTGTTCAGGCCCGTCTGCCCGCCCATCGTCGGCAGAAGCGCGTCGGGGCGTTCCTTCTCGATGATCTTGGCGACAACCTCGGGGGTGATCGGCTCGATGTAGGTGGCGTCCGCCAGCCCCGGATCGGTCATGATCGTCGCGGGGTTGGAGTTGACCAGGATCACCCGGTAGCCTTCCTCGCGCAGGGCCTTGCAGGCCTGGGCACCGGAATAGTCGAACTCGCAGGCCTGGCCGATGATGATGGGGCCCGCGCCGATGATCATGATCGAGTTGATATCGGTTCTCTTCGGCATCGTCCCGGCCCCCTCATGCGCAAATTGTCGGGGGTTATAGTCAAGACGGGCCGGGGCGCAAGGGCCGATGGCGCATTCAGGCGGGGCGTTCTTCCGCCATGCGCCCGGCAGCGCGCCAGATCACGAAGAGGACCGCGAACCACAGGACCGAGACCGCGATGTTGATGATCGTCCAGTCCCATCCGAAGGCAAGGACCGAGCGGATGTAGAGGGTCGAGGATGTCAGCGCGCCGAAGACGATGAAGGCCAGAGCGGCGATGCGGGGCGGCGCCTGAAGCGCGAGTTGCGGCAGAAGCAGAAGGCTGATGACGTAGTAGTGCAGCCAGCCGACGGGGCTGAAAAGCGCGATCAGGATCGACAGCGCCAGCAGCCCCAGCGCCCGCCGCGCCCGTGGCGCAAGGGGGTGAAGCCGCATCGCGAACAGCGCGATCAGCAGCACAAGCGCCACCCGCGCACCCCAGGCCACAGCCGGCAGCGCCGGGAATTCCGCCGGGGTGAGGAAGGCGCCGGCCGGCGTCATCGGAAGGTTCGCGAGGCCCAGCGTGTCCAGCACCAGCATCAGCGAAACCTGCGCCGAGGCGTTCGACGGCACCACCGGCAGCGTGGTTTCTATCCGATCGGCGGCGGCCAGGAAATCGCCGTGCAGCGCCTGTCCCGCCAGCAGGTAGCTGAGCACCACGAGTGTCGCGACCGTCAGCGCGAAGGCCGCGGCGGCACGCCAGCGCCGCTCGAACAGGAACAGGAGCACGAAGACGCCGGGCAGGATCTTCAGCGCCGCCGCCACCCCCAGAAGAACGCCCGCCGCCCGGTCGCTGCCGGCCTGCAACCGCTCGAACGCCAACAGCGTCAGGAACATCACCGTGACCTGCGGCTGGTTGAAGTGCAGCGCGGTTTCGGAGAATACCGAGGTCTGGAGCAGGGCCAGCGACAATACGACCCAGAGCAGGGGCCGCACCCCTGCGGGTCGCGCAAGCCGCGCCGCCACCGCCACCGCCACCGCCATCAGCGCCACGTGCAGCACCATCACCGCCTTGGTGAAGGTCACCGGGCCCACATGCGGCGCCAGGAACGACAGCAGCTTCGCCCAGATCGGCGGGTAGATGTAGGGAAACGCATGCGGCCAGGGATTGCCCATGGCGTCGAGCGTTTCCGTCCAGGCGGGCGGGGTGCCGCCGAAGAAAAGCGGCGGTGCCGCATAGACGAGGTCGGGCCGCCCTTCGGCCAGGAAATGGCCGGCCAGATAGAGCGGGGCAAGGTCGGAGGAGGGGCTGTGCCAGTGGCCCGCAAGTGCCGCCGCGAACCACAGGGCAAGCAGCAGCACGCAGAGCGCCCGTTCACGGCGCTCTCCCGCGTCTTTGGGGCTGGTCTGCCGTTCCTTCATCTTTGCTCCCTTAACCCATCCTGTCGCGCCGGCAGATCGCCCAGAAGGCGCCGGTCAGCAGTCCCATGCTCAGCACCCCGAGGATCTGAATTGCGATACGGTGGGTGTCGATCCCGGAAGGCGGCCCGAGAACCCAGGTCTGCACGAAGGGAGAGGTGAGGGTCAGCGGGATCAAGAACAACGCCATCGCACGGAAAGGGCTGAACCGGTCGAAGATCGCCGGCAGGAAGGCCAGCGGGGCGAGGAAGTAGTAGGCCCAGGCAATCGGGCTGAGCAACGTCAGGATCATCAGCGCCAGGGGCCAGAGCATGACGACCTGCCCGCCCGTGCGTCGGAAGCCCCGCGCCAGCCATGCGATGGCGCCGGCAAGCGCGGCGGTGAAGGCCAGGTTCGACAGGAACGGCTCCGGCACGACAAACCAGCCCGGCTGCGCCCCCTCCGGCATGCCGGTCCGGACTGCCGCGACGAATTCGACGGCGCCGGGGAACATCGCCGCGGTCAGGACGGCTTCGACCGAATAGTTGAGGCGGGTCAGAAGCGAGGTCGAGGAGATCAGCCCGACCTGATGCAGGAAAGTCTCGTGCAGCGGCCAGCCTGCCACCGCCACCGACAGCGCGGCCAGCAGGGCGCCGGCGAGGGCGAAGGCCACGACGGCGCGCCGCTGGCCGGAGGCGAGCCAGAAGATCGCCAGGAAGGCGGGAAAAAGCTTGATCGCGGCGGCAAAGGCCAGGGCGGTTCCCGCCATGCGCGGCCACCCCCGCGCCCCGCAGAAGATCGCAAGCACGCTGAGGAACGCCACGACGACCTGCGGTTGCTTCTGGTAGAGCGCCATGGAGCCTACCATCGAGAACCAGAAGAACAGGATCCCCGTTCCCACGAACAGCCCTTGCGACATCCCCGGCGCGGACAGCCGGTGCGCCATGATGAGCATCGCCGCGATCATCAATGGGTTCAGGATGCTGGCGATCGCCGATACGGTTTCGAAATCGCCGATGCCATGCGCCTGCCACCCGACCCAGGCCCAGAGCGGAGGATAGACGAAGGGATAGATGACCCCCGCGGAAACCTCGTCCGCCGTCTCGCCCGCCCACGCATCCGGCGGGAGCATGGTGAAGAACGCCTCGTCCCTTCGGTAGACAATGTCCAGATCGCCGGTTCCGAAGTATTCGCCCGCGCGCCAGACGGCGTAGAGGTCGCCCGAAAACGCGTGCGAGAAGGCGAACGCGGAGAAGAGGGTGAAGATTGCCACGATCAGGGTGGCGAGTGCACCGGCCGGAGCGGAGCGGGCACCTTGACCGTCTTCATGGGATAGCCTGGCTGAACTGCGCATTCCGGGTGACAAAGGACCAAAGATGCCGGCAGGCTAGTCCGCTTCGCCCGCGTTGCCTAGCAAGGCCCGTGCCCGCCGCTGCCGGTGACGCCGATCCGCAACACGCGCGCCCCGGCCCTTGACTTCGCCCGCGCCGCAAGGTGTATCGGCGCGAACGACGATCTCGCCTCCTGGAAGGGGACGCTCATGCACGCCTATCGCAGCCACACCTGCGCCGAACTGAACACCGCGCATGCCGGTCAGGCCATCCGGCTTGCCGGCTGGGTGCACCGGGTGCGCGACCATGGCGGGGTTCTTTTCGTCGACCTGCGCGACCACCACGGGGTGACGCAGCTTCTGGCCGACAGCGACAGCCCGGCCTTTTCCGCGATCGAGCGGCTGAAGGCGGAAACCGTGATCCGCGTCGATGGCCGGGTCAAGGCGCGGGACGCAAGCCTCGTGAACCCCAAGATTCCGACCGGCGGGATCGAGGTCTATGTCACCGACATGGAGATCCTGGGCCCGGCCGAGGAATTGCCGATGCCGGTCTTCGGTGATCTCGACTATCCCGAGGAAACCCGGCTGACCTACCGCTTCCTCGACCTGCGGCGCGAAAGCCTGCACCGCAACATGATGCTCCGCTCGAACGTGGTTAGGTCGATCCGCAACCGCATGTGGGCGGCGGGCTTCAACGAATTCCAGACACCGATCATCACCGCGTCGTCGCCCGAAGGGGCGCGCGACTTCCTCGTGCCGTCGCGCCTTCATCCGGGCAAGTTCTACGCGCTGCCGCAGGCGCCGCAGCAGTTCAAGCAGCTGATCATGGTCGCGGGCTTCGACCGCTATTTCCAGATCGCCCCCTGCTTCCGCGACGAAGACCCGCGCGCCGACCGCAGCCCGACCGACTTCTACCAGCTGGACGTCGAGATGAGCTTTGTCACCCAGGAAGACGTCTTCGCCGCGGTGCAGCCCGTCATCCAGGGCGTGTTCGAGGAATTCGGCGGCGGGCGCCGTGTGGACCCGGACTGGCCGCTGATCTCCTACGCCGACAGCGCGCTCTGGTATGGCACCGACAAGCCCGACCTGCGCAACCCGATCCGGATGCAGGTCGTCAGCGACCATTTCCGCGCTTCGGGCTTCGCGATTTTCGCTAAATTGCTGGAGAACGAGGGCACCGAGATCCGCGCGATCCCCGCGCCCGGCGGCGGCAGCCGCAAGTTCTGCGACCGTATGAACGCCTTCGCGCAAGCGCAGGGCCTGCCGGGGATGGGTTACATCTTCTGGCGCAAGGCCGAAGACGGATCGGGCATGGAGGCGGCCGGACCGCTGGCCAAGAACATTGGCCCCGAGCGGACCGAGGCCATCCGGCAGCAGCTTGGCCTCGGCGAGGGGGACGCCGCCTTCTTCCTCGGCGGCAAGCCCGAGACCTTTGAGGCCATCGCCGGGCGCGCGCGCACCGAGATCGGGCGCGAACTGGGGCTGATCGACGAGAACTGCTTCAAGTTCGCCTGGATCGTCGATTTCCCGATGTACGAGAAGGACCCGGAAACCGGCCGGATCGACTTTTCCCACAACCCGTTCTCCATGCCGCAGGGCGGGATGGCCGCGCTTGAGGGCGATCCGCTCAAGGTCCTGGGGTTCCAGTACGACCTGGCCTGCAACGGTTACGAACTGGTCAGCGGTGCGATCCGCAACCACAAGCCCGAGATCATGTTCAAGGCCTTCGAGCTTGCGGGTTATGGCCGGGAAGAGGTGGAAAAGCGCTTCGGCGGCATGGTCAAGGCGTTCAAGTACGGCGCGCCCCCGCACGGCGGCTGCGCCGCGGGCATCGACCGGATCGTCATGCTTCTGGCCGACACCGCGAACATCCGCGAGGTCATCATGTTCCCGATGAACCAGCGGGCCGAGGATTTGCTGATGGGCGCGCCGAGCGAGCCGACGAACGAACAGCTGCGCGAACTGCGGCTCAGGGTTCTGCCGAAGGAATGAACGGGGGCGGCTCGCCGATCTGCCAGCGCCGGCCATAGCGGCGCACGGTGTCGGCGAGGAACGTCTCGACCACCCGGAGCCGGCGCGGCTTGCGTGACAGGCGCGGGGTCAGCAGCATGATCTCGGGGCCGGTGTAAAGCCAGTCGGCCAGCACCTGCACAAGGGCGCCACGCCGCAGATCCTCGTCGACCAGATAGGCGATCATCTGGACCAGCCCGCCGCCCGCCACGGCGGCGGCCACTGCCGCATCGCTCGACTCGAAGGCAAGTGCGCTCGGCACCGGCACGAACTGGTCCCGCCCGTCACGACGGAAGCGCCAGTCAAGCCGCCTGCCGGTCAGACCCGAAAGAATGCCGATGCAGTCGTGCCTGGCAAGGTCTGCCGGTGTCCCGGGCCGGCCCCGGCGATCCAGATAGGCGGGCGCGGCGCTGACGACCAGGGGCACGCTGCCCAGCGACCGCTTGAGAAGGTCGCGTTCCGGCAACTCGCCGATGAAGATCGCGGCATCAAGCCGCCTGCCCAGGAAATCGGGGATGCCGCTGTCGCTGACGACCTCGATCGTCAAGTCAGGGTTGCGCCGGTGAAATCCGACGAGCGCGGGGCCCGCCAGCATGCGGGCGAGGCCCGGGGGTACCTGCACCCTAAGCTGGCCGCGGACCTGACGCTCGGCCCCGCCGATGTCGTCCTCAAGCTCGGCCACGTCTGCAAGGATCAGGCGCGCCCGTGCGGCATATTGCCGGCCCTCCTCGGTCGGGCGCAGGCTGCGGGTCGTGCGCACCAGAAGCGACACCCCCAGATGCGCCTCAAGCTCCTTGACGATCTGGCTTGCCGCCCCGGCCGCCAGGCCCGCATCGAGGCTGGCGGCGGTGAAGCTGCCAAGGTCGAGGACGCGCAGGAAGGTGCGCATGGCGCGAAGATGGTCCAGCGGGGGGCTCCGATATTATCCGAAAATTCCGGAGAGATAATTTGATTATCTCTCATTCACGGATGAAGGCAAGACGGCTAATGCCCTCCCGATCCGGCTGCGAGGCCGAACAGACCCAGGAACATGAGGACCAGAAGATGAACGCCAACGCCGATATCCGCCCCCTCCGTCAGGTGGCGACCCACGACCTTTATCATGCCGTCCACAAGGGCATCAGGCTGGCCAACGCGCGGATGCTGATCGCGCTTGGCCAGGCGGATGCGCAGGACGACGCCAGCATCGCCCGGGTGCTGGAGCAGCTATCCGCACATCTTGACCTGAGCCTTGCGCATCTGACGCATGAAAACGAGAAGATCCACGCGGTTGTCGAGGCGCGCATTCCCGGTGGCGCCGATCATGCCGGCGAAGACCACGACCACCACCTTGCCGCGTTCTCCGAACTGCGGGCACTTGCGGACGCGGTTGCGATGGCAGGGACGGGGGCGGACAGGGGCGCGTCCCTGCGCCGTCTTTACCAGCGATTCGCGCTCTTCATGGCCGACGACCTGACCCACATGCACGAGGAGGAGACCCGCCTGATGCCGCTTATCGCGGCGCATTATTCCCAGGACGAGGTGCTGGCGATCGAACAGGGCATCGTGGCCTGCATCGAGCCCGAAACGATGGCGGCCTTTCTCAGGGTCATGCTGGCCGGCGCCTCGCGGTCCGAGCGGGTGGAAATGGTCACGGGCATGCAGGCGGCGATGCCGGAGGCTGCTTTCGCGGGGCTGTTCGCGGCGGTGGCCGGGCCGGACTGGCGCTTCGGCGACTGGGCCGGGCTGGAGCGCGCGCTGTGCTGAGGCTGGAAGGGCAGGATGCCTGCGCCGGTTGCGGGCGCCGTCAGTCCGGCACTTGCCCGCGCCTTCCCCCGCCGTAAAGGCCGTGACCGGCGCGGCCGCTCCCGGATCAGAGCGCAGAGGCGGCGGTTGCCAGGACCGAAAAGGCGAGCGTTGCGGCGCTGAGCGCGAAGAAGACCCAGCCGACGGCGGGTTTTTCGACGATCTCGATCACGCGGCGCTTCATCGCTGTCCTCCTCCCGCCCCCACAGGGTCGCTTGTGCCGAGGATGAACTTCCCCCAGAAATGCGGCAGGAATCTGATGGCATTGGAGCCGGAAAGGGGCGGGTGATGGAAACGGCACGCGACAGCGGGGAACGTGTCGAAGGCTGGCGTCCTCCGGTCTGGCCGGGGCCGATGACGCTTGACGGGCAATATGCCCGGCTGGAGCGGCTTGTGCCCGCGCATGCGGCGGAATTGGACGCGGCGGCGCGCGCCGACGATTCGGTCTGGGACTACATGCCCTACGGCCCCTTCGCCTCGGCCGCGGCCTATGCCGACTGGGTCGCCGCCATGGCGGCGAAGCCGGACCCCTGGTTCTACGCCATCCGCAATCTTGCGACCGGGCGCGCGGAGGGCGTGGCAAGCTGGCTTCGGATCACGCCCGAGGCCGGGTCGATCGAGGTGGGCCACATCCTCTTTGCGCCGGCGCTGCAGCGCACGCGGGCGGCGACCGAGGCGATGTTCCTGATGATGGCCTGGGTCTTCGACGCGGGCTACCGGCGCTATGAATGGAAGTGCAACGCGCAAAACCGCGCCTCGCGACGGGCGGCGGAGCGGTTCGGGTTCAGCTACGAAGGCGTGTTCCGTCAGGCGGCTGTGATCAAGGGCAGAAACCGCGACACCGCCTGGTTCGCGGCGATCGACAAGGACTGGCCGGCGCTGGAGGCGGCCTATCGGGCCTGGCTTGCGCCCGGAAACTTCGACGGGCAGGGCCGGCAGAAACAGGCGCTTGCCGCGCTCACCGCTCCGCTGCTGGTCGCGCGCGATCCGGGCTGATCGCCGGCACGGTCTCAGGCCCCCTTGCGCAGGCGCGCCGAGACGAGATGGCGCACGGCGGCCACGCGGCGCGTGGCCTCGGCCGCCGGCAGGCCGCGCAGCCCGGCCGCGGCCTCTTCCAGATCGCGGTCGAGCGTGCTGCGCCCGATCCCTGCGAGGAACTGCGCGATGTAGTCGAGCCGTGCTGCCGCCACCGCGCCGGAAAGTGCGGAGTCGGCCTGGGCCAGATCCTCGCGCAAGGCGACGGGGTCCGGGGTGATGACGGCGTCCACAGGCACCGGGGACGGGGGGTGGGCGTGGCGCGGCAGGGCAGCGATCACCGTGCGTTGGAATGCGGCGAGGCTGGCCAGCGGCTTGGACAGGAATCCCTGCGCCCCGGCTGCCCGCGCCGCCGGCTCAAGCGACGGATCGCCGCTGGTGGCCAGAAGAACCGGCAGGCGCGGCTGATGGGTGTTGAGCCGGTGGAGCAGGTCGAGACCGGACCCGTCGGGCAGGCCAAGATCCACGATCGTGACCGAGGGTCGGTAGGTGGACAGGTGCCGCCTTGCCGAGGCCAGGCAGTCGGCACGACGGATGCGCGCGCCCGAGCGCAGGCACATCAGCCGTAGGGCTTCCGAGGCATAGCGGCTGTCTTCGATGACCAGAACGGTCAACCCCTTGAGGGGCTCCTCGGCCGTCGGCCGGGTCAGGGGGCGGAAGGATTCGAAAGCGTCGGTCATGGCCTGCCTCCTCGACATGAGATCGATGTGTTCGGGCAGTCTGGGCGGCATTTGGCTAATGCGGCGTTAACGCGGCCCGGTCCTGCGGCGTGCTGCCGCTTGCGCGCCCCGGCCCCTCGCCCCATAAGACGTCGAAGCGCTATGAGGAGCCTGCCCATGATCGGACGCCTGAACCATGTCGCCATCGCCGTTCCCGACCTCGCGGCCGCGGCCGCGCAGTACCGCGACACGCTCGGCGCGATCGTGCGCGACCCGCAGGACGAGCCCGATCACGGGGTGACGGTTGTCTTCATCGAGCTTCCGAACACCAAGATCGAGCTTCTGTATCCGTTGGGCGATGCCTCGCCCATCAAGGGGTTTCTCGAAAAGAACCCGGCCGGCGGCATCCACCATATCTGCTACGAGGTCGACGACATCATCGCCGCCCGCGACCGGCTGAAGGCGGCAGGCGCACGCGTTCTTGGTTCCGGCGAGCCGAAGATCGGCGCGCATGGCAAGCCGGTGCTGTTCCTGCATCCGAAGGACTTCAACGGCTGCCTCGTGGAACTGGAGCAGGTCTGATGAACCTTACCGGCGGTATCGTCCTTTTCGCGGTTATCTGGTTCCTGGTCTTCTACATCGTCCTGCAGATCCGCCCCGGCAGCCAGGCCGAGGCGGGCGAGGTGACGCCGGGCACGCCCGCCAGCGCGCCGACGGACGCGAAGATACTGCGCAAGGCGAAGATCACGACGCTGGTCACCATCGTCCTGTGGTCGGTCATCGCGGGTATCATCCTGTCGGGATGGATCACGATCCACGATCTGGACTGGTTCGGCAGGCTCAATCCCCCGGCGCCTGCGTCAAACTGAGCCGGGCGCGATCAGGCCCGCGTCCGGTTCAGCCGGTGAAAGATGTGGGTGAAGGTCGCGGCACCGAGGACCGGGATGAACAGGTTGACGACCGGCACGGTCAGCGGTGCGGCCATCAGCATGCCCGCGGCCAGCACGGTCAGTCGGTTGTCCCGGCGCAACTGCCGCGCCGCCTGCCGGCCCAGCCTGCGCATCGCGGCCAGCTGGAAATACTCCCGCCCGATCAGATAGCCGTTCAGCGCCCAGAAGACGAAGGGGGCAAGCGGGCCGACGACGACCCAGAGCACCAGGGCCAGGGTGTTGACGGCGATCAGGACGCCGGTGAAGTTCACCGCGTCGATGGCCGCGTCCCCCAGCGGCACGCGCGGGGCGGCGGGCAGGTGGGGGTAGTGCCGCGCCTCGACCGCGTCGGCCACGGTATCGAGGAAGAGCCCCGAAAACGCCGCCGCGACCGGAACCATCAGGAAGATCGACAGGACCAGCATCGCCGCGAGCGAGCCCCAGCCAAGCAGCGTATGAAGCCCCTCCACCTCGCCCACCCAGGGCAGGGTCAGCGTGTCGGGCGTGAAGATGTCGATGACGAAGATCAGCCCGGCATAGGCCGCGACGAGAAGCGCGAGCGACAGGGCGAGGCCGAGCAGGACGACCCGCAGGAAGCGCGCATCGCTCAACTGGCCGAGTGCGGCGAAGAAGGCGGAGAAGATCACGCCGCGACCCATTGGATCAGGGCGTCGGGGTCGGGTCTCGGCCGGTCGGGGGGCGCCGATGTCTCGGTCCCGATGTGGATCACGCCCGCGACCCACTCGCCCTCCGCCAGCCCCAGCGCGCGGGTGCGGAAGTCGGGGTCGTGGACATGCCAGCCGCTCAGCCAGGCCGCGCCCCAGCCGGAGGCGAGTGCTGCGTTCAGAAGCGACAGGCAGACCGCGCCCGCCGACAGGACCTGCTCGATCTCGGGCACCTTGCCGGTGTCGCGCGGCACCTTGACCACGACGACGGCAAGATGGGCGTCGGCGAACTGCGCGGCCCCCTTCTCGATCCGCTCGGGCTCGATCCCCATCTCGGCCCCGCGGACGCGGGCGGCCTCGGCAAGCCGGAGAAGGGCCGCGCGTTCCAGCACGATGAAGCGCCAGGGTTCGAGCTTGCCGTGGTCGGGCACGCGCATCGCCGCGGTCAGCATCGGCATGAGGTCGCCGCGCGAAGGCACCGGGGTGGTCAGCGTCCTCGGCGGCCGCGAGCGGCGGGTGAGGAAGAACTCCATCGCGGCGGGATTGGGGACAGGCATCGCGGTCTCCTTGCTCGGTCGCCCTGATGTCGGCCGGTCCGGCGGCGGGGTCAAGCCCCGGAAGACAGGTTTGCGACCTGTCCACCGACTTTGGCGATGCCGCGTGCGACGGGGTGCCTTCGCGAGGGTACGAGTGCCTCAGGCGTGGAACCAGGCGACGAGGCGGCCGATGTGGTCGGAGACATGGGCCTGCCACTCCGCTCCGGGCTGGCGCGCGCGCAGGGTCTCGGCCAGCGGATCGGGCGCGCGGACGGCGCTGCCGGACAGTTCTTCCAGGACGGCATGGCCGCAGAAAGGGACGTGCAGTTCCGAATACCCCCCTTCGTGGACGAGGACGAGCCGCCCGCCGCACAGATCGTCCGCCGCCGCCATCACCTGGCGTGTCATCAGGCGGAAGGTCTCGGCGGTGGCAAGCATCCGGCCAAGCGGGTCCATCGCGGAGGCATCGTAGCCCGAGGCCACGACAATCACCTCGGGCCGGAACCGCGCGAGGGCGGGCAGCACGATCCGCTCCATCGCTTCCAGATAGCTGGCGTGGCCGGTGCCGGGCGGCAGCGGGACATTGATGTTGAAGCCGTGCCCCTTGCCCTTGCCGCGCACCTCCGCCCCGCCGGTGTCGAGCGGATAGTTGCGGTCCTGATGCAGCGAGATCGTCAGGACCGAGGGGTCGGAAAGGAAGATGGCCTCGGTCCCGTTGCCGTGGTGGACGTCCCAGTCGACGACGGCCACACGCTGCGCAAGCCCGGCCGCCTGGGCGGCGCGGACGGCGACGGCGATGTTGTTCAGCAGGCAGAAGCCGTTCGGCCAGTCGGGCAGGCAATGGTGGCCGGGCGGGCGCGACAGCGCATAGGCATTGGCCGCGCGCCCTTCAAGCACGGCAAAGAGCGCCGCGCGGGCAAGCCCCGCCGAAAGCGCCGCGATCTCGTACCCGCCCGGCCCGAAGGGCGTGCGCAGGCCCAGTTCGCCCCCGCCCGCGTCGGATGCGGCCTTGAAGGCGTCGAGATAGGAGGCCGGATGAACGCGCAGCAGATCCTCGCGCGTGGCTTCGGGCGCCGAGGTGACGCGAAGGTCGCGGACGAGGCCCGACACCTCCACCAGGTTGCGCAGCCGCCGCTTGGTCGCGGGCGTCTCGGGCAGGCTGCCGCCGGGTTCGACCAGGCCGCCGACCGGGACAGTCAGCACGTAGTTGCCGCCACCATGCCAGAAGCAGCGTTCATCGGTGAAGAAGGCCGTGGTCATCGCTTGCCCCGCTGTGTTGCGCGCAGTCTGGACGGGGTGCGCATCGCAGGCAAGGGGCAGCAGGGCCCCGGCGGGGGCGATTGGCTTTGCGGGGCATCCGTGGCAGGAAGACGCATGGACGACCTCAGCCGCCTCGCCCTTCCAGGGACGGATATCCCGGTGCGCGTGACGCCTCGTGCCTCGCGCAACGCCGTCGTGTCCGAAGGCGGCGCGATCCGCGTCTACGTGACCGTTGTCCCCGAAGACGGCAAGGCGAACGAGGCGGTGCGCAAGCTTCTTGCCGCGGCGCTCGGGGTGGCGAAATCGCGCCTGGTTCTGGTGCGCGGCCAGACCGCGCGCGACAAGGTCTTTCGTGTTGTCGAATAGGGCCGACCTGTCCTTTGGTCGCATGCGCGCACGCCACGGCAAGGCTTGACCGCGCGATCCGATCTGCCAGCATGGCGCCACCGCGAGGGGGAGCCATCACGCCGTGACACAAGTGCCAGAGTCCATTGACGCCGTCGAACGCCTGCTGGCGGGCCAGAACTATGTCTGCGGAAGGGCGCTGGCGACGGTGGTCTTCCTGTCGCTGAAGCTTGACCGGCCGCTCTTCCTGGAAGGCGAGGCGGGCGTGGGCAAGACCGAGATCGCCAAGGCGATCGCCGCCGGTCTTGGGCGCCGGTTGATCCGGCTTCAGTGCTACGAGGGGCTCGATGCGGCTTCGGCGGTCTGCGACTGGAACTTTGCCGCGCAGATGATCGCGATCCGCACCGCCGAGGCCGGGGGCGGGGCCGACCGCGACGCGCTGCGCGCCGAACTTTTCACCGAGGACTACCTGATCGAGCGTCCGCTTCTGGCGGCGATGCGCCCCCAGCCCGGCGGCGCGCCGGTCCTGCTGATCGACGAGCTTGACCGCACGGATGAGCCGTTCGAGGCCTTCCTGCTGGAGGCGCTGTCGGATTTCCAGGTCACGATCCCGGAGCTTGGAACGATCCGGGCGCCGGAGCCGCCGATCGTGATCCTGACCTCCAACCGCACGCGCGAGGTGCATGACGCGCTCAAGCGGCGCTGCCTGTACCACTGGGTCGACTATCCCGACTTCGCCCGCGAGATGGAGATTGTCCTTGCCCGCGCCCCCGAGGCGACCGAAAGGTTGAGCCGCGAGGTCGTGGCTTTCGTCCAGCGGCTCCGGACCGAGGACCTGTTCAAGAAGCCGGGCGTCGCCGAGACGATCGACTGGGCCAAGTGCCTGCTGGCGCTCGACGTCATCGCGCTTTCGCCCGAGGTCATCGCCGATACGCTCGGCGCGATCCTGAAGTATCAGGACGACATCCAGAAGATCACCGGGTCGCCCGCGAAGCAGATCCTTGACGAAGTCCGCGCCGGTCTGGCGGCGGAGTAGGGGCGGGCCATGTCGGAGGGCCGGCTGCTCGACATTCCCGACAACGGGCGGCTTGCCGACAACATCACCTATTTTGCACGCGCCCTGCGCAAGGCGGGGTTGAAGGTCGGGCCGGGTCGCGTGGTCGATGCCATCCGCGCGGTGGAGGCGGCCGGCTTCACCGAAAAGCGCGATTTCTACTGGGTGCTGCACGCGGCCTTCGTTTCGCGCCCGGAAGAACGGGCGGTCTTCGCGCAGGTGTTCCGGCTTTACTGGCGCGATCCGCGCTATCTGGAACAGATGATGAGCCTTCTGCTGCCTGCCGTGCGCGGTGTGCAGGAGGAACGCGCCGCCGCTGCCGCCGAAAGGCGCGCGGCCGAGGCGCTTCTGGACGGCGCTGACCGACCGCCGCCGGAGCAGGAGGCCGCGGGCGAGGAGGAGGTTCGCATCGACGTCGACGCGACCGGCACCCATTCGACCGAGGAGCGGCTGCGCACGCTCGATTTCGAGCAGATGTCGATGGCCGAGATCGCCGAGGCGAAGCGGATGATCGCGCGGCTGTCGCTGCCGGTGCGCCCCATCGTGTCGCGCCGCAGTGTGGCCGATCCGCGCGGACACCTTGCCGACTGGCGTGCGACGATGCGCGCGGCGCTCCGGCGCGGGGGCGAGGTTGCGGTCCTGGCGCAGCGCCGCCGCCGCACGCGCTGGCCGAATCTGGTCGTGCTCTGCGACATCTCCGGTTCGATGTCGCAGTACAGCCGGATGGTCCTGCATTTCCTTCACGCCGTCGCCAACCACAAGGGCGCGGGCTGGGCCAAGGTCCATGCCTTCACCTTCGGCACGCGGCTGACGAACATCACCCGGCACCTCGCGCAACGCGACGTCGACGCGGCGCTGGCCGCCGCCGGGGCCGAGGCGCAGGACTGGCAGGGCGGCACCCGGATCGGCGCCTGCCTGCACGCCTTCAACCGCGACTGGTCGCGGCGCGTGATGGGGCAGGGGGCGGTCGTGCTGCTGGTTTCGGACGGGCTTGACCGTGACCCCGCGGCCGACCTTTCGCGCGAGATGGAGCGGCTGCACCTGTCGGCGCGGCGGCTGGTCTGGGTTAATCCGCTCCTGCGCTGGGACGGGTTCGTGCCGAAGGCGCGCGGCATCCGCGCAATGTTGCCCCATGTCGACGCCTTCCGCGCGGGCCATTCCATCGCCACGCTCGAGGCGCTGGGGCGGGCGATCTCCGACACCGGCGACCGGGGCGAGAAGGACCGGCTGATGCGGCTGGTCGGGCCCGACGGATAGCCGCCGGCGCGGCCGGCCCCCGACCTTTTGCCACTGGCGGGCAGAGGGGGCAGCGGACATATTGGACATCGGAGGTGCGCCATGACCGATCTTTCCCACGACGACATCCCCGAGATCGCGCTGGCCTGGCATCGCGCGGGCCGCGGCGCGGCGCTGGCCACGGTGATGGAGACCTGGGGCTCCGCCCCGCGCCCGACGGGCAGCCAGCTTGCGGTGTCTGGCGGGGGGGAGATGATGGGGTCGGTCTCGGGCGGCTGCGTCGAGGGCGCCGTGGTCGAGGAGGCGCTGGCGGCGCTGGCCGACGGGCGCCCGCGTGTCCTGACCTTCGGTGTCAGCGATGACGAGGCTTTCGCCGTGGGTCTGGCCTGTGGCGGCAGGATCAGCGTTCTGGTCGAACCGGTGGGCGCCGCGATGCCCGAAGCGATGCTGGCCGAACTTGTGGCCGCCCGCGCCCGGCGGGAACCCGTGGCCTATGTCGTCGATCTGGACAGTTGGGACAGACGCCTTGTGGCACCCGAGCCGTCGCTGTCGGATCGGTTCCGCTCCGACAAGTCGGGGGTGGAGGACGGGAGCTTCATCGCCATCCACAACCCGCCCCTGCGCCTGGCCGTCGTCGGCGCAGTCCACATCGCGCAGGCGCTGGTGCCGATGGCGCGGGCCTGCGGCTACGACTGCCTGGTCATCGACCCGCGCGAGGCCTTCGGGTCGCCCGCGCGCTTTCCCGGCGAGCGGTTGAGCCACGACTGGCCTGACGAGGCGCTGGCGGCCTTCGGCCTCGACGCCCGCACCGCCGTCGTGACCCTGACCCACGACGCCAAGCTCGACGATCCCGCGATCCGCGCGGCGCTCGGCTCCGGCGCGTTCTACCTGGGCTGCCTCGGTTCCACCCGGACCCATGCCAAGCGCGTCGCGCGGCTTGAGGAGGCGGGTTTCGGGGCCGAGGCGATGGCGCGCATCCATGCGCCGGTGGGCCTCGACATCGGGGCGAAATCGCCCGCCGAGATTGCGGTGTCGATCATGGGCGAGATCACGAAAGTGCTGAGGCAGGGCTGATGCGGTTCGGTCCGGTCCCCGTCGCGGCATCGGAAGGGGCGGTGCTGGCCCATTCGCTGAAGATCGGCGGCCGCAAGCTGCCCAAGGGTACGGTCCTGGCGCCCGCGCATGTGGCGGCGATCGCGGCGGCGGGGATATCGACCGTGACCGTGGCGCGGCTCGAACCCGGCGATGTCGGCGAGGATGCTGCCGCCTCGGCCCTGGCCGCCGCGCTGGTTCCCGATCCGGCCGCGGCGGGTCTTGCCCTGACAAAGCCGCATGCGGGGCGCGTCAACCTGCATGCGACCCGCCCCGGACTTGTGGAGATGGACGCGGCCGCGATCCATGCGCTGAACCGGATCGACCCGTCGATCACCCTGGCCACGCTGGCCCCGATGACGCGGGTGACGCCCGACATGCTGGTCGGCACGGTCAAGATCATCAGCTACGCGGTGTCGGGCGCCGCGCTCGACGCGGCCTGCGCAGCCGCCGGGGCGAGCGTCCGGGTCCGCCCGGTCGTGCTGAAGTCTGCCGGGTTGATCCTGACCGAAGTGGCGGGTGAAGGCGACAAGCTTGCACGGAAGGCCGAGGCCGCCGTGGCCGCGCGGCTTGGCGCGCTGGGCATCGCGCTGGACGAGGTACGCACCGTGCCGCATGAGGAGACCGCGATCGCGCAGGCGATTCTGGGGCTGCGCGCGCCGCTGGTCCTGGTCCTCACCGGGGCGGCGACATCGGACCTGCACGACACCGCGCCCGAGGCCCTGCGGCGGGCGGGCGGAACGGTGAGGCGCTTCGGGATGCCGGTCGATCCCGGCAATCTGCTTTTCGTCGGCCGCATCGGCGAGCGCCCGGTGATCGGGCTGCCGGGGTGCGCGCGATCGCCCGCGCTGAACGGGGCGGACTGGGTGCTGGAGCGCACGGCCTGCGGGCTGGAACCGGGCGCGGACGATATCGCCGCGATGGGGGTGGGCGGGCTCCTGAAGGAGATACCGATCCGGCCCCAGCCGCGGGAGCGGTCGCAGAGCCGGTAGCGCCAGCCCCGGGCGTCGGATCCGGCGGCGTGCGCGGGCAGGCCCGCGCACAAGACCTCTGGCACTGCGTGCGGGTTTCGCCTCCGGCGGGAGTACTTGGACCAGACTGAAATGACGATGCGGCGGCCGGCTGGCCCCGGGCCGGGCTGCCTCTATCCGAGCAGGAAACCTGCGAGCGCGCCGGCGTCTACCGGCTTTCGCAGGACGGCCACATCGGCTGCGGCACAGGCCGCAGCCAGCGCGGGCGCCCGGCTGGCGGTCAGGAGGCGCGCCGCCACCGCGCCGTGGCGGTCGCGCAACTGCGTGAGGAGCGCGAGCCCGTCCATCCCCGCCCCAAGCTCGTGGTCGATGAGGAAACGGTCGGGGACGATGCCGATTTCATCGAGCAGCGCCAGCGCCTCTTCGCCGGAGGCCACGTCGATCACCTCGAGGCGCCACTTCTCCAGCAGATGGCTGAGGGCGCGGCGCATGTCCGGGTCGTTCTCGACAAGGCAGACGATGCGCCCCTCCGGGCCCAGGGTGATCTCGGCCGTGGTCGGCTGCAGTTCTGCAGGCGCTGTCCTGTCGGGCGCGAGCAGGGGCAGCGTCACGCTGAAACGGGTGCCGCGCCCGGGAACGGAGGACAGCCCGATCGGATGGCCGAGGAGGGCCGCCGCCCGCTCGACGATTGCGAGGCCGAGGCCCATCCCTTCGGAGGCGGAGGCGCGGGCGTTCAGGCGATGGAACTCGCGGAAGACATTGGCCTGCTCGGCTTCCGGAATGCCGGGGCCGGTGTCGATCACCTCGATCCGAAGCCCCGCGCCGATCCGGCGCGCACCGACGAGGACGCGGCCCCGGTCGGTATAGCGCACCGCATTCCCGATCAGGTTCTGCAGGATGCGCCTGAGATAGGTCGGGTCGGAGGCAACGGTTGCGCCAGAGGAGCGAACGTCGAGCCGCAGGCCCTTGGCCGCCGCGAGGGGGGCGAATTCGTCGGCGAGCTGGTCGAGGATGGGACCGACCGCGACCGGCACCACATCGACCGAGGCGCGGCCGGATTCGAGCTTCGAGATGTCGAGAAGCGCGTCAAGGATGCCCTCGACGCTCGACAGCGCGTTCTGCGCCTTGCCAAGCGTCGCGCGGGCTTCGGTCGAGAGCCCCGCATCGGCGAGCGAGGCGACGAAGAGCTTGGCCGCGGACAGGGGTTGCAGGAGGTCGTGGCTGGCCGCGGCGACGAAGCGCGCCCGCGCGGCGTTGGCCTGTTCGGCGCGGCCGAGCGCCTCGGCCAGTTCCGCGGTGCGGTCGGCGACGCGCCGTTCCAGCGTCTCGTTCGCCTCGGCAATGGCGAGAAGTGCCCGGCGTTCGGCGGTGATGTCGGAAAAGCTCATCACGAAGCCGCCGTCCGGCATCTCCTCGGCGAAGACGGCGAGGACGAGGTCCGACCCGCGGCTGAGTTCGAAATCGAGAGCGGGGCGCGGGCGGGGTCCGCGCACCCAGGCCGCGATCGTGTCGAGCGTCATCCCCCGGTTCAGCGCGAACTGCCGGCCGAGCGCTTCGGCCAGGGTGTCGAACGAAACGCCGAGCCGGAAGCGCCCCGCCGGGACCGTCAGCAGTGTGGCCAGACGCCGGTTCCAGCCGATGAGGCGCGCCGCCGCGTCGAAGATGCCGACGCCCTGGCTGATGTGGTCGAGGGTGGCGCGGATCATCCGGGCCTGATCGTCAAGGAGCTTGCCGCGTTCCTGCCGCTCCAGCCGGATGATGTCGGTGACGTCGGTCTGCAGGATCACCGTGCCGCCGTCCTGCGTACGGTGTTCGGAGACCTGGATCCAGCGGTCGTCCGAGAGGCGGACGTTGAAGATCACGTGCCGGTCCGCGTGCCGCCGCATCCGGGCGACCGCCCAGCCCCTCGGCGTTTCGGTTGGCGGAAGCGCCAGGTGGGACGAGGCGCTGACCATGTCGACATAGTCCGCGAAGGGCAGGCCGGGGCGGAGCCGGTCGCGGATGTCGGGCAGTTGCAGGCCGAAGCGGGCGTTGCACATCACCAGCTGGTCCTCGGCGTCGAAAAGGGCGAACCCCTCCTGCACCGTTTCGATCGCGGAGGCGAGGTTCTGGCGTGCCGCCTCGGCCTCGGCGGTGGCCTCGGCGAGCCGCGCATTGGTCTGGTTGAGAAGGCCGAGCGCGCGTTCGAGGTCGCGGGTCCGTTCGCGCACCTCGTCTTCCAGCATCGCGGCGCGCTGGAACTGCCGGTAGGCGCGCCCGTCGTCGTCGGTGGCCTGTTCCACCCGCCGCATCAGCACCTCGACGATCTGGAGCAGTTTTTCGCGCTGCCGGTCGGGCGGGTCGGCGGGGTTGATCAGCGCGTCGGTCACGGGGTGTCGTCCCCCGGCGGATAGATCGCGACGCCGGTCATGGTCTGGTTCACATGCATCGCGCCCAGCTGTTCCCCGTAGGTGGAAAAGCCGGTGACGCGATGGTCGCGCAGAAGGTCGGAGATGCGCCCGAACATCTGCCGGTCCTGCGCCTCGATCCTCCGCAAGATGCAGTCGCAGGCGATGATGGCCGCGGGCGGCCCCGGTTCGGACAGGCGGGCAAGTTCCCCGGCCAGGTGGTCGACCATGTCGAGCGGTTCGGCCAGCGTGAGAACAAGCCCCTCGTCGATGGCCGAAAAGAAGACCAGATCGCCGTTCGGCAGCATCTGCTGGATGGAGCGGACATGGTGGCGCCCGCCGATGCGGACGACGACGGGGTGGGCGGCGAAGGTGAAGGTGGTCAGTTGCGCGGGGTCCTTGCCCAGCACGCGCGCATATTCGAGCGCGGCCGGCTCCGCGTTGATGCGGCGGACGATGCGGCGGGCGGGGTCGGCCTCGGTCACCACCATGCGCCGGCCGGTGGGCTTGAGGTGGTCGAGGTTGAAGACCTTCACCGGGCAGGCCGTGCGCACGAAGGCGAGGACGGCCGCGTTCTGCAGCGCGGCGCCCTGATGGAAGACGAAGGTTTCGCGGAATCGGACGCCGTCGCCGGCCGAGCCGCCGAAGAGGGGAACCGGGCCAAGACCGGGCGCCAGGGCCGCCGTCAGTTCATCCTCGCGAATCGACAACCCGTCGACCATCAGGAACGCGAATTCGCCCTGCCAGTCGGGTCTTGCCTGGACCAGCCGCTGCCGCGCCCGCACCATCGAGCCGATCAGCCTTTCCCCTTCGAGGGCATGGAGGTCGGGGACGAGAAGCGTCTCGGCCGCGAAATGCCGCGCCGGAAGGCCGAGTGCCACGATCTCACCCTCGGCGTAACCGGCGGCGGATATCTCGCCCGCCGTGGTGCAGCCGATCACCGGGGCGCCGCCAAAGGCGTGCCCGGCGCGGGCAGGCAGCGTCCCGGGGCCGGCCTCGGGCGAGGCGAACAGGATGACGAGCGCGTAGGGCCCCGGTCCGAGCGCCCCGGCAAGCCGGCCGAGCGCGTCCGGGTCCGAGGCCCGGCAATGGGCGCTGCGCACGATCGCTGCGCCGTCCGGGCCGCTCGCAAGGGCGTTCAGCGCTTCCATCTGGTCCTCCCGCCCCGGAAAGCTAGGGGCCTGCCGCGGGCGTGGCAAGTGCGGCGCTGGCGCCCTCCACGTCTGTGTGTCACGACCCGTTCGCGCCCTCGGCCAGAAGGGCCGCAAAGTCGATCTCGCGCGCCAGAAGCACGGCCTGGGTGCGGCTGAAGACACCCAGCTTGCGCATGATCGCGGTGACATGCGCCTTGACGGTGGTCTCCGCGATGGAAAGCTCCCAGGCGATCTGCTTGTTCAGCTTGCCCTCGCAGATCAGTTGCAGGATGCGCGCCTGCTGCCGCGTCAGCAGCGACAGGCGCTTCAGCGCCTCTTCCTGCGGCGTCGCGGGGGCGGTCTCGGGCAGGGGAACGTAGGTTTCGGGCGTGTAGCGGCGCCCATCGGCGATGGCGTCGAAGGCGGCGCGAAAGACCTCCCGCTGGCTGTGCTTGGGCACGAACCCGGCCGCGCCGGCCTTCATCGCTGCGCCGATCACCCGGGCGTCGGCCATGGAGGAGACGACGACGACCGGCACCTGTCCCGCGATCTGGCGCAGGCGGACCAAGCCTTCCATCCCGTGCACGTCGGGCAGGTTGAGGTCGAGCACGACGACATCGGGCAGCGGACCTTCGCTCAGGCGTTCAATCGCCGTTTCGATCCGGTCGGCGGTGTCGATCCGGCCGATGCCGACGAAGGCCTTCAACGTCATCGCGAGGGCATCGCAGAACAGCGGGTGGTCGTCGACGATCAGGGCCGATTGCATGGTCATGGCTTGCATTCCGGGTGCAGGACGTGCGCAGGATAGCAGCAGGGGCCGGGGCTGTAATCCGCGCCTTTGGTCGAGGGGGGACTACGACCAAGGTCAGATAGCCTCTGCGTCCCGCGCCGCCTATTCTGTCGGCAAGTGAGGAGCATCGCATGGAACTCAAGGATTCGCGGATCATCGCGGCGCGCCCCGAGGACGTCTGGGCCGCCATTCTGTCACCCGAGGTGCTTCAGGCCTGCATTCCGGGCTGCGAGAGCATCACCGGAACGCCCGAAGAGGGGTTTGAAGCGGTCGTGGTGCAGAAGGTCGGGCCGGTCAAGGCGCGCTTCACCGGCGTGGTGACGCTGTCGGACATGGTTGCCGGCGAAAGCCTGACCATCTCGGGCGAGGGCAAGGGCGGGCCGGCGGGCTTTGCCAAGGGCGGCGCGAAGGTTCGGCTTGATCCGGACGGAGAGGGCACTAATCTCAGCTACGAGGTGCAGGCCTCCGTGGGCGGAAAGCTGGCCCAACTCGGGAGCCGGATCATCGACGGGTTCGCCCGCAAGCTGGCCGACGAATTCTTCGCGCGGCTGCAAAGCGCGGTCGAGACGCCGGGCGCGGCCGATGCCACGGAAGCGGCAGAGTCCGATGCCGACGCGGCCGAGGGCGGAGAAAAGAAGAAAGGATGGTTCCGGCGCATCATCGGCGCCTGAACCTGAAAGGTCACCAAGGGAGGAAGTAATGACGAAAGTCACCATGACCGTGAACGGCCGCGCCGTTTCCGGCGAGGTGGAGGGGCGCACGCTCCTGTCCACCTTTCTGCGCGAGGGGCTGGGCCTGACCGGCACCCATGTCGGTTGCGACACGTCCCAGTGCGGCGCCTGCGTCGTGCATGTCGATGGCAAGGCCGTGAAAAGCTGCACGGTCTTCGCCTCGGACGTCGCCGGTGCCGCGGTCACCACGATCGAGGGCATGGCCAATCCCGACGGCAGCCTTGGCCGGGTGCAGCAGGCGTTCCAGGATCACCACGGGCTTCAGTGCGGCTTCTGCACGCCCGGCATGGTGATGTCCGCCGCCGCCCTTCTGGCCGAGAACCCGAAGCCCAGCGAGGCCGACGTGCGCCACTATCTCGAAGGCAACATCTGCCGCTGCACGGGCTACCACAACATCGTCAAGGCAGTGCTTGCCGCGTCCGGCCAGGACGTGAGCGGCGTGGCCGCCGAATAGGGAGGGGGGAACATGCCGAAGGATCAAGGCATCGGCGCCAGCACCAAGCGGCGCGAGGACGTGCGCTTCCTGACCGGGAAGGGCCGCTACACCGACGACATCAACCTGCGCGGCCAGACGCATTGCGTCTTCGTGCGCAGCCAGGTCGCGCACGGGCGCATCAACGCGATCGACACCTCGGCCGCGGAAGCGATGCCGGGCGTCATCAAGGTCTTCACCTCGGCGGATTTCGCCGGCAAGGGCGGCGTGCCCTGCGGCTGGCAGATCCACGACAAGCAGGGCAACCCGATGCTGGAGCCCAAGCACCCGATCCTTGCGGAAGGCAAGGCGCGCTACGTCGGCGACGCCATCGCCGCCGTCATCGCGGAAACGCTGGAACAGGCCCGGGACGCCGCCGAAGCGGTGGTCATCGACATCGAGGAACTGCCCGCCGTCGTCGACATGAAGGCCGCGGTCGCGGGCGGCGCACTGGTGCACGATGAAGTGGGCTCGAACCTCTGCTACGACTGGGGCTTCATCGAGGACAACAAGGGCGCCGTCGATGCCGCGATCAAGTCCGCGCACCACGTCACGACGCTGGAACTGGTGAACAACCGCCTGATCCCGAACGCGATGGAACCGCGGGCGGCCATCGGCGACTACAACAGCGCTTCGGACGACTACACGCTTTACACCACCAGCCAGAACCCGCATGTGATCCGGTTGCTGATGGGCGCCTTC
The DNA here is from genome assembly GCF_025380365.1 of Albidovulum sediminis. Taxonomy (GTDB): domain Bacteria; phylum Pseudomonadota; class Alphaproteobacteria; order Rhodobacterales; family Rhodobacteraceae; genus Albidovulum; species Albidovulum sediminis. The sequence continues at coordinate 321,782 of NZ_JAOCQF010000002.1, forward strand.
GTCCTTGGCATTCCGGAACACAAGTTGCGCGTCATCGCCCCTGATGTCGGCGGCGGCTTCGGTTCGAAGATCTTCCACTACGTCGAGGAAGCCTTCGTCACCCATGCAGCCAAGGTCGTCGGCCGGCCGGTCAAGTGGACGGCGCAGCGGTCGGAAAGCTTCATGACCGACGCGCACGGCCGCGACCATGTCACGAAGATCGAACTTGCGCTCGACAAGGACGGGCATTTCCTTGCCATCCGGACCGAGACCTACGCGAACATGGGCGCCTATCTGTCCACCTTCGCCTCGTCGGTGCCGACCTACCTGCACGGCACGCTGATGGCGGGGAACTACAAGACCCCGCATATCTACGTGAACGTGAAGGCGGTATTCACCAACACCGTGCCGGTCGATGCCTACCGCGGCGCCGGCCGCCCGGAAGCGACCTTCCAGCTTGAGCGGGTGATCGACAAGGCCGCGCGCGAAATGGGGATCGACCCGATCGAGATCCGTCGCCGGAACTTCGTTCAGCCGAACGAGTTTCCCTATCAGACCCCGGTCGCGGTGGCCTACGACACCGGCAACTATCAGGCGACGATGGACAAGCTGGTCCAGATCGCCGACATCGCCGGGTTCGAGGGGCGGCGCGCGGAAAGCGCGAAGAAGGGCCTGCTGCGCGGGCTTGGTGTCAACTGCTACATCGAGGCCTGCGGCATCGCGCCGTCGAACCTTGTCGGGCAGCTTGGCGCGCGTGCGGGGCTTTACGAAAGCGCCACCGTGCGGGTGAACGCGACCGGCGGCATCGTCGTGATGACCGGCAGCCATAGCCACGGGCAGGGGCATGAAACCACCTTCCCGCAGGTCGTGGCCGAGATGATCGGCATTCCCGAGGCTCAGGTGGAGATCGTGCACGGCGATACCGCCAACGTGCCGATGGGGATGGGCACCTACGGCTCGCGCTCGCTCGCGGTCGGCGGGTCGGCGATCGTGCGGGCGACGAACAAGATCATCGCCAAGGCCAAGAAGATCGCGGCGCACCTGATGGAGGCCTCCGAGGGCGACATCGAGCTGAAGGACGGCAAGTTCTCCGTCGCGGGCACCGACAAGTCGGTCGACTGGGGCTCGGTCTGCCTTGCCGCCTATGTTCCGCACAACTACCCGTTGGCGGAACTGGAACCGGGGCTGGAGGAAACGGCGTTCTACGACCCGTCGAACTTCACCTACCCCGCCGGCGCCTATGCCTGCGAGGTCGAGGTGGACCCCGGCACCGGCAAGGTGACCATCTGCTCCTTCGCCGCGGCGGACGACTTCGGCAACGTCATCAACCCGATGATCGTCGAAGGACAGGTCCACGGCGGGCTGGCGCAGGGCATCGGACAGGCCATGCTGGAAGCGGCGGCCTATGATGCGAACGGCCAGCTTCTGTCGGGCAGCTACATGGACTATGCCATGCCGCGGGCCGACGACGTGCCGTTCTACATGGTCGACCATTCCTGCCAGACGCCGTGCACCCACAACCCCCTCGGGGTCAAGGGCTGCGGCGAGGCCGGTGCCATCGGGTCGCCCCCCGCGGTCGTCAACGCGGTGATCGACGCGCTTCAGCGCGGCGGCCACAAGCATGTGACACATATCGACATGCCGGTCTCGCCCGTCAGGGTCTGGTCGGCGATGCAGGGTTGAGGGGGGACAGGCCATGTATGCATTCGACTTCGAGAAACCGAAGACCGTGGCCGAGGCCGTCTCGGCCCTGGCACGCGAAGACGCGATGGCGCTGGGCGGCGGGCAGACCCTGATCCCGTCGCTGAAACAGCGACTTGCCGCACCCTCGGCCCTGGTCAGCCTGACCGGCATCGCCGAGATGCGCGGGGTCTGCACCGGCGATGACGGGGCGCTCTGCATCGGGGGGGCGACGCCGCATGCGGTCGTCGCTGCGGAGGCGGCGGGCAAGTATCCCGCCCTTGCGGCACTCGCCGGCAACATTGGCGATCCGGCGGTCAGGAACCGCGGCACCATCGGCGGATCGCTGGCCAACAACGACCCTGCGGCGGACTACCCTGCGGCGGTGCTTGCCTCGGGCGCGACGATCGTGACCAACACCCGCAGGATCGCGGCGGACGACTTCTTCGAAGGGCTCTTCACCACCGCGCTCGAACCGGGGGAGATCATCGTCGAGGTGCGCTTCCCGATCCCCGCGCGCGCCGCCTATGCCAAGTTCCAGCAGCCCGCCTCGCGCTTCGCGCTGACCGGGGTGTTCGTGGCCAAGACCGCGGGCGGGGTCCGGGTGGCGGTGACGGGCGCCTCCGAAAACGGAGTCTTCCGCTGGAGCGAGGCGGAAAAGGCGCTGTCGGCCAGTTTCTCGGCCGATGCCATCGCGGGGCTGTCGGTGCCCGCCGACGGCATGGTGGGTGACCTGCACGGCACGCCCGCCTATCGCGCGAACCTGGTCAAGGTGATGACGCAGCGCGCGGTCTCTGCCGCCTGATCGGGCATGAAACGGTTGCGGCCCCTGCCTTCGGGTGGGGGCCGTCGCCTTTGCGGCGCGTCCCTAGTCCGACGCGCCGGACCCCTTCTTCGGGCTCATCCTGTAGACGCCTTCCGGCAGGTTCAGCGCGGCGGCAAGCTCGCGCACCTGGGCCATCGACATCACGATCTTCACCACCTCGTCCCGGCGCGGGTCGTATTGCTCCAGCGTGACGCATTCCTCGAACGCCTGGATCGTCACGTCTTCCTCAAGGTGGGGGCTGCCCTCGTCGACGAGGGTGATGACTGTGGCGTCGAAGTCGTGCTCGATGGTGAACATGGTATCAGGGTATCCCGTGCCCGGCGTGCCCGCAACGACGATTGCGGGGTTTTGCCGAGGCCGCGCGGATGGTCTTTTCCGTCCGGACCGCGGCGATTATGTTCCGGCCAGCCGAAGAACCCCAGGAGTCAGCCATGTACCGCCCAGCGGCCCCCCTGCTTTTTGCTATTGCTGCGGCCCTGTTGACGGGATGCGTCGCCACCACCGCCCAGGCCCCTGCCACCTTGCCGGCGGCGATGACGGTGCCTGCGGGGCCGCCCGTCGATGCGGCGACGGCGCGGGCGAACTTCGACGCGGTGCTGACCCGGATGGAGCCGGTGATCGAGCAGGAATGCCGCGCCCGCACCCGCGGCCTGAACTGCGACTACCGGATTTCCATCGATGCCCGGCCGGGGCAGCCGGCGAACGCCTACCAGACGCGCGACGGGGCCGGGCGGCCGGTGATCGCCTTCACCTCGGCCCTGATCGCCGATACGCGAAACCGGGACGAACTGGCCTTCGTCATGGGCCACGAGGCGGCGCACCACATCGCCGACCACATCCCGCGGCAGCAGCAGACGACCATGGCCGGGGCCCTGTTCGGCGGGCTCGCAGCGGCGCTGGCGGGGGCGGACCCTTCGACCGTCGACATGGCGCAGAACATCGGCGCGTCGGTAGGCGCGCGGGCCTATTCCAAGGACCATGAGCTTGAGGCCGACGCGCTTGGCACCGTGCTGACCTGCGCGGCCGGCTACAGCGCCGGACGCGGGGCAGCCTACTTCGCCCGCATCCCCGACCCCGGCGACCGCTTCCTCGGATCGCACCCGGCCAACAGCCAGCGTATGGCGACGGTCGGCCGGGTCTCTGCAGAGATCGGCTGCCGGTAGGCTTCACTGCGACGTTGATCTGGATCATGGCGGCGCTTCATGGCATGATGAAGCTGTATCGAGTGGCCCTTGAAGGAGGAATACATGGTGAAGACCGGAGAAGCGCAGGTGCCGCAAGGCTGCGGCCTTCCGGACATTCCCTACTTCCTGACGCCGGAGTTCGCCGAGCGCCATGGGGTGGATCTGGGCGGCGCGATCCACGGCGGCCTTCTGACGCTTGAGGATTTCGTGGCGGTCCTGCAGTCCTGCCGCGAATGCCAGGATGGCTCCGGCCGCCGGCATGAGCATCCCGAAGGGCTGGAAGCAGCGCCGGACTGGTGCGCCAATCGGGCTGTCCTCGAAGGCTTGCGCGGGCTCGTCTGAGGCGGGTGCCGGCCGGGCGGCGTCCTGAGATCATGCGTATCCTCGAAAACGTGGTGTCCGACCGCGGGTCGAGATATGCCGTTTCGGGCGGTCCTGTGAACAATCGCGCGGAAGCCGCCGCATTTATCTCGGATCTGAAACGGAACAAGAAGTTCGCCAAGGCCACGCACAACACCTGGGCGGTCCTCTTCGATGAGGACGGCCAGCGCGACCCCCAGAAGAACGATGACGGAGAGGCCGGCGCCGGCGCCGTCATCCTGCGGATGCTGGAACGCGCGGGGCTGACCAATCACATCGTGGTCGTCACCCGATGGTATGGCGGCGTGAAACTGGGCGGCGACCGCTTTCGTCACGTCGCCGAAGCCGTGCGCGCCTACTTGTCCGCAGTCGGCTGACCCAGGCCCTTCAGATTCTCGAAAACCGCACGATTTCGGCAGTAGTCCGGCGCCGCGGCCGCCCCGGCCATGTGCGACTCAAGCCAACGTTCGCAACTATCGGCATGCGTGCAATGGCTGCAACGGGCAACCAGATCGTCATAGGGAAAGCGCCGCAACCGCCCTTCAAGCAGCGCCTGGCCAAGATCGACGTCAAGCGCATGGGCCATCTTCTGCAAGAGCGTGCTGTGTCGCGCAAAGGTTCCCTCGTCCATGTCGTCCTCCTCCGGCGATGAACGTGAAATCGTGCCCTGGAGTCGCATTGCCCGCCTTGACCCTGATCAAGACCGCGCGGAAAGCTGGCAGCAGCGTCGAGGCGCCGGGAGGAAAAGGCATGATCGGGATCATCGCGGCCGAGTTGCGCCGTTTCGGGCGGACCGCGCTCTGGTCGTGGGACGGCTGGCGCGCGGCCTGGGCGACGGAGAAGTCGCTAAGGCAATGGACGGTGGTCAATGTGTTGTCGGCCGCACTGGCGCTGACGCTCGATCTCGGCACGGCCGAACGCGCGCTGATCCTTGCCCTTGGCCTGCTGATCCTTGCCGCCGAACTGGCCAACACCGCGCTGGAGACGCTGTGCAATCACGTTCAGCCGGACCTGCACCCGGCTGCGAAGAAGATCAAGGACTGCGGCAGCGCGATGGTGGCCCTGACCGCGATTGCGGGCGGCGTCGCCTGGATCGTCCTGCTGGCGGGTTGAGGCCGGGGGGATGCCCCGGCCCCGTTCTCAGGCGTTCTTGATCACGTTCAGCCCGAAGCACGCCACGCCGATCCAGATGGCAAGTTCCGCCACCGGCGCCAGCGGGAACATCGCGGCCTCGGTGATGCGCCCCGAGAGAAGCAGCACCAGCATCACCAGAAGCACCAGCGCACCGGCCTGGTGCAGCCAGAAATGCGCCGTGGCAAGGGTTCCGCCTGCCATCGCCGGGATGACCCGGTAGGCAAGGCCGAACAGCGTCATCAGCGTGAAGCCGAGAAGGTTGATGTGGGCGTGGGCTGCCGCAAGGCCGTGGTCGCCCGACGCCCCCATGTGGATACCGATGGCGATGCCGACCAGCAGATAGGCGACAGCCGTCACCAGAAACAGTCTGGATATGTTCATTTCACTACCCCTGTTCGCTGAGGCCGGGTGTTCCCGGTCCACGCGCGCAGGATAGACCTGTTAGACTCTCGGGTCGTCAGGAAATTGACGCAGGGGAAACTTTCAACCCTTGGTGGTTTCTGGCCGCGTGCTCAGACACCCTTGTGCGCGCCGTCGCAGAAGGGTTGCCGCGCGGTATGCTTGCAGCCGCACAGGAACGCACGCCGCGATTCCTCGGCCGTGAATTTCAACGGCTTGAACGTGGTATCCTTGTGCGAACCATCGCAGAAGGGCTGCCTCTGCGACCGGCCACAGGCGCACCAGAAATAGGTCTTGCCGGCCTCAAGCTCGACCGCGTAGGGGCCCTTTTGCGCGATGATCGGGGTGCTTGCGTCAGACATGGACTCTCCTCTGGATTGCCGGCCGATGGTGGCACTGGCGGGTAAGGGACTTCAAGCGGCGGGGCTGCGCTGTCCTGCGGGGGGCGGTGTGCGGCCATGCAGGACGGCGCGGCGCCAGACCGACCAGAGCCCAAGGAGGAGAAGCGCGAATCCCGCCGGCAGGCCGGTCACATGGGCGATGTTGGGCAGGATCAGCGGCAGGAACCACAGCGCCGCCATGGCGAGCTTTTCGCCGGGCAGCCAGCCGTGCCGCTCCGCCCGACCTACGATCAGGAGCGTTGCTGCCAGCGTCACCACCATGTCGTAGCGGAACCCGTAGGGCGGCACCAGCAGCGCCGCCATCATGAGACCGGCCAGTTGCAGGTCGGGCGCTATCGTGCGCGCGCGCCAGAGCCGCCAGACGATAAGCACCGCTATGGCCGCCGAGAGGGTCTGAAGGCCGGCCGAGACCTGGAACGGCAGGCCCATGAGGACGCCGCCCGAGTAGGCCGTCACCATGGTAACAAGCGGGGCCTGGTCGGCAAAGATCAACTGCGTGCTGTCCAGATGGTCCAGCGCGAGTTTCCAGCTTTCGATGCCGAACAGGGCCCAGGGCAGCGCCGCGAAGGCCAGTGTCATCAGCGCGGTCCGCAGGATCAGCCTCCAGTCGCCGGCGGCCACCAGGGCGACCGGGATCAGCAGCGCGACATGGGGCTTGATCGCGAGACCCGCGATCAGGGTCGCGGCAAGCCAGGTCCGGCCCGCCGACCGCGCCGCGAAGGCGCCAAGGAAAAGGGCCGCGACGATAGCGCCGTTCTGCCCCTGGACCAGCGTGACTCCGATCACCGGCGCCCCCAGCAGAAGCGCCCAGCCCAGCCGGTCGCGCCCTTTCAGGAACGGACGCGCCGCCAGCGCCAGCCCGCCGATACCGACGACGGAAAACGCGGCCCAGGCGGCGGCAAAGCCCATCCTGCCCAGCGGATAGATCGCCGACAGGAACGTCGGCGGGTAGAACCAGGGCAGTATGCCTCCGCTCAGGATGCGTTCCCGTTGCAGCGCGAAATAGACCGAGGGATCGTAGAGCGCTTCGACCCGCCCTTCGGCTGCCAGCTGCGCCGCACTCCAGAAGGCGATGAAGTCATGGCCGTAGGGAAAGCGGCCGAAATGGGCCGGGTCCGACCAGGTCTTGACCAGTTCCAGCACCAGAAGCATCGGAACGATCAGGATGCAGAAAATCCGCACACGCTCACGCGTGATCCAGCTTTCGATGGCCTTGGTGATTTTCACCTGTTCTTCCGCCGCTCAGGTCTCGAAACTTGACTGCAAAGCGGATGGCACGATCTGCCCGCCCGCTTCAAGAACGCAGCCGGTCGGGCGCTGACGGCGGCAGGGAAGGGTGGCGCAGGGGCAACGGACCGCGGCAGGCGCTCCTGCCAGCCGGCAGGATCAGACGAGCCGCCCCCAGAGGTCGTATTCGCTGGCCTCGTCCACTTCGACCGTGACGATGTCGCCGGGCGACAGCGCCGCGTGGCCCTCGTCGATGAAGAGGTTGCCGTCGATTTCCGGGGCGTCGGCCATGGTGCGGCAGGTGGCGCCTTCGCTATCCACGGCGTCCACGATCACCTGCTGCCGTGTCCCGACCTTCGCGGCCAGCTTCGCCTCGGAAATCGCCTGCGCCTTGGCCATGAAGCGGTCCCAGCGATCCTGCTTGACCTCGTCGGGGACATGATCGGGAAGCGCGTTCGACCGCGCGCCAGCGACGTTTTCGTACTGGAAGCAGCCGACGCGATCCAATTGCGCCTCGTTAAGCCAGTCGAGAAGCGTCTGGAACTCCTCCTCCGTCTCGCCGGGGAAGCCGACGATGAAGGTAGAGCGGAGCGTGATCTCCGGGCAGTCCGCGCGCCAGCGGGCGATTTCGTCCAGCGTCTTCGCCGCCGCCGCCGGCCGCGCCATGCGCCTCAGCGTTTCGGGATGGGCGTGCTGGAACGGGATGTCGAGATAGGGCAGCACCAGCCCCTCAGCCATCAGCGGGATCAGGTCGCGCACATGGGGGTAGGGGTAAACGTAGTGCAGCCGGACCCAGGCGCCGAGCGAGCCGAGATCGCGGGCAAGGTCGGTGATATGGGCGCGGTGGCCGTTCTTCTCGGCGTGCTTGATGTCGACGCCATAGGCCGAGGTGTCCTGGCTGATGACAAGAAGTTCCCGCACGCCGGCCGCGACCAGCTTTTCAGCCTCGCGCAAGACCGCATGGGCGGGGCGGCTGACAAGGCGTCCGCGCATGTCGGGGATGATGCAGAAGCGGCACTTGTGATTGCAGCCTTCGGAGATCTTCAGATAGCTGTAGTGCCTCGGCGTCAGGCTGACGCCGGTGGCGGGCAGCAGGTCGACGAAGGGATCGGGCGCGGGCGGCACCGCGACATGGACCGCATCGAGCACCTGTTCGTACTGATGCGGGCCGGTGACGGCCAGGACGGACGGGTGCGCGCCGGTGATGTATTCGGGCTCCGCGCCGAGGCAGCCGGTGACGATCACGCGGCCGTTGGCCGCCAGCGCCTCGCCGATGGCCTCAAGGCTTTCGGCCTTGGCGCTGTCGAGAAATCCGCAGGTGTTGACGATGACCGCGTCCGCCCCCTGGTAATCCGGGCTGATCGCATAGCCCTCGGCGCGCAGGCGCGTCAGGATGCGTTCGCTGTCCACCAGCGCCTTGGGGCAGCCAAGCGACACCATCCCGATCCGGGGCTGGCCAGGGCGTGCGGGAGCGTCGAACAGCGGTTTCGGCGCAAGATCGGGGCGAAGGTTCGGCGGGTTCTGGGTCATCGGGCGGATATAGCGAAGGCCGGGGCCGCTGCCTAGGGTCAGGGACGCAGGCGCCAGCCGGTGCGGAAGATCGCCCAGACGGCCAGGAAGCCCAGGCCAAGGAAGATCGCCAGCGCCAGGACCGAGGCCGCGATCGGCACGTCGGCCATGCCGAAGAAGGTCCAGCGGAAGCCGGAAACGAGGTAGAGGACGGGGTTCAGTTTCGCCACCCCTTCCCAGAACGGCGGCAGCATCGAGGCGGAATAGAACGCGCCGCCGAGGAAGACGAGCGGCGTGATCACCATCATCGGGATGAACTGCAACTGCTGCCAGTCCTTCGCCCATATGCCCATCAGGAACCCCCAGAGCGCGAAGCCGAAGGAGGTGAGGACCAGCAGCACCAGCGCCAGAGCGGGATGCGCCAGCGGCAGATCGACGAAGAAGAGCGCGGTCAGATAGATCACGATGGCGATGATCACCGATTTCAGCGCAGCGGCCCCGACGAAGCCGGCGACGACTTCGAGAAATGATATCGGCGCGGCCAGGATCTCGTGAATCGTGCCCACGAACTTGCGCATGAAGATCGCATTCGAGGCATTGGCAAGCGAGGTTTGCAGCACCGTCAGGATGATCAGCCCCGGCACGATGAAGGCACCGTAGCTGATGTCCTCGACCGATTGGATGCGCCCGCCGATCGCCGCGCCGAAGACGACGAAATAAAGCACGGTCGACACCACCGGAGCGGCGAGCGATTCCCACGGCGTGCGCCAGAAGCGCGCCATCTCGAAGTTGAAGATCGTCGCGATCGAGCGCCAGTTCATGCCAGGTCCCTTACCAGCCGCAGGAAGACGTCTTCCAGCGAGGATTGTTCCGTCGACAGATCGCGGACGGCGATCCCCTCGGCCGCGAAGGCGGCCAGAAGCCGGGCGATGCCGGACCGGTCGGCGTTGCTGTCGTAGCGATAGCTGACCGTCAGCCCGTCGGGCGCAAGCGACAGGCCAAGGCTGGCCAGCGCTTCGGGCAGATGCGCAAGCGGCGTGGCCAGTTCGACCGTCAGCACCTTCTGCCCGAACTCGTGCATCAGGTCCGCCTTGTCGCGCACGAGGAGAAGCCGCCCCTTGTCGATGATGCCGACCCGGTCGGCCATCTCCTCGGCTTCTTCCAGGTAGTGCGTGGTCAGGATGATGGTGACGCCTTCGGCTTTCAGCCTTCGGACGACCTCCCACATCTCGCGGCGCAGGTTCACGTCGACCCCGGCCGTCGGCTCGTCGAGAAACAGGATGCGCGGCCCGTGCGACAGCGCCTTGGCGATGAGGACGCGCCGCTTCATCCCGCCCGACAGTTCGCGCAACTTCGCATCGCGCTTGTCCCAGAGCGCCAGCGCACGCAGCACGCGCTCCAGATGGGCGTCGTCGGGCGCCTTGCCGTAAAGCCCGCGCGAGAAGCGGACGGTGTTCATCACCGTCTCGAAGAACTCGAGCGCGATTTCCTGCGGGACGAGGCCGATCAGCGATCGCGCTTCGCGATACTCACGCTGGATGTCGTGCCCTCCTACCCGCGCCTGCCCGCCCGAGGGCGTCACCAGACCGCAGAGGATGGAGATGAAGGTCGTCTTGCCGGCGCCGTTCGGACCCAGCAGGGCGAGAATCTCGCCTTCCCGGATGTCGAGCGTGACGCCCTTCAGGGCAGACGTGCCGCTTGCATAGGTCTTGGAGAGGTCGCGGACCTCGATGATGGATGACATGGGCTGGCTCCGACGCGCGCAGGGCGAAGGTAGCGCCACCGGGGGCGCCTGAAAAGGGCCGGCCGGCAATTGCCGGGCCGGGTCGGGATCAGCGCCGGCGGTCGCGCCGCGCGCTCATGGGCTGGAAGGCGACGCCGACATGGGCGTCGCAGTAGGGCTTGCCCGGCTGTGCGGCAAGTCCGCAGAACCAGAAGTCCGTCGTCGCCGGGTCGCCGATGGGCCATTTGCAGGTCCGTTCGGTCAGTTCCATCAGCGTCAGCTTGCGCGCCCGCTTTTCGACCTCGCGAACCGAGGCCAGCGCCTCGGGGCTGATCTCACCCGCCGACGGCTGCGGCGGCAGCGGCTGTCCCGCCGGAACGATGGGCTTGCGTGCGGTCTGAGCGGCGGGCTGCGGCGCGGGCTGCTGGACCGCGGCCTCTGCCGGGCGCGACGGCGCGGGCTTCGGCTCGGGTCGGGGCGCGGCGGCCTTCGGCGCCTCGGCTGCGGCCGGCGTCTCGCTGCGCGAAGGGGTGGGAGCCGCGGGGGCCGTCGCCTTCGGTTTCGTTTCGGGCATGGGGGCGGCGCCCACGCGGTTGGAAAGGCCAAGCCGGTGAACCTTGCCGATCACGGCGTTGCGCGTGACACCGCCCAGTTCCTTGGCGATCTGGCTGGCGGACTGGCCTTCCGACCACATCCTCTTCAGTGTCTCGACGCGTTCGTCGGTCCAGGACATTACTGACCCTCGGGCTTGGTGCCGGCGTGCCGGCTTTTTCGGTCTTCCCATTCTAGACGGGACGAACCGAGATACAACCGACCGCCCGCGGTTTCAAGCGCCGAGGCGTCAGCGCAGCGCTTGCGCCGCCTGATACTTCGACCGCCGCGACGACCGCGGCGGGGCATTCTCGCGCCGTGCGGCCGCACGGGCCGCCCGCTTCGCCGAGCTTTGCCAATCGAGCAGCGTTTCCATCAGGCGGGCCGTCACCGGATCGTCCGCGTCCAGTTCCCGCGCCCGCTTGCAGGCGACCTGCAATGCCATCTCGCGGAAACGCTCATCAATCGCAGGGTTGGACCCGTCGGTCAGGTCGCACAGAACCGGCAGCAGATCGGCCGGCGACTTCGCGGCGCGGCAGATCGCCTCGTGCCGCCGGGCCAGCGGGCGCAGCACCTGATTGCGTTGTGCCTTTTCGCGGTCCGCCTCGATCGCGGCGCGCGACACCGCGTAGTCGGTATCGGCCATCACATCATGCCAGTCCCGTTCAAGCCGCCGCGTCAGCAGGCAGTCAAGGTCGATCCGCTGCGCCCGCGCGACCGCGAGCGAATAGAGAGATCCAAGCCGGTGCCGCCCCATCGGACCCTCGGCGGCCAGCGGTGCGGCGGCGGCCAGCGCCTTGCGGATGTCCTCGATCGACTTGGCCCGGGCGATGGCGCGCTGCGTCTCGGCTTCGCTCGCGCAGACATCCGCCGCATCCGCAAACCCCGCGGGATGCGCAGGGGCGACGTCCTCTCCCACCCCGAACCCCTCGCGCAGGGCCGCGTCCAGAACCGGCTGGCCGATCCGCGTGGGCACGCGCATTTCGTGCGGATCGCGGTCGTCAAGGGCGGTCAGCGCGCAAGACCGGAAGGCACGGCGTTCCTCGATGCAGGCGCGCAGATCCACGCCGGCAGCGCGAGCCAGCGCATGAAGCGCCTCAATATCCGGCGCGGCGCAGGAGGCGTCGCCCCCCAGTTCCTTCTCGATCGCTTGCGGCTTGCCCGCGGAGCGGACCTGCCACTGCCCCATCTCGTCACGCTCGGCCTCGACCCGGCGCAGCATCCGGCTGCCGCGCCGCAGGGTGAAGCGCCAGACCTCGTCGGCATGCGCGATGAGACCCGCGCGCAGCGACAGGACGGCGACGCCGGGCCGGAAGCGTGCAATGGCAGCAGAGATCCAGGGATTGCCGGCATCCTCGATCAAGGTTGCGCCCCCGGCATCGACAGGTTCGGACAGGACGAGTGGCGCGTGGGGGAGCACCCAGGCCCCATGGTTCCTGCGGGCGCGTTCCGCCGCCTCCATCTCCTCGCCCAGAAGCGTCTCGGGGCTGCGCCAGACCCGTTCGGTCAGCGCTGTCAGGCCGTAGCGGGCCCGGAACAGACCCGCTGCGACCGGCAGGATACGGTCGAACGGCGCCAGACAGAGTGTCACGGAAAGGGTTTTCTGCACGTCGGCGGTATCGCCACATTCGAAAGCCAGTCGCGGATCCCGGTTCAACGCATTCTCCCTTCGATTGAAGGAAAGAAACTTCGCAATGGTGGCCAAATTTGGACAAACTCAACAAAATTCTGTGTCTTCTGGCGCGGTTGACGCTAGGTCCGGTATGCGCGGCCGATTGTATCGCTCGCGCAGGCGTTGTTCTGCGGCCGGCCTGCAATGTCCCATGGACAAGCGCGCGGATTGCCGCTAATGGGGCCCCATGACCCATGGGATGTGCCAGAGCCTCCGCTCCCGACGCCGCAGCGCGCGACGCGCCTGACGGCCGGTCTTTCGCGTGGCCAGACGCCCGCGCCCTCTCCGACATCGTTGACACGCCGCCCGCACTCGGGCACCCCTTGCCCTTCTGAACCGGAGCCTGCCATGATCCCTTCCGTGCTGCCGACGTACAACCGCGCGCCCCTGGCCTTCGTGAAGGGCGAGGGGTCCTGGCTGACGGCCGAGGATGGCACGCGCTACCTCGATCTCGGGTCGGGGATCGCGGTGAACGCGCTGGGCCATGCCCATCCGGCGCTGGTCGCCACCCTGACCGAACAGGCCGCGCGGCTCTGGCATGTGTCCAACGTCTACCGTGTGCCGGAGCAGGAGCGGCTGGCCGATCTCCTGGTGGCCAGGACCTTCGCCGATACCGTCTTCTTCACCAATTCGGGGACCGAGACGGCCGAACTGGCCATCAAGATGGTGCGGAAATACTGGTACGAGAAGGGCGAGCCTCCCCGGACCACGATCCTGACATTCGAGGGCGCGTTCCACGGCCGCTCGACCGGTGCCATTGCCGCCGCCGGATCGGAGAAGATGGTCAAGGGCTTCGGCCCGCTGATGCCCGGCTTCCGGCACCTGCCCTGGGGCGATATGGCGGCCTTCGAGGCGGCGATCGGTCCCGAGACAGCAGCGGTGATGATCGAACCGATCCAGGGCGAGGGCGGGATCCGGGTGCTGCCCGATGCCGACCTGCGCGCGATCCGCGCCGCCTGCGACCAGACCGGCGCGCTGCTGATCCTGGATGAAGTGCAGTGCGGCATGGGCCGGACCGGCCGGCTTTTCGCGCATGAATGGGCCGGCGTGACCCCCGACATCATGATGGTCGCCAAGGGCATCGGCGGCGGCTTTCCGCTGGGCGCCGTGCTGGCGACCGAGGCCGCGGCGTCGGGCATGACGGCGGGCACGCACGGGTCGACCTACGGCGGCAACCCGCTGGGCTGCGCGGTCGGCGCGACGGTGGTCGAGATCGTCTCCGATCCCGACTTCCTGGCCGAGGTGGGCCGCAAGGCCGGCCTGTTCCGCCAGCGGCTCGAGGCGCTGGTGGCCACCTATCCCGACGTATTCGAAGCGGTCCGCGGGCAAGGCCTGATGCTTGGCCTGAAGTGCAGGGTCGCGCCGGCCGACCTCGTCAACGCGGGCTATGGCGCGCATGTCCTGACTGTTGCCGCGGCGGACAACACGCTGCGCCTGCTGCCGCCGCTGACCATCACCGACGACGAGATCGCCGAGGCGATGCGACGACTGGACGAGGCCGCGGCGAGCGTCTCGCGCGGTCTTTCATCGACGTCCGACTAGACAGATTTCCGGCGGGCGGCGGCCGTGATGCCCCGAAACCCCCGCGAGACCCCCGGCAGAGGAGCCGACATGAGCCATTTTCTCGATATCCACAAGACGCCCGATGTCGACCTCCGGGCGATGATCGACCAGGCGCGCGCCATGAAGACGGCCCGCGCCGGTCAGCCCAAGGGTACGCTCGATGCCGATACCCCGCTGGCAGGCCGCATGGTCGCGCTGATCTTCGAAAAGCCCTCGACCCGGACGCGCGTGTCCTTCGACGTCGGCGTGCGCCAGATGGGCGGGCAGACGATGGTCCTGTCGGGCAAGGAAATGCAGCTTGGCCATGGCGAGTCGATCGCGGACACCGCAAGGGTGCTGTCGCGCTTTGTCGACCTGATCATGCTGCGCACCTTCGAGGAGGCGACGCTTCTGGAGATGGCCGAACACGCGACGGTGCCGGTGATCAACGGACTGACCGATTCCTCGCACCCCTGCCAGATCATGGCCGACATCTTCACCTACGAGGAGCACCGCGGCCCGATCGCGGGGCGCAAGTTCGTCTGGTCGGGCGACGGCAACAACGTCTGCGCAAGCTGGCTGCATGCCGCGGGCCAGTTCGGCTTCGACCTGACCTTCACCGGGCCCGAGACGCTCGACCCCGATCCGCGGGCCGTCGAGTTCGCGCGCTCGAAAGGCTCGCGCATCGAGATCGTCCGCGATCCGATGGAGGCGGCCGAGGGGGCAGATGCGATCGTCACCGATACCTGGGTGTCCATGCACGACCCCGAAAGCGCGCGCGAACGGCGCCACAACCAGTTGCGCCCCTATCAGGTCAACGCGCGCATGATGGGCGCCGCCAAGCCTGACGCGCTGTTCATGCACTGCCTGCCCGCCCACCGCAACGAGGAGGCGACGAGCGAGGTCATGGACGGCCCGCAGTCGGTCATCTTCGACGAAAGCGAAAACCGGCTGCATGCGCAGAAGGCGATCCTGCGCTGGTGCCTGGGCGTCTGAGCCGGCTCAGGTTCCGCGCGGCTTGGCCCTGAGGGTGGGCTCGGCCTGCGTGGGATCTTCGGGCCAGGGGTGCTTGGGGTACTGGCCGCGCATGTCCTTGCGGACGTCGGCATAGCTCGACGCCCAGAAGCCGGGCAGGTCCATCGTGACCTGCACCGGCCGCCCTGCGGGCGAGAGGAGCGTGATCCGCAAGGGGTGGCGCCGCGGCCCCACGGTCGGATGCCCCGTCACCCCGAAAAGTTCCTGCAACCGGACGGCAATGGCCGGGTGCTCCCCCTCGTAGTCGATGGGCACGGATCGCCCGAGCGGCGAGTCGTACTTGCCCGGCGCGAGGCGGTCCACCAGCTGGGCCTCCTCCCATGTCAGCGCGCCACGCAGCGCCTCGGTCAGGTCGAGCGCGCGCAACTCCGACTCGGTGCGCCTTCCGCGAAGGTGTGCCAGAAGCCAGTCCTCGGCCCGCGCCAGAAGCCCCGCATCGGTGAAATCGGGGAGGTCGGCGCCTTCCCGCCGCAGGAACTCCACCCGCGCCCGGAAGCGGCGGGCGGGTTCTGTCATCGGCAGGCCGATCTGGCGCAGCCCTTCCAGCGCCGCGCTGGCCACCGCATCGGGTGGTGCGTCGGGCCAGGGACGCTCTGCCAGGACCAGCGCACCAAGGCGTTCCTGCCGCCTGGCGATCACCCGGCCCTCGCGCCGCGACCATTCGCAATGGTCGTGCCATCCGATCCTGTCGGCGAAAAGCTCCCGAACCTCGGCCTCGGAAATCGCGATGCCCTGACGGATGCGCGCCTCGCGCGGGTCGCCGTCCAGATCGGTGGCGACCAGCAGCCGCGCGCGTCCCAGCGCGTCACCCTCGGCGATCACCGCGCCCTTGCCGCCCGAGAGGACATATCGCGGCTCATCCCCCTTGCGGCGCAGGCCGATGCGGTCGGGATAGGCAAGGGCCGCGCATTGCGCATCGCTCATCCCTGCCGATGTCGCCGGCACGAGCCGCGCCAGCCGGCGCGCCTCGGTGGCGACCCGGTCCACCGCGCCGCGGTCTGCCGGCCAGGAATGGTCGGCGCCGTAGCGACGCGGGTCGCGCACCGCCTGCAGGCGCAACGACAGGTCACAGGGCGCCCCCCGAAGCGGATCGCGTTCGGCCAGAAGGGCGGCCAGCGTGGCGGCGCCGGAGCCCGCCAGCATCAGCATGTGGCCAAGCCGGGGATGCAGCGGCAGCGCCGCAAGCGCGCGCCCGTGGCCGGTGATGCGGCCCTGTGCGTCGAGCGCCCCGAGCGAGGCCAGCAGCGCCCGCGCCTCGGCCAGCGCCGGGCCGGGCGGCGGCGTCAGGAAGGCAAGGTCCGCCCCGTCCGACCCCCAAAGCGCCAGTTCCAGCGCGAGGCCCGTCAGGTCGCCCGCCTCGATCTCGGCCGGGGGGAAGGAGGCAAGCGCGCCCTCCTCTCCCCTCGCCCAGAGCCGATAGCAAGTGCCCTCGGCCACCCGCCCCGCGCGGCCCCGCCGCTGTTCCGCCTCGGCCCGCGTGACCCGTTCGGTCACCAGCCGCGCCATGCCCGAGGCCGGATCGAACCGCGCCCGCCGCGCGCGGCCGCAGTCCACCACAACGCGGACATCCTCGATGGTGAGCGAGGTTTCCGCGATCGAGGTCGCCAGCACCACCTTGCGGCCACGCTCCGCCGGGGCGATGGCGGCGCGCTGGGAGGCAAAGTCCATCGCGCCGAACAGTGGCCGGATCGTGCAGTCGCCGGGCAGGCGGTCGCGCAGGGCCGCCTCCACCCGCCGGATTTCCCCTTCTCCCGGCAAAAACACGAGCACGCCGCCCTGCGTTTCGGCGACCGCGCGCTCCACCAGCGTGGCCGCGGCCGTCTCGAAGCGCTGCGCCCGGTCGAGCGGCCGGTCAAGCCAGCGCGTCTCGACCGGGAAGGCGCGGCCCTGCGAGGTGATGACGGGCGCCCCGTCCAGCATCGCCGCGACCGGCTCGGCGTCGAGCGTGGCGGACATGACCAGCACCACGAGGTCCGGCCTGAGCGCCCCGCGCACCTCCCACGCCAGCGCCAGACCCAGATCGGCGTTCAGCGAGCGTTCGTGGAACTCGTCGAAGATGACCGCGCCGATCCCCGAAAGCTCCGGGTCGGACTGGATCATGCGCGTCAGGATGCCTTCGGTCACGACCTCGATCCGGGTGGCGGGCGTGGTCCTGCTCTCTCCCCGGATGCGGTAGCCGACGGTGCCGCCAACGGCTTCGCCCAGGCTTGCGGCCATCCGTTCGGCGGCGGCGCGCGCGGCCAGGCGGCGGGGTTCCAGCAGGACGATGCGGCCCGGCACCAGCCCCGCCTCCAGCATCGCCAGCGGCACGCGCGTGGTCTTGCCCGCGCCCGGCGGGGCCTGCAGCACTGCCCGGCCCGCGTGGCGCAGCGCGCGCATCAGGTCGGGCAGCGCGGTGTCTATGGGAAGCCTGTCCTTCATCCGGCGGTTATCGCCGTTTCAGGCGGCCTTTGCCATAGAGCGTGTCGATGGCGATCTCGTTGGCGCGCGGACAGCCATCGTCCCGTTTCTCGTACATCATGCGGAAGGCAAAGCTGACTTTCTCCGCCATTTCCTTGCCCGAGAAGCCGGCCAGGCGCCGGTATTCCCCGCCACTTCCGCCCCGTCCGGCGCGCCCGAGGCTGCGATGGCAACCGCCACGACCGGGGCGGTGGCGTTCGAAAAGTCGTTCACGGTCCTGCTCGTTCTTGTCTGTCCGGGCTGGACATCCTTGCAGGGAAGAAGGCAAGAAACGGGCCTGAGGTCAATTCCGGGTCCGCCCGGATCACTGGAACGCTGCCGGAGCCGTAACATGCAGACACAGGATCTTGCGCGTGCCGTGATCGGGGGCGACCGCCGGGCGCTGGCGCGTGCGATCACCCTGGTGGAAAGCGGCCGGGAGGATCACCGACGCGCCGCGGGCGACCTGCTCGAGGCTTGCGCGCAATCCGGCCGGCAGGCGCTCAGGATCGGGCTTTCGGGCACGCCTGGCGTCGGCAAGTCGAGTTTCATCGAGGCGTTCGGGACGCTGCTGACGGGGCAGGGGCTGCGCGTCGCGGTCCTGGCGGTCGATCCGTCCTCGGCGCGTTCGGGCGGGTCGATTCTTGGCGACAAGACGCGGATGGAGCGGCTGTCGCGCGACCCCCGCGCCTTCATCCGCCCGTCGCCCAGCCAGGCCGAATTGGGCGGCGTGGCGCGCCGCACGCGCGAGGCGGTGGCGCTGTGCGAGGCGGCGGGCTTCGACGTGGTGCTGATCGAGACGGTGGGGGTGGGCCAGTCGGAAACGCTGGTAGCGGGGATGAGCGACATCTTCGTGCTTCTGATCGCGCCCGCGGGCGGCGACGAGTTGCAGGGCGTCAAGCGCGGCATCATGGAGATGGCCGACCTGATCCTCGTGAACAAGGCCGACGGCGACCTGAAGGACACCGCGATACGCACCTGCGCCGACTATGCGGGCGCGCTCCGGCTGTTGCGGAAGCGGCCGCAGGACCCGGAGGGTTTTCCCAAGGCGCTGACAGTGTCAGCGACCGAGGGGCAGGGCCTCGACCGGGTCTGGGACGAGATCACCGCGCTGTCGGACTGGCGTCGCGCACAGGGCCATTTTGCCGCGCACCGCGCCGAACAGGCGCGCGACTGGTTCGAGGCCGAGGTGCGGCACGGCCTGCTCGCCCGGCTGACCGCAGACCCGGCGATCCGGGCAGAGATGGACAGGCTGGGTGCGGCAGTGGCCGAAGGCCGCGCCACCCCGGCCCGCGCGGCGTCGGATATCCTGGCAGCACTTCGCCGTTAGGCCCTGATCGGGTGGCGGGGTGTGGCGGGAACCGCGGCAACCGTGCAGGCGTGTTTTTCCCGAGAGCCTGGTGTTACCAGGTGGGCGCCAGATGCGTGGACCACGATCCGCGCAGAGCCAGCTCCCTCGGAAATGCTTATCGGCCACTGGAAAAGTGCCAGACACGAGAGGGGCAGTACCCGCCACCCGGAAAGGTAGGCCGGCAGCCGCCGGTGCGCAAGACCCGACGGCCGCGCACAGGGGCCGCGCGTGCACTCTGCTGGACAGGCGTTCATGGTTCGTTCATAGTTGAGCCATGATCACGGCCTCTCCCCCTCCCGCGCTTCAACCCGGCCAGCTTCTGGCGCGCGGCGTCTGCCGGCACCTGCTGCACCACGGTTTCGCGACGGTCGAGGAACTGGTGCCCGCGCCGGGGCTGCGGGTCGATGTCATGGGGCTGGGCCCAAGGGGCGAGATCTGGATCGTCGAGTGCAAGTCGAGCCGCACCGATTTCACCTCCGACCGGAAGTGGCGCAACTACCTGGAATGGGCAGATCGTTTCTTCTGGGCGGTCGATGCCGATTTCCCGGTCGATCTGCTGCCCGAGGAAACCGGCCTGATCCTCGCCGACGCCTACGATGCCGAGATCCTGCGGATGCCATCGCCTGCGCCGCTGGCCGGGGCGCGCCGCAAGGTAATGGTGCAGAAGTTCGCCCGCCACGCCGCGCTCCGGCTTCAGGGCTACCGCGATCCGGGGGTTACCGTTTCCGGGGTTTCCCCTTAGGCCCGCCTGCCGTCATGCCGCGCGCCGCCTCGGCCGCCGCGAGCAGTTCCTCCGCGATTTCCTCGGCCTCCTCCGGGTCGAAGTCGAGCGGCAGGTCGACGCCCTCGGCCTCGATGTAGATCCGCACCATCCCGAGAGAGGTCGGGCCGATCTGGAGATTGGCGGCGATGTCGCTTTCCTTGTCGATGCCCATGGCGAAGCCTCCGCTGCATGGCCAAGCGTTTAGGGGAGAGCGGGGGAGCGAGGCAAGCGATGAAATGCTTGCGAGAATCAAGCAATTGCGCAAGCCTTCGGCACGGGAGGGATCATGGACGACATCGACCTCGTGCGCGCCTTCAATCGGGACTGGACCCGCGCGATGGGTCTTCTGGGGCGCAACTACCTCGGCACCGGGCTGGGCGTCGCCGAGGTGCGGGCGGTCTTCGAACTGGCGCAGGGAAGGGTCGCGACGGCGCGCGAACTGGCGGCGACCCTGTGCCTAGACGAAGGCCATGTCAGCCGCATCCTCGGCCTGTTCGAGCGGCGCGGCTGGCTTTGCCGCAGGACGGACGGTCGCGACAGGCGCCGGCGTGAAATCGACCTGACCGACGCCGGCCGCGCCGCGATCGCGGCGCTCGAGGTGTCGTCCCGTGCCGACGTGGCCCATCGGCTTGCCGGATTGCCCGAGGTTCGCCGCCGGGCGATTCTGGACGCGGCGCGCGCATCCCGTCCGATCCTGGCAGCAGAGGTCACGCTGCACGACCTCGGGCCGGGGGATGGCGGATGGATCATATCGCGTCACGCAGAGCTTTACGCGCAGGACGAAGGCTACGACCAGAGTTTCGAGGCTTTGGTGGCCGGGATCGTGGCAGAGTTCCTGCGCACCCGCGACCCGATCTGCGACCGCGCCTGGATCGCCCGGCGGGGGGATGAACGGCTCGGCTCGGTCTTCTGTGTGCGCGAAGACGAGGACACCGCGCGCCTGCGGCTTTTCCTTCTGGACCCCCGGGCGCGCGGGATCGGCCTTGGCCGCCGGATGCTGTCCGCCTGCCTGTCGCATGCCCGTGAAAGGGGATTCCGCCGCATGGTGCTGTGGACCCACCAGAGCCACGGCGCCGCCTGCGCCCTTTACGCCAGCGCGGGATTCCGGATGACGGCCGAGGCACCGGCCCGCGCCTTCGGCTGCGACGTCGTCGACCAGACATGGGAACTGGACCTTGGGCCAGAGTGAACCTATCTTTGAAGGCGCCGGTTCAGGCAGGTGGCGGGGCCGATTTTCCGGTTGACCCCGACGGCCGAAAGCCCTAATCGGACGCGCACCGCACGCCGGTCGTGCCGCCTTAGCTCAGTTGGTTAGAGCACCAGATTGTGGATCTGGGGGTCCCCCGTTCGAGCCGGGGAGGCGGTACCATCCCGACCGGCCGTTGCTTTCCAGTCCCCGCAGGTCCGGTCGTCCGGTTGCTTACAGGCGCAAAAGCGCGCGTTCGAGCGCGCCGAGCGCAATCTCGACCTCCGCCACACCGAACACCAGAGGCGGGCGCATCTTGACGATGTTGCCGTGCACGCCCTCGCTGCCGACCAGCAGGCCTTCGTCGCGCAGGAGGTTCACCAGGCGGTCCGTCTCCTGCGGGGCGGGGTTGAGCGTTGCAGGGTCGCGCACCAGTTCGACCCCGAAGGCGAGGCCGGTGCCGCGCACGTCGCCGATGATCGGGAACCGGCGCGCAAGGTCCTTCAGCCCGGCCTTGAACAGCGCCCCGGTCTCGCGCGCGTTCCGCATCAGATCGCCGTCGCGGATCGCGTCCAGGACGGCCAGACCCGCCGCGCAGGACACGTTGTTGCCGCCGAAGGTGGAGAAGAACGCGGTCTGCTCCAGGAAGTGGTCGAAGATCTCCGGCCGGGTCAGGACAACGCCGACCGGATGGCCGTTTCCGGCGGGCTTGCCGATGGTGACGAAATCCGGCGTTGCCCCGTGGTGCTGGTAGCCCCAGAAATGCGCGCCCATCCTGCCGAAGCCGGACTGGACCTCATCGGCGATGCAGAGGCCGCCGGCGGCGCGGACCTTCGCGAAAAGCTCGTTCACATAGCCGGGGCAGGGTTCCAGGATGCCGTTCGTCATGAAGGCGCTGTCGACGATCACCGCCGCGGGCTTCATCCCCGCCTCGGCCAGCGACCGGATCGCCCGGTCGGCATCGTCGGCATAAAGGCGGCCCATGTCGGGGGTGCCGTGCCGGTGGATGCCACGATATCCGTCCGGCGCCAGCAGGGTGCGGACATGGTCCGCCATCGGGGCCTTGCGGGCGGCCGAGGGCGACACCGCGTCGATCGCCTCGGTGATGCCGTGATAGGCGAATTCCTGGCAAAGGAAGCCCCGGTTGCCGGTCCAGGCGCGCGCCATCCGCCAGGCGATATCGTTGGCCTCGGATCCGGAGTTGACGAAGGCGCAGGCTGTCAGTTCGCCCCCGGTGAGCGCACCCAGACGTTCGGCGTATTCAAGCACCTGTTCGCCCACGTAGCGGGTGTTGGTATTCAGGATGCGGACCTGCGCGGCGATGGCGTCGGCCACGCGCGGGTGGCAATGCCCGAGGATCGGCACGTTGTTGTAGCAGTCGAGAAAGCGGCGCCCCTCGGCGTCGTGCAGCCAGACCCCGTCGCCGCGCACCATGTGGAGCGGCGGGTCGTAGAAGACATAGGGCCGCGATCCCATCACCTTGCGCCGCCGTTCCATCAGCGCGGCGACGGGTTGGCGCGGGGCGGGGGCGGACTGGCCGGCGGCCGCGGCGAGAAGGGCGGTGGTCCTTCCCCGTCCCATGGTCATCATCGCCTCCAGCGCCGCGGGCGCGCCGAAGCCGTGTTCCCCGATATAGTCGGGTTCGTCCGGCGATTCGGCCGCGCGCGCGGCGGTGATGACAAGCGTCACAAGCTGGCGCATCACCATCAGGTCGAAGACGAGGTCGATCTCGGCGGGTTCGATCGGCTGCACGGCGTTGTAGCCATGCGTCATCGCCTCCCACATGCCGGCGGGGTCGCGGGCGTCCGGCATGAAATCGGAGAGCGCGTCCGAAAGGTCGAGGATCGCCGGCCCGTGGAACATGTCGCCGAAGTCGATGATGCCGGTCACGCCGCCGTCCGCGCCCAGGATCAGATTGTGGCCATGGACGTCGCCGTGGATGGTCTGGACGCGCAGGTGCGGCAGCCGGGGCAACACCTCGGCGGCAAAGCGGTCGATTAATTCGCCCGCGGCCGGCGCCAGCGCGCCGAGGTGGTGCACCCTGTCGCGCAGCTTCGGCGCTTCGCGCACGTCCCAGAGCAGCCCGCGATTGCCGGCGGCGGGGTGAAAGAACCCGCGAAGCGCGCGCTGAAGCCCGGCGATGGTCGCCCCGATCCGCGCGAAGTCTTCCGCCCCGAGGGACCGGTCCGACGCGATCGCCCCCGGCAGGAAGGACAGGACATAGACGCGATGCGCCGCCCCGTCCGGGTCTGTGATGCGGGCGATCCCGTCGCCCCCGCGTGTCCGCCTGAGCCGCGGCGTGGGGATCTGTGGCGCCACCGATGCGAGGTGGTCGAGCGCGCCGATCTGGCAGTCGATGACCGCGTCCGGTTCGGCGGCGTTGGCGATCTTGAGGACCCACTCCGCCCCGTTCGCCTCGGTCACGCGAAAGTTCTGGTCACGCTCGCTGTAAAGCGGCGAGAGGCGCCCGGTCAGGCCGAATTCGGCCTCGGCGACGGACGCCGCGAAATCGGCGGAAAGCGTGGGGGCCTGCGCCCTGAGGAACTTCATCGGTTCACCTGTCGGACTGGTGACCCTTCCTAGCGCGGCAGGAATTTGACAGTCCAGTCAGAACTGGCGGGTCGGTGCCGATTGCCCCGGCCCCTGCTCCGGGATCAGGGCCGCTCCCGGCCCAGCGGCGACGAAGCCGTTGCAGAAGGTGGCGTGCGGCATCAGCCGGGCGAGCGTGGCGGGGAGCGCCGCCTCCGACCCCCGGAGTGCGGTGTCATAGGCGCGAGCGACGTCGTTGAAGGCGCCCGCGTGCGGCGACAGCCGCAGAGAGGCGACGCCGGCATCGCGCAGCGCGCCGATCTGCGCCGCAACGGTCGTGACCGCCCGGCCAAGCGTCTGCACGCCGTTCACCGTCAGGAACGCCTGCCCGTCGAGCGTGTCCACGTCGCGCCCGTCCGGGTCTTCGCCGCAGACGAACTGGCAACTGTCCTTGGCACGGTCATGCAGTCGCGCGTGATAGCAGCGCCCCGATATGGCAAGCGGGGCGCGGCCATGCCCCCAGACCTCGACCGCCACGTCCGCCGCCCGGCCAGCGCGCGCCAGCGTCTCGATCGACGCCAGCGGCAGTTCCGGCGGCAGGCAGATGCGGGTCGCCCCCCGCCGCGCCAGCCATTCGAGCGTGCCTTCGTTGTAGACGTTCACCATCGGCCCCACCCAGAAGGGCGCGCCCACCGGCACATGCGCCAGCGCGGACAAGTCGTTGACCTCGACCGGCAGGCCTGCGGCCATCAGGTCGGCCGTCATCCGCCGTTCGCGCTTGAGCGTGATGAGCGCGAGGGTGGACAGCGCCACCTCCTTGCCGCCGTCGCGCAGCACATCGACGGCGCCGGCGATCTCGTCCTGCCAGAAGGGCAGACGCTTGGAGCAGACCCATTCGCCGATAACCACGCGCGCGACCGGGGCCGCGGCGAGATCGCGGTAGAACGCCCGCACCGCCTCGGCGGACCAGAAGAAGGGATTGGGGCCGACGGTCAGGTCCATGTTCACCTCCAGGTCTTGGCATAGGCGCCGGTGGTGGCGGCCTGCCCCTCGGTCAGCCGGGTCAGGAGCCCTTCGGGCATGGGGTCGCCGCGCTCGGCGGCTTCCACGGCGGCGCGGAAGGCGCGGACAACCTGTGTGACATAGGCACGGCTGCGTTGGCGCCCCTCGATCTTCAGCGCGCTGACGCCAGCCTTGCGAAGCGCGGGGATCAGGCGCGTGGCATCGAGGCTGACCGGGTCCTCGAAGATGTGGCCGGTCTGGTCGCCCGAGGTGAAGCAGCCCTTGCAAAGCGTGGGATAGGGGACGGGCGCGCCCCTGGCCGTCCGGTGGATCAGGAAGCCGCCCAGCCGCGCCTCCTGCCCCTTCGCGGTTTCCGCATAGGCCACATGCGAGGCAGGCGAACAGACGCCGTTCATGTTGGGCGAAAGCCCCGTGGCATAGGAGGAGAGCGAACAGCGCCCCTCGGCCATCACGCAAAGCCCGCCGAAGACGAAGACCTCGGTCTCCACTTCGGTTTCCCGGTTGATGGCGGCGATCTCTTCGACGGTCAGGACGCGCGGCAGCACGACGCGCCTGACGCCGAAGGCCTGGGCATAAAGGTTGATCGCGTCGGGATTGGCGGCGGCGGCCTGAACCGACAGGTGGAGGCGCAGCCCCGGATGGCGCTCGGCGGCGTGGGCGAGAAGCCCGATATCGGCCAGGATCACCGCATCGGCGCCTGCCGCCGCCGCATCGGCCACCGCCCGGTGCCAAAGGTCTTGAGCCCCCGCGCGCGGGAAGGTGTTGATCGCGACCAGGACTTTCGCCCCCCTGTCATGGGCAAAATCGATGCCGGCTGCCATCTCCTCGCGGCTGAAGTTGAGGCCCGGAAAGTTGCGCGCGTTCGTTTCGTCGGCAAAGCCGCAATAGACCGTATGCGCGCCCGCCTCGACCGCGGCGCGCAGCGCGGCGGGCGTGCCCGCCGGGCAGACGAGTTCCATCATTCCCTGACCTCCGTTTCCGTGACGCGATGCAGCGACAGGCCGGTGCGCCGTTCGAGCAACCCGGACAGGCGCCGGGCCATGGGTCCGGCGGCGGGGGCAAGTCCCGCAATCTCCTCGGTCAGGTCGATTTCCGCATCGTCAAGCGCATTGCGCAGCGCGAGGACCGCCGCGGTATCTCCGCCGATCGTCAACTCGCCCGAGAAGAAGAGCGCGTCACCGTCCTCGGCCCCGTGCAGCATCGACAGGAACGCCGACAGGCGCCCGCGGATCGCCGCGTCGTGTGCGGGGCGGGCGGACCGGGGCAGGACGCGGGCGCGGCGCAGCGCCGGTTCGATCAGCAGCAGCACCGGCACATTGGTCACGTCGATCAGGAACCGTGCGCCCGCCGCCGCCCCCATCCGGCCGAGGATCGCCGGGTGCCGGCGCAGCGTCGAACGCATCAGCATCGACAGCACCGCGGCAAGCGGTGAAAGCGGCAGGGGCAGGGGCAGGGCGGGCATGGGCGGCTGCGTCATGCGCCCCGGCATAGGCAATCCCGCACTCCGGCATCTTGATAATTGTCAATCCCGCGCCGCTTTCCGGCTGCTAAGCGGGGCGGGCTGCAACCGGACCACCTTCATGCAACGCCTGTCGCCCTGTCCCGACCTGCGCGCCTTCCTCGACCGGGCCGAAGCCCTGGGCGATCTGGCCCGTATCGGCGCCCCGGTCGCCCTGCGTCATGAGATGACCGCGGTGCAGCTTGCCGCGCTTCGGCGCGGCGGGCCGGTCCTGCGCTTCGACAATGCGAGCGACGACCACGGGGCGAGGGCCGGCCTTCCCGTCATTTCCAACCTCTTTGGCACGCGGGCCCGGGTCGCGTCGGGACTTGGCATCGCGCCCGACGACGTGGGCGAGTTCGGCGCCTTCCTGGCCGCATTGCGCGCCCCCGCCCCGGTCGAGGGGATGCGCGACGCGCTCGCGCGCTGGCCGATGCTGCGCGCGGCGCTGTCCACGCGGCCGAAGATCCTGCGTCGCCCGCCCGTGCAGGAGGCGCGGCTGCCCGATCTTGCCGCGTTGCCGGTGCAGACGCCCTGGCCGGGCGATGCCGGCCCGCTGATCACCTGGCCGGTGGTGGTCACCCGCCCGCACGGCAGCGCGCCCGCGGATGTGGCGCGCTACAATCTTGGCGTCTACCGCGCGCAGGTGATCGGCCCGGACCGGCTGATCCTGCGCTGGCTGGCCCATCGCGGCGGCGCGGCCCATGCCCGCGGCTGGGCACGGGCGGGCGAGCCGATGCCCGTCGCCGTGGCGCTGGGCTGCGATCCCGCGCTTCTGCTGTCGGCGGCGCTTCCCCTGCCCGAAACCGTGTCGGAACTGACCTTTTCCGGCGTTCCGCGCGGCGCACGCACCGAGATCGCGCCGGCCGCCACCGTCCCGCTGATGGTTCCCGCGCGGGCCGAAATCGTGATCGAGGGCTGGGTCCACCCCGGCGACACCGCGCCGGAGGGGCCGTTCGGCGACCACACGGGTTACTACAACGCCGCCGAACCGTTCCCCGTCCTCAGCGTCTCGGCGATCACCTGCCGCAGCGATCCGCTTTACCTGTCCACCGTCACCGGCCGCCCGCCCGACGAGCCTTCGGTGATCGGAGAGGTCTTCAACGATCTCGCCCTTCCCGTCATCCGCGCCCAGATCCCCGAGGTCGAGGATCTCTGGCTGCCGCCCGCCGCTTGTTCTTACCGAGTCGCGGTTGTGAAGATCGCCAAGCGCTATCCGGGCCAGGCGCGGCGGGTGATGATGGCGCTCTGGGGGATGCTGCCGCAGTTCAGCTACACCAAGATGATCGTCGCGGTGGACGGCGACATCGACGCCCGCAACTGGGATGACGTTCTCTGGGCGCTGTCCACCCGGATGGACCCGGCGCGCGACCTGATGGTGGTGGACGGCACGCCGATGGACTACCTCGACTTCGCCAGCCCGCGCGAAGGGCTTGCGGGCAAGATCGGGCTGGATGCCACGACGAAGATCAAGGCAGAAACCACCCGCGACTGGGGCCGCGTGATGGTGTTGGACCCCGCGCACGAGGCGCGCGCGGCCCGGCTGCTGGACGAGGTCATGGCATGACCGCGCGGGTCGTCCTTGGCGTTTCGGGCGCGTCCGGCGCGGCACTTGCGCTCGACTGCGCGCGCGCGCTCCACGCGGCGGGGGCGGAGGTGGAACTGGTGCTTTCCGCCATGGCCGAGCGCACGCTGGCGCTGGAAATCGGCCCCGCCGCGCGGGACGAACTGGTCGCACTGGCTGCCCGCGTTCACCCGGTCATCGACCTGGGCGCGGCCATCGCCTCGGGCTCCTTCCCGGTCGCGGGCATGATCGTCGCGCCCTGTTCGATGCGCAGCCTGGCCGCGATCGCGCACGGGCTGGACGACAACCTTCTGACCCGTGCCGCCGGGGTGCAACTGAAGGAACGCCGCCCGCTGATCCTTCTGGCACGCGAGGCGCCGCTGACGCTGGCCCACCTGCACAACATGACCGCCGTTACCGAGATGGGGGCGGTCGTCCTGCCCCCAGTGCCGGCCTTCTACCTCCGCCCCGTCACGGTGGCGGAGATCACTGCCCAGATCGCCGCGCGCGCAGTCGATCTTTTGCACCTTGGCCCGCCCATCGCGCAGGCCTGGACCCCCGAGACGAAAGGAAATGCGACATGACCACCCTTGCCATCACCCCCGAAACCCCGGTCGGCGCCATCACCGATGCCCTGCCCGGCGCGACCGAGGTCTTCCGCCGCGCGGGGATCGGTTTCTGCTGCGGCGGGGACGAGGCCCTGGCCGAGGCCGCCGCCCACAACGGCGCGGACCTCGGCGCGGTCATGGCCGAATTGAAGGCGCTTCTCGCCCGGCAGGGCGGCGAGGCGCCGTCGGAAACCCCCGCCCTGATCGACTATATCCTCCTGCGCTACCATGACGTCCACCGCGAGGAACTGGAATGGCTGATCCCGCTCGCCCGGAAGGTTGAGACCGTCCACGGCGACCATGAGGAGGCGCCGCTTGGCCTGACCGAGGCGCTGGTGGCGCTGGCCGAGGACCTCGACAGCCACATGGTGAAGGAGGAGAACGTGCTGTTCCCGATGATGCGGGCGGGCGGCCATCCGATGATCGTTCACCCGATCGCGGCGATGCGGCACGAACACGACACCGCGGACGCCCTGCTGCGCCAGGTTCTGGAGGTCACCCGCGATCTTGACCTGCCGGTGGGCGCCTGCCGTAGCTGGACCGCGCTATACACCGGCTTGCGCAAGTTTGCCGATGACCTCGTCGAGCATATGCGGCTGGAGAACGACGTGCTGTTCCCGCGTTACGAGAGGGTCTGAGCAGGGCGCGCCGCGCTCAGCACCGGAAAGGGCGCGGGGTGCGCCAGGGCGGGCAGGTGGGCCGACAGGAAGGCGATCCACCCGCCCGACCAGAGAAGGCCCGACAGCACGATCCAGCCTGCAGGGGCCTGCGCGGCTTCGGCGCCCGCCCGGATCGCGGCGGCCAGGAGGAGGAGCGCGAAGGCCAGCCAGTGGTGCCGGCGCGGCACAAGCCCGGAGCCCGGCGGGCGGAGCATCGTCGCACGGGCGGCAAAGGCCAGCACCATCGGCCCCATGACGCCCATCGCCAGCAGATGCTCGGCGGCGAGGGCCGGGATCGCGCCCGCCCCCGCCGCCGCCTGAACGACCAGCGCCGGGCAGAGCCCCGCATAGGCCATCGCAAGCATGCGGTTCGCCGCACCCGCGCGCGATGCCCCGCGCAGCCGCGTCAGCACCCAGACCGCGGCAAGGGCCAGGGCCGCCGTCCCCCACGTCGTCCCCCACGCCGTCCCTGCCAGCGCCATCCCCGCGAGGATGAGGGCAAGACCGGGCCAGAACCGCGGGGATGCGGCCGCCTCGATCTGCTCCGCCGCCAGAAAGGCCGGGACCGCCCGGCCCCCGACTGCCAGGATCAGCGCGGCCATGGCCAGCAGCAAGGGAGATGCCGGCAGATGCCCGGCGATCACCGCGACCTCTGCCACTGCCAACGCCAGCGGCGCCGAGGCCAGCGGCAGCCGCCACCAGCGCCGCGCAATGACGACCGGCCAGAGCACGGCCAGCGCGATGGCGAAAAGAAGCAGCACCAGCGCGCCCACCGCCTCCGGCCGGACCAGGGACACGATCCGGGCAGCGATAGCCAACAGGCCCAGCACCGGCGCCCCAAGCGGCGCGTCCTGCCCGGTCCAGGCCCGCTGCGCGGTCAGGACATAGCCCACGACTGCCGCCCCGCCGAAGCCGAAGACGCCCAGCCGCAGGTGCGCAAGCCGAGGATCGTCGAGCGGCAGGATCCAGACCCAAGGCAGCGCCGCCGCCATGATCCCGGCGAGCGTGAAGAATACCCCTGCCGGATGCCGCCACAGCGCCGCGCGCGGCCTTGTCATCATTATTCGGCCGCCAACCGTGCCGCAGTTTCAAGCCCGGCATGGGTCGCGGCGATCGCCATGGCCGCCTCGGCCGCCTCGCGCCCCTTCTTCACGAAATGCGCCATGAAGAAGTCCCGATGCTCGGCAGTAGGCTGGAAATGGTGCGGCGTGAGCGAGACCGACAGCACCGGCACGCCGGTTGCCAGCCCCGCCTCCATCAGCCCGGTCACGACCGCCTGCGCCACGAAATCGTGCCGGTAGATGCCGCCGTCGACGACCAGCGCCGCCGCCGCGACGGCGTCGTAACGGCCGCTTTCGGCCAGCTTTTGCGCCAGAAGCGGCATTTCGAACGCGCCCGGCACCTCGAAGCAATCAACCTCGGCGGCGGCGTCGATCTCGGCCAGACGCGCGGTGAACCCCGCCAGCGCCTGATCGACGAACTCGGCGTGCCAGCGGGCCTTGATGAAGGCGAACCTTGGGGATTTTGTCATGGCTCCGGATCCTTTCCACGTGACAAGATCCCAGAGCGCACAGACCGCCCGGACCAGCGGCCCGACCGTCCCATTCTCTCCCATCCGGACTTTCACCGTCGGCCCCGGAATTTCACCGGATCTGCTGACCCGCCCCGAAGGACGGCGCTCGCGGGCTATGACCGCCGGTGGGGAGTTTCACCCCGCCCTGAGAATGTCCTTGTGTTAACCGCCCGCGCCGCCCGCGTCAAAGCCGAATGCGCCTCGAATGACGCGCGACGCGACACTCAGGGCCCGGAAGGGGTCGATCCGGCGAGGGAAGAAGAAATGGTGCGGTTGAGAAGACTCGAACTTCCACGGGGGTTAGCCCACAGCGACCTCAACGCTGCGCGTCTACCAATTCCGCCACAACCGCACTCTGTTCCGGGGCGCGCCCCGGCGAGGTGCGCGCTTCTTAGCCGAGCGTTCCGGCGAAGTGAAGGGGATTCTTCGGAGCGCCGAAAAATTCCTCCACCCCCGGAATCAGCGGTTCAGTTCGACGCCTCGGGCACGCCGAAACTGGGCAGCGCGGCCGGCACCGGCGTTGTCGCCGCGTCATCCTCGCGGCCCACCATCGCATAGGCGGCCTTGCGCACCAGCGCCATCCGCTCCGGCTGGCCGGGGGCGAAGACCGCCGCACCCGGGCGTTCCGCACCCTGAAGGGCGATGTCGTACCAGTCGAAGGCCAGGTCGGTGCGCTGCGTCGCCCCGAAGCCCTGGCTGAGGTGATGGCCCAGAACCTCGGCATAGGCAGATTCGCCGAGACCCGCGAGCAACAAAGCCGAGGCCGTCGCCACGTCCATCGCGTCGGTGCGGTAGCCGACCGACAGGCAGATCCTTGCGGTGGACGACAGTTGCGCCGGCGGCATCCCGGTTCCGAGCGCGAAGCGCTTCACCCCCTCAAGCACCGCCGGCGCGGGGTCGAGCGACAGCGAGGCGAGTTCCGCCTTCATCGCCGGACCGAAGCCCGCGCATTGCTGGGCGATCTGCTCGGGCGTGGTGCCGGGGACGCGGGCCGCCATCTCCTCGCCCTGCGCGATCGCGTAGGAACGGGTCAGGCACAGCTGTTCGCCCAGGGCCTCCATCGGGTCGGTCATGTCGGCGACGGTGGTGTAGCCGCCGTTGGTCGTCGTCATCAGCCCGACCCGGTTGCAGAACGAGGCGAGCGAGACCTGCGCCCCTGCCGTGCCGAGGAAGGTGGGCAGCCCGGTTGCGGGCGCCACGGCAGTCGTGGTCGCGGCGGGTGCCACGCCCAAAGCCTCGTCGCGCCAGGTGACAAGAAGCCCGCGCATGCCCATCGGGTTGGCGGCTGCGGCCTGCGCTGTCGCGGGGCCGCCCGCGACGGCCCGGTGATACGAGGTCAAGAGGTGGCTGCGCTCATAGTCGGTCAGCTGTCCGGTCGCGGGATACCCCAGCGTGGCCTGATATTCTGATACCGCCGCGCGTGACCGCGCGCCCATCACCCCGTCGGGGGTTCCGGCCGGATAGCCGAAGTAGTTCAGCGCCGTCTGCACCTCGGCATTGGCGGCGCGCTGGGCCGAACTGACCGTCGGGGCCGAAGTGGCGGCCGGCTGCTTCTTCTTGTTCGCCTCGTTGACGATGACGCCGCCGATCACGCCGCCGACGACGCCGCCGACAAGCGCGTCGCCCAGATCGGCCCGGGCGGGTGCCGACTGCGCCGCCATCAGCGCCGCGGCCACGCACGAGGTTGCAATCCGTTTCGCTTTCATTCCATCTCTCCCGCATCAATGGTTTTGCACCGCAACGACTCGGGCCAGCGGGGCCGACGTCGGGCGGTGTCCGGAAATTCCCGATGAGTTTGCGCGTCCGCGCCCGCTCTGGCAACCGGGGAGTTCCGGCGGAGGCGGGGGCCGAGCATGGTCGAGTGGATCGAGAGCCGCGGGCTGGTGCCCTACGAAACCGCGCTGGCCGAGATGGAGGCGCGCGTAGCGGCCATCCACGAGGGGCGGGCAGGCGAGGCGATCTGGCTGCTGGAGCATCCGCCGCTCTACACCGCCGGAACCTCGGCCCGGGCCGAGGATCTCACCGATCCGGGCCGCTTTCCCGTCCATGTCGCGGGGCGGGGAGGGCAGTACACCTATCATGGGCCGGGTCAGCGCGTGATCTATGTCATGCTCGACCTCAACCGCCGCGGCCGCGACGTGCGGGCTTTTGTCCGCCGGCTGGAGGGCTGGGTGATCGCCACGCTGGCCGAGTTCAACGTGACGGGTGAGATCCGCGAGGGCCGGGTGGGGGTCTGGGTCCGCAGGCCCGACCGGGCGCCTAACCCGGACGGATCGGTGCGGGAGGACAAGATCGCCGCCATCGGCATCAAGCTGCGCCGCTGGGTCAGCTTCCACGGCATCTCGATCAACGTGGAGCCGGACCTGAGCCATTTCGACGGCATCGTGCCCTGCGGGATCCGCGAGCACGGGGTGACGAGCCTTGTCGATCTTGGCCTGCCGGTCACGATGGGAGACCTCGATTCAGCGCTGAAGCAGACGTTCCCGGCGGCCTTCATCCAGACGGATTGACTCTGCCGGCCACTGCCTTGCACTCGACCCGAGGCGGTGGTCTACTTGACTTATCGCAAGTCGCGACCGAGCGTCGCATGCTACGAGCGCCGTCGAAAGCGTATCTCCACAACGGAATCAGCAACCGAGGACCCGTGATGAAGACCATCCTGATCGCCGCATTCGCGACCCTGGCAGCCGCCGCACCCGCCCTTGCCGAAGGGGACGCCGCCAAGGGCGAGTCCGAATTCAAGAAATGCAAGGCCTGCCACATGATCGTCGCCGACGACGGCACCGAGATCCAGAAGGGCGGCAAGACCGGTCCGAACCTTTACGGCGTGGTGGGCCGTGCTGCCGGCGCCGTCGAGGACTTCAAGTACAGCGAAGTCATGGAAGAGGCAGGCGAGAAGGGGCTTGTCTGGACCGAGGAAACCCTAGTCGCCTACCTGCCCGATCCCACCAAGTTCCTCGAGGAATTTTCGGGTGACGACAAGGGCAAGTCGAAGATGACCTTCAAGCTTGCCAAGGGCGCCGAGGACATCGCCGCCTATCTTGCCTCGGTCGCGCAATAACCTTCCGACCCTGCCGGGGGTGAGGCAATTTTTCCTGCTTGCCCCCGGTATCTCCGATTGCCCATTTCCGGCTTGCCAATTATGACGGGCGTGTAGCCTTGCGCGGGGGAGAGTCCCGCGCCGTGCGAATGGAATGGGAGAACAGCATGGCCGACGCAGCCGTTCATGGCCACGGCGAACATGGGCATCCCGGGTTCTTCACCCGGTGGTTCATGTCGACCAACCACAAGGATATCGGTATCCTCTACCTTTTCACGGCCGCCGCCGTGGGGTTCATTTCCGTCCTTTTCACCGTCTACATGCGGCTGGAACTGATGAATCCCGGCGTGCAGTACATGTGCCAGGAGGGCGCGCGGTTCATCGCCTCCGACGCGGTCTGCACTCCGAACGGGCACCTGTGGAACGTGATGATCACCTATCACGGCGTCCTGATGATGTTCTTCGTCGTCATCCCGGCGCTGTTCGGCGGGTTCGGCAACTACTTCATGCCGCTGCATATCGGCGCGCCGGACATGGCGTTCCCGCGGATGAACAACCTGTCCTACTGGCTTTATGTCGCGGGGACCTCGCTCGGCGTCGCCTCGATGCTGGCGCCGGGTGGCAATGGTTCGCTGACCTCGGGCCTGGGCGCCGGGGCGGGCGTGGGCTGGGTGCTTTACCCGCCGCTGACGACCACGGCCGAGGGCGGCTATGCGATGGACCTCGCGATCTTCGCGGTCCACGTGTCGGGCGCGTCCTCGATCCTCGGCGCGATCAACATGATCACTACCTTCCTGAACATGCGCGCCCCCGGCATGACCCTGCACAAGGTGCCCCTGTTCGCCTGGTCGATTTTCGTGACCGCCTGGCTGATCTTGCTGTCGCTGCCGGTTCTGGCGGGCGCGATCACCATGCTGCTGACCGACCGCAACTTCGGAACCACCTTCTTCTCGCCGTCGGGCGGGGGTGACCCGATCCTCTACCAGCACATCCTGTGGTTCTTCGGTCACCCGGAGGTCTACATCATCATCGTGCCGGGCTTCGGGATCATCAGCCACGTCATCGCGACCTTCTCGAAGAAGCCGATCTTCGGCTACCTGCCGATGGTCTACGCGATGGTGGGTATCGGGGTTCTGGGCTTCGTCGTCTGGGCGCACCACATGTACACCGTCGGCATGTCGCTGACCCAGCAGTCCTACTTCATGCTGGCGACGATGGTCATTGCGGTGCCCACCGGCATCAAGGTCTTCTCCTGGATCGCCACGATGTGGGGCGGCTCGATCGAGTTCAAGACGCCGATGCTCTGGGCCTTCGGGTTCCTCTTCCTCTTCACCGTGGGCGGCGTGACCGGCGTGGTGCTGAGCCAGGCGCCCGTGGACCGTGTCTATCACGACACCTATTACGTCGTGGCGCACTTCCACTACGTGATGTCGCTGGGCGCGGTCTTTGCGATCTTCGCCGGCATCTACTACTGGATGGGCAAGATGTCGGGCCGGCAGTATCCGGAATGGGCGGGCAAGCTGCACTTCTGGATGATGTTCATCGGCTCGAACCTCACCTTCTTCCCGCAGCACTTCCTGGGCCGCCAGGGTATGCCGCGCCGCTACATCGACTATCCGGAGGCCTTCGCCCACTGGAACTACATCTCGTCGCTGGGCGCGTTCCTGTCCTTCGCCTCGTTCGTGTTCTTCATTGGCGTGGTGATCTACACCCTGCGCGCCGGCCAGCGCGAGACGCGGGCGAACTACTGGAACGAGTACGCCGACACGCTGGAATGGACGCTGCCCTCGCCGCCGCCCGAACACACGTTCGAGCAGCTGCCGAAGCGCGAGGACTGGGACAAGGGCCACGCTCACTGACCCGGCAAGATCGACCGACGGCCCCGGAGCGATCCGGGGCCGTTGCCATTTGAGGGGACTCAATCCCCCTCTGACCCCTTGCGTTCTGCCACGGCTGACCGATGCCCTACGAATGGACCCGATCAGAGGCTTCGGCCGACCATCCGTCCGAACTGCGCCTCTGGCCCTACCGCTCGCTTGGCCCGCGCGGGTTTGCCGCCTTCATCGGCGCAACCGCGACGATGCTCGCTGTGCCGCTTTTCGCGGTTCTCGGAACGGCAGTTCTCTGGGGGCTTCTGCCCTTCGTCGTCGCCGCGGTCGCCGGCATGTGGTGGGCGCTGCGCCGCAGCTGGCGCGACGCGCGGTTGACCGAGGTTCTCACCCTCGGGGAAGACCGGATCTCCATCCGGCGGGATGAACCCGACGGAACCCGGAGATCGTGGGATGCCAATCCCTACTGGACCTCGGTCCACCTCAAGCCCGCAGGCGGGCCGGTCGCGCAGTACCTGACTCTCAGCGGCGGCGGCAGGGAGGTCGAGCTTGGCGCCTTTCTTGCGCCGGAGGAGCGCGTCGCCCTGGCCGACGACCTGAAGGACCGCCTCCGGCGGCTTCGGCAATCGCGCTGATCGGCTGCGAGGCGCAGGATTAGGCCCCGCAGCCGATGCGTCGCCCTATTGCACCGGAATCATCAGATGGGCGTAGGGCGTGCCGGGCCACATGACATAGGGCACCGAAGTGTCGGGGCTGGCACTCTCGGGGTATCCGGCCATCTGGCTACCGGCGTTGACCACCATGACATGCGGTCCCGTCTCGATCCAGTTGTTGCCGTCTGCCGGCGCGGTTGCGTAGGGGTCAGTATTGCTGGCGTCGGTGCCTCCGGCGAGCATGTACATGAAGCCGACCTTGCCGGCCGGCGGCTCGGCCTTTCCGATCCAGGCCATCGCCCATTCCATGGAGTTGGCGTCGCCGCACATCGGATCGGGTCCGGGCGTGGCCGGTGAGTCGGGCATGCACCACCAGCCGTTCGCGCCCTCGCGCACGGTCCGCATCTGACCGGACGCATCCATCGCGTAGACTGTCGCGCCTGCGCTGACGGCCGCCGGTGCGGCCGATTCCGCGCTCTTGATCAGGTCTTCGTCGGTCTGCGCGTAGGCGCCCGGCGAAGCCATGAGGACGGCGAAACCCAGAAACATCCGTGAACGCACTGCCATGATCCTTCTCCCTTCCGGAGTGTTGAGTGCAGCCATTCCTTGGCGTCCCGGCCTCGGGGTGCGCGAGAACGATGGCGGCGTCTCGGCCATGCGCAATGCCACGGCGGCCCTGCGAGCCACCGCAGGGAAACGCCCCGGATGCTGACGTCAGTTCGTGCCGGTCGAGAAACCGCACCGCTTCGGAGCCGGAAGACTGGAAACGCCACGCACCCGCCGGATCCTTTGGACCGACGGATTGCGCCCATTAAGAATACCACGGGCCACGCGCAATTTCCATCTTTCCGGACGGCTGCGTCGGGTCAGGCGAGGCGGTCTTTCACCCGCGGTCCCACCGCGCCGAAGTCCATCTGCCCGGTGTAGCGCGACTTGAGCGCCGCCATCACCTTGCCCATGTCCCGGATCGAGGTCGCGCCGGTTTCGCCGATCGCGGCATCGATCGCGGCGGCGATCTCTTCCTCGGCCAGTTGCCGGGGCAGGAACTCCTCGATCACGCGGATTTCGCCCAGTTCCTTCTCGGCCAGTTCAAGCCGCCCGCCTTCCTCGTAGGCGCGCGCGCTTTCCT
Organism: Albidovulum sediminis; assembly: GCF_025380365.1. Taxonomy (GTDB): domain Bacteria; phylum Pseudomonadota; class Alphaproteobacteria; order Rhodobacterales; family Rhodobacteraceae; genus Albidovulum; species Albidovulum sediminis. Next base: position 358,888 of record NZ_JAOCQF010000002.1, read on the forward strand.
GCCGCTGTTTGACCATCCGTCCGAGAATGGCCAGCACCTCGGCGTCGCCGACGGTGACTTCGCCACCTTCGCCGCGCACCGCGATGTCCTTGTCCTTGATGGCCGCGTTGATCAGCCGCAGCGTCGACAGCCGTTCCGCCTCTCGCGCTTTCATCGCGTCTTTGAGGGCGGCGGCAATCCTGTCCCGCATATTCATCCGGTATCCCATCCCCTGAGGTTCCGAAGGCCCACAATATCCGCTACCGTTACGCGATACAACCGCGCAAATGCGATCTAAGTTATTGATATCGTTGCGTAAGCTAAATCACGCCGAACCCCTTGACCATGGCTGGCCATTCCCCTTAATTTCCGCGGGATTTGCCAAGCGGGAGTCGCGCCATGCCGGAAAGCCCTGAGCCCAACGCCAGACCGACGGCCTGCCTTGCCCTGGCGGACGGAACGATTTTCTACGGCCATGGTTTTGGTGCCACGGGCGAGACGGTGGCCGAGCTTTGCTTCAACACCGCGATGACCGGGTATCAGGAAATCATGACCGACCCTTCCTATGCGGGCCAGGTCGTGACCTTCACCTTCCCGCACATCGGCAACGTCGGCGTCAACCCTGAGGATGACGAGGCGACCGAGCCGGTTGCCGCCGGGATGGTGGTGAAGTGGGACCCGACCGAGCCCTCGAACTGGCGCGCGGCGGGGGAGCTCACCGACTGGCTGACGCGGCGCGGGCGGATCGGCATCGGCGGTCTCGATACGCGCCGCCTGACCCGCGCGATCCGCCGACAGGGCGCCCCGCACGTGGCGCTTGCCCACGATCCTGAGGGCAACTTCGATGTCGCGGCGCTGGTCGCGCGGGCCCGCGCCTGGAGCGGCCTTGTCGGACTCGACCTCGCCAAGGACGTGACCTGCGCGCAAAGCTATCGCTGGGACGAAACCCGCTGGGCCTGGCCCGACGGCTACGGCCGGCGCGCGGGGGAGGGCCTGCGGGTCGTCGCCATCGACTACGGCGCCAAGCGCAACATCCTGCGCTGCCTCGCCTCGGCGGGGTGCGACGTGACCGTGCTGCCTGCGACGGCGACGGCAGAGGATGTCCTGGCGCTCGAGCCCGAGGGCGTGTTCCTGTCCAATGGCCCCGGCGATCCGGCGGCGACCGGCGCCTATGCCGTGCCGATGATCCAGGGCGTGCTGGCGCGCGACCTTCCGGTGTTCGGCATCTGCCTTGGCCACCAGATGCTCGCGCTGGCCCTTGGCGCGAAGACGATCAAGATGAACCACGGCCACCACGGCGCCAACCATCCGGTCAAGGATGTCGAATCCGGCAAGGTGGAGATCACCTCGATGAACCACGGCTTTGCCGTGGACAGCCAGACGCTGCCCGAGGGCGTGATCGAAACCCACATCAGCCTGTTCGACGGGTCGAACTGCGGCATCCGCATCAAGGACCGCCCGGTGTTCTCGGTCCAGCACCACCCGGAGGCCAGCCCCGGCCCGCAGGACAGCTTCTATCTGTTCGAGCGGTTCGCCGCGGCGATGCGCGACCGCCGCGCCGCCTGAGGGTCTTAACGCGCCGTTAACCTCATGCGCGCAGCATGGGTCTCGTCCGTCATGGAGAGATCATGGCCCGCGCCACTCGAAGGACCACTCCGCCACCCTTGCTGACCGTCGTGCCCATGGCGGTTCCGGACGGGCGGCCGCGCACGGGTCGCTTGCGCCCGGCGCGCACACCGCTTGGCCGCATCCTGCTGGACCGCGGCGCGGTTGATCCCGGCGACATGCTGAAGGCGCTGGCGCTGCGCGCACGCGAAGAGGCCCGCCTGGGCGAGATACTGCTGGCCCGCCGCTGGGTCGATGAGGGCGACCTGATGCAGGCGCTCTGCGATCAGTGGGGGACACGCACCGTCGACCTTAGGGCGGAACCGCCCGACGCGCGCCTTGTCGATCTGGCCGGCGCCGAACGCTGCTTGGCAGAGGCCGCGCTGCCGTGGCGCCGGATCGGTGCGGTGACGGTGATCGTCACCGCCCGCCCGGATGAGTTCGACCGGCTGCGCCGCGATCTGGCACCCGTCCTTGGCGCCTGCGTCATGGCGATCGCGCCGGAACGCGCGATCCATGACGCCATCGCCGAGGCACGCCACGCCCGCCTGGCGCGCAAGGCCGAAACCCGCACCGACCCGCGCGAAAGCTGCCGCAACCTCGGGTCGGCCCGGGCGGCGTTCTGGGTCTGGGCGGTGATCGCAGCGCTTGCGGCTGCCACCCTGGCCGCGCCCGGCGCGGTCTTCGTCGCCTTCGCGCTCTGGGCGATCCTGACGCTGGGTCTGACCACCGGGCTGAAGGCCGTCGCCTTCCGCGCCGAGTGGCGCCGGTCTCGCCAGGACCGTCCGGGGCCGCCCGCCCCCCTGGCCGGGCGATTGCCGGTCGTGTCGATGATGGTGCCGCTCTTTCGCGAAGACGACATCGCCCCGCGCCTGATCGCGCGGCTGGGGCGCCTGGACTACCCGAAGGAACTGCTCGACATCGTTCTGGTCGTGGAGGAGACGGATAGCCGCACGCGCGACGCCCTGGCACAGACGCGCCTGCCGCACTGGATGCGCGTCATCCTCGTGCCCGATGGGCCGATCCGCACCAAGCCGCGCGCGCTCAACTACGCGCTCGACTTCTGCCGGGGGCGGATCGTCGGCGTCTGGGACGCCGAGGATGCGCCCGAACCGGGGCAGATCCACAAGATCGTGCGCCGCTTCGCCGAGACCGGGCCGGAGGTTGCCTGCCTTCAGGGTGTTCTCGACTACTACAACGCCCGCCACAACTGGCTGACGCGCTGCTTCACGATCGAATACGCCGCCTGGTTCCGCGCCATGCTGCCGGGGCTGGCCCAACTGGGGCTGGTCGTTCCCCTGGGCGGCACCACCGTCTTTTTCCGGCGCGAGGCGATCGAGGCGCTGGGGGGATGGGACGCGCACAACGTGACCGAGGATGCCGATCTCGGCCTTCGTCTCGCCCGGCGCGGCTACCGCACCGAACTGGTGCCCACCGTGACCGAGGAGGAGCCGAACGCCCGCGTCCTGCCCTGGATCCGACAGCGGTCGCGCTGGCAGAAGGGCTATGCGATCACCTGGGCGGTGCACATGCGCTACCCGGCCCGGCTTTGGCGCGAGCTTGGGGCGAAGGGGTTCCTGGGCGTCCAGATCCTGTTTCTCGGCTCGCTCTCGCAGGCGGTCCTGGCGCCGGTGCTGTGGTCGTTCTGGGCGCTCAGCCTGAACCTGCCGCATCCCTTCGCGCCCCTGGCCGGCAGCGGCTGGATGGCCGCGCTCTGGGGCCTGTTCCTGGTCAGCGAGGTCGTCGGCCTGGGTGTCGCCGTCTGGGCGGTGCGCGGGCCGGGGCACCGCCATCTGATCAAGTGGGTTCCCCTGCTGCACCTCTATGCGCCGCTTGCCTCGCTGTCGTCGTACAAGGCCTTCTATGAGGTGGTGACACGACCCTTCTACTGGGACAAGACCGCGCACGGCATGATCGACGCGCCCGCCGCCGTGTCGGCGGCAGCCGATGCGGAGGCCTTCTCACAGGCCATTCCGGCCTGACGCCTGCCGGCGGTCACGGCCAGCCGAGAACGCGCCGCGCCTCCTCGGCGATCCAGCCTTCCTCGTCCGCGGCGTGGATCAGCGCCTGCACGCGCGAGGACGGGGCGTGAATGACAGGCCCGCCGCGGCCGTTTGACGCCTCGTCGAAATCAAGTCCGAGGAAGGCCAGGCCGCGCATGATCCCGGCGCGTACGGTTGCGGAATTCTCGCCGATCCCGCCGGTGAAGACCACCGCATCGATCCCGCCCATGTCGGCCACCATCGCGCCCGCATGGTGAACGGCCCAATGGATGAAATGGGCGACCGCGAAGGCGGCCTCGGGTGTGCCGGCGGTTTCGAGCGTGCGCATGTCGCTGGCCCCGCCCAGCCCCCTCAGCCCGCTCTCGCGGTTGAGGATCGCCGCGGCGCGGTCGATACCGGCCCGGCGCGCGATGTCCAGAACCGCGTTGCCGTCGATTTCTCCGGTCCGGGTGCCCATCGTCAGCCCGCCGAGGGGGGAATAGCCCATCGTCGTGGCCGCCGATCGCCCGTCGAGGATCGCGCAGAGGCTGGCCCCGTTGCCCAGATGTGCGGCCAGAAGCCGCCTGGGAAGGGGGCGCCCGGTGGCGGCAGGCAGCCGCGCAACCAGGCTTGCGTAGGACAGGCCATGAAAGCCGTACCGGCGGATGTCGCGCGTCTCCGGCAGATCGGGCAGCGCGTAGCGCCAGCCCAACGCGGGGATGGTTGAATGGAAGGCGGTGTCGAAACAGGCCACCTGACGCAACCCCGGCCAACGCTCCGCAGCCGCGGAAATGACGGCGAGCGCGGGCGGATTGTGCAGGGGTGCGAGGGTGGCGGCGGCCTGCGCCCGCGACAGGACAGTGGGCGTCAGTTCCGCCGAAGCCGCGAGGTCGGGGCCGCCATGCACGACGCGGTGAGCGACCGCGCCGACCGAGTCGGGATCGACACCCTCGGCCCGCGCCGCGTCGATGAGCGCGACGAGCGCCGCGGCATGATCGACAATCGCTTCTGCCCGAGACCCCGCCGGCAGAACCAGCCGGGATGCTCCGCCGACCTCGGCGGCCATGCCCGCAAACTGCACCGCGCCATCGGGGGCCACGATCCGGATCTTCAGCGAGGAAGACCCGGCATTCGCGACAAGGATGGGTGCTGCCCCTACGGGCCGCTGCATCCCTCAGACCCGTTGCGGGCGCATGTCGGCGGCGCTGATGCCCGCCACCTCGACCGGCTTCTTCATCGCGTCGCGGCGGAACGGCTCACCCAGTTCCTGGTTGATCATGGCTTCGATCAGCGTGGTCTTGCCGTGCTTCATCTGATCCTCGATCGCCTTCGCCAGCGCGGCGGTCAGCTCCTCCATCGTGCGAGCGACCACGCCCTGCAATCCGCAGGCCTTCGCGATGCCGGCATAGCTCACCTGTTCGTTCAACTCGGTGCCGACGAAGTTGTCGTCATACCACAGCGTCGAGTTCCGCTTTTCCGCGCCCCACTGGTAGTTGCGGAAGACGATCTGCGTGATCGCCGGCCACTCCGGGCGGCCGATGGCCGTCAGTTCGGTGACGGCGATGCCGAAGGCGCCGTCGCCCGAGAAGCCGACGACCGGCACATCGGGGCAGCCGATCTTGGCCCCCACGACCGAGGGCAGGCCATAGCCGCAGGGGCCGAACAGGCCGGGAGCGAGATATTTCCGCCCCGCCTCGAACGAGGGGTAGGCGTTGCCGATGGCGCAGTTGTTGCCGATGTCGGAGGAGATGATCGCCTCTTTCGGCAGTGCCGCCTGAATCGCGCGCCAGGCCATGCGCGGGCTCATCCAGTCGGGCTTGGCCGACCGCGCGCGCTGGTTCCATGTGGTGCCGGGGTCGTCGTCTTCGTGGTCCATCGAGGACAGTTGCTGCGCCCAGGCCGATTTCCGGGTGGCAATCAGGTCCAGCCGTTCCTGCCGGCCCTCGTCGCCCGCCGCGGGCGACAGCCGGTCCAGAAGCGCCGTCGCCACCTTCTTCGCGTCGCCGACGATCCCAACCGTTACCGGCTTGGTCAGGCCGATCCGGTTCGGGTTGATGTCGACCTGGATGATCTTCGCCTCGCGCGGCCAGTAGTCGATGCCATAGCCCGGCAGGGTCGAGAACGGGTTGAGCCGGGTGCCGAGGCAAAGGACCACATCGGCCTTCGCGATCAGTTCCATCGCGGCCTTCGACCCGTTGTAGCCCAGGGGGCCTGCGTGCAGCGGATGGGATCCGGGGAAGGCGTCGTTGTGCTGGTAGCCGCAGCAGACCGGAGCCGACAGCCGTTCGGCCAGCGCCATCGAGGCCGGGATGGCGCCGCCGATGACGACGCCCGCGCCGTTCAGGATCACCGGAAAGCGCGCCTCGGACAGAAGTGCGGCCGCCCGGTCCAGCGCCTCGGTCCCGCCGGCGGGGCGCTCGAACTCGACGATGGCGGGCAGGGTGATGTCGATAACCTGGGTGAAGTAGTCACGCGGCACGTTGATCTGCGCGGGCGCGCTGTGGCGGCGGGCTTGCAGGATTACGCGGTTCAGAACCTCGGCCATGCGTGCGGGGTCGCGCACCTCTTCCTGGTAGCAGACCATGTCGCGGAAGGCGGCCATCTGCTCTACCTCCTGGAAACCGCCCTGGCCGATGGTCTTGTTGGCGGCCTGCGGCGTCACCAGCAGAAGCGGCGTGTGGTTCCAGTAGGCGGTCTTGACCGCGGTGACGAAGTTGGTGATGCCCGGCCCGTTCTGCGCGATCATCATGCACATCTTGCCGGTGGCCCGCGTGTAACCGTCCGCCATCATCCCGCCCGAACCTTCGTGCGCGCAGTCCCAGAAGGTGATCCCGGCCTTGGGGAAGATGTCCGAGATCGGCATGAAGGCCGAACCGATGATGCCGAATACGTGCTCGATCCCGTGCATCTGAAGCACTTTGACGAAGGCTTCCTCGGTGGTCATTCGCATGGTCTGTCTCCGGTTTTGCGGATGGGCCGCAGATATCTGGCCGCGGGGAGGCAAAGGGCATGCCGAATCTTCCCACGTGCTGCGCGGGACGTTGTCAGACCCGCGCCCGGATCGTTATATCCAGAGTGACTTAGATACCGTTCCAGATCGGGTGGGTGGAATGACCTCGGCGGACCGCATCGCTGCGGAGATGTTCTTTGTGGATCGCCGCGATGGCCGGACGCTGCAGATGCAGCTTGCGACCTCGATCACGGCAACGATTCTCGACACCCGCGCGCGGCCGGGGACGCGTATGCCTTCCAGCCGCAAGCTTGCTGAATACCTCGGGATTTCACGGCTGACGGTGACGCTGGTGTATCAGGAACTGGTGGCGCGCGGCTATCTTGACGCGCTGCCGCGGTCCGGCTTCGTCGTGTCCGAACGCGCGCCGCAGCGGCGGATCGACATGCCGCGCCGGCCCACGCCCACCCGCGACGTGGACTGGGGTGGCTGGCTGGCGCGGCGGCTTGCGGACCGGCGCCAGATCCTGAAGCCGCAGAACTGGCGCAGCTACCCCTATCCGTTCGTCTATGGACAGGTCGATCCCAAGCTGTTCGACCACAGCGCCTGGCGCGATTGCGCGCGCCGCGCCCTTGGCACGCGCGACTTCACCGGGCTGGCCGATGACCAGCTGACGCAGGACGACCCGGTGCTGGTGGATTACATCTGCAAGAACACGTTGCCGCGCCGGGGCATCCGGGCGGGCGCGGACGAGGTCCTGATCACGCTGGGCGCGCAGAATGCCGTATGGACCGCGGTGCAGCTTCTGGCTCGCCCGGACCGGACCGCCGCGGTGGAGGATCCGGGCTTTCCCGACTTCGCCGAGGCGCTGCGCTATGCCCGCATGCCGGTCGAATATGTCCCGGTGGATGCACAAGGTCTGGATCCGGCCGCACTGTCGGACGGGGTCGGGCTGGTCATCGCCACGCCCAGCCACAACATTCCCACCGGGGCGACCTTGCCCCTGGCGCGGCGGCTTGAGCTGCTGCGGCGTGCGGATACGCAGGATTTCCTGATCATCGAGGACGACTACGAGTTCGAGATGAGCTTTCTCGAACCGCCTTCGCCCGCGCTCAAGTCGCTCGATGCGGCGGGGCGGGTGATCTACATCGGCAGCTTCTCGAAGTCGCTCTTTCCGGGGCTGCGGATCGGCTACATGGTCGCCCCGCCCGAATTCATCCGCGAGGCGCGGGCCTTGCGCGCGATGATGCTGCGCCACGCGCCGGGCCACATGCAGCGCGTGACCGGCTATTTCCTCGCGCTCGGCCATTACGACGCCCATGTCGTGCGCCTGCGCCAGACCTTCCGCCGCCGGCGCGAGGCGCTTGTCGCCGCCCTCGCGCAGACCGATTTCGCCATCCTCGGAGCGTCGCGCCATGGCGGGTCGAGTCTTTGGGTCGCCGCCCCCGAGGGGATCGACAGCGCCGCGCTCAACGCCGTGTTCGGCGGCCAAGGCGTGCTGGTCGAACCGGGGCATCCGTTCTTCGCGGACCCGCCCGCGCCCTGCCGGTTCTTCCGGATGGGCTACTCCTCGATCGACGAGGGGCGCATCGCCGAGGGTGTCGCGCGGATGCAGGCGTGCCTGGCCGGCACGCCCTGAGGCGCGCCGGCTTCTGCGGAACCTAGGCGGAGAACCGAGCCCGAAGCGCCCTGACCCCGCTCACGAGGAGGGCAAGATCGACGCCCACCGCGGTGAAGGTCGTGCCAAGCTCCATGCAGCGGCGCACGAAGGCTTCATCGAGCGACAGGATCCCCGAGGGCACGCCCAGCGACTTCAGCGTGGCGATCGCCCCCTCGATCGCGGCCACCACCTCGGGGTGGCCGGGGTTGCCCGGGTGGCCCAGGCTGGCGGCCAGATCGGCGGGGCCGATGAAGATGCCGTCCACCCCCTCGACCGTGGCGATGCTTTCGATCGCCTCGAGTGCGGCCCGTGTCTCGACCTGGAGGAGCAGGCATATCTCGTCGTTGGCCGTCGCGGTGTAGCCGTCGATCGCGCCGTAGCGGCTGGCGCGGGTCATCCCGGCGACGCCGCGGATGCCCGCGGGCGGATAGCGGACGGCGCGGACCGCGGCGCGGGCCTCGTCCGCGGACTGGATGTAGGGCAAAAGCAGGGTCTGCGCGCCGAAGTCGAGGATGCGCTTGATCAGGACCGGGTCGTTGAAGGCGGGGCGCACGACCGGGCTCACCCACGGCCAGGCCGCCATGGATTGGAGCGCACCCAGCACGTCCACCACCTCGACCGCGCTGTGTTCGGTGTCGATCACCACCCAGTCGAAGCCGCACCCGGCCAGGGCCTCGGGCACGGTATTGCCGCCAATGGTGTTCCAGAGCCCGATCTGCTGGCGTCCGGCCTTCAGCGCCGCCCTGAAGCGGTTTTCGGGGTTCTTCATGGTGTATCTCCTTCCGGTGCCGGTATCGGGTTCAGTGTGATGGTCGTACCTGTCGCGGCCGAGCGCCGCGCGGCGTCGATGACGCGCAGATTTTCCAGTGCTTCGCGCGCCGGCACAAGCGGCGTCTCCTCGCCCCGGATCACTCCGTCGGGGCGATGGTCGGCAAGCAGACCGGCGCCGACAAGGGCCGGGCGTACCGTCATCTGGCCAGAAGACTCGCGATCCTCCGCACGGCCAGCGCGTAACCCTCCACCCCGCAACCCGCGATCACGCCCTCGGCGCGCAGCGATACGTAGGAATGGTGGCGAAAGCTCTCGCGCTTGTGGATGTTGGAGATGTGCACCTCGATCACCGGCCCCTCGAAGGTGTTGAGCGCGTCGAGGATCGCGATCGAGGTGTGCGTCAGCGCGCCGGGGTTGATGACGACCGCCGCAGCCTTTTCGCGCGCCTCGTGGATCCAGTCCACGATCTGCCCCTCGTGGTTCGACTGCATCAGCCGGACCGCAAGGCCGAGGCCGGAGGCGACGCCCGCGCAGGTCGCCTCCACGTCCTGCAGCGTTTCGCGGCCGTAGATCTCGGGCTGGCGTCTGCCAAGCAGGTTCAGGTTGGGGCCGTTCAGAATGTAGATCGTCTGGGTCATGTCCTATCCTTGCAAGGAATTTCGGGTCGTTGGTCTGGACGCGTGGCTCGTATGGTCTTCGAACCGGCGGGCAAGGCGTTCGCCCCAGTCCTCGATCTGCGCGCGCACCAGTTGCCGTGCCGCCTGCGCATCCCGCCTGAGGGCCGCGGCTTCAACGATGGCGTCATGGCCTGCCGCGCCGGTCGGGGGCGGAGTGTTGCCGCCGATCCGGCGGTATCGTTCGTGGAGACCCAGAAGGATCGCGCAGAAATCGGACAGGATCGGCATGCCGGCCCCGCCGACAAGGGTGTGGTGAAAGGTGGCGTGGGCCGCATCCCATCCGAAGGCGTCGGCTGGGTCGACGCGGTTCAGCCGGTGCAACGCTGCCATGACCTCGCCTTCCCAGTCCAGCCCCGCCCGCTCGGCCGCCAGACCCGCGGCCAGGCTTTCGAGTTCGGCGCGAAGCCGCGTCACCTCGGCCAGGTTGTCTGCCGAAACCTGGGCGACGCGATAGCCGCGCTGGTCCTCGAACTCCACAAGGCCGGCATGGACCAGGCGCGCCACCGCTTCGCGCACCGGGCTTAGCGACACGCCGAACCTCTCGCGCAGCCGGTCGAGGTTCACCCGGCTTCCCGGTTCCATCTCGCCACTGAGGATGGCCTGGCGAATCTCCTCCGCCAGCCGGCTTGCACGGGTGGCCTTGGCAGGCCCGCCCTTCGTCGGCCTCCGGGTCGCTGGCACAGGGGATCCTCACAGGCGGCTTCGTCACATGAAGGGCAGTTTAATCGATTTTGGTTGCGATGCTATGACAGATTGGCGCTATTCTTCCCGCAGTTCCGGCACCCGGCAAGACGGAGATCCCGATGTACCCGCGAACCGAGTCCGGCTTGGTCGGGCAGGACGTCTACCGATCGATCCGGCGCGACATCATCTTCGGCCGGCTTGACGCGGGTGCGCGCCTGCGGCTGGAGCGGATGAAGACTGACTACGGCGCCAGCGTCTCGACCATCCGTGAGGCGCTCAGCCGGCTTGCGACGGAAGGGCTGGTGGAAGCGCCGGGGCAGCGCGGCTTTGCCGTGGCCGGGATGTCGGACGCCGAACTGCGCGAGATTGCGGACCTGCGCATCCTGGTGGAGGGCCACGCGCTGGGCCTGTCGATCCGCGCTGGCGACACCGAATGGGAGGGCGCGATCGTTTCGGCCCACCACAAGCTCAGCCGGATGGAGGACCGCATGGCCGCCGGCGATACCGCGGTGCGGGAGACGTGGAAGCAGTATGACTGGGAGTTTCACCAGGCGCTGATCCTTGCCTGCGGGTCGCGCGCGCTGATGGAGGTTCACGGAACCGTCTTCGACAAGTACCTGCGTTACCAGATGCGTCGCCTGACCTATCGCGGCGCGACGGCCGCGGCCGAACATCGCGCGCTGCTCACGGCGGCCCTCGACCGGGATGTCATCCGGGCGCAATCCATCCTGCGCACGCATATCGAGGGGGGCGTGGCGGATTGCCTCGGGGCGGGTCGCGTCGCCACTGAAGAATAATCGATTATATTCTAAACACATGGTATTAATGGCAATCAGCAATGAAACCTCATTCATTGGTTGATTGAGCCACATTTCCCCGTATCCTCACCCGCCATGGTCGTCCGGGGGGTCGGGCGAATCTCAGGGAGGAAAAGATGACCGCTATCATCACCCGTCGGACACTTCTGTCCGCCGCGGCCGCGGCGCTGGCCGCGGGTGCCATGCCTGCATCGGCTCAGGACAAGATCCGCCTCAGGCTCTCGGCCGTGCAGTCGGAGACGGACCAGCGTTCGATCGCGATGCTGGAAAAGTTCGCGCCCATGGTCGCCGACTTCGCCAGCTTCGAACCTCACTGGAACGGAAGCCTTTTCCAGCAGGGGACCGAGCTTGAGGCGATCGCCTCGGGCGATCTCGAGATGTCGATCACTTCGGCGCAGGAACTGGCCACGTTCTTCCCCGAGTTCTCGATCTTCACCGCTGGCTACGTCCATCAAAGCGCGGAACACCAGGTCAAGGTGTTCAACGATCCCCTGATGGATGCGTTCAAGAAGAAGGTGGAGGACGAACTGGGGGTGAAACTCCTTTCGGTCATGTATCTGGGCCGTCGCCAGGTGAACCTGAGGATGCCGAAGTCCGAGCGTACGGTGATGACGCCCGCCGACCTGGCCGGGGTCAACCTGCGCATGCCCGGCACCGATGCCTGGCAGTTCCTGGGCCGTGCTCTTGGTGCCAATCCGACGCCGATGGCCTTCACCGAGGTCTACACCGCGCTTCAGACCGGTGCGGTCGACGGGCAGGACAACCCCCTGCCGACCGTCGTGGATGCCAAGTTCTACGAAGTGACGAAGCAGATCGTGCTCACCTCGCACCTGGTGGACCTGAACTACATCGCGCTGTCGAAAGCGGCCTGGGACGCGATGACGCCCGAGCAGCAGGCGAAGGTTCAGGAAGCGGCCGATGCCGCCGCCGACTTCGGCCGGCAGAACCAGCTTCAGAAGGAGGGGCAGTTGGTCTCGTTCCTTGAGGAGCAGGGGCTGGACGTCTACGAACCCGATGTGGCAGCCTTCCGCGATCATGTGCAGAAGGCCTATCTCGAGTCAGATTTCGCCAAGGACTGGCCGGCGGGCGTGCTGGAGCAGATCAACGCGCTGGGCGGCTGATCGAAGAGCGGGCGGGGACGCGCGATGAGACGTCTTGGCGCGATCCTCGCGCGCTTCACCGAGGGCATGGCGGCGCTGATGATGACCGCCATGTTCCTGACCTTCCTGATCCAGATCGCGGTCCGCTATGTTGTCGGGTCGGACTGGTTCATGGCGCGTCTCGGCCACCTGGTCGACGCCTCGGCTTTCGGCTGGACGCTCGAGTTCTGCCTGGTGATGTGGATCTGGATCGTCTTCTGGGGCAATGCCTTCGTCGTCCGGGAACGCGACCACGTGACGTTCGACATCCTGTATCTCTGGGTCCGGCCGGGGTTGCGGAGGGCCTTCACGGTCATCGGCGCGGCCTGCGTGGCGGCCGCCCTGCTGCTCTCGGTCCTTCCCACCTGGGAGAAGCTCGCGATCCTCAGGCTCAAGTCCTCGGCCACGCTGCCGGTCAAGATGCTGCCGATCTACTCGGTCTATTTCCTGTTCCTGGGCGTCGTCGGCTTGCGCTATCTCTGGCGGATCGTCGATGTGCTGCGTCACGGGGCCGGAAGGCAAGGCCACCACGTTCCCGAAGGCGCGTCTGAATGAGCGTTGAGTTCCTGCTCTGTCTCGGGTCGCTCTTCTTCCTGGCCGGGATCGGCGTGCCGGTGGCCTACGCGATCCTTGTCGCGGCCATCCTCTATGTCGGCGCGGGCGGACAGGGCATCGGCATCGTCGGCAAGAACCTTCTCGACGGGCTTTATCAAAGCTTCCTGCTGCTGGCCGTGCCGCTGTTCATCGTGGCGGCGAACATCATGAACGCGGGCACGATCTCGGACCGGCTGCTCGGGTTCTGCGTCGCCGTCGTCGGCCGCTTCCGCGGCGGGCTCGGTCATGTGAACGTGCTCGCCTCGCTGATCTTTTCGGGCATGTCCGGGTCGGCGGTGGCGGACGCCGCGGGCATCGGTCGGATCATCATCGACATGATGCGCAGGGACGGGCGCTTTCCGCCGTGCTATGCCGCCGCGATCACCGCCGCATCCGCCACCATCGGCCCGATCATCCCGCCCTCGATCCCGATGGTCCTTTACGCGCTCGTCTCCAACGCCTCGATCGGCTACCTGTTCCTGGGCGGCATCCTGCCGGGGCTGGTGATGGGCGCGGTCCTGATGGCGATGAATGCCTGGCTGTCACACCGCCGCGGCTTCGCGATCGAGCAGCCGGTGCCGCTGCGCGACCTGCCGCGCCGGACCGCGAACGCCTTCCCGGCGCTGCTGATGCCCGCGATCCTGCTTTACGGCATCTACGGCGGCGTCACCACGCCGACCGAGGCCGCGGCCGTCGCCGCCTTCTACGCCCTTGTCCTGGCCGCGCTCTTCTACCGCGCGCTGTCCTTCCGCACACTTTACGGGATACTCGTGGAGTCCGCGCGCTCCTCCGCCGCGGTGGGCCTGGTGATCGGCGGCGCGCTGATCCTGAACTACATCGTCGCCTCCGAGAACATCCCGAACCTGCTGGCGGGCTGGCTTGTCGGCCTCGATGTCTCCCCCCTGGCGTTTCTTCTGGGGGTGAACCTCGTCCTGCTGGTCCTGGGCTGCTTTCTGGATGCAACTACGATCATCCTTGTCATCATCCCCCTGTTCCTGCCCACATGCCGCGATCTCGGCATCGACCTGGTGCACTTCGGGGTGGTCGCCGTGGTCAACTCCATGATCGGCCTGATTACGCCGCCCTACGGGATCCTGTTGTTCGTCATCAACGCCGTAACGGGCATTTCGCTGCGCGAGATGATCGCGGAGATCTGGCCGTTCCTCGCGGTGCTCCTCCTCGCACTTCTGGCGATGATCCTGATGCCCGGAATCGTCCTTTTCCTGCCGCGGCTTGCCGGATACGAGGGGTGAGGGATGCCCGAGGTTTGTCTTGGCCTGATCGGTGACAACATCCGCGCCTCGCGCTCCCCCGACCTGCACCGGTTGGCGGGGGCGATGTGCGGGCTGAAGGTCAGCTATGACCTGTTCATCCCGCCGGCAATGGGCCTGCCGTTCGAGGCCGTGCTGGACGCCTGCCGCGACGACGGCCTTGCCGGGGTGAACGTCACGCTGCCCTACAAGGAACGGGTCGTGCCGCTGGTGCGGGTCGACGACCCGGCGATCGCAAGGATCGGTTCGGTGAACACCGTATGCTTCACGGGCGACGGCGCGCGCGGATTCAACACCGACCATTCCGGCTTTGTCGCGGCCTATCGCGGCGCCTATGGCGGCGCGGCGCCGGGCCGCGTCGCCCTGATCGGCGCGGGGGGCGTCGGGCGTGCCATCGGCTTCGCCCTGCTCGCGCTCGGCGCTGCCGAAGTCATCCTGATCGACAGCGACCCCGTGCGCGCGGCGCATCTGGCGGCAGCCATGGCAGATGCCGGCGGGGCCAGAATCCGGACCGCGGGGATCGAGGCCGTCGCCGGGTCGGACGGCGTCGTCAACGCCACGCCGCTCGGCATGGTGGGATACCCCGGTTCGCCGGTTCCCGACGGGGCATTTGCAAAGGGAGGATGGGCGTTCGACGCGGTCTACACGCCCGTCCTGACGCCGTTTCGCGCGCAGGCGCTGGCGGCAGGCGCGCGCTTCCTGTCGGGGTGGGAGTTGTTCTTTCACCAGGGCATCGACGCTTTCGGACTGTTCACGGGCCGCCGCCCGGCAGACCTGATGCGCCTGCGCATCGCGTTGGAGGATCCGGGACTGAGGGCCGCCGGCTGAACCGGGGCGGGCGACGGTGTCTAACGGCTGCATCCGCCGGCGATCGTCAGGCACCCGGCGCAACGGGTCTTGACGTTCGCGCCCGCCGGTGGGAGCGCTAACGCCCGACGGGTGCCGCGTGCCCCGTTCCGGCCGAGTCGGCCTGACGAGACGCTTTGAGCAGGAGATCACATGGCACGCCTCAACTGGGGTCTGATCGGCGGCGGCGAGGGGAGCCAGATCGGCCCCGCGCATCGCCTGGGCGCGGCGGTGGACGGCGCGTTCGCCTTTGCCGCGGGGGCGCTCGACCATAACGCGGAAGCGGGACGGGCCTTTGGCCGCAAACTCGGCCTTGCCGCGGACCGGTCCTACGGCAACTGGCACGAGATGCTGGAGGGGGAGCGCGCCCGCCCGGACCGGATCGACCTTGTCACCGTCGCAACCCCGAACGCCACCCATTTCGAGATCACGAAGGCATTCCTCGAGGCAGGGTTCCACGTCCTGTGCGAAAAGCCCATGACCATCACCGTCGAGGAGGGGGAGGAGATCGTCCGTCTGTCCCGCGCGACCGGGCGCATCTGCGCGGTCAACTACGGTTACACCGGCTATGCCCTTGTCCGGCACATGCGGGCGATGGTGGCGCGCGGCGATCTGGGGCGCATCCGGCTTGTGGTGGCGGAGTTCGCGCACGGCCACCACGCCGACGCCGGGGACGCCGACAACCCGCGTGTGCGCTGGCGCTACGATCCCGCGCAGGCCGGCGTGTCGGCGCAGTTCGCCGACTGCGGCATCCACGCACTGCACATGGCGTCGTTCGTGACCGGGCAGGAGGTGACGCGGCTTTCAGCCGATACCGTGTCCTGCATCCCCTCGCGCGTGCTGGAAGACGACGCGATGGTGAATTTCCGCATGGACGGCGGCGCGGTCGGGCGGCTCTGGACCTCTTCGGTGGCGATCGGCCGCCAGCACGGTCTGACGCTTCAGGTCTTCGGAGAGACGGGCGGGCTGCGATGGGCGCAGGAACAGCCCAACCAGCTTTACTGGATGCCGCTGCGCGGTCGGCTTCAGGTGATCGAACGCGGCGAGGCCGGGCTTTCGCCAGAGGCGGACCGCGCCAGCCGGGTGACGATGGGGCATGCGGAGGGCATGCCGCTTGCCTTCGCCAACATCTACCGCGACCTTGCCGAGGCGATCCTTGCGCAGAAGGAAGGCCGGGCCGCGAACCCCGCCGCCGACCTGTACCCGCGGGCGGAGGATGGGCTCCGGTCGATGGCGGCGATCTATGCGGTGGCCGAATCCGGCAAGGCTGAGGGGCGCTGGGTGGATGCGCGCCCGCCGATGTTCCGCTAGGCTGCATGGGATGGCGTGCGCCGCAGCTGGGAGGTGCCGGGCGATGCTGAAGACGATGCTGGCCGCCACCCTGGCGCTGCCCCTGCCGCTCTGGGCGGGCGAACTGCCCGACCCGCTGACGAACGCGGATTTTCCGCCGCCCGACATGGCCGAGGTTCGGCTGGGTCAGCTTCTGTTCTTCGACCCCATCCTGTCGGGCAACCGCAACATCGCCTGCGCGACCTGCCACCACCCCCGCTTCGCTACCGGCGACGGCGTTTCGCTGGGACTGGGCGAAGGTGGCACCGGTCTTGGCCCCGACCGGCGCGCCGATCCTGCGAACCTTCCCGAACAGCGCATTCCGCGCAATGCGCCGCCGCTCTTCAACCTGGGTGCGCGGCAGGTGACCGCCCTTTTCGCCGATGGGCGCATCGAGGTCGATCCCGCCCGGCCCGGCGGCCTGCGCACCCCGCTTGAGGACGAGATGGTGACGGGGTTCGCGAACCTTCTCTCGGCGCAGACCATGTTCCCCGTCCTGTCGCCGGACGAGATGGCGGGGCATTACCAGGAGAACGAGGTCTCGAAACTGGTGCGGCAGGGGCGGCTGACCGGACCCGACGGCGCCTGGGGCGCGATCGCCGCTCGCGTCGCGGCGGTTCCGTCCTATGCCCGGGACTTCCGCGCGGTCTATCCCGAGATCGCAGCTGGTCGGCCGGTCGGCTTCACCGACATCTCGAACGCCATCGCCGCCTTCATGGCGTTCGAATGGCGCGCCGACGACAGCCCGTTTGACCGCATATTGCGCGGTGACGGCGACCTGCCGCCTGCCGCGGCGCGCGGGCTCTCGCTGTTCTTCGGCAAGGCGGGATGCGGCACCTGCCATTCCGGCCCGCTGCTTTCCGACATGGGATTTCACGCCATGGGCCAGCCGCAGATCGGGCCGGGCAAGGCCGAGCGGTTCGAAAACCATCAGAAGGATGTCGGGCGAATGCGGGTCACGGGGCGGGCGGAGGATGCCCACGCCTTCCGCACGCCGCCCCTGCGCAACGTGGTGGAAACCGGCCCCTGGGGGCACGCCGGGGCCTATTCGGACCTGCGCCGCTTCGTGGTTGCCCATCTCGATCCGAAGGCGGCGCTGGCCTCATATGCGCCCGAGGCCATCCTGCCGCGGCTGCCGGGCGCAAGGCCGGACTTCACGCTCATGGACGATCCGGGCGCGCGGGCGGAGATTGCCGCGACGGTGCGCGCCGGTCCTGTCATGCTGAGCGAGGAAGAGTTGGACGACCTTATGGCGTTCCTGGCCAGCCTGACCGACCCCGCATCGCTGGACGGTCGGCTGGGCATCCCCGAGACAGTGCCGAGCGGCCTGCCGCTGGACCGCTAGCCGGGCCGTCAGCGGTCGATCCTGGCGATCCGGCCCGCGTCAAGGTGCTGCCAGCCGGTCGCGGTGCCGTCAGGCCAGATCACCCGCACCTCGGCCGCCGGTTCGGCCCCAAGGCCGAAGTGCACCGGGCCGGCCTGACCGCCCGCGTGGCCACCGCCCACCGTCACCTCGCGGGTCTGCGTTCGCCCGCCTGCCCGCACCTCTACCCAGGCGCCGACGGCGCGGGTGTTGGGCGCGTCCATCCGCGGCTCGATCGCGATCCAGTTGCCGGCATCTTCCGTGACGTTCTGCCAAAGCTCCATCGGCGCGCGCCGGTTCATCACCACGAGGTCAAGCCGCCCGTCGCCATCGAAATCCGCCAGCGCCGCGCCGCGCGCGCGTTCGGCGGTGGCGACGCCCGCCACATCGGCCTTTTCCATGAACGTGCCGTCGGGCCCTTGCATCAGCAGGTTGTTGGGGTCGTGGATCGCGTTCGACGGCATCTGGTCGACGTTGCCCTTGGCGATGAAGAGGTCGAGCCGCCCGTCGTTGTCGACATCGCCGAACTCGGCATGCCAGCCGGTCGAGGGGCGGCCGTCGTCGCCGACGAAGGGGCGCTGCGCATAGGTGCCGATGGAATAGGGGGCGGGTTCCATCCGGTCGCCCGCGTTGATCTCCAGCAATTGGTCGCCCATCGAGGTCAGCATGACCTCGGGTAGCCCGTCGCCGGTCAGGTCCGCGCTCGCGATGCCCATGCCCCAGAGCGAGACCTTGCGCCACCCGTCCGCCTCGGTCCGCTCCGCCAGGGGATCGAGCCGCCACATCTGTTCGTATCCGCCGCGCACATAGTAGTGCCGGTCGTTCGAGATGCGAAGTTCCGGCGTGCCCTTGCGCTGCCAGTCGGAGATCAGCATGGACAGCGCGCAGAACCCCGGCTCGAGGGTGATGGGCGCGCCGTAGCGGTCGCCTTCGGGGCGGTAGAGCGTGTTGGTGTCGCAGGCTTCGAACGGGCCCGCGGGGTTGGCGCGGTCGACATAGTGCCCGAAGACGAGCGTCGGGCCTGTGCGCCCCCGCTCCCACGTGGCGGTGAAGGCGGTGGTCCAGCGGTCGCCGGTGACCAGGCCCCATTCGGCCGTCGCATCGCGGAAGCCGCAGGTGCCGTCGCCCTTCAGCAGCAGGTCCGGCCCGACCCGGAGCACGGCGAGGTCGAGGTTCCCGTCGCCATCGAGGTCGAGCGGATAGGCGCCGGTCGCGCCGGTGATGTCTGCAAGCCCCCCGTCGCGGAAGGCGAAGGCGGCGCCGGGCGCAGGCGTTTCGTTGACGAACAGCCGGGCAGGCGCGGTGCCGCCGGCGGCCAGCATATCGGGGCGTGCGTCGCCGTTGCAGTCGAAGACGGCGACGCCGCCGCCCACGAAATGTTCCCAGTCGCCCGAGTAGACGACGCGTTCGGGCAGCGTCGCGGACCGGTCCACGAAGGCGGGATCGGCCGCGGCGGGTGTTGCGAGCGCAACGATGAGAGCGGCACGGCGCTTCATTGCGCGGCCATGTCGCGCGCGGGGCCCAGAAGCCCCTCGGTCACGGTCGACAGCGCGAGGGCCGCCGCGCCATGCGCCCAGAGGAGGTCCCCCCAGGCATGCACCTCGATCGGCGGGGTCGGGCGGCCGGTGTTCAGCACCAGCTTGTCCATCTCGGCCAGCGTGTCGGCGGCGTAAAGATAGTCATACCGCATCCGCTCACCCGACAGGATGATCAGCGCCGGATCGAAGAGGTTCACCACGTTGGCAAGGCCCACTGCCAGATACCGACCGGCGCGGCGGAAGATGGACCGCGCGGCGGCATTGCCGGCCTTGGCATGGTCGTAAAGGCTTTCGATCAGCACCTGCATGGGCTGACCCGCCTTGTGCATCCAGTTGAGCGCGGTCGTCGCCTCGCGCGCCAGCGCATAGTCGGCCACATAGGCCTCAAGGCAGCCGCGCTGGCCACAGCGGCAGAGCGCGCCGTCAAGTTGCACCTTGGTGTGGCCAAGCTCCATCCCGAGACCCTGCGCCCCGCGATAAAGCCGGTGGTTGATGACCACGCCCATGCCCACGCCGTGTTCGATGGTGACGACGGCGAAGTCGGCGATTTGCCGCCCGGCGCCATACCAGAGTTCGGCCAGCGCCACGAGGTTCGCGTCGTTGTCGAGCATCACCGGCAGGCCGGTGCGGGCCGAGATCGCCCCGGCCAGGGGAAAGTCCCGCTCGCCAAGGATCGGGGACCAGAAGACGCGGCCGGCTGCACTGTCCACGAAGCCCGGCACGCCGACGCCGATCGCCGAAAGCCGGCCGATCGGCAGTCCGGCCTTGGCCGCCACCCGTTCGAGAAGCGCGTGGCAGGCATCCACGACCGCCGCGGGCGCCTGCAGCCCCGGCTGCACCTGCACCGCCTCGGAGGCGATGACTGTGCCGGCGAAATCGACCACCACGGCGGTATGGAAGGAATCCGACAGCTTCACGCCGGCGACGAAATGCGCACCCGCCCGCACGCCAAGCGCGACCGGTGGCCGCCCACGGCCGGTGTCGCCCGGTTCGCGCGGGACGGCCACCTCCTCCAGCAGGCCCATCTCGATCAGTTCGGAGGTCAGGGTGGTCACCGATGCGGGGCTGACACCCAGTTCCTTGGCGACTTGCACGCGCGGCATAAGCCCGCCCGCCCGCACCCGTTCGAAGATCTGCTGCCGCATCGGGCGCATCGACTCGGACAGCGGCGGAATCAGCGGCCCGCATCCCCGCCGCAGTGCGCTTTCCGCGCCAGAGGACGCCATGTCACCGCTCATTTATTTTTCTTCCAAACTAAAAGATCGCGCATTCGCCCGGATTTCGCTGATCCGGCGGCCATCCTGGGGGTATATGGGCGATCTTCGAGCATGCTGCCGATACTACGGTTTAATATTATTTTGACAACCAAATTAATCTGGATAAGCTGTCTGCGTTCCGGCGAATCCGCCGGCACGGCCCCTGAGGGTGGGGCCGGTATCCAGGGAGGACACCTATGAAGAGAAGAACGCTTCTCGCCGCGGCGATGCTGGCCACGTGCCTGACCACGCCCGTCTTCGCGCAGAACCTGACCGTCGGCGTATCGTGGTCGAACTTCCAGGAAGAGCGTTGGAAGACCGACGAAGCCGCGATCAAGGCCGCGCTGGAAGCGGCCGGCAACACCTATATCTCGGCCGACGCCCAGGGTTCGGCGGCCAAGCAGCTGACCGATGTCGAGGCGCTTATCGCCCAGGGTGCGAACGCGCTCATCATCCTCGCCATGGACAAGGACGCGATCGGCCCGGCGGTCGACAAGGCCGCGGCGGAAGGCATCCCGGTCGTCGGCTATGACCGCCTGATCGAGGACAACCGCGCCTTCTACCTGACCTTCGACAACAAGGGCGTCGGCCGGATCATCGCCGAACATGTCGTCGCGGCCCAGCCGGAAGGCAACTTCGCGATCATCAAGGGCGATCCCGGCGACCCGAACGCCGACTTCCTGCGCTCTGGCATGGAAGAGGTGATCGCTGGGCCGGTGGCCGAGGGCAAGATCAAGATCGTCGGCGAGACCTACACCGACGGCTGGAAGCCCGAGAACGCGCAGACCAACATGGAACAGATCCTGACCGCCAACAACAACGCCATCGACGCCGTTCTGGCCGAGAATGACGGCATGGCGGGCGGCGTCATCGCGGCGCTGTCGGCGCAGGGTCTGACGGTTCCGGTCGGCGGCCAGGACGGCGACCTTGCCGCCCTGAACCGCGTGGCGCGCGGGACCCAGACGGTCTCGGTCTGGAAGGACAGCCGTCAACTTGGCAAGGCAGCGGCAGAGATCGCCTCGGCTTTGGCCGGCGGGACCGCGATGGATGCGGTCGAAGGCGCGGTGAAGTGGTCCGGCGGCGAGAAGGGCGTGGAGATGAACGCCATCTTCCTGGCGCCGACCCCGATCACCAAGGACAACCTCAACGTCGTGATCGACGCCGGCCACATCTCGAAAGAGCAGGCCTGCGAGGGTGCGGCCGCGGATGTGGCGGCTTGCCAGTGACCTGAACAAGGGGCCGGTGCCGGACTGACCGGCATCGGCCCTTTTCCTTCGGGCGTCAGCCACGCCCCCAGCGACACCGGTCGCGCGGGTTCTGTTCCCGCAGACCCGTCTGCACCGCCCCAACCCCCAGTGCCGGACGCGCCATGACCCAGACCCCTTCTGACACCACCGCCAGCGGCCCCGGAACGGGCGCCATCGGGCGATTCCTGAAAGCCACCGAAATCGACACCCGCCTTCTGGGCATGGTCGGCGCGCTGATCGCGATCTGGGTCGGTTTTCACCTTTACGGAACGATCGTGAACGGCAACGGCGTGTTCCTCACTCCGCGCAACCTGTGGAACCTGTCGGTCCAGACCGCGTCGATCGGGATCATGGCCTGCGGCATGGTTCTGGTCATCATCACCCGCCACATCGACCTGTCGGTGGGCTCGCTCCTTGGCTTTTCGGCGATGGTGATGGGCATCGCGCAGGTCTGGGTGCTGCCGCAGTGGCTGGGTCTCGGCCATCCGCTGATCTGGATCCTCGCAGGGGTCGTCGGAATTGCGGTCGGCTCGGCCATCGGGGCCTTTCACGGCTGGCTTGTCGCCTATCGCGGCATCCCGGCCTTCATCGTCACGCTGGGCGGCCTTCTGGTCTGGCGCGGTGCGGCCTTCCTTCTGGCACGGGGCGAAACTATCTCGCCCGTGGACGCCACCTTCGCCCTGATCGGCGGCGGCCCTTATGGATCGATCGGCGCGACCGGCAGCTGGATCGTCGGCCTTCTGGCCTGTGCCGGTATCGTCTGGATGCTGGTGAACGGGCGCAAGCAGCGGCGCGAGTTCGAGTTTCCGCTGCGTCCG
The DNA here is from genome assembly GCF_025380365.1 of Albidovulum sediminis. Lineage (GTDB taxonomy): Bacteria > Pseudomonadota > Alphaproteobacteria > Rhodobacterales > Rhodobacteraceae > Albidovulum > Albidovulum sediminis. The sequence continues at coordinate 381,415 of NZ_JAOCQF010000002.1, forward strand.
ATGTGGGCAGAATACACGCTGGGCGCGCTGGGCTGCGGGCTGGTGATCGGCTCCGTCCTGCTGGTCAACGCCTATCCCTGGCCGGTCGGCATCGTGAAGCAATATGCCGAGGCGAACGGCATCACCGTGCCCGAGGGCGGGATGTACATCAGCCACGGCTTCGCCATCCCTGTCCTGATCCTGGCGGTCGTCGGCATCGCCATGACCTTCCTGATGACCCGCACGCGGTTCGGCCGCTATGTGCTGGCCATCGGCGGCAACCCCGACGCGGCCGAGCTTGCGGGCATCGACACGCGCTGGATGACGGTGAAGATCTTCGCCCTCATGGGCTTCCTGACCGGGCTTTCGGCCATCGTCGCCTCGGCGCGCCTGAACTCCGCCACAAACTCGCTGGGCCAGCTTGACGAGCTTTACGTCATCGCGGCGGCGGTGATCGGCGGCACCTCACTGGCCGGCGGCGTGGGCACGATCTACGGCGCGATCATCGGCGCGCTGGTGATGCAGAGCCTGAAGACCGGCATGGTGCTGATCGGCTTCGACGCCGCCATGCAGGATATCGTCGTCGGCATCGTGCTGGTGCTGGCGGTCTATGTCGACAAGCTTTACCGCACCCGCGCGAAGTAAGGGGGAAACGACCATGAGCGGCAATCCGAACACCGGCACCCCCCTTGTCGAACTGCGCGACATCTCGATCGCCTTCGGGGGCATCAAGGCCGTCGATCACGTCAGCGTCGACCTTTACCCGGGCGAGGTCGTGGGCCTTCTGGGCCACAACGGCGCGGGGAAGTCGACCCTGATCAAGTGCCTTTCCGGCGCCTATCAGAAGGACGCGGGCGACATCTTCATCAACGGCGAGAGGGTGGAGATCGAGAATCCACGCGACGCCCGCGCCTACAACATCGAGACGATCTACCAGACGCTCGCGCTGGCCGACAACCTCGACGCCGCCTCGAACCTCTTCCTCGGGCGGGAACTGGTCAGCGCCGGGGGCTTTCTAGACGACGCGCGGATGGAGGCGGAGACGCGCAAGATCATGGGGCGCCTCAACCCCAACTTCCGCAAGTTCAATGTGCCGGTTTCTGCCCTGTCGGGCGGGCAGCGGCAGTCGGTGGCCATCGCGCGGGCGGTCTACTTCAACGCCAAGATCCTGATCATGGACGAACCCACCGCGGCACTCGGCCCGCACGAGACGCAGATGGTGGCCGAACTGATCCAGGAACTGAAGCGCCAGGGTCTCGGCATCTTCCTGATCGAACATGACATCCACGCGGTGATGGATCTCTGCGACCGCGCCGTGGTGATGAAGAACGGCCAGCGCGTCGGTTGCGTCAACGTTGGCGAGGTGACGGACGACGACATCCTGGGCATGATCATCATGGGCAAGAAGCCCCCGCAGGCCTATTGAGATGTTCATCGGGCTGGATCTCGGCACCTCCGGGCTGAAGGGTGTGCTGATCGACGAGGCGCAGCGCGTCCTTGCCGAAGCCACCGCCCCCCTCACCGTGTCGCGTCCGCAAGAGGGGTGGAGCGAGCAGTCCCCCGCCGACTGGATCGCCGCGGCCGAGGCCGTGCTGGATGCGCTGGCGGCGCACGGGCTGTCGGCGGTCCGCGGCATCGGGCTTTCGGGCCAGATGCACGGCGCCACGCTGCTTGACGCGAAGGACGAGGTGCTGCGCCCCTGCATCCTGTGGAACGACACCCGCGCGCATGTCGAGGCGGCAGAGCTTGACCGCGACCCGATGTTCCGGCGCCTGTCGGGCAACATCGTCTTTCCGGGCTTCACCGCACCCAAGCTCCTCTGGGTCGCGCGGCACGAACCCCGCATGCGCGAGCGGGTGGCAAGGGTTCTGCTGCCCAAGGACTATCTCAGGCTGTGGCTGACCGGCGATCATGTGGCGGAGATGTCGGACGCCGCCGGGACAAGCTGGCTCGACACCGGGGCGCGCGACTGGTCCGACGACCTTCTGGCCGCCACCGGACTCTCGCGCGCCAACATGCCGCGCCTCGTCGAGGGGTCCGAGGTTTCGGGGACCGTGCGGCCGGTTCTGGCCGCGCGCTGGGGCATGGGCAACAGCGTGGTGGTCGCGGGCGGCGGCGGCGACAACGCGGCGGCGGGCGTCGGTGTGGGCGTGGTGCGGGCGGGGGAGGCGTTCGTCTCGCTCGGCACGTCGGGCGTGCTTTTCGCGGCCAATGACGGCTATCACCCCGATCCGGCGTCAGCCGTCCACACCTTCTGCCACGCGCTGCCCCGCACTTGGCACCAGATGGGTGTGATCCTTGCTGCGACCGACGCGCTGAACTGGTATGCGCGCCTTGTCGGCGCAGAGGCCTCCGCGCTGACGGGAGAGCTGGAGAGCCTCAGGCCGCCCGGAAAGACCGTCTTCCTGCCCTATCTCGGAGGCGAGCGGACGCCGCTCAACAGCGCCTCGGTCCGCGGCGCGTTCACCGGCCTTGAACACGCAACCGACCGCTCCGCGGCGACGCGCGCGGTGCTCGAGGGCGTGACCTTCGCCATCCGCGATTGCCGTGATGCGCTGGCAGCGACCGGAACCCGGCTGGAAAGCCTTCTGGCGGTGGGCGGCGGCTCGCGTTCGGACTACTGGCTGCGCCTCATCGCCACCGCGCTGGGCGTGCCGGTGCAGCTTCCCGTGGCCGGCGATTTCGGCGGCGCCTTCGGGGCGGCGCGGCTTGCCCTGATGGCCAGCACGGGCGCGGGGGCCGAGAGCGCGACCCTGCCCGCGATCGCGCGCGTGATCGAACCCGACACCACCCTGACCGACGCCATGGATGCGGGCCACGCCCGCTTCCGCGCCGCACAAGACGCACTCAAGGACCTGACATGACCGACTTTTTCAACGGCATCCCGCACATCCGCCACGAGGGGCCGGAGACGGCGAACGAGTTCGCCTTCCGCCACTACAACCCCGATGAGGTGATCCTCGGCAAGCGGATGGAGGATCACCTGCGCTTCGCCGCGGCCTACTGGCACAGCTTTGCCTGGCCGGGCGGCGATCCCTTCGGCGGCCAGACCTTCGACCGCCCCTGGTTCGGCGACGGCATGGCGCTGGCGAAGCTCAAGGCCGACGTCGCGTTCGAGATGTTCGCGATCCTGGGCGTTCCCTACTTCTGCTTCCACGACGCCGACGTGCGCCCCGAGGGCGCGACCTTCGCCGAAAGCCGCCGCAACCTCGAGGAAATCGTCGACTACTTCGGCGCGAAGATGGAAGCCACCGGCACCCGGCTGCTGTGGGGCACCGCCAACCTCTTCAGTCACCGCCGCTTCATGGCGGGGGCGGCCACCAACCCGGACCCGGAGGTCTTTGCCTGGTCTGCGGCGACGGTCAAGTCCTGTATGGATGCGACGATGCGGCTGGGCGGTGAAAACTACGTCCTCTGGGGCGGGCGCGAGGGGTATGAGACGCTTCTGAACACCGACCTCGGGCGCGAGGCGGAACAGGCGGGCCGGTTCCTGTCGATGGTCGTCGACTACAAGCACAGGATCGGCTTCAAGGGTACGATCCTGATCGAGCCGAAGCCGCAGGAACCCTCGAAGCACCAGTACGATTTCGACGTAGCGACCGTCTACGGTTTCCTCCGGCGCTTCGGGCTGGAAGGCGAGGTGAAGGTCAACATCGAGCAGGGCCACGCCATTCTCGCCGGCCATTCGTTCGAGCACGAGATCGCGCTGGCCGCCTCGCTCGGGATCTTCGGTTCGATCGACATGAACCGCAACGACTATCAGTCCGGCTGGGATACCGACCAGTTTCCGAACAATGGTCCCGAGGTGATGCTGGCCTTCTACGAGATCCTGCGTGCGGGCGGCTTCACCACGGGCGGTACCAATTTCGACGCCAAGATCCGCCGCCAATCGCTGGACCCCGAGGATCTGATCCTGGCCCATGTCGGCGGCATGGATACCTGCGCGCGCGCGTTCAAGGCGGCGGCCGCGATGCTGGCGGACGGCACGCTGGAGCGGCTTCGCGCCGAACGCTACGCCGGCTGGGACCGGCCCGAGGCGCGCGCCATGTTGTCCAGCGATCTTACCACCATCGCCGAACGGGTGGAGCGTAGCGGGATCAATCCGGAACCGCGCTCCGGTCGGCAGGAACGGCTCGAAAACCTGGTCAACCGCTTCGTCTGACCCCCGGCGCCGTTTGCGCGTTGTTTACCCGGCAGGGCGATGCTGTGTCGGGCAATCGCGGCGGCAGGGCGGCAGGTGACGGACGGCGGCAGCAGGGATCAGGGCGGCGGCGTGGCGGGCCATTGGCTTTTCGCCGCGCTGGCGGTCTTCGGCGTGGCGTCGAACCTCTTGATGCTCGCCGGGCCGCTGTTCATGCTGGTGGTCTACGACATCGTCCTGCCGGCGGGGTCGACAGAAACGCTGGTCGTTCTTCTGCTGATGCTTGCGGCGGCACAGGCGGTGCAGTCGCTTGTCGATCTGTCGCGCAGCCGCATGCTGGCGCGCATGGGGGCGATGCTCCGGCAGGACGAGATTGCGCCGGCGGCTTTTGCCGGGGCGGCAGGCGCGGCGCAAAGCGGCGCGACGGTGCAGGCGTTCCTGGGCTCGGCGGCCGCGCTGGCCGTTCTCGACCTGCCGTTCCTGCCGGTGATGCTGGGGGTGCTTTTCCTGTTCCATCCGCTGATGGGGGCCCTTGCCATCGGCGGCATGGCCGTGCTTGCAGCGATCGGCGGGGTTGAGCGGCACCTCGCGCGCGGGCCCCGGCGGCGGCTGGACCTGGCGGCGGCCTCCGCGGCAGAGGAACTGGCCCGCGCAGGACCCGCCGCGGAGTATCTCGCCGCCACCGGCCAGGGCGGGGCGGCCGCGCGGCGATGGCGGCGTCACGACACGGCCGCCATGATCGCGCACCTGCGGCTGGGCGACACGACGGCGGCCTGCGCGGTGGCCTCGCGCGGGGTCAGGGTGTTCCTGCAATCGGCCACCATCGCGCTGGGCGCGGGCCTGGCGATCCGGGGCGAACTGACCGGGGGCGCGATGGTCGCGGGATCGCTGCTGATGTCACGGATCCTTGGGCCGTTTGAACAAGGGATGACGGCGGTTCCACAGGCATTGCGCGTGTGGCGCATGCACCGCGCGGCACGCCGCCGCGCCGCCGCTACACCCCCCGCGCCGCCGCTGCCCGGCCCGGCCCGGGTCGCGGCAGAAGGCCTTGCCGTAACGATGGGGGAGGGCGCGCGGCCTGTCCTCTCCGGCATCGAGTTTGCGGTCGGACCGGGGCAGATCCTGTTGATCCTGGGTCGCAGCGGAGCCGGCAAGACCATGCTTCTGCGCGTGATCGCCGGGCTTCTGCCCGCAAGCGCCGGCCGGGTCACGGTCGGCGGCGGCAACAGTGTTCCGCACCGTGAAGGTCCATCGGCGGTACTTGGCTATCTGCCTACGCACCCGGCCTTTTGCGCGGGCACGGTGGCGGAGGCGATCGCCGGGGATGCGCACGCCCCGGGCGGGGGAGAGCCGATGCGTACCGCGGCCCGGCAGGCTGCGCGCGCGGCCGGGGTGGAGATGGCGCTGCTTTCGCTTCCACAGGGTTTCGAAACGTCCGTCCCGGAGGCCGAGACCCGCCTGTCGAAGGGACAATTGCACCGGATGGCGCTTGCCCGCGCGCTCGCAGGAAGGCCCGACATCCTGCTGCTCGACGATCCCGACATCGCGCACGACCCGGAAGGTTTCGCCATCCTCGCCGCGGCGCTTCGTTCGGCGCGCGCGCGCGGCGCGTCGGTGATCGTGACGGCGCGGCAGGCCCAGTTGCTGCCGCTTGCCGATCTTGTCCTGCTGATCGAGGGCGGGCGCATGCAGGCCTTCGGCCCTGTCGGGCAGGTTATGGCCGGTCTTTCGCGCCGCGCTTCGGCCGTCGGCACGGCCGCGCCGGCGTCGGCTCCGCGCGGCGAGGTCGCCTGATGCGCGTGTCATCGGCCGCCGTCGCGCTGCGTGGCAGCATCCTTCTTGGTCTCGTGCCGCTGGCGGTGTTCGCAGTGGCAATGGCCTATGTGTCGGCCCAGGTCAGCATCGACGGCGCCATCGTCCTGCGCGGAACGGTCGAAAGCGCGGCCCCGCCGGTTCCGGTCCAGTCGGCGGAACCCGGCGTGCTTGCCCGTGCCGCCGTGACGGCGGGCCAGACCGTCCGACGCGGCGACAAGATCGCCGAGCTTGATGCCTCCGCGCTGGTTTCCGAACACGAGGCGGTCTTGCGCGAGGGGTTCGAAAACGCGCTGCGGCGCGATCTATTCCTGGCCGAGCGTGACGACCGGCCCGCCCTCTCCGTCACCTGCTGCACCGCTTCGGCCTTCTTCGACCCGCCCTGGGCGGCCGAGCGGATCGCCGCGACGATCGCACTGTTCGCGGCCCGGCAGGCAAGCCACCGGGCCGAGGTCGACACGGCTCTCCTGCGGGCGCGCGAGGCGGCGGCGCGCGGTGCCGGCCTGAGCGCGGAGAACAGCGCGCTTCAGCGGCGGGCGGCGCTTGTGGCCGCGGACCAGGCCGCGCTTGACCGGCTGCAGGCGGCGGGGCTGGCGCTGTCCGCCCGACTGGGGGCGTCCGCGCGAGAGGCGCTGGACACGGCAGCGGCGATGGAGCGCAACGCGGCGGCGATCGAGGCGTCGCGCCTGGTCGAGGAGATTGCGGAGCAGGAAGCAGAGGCGCGGTCCGCCTTGCGCCGGCGCGGCGCGGAAGAGGCGCTGGCCGAACTGTCGCGCGCGGCAGTCGAGATCGAGGTGCGCCGTGCGACCGTTGAGGCGCGGCTTGGACGGATGCATATCCTTGCCCCCGTCGATGGGACCGTGGCGGATCTTCCGCCCGATACCGGCGCGGTGGTGGGCGCGGGCCAGGTCATCGTGCGGATCGCACCGGCAGGCACCGGGCTGCGCGTCGTCGCGCGGCTGGATCCGCGCGATCTGGATGCTGCGCACCCCGGACAGCCTGCGCGCCTTCGCCTGACCGCCTTTCCCGGCACCACCACGCCCGACGTTCCCGCGACGGTGACCGCGCTCTCGGTGCTGCCCGGCCATGACGACCGCTCCGGCGCCCTTTACTACGAGGTGTTCCTTGCCCCGGACCCCGCAGCGCTTGCCAGCCTGCCGGAGCCCGGACTGCTGCCCGCGATGCCCGCCGAGGTGTTCCTGATCACCACGCCGCGGACGCCGTTGTCCTTCGTCGGCCGCGCGCTGTCGGACTATTTCGCGCGGGCGCTGCGGCCGGGCTGATCAGGCGACCGGCAGGGCGGCGCGGGCCACCATGGTGCGCAGCGCGAACGAGGAGCGCAGCGCGCGGATGCCGGGCACCCGCATCAGACGTTCCTCCAGGAAACGGTCGAAATCGGCAAGGTCCGCCGCCACCACGCGCAACAGGATGTCCCGCGATCCCGTCATCAGGTGGCATTCCATCACCCGATCGAACCCCCTCACCGCGCGTTCGAACGCATCGACGGCTTCCTTGGACTGAGTCTCCAGCTCGACCCAGATGAAGACCGAAACCGGCAGGCCGACCGCGTTCTGGTCGATCCGCGCGCCATACCCCCTGATGATGCCCTCGGCCTCGAGCCGGGCAATGCGCCGGGCGCAGGGCGTGGGCGACAGGCCGATCTCGTCGGCAAGGTCTGTCACGCTCATGCGCCCGTCGCGCTGAAGTGAGGCGATGATCCGGCGGTCAAGGGCGTCCATGGCAAAAAGCTCCAATCTTTCAGTCATTATTAGCCGAAAGACGCGAAATGACCAAATCAAAGAGAGGAGAACGCCGAAAATCTCCAGCGCGGTGGTGCTACCTTCACCCCGTCTGTTCCCCGCGGAGAATGTCATGCAGATCACGCGCTTGCCCATCGAAAGCCATGAGGAAGTGTACCGTGTCGAAGATCCCGATGCCGGGCTTCTGGGCTTCATAGCCATCCATTCGACCCGGCTTGGCCCTGCCGCCGGCGGACTGCGGATGCGAATCTACGACGGCGAGGCCGCAGCGGTCGAGGACGTGCTGCGGCTGTCGCGCGGCATGACCTTCAAGAACGCCGCGGCCGACCTGCCGCTCGGCGGCGGCAAGGCGGTGATCCTGGGCGATCCGGCGCGGCAGAAGACGCCGGCGCTGTTGCAGGCCATGGGGCGGGCGATCGAGACCCTGCAGGGCCGTTACTGGACGGCCGAGGACATGGGGATGAGCACGGCCGACATGTCGATCCTCGCCGGCCAGACGCGGTTCGTCGCCGGGCTTGCCGGCGGTGCGCACGGCTCGGGCGACCCGTCGCCGGTGACGGCGCGCGGCGTGTTCAATGCCATCGGCACTGCCCTCCGCCACCGCTTCGGGACGGCTGAGCTTGCGGGACGGGTGGTGGCGGTGCAGGGCCTGGGCTCGGTCGGACGCCATCTGGGCGCCTTGCTGCACGGGGCCGGCGCGCGGCTTGTCGTGGCCGATACCGATCCCGCGCGAGTCGCGGCGGCGGTGTCGGGTTGGGGCGCCCAAGCCTGCCCTGTCGAGCGGATCCATGCCGCGCCGGCCGATGTGTTTGCCCCCTGCGCCATCGGTGCGGTCCTGAACGCGGGAACCGTGCCGGATCTTCGCTGCGCCGTGGTCGCGGGGGCTGCCAACAACCAGCTGGCCACGGCTGCGGACGGCGCCGCGCTGCACGGCCGCGGCATCATCTACGCCCCCGACTTCGTCGCCAACGGCGGCGGCATCATCAACGTCGCAGCGGAGATCCTGCGGCGCCCGGATCGTGACGCCTGGGTTGCGGCAAAGCTTGCCCGGCTCGACGCGACGCTCGATGCCATCCTGACGCGCGCGGCGAGGGAGCGGGTCGGGCCGAACGAGGTAGCCGAGCGTGTCGTGGCGGAGCGGATGGCAAGCCGGGCCGCCTGATCGGGGCTTGACCCTTGCCCCGCCACGGCAGATGAAAGGCCGGTATCAGGACGGAGGCGCTGGGGTGAAACTTTCGGTTCCCGACATGAGTTGCGGGCATTGCAAGGCGGCGGTGGAACGCGCGATCGCAGCTGAGGACGCGACGGCAACGGTTTCGGTCGATCTCGCCGCGCGCGAGATCGAGGTGGTGACCGCGCTGCCGGCTGCGAAGGTCGTGGCGGTGCTGGCGCAGGAAGGCTATCCCGCCACTCTCCTCGGCTGAGGCGGGGATTGTCAGCGCGACGCCTGAACGGCATACTCCCGCGCCGAAGCAACGCGGCCCGGGTAATGGGCCGTCTGTCTCGGAGGGGGACAGGATGAAGAAGTTCAATCCCGCCGCGGCGGTCGCGGTGGCCTGCTTTCTTTGGGCCGGGAGCGCGGCGGCCGGTCCGGTCGAAACGGCCTGCCTCAAGTCGGGCAGTTCCGCCGCCAACCCGGCGCTTTGCGGCTGCATCCAGCAGGTGGCCGACATGACCCTTTCCGGGGATGACCAGAAGATGGCCGCGCGGCTGATCAAGAACCCGGACAAGGCGCAGGAAATCCGCACCTCGGATAATGCGCGGCACGAGGCGTTCTGGCTGCGCTACAAGAGTTTCGGGGAAGCGGCGGAAACCTTCTGCGCCCAGGGCTGAGGCGCGGCGGCGGACCGCGGAGCATCGGTGTGCGCCGCGATCCAAGGCAGTTTCAGCGCGCGTTGTCGACCGGGATCTCGACGGTCACGTCACCCGCCTGTTCGAAGCTGAGCGTGACGGTGACGGTTTCGCCGACCTCACCCTTCAGCCCCATGAACATGACATGGTCGCCGCCGCGCTCAAGCGCGTGGGTGCCGCCGGCCGGAACCGGGAACCCCACTTCGACCGGCATCATCTGCATGGAGCCATCGGCGCCTTGCACATGGGTGTGCAGTTCGACCTTCATGGCGACGTCCGAAGCCGCGCCGACAAGCCGGTCGTCGGCGGTTCCGTGGTTCTCGATCACGAAGAAGGCGGCGCCGGCCTTGGACCCGGGCATGAAGCGGGCGTAGGCGTCGGTGATGGTCACCCCGCCGTCGGCAAGGGCGGGGGTGGCAAGGGCGAAAGCGATCGCGGCAAGCGCGGATCTGAAGCTTTTCATGGTGTTGTCCTTCGATGGAATGTTTCGGTGCGCGGATCAGGCGACGCCCGGGGGCGCGCGGGCCGAACGCTCGGGTACGGGATGCCCGCAGGGCAGGTGCATCTCGAAGCTTGCGGCCAGGCGATCGGGCAGGCGGACAGGATGGACCTCTGCCGGAGAGAGCGAAACGGCCGCGATCAGCGAAAAGGCGAGGTCGGGGCACAGGTGGCTTTCGCCGGTGGGGTTGCCCTTGGCGTCCAGCGTCACCTGCAACAGACCGCCGGCCGAGCAGAGCACGATGGTCGTGCCCGCCCCGTCGACCGCGCGGCCGCGCGCGGAGGCCGCGGCGAACCCCGTCAGCACAAGCGCAAGCGCAAGTGCGACGGCAGTGAAGGTGGGTGCCCGTGATCTCATGCCGGCGAGCGATACAGGCTTTGCGCAGGTCTGGCGAGGAGACAAAACGAAGCGGCCCCGTCGTTCGGACGGGGCCGCAGCAATCAATCCGAAAGGGCTCAGGCTCAGGCGGCCTGGGTCTTCTCGATGTCTTTCTTGATTTTCAGCGCCTTCGCCGAAAGCTCGTCATCCTTCGCCTTGGCGAGGAACGCATCGAGCCCGCCGCGGTGGTCGACGGTGCGCAGGGCCGCGGCCGAGATGCGCAGCTTGAACGACTGGCCGAGCACGTCGGAGATCAGCGTGACGTCGTTGAGGTTGGGAAGGAAGCGGCGACGCGTCTTGTTGTTCGCGTGGCTCACGTTGTTGCCCGACATGGGGGCTTTACCGGTCAGTTCGCAGACGCGCGACATTGATCTCTTCCTTCAGTTCCGGAGGCTGTCGCCCCTGATTCCCATAAAATCCATGGGCGCCGACCGTGCGGCGCCCGAAATTCCGTCCGCGCGAAATACGGGGAAGCGCCAGAGTCGTCAAGATCAAATGCGCGCGTCCCCGGTGCCGCCGGCCGTGACTGCCGCCATCTCGGCAAGGAACCAGTCGCGGAAGGCGCGGATGGCCGGGGCGTTGCGGCGACGTTCGGGATAGGCGAGGTAGATCGCGTCTTCTTCCGTCAACTCTATGTCGAAGGGTTGGATCAGGTCGCCGCGGGCCAGTTCGCCCCGGAAAAGGCCGGGGTTCAGAAGGCTCGCGCCGTGGCCGGCCATCGCTGCCTGTGCGGTGTACGCCTGGACGCCGAAGAGCGTGCCGCCCTTGGTACAACACGCGGGCGGCGTGACGCCCGCCGCGCGGAACCAGCCCTCCCAGCCCATGTCGTCGGCGTCGATGAGCGGCAGGTCCAGAAGGTCGGCGGGCACCGAGGGTCGGCCGAAGCGGGCGATGAAGGCGGGCGAGATCATCGGGGCGTAGATCCCGGCCATGAGGAAATGTGACGCAATCCCTGGCCATTGGCCGCGCCCGGCCCGGATCGCCACCGTCGCCTCGCCGGCGATCAGGTCGACAAGCCGGCTTTCGACCTCCACCCGCGTGGTGATGGCGGGATGGGCGATCTGGAACGCGCCGAGGCGGGGGGCGAGAATCTGCTGGGCGAACGTCGGCAGGACCGAGATGACAAGCGTCTCGTCGCGGGCGTGGCGTGCCTCCGCGAAGGCCTGACGCAGGGTCTCGAACGCCTCGCCCGCACGTTCGGCAAGGCGGGCGCCGTCGGCGGTGAGTTCCACCCCCCGCGCCTTGCGGCGGAACAGCGGCAGGCCGACGCGATCTTCCAGCACCTTGATCTGATAACTGACCGCAGCCTGCGTCAGGCCAAGTTCCGCACCCGCGGAAGTGAAACTGCCATGGCGCGCCGCGGCTTCGAAGGCGCGGATCGCGGCGAGCGGCGGAAGAGAAGGGCGGGCGGATGCGGCAGCCATGTCAAGTCATCAAATCAGCTTATGAATGATGCCACAGCTTCGATTGGTCGGGAAGGGGGAAACACGCTACATCTACGATCAAAGCCAACCGCCAATCAGGACAGAACGATGACCACCCTGACGCTCTCACATCCCCATAAAATAAGAGAAATACTCGCCGATTACCTTGCCCGCAGGGCACGTCGCCGCAAGGCCGCGCGGGAACGCCGGGAACTGGCGCTGGCGGCGCGCAGGCTGGCCGCGGTATCGCCCCACCTGCTGCGAGATATCGGCCTGACTGATCCCGCCGCGGCCGATCTCTGAGCCGCGCCCGGCGCCTGGGCATCTGGACAAGGATGCGGCGGCATGCAAGCCTTGGGCCATGCCGCACGATCATCATGACCATCCGCATTCGCTCCTCCCGTCCGACCCGGCGCTGCGCGTCAAGGCGCTGGAGACGATCCTGACCCGCAAGGGTCTGGTCGATCCCGCCGCGCTGGATGCGATCCTTGAAACCTACGAAAAGAAGGTGGGTCCGCACCTGGGCGCCCGCGTCGTGGCGCGGGCATGGTCGGACCCGGCGTTCATGGCGGCGCTGAGGCAGGACTCGACGGCCGCCATCGCCACGCTTGGCATCTCCGGCCGGCAGGGCGAACATGTCGTCGCGGTCGAGAACACGCCCGAGACGCACAACATGGTCGTCTGCACGCTCTGCTCCTGCTACCCGTGGCCGCTTCTGGGTATTCCGCCCGCCTGGTACAAGTCCGACGCCTACCGCGCCCGTGCCGTGCGCGAGCCGCGCAAGGTTCTGGCGGAGTTCGGCGTGACCCTGCCCGAGGGGCAGAAGGTGCGGGTCTGGGATTCGACCGCCGAGGTGCGCTATCTGGTCATCCCGATGCGCCCGGAGGGCACCGAGGGGCTGGACGAGGCGCAACTGGCCGCGCTCGTCTCCCGCGATTCGATGATCGGCACGGGTCTGGCGGGGGCGCCCGCGTGACCCGCGTGCACGACATGGGCGGGCGCTACGGCGACGGGGCGGTGGTGCCGGAGCCGCAGGGAACGGTGCCCTTCGCGGCGGACTGGCACCGCGGCGCGCTGGCACTGACGCTGGCCGCCGGCGGGCTGGGTGGCTGGAGCATCGACACCTCGCGCCACGCCCGCGAAAGCCTTGATCCGAAGGACTACGCGCGGTTTTCCTACTACGAGAAATGGATTGCGGCGCTGGCCGACCTGCTGGTCGCGAAAGGCCTGGTGAGCGAGGCCGAACTGGCCGCCGGAACCGCCGAAGCCGCGCCGCCGCATCCAGGGCTCCTGCGTGCCGCGGCCGTTGCCCCGGCGCTGGCCAAGGGGTCGCCCTATGCGCGGGGCGGGGGGAACCCCGGCTTCGCGGTCGGTGACCGTGTCCGCACCCGCCTGCCCGCGCGCAATGTGCTGGTGGCGGGCGGGCATACGCGGCTGCCCGCCTATGCAGCCGGACACGCAGGAACGGTGATCCTGTCGCACGGCGCGCATGTGTTTCCCGACGCGAACGCCCACGGCCTGGGTGAACGGCCCGAGCCGCTCTACACAGTCGCCTTCGACGCCGCCGACCTCTGGGGCGAGGCGGAGCGCGCGGGCGACGAGGTGACGCTGGACCTGTGGGAAAGCTATCTGGAACGGGCATGACGACCGAAACCGCCCCCACCGGAACCGCCCCCTTCGACGAACCCTGGCAGGCGCAGCTTTTCGCCCTGACCGTCGCGCTGAGCGAGGCGGGGCATTTTTCCTGGCCGGCCTGGACCGAAGCCTTCGGCGCCGTGCTGAAGGACCACGGCGCCGCGCGGCCGCTGGACGGGCAGGGCGACTACTGGAACGCCTGGCTCGTCACGCTCGAACACCTGCTGGACGGGTCCGGCTGGGCGGCGCGGGACGAGGCGGAGCAGGTCCGCGCGCTCTGGGAGGATGCCTATCTGTCCACCCCGCATGGCAAGCCGGTCAGGATCGCCGGCTGATCAGCCGCGCTGGACCTAGATTACGGCCGCGTCTGGACCTATCGCTTCGCCCCGCTTCCGTGCTGATCTGGAAGGCGATGCCGGTACCGCCGGCCCATTCCGCATTGCGAGGGTAGACCCATGACCATTCCCGTTCTCGGCAACGACCTGACCGAGGTGATCGAGGCCGATCGTGCCCACCTCTGGCACCACCTGATCCAGCACAAGCCGTTCGAGACCATCGACCCGCGGGTGATGGTGGAAGGCAAGGGCATGCGCGTCTGGGACGCCAAGGGGGTTGAGCGGATCGACGCCGTTTCGGGCGGGGTCTGGACCGTCAACGTGGGCTACGGCCGCGAGACGATCGCCAAGGCGGTCTATGACCAGCTGGTGAAGATGAACTATTTCGCGAACTCGGCCGGGTCGATCCCCGGCTCGCTCTTCGCCAAGCGCCTGATCGAGAAGATGCCGGGCATGAGCCGGGTCTACTACACCAACTCGGGCTCGGAGGCCAACGAGAAGGCCTTCAAGATGATCCGCCAGATCGCGCACAAGAAGTACGGCGGCAAGAAATACAAGATCCTCTACCGCGACCGCGACTATCACGGCGGGACGCTCGCCACGATGTCGGCGGGCGGGCAGGACGAACGCGCGATGCAGTACGGGCCGATGGCGCCCGGCTTCGTGCGGGTGCCGCACTGCATGGAATACCGCCGTCACCAGCAGGACGGCGCGCCGGTCGAGAACTACGGCGAATGGGCGGCCGACCAGATCGAACAGGTGATCCTGCGCGAGGGGCCCGACACCGTCGGCGGCCTCTGCCTTGAGCCGGTGACCGCGGGCGGCGGCGTTATCACGCCCCCGCAAGGCTACTGGGAGCGGGTGCAGGAGATCTGCCGGAAGTACGACATCCTTCTGCATATCGACGAGGTCGTCTGCGGCGTCGGCCGCACCGGCACCTGGTTCGGCTATCAGCACTATGGCATCAAGCCGGACTTCGTGACGATGGCGAAGGGCGTGGCCTCCGGCTATGCCGCGATCGCCTGCTGCGTGACGACCGAGGCGGTCTTCGACATGTTCAAGGACAATGCCGACGACCCGATGAACTACTTCCGCGACATCTCCACCTTCGGCGGCTGCACGGCGGGTCCGGCGGCGGCGCTCGAGAACATGCGCATCATCGAGGACGAGGGGCTTCTGGAAAACACCGTGCGGATGGGCGAGCGGACGGTCGCCAACCTGCAGGCGCTGATGGAGAAGCACCGTGTCATCGGCGACGTGCGCGGCAAGGGGCTGTTCTGCGGGGCGGAACTGGTCGCCGACCGTCAGACCAAGGAGCCGGTGAGCGAGAAGCAAGTGGCCGCGGTGGTGGGCGAATGCTTTGCCCAGGGCGTGATCATCGGCGCGTCGAACCGGTCGGTTCCGGGGCTGAACAACGTCCTTTGCCTCAGCCCGGCGCTGATCGCGACGGCCGACGACATCGACGCGATCACCGGGGCCATCGACAAGGCGCTGACCAAGGTCTTCGGCTGAGGCGGCCCGCGAGGGACAGGATTTCGCCCGCCGGGGCGGGCGATCCGGGCGAGTGTTCCGGGCGGGGGGCGCTGCCCCCCTGACCCCCCGGGATATTTGGGAAAAGAAGAAGGGGAGGGGTGGCGCATGGCAGGGATTGATGGGGCCAGTTCGGTCGTGTCATAAGTCCAGGTGATGCCGATCCCGGTCGAAACCTTCTTTCTCGCGCCCGGAGCGGGCGGCACCCTGCAGCAGCAGATCCGCGCGATGATCGCCGATGGCATCCTCGCGGGGCGGTTGCGGGCGGGGGACAAGCTGCCGTCGAGCCGGAGGCTGGCCGATCACCTGGGGGTGAGCCGCATCACCGTAACGCTTGCCTATACCGAACTGGTGGCTGGAGACTATCTGACGGCGCTGGGGCGGTCGGGGCACTTCGTCTCGCAGACAGCACCCGTCCGGCCCGGCCTGCGCCATCCTTCAAGCCCGCGGGCGAGTGCCGTCGACTGGACGCGCCGCGTGGTGCGGGATTTCTCTGGCCACCGCATCATCGGGCGGCCGCAGGACTGGCGCAGCCATCCCTATCCCTTCATCTACGGCCAGGCGGATCCGGCGCTGTTCGATCACCAGAACTGGCGCCAATGCGCGCTGCAGGCGCTGGGCCGGCGGGATTTCGACGCCTTGACGGAAGATTATTACGAGCGCGACGACCCGATGCTGATCGAATATGTGCTGCGCGCGCTCCTGCCGCGCCGCAGCATCGCGGCGGAGCCGTCGGAGGTGCTGCTGACGCTCGGCGCGCAGAACGCGCTGTGGCTTGCCGCGCAGGTGCTGCTGGGGCCGGGTCGGCGGGCCGTCACCGAAAATCCCTGCTACACCGGGCTGAGGTCGATCCTTGGCCAAACCGGGTCCGACGTCACCGCCGTCGAGGTGGACGAGGAGGGGCTGCCGCCCGACCGGGTGCCGGACGGGGCCGATGTCGTCTTCGTCACCCCTTCGCACCAGAGCCCGACGAATGCCACCATGCCGGTGGACCGGCGCCTGGCGCTCCTGGAACGGGCCGCGCGCCAGGATTTCCTCATCGTCGAGGACGACTACGAATTCGAGATGTCGTTCCTCAAGCCCGCGGCACCCTCGCTCAAGTCGCTCGATGGCGAGGGGCGGGTGATCTATGTCGGTTCGTTTTCCAAGTCGCTCTTTCCCGGCGTGCGGCTGGGCTACATCGTCGCGCCCGAAGCTTTCGTGCGCGAGGCGCGCGCGCTTCGGGGCGCGGTGTTCCGCCATCCGCCGGGCCATGTGCAGCGCACGGTGGCCTATTTCCTGGCGCTCGGGCATTACGATGCGCATGTGAACCGGCTCCACCAGGCGTTCCGGCGGCGCCGGGTGGTGATGAACGAGGCGATCCGCGATGCCGGGCTGACGGTCGCGGGGCGGGGGGCCTTCGGCGGGTCGAGCTTCTGGATGGCCGCGCCCGAGGGCGTGGACACCGAGGATCTGGCGCAGACGCTTCGGGCGCGGGGCGTGCTGATCGAGCCCGGCCGGCAGTTCTTCGCCCCCGGCCGCGAGGCGCGGAACTGTTATCGGCTTGCCTATTCCTCGATCGCACCGGGTAAGATACCCGAAGGCATCGCGCGCATCGCCGAGGCGCTGGCCGAGCGGCGGGCCGGGACGGAATGAGGGAACGCCCGCAGCGAGACGGGCAGGAGGGGACGAATGACGCGGCATGAACCGAGGCTCGACACCTCGCCCAGGGTCTCCGACGAGGTGCGGCGGACGACCTGCTACATGTGCGCCTGCCGCTGCGGGATCAACGTTCACCTGAAATCGGGCAAGGTGAGCTACATCGAGGGCAACCGTGACCACCCGGTCAACAAGGGCGTGCTTTGCGCCAAGGGATCGTCGGGGATCATGCAGGTCACCGCCCCCTCGCGGCTGCGCAAGCCGTTGCGCAGGGTCGGGCCGCGCGGGTCGGGCGCGTTCGAGGAGATCAGCTGGGACGAGGCGCTGGGCATCGCGACGCGCTGGCTGGCCCCCTTGCGCGCGACGGCGCCCGAGAAGTTCGCCTTCTTCACCGGGCGCGACCAGTCGCAGAGCTTCACGAGTTTCTGGGCGCAGGCGTTCGGGACGCCGAACTATGCCGCGCACGGCGGCTTCTGTTCGGTCAACATGGCGGCGGCCGGCATCTACACCATGGGCGGCGCTTTCTGGGAGTTCGGCCAGCCCGACTGGGACCGGACCCGACTTTTCGTGCTGTTCGGCGTGGCGGAGGATCACGACAGCAACCCGATCAAGATGGGCATCGGCAAGATCAAGGCGCGCGGCGGGCGGGTGATCGGGGTGAACCCGATCCGCACCGGCTACAACGCCGTGGCCGACGACTGGATCGGGATCACGCCAGGGACCGACGGTCTCCTGATCCTCGCGCTCATCCACGAGTTGCTGAAGGCGGGCAAGGTCGATGTCGACTACCTGGCGCGCTGGACCAATGCCGCCTGCCTGATCGACGAGACGGAGGGGGAGGAGAAGGGCCTGCTGCTGCGCGACGATCTGGGCAAGCCCCTGGTCATCGACCGGCGGACGGGCGATGCCGTACCCTATGACACGGCAGGCGTCCGGCCCGATCTGGCGGCGACGCACCGGGGCTGCCGGACGGTCTTCCAGCACATGGCGGAGCGGTATCTGGGGCCGGACTACGCGCCCGAGGCGGTGGCGGCGCGCTGCGGCGTATCGGCCACCCGGATCCGCGCGCTTGCGGCCGAGATTGCCGACGTGGCCTTCAACCAGACGATCGCGATCGAGCAGCCCTGGACCGATTTCCGCGGCGAGACGCATGAGCGCATGCTGGGCCGTCCGGTCAGCTTTCATGCCATGCGCGGCATCTCGGCGCATTCGAACGGGTTCCAGACCGCGCGCGCGCTCCATGTGCTGCAGATCCTGCTGGGCACGGTCGAGGTGCCGGGGGGCTTCCGTTTCAAGCCGCCCTATCCCAAGCCTGCCCATGCGCACCCGACGCCGCACAGCTACTTCATGCCGGGCCGGCCGCTTGACGGTCCGCACCTCGGCTTTCCGCAGGGGCCGGAGCATCTGGCGCTGAAGCTTGACGACCTGAGCCCGGCGCGCATCGACCGGGGCTTCACCTGGGAAAACCCGTTGTCGGCGCACGGGCTCATGCACATGGTCATCCCGAACGCGGTGGCGGGCGATCCCTACCGGATCGACACGCTGATGCTCTACATGGCCAACATGTCGTGGAACTCCTCCATGAACACGGGCCAGGTGATGGAGATGCTGACGCGCAAGGACGGCAACGGCGACTACATGATCCCGCGGATCATCTATTCGGATGCCTACGCGTCGGAAATGGTGGCCTATGCCGATCTGGTGCTGCCCGACACCACCTATCTGGAACGCCACGACTGCATCAGCCTTCTGGACCGGCCGATCTGCGAGGCCGATCACGCGGCGGACGCGATCCGCTGGCCGGTGGTGGAGCCGGACCGCGACGTGCGCGGGTTCCAGTCGGTGCTGGTGGATCTGGGCGGGCGGCTCGGTCTTCCGGGCTTCGTGACCGACGACGGGCGGCCGAAGTATCGCGACTACGCCGACTACATCGTCAACCATCAGCGCCGGCCGGGGGTGGGGCCGCTCTTCGGCTTCCGCGGTCACGGTAAGGAGGTGGGGCGCGGCGCGCCGAACCCCAACCAGATCAACGCCTATATCGCCAACGGCGGCTTCTATGCCGCCGAGGTGCCGGAGGGGGCGAAGTTCTTCAAGCCCTGGAACCGCGCCTATCAGGACTGGGCGGTGAGCATGGGATTCTACGACACGCCGCAGCCCTACCTGTTCCAGATCTACTGCGAGCCGATGCGCCGCTTCCAGCTGGCCGCCGAGGGCTTTCACGAACGCCAGCCGCCCGATTTCCTGCGTGAGCGCATCAAGGCGACGATGGACCCGCTGCCAATCTGGTATGAGCCGTTCGGCGAGGCGGCGGGCGAGGCCTTTCCGCTCCACGCGCTGACGCAGCGGCCGATGGCGATGTATCATTCCTGGGGGTCGCAGAACGCTTGGCTGCGGCAGATCCACGGGGTGAACCCGCTTTACGTGCCGACGAAGGTCTGGCAGGCGCAGGGGTTCCGGGACGGCGACTGGGCGCGGCTTTCGTCGCAGAACGGTGCGATCGTGGTCCCGGTCGCCCACATGGCGGCGCTGAACGAGGATACGGTCTGGACCTGGAACGCCATCGGCAAGCGCAAGGGGGCCTGGGCGCTTTCCCCCGATGCGCCGGAGGCGACGAAGGGCTTTCTCCTCAATCACCTGATATCGGAACTCTTGCCCGAACGCGGCGACGGGCACCGCTGGTCGAACTCCGACCCGGTCACCGGGCAGGCGGCCTGGTTCGATCTGCGCGTCCGGATCGAGAAGGTCCCCCCGCCAGACGAGGCGCAGCCGGCCTATCCGCCCATCCCCTCCCCCGTTCCGCCCGCGAAAGGAAACCGGCCATGACCGCGCTTCCGCCGCCCTCTGACAAGAAGCTTGGCCTGGTTATCGACCTGGATACCTGCGTGGGCTGCCACGCCTGCGTGACCGCCTGTAAGGGCTGGAACGATCAGGGCTACGGCGCGCCGCTGTCCGATCAGGACGCCTGGGGGGCGGAGCCCTCGGGCACGTTCCTGAACCGCGTGCACAGCTACGAGGTGACGCCCGAGGCGGGCCCTGCGCAGATCGTCCATTTCCCGAAGTCCTGCCTGCATTGCGAAAACGCGCCCTGCGTGACGGTCTGCCCGACCGGCGCCAGCTACAAGCGCGCCGAGGACGGGATCGTCCTGGTCAACGAAAGCGCCTGCATCGGCTGCGGGCTCTGCGCCTGGGCCTGCCCCTACGGCGCGCGTGAACTGGATCAGGCGGCGGGCGTGATGAAGAAATGCACGCTTTGCGTCGACCGCATCTACAACGAGAACCTGCCAGAGATCGACCGCACCCCCGCCTGCGTGCGCACGTGCCCCGCGGGCGCGCGGCATTTCGGCGATCTGGGCGATCCCGAAAGCGCGGTGAGCCTGCTGGTGGCCGAGCGGGGCGGGATCGAGTTGATGCCCGAACAGGGGACGAAGCCGGTGAACCGCTACCTGCCGCCGCGCCGCAAGGACCGGCTGGAGGAAACCGCGCCGCTTGCCCCCCTTCTCGACATTCAGGCCAGCGGTTTCGCCGGCTGGCTTGACCGTTTGCTGGACCGTATCTGATGCATCCCGCCCCTTCCGTCATTCTCTTTACCGTGTTTTCAGGGCTGGGCTTCGGGCTGCTGGCCGTGCTCGGGTCCGGCCTGATGCCGGTCACGGGCTGGGCCGCGCTGGTCGCCTATGGCGCGGGCTACGGCCTGGCGGTGGCGGGGCTTCTGGCCTCGACCTTCCACCTCGGCAATCCGCAAAGGGCCCTGCGCGCCTTCTCCCAGTGGCGGACAAGCTGGCTCTCCCGCGAGGCCTGGGCCTCGGTCGCGGCGCTGGCGCTGATGGCGCCGGTCGCGGCCTCAGCCGCGTTCCGGGGCGTGCTGATGCCCGCGCTGGGTATCGCCGCCGCGGTCCTGTGCCTGCTGACGGTGCTGACCACCTCGATGATCTACGCCCAGCTTCGGACCGTGCCGCGCTGGAACCACTGGACGACGCCCGCGCTGTTCTTCGGCCATGCGGTTGCCGGCGGTGCGCTGCTCGCCGGTCTCGGCAACGCGCCGGTGCTGCTGCTGCTTCTGGGGCTTTTCATGGCGCTTGCCTTCCGCGTCGGCGACGGACGGTTTGCCGAGCGTGGGCACACGCTGGCCACCGCCACGGGCCTCGGCCCCGGCACCGTGCGCCAGTTCGCGCCGCCGCATACCGGCACCAACTACCTGATGCGGGAAATGATCCATGTCGTCGGCCGCAAGCACGCGCTGAAGCTGCGGGTCATCGCCGTCCTGTTCGGGGCGATCCTGCCCGCGCTGGTGCTGCTTGCGCTGCCATCGGGACTTGTTGCCACCTTGCTGGCAGCAGCCCTGCACCTGACCGGCGCGCTGGCCGGGCGCTGGCTTTTCTTTGCCGAGGCCGAACATGTCGTCGGCCTCTACTACGGCCTGCGCTGATCAGCCGCGATGCGGCTTGGCCAGCCGGCTGGCCAGAAGGTCGCCCGTCTCCGACAGGATCGGGTAGGCGACCATCGAGAAGGCCGTGTTGACCTGCTTCAGCGCCCGCAGCGTTTCCTGGTGGATGTTCGACGTGTCGATGCTTTCGACCCGACCCTGTCGCAGCCGGTCGAGGTGGGAACGTTGCAGGTCCTGCTCCAGCACGCGCACATGCTCCTTCTCCTCGACAAGTGCGCGCGCGGCATCGGGGTTCAGCGTCATCAGCACGTTCAAAGCGGCCTGCGCGTTCGACAGGACGCGGTCGTGGAAATCGCGGACCTCCTTCCGCCCGGTTTCGGAGAAGGCCGTGCCGCTGTCGTTCAGCCGCCGTGCCAGTCCCAGCATCGAACGGGCGATTGCATCGCCCGCGCTTTCGAGGTTGACCGCCATGTTGGCCAGCTCCAGCCCCTTGTGGGTCACCTCCTCCTCGCTGTGCGCGCGGTTGAGTTTGGCCAGGTAGAGCTTGGTCTCGAAATGCATCTTGTCGATGTCGTCTTCCTTGGCCGTGATCGCCGCGGCGACCTGGTCGTCCCAGCGGTCGTAAAGCCCGATGACCGAACGCAGCATCGCCTCGATCCCCTCACCCATCTGAAGGATCTCGCGTGAGGCGCAGGCCAGCGCGCGATCGGGGTTGGCAAGTGCGGCGGGGTCGAGCGCGCTGACGCGCGCCAGCGACGCAGGCGTGGACGGCGGCCGGACGAAGGAAGAGACGAGCCTGAGGACCGGGCCGATCACGGGCAGCGCCAGGATCGCCAGCACGAGGTTGAAGGCAAGGTGCATGTTGATGACCTGCCGCGCCGGCGTGGCCCCGAGGAACGCGGGATCGAAGGCGGCCATCGACAGCGCGGTCAGCGCGATGGCGGCGCCACCACCACGCAGGGCGAGGTTGGCGATGACGATCCGGCGCGCCTCGATCTCGGCGGTCAGGGTCAGGATGAAGGCGATGAACGCCCCGCCGAGGTTCGCGCCCAGAACCATGGCCAGCCCCGCGGTCACCGGCAGCACGCCCTGCGCCGCAAGCGTCACGAAGAGGAGGACCGCGGCGACGGAGGAATGGACGGCCCAGGCGAAAAGCGCGCCGATCGCGAAAGCGGTCACCGGGTCGCCGCCAAGGTAGCGCATCGCCACCACAAGGCCCGGTGCGTCACGCAGCGGTTCGGTCGCTTCGCGGATCATGGAGAGCGACACGAAGACGAGCGCCAACCCGATCAGCACCCGGCCGGCCTGCCGGAACTCCTTCCGCTCGGCCTTGAGGAAAAGCCCAACCCCCGCCACCAGCAGGAGTGGCACGGCCCAGTCGGCGCGCGACAGGAGGATCTGCGCGACAACGGCCGATCCGACGTCGGAGCCGAGCAGGATCGCAAGGCCGGCCGCGGAGGCCAGCGTGCCGGCAGAGACGAAGTTGGAGGTGAGGATCGCCACCGCGGTGGAGCTTTGCAGAAGGATCGCCGCCCCGGTTCCCGACAGTGCCGCGATCCAGCGATTGTCACCCCCGCGCCTCAGCCAGCGGCGCAACTGCACGGACCAGCCGCGCTCCACCCCGGTGCGGACCAGCCGCACGGCCCAGATCAGCAGCGCGGCGGCGCCGGCGATGTGAAGGATGAAGAGAAGGGGGGAACTTTCCAACTTGCCTGACCTCGCTCGACCGCTTCGGGTTCCGTTACAGGGTTGTCATGAAAGCGTCACAAAAGGCCGCAGAACGCAAGGGCCCCGGCCGACATATCCATTGACCAAGACAGTCAGAAGACGCCTGATTGGGTGCAATGGGGGACAGCCTTGGCATTCACGCTCAGACAATTGCAGTTCTTTGTCGCCGCTGCCGAACGTGGCAGCGTTTCGGGGGCGGCGCGCGCGCTGTCGATCTCGCAATCCTCGGTGACCGAGGCGATCCAGTCGCTCGAGGACGATCTGGGCGTCGCGTTGTTCGAGCGCCGCGCGCGCGGGCTGGATCTCACGCACAAGGGGTCGCTCTTCCTGCGCCACGCGACGCAGATCCTCGGCGATGTCTCGAATGCCCGCATGGCCTTCCGGGAAGAGGTGGATGCGACCGGCGGGCGCCTGTCGCTGGGGGTCACGTCGCTGGTGGCGGGCTACGTGCTCTCCGACATCCTGTCGCGCTTCCGCCGGGCCTGGCCACAGGTGGAACTGTCCGCGATCGAGGACAACGGCGACTATCTGCAGCACCTCCTCATCGGCGGCGAACTGGATGTGGCGGTGATGCTGACCTCCTCGATCCGCGACCGCGCCGCGTTGAACGTGGAATCGCTTCTGGTGTCGCCCTACCGGCT
The DNA here is from genome assembly GCF_025380365.1 of Albidovulum sediminis. Classification (GTDB taxonomy): domain Bacteria; phylum Pseudomonadota; class Alphaproteobacteria; order Rhodobacterales; family Rhodobacteraceae; genus Albidovulum; species Albidovulum sediminis. The sequence goes on from NZ_JAOCQF010000002.1 coordinate 405,150, forward strand.
GTGGCTTCCCCTTGGTCACCGCCTGTCGGACGCGGAGGTGATCACGCTTGACGACCTGGCGGGCGAACAGCTGATCGTGCTGATGGTGGACGAGATCGAGGAATCGACCCGCAGCCTGATGGGCGCGCTTTCGGTCAAGCCCGACATCGCCTTCCGCACCCGCTCGGTCGAGGCGGTGCGCTCGCTCGTCGCTACCGGGGCGGGGGTGGCGCTCCTGCCGTCGCTGGTCTACCGGCCCTGGTCGCTGGAAGGTGACAGGATCGAGATCCGCGACGTCTCGGGCGACCTGCCCTCGGTGCAGGTGGGTCTGGTGTGGCGAAAGGGGGCGCCCCTGTCGACGGTGGCGCGGAACTTCATCCGCTCGGCGCAGGGGGCCGTGCCCGAACGCTGATTTCCATCGGTTTTGCCGATACCACATTTCTTCCTTTTGATATTGCGAATGATGGCCGGCGGGCGCAGTCTCGCCCTCGGAGGCTGCCCGGGAGAGGGAGCCCCGTCCTTTGCTCAGGGGGAATATCATGTTCACGTCAGTTACGGCCGCATTCCGTGCCGCCGCCATCCCCGCCGCCATCCTCTGGAGCGCGACTGCCGCGCTCGCGCAGGACGCGCTGGCGGTGGTCGATGGCTACATGGCAGCCTGGAACGCCCATGACAGCGCCGCCGCCGCGGAATTCCTGGCCGAGGGGGCCGTCTATTACGATGCCTCGGTCGGCACCCCGGTCGAGGGTCGCGAGGCCGCGAAGACCCAGGTGATCGACGCCTTCCTGAACGCCGCCCCCGACGCGGCCTGGACGCGCGACGGCGATGCGGTCGTCTCCGGCAACTCGGTCGCCTTCGAATGGACCTTCGGCGGCACCAACACCGGCGCCTGGGCCGACGGCACCGCCGCGACCGGCAAGGCGTTCAGCTTCCACGGCATGTCCATGTTCCGGGTCGAGGACGGCAAGATCGTTCACCAGGCCGACTATTACGATGCGCTTGGCTTCTACAAACAACTCGGCCTGATGTGACAGGCCCGATCCAAACGGGAGGACCACGATGAAGACACTTCTCATTTCCACCACGGCGCTGGCGATGGCCGCCTCCAGCGTCTCTGCGGCAGAGATGCTGACGGCGCTGGGCACACCGGAAGGGCAGGTGAACATCGTCGCCTGGCCGGGCTACATCGAGCGCGGCGAAACCGACCCGGCCTTCGACTGGGTGACGAAGTTCGAGGAAGCCTCCGGCTGCAAGGTCAACGTCAAGACCGCCAACACCTCGGACGAGATGGTGGCGCTCATGAACGAAGGCGGCTTCGACCTCGTCACCGCCTCGGGCGACGCCTCGCTCCGGCTTGTCGCGGGCGGGCGCGTGCAACCTGTGAACGTCGACCTGATCCCGTCCTGGGCCTCGGTCGATGACCGCCTGAAGGATGCGCCCTGGCACACCGTCGAGGGCGTCCATTACGGCACCCCCTACATGTGGGGCCCGAACGTCCTGATGTACAACACCGAGGTGTTCAAGGAGGCGCCGACCTCCTGGAACGTGGTGTTCGAGGAAATGACGCTGCCCGACGGGCAGCCGAACAAGGGCCGCGTGCAGGCCTATGACGGGCCGATCCATGTCGCCGACGCGGCGCAGTACCTGATGTTCCACAAGCCGGAACTGGGGATCACCTCGCCCTACGAACTTAACGAGGACCAGTACAAGGCCGCACTCGACCTGTTGCGGGGGCAGCGCGAACTGGTCAGCCGCTACTGGCATGACGCCTTCATCCAGATGGACGACTTCAAGAACGAAGGCGTCGTCGCCTCCGGTTCGTGGCCGTTCCAGGTCAATCTGCTGAAGTCCGAGGGCCTGCCCATCGCCAGCGTCATCCCGCAGGAAGGCGCCACCGGCTGGGCCGACACCACGATGATGCATGTCGATGCCGCGAACCCGACCTGTTCCTACCTGTGGATGGAACACTCGCTGGCGTCGAACCTGCAGTCCGACCTGTCGGTCTGGTTCGGCGCGGTGCCGTCGGTGCCGGCTGCCTGCACCGACGGGCGCGGCATGCAGAACCAGGAAGGATGCGACGCCAACGGTCTGGCCGATTTCGAGAAGATCCGCTTCTGGACCACGCCGGTTTCGAACTGCGGCCAGGGTGAAGGGGCCTGCGTGCCCTACTACCGCTGGGTCAGCGATTACATCGGTGTGATCGGCGGACGCTGAGACAACCAGAAACGCCCGGATCAACCGGGGCCACCACTCAAACTTCCCCCGGCGTTCCGCCGGGGGCCTTACGGAAGTTTGCCGCATGAACGCCGCCGTCGAGTTCCTCTCCGTTTCCCGCCACTTCGGGCAGGTCCGCGCCGTCGACCGGGTCGACATGACCATCGCCGAGGGATCCTTCTTCGCGATGCTCGGTCCCTCCGGGTCTGGCAAGACCACGTGCCTGCGCCTGATCTCGGGGTTCGAGAAGCCTTCGGGCGGCGCGATCCGCATCTTCGGCGAAGACATGGGCGAGGTGCCCCCCAACCGGCGCCATGTGAACACGGTATTCCAGGACTACGCGCTGTTTCCGCACATGAATGTGCGGGACAACGTGGCCTACGGGCTGATGGTGAAGGGCGTTGATCGCCGCGCCCGTCATGGCAAGGCCGAGGAGATGCTGGCGCTGGTGAAGCTGGACGGTTTCGGTGACCGCAAGCCGGCGCAGCTTTCGGGCGGCCAGCGCCAACGCGTCGCGCTGGCGCGCGCGCTCGTCAACGAGCCGCGGGTCCTTCTTCTCGACGAGCCCCTTGGCGCCCTCGACCTCAAGCTGCGCGAGGCGATGCAGGACGAGTTGAAGGCGCTTCAGCAGCGTCTGGGCATAACCTTCGTCTTCGTCACCCACGACCAGGGCGAGGCCCTGTCGATGGCCGACCGGGTCGCGGTCTTCAACGAGGGGCGGATCGCGCAGATCGGCACCCCGGCCGAGGTCTACGACCGACCCGCGACCCGCTTTGTCGCAGACTTCGTCGGCTCGTCCAACGTGCTGCCGCCCGCACTGACCCAAGCCTTCGGCGGGCCCGCGCGCTGGGCCAGCCTCAGGCCCGAGGCGATCCGCCTGAGCACCGGGCCGGAGGCGCGTGCCAAGGGCCGTGTCACCGCGTTGCGCTATCTTGGCGCGGGCACGCGCGTCGCGCTGGAGACCGGCGGGCAGGAGATTGCCGTGCTGGTGCCCGCAGGCGTGCCGGTGCCCGAGGTCGGCGCGACGTCGGGCCTGACCTGGGACGCCTCCGCGCTCCATGTGATGGAGGAGGCGTGATGGACAGCGCCCATCCCGCCCGCGGGCCCGGCGACCGCCTGACCGGCCTGTTCTGGAGCCGCCCGAAGCTGCTGACCGCGCTGCTGATCGCGCCGCCGATCCTGTGGCTGGGCGTCGTCTACGTCGGTTCGCTCGCGGCGCTGCTACTGCAAAGCTTCTATTCCATCGACGAGTTTTCCGGCGTCGTCGTGCCGGAATTCACGCTCAAGACCTATGCCGAACTGCTGGTCCCGTCGAACTACGACGTGATCCTGAGGACGGTGGCGATGGCCGCCGCGGTCACGCTCGCCTCGGTCGCGCTGGCCTTCCCCGTCGCCTTTTTCGCGGCGCGCTACGCCAAGGGCCGGTGGAAGGCGGTCTTCTACCTCGGCATCATGCTGCCTCTGTGGTCCTCCTACCTCGTCAAGGTCTACGCCTGGAAGCTGATCCTCGCGAAGGAAGGGATCATCACCTGGGCGGCCGAGGGGATCGGCGCGGGCAACCTTCTGAACGCCGTGCTGGCGATTCCGGTGATCGGCGGCAACTCGCTCTCCACCTCCTACATCGGCACGTTCCTTGTCTTCGTCTACGTCTGGCTGCCCTACATGATCCTGCCCATGCAGGCCTCGCTGGAGCGGGTGCCGACCTCGATGCTGGAGGCGTCGGCGGACCTTGGCGCGGGGGGCTGGCGGACCTTCCGCAGCGTGATCCTGCCGCTGGCCCTGCCGGGCGTGGTGGCCGGATCGATCTTCACCTTCTCGCTGACGCTGGGCGACTACATCATCCCCCAGATCGTCGGGTCGAGCCGGTTCTTCATCGGCCAGGCCGTCTATTCGCTGCAGGGCACCGCGGGCAACATCCCGCTGGCCGCCGCCTTCGCGGTCGTGCCCATCGTCATCATGCTGGTCTACCTGACCGTCGCGCGGAAGATGGGGGCGTTCGATGCACTCTGACGCCCGCCCGCCCCTTGGCCTCACGCTCGCGGCGATCGGCGGGCTTCTCTTCCTGCACCTGCCGATCGTGCTGATCTTCCTCTATGCCTTCACGACGGAGGACCGGAGCTATCAGTTCCCGCCCCCCGACCTGACGACCAAGTGGTTCGGCGTCGCCTGGAACCGGGCCGATATCTGGCCGCCGCTTTACCTGTCGCTGCGCGTGGCGGCGATCTCCTCGGGCCTCGCGCTGGTCCTCGGCACGCTTTGCGCGGCGGCGATGGCACGGGCGCGGTTCTTCGGGCGCGATACGGTGTCGCTTCTGGTGGTGCTGCCGATCGCGCTGCCCGGCATCATCACCGGCATGTCGCTCAGGTCGGCCTTCGCCATCGCCGACATCCCCTTCTCGACCTGGACCATCGTTCTGGGGCACGCGACCTTCTGCATCGTCATCGTCTACAACAACGCCGTGGCACGGTTCCGGCGGCTGGGGTCGTCGATGCTGGAGGCGTCGGCGGACCTCGGCGCCAATTCCTTCCAGACCTTCCGCCATGTGATCCTGCCCAACCTCGGCTCGGCGTTGCTGGCCGGCGGCATGCTGGCCTTCGCGCTCTCGTTCGACGAGGTGATCGTGACGACCTTCACCGCGGGTCAGCAGTCGACCCTGCCGATCTGGATGCTGAACGAGCTGGTGCGGCCCCGGCAGCGACCCGTCACCAACGTGGTGGCAATCGTCGTATTCATGGCGACGTTCCTGCCCATCCTCGCGGCCTATTACCTGACCCGCGGCGGTGAAGAGACCGCCGGCGGCGGCAAATGAAAGGAGACATGGGATGACCATGCACATCGACACCTCGCTTCTCATCGGTGACGCGTTCGAGGCGGGACAGGAACGCGCGGAAAAGGTGCTGAACCCGAGGACCGGCGCACTGATCCTCGAAGTGCCGGAGGCTTCGACAAGCCAGGTCGACCGCGCCGTCGCCGCGGCGCGGCGCGCCTTCGACGGCTGGTCGCGCACGACGCCCGCCGAACGGTCCGCCGCCCTTCTGCGCATCGCCGACCGGATCGAGGCCGAGGCGGAGGGGTTCGCCGCGCTCGAGGCGCTGAACTGCGGCAAGCCGATCAATGCGGCAAGGGGTGACGAACTGCCGGCCGTCGTCGACTGCTTCCGTTTCTTCGCGGGTGCGGTGCGCTGCCTTCAGGGTGCGGTTGCGGGTGAATACCTGGCCGGCCACACCTCGATGATCCGGCGCGACGCGGTGGGCGTTGTCGCCTCCATCGCGCCCTGGAACTACCCGCTGATGATGATGGCGTGGAAACTCTGCCCGGCCGTGGCGGGGGGCAATGCCGTGGTCTTCAAGCCCTCCGAGCAGACCCCGCTGACGGCGCTGAAACTGGCGCACATCCTGGCGGAGGAGCTTCCTTCGGGCGTGGTCAACGTCATTCCCGGCCGCGGCGAGACGGTCGGCAACTACCTGATCAACCACCCCGGCGTCGACATGATCAGCCTGACGGGCGATGTGGCCACGGGCAAGAAGATGCTCGACGCGGCGGCGAAGTCGGTCAAGCGCACGCATCTGGAACTGGGCGGCAAGGCGCCCGTTGTCGTCTTCGACGATGCCGACGTGTCTGCCGTGGTCGAGGGCATCCGCGCCTTCGGCTTCTACAACGCCGGGCAGGACTGCACCGCCGCCTGCCGCATCTACGCGGGCCGGAAGGTCTATGACACCCTCGTCGCAGACCTCAGCGCGGCGGTGTCGACGATCCGGCTTGGCAATGCCGATGACACCACCAACGAGATCGGGCCGCTGATCAGCCCGCGTCAGCGGGACCGGGTGGCAAGCTTTGTCGAGCGTGCCCGCGAGCAGAGCCACATCGAGGTGACGGCGGGCGGCGCGCTTCTGGGCAACGAGGGGTTCTATTACAAGCCCACCGTCATCGCCGGCGCCCGGCAGGAGGACGAGATCGTGCGGCGCGAGGTCTTCGGCCCGGTCGTGTCGGTGACGCCCTTCTCCGATGTCGATCAGGCGGTGGCCTGGGCCAATGACAGCGACTATGGCCTGGCCTCCTCGGTCTGGACGCGGGACGTGGGCCGGGCCATGTCCACGGCGGCACGGCTGCGCTACGGCTGCACCTGGATCAACACGCATTTCATGCTGACGAACGAAATGCCGCATGGCGGCCTGAAGCAGTCGGGTTACGGCAAGGACATGTCGTCCTACGCGCTTGAGGATTACACGGTTGTGCGGCATGTGATGGTCAAGCACGGCTGACGTGGCGTCGGCCTGCAGCAGAACGCCGACGGGTCGGAGCAGCCGCGCGCCCTCGGCGCGGGGCGCGTTCCGGTGGAGCGGACGCGCCCCGACCTAACCCCGAATCGCCGCCGCAAGGATCGCCGGAACCCCGGGCAGGGTGCCCAGCGGGGGCAGGCTCGGCCCGCTGAACCCGGCAGCACCCAGTTCCGCCGGCAGGTCGGCGACGACATGGCCCCAGCGCGCGACGAACAGCGGCAGGCAGATCGCCTTTGCCCCCGCGTCGCGGGCGGCGTCGGCGACCGAAGGCGCCTCCTCGATGAAGCCGAGCCGGATCGCGCGGAAGGGCAGCGCTTCGGCGATCGCGTCGCGGATGCGGCCCGCCGCCTCGGAGGGTGCGCGGCTGCGGCCCGATCCATGCGCGGCCAGGACCAGCGTCGTTTCCTCTGTGCGCCAGTCCTGTTCCCGCACGGCTTCGCCGGCTGTGCGGGCGGCCAGCGCCGCGGCTTCCGGCATCAGTCCGAAGGCAGGAAGGGTGGTGAAGCCCTCAGCCCCCGCCGAGGCAAGCCGCCGGGGCAGTTCGGTCCGGGTGAACCAGCCATCCGCCATGAAGAACGGCAGGACCCGCGCGGCCGACAGACCGCGCACCGCCTGGTCGAGCGCGCCCGGCGCGGCCAGCGTCACCGCCCGCACCCGCCAGCCCGGCAGCAGTGCCGCGACCGCCTCGCCAAGGCGGGCCATGTCGGCCTCCGCCGGGGCGGGGTCGGAGGGCTGGCCATGCGCGACGATCAGGGCATCGTGAGACATGCCGCCCGTGCTATCGCAAGGCGGGCCGGGCGTCCAGCGCGGCGGTCAGAACAGGGGCGATCACAGCGGGGGCGGGCGGCGTGCGGGCCAGTCGGTCGCGCGATGATAGGTTTGGCCAAGGGCCAGTATCGCCGCGTCCGCGCCATGCGGGCCGATCAGTTGCATCCCCATCGGCAGGCCGGCCTCCCCGAACCCCGCGGGAACGCAGAGTGCCGGCAGGCCGATCAGGCTGGCGGGGATGACGACCTCCATCCAGCGATGGTAGGTGTCCATCCTCCGTCCCGCGATATCTTCCGGCCAGCGCCAGTCGGCGGGGAAGGGCCAGACCTGTGCGGCCGGCAGGGCGAGCGCGTCGAAGCGGGTGAACAGCCGGTGCGCGGCGGCGTACCACTCGGAGCGGGCGACACTTGCGGCATAGGCAGCCTGCGCCGACAGCCCCAGACCCTGTTCGATTTCCCAGACCGCTTCGGGCTTCAGGACCGCGCGCTTGGCTGCATCGTCGTAGAGCGAGCGCATGGAATTGCCGTTCAGCATCGCGCGGAGCCGCACCCAGGCATCCCAGAGCCGTTCGGCGGGGAAGGGCGGTGCGAGCGGCTCGACCACCGCGCCGAGACGCTCCAGCACCTCAAGCGCGCCTTCGCAGGTTTCCAGCACGCCGGGCTCCATCGCATAGGCGCCGCCCCAGTCCGAAAGCCAGCCGATGCGCAGGCCCTTGACGGGCCGCTCCAGCCGGTCGGCGAAGGTCTGGGCCGGCAGGCAGAAGGGGGTTTCCGGGTTCGGCCCGGCGATCACCTCCAGCAGGCGGGCAAGATCCTCGACGGTGCGCGCCATCGGCCCCGCGGTCGAGAGCGTGTGCAGGAAGGTGTCGCCCTGTGCGTCATGCGGGACGCGCCCGTAGCTTGGGCGGAAGCCGTAGACGTTGCAGAAGGCCGCGGGGTTGCGGAGCGAGCCCATCATGTCCGACCCGTCCGCCACCGGGACGAGCCGGGCCGCCAGCGCTGCCGCCGCCCCGCCCGAGGACCCGCCTGCCGCGCGCGTCGGGTCGTAGGGGTTCACGGTCGCGCCGAAGACCGGGTTGAAGCTGTGCGACCCCAGACCCCATTCCGGCGTGTTGGTCTTGCCGATGAAGATCGCGCCCGACGCGCGCAGCCGCGCGGCCAGCAGGTCGTCCGCCTCGGGCACATGGTTCGCAAAGATCGGCGAGCCGTGGGTGGTGCGCAGGCCCTTCGTTTCGGTCAGGTCCTTGACCGCGAAGGGGACGCCATGCAGCCAGCCCCGCCGCGGGGTTGCATCCGCTGCGCGCGCCTCGGCCATGAGGTCGTCGCGCGGGCGCAGCGACACGATGGCGTTGATCTTCGGGTTCACGGCCTCGATCCGGTCGAGCACGGCGGCCATGACCTCGGCGGCGGAAACCTCTCGGGCGGCGAGGCGCGCGGTCAGTTCGGTGGCGCTCAGGTCGGTCAGCATGGCGTCACGCGAACAGGGGCGGGCGGCGATGGGCCCAGGGGCGGGCGGCTTCCAGTTCTGCGCAGAGCGCCATCAGTTCCTCGTCGGCGCCGAAGCGGGCCGCCAGATGGGCACCTATGGGCAACCCGCCGTCGCTCCAGTAAAGCGGCAGCGAGGCTGCGGGCTGGCCAGAAGCGTTGAAGGCCGCGCAGAAGGGCGAATAGTCGAAGACCATGCCCGCGCCGGTGCGGAAATGGACGAAATCGCGGTCGGTGTGGGCGAAGCGGCCAACCAGCGCGGGCGGTTCGGCCAGCGTCGCGGTCAGAAGGATGTCCCAAGGCTCGAAGAAGGCAGACAACTCGCGGCCGAAGGCGTGGATCTTGCCGACCGCGGCCAGATAGTCCGCCCCCGACACCGCCACGGCGCGGTCGATGGCGCCAAGGGCCACGTTCTCCACCTCTCCCGGCTCCAGTGGCCGGCCCCGCGCGGCACATTTGGCGCGGATCGACAGCGCCGTGCCGCAGGCGACGATGTCGGTCCAGGCACGCATCATGCCCGCGATGTCCACTTTCGGCCGCGCGGGTTCGACATGGTGGCCGAGGTCCGCGAGGAGCCGCGCGGCATCATGGACCGCCTTCCGGCAATCCTCGTGGATGGGCCGGCCGTCCAGCATGGTATCGCAAAGGGCCACGCGCATCCGCCGGGGCGGGCGCCGGATCGCGGCCAGGTGGCCCTCGCCCAGCGGGGGCGCCCAGTAGGGCGCGCCAAGGTCGGCACCGGCGCAGGCGTCGTGCAGCGTGGCCGCATCGCGGACCGACCGGGTCAGGAAACCGTCGATCGCCATGCCCGCCCAGCCTTCGCCGACATAGGGGCCATCGGGAAAGCGTGCCCGCGTCGCCTTGAAGCCGAAGAGCCCGCAGGACGAGGCCGGGATGCGCACCGATCCGCCGCCGTCCGATCCATGCGCCGCCGGCACGATCCCCGCAGCCACCGCCGCGCCCGCGCCTCCCGACGACCCGCCCGGCGTGCGCGTCAGATCCCAGGGGTTGCGCGTCGGCCCGCCGTAGACGGCCGATTCCGTCGCCGGCCCCACGCCGCCCTCGGGCGCGGTCGTGCGGCCGAAGGCCACCACGCCCGTTGCCCGGATACGCTCCCAGATCGCGCTGTCCAGGCCGTAGCGGGTGTCGGCGAAAAGCCGCGATCCGTTGTGCGAGGGAAAGTCCACCGCCTCGCAACCGAGGTCCTTGAGAAGGAAGGGTACGCCGTGGAACGGCCCGTCCGGAAGCCCGTTGCGGATCGCGGCGCGCGCGATCTCTTCCTGCACCAGAACCACCGCGTTGAGGGCGGGGTTCAGCCGGTCGACCGCCGCCAGCGCGGCATCCAGCAGTTCTTCGGCGCCCACCTCTCGTTTCGCGACCAGCGCGGCCAGCGCGGTTGCATCCTGTCCGGCGAAATCGCCAAGCATCGCTTCCTCCCCGAGGCTATTGCGCGCACAGTGGCGTCAAACCGGAGCGAACGCCAGTGCGCTCCGCAACGGAACCTTCGAATCCGCGAAGGCCGGCAGCCCTTGCAGCCCCCGGCACGCGCCACTAAGACTCGCTCAAGGAATTGAGGACAAGACTTCCCCCGGGAACAGCGAGAGGCAGGACGGATGAAGGACCCCATCGATCTTTACATGAACACGCTCGTGCCGATGGTCGTCGAACAGACCTCGCGCGGGGAACGGGCCTATGACATCTACTCGCGCCTCCTGAAGGAGCGGATCATCTTCCTGTCCGGCCCCGTCCACGACGGCATGTCGACGCTGATCTGCGCGCAGCTTCTGTTCCTCGAGGCGGAAAACCCGTCGAAGGAAATCGCGATGTACATCAACTCGCCCGGCGGCGTGGTGACATCGGGCCTCTCGATTTACGACACCATGCAGTATATACGCCCCAAGGTCTCGACCCTGGTGATCGGGCAGGCGGCGTCGATGGGTTCGCTCCTGCTGACGGCGGGGGAAAAGGGCATGCGCTTCTCGCTCCCGAACAGCCGGATCATGGTTCACCAGCCCTCGGGCGGCTACCAGGGCCAGGCGACGGACATCATGATCCACGCCCAGGAAACCCAGAAGCTCAAGACCCGCCTGAATGAGATCTACCACCACCACACCGGCAAACCCGTCAAGGACGTGGAGGCGGCGCTGGAACGGGACAACTTCATGTCGCCGGAAGACGCGAAGGACTGGGGCCTGATCGACGAGATCCTGTCCAGCCGCGACAAGGCGACGGACGACGCGAAGTCGTGACATTGTTTCCTGCCGCGAGGACAGGAAAGGCGATTTCGCATTGTGATGACGGTGGGCCTGCCCTAATCTTGACAGAAAGGGCGGTTCCAAGAATAGCCGGGCAAGCCCGGAGCGGCCTCAGAGGATGACGATGGCGAACAATTCAGGCGGCGACAGCAAGAACACCCTCTACTGTTCGTTCTGCGGCAAGTCGCAGCACGAGGTGCGCAAGCTGATCGCCGGCCCGACCGTGTTCATCTGCGATGAATGCGTCGAGCTTTGCATGGACATCATCCGCGAAGAAACAAAGACGACCGGGCTCAAGTCCACCGACGGGGTGCCGACGCCGCGCGACATCTGCAAGGTGCTGGACGACTATGTCATCGGGCAGGTCCATGCCAAGCGCGTGCTGTCCGTCGCCGTCCACAACCACTACAAGCGGCTTGCCCACGCCTCGAAATCCGCCGACATCGAACTGGCGAAGTCGAACATCCTGCTGATCGGCCCCACCGGCTGCGGCAAGACATTGCTCGCACAGACGCTGGCTCGCATCCTCGACGTGCCCTTCACAATGGCCGACGCGACCACGCTGACCGAGGCTGGCTATGTCGGCGAGGATGTGGAAAACATCATCCTGAAGCTGTTGCAGGCGTCCGAATACAACGTCGAGCGCGCGCAGCGCGGCATCGTCTACATCGACGAGGTCGACAAGATCACGCGCAAGTCCGACAACCCCTCGATCACCCGCGACGTCAGCGGGGAAGGGGTGCAGCAGGCGCTCCTGAAGATCATGGAGGGTACCGTGGCGAGCGTGCCGCCACAGGGCGGGCGCAAGCATCCGCAGCAGGAATTCCTGCAGGTGGACACGACCAACATCCTGTTCATCTGCGGCGGCGCCTTCGCGGGGCTTGAAAAGATCATCGCGCAGCGCGGCAAGGGCACCGCCATCGGCTTTGGCGCCGAGGTGAAGGACCCGGAGGCGCGCGGCGTCGGCGAACTGTTCCAGGAGCTTGAGCCGGAAGATCTGCTCAAGTTCGGCCTTATCCCGGAATTCGTCGGCCGCCTGCCGGTCATCGCCACCTTGACCGACCTTGATGAGGCCGCACTTGTCTCGATCCTGACCGAGCCGAAGAACGCGCTCGTCAAGCAGTATCAGCGCCTGTTCGATATCGAGGGTGTGAAGCTGACCTTCACCGCCGACGCCCTGACCGCCATCGCCAAGCGTGCGATCAAGCGCAAGACCGGCGCCCGTGGCCTCAGGTCGATCATGGAGGACATCCTGCTGGATACCATGTTCGAACTTCCCGGCATGACCTCGGTCGAAGAGGTCGTGGTGAACGAGGAGGCGGTGGATTCCGGTGCGAAACCGCTGCTCATCCATGTCGACAAGAAGGGCGAAAAGACCGCCACAGCCGGCTGACGGCTGTGGTACCCGGCTTGCCGCGAGGTGGGGTATGGACCTTGCCCGCGCCTTGGCTATAAGGGGGCAGGTCTGCCCGGAGGTTGCCCGATGAAATTCCTGCTGCGTCTCTTGACCTGGTGGAACAGCCAGACGCTCAACACCCAGATCTACACTTGGCGCAAGGGCGTCAAGGTGGGCGAGGACGCCGAGGGCAATACCTTCTACCAGACCCGGGACGGCAAGCGCCGCTGGGTCATCTACAATGGCGAATCGGAGGCAAGCCGCGTCTCGCCCGACTGGCACGGATGGCTGCACCACACCTGGGACCAGCCGCCGACCGAAAAGGCGCTGGCGCACAAGGTCTGGGAAAAGCCGCATCTGGAAAACCTGACCGGCACGGATGCGGCCTACGCCCCTCCGGGGTCGATCCGGCGTGACGCCCCGGCGGAGCGCCGGGACTACGAGGCCTGGGTGCCAGAGTAACATGGCCGAGAATACCGCAGAGGTTCTGACCGGCGCCGCCGTCCTTGCGGCGGCCTTGGGCTTTCTCGTCTATGCCGGCCAAGGGTCGGGCCTTGCGCCCACCGCCGGCAGCTATCCGCTCAAGGCCAGCTTCCGCTCGGTCGAGGGGATCACCGTCGGAACCGACGTGCGTCTGGCGGGCGTCAAGGTCGGCACCGTGACCAGCCTGTCGCTGAACCCCCAGACCTTCTTTGCCGACGCAACCATCTCGGTGAAAAGCGATGTCCTCCTGCCCGACGACAGCGCCATCCTGATCAGCTCCGAGGGCCTTCTGGGCGGCTCGTTCGTCGAGTTGCAGCCCGGCGGCAGCCTCGAGAATTTCGCGCCCGGTGCCGAGATCGAGGATACCCAGGGCGCGGTGAGTGTCGTCAACCTCTTGTCCAAGTTCGTGGCCAGCGGCTCCGGTGGAGAAGGGGAGACCGCGCCGTGAGGCGCGCGGCGCTGATCGCCTGTCTCTGCGCCCTGCCGGCGATGGCGCAGGAGGCCCCGGAGGCGACAGGGGCGCCGGGGGCGATCCTGCGCGCGCTCGACAAGGTGTCGGGCCTGACGCAGGATATCGAAGTCCACAATGGCGAAAGCGCATTTTTCGGCCGGATCGAGATCACGCTGGACGATTGCCGCTATCCGACCGACGATCCCGCCTCAGACGCCTTCGCCCGTCTGCGGGTCTTCGATACGACCGCGCAGGTCACGGCCTTCGACGGCTGGATGGTGGCCTCCAGCCCCGCACTCTCTGCGCTCGACCATCCGCGCTACGATGTCTGGGTGATGCGATGCCTCATCCCCGCGACGAGTTCGGACGGCTGAGGCGTTTCGGGGGCCGCAAATTCCGCCTCACCGGCCAGGGCCTCTTCCAGCCGCCGCCGGTACTCCGCGCGCGGGATTTCCACGGCGCCCAGCGTGGCGAGATGGGGGGTCAGGAACTGCGTGTCGAACAGCGTGAACCCGGCGCGGCGTAGCCGGTTGACAAGATAGGCCAGCGCGATTTTCGACCCGCCGGTGCGCGCCGAAAACATGCTTTCGCCGAAATAGGCCCGCCCGATCGTGATGCCGAAAACGCCACCGGCCAGCGCACCGTCCTGCCACACCTCTAGGCTGTGCGCGTGCCCGGTCGCGTAGAGATCGTCGTAAAGGCGTAGCAGCTCATCGTTGATCCAGGTCTCGTCGCGTGCGGCGCAGGCCTCCACGACCGCTCGGAAGGCGGTATCAATGCGGACAGTGTAGCCGCCCCGCAGGATCTGGCGCCCGAGCGAGCGCGAGATGTGGAATCCGTCCAGGGGAAAGACGCCGCGAAACCGCGGGTCGATCCAGTGCAGCGTGCCGGAGGCCCGGCTTTCCGCCATCGGAAAGATGCCCCGGCGATAGGCGCGCAGCAAGTCCTCGCCCCGGACCTGTCGCATCTCAGGCATGCGCCAGCAGGCAGGACTTCAGGATATCCGCCGCCTGGCGGGCGGGCCGCGCAGCATCCGGCGCAAGGATCAGATGCACCGCGACATCGGGCAGCGCCGGCAGGTTCGCTCCGGACGCGATCGGCAAGAGGCCCGGCGGCTCGGCACCCTGCAGGACCGCCGTCACCGCGCGGCCGGAACGGACGGCGGCGAAAATGCCGGCCTGGGAGCGCGACTGAACGCCCACGCGCCACGGCACGCCTGCCCGGTCGAGCGTCTGGGTCATGGCGCGGCGAAAGACGCAGCCTTCCGGATAGGCGGCCAGGACCGCTTCACCCGGCGTGCGGTCGGGGTGGACCAGCCAGACAAGCGGCAGATCGACGGAGTGGATCGCCTGCACCGGCCGCGCGGCGGTTGTGACCAGCGCCAGCTCGATGTCCCGGCGTTCGAGCGCCGCCATGAGGTTGGCCGACAGATCGCACGTTACCTCGACCTCCAGGCGGTGAAGATCGCGACCGAGCGCGCGCATCAGTGCGGCGAGCCAGCCGGACGCATAGTCATCCGGCATTCCGATCCTGAGCCGGTTGCGCGGCGGCCGGTGACGGGTGACAGACATCATCTCGTCATAGGAGGACAGGACGCCAAGCGCCTTGGCATAGAACTCCGCCCCGCGCGGCGTCGGCACGAGACCGCCCGGGCGGCGCAGGAACAGCGGTGCGCCGATCTCGGTCTCCAGCATCTTCAGGCGCATCGACATGGCCGCCTGCGTGCAGGCCATCCGCTCGGCGGCGCGGCTGATCGATCCCGACTCGTGGATCGCCACGAATGAGCGCAGCAGGCGAAGTTCGATGTCCATCGCATAATCCCGGCTGATGGCCACATCACGGCCATTTGTTGGACTGCTAGCACGCGGCGGGGCAGGCTCCAAGTGATCGACGGGAGGACTGCATGAAGATTGGATTCATCGGCCTGGGCACAATGGGCAGGAACGCGGCTGCCAACGTTCGCAGGGCAGGCTTCGACATGGTCGTTCACGACCTTAGGGCGGAGGCGGTCGCACCCCTTCTGGCCATGGGCGCAGAGGCGGGCACCGACCCAGCCGATGTGCTTGCGCGGTCCGATGTGGTCGTCACCATGGTCTTTGGCCCGAAGGAGGTTGCCGAGGTCATCCGGGGCTCGCGCGGATTTCTGTCCGGCGATCCAGCTGGCAAGGTCTGGATCGACATGACAACATCCTCGCCCTTCCTCATGCGCGACCTTGCGGCCGAGTTCGAGACCCGTGGCGGCCGTGCGGTCGATGCGCCCGTGACCGGCAGCGTGGACGCGGCGATCCGGGGTGACATGCCGATGTTCGTGGGCGGCGACGACGCGGTGATCGAGCGCGTGCGGCCGGTGATCGAGGCCATGGGCCAGCTTCGCAAGGTCGGAGCTTATGGCAATGGCTACGTCGCGAAGCTGGTGAACAACCAGCTGTGGAAGATCCATGCTGCCGCCATCGGCGAGGCGATGGTGACAGCCAAACTGGCCGGGCTTGATCCGCTGACATGGTGGAACGTGATGAAAGGCGGAGCGGCCGACAGTTTCGTGCTCAGCCACGATGTGCCTTCGATCTTTGCCGGCCACTACGACCCGTCTTTTCCGATTGCGCTCTGTCTCAAGGACCTTGGCCTGATCAAGGAGTTGATGGACGCTGTCGGCACGACCGCCACCCTGACCGAGGCGACGCACGACCGCTTCCGCGAGGCCGGGCGCCGCTACGGCGCGGGCGCGGGCGAGATGACCGTCTGCAAGGTGATCGAGGACGATGCCGGGATCGATCTCAGGGTCGAGGGGGACTGGTTGAAGCCCTGGGAAGTCACCCGCCCGGCCTGATCGGACTGCCGGACCGCAAGGGATGCCGGCCGGCGCGGCTGTCGCCTCACCAACCGGCAACGTGCTCAGCCGTAGGTCCGCGCCAGCCACTTTTCGAGCCAGTGGATCGAATAATCGCCCTTCTGGATGTCGGGTTCGGCCAGAAGCGCGTGGAACAGCGGAACCGTCGTCTCCACGCCCTGACCGTCCACGATCAGTTCCGACAGCGCCCGCTTCAGTCGTGCCAGCGCCTCGGCCCGGTCGCGCCCATGCACGATCAGCTTGCCGATCAGGCTGTCGTAGTAGGGCGGGATGACGTAGCCGTCGTAAAGCGCGGAATCCATCCGCACGCCCAGCCCGCCGGGGGCGTGGAATTGCGTGATGCGGCCCGGACGGGGCGCGAAGTCCGGCACCTTCTCGGCGTTGATCCGGACCTCGATCGCGTGGCCGCGCACGTTCAGGTCGTCCTGCCGGAACTCCATCGGCAGGCCCGCCGCGACGCGGATTTGCTCGCGCACGAGGTCAACGTCGAAGATCGCCTCGGTGACGGGGTGCTCCACCTGGAGCCGCGTGTTCATCTCGATGAAATAGAACTCGCCGTCCTCGTAGAGGAATTCGATGGTGCCCGCGCCGATGTAGCTGATCTGCGCCACCGCATCGGCGCAGATCTGGCCGATCCGGGCGCGCGTGGCCGCGTCGATCACCGGGCCCGGCGCCTCCTCAAACACCTTCTGGTGGCGGCGCTGCAGCGAACAGTCGCGTTCGCCAAGATGGACGGCATGGCCCTTGCCGTCGCCGAAGACCTGGATCTCGATGTGCCGCGGCTTCTGAAGGTATTTCTCGATATAGACCTCGTCGTTGCCGAACGCGGCCTTGGCCTCGCTCCGGGCGGTGCGGAAGGCGACTTCGATTTCGTCTTCGCTCCGCGCGACCTTCATCCCGCGACCGCCGCCGCCGGCGGTCGCCTTGATGATGACCGGATAGCCGATCTCCTCGGCCACGCGCCGCGCCGCCGCGATATCGGGCACGCCGCCATCCGACCCCGGCACCACAGGAATCCCCAGCCGCTTGGCGGTGTCCTTCGCGGTGATCTTGTCGCCCATGATGCGGATATGCTCGGCCGAGGGGCCGATGAAGGTGATGCCGTGATCTTCGAGAACCTGCACGAAGGCCGCGTTCTCGCTCAGGAAACCGTAGCCCGGATGGATCGCCTGGGCGCCCGTGATCTCGCAGGCGGAGACGATCGCGGGGATCGACAGATAGCTCTGGGAGGAGGGGTTGGGCCCGATGCACACGCTTTCGTCGGCCATGCGCACATGCATCGCATCGGCATCGGCGACCGAATGCACGGCGACCGACTTGATCCCCATTTCCTTGCAGGCACGGATGACGCGAAGCGCGATCTCGCCCCGGTTGGCGATCAGGATTTTCTCGAACATCGCCGCCTCACTCGATGATCAGGAGGGGGGCTCCGAACTCGACCGGCGTGCCGTCCTCGACCAGGATGCGCTTCACCGTCCCGGCGCGGGGGGCCGGGATGTGGTTCATCGTCTTCATCGCCTCGATGATGAGGACGGTCTGACCCTCCTTCACCTGCGCGCCGACGGTCACGAAGGGGTCCGCCCCCGGCTCCGCCGCCAGATAGGCGGTGCCGACCATCGGCGAGGTCACCGCGCCCGGATGGCTTGCCGGATCGGCGGCGGCGGTCGCCGCGGGTGCCGCGGCCGGGGCAGAGGCCGGCGCGGCCGCGGGCGCATGCGCCACGGCCGGCGCGGCATGATAGGCGGCCACAGGCGCAGGGGCCGCGAACTTCGACACCTTGACGTTCAGACTGTCGTTTTCACCGTACTCGCGCTTGACGCTCAGCTCGGCCAGGTCGTTCTTGTTCAGAAGCTCCGCCAGGGCCTGGATGAAGGCCACATCGCTTTCGTGCGGGGTTTTGGTCATTGCTGTCCTCGATCGGTCCCGTCTGGCCACCCGTCTTTCCATGCGGGCCCGGCCTTGTCCAGCCGCTTATACGCGCAGGGGCGCCCGCTGCCTAGCCGCGATGGTCCGTCGGCGCCGCGCTCGCAACATTGTGCCAAAAAATTTTACCGCTTGATAAAAAAATGATTCGATGGCAGCGTTTCATTCAAGGGAAATAGGGGAGGTCACGATGACCAACAGCCAGCTGACGCCGGGCGTGGCCGCCGGGCGGCTCGGTGCAGAGGATTACGCCCGCAACTTCGCGGACATCGCGCCCAGGTTCGCACCGCACGAGGCGCGCGTCGCCGCCGACCGCTGCTATTTCTGCCATGATGCACCCTGCATCACTGCCTGCCCGACGTCGATCGACATTCCCCTGTTCATTCGCCAGATCGCGACCGGCACGCCCGAGGCGGCGGCAAGGACGATCTTTTCCCAGAACATCCTTGGCGGCATGTGCGCCCGCGTCTGCCCGACCGAGACGCTGTGCGAAGGCGCCTGCGTGCGAGAGACGGCCGAGGGCAAGCCGGTGGAGATCGGGCGCCTTCAGCGCTACGCCACCGACACGCTGATGGAGGCGCCGTCGCATCCCTTCGCCCGCGCGGCCGCGACCGGCAAGCGTGTGGCGGTGGTGGGCGCGGGGCCGGCGGGACTTGCCGCCGCGCACCGGCTGGCGATGAAGGGCCATGACGTCACCATCTACGACGCGCGCCCCAAGGCCGGCGGGCTGAACGAATACGGCATCGCCAGCTACAAGGCCGCAGGCGGCTTTGCGCAGGCCGAGGTCGACTGGCTGATGCAGATCGGCGGCATCGTCGTCGAACATGGCAAGGCGCTGGGCCGGGACTTGACGCTGGAGGGGCTGCGCGCCGGGTTCGACGCGGTCTTCCTGGGCATGGGGCTGGCCGGCGTGAACGCCCTGCGGGCCGAGGGCGAGGATAAGGACGGGGTCGCCAACGCGGTCGATTTCATCGCCGAACTGCGCCAGGCGTCCGACCTTTCCAGGTTGCCCATCGGGCGCGACGTCGTGGTAATCGGCGGCGGCATGACCGCGGTGGACGCCGCGGTGCAGTCCCGGCTTCTGGGGGCGGAGAACGTCACCATCGTCTATCGCCGGGGCAAGGCAAGGATGGGCGCCTCAGAACATGAACAGGACCACGCCACCCAGTCGGGCGTCCGCATCATCCACAACGCAGCCCCGGTGGCTGTGCACGGCAACGGCGCGGTGCGCGAGATCGAGTTCGCCTATACGCAGGACACGCCCGAAGGGCTGAAGCTGACTTCCGAAACCTTCCGCCTCCGGGCCGACCAGGTCTTCAAGGCCATCGGCCAGACGCTGAAGGGCGCGCCTGACGGGCTTGCGATCGAGGGTGGAAAGATTGCCGTGACCGGGCCGGGGCGGACCTCTCTTCCCGGCGTCTGGGCCGGCGGGGATTGCGCGGCCGGGGGCGAGGACCTGACCGTCACCGCGGTCGCGGAGGGGCGTGACGCGGCCGAAGACATTCACGCAGCCCTCGTCGGAACCGGCGGATGACCAGTTCTGCCGATTCTGCGGCGACGGAGGCGGGAGAACAGCAGATTCCAGTACCGTCCTGCGCGAATCGCGTCATTCTGACCCGGCGCGGCTGCCGGCTTTGCGGGGCCGCGTCAACGCGGTTCTCAGGAGCGATAGCATGAAGACGGCATTCGGCGTGATTTCGATACTTGCACTTGCGGGAACGGCAGGCCCGGCGTTCGCCGGCCTCGAGGTCTGCAACAAGAGCGGACAGACTGCCTACGTGGCGGTCGGCTATCCCGATGGCGACAACTGGGTGGCCGAAGGGTGGTGGGAAATCGGGGCGGCGGACTGCACCACGATCATCACCGGCGATCTCAGCAGCCGCTACTACTACGTCCGCGGAGAGGGCGAGGACGACCTGGTGTGGGAAGGCGATCACTACTTCTGCACCACCAGCACCAAGTTCACCCTGGTTGACGACTCCGAGTGCGAATCCGGGACGGTGACGCGCAAGGCCTTCTTCCAGGTCGACACCGGCGACAGCCGCGATTGGACCACCAATCTGCTGGATGAGTGATACGGGCGGCAGGCGGGGCTCCGACCGCATGCCGCGTCCCGACCCTGCGGAGCGATAAGGACGTGCCTGACCGGGGCGCGTCTCGGGAAAAGGAACGAACCATGGCCAATCTCGCATCGACCTTCGTCGGCATAAAGTCACCGAACCCGTTCTGGCTTGCCTCGGCCCCGCCCACGGACAAGGAATACAACGTGCGCCGGGCCTTCGAAGCGGGCTGGGGCGGCGTGGTCTGGAAAACGCTCGGTTCCGAAGGACCGCCCGTCGTCAACGTGAACGGCCCGCGCTACGGGGTCGTCTACGGCGCCGACCGGCGGGTTCTGGGCATCAACAACATCGAACTGATCACCGACCGCCCGCTCGAGGTGAACCTGCGCGAGATCAAGTCGGTCAAGCGCGACTATCCCGACCGGGCGCTTGTCATCAGCCTGATGGTGCCCTGCGACGAGGACAGCTGGAAGGACATCCTCAAGCGGATCGAGGATACCGGGGCGGACGGGGTGGAACTGAACTTCGGCTGCCCGCACGGCATGGCTGAACGCGGCATGGGCTCGGCCGTTGGTCAGGTTCCGGAATACATCGAAATGGTCACGCGCTGGGTGAAGAAATATAGCCGCATGCCCTGCATCGTTAAGCTGACGCCGAACATCACCGATATCCGCCGCCCGGCCGAGGCGGCCAAGCGCGGCGGTGCGGACGCAGTGTCGTTGATCAACACCATCAACTCGATCACGAGCGTCAACCTCGACACTTTCGCTCCCGAGCCGACGATCGACGGCAAGGGCACCCACGGCGGCTACTGCGGCCCCGCGGTCAAGCCCATTGCGCTGAACATGGTCGCCGAGATCGCGCGTTCGCGCGAAACCGCCGGCATCCCGATCAGCGGCATCGGCGGGGTGACGACCTGGCGCGACGCGGCCGAGTTCATGGCGTTGGGCGCGGGCAACGTTCAGGTCTGCACGGCGGCGATGACCTACGGCTTCAAGATCGTGCAGGAGATGATCTCGGGCCTGTCGCAGTACATGGACGAGAAGGGCATGACCTCGACCGCCGAGCTGGTCGGCCGGGCGGTGCCGAACGTCACCGACTGGCAGTACCTGAACCTCAACTACGTCACCAAGGCGGTCATCGACCAGGACGCCTGCATCAAGTGCGGCCGCTGCTATGCCGCCTGCGAGGACACGAGCCACCAGGCCATCACCATGTCGGCCGACCGCACCTTCTCGGTCAAGGAGGAGGAATGCGTGGCCTGCAACCTCTGCCTTGACGTCTGCCCTGTCGAGGGTTGCATCACCATGCGCGAACTTGCGGTGGGGGAACTGGACCAGCGGACCGGCCGCAAGGTCGCTACCTATGCCAACTGGACGACGCATCCGAACAACCCGGCCGCGCAGGCGGCCGAGTGACGGGGATCTGATGCGCCGGGGCTGTTTTCGGCGGCCCCGGCGCCTGACCCTTGATGCGCCCTTCGCGCCGCTTTGGCGCCTGCGGCGCGATCACCGACCCGTGCGTTGACAGCCGCCGCCCGCGATGGTCCGCTGACGGAAACCTGACCGGAGGCCGCATGCCGCGCACACTCGCCCCGTTCGTCGGACTCCTCGCCCTCGCCCTGCCGGCAGCGGCGATGGAGTGGACGCTGAAACCCGGCGACCAGCCCTACGCACCCGCCGACCTTGCCGCACGGCTCGATGGCCAGACGGTCAGCTTCTACGACGGGGGTCGGTCGGAATACGGGCCGGGCGATGCCTATGCCTATGTCTATTCCGATGACGACAGGGTGCCGGGCACTTACAGGATCACCGACTCGGGTGAGGTCTGCGTCGAATTCGTCTACGGCGCACGGCGCTGCGATCTTTACGTCCGCAACAACGGCCGCGACATCCTGATCGACGAGAAGGGCGACCGCTATCCGGTCCGCTGAGCGGGAGCGATCAGCTTGGTGAACAGAAGGTCGAGGAAGTCATGCGCCTCGGCATAGGGATCATGGCCTTCGCCCAGAACCGCGCGCACCTGCACCTCGAAGTCCGCGTAGTGCTGCGTCAGCGCCCAGATCGCGAAGATCAGGTGATGCGGGGGCAGGTCGGCGATCCGCCCCTCGGCCGCCCACTGCCGGAGCACCGCCGCCTTTTCATCGACCAGCGATTTAAGCTCCCCCCCCAGAAGCTCCATCAGCCGCGGCGCGCCCTGAAGCACCTCGTTGGCAAAAAGCCGGCTTTCGCGGGGGTAGTCGCGCGACAGGTCGAGCTTGCGGCGGACGTAGGCGAGGATTTCGCGCGTCGGATCGCCGGCGGGGTCGAGCGTGCGCAACGGGTCGAGCCAGGTATCGAGGAGCCGCGACAAGAGGTCGAGATGGATCGCCTCCTTCGAGGGGAAGTAGTAAAGCAGGTTGGGCTTGGAAAGCCCCGCCCGCTCGGCGATCTGGTCGAGCGTCGCGCCCCGGAACCCCTGCTGGGAAAAGACGTCCAGCGCCGCCTCGCGGATCAGTTCGCGGTTGCGTTGCTGGATGCGCGTCCGGGCGCGCGGCTTGTGGCGATCCTCGTTCAAACCCCCTCCACCCGGTCGCGCGGCCGATCAGGCTCCCATCCCTGCTAGCTTGGCGCCATCCTGAACGCAACCGCGAATGGCGCCGGATGGGGCAGCGGGCAGGCCGTTCCCGACCCTAGGCGTCCTGGACACGCTGACAGCCAATGATCGCCCGCGCCAGAAGATCGGCCGCACGCGTGGGCCGCTTTCTCGGATAGACGATCTGGAAGGTGTCGAAAAAGGTAATCCGGTCCCGTGCGAGTGTGCGTAGCCGGCCACTGCGGACCTCGGGGGCTGCATAGTGGTCCGGCAGAAAGCCGATGTAGGCGCCGGACAGGACCAGAAGCAGCGTGCTTTCCATGTGGGCCGACACGGCCCGCCAGTTGAAATCGACCCCGCAGATCGGAACCTGCGGCATGTAGGTGCGTCCGGCGAAGTCCTGGCGGGCAAGAACGGCATCCGTGACGGATGCCTCGGCGGCCGGAAACAGCGGATGCCCCTGCCCGCAATAAAGGTTCTGCCGTTCCTCGAACAGGTCGACGACATGCATCTGGCCCAGCGGTTGTTGCGCGGGCATCAGAACGACCTGATAGCGCCCGTTGAGGATCCCCTGCGACAGCGCCTGCGGTGCCGCGATGTCGATGGACAGGCGGACCTGCGGTGCCAGCCCCGCGAATTGCGCCACCGCGCGGTCAAGCCCAAGCGCCCGGTTGGTCAGCATCGCGTCGACCGTCCCGAAGCTGAGGTCGCCCGAAAGCTCACCCTGCGCTTCCAGCACCACGTTCTGGAAACGGTCGATGGAGCCGAAGAGATCGAGGATCGCGGAATGGACCTGCCGCCCCTCCTCTGTCAGATAGAAGCCGCCGCGCCCCCGTTCGCACAGGCGCACCGCAAGCCGTTCCTCCAGATGCCGCATGTGTGCCGAAATCGTTGCCTGCGTCATCCCGAGGCTGGCCTGCGCTGCGGAGAAGCCGTTCGCCTGAACGATTTCCGCGAACACGCGCAAGAGCCGCAAGTCGATGTCCGTCAGCCCGCGTTTTCGCCCGATGCGCACGTTTTCCGATCCCATACATTGAATATTTCACAAGTGAACGTAGAAACATAGATATTTTACGGTGATACAGGCCGTGTTTTCCTGACCCGTGGGCTACAGCGGGAGGGAAACGATGTCAGGCAACGCATACGACCGGGGAAGGCTCGATCTGCCGTTCGTCGGCATCTGCACCTTTGGCAAGCGTCCCTACGTCGCCGACTGGGACGCGATCGAGGCCGATGTCGCCATTCTGGGCGCGCCCTTCGACTTCGGCACCCAGTTCCGCGCCGGCGCACGCTTTGGCCCGCGCGGCATCCGCGAGGCGTCCACGCTTTTCGCCTTCGGCCACGGCGGCGCCTACGACCATGAGGACGATGTTACCTATCTGCCCGCCGACCGGGTGCGGATCGTCGACCTCGGCGATGCCGATATCGTCCACACAGACACGGGCCAGAGCCACGCCAACATCGCCCATGGCGTGCGCACGATTCTGGCCGCGGGGGCGCTGCCGGTCGTCCTGGGGGGCGATCATTCGATCAACATCCCCTGCATCGACGCCTTCGAGGACGACTGCGCCAGGAACGGCCCCATCCATATCGTCCAGATCGATGCGCATCTCGATTTCGTCGATGTCCGCCACGGGGTCCGGTTCGGCCACGGCAACCCGATGCGACGCGCCTCGGAAAAGGGCTGGGTCGCGGGACTGACGCAGCTTGGCATCCGCAACGTCTCCTCGACCTCGCGCGAGGGGTATGAGGCCGCCCGCGCGGCAGGGTCCGACATCCTCTCGGTGCGCCAGATGCGCGCGCTTGGGACCGAGGCGGTGCTGGGGCGGATCCCGGACGGCGCGCGGGTTTACCTGACGATCGACATCGACGCCTTCGACCCGTCGATCGCGCCCGGCACCGGCACGCCGAGCCACGGCGGCTTCCAGTATTACGAGGTGCTGGAACTGCTCGCCGGGCTTTGCCGCCGGAACCGCATCGTCGGTGTCGACCTGGTCGAGGTTGCCCCGGACTACGACCACTCGGGCTGCACCTCGATCCTTGCCGCACAACTGCTTCTCAATCTGATCGGCCGCATCATGCATGCGCGCGAGGCCTGAGCCATGGGGCGCGTGGCCTACGACTTCTCCGGCGAGGCGGTGCTGGTCACCGGGGCAAGCCGCGGCATCGGCCGGGCAGTGGCGCGGGCCTTCGCGCTGGCCGGGGCCGAGGTCGCCGTCCTTTCCTCGGGCGAGGGGATCGTCACCGCCGCGCGCGAGATCGCGGAGGAGACGGGGCGCCCGGTGCGCGCGCTCGTCTGCGACATCACCGACAGCGCCGCGGTTCGGGACGCGTTTGCCACGCTCGGGCGGATCGACGTTCTGGTGAACAACGCGGGGCTCGAGGAGATCACGCCCCTGCTTGAGGACGGCGACGAGGTCGAGGCGCGCTTTCGCCGCATCACCGACATCAACACCCATGGCACCTTCCTGGTCACGCGCCACGCCGTGCCCAGGATGCGCGCGGGTGGGCGGATCATCCTGACCGCCTCGATCTGGAGCCGCGTCGCGGTGGCGGAGTTTGCGGCCTATGTCGGGTCCAAGCACGCCAATCTGGGTTTCACACGGGTGGCGGCGAAGGAACTCGGCCCCCGCGGCATCCGGGTGAACGCGGTCTGCCCGGGCTGGGTCCGGACCGAGGCGGCGATGCGCTCGCTCGCCGAAATGTCGCGCCGCACCGGCCGCAGCGAAGGCGACCTTCTGGCCGAGATCACTGCCGCGCAAGTCCTGCCGGGGCTTCTGGAGCCGGACGATCTTGCCGCGCCCTATCTCTTCCTCGCCTCCGAAGGGGCGCGCGACATGACCGGGCAGGCGCTGATGCTCGACCGCGGCGAGGTCATGGCATGAGCGCGCGGGTCCTGGTCACCGGCGCGGCGCGGGGCATCGGTGCGGCCTGCGCGCACGCCTTTGCCGAGGGTGGCGCGCTGGTCGCCGTAGCCGATCTGGCCGCGCCTTCCTGGGACGGCCCGGCATTCGCCTGCGACGTCGCGGAGGAAGCTGCGGTCGCTGCGATGGCCGGCAGGCTGAAGGCGGAATGGGGCGGGCTGGACGTGCTTGTCCACTGCGCGGGCATCATCCACGAGGCGCCGCTGCTCGACACCCCGACCGAGGATTTCGACCGCGTGATCGCCGTCAACCTGCGCGGCAGCTTCCTGGTCGGCCGCGCCGCAATCGGGTTGATGACGCCCGACCCGGAAAACCCGCCGCGCGTCCTGATGATCGCCTCGGACATGGCGCATTGCGGCCGTGAGACGTTTTCGCCCTATGTCGCCTCGAAGCACGGCGTCCTGGGCCTCGTGCGCAGCTGGGCGAAGGAATTCGCGCCGGGCATCCTGGTCAACGCGATCTGCCCCGGCCCCATCGACACCGAGATGCTGGGCGCCACGAACATGAGCGCGGAGTGGCGGGCGCGGGAACTTGCGATCCCGCTCGCCCGCTTCGGCCAGCCGGAGGAGGTCGCCGCCCTCGCCCTTTTCCTCGCCGGAGAAGGCGGCCGCTTCTTCACCGGCCAGGGCATCGGCCCCAATGGCGGGAGCGTGATGTCATGATCGCCAATCCGATCCCCTGGCCCGATGGCGCGAAGTGCGCGGCCTGTGTCAGCTTCGACATGGACGCCGACAGCCTGATCCACATTGCGCATCCCCAGGACGGGCACAGCCGGGTCGCGGCCATCTCGATGCTGCGCTACGGCCCCGAGGTCGCGATCCCGCGCATCGTCGAAAGCTACCGCCAGCTTGGTATTCGCCAGACCTTCTTCATCCCCGCCTGGTGCATCGAACAGTATCCGCAGGCGGTGGAGACGATCCTGCAGGGCGGGCACGAGATCGCGCACCACGGCTTCCTGCACGAACATCCGCGCGAACTGACCGACGACGAGGAGGCGCACTGGCTCGACCGCGGCATCGAGGTGATCGTCAGGGCCACCGGCCGGCGCCCGCGCGGCTGGCGCGCGCCGCTTTACAATTTCTCCCACCGCTCGGCCGATCTGCTGGCCTCACGCGGATTCGCCTACGATGCCTCGCTGATGGGTGACGACCAGCCGTATCTGATCGACTGCGCCGCCGGGCGGCTGGTCGAGTTGCCGTCGCACTGGGGCCTCGATGACTGGCCGCAATACGTGCAGTCGATGGATCTCGACTACATGATGCCGATCCGTGCGCCGGGCGACGGCTTCCGCGCCTTCGCGGAGGAGTTCGAGGCGGCCTATGCCCACGGCGGGCTGTGGGTGCCTGTGGTGCATCCCTTCGCGACCGGGCGGTTGGCGCGTTGGCAGGTCGTTCATCGCTTTCTCGCCGCCGTGATGGAGCGCGGCGACGTCTGGTTCGCGCCGATGGAGGAGATCGCGGCGCATGTGCAGTCGGTGGTGGCGTCGGGCGCGTGGGTCCCGCGCATCGACCGGCTGCCCTACTACGCCGGCCCGGTCCGGGTCGGATGACATCGCCGCCATGGCGTGGCGGCGGCAACGGGCCGCAAGCGGCCGCAAACGGGAGGGCAAGGCAATGGATGGCAACGAGGCCCGGTGGCTGGCCGAAATCGAACGCCGCGCGGCGATCTACGACGCCGAGGGGGATACGCGCGAGGGGCGGCTGGTTGCCGCCGACTACCTCGGGATGGCGGCGCTGATGCTGGCGCTGACTGTCGGCTTCTGGATGTGGGCGGTGTGACATGACGACGAAATCCGCATCGGAAACGTTGGAGCGGCGGTCGGGTCCGGCCGCGGGATCGCAAGGCTGGAGTGCCGCGGCCGAACGCGGCGACGCGCCGCTTCTGCCCTCCGAAAGGCTCTGGGGCTTCAAGGAGTTCACCTTTGCGAACTCCGCGCTCGCCATCGCCACCTGGGCCTTCCTGATCGGCGGCGCCGTCGGCCTGTTCGTCGGCCCGAAGGAAGGCATCGCCGCCATCGTCATCGGCAACATCTTCGGCGTCGTCCTGACGGCGCTCGCGACCACGGTGATGGCCGGGCGCTACGGGGTCGAGCAGTTCGTAGCACTCCGCAGCCAGTTCGGCTACAACGGCAGCCGGCTGGTCTACCTGCTCGCCGTCATCGTCCTGACGATGGGCTGGCTTGCCGTCCTTGCGATGATGTTCGGCCGCTCCATCGACGGGCTGACCGCGCTGGCCAGCGGGGGGGAGGCATCGCCCCTCGGGATCAAGGTCGCCATCGCCTCGGTCGGTGCGATCCTGCTGACCTGGTTCATCGTCGCGCGCGGCCCGACCTCGATCAAGGTCTTCAACATGATCGTCGCGCCGGCCCTCGTGCTTCTGATGGTCGCGATGCTCTGGCTCATCCTCAGCCGGCACAGCTTCGGCGATCTGATGGCGATGGAGGCGCTCGACCCGCCGTTCGAGGACAGGCACCTGAACTTCATCATCGCGATCGAGATCAACATGGCGGCGGGCTTTTCCTGGTGGCCCTACATCGGCAACCTCGCCCGCCTGACCCGGAACGAGCGGACGGCCTTCTGGCCGAACATCCTCGGCATCTTCGGGGCCGCCGTGCTGGGCGAGATCGTGGGACTGCTGGCGGCGGTCGCGCTGGGCGACAGCGATCCGACGATCTGGATGACGCAGATCGCCGGCGTTGCTGTGGGGGTCGTTGCGCTGGGTTTCATCGCCTTCGCCAACATCACCTCGATGGCGAACATCCTCTACACCTCGATCGTCGGGCTGCGTCAGGTCGGCACCGAGGGGCTTCGCCGGCTTGGCTGGGGAACGATCCTGTTCGGGTTCTGTATCATTCCCCTGATCCTGGTTCTGGCCTACCCGCAGATGTACGACGGCTTCTTCATCTTCCTCGTCTGGACCTCGGCGCTCAATTCCGCGCTCGCCGGGATCGGGATCGCCGACTACTTCTTCCTGCGCCGCCAGCGGCTTGACCTCCGGGCGCTGCACGGGCCGCAGGAACACGGAAGCTACCGGTTCATCGGAGGCTTCAACCCGATCGGGCTTGTGGCGCTTGCCATCGGGTTCCTGACCTATGTCTGGCTCTTCAACCCCCAGACGCTCGATAACGTCGCGGCCTTCCGCTACCTGACCGCGTCGCTGCCGTCCTGCGTCATCGCGGGGCTTGTCCACTACGTCCTGACGCGGCTCTTCGCACACGGCCGGCATTGGGGCGATTACCCGCGCGGCTGACACCCCAACGGCAGGCGCCTCGTGTGCGCCTGCCGATCATCCCGAAACCATCATCACATCCCGAACGACAGGGAGGGAACGCCATGAGCAAGTCCTTCGACTACATCATCATCGGTGCCGGTTCGGCCGGATGCGTCCTTGCGAACCGGCTGAGCGAAGACCCGGCGACGCGCGTTCTGGTCCTGGAGTACGGCGGTTCGGACAAGTCGATCTTCATCCAGATGCCGACGGCGCTGTCGATTCCGATGAACGGCACCAAGTACAACTGGAAATACATGACCCTGCCGGAACCCGGCCTCGACGGGCGGCAGGTGCATTGCCCGCGCGGCAAGGTGCTGGGGGGGTCATCCTCGATCAACGGGCTGGTCTACATGCGCGGCCATGCCCGCGACTTCGACGAATGGGAATTGCTCGGTGCAAGGGGCTGGGGCTATGCGCATTGCCTGCCCTACTTCCAGCGTGCCGAGGCCTGGAAGGGCGGCGGCGACGAATGGCGGGGGGGCGGCGGCCCCCTGGCCACGAACGCCGGCAACGAGATGCGCAACCCGCTCTACCGCGCGTTTGTCGAGGCCGGGCGCGAGGCGGGATACGTCACCACCGACGATCCCAACGGCCATCTGCAGGAAGGCTTCGGCCCGATGCACATGACGGTGAAGGACGGCCGCCGCTGGTCGACCGCCAATGCCTATCTGAAACCCGCGATGAGCCGGCCGAACCTGACCGTCCTGACCCATGCCATGACGCGGCGGGTGATCCTCGAGGGCAAGCGCGCCGTCGGGGTGGAGTACGATCACGACGGCCAGCGCCATGTCGCGCGGGCCGCGCGCGAGGTGCTGATCGCCTCCGGCCCCATCGGCGCGCCGCATCTTCTTCAGCGGTCCGGCATCGGCCCCGCCGAGGTGCTGCGCAAGGCTGGGGTCGAGGTCCTGCACGACCTTCCGGGCGTGGGCGAGAACCTTCAGGACCATTCTGAGGTCTACATCCAGTATGCCTGCAAGGAGCCGATCACCCTGAATGGCAAGATGGGGCTTTTCAGCCGCTTTCTCATCGGCGCCGAATGGGTGCTGTTCAAGCGCGGGCTTTCGGTGACGAACCATTTCGAAAGCGGCGGCTTCATCCGCTCGGACGCGTCGCTGGAATGGCCGGACATCCAGTTCCACTTCCTGCCCGCAGCGATGCGCTACGACGGCAAGAAGCCGCTGAAGGGCCACGGCTTCATGGTCCTGACCGGGCCGAACAAGCCGAAGAGCCGGGGCCATGTGCGCCTGCGCTCGGCCGACCCCTACGAACAGCCCGACATCCTGTTCAACTACCTCTCGCGCGAGGAGGACCGGGAAGGGTTCCGCCGCTGTCTGCGCCTGACGCGCGAGATTGTCGCCCAGCCCGCCTTCGACCGCTTCCGCGGCGAAGAAATCGCCCCCGGACAAGAGGTGCAGAGCGATGACGAGATCGACGCCTGGGTGCGTGAGACGATGGAAAGCACCTATCACCCCTGCGGCACCTGCCGGATGGGCGAGGACGCGATGGCGGTGGTGGACAGCACGCTGAACGTGCGCGGGATCAAGCGGTTGCGGGTGATCGACAGTTCGGTTTTCCCGACCGAGCCGAACGCCAACCTGAACGCCCCGACGATCATGCTGGCGGAAAGGGCGGCCGACATCGTGCGCGGGCGCCCGCTTCTGGCGCCGTCGAACGCGCCGGTGGGGCTGGCCCCGGGCGCGGGGAAGACCCAGCGCAGCGGTGCCCCCGTCCGGGCAGGACAGGTGCCGCGCCGCTGAGCTGCCTCCAGGCCGGAAGGCCGGAAACGGAATGGGCGCTGACCGCGAAGGCGAAGGCTGCGAACAGCCCGCCCACCAGCGGCCTGTCGCGATCAGCGCCCATCCCCCGAGGGGGCGTCGGCGCATCGCTGCGTGCCTCGGTCGCCCCGGGGAAGGGTGAAAGCCCGCGGATGCGGGCCAGGAAAGGATCGGGCGCCCTTGGCCTTGCGGATCCTCCGTTCCGTCATGGTCAGGGAAGCCGTCATGAGGCTTCAGCCGTTTCGAGCGTGCACCCGCCCGCCCCCAAGCGCAGCGCGACATCGGCCAGCGTGGACCGGTCGAGATCGGCGAGGAAGGCGGCCTCGGCCGACCGCAGTCGCGCCTTGAGGCGGCAGCGCCCGTCGATCGAACAATCGCCGCCGCCGGTGGCAAAGCATTCCACCAGCGGCTGCCCGTTCTCCAGAAGGCCGATCAGCGTGCCAAGCCTGATCTCGCTTGCGGGCCGCGCCAGCGTCGCCCCGCCGCCGCCGCCGCGCCGCGTGGCGACGTAGCCGGCCTGGGCAAGCCGCTGCATGATCTTCGTCAGATGATGGCGCGACAGGCCGAATTCCTCAGCCAGTTCGGCGGTGGAGAACCCGCGCTCGGGCGCGCCCGCCATGCGCATCATCATCCGCAGTCCGTAGTCGGTGAAGGAAGTCAGGCGCATGGTGCGGCGTCCCGGGTTGAATAAGTATTTACAATACCAATTAGCAGGATTAGACAGGATTGCAAGCGGAACCGGACCGTCGGCGGGCCTGCCCGCCCGAAGGCGCGGCCCGGCGGGCGAGGAATCCGATCAAGGCACGCGATGGGGGAGGGCAGGGGAATGACCGAAGGCATCGCAGGTTTGCGTACGCCGCTATGCGATCTTCTCGGCTGCGACGTGCCGATCCTTCTCGCCGGAATGGGGGGCGTGGCGCGGTCCGAACTGGCGGCGGCGGTGGCCAATGCGGGCGGCTTCGAAATGCTGGGCATGGTGCGGGAAAGCCCGGCGCTGATCGCCGAGGAGGTCCGCGCCCTGCGTGCCCTGACCGACCGGCCCTTCGCGGTCAACGTGATCCCCTCGGCCACGGACCCGGCACTGCTCGAGGCGCAGATCGGGCGCTGCCTCGACCTCGGGGTG
Source organism: Albidovulum sediminis (assembly GCF_025380365.1). GTDB lineage: Bacteria > Pseudomonadota > Alphaproteobacteria > Rhodobacterales > Rhodobacteraceae > Albidovulum > Albidovulum sediminis. The sequence goes on from NZ_JAOCQF010000002.1 coordinate 436,957, forward strand.
CGCGCGTTCACCTTCTTCTGGGACGTCATGCCGGAGGTGGTCGCCCGGATGAAGCGCGAGGGCTGCCTGGTGCTGCATCAGGTCGGCACGGCCAAGGCCGCGCGGCAGGCCGAAGACGCCGGGGCCGACGTGATCATCGCGCAGGGGATCGAGGCGGGGGGCCATGTCCATGGCCGCACCGGCACCTTCGCGCTGGCCGAGGCGGTGATGGACGCCGTCCGGGCTCCGGTCGTCGTCTCGGGCGGGATCACCACGGGCCGGGGGCTGGCCGCCGCGCTGGCGATGGGGGCGCAGGGGGTGCAGTGCGGCACCGCCTTTCTCGCTACAAGCGAATCCTTTGCCCACGACTACCACAAGTCCCGCGTGGTCGACGCCACGGGCGAGGATACCGTCCTGACCGATGTCTTCGTGCTGAACTGGCCCAAGGGCGCCGCAGTGCGCGTGATCGCGAACAGCATCACCGAAGGGCTGGAGGGGCGCCTTCTCGGCCATGACCCCGCGACCCTTCCGCGCGTGCCGATCGCACGCGACGGCGACACCCCGCGCCTGCGCTTCAGCACCGATTCCCCGATGCGAACGACGACCGGCGCGCTGGAGGAGATGGCCCTTTACGCCGGTCAGGGCGCGGGGGCGATCCGCGATGTCGTGCCCGCCGCCGAACGCATCCGCCGCATGGTGCGGGACGCGGAGGACTGCCTTGCCCGCCTGGTCTCGCCCGTCGGAGGCCGCCCGTGACCCGCGATCCCGATGCCTCCGCGGGGCGCTATGCTTCTCCTCCCTGCATGGCGGCAGAGGTCGATCCGGCCTATTTCGACCCGCTGGCGGTCGATCCCGAACAGGCGCGCGATGTCGCACGCTGGCGCAAGGCCGAACGCGCCCGTCTGCGGGGCGAACGCGACCGGCTGTCGGTCGCCGACCGCCAGGCGGCCGGGGCGGCGCTGTGCCGGCATCTGGCGGCGCTGATCGGCAAGAGGTTCGGCGGCGCGCGCGGACGGGTGTTTTCCGCCTACTGGCCGATCAAGGGAGAGCCCGACCTGCGCCCCCTGATGGCGGAACTGCATCATGCCGGCGTCCTGATCGCCCTGCCGCTGGTCGAGGTGAAGGCGGCGCCGCTGGTCTTTCGCCGCTGGACGCCCGATACCCGGATGGTGCGCGGCGACTGGAACATCCCGGTTCCCCCGCCCGAGGCCGAGGCTGTCACGCCCGAGATCGCGCTTGCCCCGCTAGTGGGCTGGACCCACGACGGCTACCGCCTTGGCTATGGCGGCGGCTACTTCGACCGCACCCTTGCGGCACTGTCGCCGCGCCCCTTCACGATCGGCGTCGGGTTCCAGACGGCGCGGCTGGAAACGATCTATCCGCAACCGCACGATATCCGGCTGGACCTGATCGTGACGGACGCGGGGCCCCGGGACGGCGGTGGCGGAGCATGAGGCCCCAAGCGGTCGCGGGCGCGTCCGGTTTAGCTCACGTCTTGCGGATGCAGCGAGCGCAAGACCTCCCAGACGGCAACCTCGGCCCGCCCCGCCGCGCCGGCCAGCCGTACCGCGGTCACCTGAAGATCGCAGGACGGCAGCCGGGATGACAGGTCGACAAGACCGCCGCGCTGCACATGCGGCGCGGACAGCGACGCCGGCACCCAGGCCACGCCTATTCCCACGGCCGCCATCTCCAGCGCGGCAAGCGTCAGCGCGGTCTCGACCTTCGGCACCACGCCCGCGGCCAGGCCCAGACGTGGCATGATCTCCCTCTCGAACACCTGGCCGAAGAAGACTTCGGCCGGATAGGCGATGACGGGAAGCCCCTCCGGCAGGCGCGCAGTCTCGATAATGCCGACGGCGGCGCGGCTGCAAACGGGGATCAGCCGGTCCATGCCGACCGGGAGCGTTTCGATATAGTCGGCTTCGATCGGATGCTCGTTGCCGTGAATGCGGTAGACCAGCGCGATATCGGCCTGTCGTGCCAGCAGCATCGCAAAGCATTCATCGAGGTTGGCGGAGCGCAGGCGGACGAAAACATCCTCGTGCCGGGCCTGGACCGACTGGAGGATGGCCGGGGTCAGGGCGGTCGTCAGGGCATGCTGGCTTGCGATGACAAGGCGGTTCGCGCGGCGGCGGTCGCCGCGACGCAAGTCCGCCAGAAGCTGACGCAGAAGCGAGGCCGCAAAGACGATACGCTCGCGCTGGTCCTCGGTCGTCGGGCGCAGTTGCACCGGCTTGCGCGCCCGGTCGAACAGTTCGGCCCCGACGTAGTCCTCGATGATGCGGATCCTGCGCGAGAAGGCGGACTGCGTCAGATGGCGCCGCTCCGCCGCTTCGGAGAATGATCCCGTCTCCGCAACCGCAAGGATGTCTTCCAGCCATTCCAGCCGCATCTCGCCCCCTCTAACTTGCACAACTTGCAACATAGATCAAAAATTTCGAATTTGCATTGCACAATACGGGGTGCGAACCTTGAAACACGCAAGTTGCAGAAGGACAGCACCATGCACCTCGCCCGGTTTCCGCGTATCTTTCTCGCCCACCTGCCGACGCCGCTCGAACGTCTCGACCGCCTGTCGAAGGAACTTGGCGGGCCCGAAATCTGGATCAAGCGCGACGATTGCACCGGCCTGTCGACGGGCGGAAACAAGACCCGGAAGCTTGAGTTCCTGATGGCCGAAGCCGAGGCGATGGGCGCTGACGTGGTGATGACGCAGGGCGCGACCCAGTCGAACCACGCCCGCCAGACCGCCGCCTTCGCGTCGAAGCTGGGGATCAAGTGCCACATCCTGCTCGAGGACCGGACGGGGTCCAAGGATCCGAACTACACTGGCAACGGCAACGTCCTGCTCGATCACCTGCACGGCGCCACCACGGAGACCCGGGCGGGCGGCCTTGACATGAACGCCGAGATGGAAGCCGTGGCCGACCGGCTGCGGCGCGACGGCAAGAAGGTTTACACCATCGTCGGCGGCGGATCGAACCCGACAGGGGCGCTGGGCTATGTCAACTGCGCCTTCGAGCTTGTCGGCCAGGCCAACGACCGCGGGCTTGCCATCGACCACATCGTCACCGCGACGGGCAGTGCGGGAACCCAGGCCGGGCTTGTGGTCGGCCTCAAGGCGATCAACGCGGGGATCCCGCTGACCGGCTTCGGCGTTCGCGCGCCGAAGGCCCGGCAGGAGGAGAACGTCTTCAACCTCGCCCTGACGACGGCAGAGAAGCTCGGCTGTCCCGGTGTCGTTTCGCGTTCGGACGTGGTGGCCGATTGCGACTATGTCGGCGCCGGCTATGGCATCCCGCGGGAGGATACGATCGAGGCGATCCGCATGTTCGCGGAGCTTGAGGGCATCCTGCTCGACCCGGTCTATTCCGGCAAGGGGGCGGCAGGGCTGATCGACTATTGCCGGAAAGGGCGGTTCCGCAAGGGCGAGCGTGTCGTGTTCCTGCACACCGGCGGGGCGGCGGCGCTGTTCGGTTACGATTCCGTCTTTTCCCAAAGCCGGCGGATCGCGGCGGAGTAGCCATGGCGCCCCCCAGGTTCACTGGCAGCTTCACACAGCAGGAACCGATCCCGGAGGCGGGGATCGAGGCCGCGGTTGCGGTGATGCGTTCGGGGCGGCTGCATCGTTACAACGTGGCCCCGGGCGAGGCTTCGGAAGCCTCGGCGCTGGAGCGGGAGTTCGCGCTCTGGCAGGGCGCGCGCTATTGCCTGGCGGTCGCCTCGGGCGGTCAGGCCATGCAGATCGCCCTGCGCGCCGCGGGCGTCCGGCCGGGCGATCCGGTGCTGACCAACGCCTTCACCCTGGCGCCGGTGCCAGGGGCCGTCGCGGCCGCGGGGGCGCAGCCCGTGCTGGTCGAGATCACCGAGGATCTGGTGATCGACCTGCAAGATCTGGGCGCCAAGGCGCGGTCGTCGGGCGCGCGGCATCTGCTCCTGTCGAACATGCGCGGGCATCTGTGCGACATGGAGGCGCTGATGGCCATCGCCGCCGCCGAAGGTGTGACGGTGATCGAGGATTGCGCCCACACGATGGGCGCGACCTGGAAGCGGCGCAAATCGGGCGGTTTCGGCCTGGCCGGGTGTTTCTCGACGCAGACCTACAAGCACATCAACTCGGGCGAAGGGGGGCTGCTGACGTCGGACGACGCCGAGTTCATCGCGCGCGCCACGATTCTGTCGGGCAGCTACATGCTTTACGAACGTCATGGCGCGGGGCCCGCTCCGGAAACCTATCAGGACATCCGCCTGGATACGCCGAACATGTCGGCGCGAATGGACAACCTTCGCGCCGCGGTTCTGCGTGCCCAGTTGCCCCTGATCGACGACAGGATCGACCGCTGGAACCAGCGCCACGATCGCATCGCGCGGCATCTGTCCGGCCACAACGCGATCCGCCTTCCGCACCGCCCGGCCGCCGAAGGCTACGTCGGCTCCTCGATCCAGTTCACGGTCCCGGGCATCCGCCCGGAAGCAGCCCGCGCCTTCCTTGCGGAGACGGCCGCCAGGGGTGTCGAGGTCAAGTGGTTTGGCGCGGCCGACCCGGTCGCCTTCACCTCGGCGCACAGCAGCTGGCGGTACGTTCCGCGCCAGTCGCTTCCGGCGACCGACCGGATCCTGTCGGGCCTGTTCGACATGCGCCTGCCGCTGACCTTCAGCCTTGAGGATTGCGACCAGATCGCCGGCCACATTCTGGAGGCCGCCTCCGTCGTCCTGGAAGACACGGCATGAGGCGCGTCGGCATCCTCGGCGGAATGGGACCAGAGGCGACGGTGCTTCTCATGCAGAAGTTGCTGGCGGCGGTACCCGCGGCCGACGACGCCGATCACGTGCCCCTGATCGTGGACCAGAACCCCCAGGTCCCCTCGCGCATCCGCTTCCTGCTCGAAAGGGGCGGCGAGGATCCGGGCCCGGTGCTGGCCGGGATGGCGCGGCGGCTGGAACAGGCCGGGGCCGAGGCGCTTGCCATGCCCTGCAACACCGCGCACCACTTCGCCCCCGCCATTCGGGCTGCGACGCGCCTGCCGTTCCTTGACATGGTCGCGCTTTCGGTTGACCGTGCGGCCCGGTTGGCGGGGAAAGGGGGTCGGGTCGGCATCCTCGCGTCCCCCGCGGTGCAGAAGGTCGCGCTTTTCGAGGGTCCGTTCGCGGCGGCGGGCCTGACACCGGAATACCCGGAAGATCAGGCGGCCCTGCTGGCGGCGATCCGGCGGATCAAGGCCGAGGGCCCCGCCGAGGACGCGCGGAACACCCTGCGCGCCGCATCCCGGGACTTGCTTGCCAGGGGCGCGCAGGTCCAGATGATCGCCTGCACCGAGTTTTCGCTGATCGCGGACTCGGTGGCAGAGGGGGCACAGGTCTTCGACACGCTCGATGTTCTGGTCGAAGCCATCAGGGAATTCGCGATCGGCAACAGCGCGAAGAAACGGCAGGCGGCGGGATGACCGCCTGACGGCGAGACAACACTGACAAGGAGGGAAACAACCATGTTGAAGACACTCAAGTATCTTGCGATCGGCGTTTCGGCTTCCGCGCTCATGGCGGGGTCTGCCCTGGCCGAGAAGATCATCATCGGGCATTTCGGCAACCCGACGCCGATGCAGCTGCTCGCGTCCTCGGACGCCCTGCAGCAGGAAACCGGCTGGGAGATCGAGTGGCGCAAGTTCGCCGCCGGAACCGACGTCATCGCGGCGATGGCATCGGGCGATGTCGTGCTGTCAGAACTCGGCTCCTCGCCGCTCGCCATCGCGGCGAGCCAGGGGGTCGATCTGCAACTCATCGCGTTTTCGGACGTCATCGGCAAGGCAGAGTCGCTGATCGCGCACGAGGGCTCGGGCATCGCAAGCACCGCCGACCTGAAGGGCAAGCGCATCGCGGTGCCGGTCGGATCGACCGCCCACTTCTCGCTCATGGGGGCGCTTCAGCACGAAGGCATCGCCGAGGCCGATGTCACGATCATGAACATGCCACCCGACCAGATCGCCGCCGCGTGGGAACAGGGCGTGATCGACGCGGCCTGGATCTGGCAGCCGGTCCAGTCCGAGATCCTGAAGACGGGCACGTTTGTCCTTGGCGCCGACCAGACGGCGGAATGGGGCTTTCCGACGTTTGACGGCTGGGTGGTGGATCGCGAGTTCGGCCAGGCCAACAAGGACAAGATCGTGGCCTTCCTGAAGGCGATCGACCAGGCCAACGCCTCATACCTGAAGGATCCCGCGGCCTGGACGGTCGACAGCGCCGAAGTGGAGACGCTGGCCACCGCGACGGGTGCCGACCCCGCGCAGGTGCCGGAAATCCTCGAAGGTTTCACCTTCCTGCCGATGGCGACGCAGGTCAGCGATACCTGGCTTGGCGGCGCCGGCGCGACCATCAAGGGAACGGCCGACTTCCTCAAGTCTGCGGGCCGCATCGACGCGGTTGTCGACGACTATTCCGGCTTCGTAAATGCCGAGTATGCTGAGGCTGCGAAGTAGGATCGCAGGTGCCCGGGCCCCGCTGTCGGGGCCCGGGACCGCCGAGGAAAGGACACGCGCATGGGGCTGACCATCAACCAGGCCTCGGTCGTCTATCCCGCCGCGGATGGCCGCCCCCCGGTCGAGGCGCTGAGCCGGATCGACCTTGCCATCGACAACGACGATTTTGTCGTCGCACTCGGCGCTTCGGGATGCGGCAAGTCGACACTTCTGAACCTGATCGCAGGCTTCCTGTCGCCGACTTCCGGCGAAATCCTGCTGGACGGGCACAGGGTGCAGGGGCCGGGCGCCGACCGGGCGGTGGTCTTCCAGAAGCACGCGCTCCTGCCCTGGCTGAACGTCATCGACAACGTCGCCTTCGGCCTGAAGCTGCAGGGGGGCGCCGAAAAGGCGCGTTACGAGATGGCGGGAAGGTTCATCGCCCTGCTCGGGCTCGACGGTTTCCAGAACTCGCCGGTCTACAAGCTCTCGGGCGGGATGCAGCAGCGCGTCGGCATCGCGCGGGCGCTCACCTGCGACCCGAAGGTGCTGCTGATGGACGAACCGCTGGGCGCGCTCGACGCGCTGACGCGCGAGAAGGCGCAGGAACTGATCCTGCGGATCTGGAGCGAGACGCACAAGTCGGTGTTCTTCATCACGCACTCGGTCGAGGAGGCGCTGTTCATGGGGACCAAGCTTATCGTGATGTCGCCGCGTCCGGGGCGCATCGCGCACCGCTTCGACCTTTCGTTTTCCCGTCAGTTCCTGGCCGGGCAGAGTGCCAGGCAGGTGAAGGCCTCGCCCGAGTTCATCCGCCTGCGCGAACAGGTCCTGGAGATCATCTTCGCCGATGAGGAGGACGCCGCATGAGCGAGCGCGCCAGCAAGGAGACCGTACCCGGAGCCGGTGCGCCCTCAGCACCGCCCCCCGCCAACGCGCGCGCCGGGGCATTCTCCCGGCTGACCCGGTCACGCCCCACCCGCCCCGGCGAGGTCTACGGCGTTCCGGGCCAGGGCGACGCCTTCTGGCTTTCGCTGGGTTCCATCGCCTTCATCATCTTCCTGTGGTGGCTCGTGACCTTCCTGGGCTGGGTAAAACCCCTCTTCGTGCCTTCGCCGGGTGCTATCATCGCCAAGTTCGTGGACGTCTGGCAGAACGGCTTCACCAACACCTCGTTCGTCGAACACGTCTGGATCTCGACCGCGCGCGTCTTCGGGGCGTTCCTGCTGGCCTGCGTCGTCGGCATTCCGCTGGGCATTGCGATGGGGATGAGCCCCACGGTGCGCGGGATATTCGACCCTCCGATCGAGTTCTACCGGCCGATCCCCCCGCTGGCCTATCTGCCGCTGATGATCATCTGGTTCGGCATCGGGGAAACATCCAAGGTGCTGCTGATCTTCCTCAGCGTCTTCGCGCCCGTGGCCCTTGGCTCGCGCTCCGGCGTGCGGTCGGCCGCGATCGAGCAGATTCACGCGGCCTACTCCTTCGGCGCCACGCGCTGGCAGGTCATGCGGCACGTCATCCTGCCCTCGGCCCTGCCGGAAATCCTGACCGCGATGCGCATCGGGATCGGGTTCGGCTGGACCACGCTGGTCGCGGCGGAAATGGTCGCCGCGACCAAGGGGCTTGGCTACATGGTCCTCTCGGCCAGCCAGTTTCTCCAGACCTCGACTGTCATCATGGGCATCGTCGTGATCGCCGCGATCGCCTATGCCTTCGACCTCCTCATGCGCTTCGTGGAGCGCAAGGTTGTGCCCTGGAAGGGCCGCATGTGAGCTACGACCATGACCGTGACCTATCTGAAGAAGGCGGGGCGCACCGCTGAAACCGACCAGCCGGACGTGCGCGCCGCGGTAGAGCGGATGCTGGCGGAGATCGCCAGCGGCGGCGATGACGTGGCCCTGCGGCTGGCGCGGGACCTGGACAAGTGGGACGGGGAGATCGTCGTCACGCAGGACGACATCCGCGCCGCCAGAGATCGCGTGCCCGAAAAGCTCAAGGCAGACATCCGTTTTGCCCACGACAACATCCGGCGGTTCGCCGAGGCGCAGCGCGCCACGATCCACGACTGCAGCGTCGAGATCCTGCCGGGGCTGACCGCTGGCCAGCGCCAGATCCCGGTGCAGGCCGCGGGATGCTACGTGCCGGGCGGGCGCTACAGCCATATCGCAAGCGCGATCATGACGATCACCACCGCCAAGGTCGCCGGTGTTGCGCATGTGTCGGCCTGCTCCCCCCCGCGACCCGGCGCGGGCATCCCGCCCGCGATCCTCTACGCCATGGACCTCTGCGGCGCCGACACCGTCCTGAACCTCGGCGGCGTGCAGGCGGTTGCGGCGATGGCCAACGGTCTTTTCGGTCTCCCGAAGGCCGACATCCTGGTCGGCCCCGGCAACCAGTATGTCGCCGAGGCGAAACGCATCCTTTACGGCCAGGTCGGGATCGACATGTTCGCCGGCCCGACCGACTCCATGATCGTCGCCGATCGGGGCGCCGATCCCGTCCTTGTCGCCTGGGATCTCGTCGGTCAGGCGGAACACGGCTACAACTCGCCCGTCTGGCTGGTGACGACGGACCGCGCGCTGGCGGAGCGGGTGATGGCCTTGGTTCCCGGCCTGATCGCGGAACTGCCCGAGGTGAACGCCCGCAACGCCCGCGCCGCCTGGGAAAGCTACGCCGAGGTGATCCTGTGCGACGCCGACGAGGAAATGGCAGGGGTCGCCGACGCCCATGCGCCCGAACATCTTCACGTTCAGGCCGCCGACCTCGACTGGTGGCAGGGCCGCCTGATGGCCTACGGCTCGCTCTTCCTCGGCGAGGAAACGACCGTGGCCTACGGCGACAAATGCGCAGGGCCGAACCACGTCCTGCCCACCTCGGGGGCCGCGCGCTATACCGGCGGGCTGTCGGTCCACAAGTTCATGAAGACCGTCACCTGGCAGCGGGCAACGCGCGAGGCGTCCCGCGCGCTCGGCATCGCCACCGCACGAATTTCCCGGCTGGAAGGGATGGAGGGGCACGCCCGCACGGCCGACGTGCGCCTGGCCAAGTTCTTCCCGGGCGAGACCTTCGATCTCGGCCCCTCCGACGACCCGACCTGACGGGCGCGACCCGCACCTGACGCCGCGCCTGGCCCGGGACGGGGGATTCCACCCGGCTGCGGCCGAGGTTCGCTTGCCTTGGTCTCTTGCGGGCTGCATTGGCGACCTGCCATCCTCTGATCGCTCAGATGCACGGTGGATGTTTTAAAACTGGAAGACCGTGCTTGATTGGCTCGAGGCAAGGACGGGGCGCACTCCAGATGACCCGTTCCGCATGTTGGCCGACATCAATCACTCGCAACCATCCGCGATCAGGCGACAGATTCGGGCTTGGATGCAGGAGCGTCCCACGAAGGTTGCAGTTGGCGAGGATTTGATTTCAGCCATCCAAGCCTTATTTGAAGCAGCTTGGAGATGTTCCTCATCATCCATTACGCTATCAAGGTCGTTCATCTCGGGAGAGGAAGGCATCGAGTGACCGGACGGTCAGCGCCCGCCCAGGCTGCCGCATGCCATTGCCCTTAGTGGACGTCAACGCTCATCTGAGCAATTCCTAGACCGTACGTTCCGCGAAACATAGAGAAGCGCTCGGTCTCGGCAGCGTCGTGGTAAGGCTGGGCTGTGCGAGAAGCCGACACTTGGGCAGATTGATTGAAATCAAGGGCAATCGGTTGCCGTGGTCGCATCCTTCGGGGACCTGTTCAGATTCGGGCAGCGTTGGAGGGGAGAGTTCGCAATGGGTAGACTGGGTTTCGCAGCGATGGTCGCTCTGGCAAGTCTCGGCGCGTCGGCCAGTGCGCAGGATGCGATGAGCATCGGTCAGTTCGAATTCGCAAACAGTTGCGTTCAGTGTCACGGTCCCGCGGGCAAGGGTGACGGTCCGCTTGTGTCCTTCATGACGGGTTCGATGCCGGACATCACCCAGCTGCAAAAGAACAATGGCGGGATCTTCCCGGTCGCCCGGGTGTTCAACTCCATCGACGGCAGCGCCAAGGTCGGGGCGCATGGCACCTCGGAGATGCCCGCCTGGGGGCAGCGCTACCGGGCCGATGCTGCCGAATGGCTGAGCTACCAGGGCGCCCCCGGAGAAGCAGAGGCTTTGGCTCAGTTGCGGGTCCTGGCGCTTGTCGAATATGTCTCGAGCCTGCAGGAGCAATAGGCCACCTTCGGGCAGAAGTGGCCGGGGTTCTGTCAAAGCAAATTCCTTGAGGTGGGCCTGTTGGTCGCCTAGCTTTCCCAAATGACGCAGCGCAGCCGCTTCCGCCACCTCAATACAAGCCCTGAGATCATACGTCTGGCAGTGATGATGTATGTCTGGTTACCATCCGTCGCTCCGCCGACAAGGTTAAGCACGTTACGTGCGAGGCGCTGAGCAGATGATGCAGGTAAGTGGCCTTGAAGGTGGAAATCTGCTCAGGTGTCAGTTCCGATAGCACGGGACGCTGCTGGCGAGTCAGTCTGAGCCGATGCTCATCGAGCTTTCTATCCACTTCGACGGCAGCAACCCTGACCCGGCGAAGAGCTTCGGCGTGGTCACGGGTCTTCAGCGAGAAGGTTTCCTCTCGCTTTCCGTAGGTGGCGACGATGTCTTGTGGGACGGCTGCGCGGTGGTAGTAGACTGCTCCGCGACGGTAGAGTCGGGTGTGTCCGGGCATCTTCGTCAGGCGCTCCACTGTAACACCTCAGCGTAACACCCTTGGAAAATAGCTCTTCATTTTCAGCAAGTTATTGTTCTTGTTGATCTATGAGGAGATTTGGTGGAGCCAAGGGGAGTCGAACCCCTGACCTCTTGAATGCCATTCAAGCGCTCTCCCAACTGAGCTATGGCCCCACCGGAGGTCCGGGCGCCAGGCGCCCGCGTGAGGGGCGATATAGGCAAGGGCGCCGGGTACTGCAAGCGGAAAATCGCGACCGCCCGGGCAAAAAGCGAAGGGGTGCGAACCGCAATCCGCACCCCTGCCCATCCTGTCCTGCCGGGATCGCGCGGTCAGACGTCCTCGTCGCCGCCGGCCACGTCGGCGATGTCGTCGAGCGAGACGTTGTCGTCGTCGTCGTCCTCGAGCAGGTCGTCGTCGAGATCGACATCGCTCGAATCGTCGTCGAGATCATCGGCGTCGAGCACGTCGAGATCGGCCTCGGTGTCCTTGTGGCTCGTCTTCTCGGCGATCAAGGTCCGTCCGCGGCCGGCGACCAAGCTTTCGGCGGTGAAGCTGTGGCCGCATTCCGGGCAAGTCATCGGGTCGCGCTTCAGGTCGTAGAAGCGGCTTGCGCAATGCGGGCAAAGGCGCTTGGCGCCCCATTCGTCCTTCGGCATGGAAAACTCCGTCCAGTGCACTGATCTTCGCGAGTCGCAGCCAACTGCCACAGTTGTGCGGGGCTGTCAAAGGCTTTCGCCCGGCCTGGCGGCCGGGGTCGTTTCCGGCTTTCTCCCCGGGCGGCGCGCTGTATTGTCCGGCTCGGAGGACCGCCTGCATGACCCGCCGAATCCTGCCCGGAACACCGCCTGTCGAAATCACCCTGCGCCGTTCGGCGCGGGCGCGGCGCTATTCGCTCCGGGTGTCGCGGGTCGACGGCGCGGTGACGCTGTCCTTGCCCCTGCGCGCACCCGAGGCTGAGGCGCTGGCCTTCGCGCGGGAAAAGGCCGACTGGATCCGCGCGGCGCTTTCTGCCGCCCCGCTGCGCGAGGCGGTCGGGGCGGGGACCAGCCTGCCGGTCGAGGGCCGCCTGCTGCGCGTGTCCCCGGCCCCGGTCAGGATGCCGCAGATCGTTGCGGACGAACTGCTGGTGCCCGAGCGTGCGGGCCGTGTGGCGCGTCAGGTCGAAAGCTTCCTCAAGGTTCGCGCGCGTGACCGGCTCGCCGCGGCCTGCGATGGCCATGCGCTGCGTTTGGGGCGCGCCTATCACAGCCTGAGCCTCAGGGACACGCGGTCGCGCTGGGGCTCCTGCTCGGCTTCGGGGCGGCTCATGTTCTCCTGGCGCCTGATCCTCGGCCCGCCCGAGGTGCTGGACTATGTCGCCGCGCACGAGGTCGCCCACCTTGCCGAGATGAACCATTCGGAGGCGTTCTGGCGGGTTGTCGCGCGCCTTTGCCCCGACTACGGGCAGCGCCGGTCCTGGCTGCGCCGCCACGGCCAGTCGCTGCACGCCTACGATTTCGCATCCCGGGATTGACGGCGCGCGGGAAGGCGTGATCACATAATCCGATGCTTCTCCAGAACCGCCCGTCCGACCCCGGAACCGCCGCGCATGACCGGATCTATCGGCTGCTGCGGCAGCAGATCATGCATGGCGAACTGGCGCCGGGCGTGGCGCTGACGGTGCGGGGCCTGGCCAAGGCGCATGGCGTCTCGATGACCCCCGCGCGCGAGGCGCTGAGACGGCTTGCGGCGGAAGGGGCGCTGACGCTGTCGTCGTCGGGCCGCGTCACCACCCCCGACCTGACCAACGAGCGGTTGGAGGAACTGGCGACGCTTCGCGCGCTGATCGAGACGGAACTGGCCAGCCGTGCCCTGCCGCGGGCGCATTTCGCCCTGATCGAGCGGTTGCAGACCATCAACATGGCCAATGCGGAAGCCGCGGTGAAACGCGATGCCGTCGCCTATATCCGCACCAACCTGGAGTTTCACCGCACGCTCTACCTGCGCGCCCAGGCGCCGGCGATGCTGGCGATCGCGGAGACGGTCTGGCTGCAGCTTGGCCCGACGATGCGCATGGTCTATTCGCGGATCGTGCGTTCGGAACCGCCCCAGCACCACCGCATGATCATCGCCGCGCTGAAGGCGGGCGATGAGCCCGCGCTCAGGCTTGCGGTCAGGGCCGACGTGACGCAGGGCCTGCGCCACCTTACCGGCTAGCGCGTCGGCCCCCGCCGCGATCAGGTGCCGCGCTCAGGAGTGGATCGGCCCGTCGCCGCAGGCAAGGGCCGCCTCGCGCACGGCCTCGGAGAAGGTCGGATGCGCGTGGCAGGTCAGCGCGATGTCCTGGGCCGAGGCGCCGAATTCCATCGCCACGCAGATCTCGTGGATCAGCTCCCCCGCGGCGGGGCCGATCAGATGCGCGCCAAGGACGCGGTCGGTGTCCTTGTCGGCCAGGATCTTCACGAACCCGTCGCCCTGGAACACCGCCTTGGCCCGGCCATTGCCCATGAAGGCGAACTTGCCGACCTTGTAGGCGCGGCCTTCCGCCTTCAGCTGTTCCTCGGTCTTGCCGACGCTGGCCACTTCGGGCGCGGTGTAGATGACGCCGGGGATGACGTCATAGTTCACATGTCCGTGCTTGCCGGCCATGACCTCGGCCACCGCCATGCCCTCGTCCTCGGCCTTGTGGGCAAGCATCGGTCCGATGATCGCGTCGCCGATGGCATAGAGGCCGGGGACGCTGGTGCGCCAGTGGCTGTCGACCCGGACCTGTCCGCGCGGCTCCATCTCGACCCCCAGCGCGTCAAGCCCGAGGCCGGCGGTGTAGGGCTTGCGCCCCGTCGCGACGAGCACGCAATCGGCCTCCAGCGTATGTTCGCTGTCATCCTTGCGCAGCTTCCAGGTGACAGTCGCCTTGCCCTTCTTCACCTCCGCCTTCTGGACGGCAGCGCCCATGACGAAGTCGAGCCCCTGCCGTTTCAGCAGCCTCTGGAAGGTCTTCTGCACCTCGCCGTCCATGCCCGGCGTGATTGCGTCCAGGTATTCGACCACCGTCACCTTGGCGCCAAGCCGCGCGTAGACCGAGCCAAGCTCAAGCCCGATGACGCCCGCGCCGATCACCACCATGTCCTTCGGAACCTTGGGCAGCGTCAGCGCGCCGGTCGAGGTGACGATCACCTTTTCGTCGACCTCGACACCCGGCAGGGACGCGGCCTCAGACCCCGTGGCGATGACAATATGCTTTGCCGAGTGCACTTCGTCCCCGACCTTCACCTGACCGACGGCGGGGATGGAGCCCCAGCCCTTCAGCCAGGTGATCTTGTTCTTCTTGAAGAGGAACTCGATGCCCTTGGTATTCTGGCCGATGACCTCGTCCTTGTAGGCCAGCATCTTCGCCCAGTCGACCTTTGGCGCCGTGCCGATCAGGCCCATCTTCTCGAAATTGTGCTCCGCCTCGTGCAGAGAGTGGCTTGCGTGCAGGAGCGCCTTCGAGGGGATGCAGCCGACGTTCAGGCAGGTGCCGCCCAGCGTCTCGCGGCCCTCCACGACGGCCGTCTTCAGGCCCAGCTGGGCGCAGCGAATGGCGCAGACATAGCCGCCGGGGCCGGCGCCGATGACGATGACGTCGAACTCAGCCATGAGTTCCTCCTTGGGGTTCGGTGTGTCGTGCAAGCGTCGGCACTTCGTCTGCCCAGCGTAGGGCAAACAGTCCGACGGGTGAAGCATGTGGCAGCGCTGGGGCGGGGGGCGTCATGCCTGCGCCTCCGCCGTGCGTGTCCAGAGGGCGCGTGTCTCAGGCGTCAGGATCGCGGTGCGACGTTCGGCGAACCAATCCAGGCAGTGCCTTTCGAGCTGGGCGGTTTCCGGATCGTCGCGCAGGTCGACCAGGCGCGCCGACGTCTCGGGCCAATGGCGCAGGATCGCGCGATCCTCCACCTCGTTGCGGTTGGCAAGCAGGTGCCAGTTGCCGCCCAGCACATACTTGACGCCGGCGGGCTTGCCCTGGCCCGATCCGCGGTCGTTCCTGAGCAGGAAGCGATCCTCGGACTTGACTGCGTAGTGGTTGATGCGTGCGGTGCGCACGTTGCAGGCGCGTTCGTCGGGGCGGAACCGCGACGAGCGCGCATTGTACAGCGTCCGGTTCATCAGCGGCTTGCCGTCGGGCGTGACCACGCGCGGGTCAGAGACGAGTGGCTCAAGCGGGTTGTGGTCGGTCGCGCGTGCAAAGCTGGCAAGCCGGAACAGGCACTTGAAGCGTGTCACACCGGGGATGGGTCCGAACTCTGCGCGCGTGTTTTCCTCAAGCACGTTGGCGCCGATGCGCCAGTCGGTCAGTCCGGCATCGCCGAACATGCGCCAGGGCAGGGCGACCACGTCGGCCCCCGCGACCCGTGCCATCAGGTCCGCGATCCGACCGTCCCCGGCCTCGATCAGCAGGAATTCGTCGCTGTCGATGTGAAGCACCCACACCACGCCCTCGCGCCGGAGCCGCGCCATGGCCAGCGACATGCCATGGTCCTGCGGCGGCGTTCCGGCTGGAACCGTCTGGCGGATGTGGGTCACGATGCCCCGTTCCTGAAGACGGTCGAGAAGCGCATCCGATCCATCGGTGCAATCGTTGGTGACGACCACGATCCGGTCGAACCCGAGTCCCATGTGATAGGCCAGCCATTCCAGCAGGAACATCCCCTCGTTGCGCATGCACGCGACAAGGGCGGCCGGTTCGGACTGATGGGCGGGGAGGGTCATGGGTGGGTCAGGCGGCCATCAGCGCGATGAGGTACAGGACGATGGTTGCGGCGAACCCGGCCAGCCAGATCGCGGTGCGCACGCCAGTCAGGCCCAGCGCATAGGCCGGGACGTAGAGGACACGGGCGATCAGGAAGACCTGGGCGGCTGTCAGCGTGCCGGGGCCGAAGGCGTTCAACTGGCCCAGGACCAGAACCGCCGGCGCGAACAGGATCATTGCGGTCGAGGAGTTGGTCAGCGCCCGGTCGAGCCGAGCGGTGATACCCTTCAGTTCCCGCTTCTCGTCGCGCGCCGACATCAGGTAGCCGATGCCCAGCTGTCCCATCGCCCCCGTGGCTTTCAGAAACACGAGGAGGCACAGGAAGAGACCGTAAAGGGCGAGAATCGTCAGTTCGCCGGACATGTTCAAGCCTCCTGCCAGGGATGCCCGCCCGAAGGGCGGGACTGACCCATGCTACACCCTTTGCGCCGGAAGGGAAAAACCCGCGCCGGTCAGAGATCCATCAAGAGCCGCCGCGGGTCTTCCAGCGCTTCCTTGACCCGCACGAGGAACGTCACCGCGCCCTTGCCGTCGACGATCCGGTGGTCGTAGCTGAGCGCGAGATACATCATCGGGCGGATGACGATCTGGCCGTTCACCACCACCGGGCGGTCCTGGATCTTGTGCATGCCGAGGATGCCGGACTGCGGGGGGTTGAGGATCGGCGAGGACATCAGCGAGCCGTAGACGCCGCCGTTCGAGATGGTGAAGGACCCGCCCTGCATTTCTGCCATCGACAGTTTCCCGTCGCGGGCGCGGACGCCAAGTTCGGCGATCTTCTTCTCGATCGCGGCAAAGCCCATCTGGTCGGCGTCGCGCACCACCGGCACGACGAGGCCCGAAGGGGTGCCGACGGCGACGCCCATGTGGACGTAGTTCTTGTAGACGACATCGCCGCCGTCGATCTCGGCGTTGACCTCGGGCACTTCCTTCAGCGCGTGGCAGCAGGCCTTCACGAAGAAGGACATGAATCCCATCTTCACGCCGTGCTTCTTCTCGAAGGCGTCCTTGTAGGCGTTGCGCAGGTCCATGATGCCGGACATGTCCACCTCGTTGTAGGTGGTCAGCATCGCGGCGGTGTTCTGCGCGTCCTTGAGGCGCCGGGCGATGGTGGCGCGCAGGCGGGTCATCTTCACCCGTTCCTCGCGCGCGGCATCCTCGGCCGGGACGGGCGCGCGCGGTGGCGCGGCGGGGGCGGGCACGGCAGAGGCGACAGCGGGCGCGGCCTCGGCCTTGCCGGCAACGGCGCGGGCGACGTCCTCCTTCATGATGCGGCCGTCGCGGCCGGTGCCGGTCACCTCGGCGGCGGTGAGGCCGGCCTCGGCCATCGCCTTCTTGGCGGCGGGCGCATCTTCCACATCCGCGCGGGCGGCCGGGGTGGCGGCCGGGGCAGGGGCGGCGGCTGTGGCCGCCGGGGCGGCGGGCGCCGGGGCGGCAGCGGCGGCGCCTTCGGCCACGACCGCGAGGCGCGCCTTCGCGTCGACCGTGGAGCCTTCCGGCGCAAGGATTTCCGTCAGGACGCCGGCGACGGGCGAGGGCACCTCGACCGAGACCTTGTCGGTTTCAAGCTCGCACAGCATTTCGTCCACCGCGACCGCATCGCCCACCTTCTTGAACCAGGTGGATACGGTCGCCTCGGTCACGCTTTCACCCAGCGTCGGCACCATCACGTCGGTCATCTTGCCCTCTTCGGCTTTCGGCGCGGCCTTGGGCGCCGGTTGTTGGGTGGGTTGCGCCGTGGCGGCCTCGGCGCCCGCGGCAATCTGTGCAAGAAGGGCATTGACGCCCACGGTCGCGCCTTCGGGCGCGACAATCTCGGCAAGCCGGCCCGCTGCGGGGGCGGGAACCTCGACCGTCACCTTGTCGGTTTCAAGCTCGCAGAGCATCTCGTCCTGCGCGACGATGTCGCCTGGCTTCTTGAACCAGGTCGCCACTGTCGCCTCGGACACGCTTTCGCCCAGCGTCGGGACACGTACTTCGATCGTCATCCTCAGGTCCCCACCGTCAGTGCTTCATCGACCAACGCTTCCTGTTCGGCCTTGTGGCGCGAGGCAAGCCCCGTCGCGGGCGAGGCAGAGGCAGTGCGCCCGACATAGCGCGCGCGCTTGTGCTTCGCGCCGATCCGGTCCAGCACCCACTCAAGGTTCGGCTCGACGAAGAACCAGGCGCCCTGGTTCTTGGGTTCCTCCTGGCACCAGACGATTTCCGCGCCCTTGAAACGCGTCAACTCATGCGTCAGCGACTGCGCCGGGAACGGATAGAACTGTTCCAGCCGTAGCAGATAGACGTCGTCGATCCCGCGCTTGTCGCGTTCGGCGAGAAGGTCGAAATAAACCTTGCCCGAGCAGATCACCACGCGGCGGATCTTCTTGTCGGTCGCCAGCTTGGTGTCCGAATGCCCCTTCTGCGCGTCGTCCCAGAGCACGCGGTGGAAGCTGGAGCCGGTGGTGAAATCCTCCGCGTCCGAGATGCAGAGCGGATGGCGCAGAAGCGATTTCGGCGTCATCAGGATCAGCGGCTTGCGGAACTGCCGGTGGATCTGGCGGCGCAGGATGTGGAAGTAGTTCGCCGGGGTCGAGCAGTTGGCGACGATCCAGTTTTCCTGCGCGCATTGCTGCAGGAAGCGTTCCAGCCGCGCGGAGGAATGTTCCGGCCCCTGTCCCTCGAAGCCGTGCGGCAGCAGGCAGACCAGGCCCGACATGCGCAACCATTTGGATTCGCCCGAGGAAATGAACTGGTCAAACATGATCTGCGCGCCGTTGGCGAAGTCGCCGAACTGGGCCTCCCACATGGTCAGCGCGTTCGGTTCGGCCAGCGAATAGCCGTATTCGAAGCCGAGGACTGCATACTCCGACAGCATCGAATCGATGACCTCGTAGCGCGCCTGCCCCGCCCGGATGTGGTTCAGCGGGTAATAGCGTTCCTCGGTCGACTGGTCGACAAAGGCCGAATGGCGCTGCGAGAAGGTGCCGCGGGTGCAGTCCTGGCCCGATAGCCGGACCGGGAAGCCCTCGGTCAGGAGCGAGCCGAAGGCCACCGCCTCGGCCGTGGCCCAGTCGAAGCCCTGGCCGGTCTTGAACATCTGCGCCTTCGCCTCAAGCTGGCGCAGCACGGTCTTGTGGATGTCGAAGCCCTCGGGCGCGCGGGTCAGCGCGGCGCCGATCTCCGCCAGCGTCTTCTTGGCGATGGCGGTCTTGCCGGGCGTGTATTCGGCGCCCTCGCGGTCCAGGTGCGACCAGCGGCCGTCGAGCCAGTCGGCCTTGTTCGGCTTGTAGGCCTTGCCGGTCTCGAACTCCTCGTTCAGCGTCGCCTGGAAGGCCGCCTTCATGTCCTCGATCTCGCCTTCCGGGATCAAGCCGTCCTTGACCAGCCGCTCGGTGTAAAGCTGGAGCGTGGTCTTGTGGGTCTTGATGGTCTTGTACATCGCCGGGTTGGTGAACATCGGCTCGTCGCCTTCGTTGTGACCGAAGCGGCGGTAGCAGAAGATGTCGATGACCACGTCCCGCCCGAACTTCTGGCGGAACTCGGTCGCCACCCGCGCGGCGTGGACGACTGCCTCCGGGTCGTCGCCGTTCACGTGGAAGATCGGCGCCTCCACCATCAGCGCGATGTCCGTCGGATAGGGCGAGGAGCGCGAGAAGTGCGGCGCGGTGGTGAAGCCGATCTGGTTGTTGACGACGATGTGGATGGTGCCGCCGGTGCGGTGGCCGCGCAGACCCGACAGGCCGAAGCATTCGGCCACGACGCCCTGGCCCGCGAAGGCCGCGTCCCCGTGCAGAAGGATCGGCAGCACGGCGCGGCGATCGGGGTCGCCCCACTGGTCCTGCTTGGCGCGGACCTTGCCGAGGACGACGGGGTTCACCGCCTCAAGGTGGCTGGGGTTCGCGGTCAGGCTGAGGTGCACGGTGTTGCCGTCGAAGGTGCGGTCCGACGAGGCGCCGAGATGGTATTTCACATCGCCCGATCCGTCCACGTCCTCGGGCTTGAAGCTGCCGCCCTGGAATTCATTGAAGATCGCGCGGTAGGGTTTGGCCAGAACGTTCGCCAGAACCGAGAGGCGTCCGCGGTGCGGCATGCCGATCACGATCTCCTTCACGCCGAGGCCGCCGCCGCGCTTGATGATCTGCTCCATCGCGGGGATCAGCGCCTCGCCGCCGTCAAGGCCGAAGCGCTTGGTGCCCATGTACTTGACATGCAGGAACTTCTCGAAGCCCTCGGCCTCCACGAGCTTGTTCAGGATGGCGCGGCGGCCGACCTTGGTAAAGGAAATCTCCTTGCCGTAGCCCTCGATCCGCTCCTTCAGCCAGCCGGCCTGCTCGGGGTCCGAAAGGTGCATGTACTGAAGCGCGAAGGTGCCGCAGTAGGTGCGCTTCACCATGTCGAGGATTTCGCGCATCGAGGCGTGTTCGAGGCCCAGAACCTTGTCGATGAAGATCGGGCGGTCCATGTCTGCGTCGGTGAAGCCGTAGCTTTTCGGGTCAAGCTCCGGGTGCGGCGCCTCGCTGCGCATGCCGAGCGGATCGAGGTCGGCCACCAGATGACCGCGGATGCGGTAGGCGCGGATGATCATCAGCGCGCGGATGCTGTCGAGCACGGCACGCTTGATCTGGTCTTCCGAGAGCGCCACCCCAGCCTCGGCCGCCTTGGCGCGGATCTTGTCGCCTGCGCCCTTCACCTCCTTCGCGGCCGCCGGCCATTCGCCGGTCAGCGCGGCGGTCAGGTCGTCGGCCGGGTGCGGCGGCCAGTCGGGCCTGTCCCAGGAGGCGCCGCGCGCCTCGTTGCGCACGTCGCCTTCCGCGTCGCCAAGCGAGCGGAAGAAGGCGGCCCAGGTCGCATCGACCGCGGCCGGGTCATTGGCGAAGCGAGCGTAAAGCTGCTCGACATATTCGGCGTTGGCGCCTTGCAGGAAGCTGGAGGCGTGGAACTGGTCGTTCTGGGGATGGTCGGTCATGGGATCACCTCGGGGAGGGGAACGGGGCGGAACTGCCGCCCCGGCTGGTCATTTGCCGATCGCGGTCAGCACGGCCTGGCCAAGGCCCGCGGGGCTGTCGGCGACGATGATGCCGGCGGATTTCATCGCCTCGATCTTCGATTCCGCGTCACCCTTGCCGCCGGCGACGATGGCGCCCGCGTGGCCCATGCGGCGGCCCTTCGGGGCGGTGCGCCCGGCGATGAAGCCCGCGACCGGCTTCTTGCGGCCGCGCTTCGCCTCGTCCTTCAGGAACTGCGCCGCCTCTTCCTCGGCGCTGCCGCCGATCTCGCCGATCATGATGATCGACTGCGTCTCGTCGTCGGCGAGGAACCATTCGAGGACGTCGATATGTTCCGTCCCCTTGATCGGGTCGCCGCCGATGCCGACACAGGTCGACTGGCCGAGGCCCACGTCGGTCGTCTGCTTCACGGCCTCATAGGTCAGGGTGCCCGAACGCGACACGACACCGACCGATCCGCGGCGGTGGATGTGGCCCGGCATGATCCCGATCTTGCAGGCGCCGGGCGTGATCACGCCGGGGCAGTTCGGCCCGATCAGGCGGGATTTCGACCCTTGCAGCGCGCGCTTCACCTTCATCATGTCAAGGACCGGGATCCCTTCCGTGATGCAGACGATCAGTTCCATTTCAGCGTCGATCGCCTCGAGGATCGAATCCGCCGCGAAGGGGGGCGGCACGTAGATCGCGGTGGCGTTGGCTTCGGTCGCCGCCTTGGCCGCGTGCACCGAGTCGAAGACCGGCAGGCCCAGATGCTCGGTCCCGCCCTTGCCCGGCGTCACGCCGCCGACCATCTTCGTGCCGTAGGCGATCGCCTGTTCGGAGTGGAAGGTGCCCTGGCTGCCGGTGAAGCCCTGGCAGATGACCTTGGTGTGTTCGTTGACGAGTACGGCCATGCGCGTGGTCCCTTTCGCTTTCGCGTGCGTTCATGACGAGTGGGCGGGGGCGGTGACCCCGGCGCCCGTGTGATCGAGGTAGGTGACCTTGACGAGCCGCGCGCCATGCGCCGCCATCTGCCAAAGTTGCAGCGGCAGAAGCCGCAGTTCCGTCGCGCCGCGATGCAGTTTCTGGGCCATCCGCCCAAGGCCGCGGGCGCGCCGGCGACGCAAGCCGGTGCCGGGATGGGCCGGGCGGCTGCTGCCGGGCGGTTCGTTGCCCTGAATGACCAGCCCCGGCACGACCTGGTACAACCGAAGCTCACGGGCGAGCCGCGACTGGTTGGGATTGAAGAGCATGTGGTCGATGGGCATAACGATCCGCGGCTCGGCCAGCACCCGTTCCGCGGCTGCGCGGCTGATAACATACCCCGCAGTGCCCGGTGAACGCGACAGGATGCGGCGAACCTCGCGGCCGGAAAAGCGGGCTGCTGCCGGGGCGAGAAGCTGCTTCAGCCGGGGGGAGTGCCAGGCTTCGAACCTGACCACGTCGGCGCCGGCCGGCCACCAGTCGAGCGGCGAGAGCCAATCCCCCAGATCGCGGGCGGCGAAGACGTCATCCTCCAGAATCAGGCAGTGGCTGGCCTTGCCCGCCAGAAAGCCACGAAGCGCGGCCAGATGGCTCAACGTGCAGGCCTGGTCCTGCAAGGCGAAGGGGGCCAGACGTCCGTCTGCCTCCATCTCCTGGATACTGGCCTGCACCTCCGTCCGAGATGCGTCCACGGCCGGGCTGATGGCCGCGGTCACGCCAGCCCGCGCCAGCGTCGCCTCCATCAGCGCGCGCCGGTCTGCCTGCCGGTCGAGGTTGACCATCAGGCAGGCCGCCTGTGCCGTCGTGGCGTCATTTGTGGCGTGCCCCTGCACTGGCCTGGCCCCGACTACCCCTTCACCGCCTTCACGATCTTCTCCGCCGCGTCGCTCAGGTTGTCCCCGGCGATGACGTTGAGACCGGAGGTCGCGATGATCTCCTTGCCCTTCTCGACGTTGGTCCCTTCAAGCCGGACCACGAGCGGCACCTTCAGTCCCACCTCTTTCACCGCGGCGATGATGCCCTCGGCGATGATGTCGCAGCGCATGATGCCGCCGAAGATGTTGACGAGGATGCCTTTGACGTTGGGGTCCGAGGTGATGATCTTGAAGGCCTCGGTCACCTTCTCCTTCGTCGCCCCGCCGCCGACGTCGAGGAAGTTGGCAGGTTCCGCGCCGTAAAGCTTGATGATGTCCATCGTCGCCATGGCCAGGCCTGCGCCGTTCACCATGCAGCCGATCTCGCCATCGAGCGCGATGTAGTTCAGGTCGAACTTCGACGCCGCAAGCTCCTTCGGGTCCTCCTCGGTCTCGTCCCGAAGCGCGAGGATGTCGGCCTGACGGTAGAGCGCGTTGTTGTCGAAGCCCATCTTCGCGTCGAGGCACTTGAGCGTGCCGTCGGTGCCGAGGATCAGCGGGTTGATCTCCAGCATCTCCATGTCCTTGTCGGCGAAAAGCCGGTAGAGCGTCCGCACGAGGGCCACGCACTGCTTGACCTGCGCGCCGGAGAGCCCGAGCGCGAAGGCCACGCGGCGGCCGTGGAAGTCCGACAGGCCCGATGCGGGATCGACCGAGAACGACAGGATCTTCTCGGGCGTCTTCGCCGCCACTTCCTCGATGTCCATGCCGCCCTCGGTCGAGCAGACGAAGGCGATGCGGCTGGTCTGCCGGTCGACGAGCAGCGCGAGGTAGAATTCCTTCGCGATGTCGGAGCCGTCCTCGATGTAGATGCGGTTGACCTGCTTGCCCGCGGGTCCGGTCTGGTGCGTCACCAGCGTGCGGCCCAGCATCTTGCGCGCCTCGTTCGCGGCCTCCTCGACCGAGCGGGCGATGCGCACGCCGCCCTTCTCCCCGGCCTCGGTTTCCTTGAAGCGGCCCTTGCCGCGGCCGCCGGCGTGGATCTGCGCCTTCACGACCCAGAGCGGCCCGTCAAGCTCGCCCGCGGCGGTCTTCGCCTCTTCGGCGCGCAGGACGGCGCGGCCGTCGGACACCGGGGCGCCGTAGCTGCGCAGAAGCGCCTTGGCCTGATATTCATGGATGTTCATGAGACTGTCCCGTGCTGGTGCGGATTGAGCCGCTCATGACATAGGCAAAGGTGCTGTCAAAATGATAAATGCGCGAGAAGGGTCGAACGGGCCAAATAAGTCGATTTTGTGATCACACTCAGAAATTGTGTGATCACAAGACGGCAGGAGACGACTCGGCGGACGCCATGAACTGCTTCGGATGTTCCGGGGAAGGGGAAGACGCGCGTCCGTGTCGCCGGACCGCTGACGCCGTGTTTCCAGGGCCGGGCGCGCGAGGCGCCCGGCCGGAAGGGCCGGTCAGGCCAGGCTGGGGTCGATGGCCTTGCAGGCCTCGACAAGGCCGTTCACCGCGGCCACCGACTTGTCGAACATCGCCTGCTCGTCCTTGGTGAGCCGGATGTCGACGATCCGCTCGATCCCGTTCGCGCCGATGACGGTGGGAACGCCGACATACATGCCCTTGAGGCCAAGCGCGCCGTCCACGTAGGCCGCGCAGGGTAGAAGCCGCCTCTGGTCCTTCAGGTAGCTTTCGGCCATCTCGATGGCCGAGGTCGCGGGCGCGTAGAAGGCCGAACCGGTCTTCAGCAGCCCCACGATCTCGGCACCGCCGTCACGGGTGCGCTGGACGATGGCATCCATCCGTTCCTGCGTGGTCCAGCCCATCTCGATCAGGTCGGGCAGCGGGATGCCGGCGACGGTCGAATAGCGAACCAGCGGCACCATCGTGTCGCCGTGGCCGCCCAGCACAAAGGCGGTGACGTCGCGCATCGACACCTCGAACTCGAGGCTGAGGAAGTGACGGAAGCGCGCCGAATCGAGGACGCCCGCCATGCCCACGACCTTGTTGTGCGGCAGGCCGGAGAATTCGCGCAGCGCCCAGACCATCGCGTCAAGCGGGTTGGTGATGCAGATCACGAAGGCGTTCGGCGCATTCGCCCGGATGCCCTCGCCCACCGACTTCATCACCTTGAGGTTGATGCCCAGAAGGTCGTCGCGGCTCATCCCCGGCTTGCGCGGGACGCCGGCGGTGACGATGCAGACATCGGCGCCTGCGATGTCCTCGTAGGAGTTGGTGCCCCGGAAGGCGCCATCAAAGCCCTCCGACGGGCCGCTTTCGGCGATGTCGAGCGCCTTGCCCTGCGGCGTGCCCTCGGCGATGTCGAAGAGGACGACGTCCCCGAGTTCCTTGATCGCGGCAAGATGGGCGAGCGTCCCGCCGATCTGTCCCGCGCCGATGAGCGCGATCTTCGGTCTGGCCATGATGGGTCTCCGGCTCCTGTGGAATGACGCGGCATTGGGTAGCGGCAACCGGCGCGTCGCGCAAGCCTGCTGCGGTGCGGCATCGACGTGCCGCTTTTTCCCGGGCGGCGGGATTGATAGGAAGGCGGCGCAACAAAGGGGGCGCGCGTGGAGGGATTCTGGTTCTGGCTGCTCGCCGTGGCGGCGTCCTGTTTCGTCGGTCTGTCGAAGGGCGGGCTGCCGGCGGTGGGCATGCTGGGGGTGCCGGTCCTGTCGCTGGCCATCTCGCCGGTGACGGCGGCGGGGCTGTTGCTGCCGGTCTACGTCGTCTCCGACATGTTCGGCCTCTGGGCCTACCGGCGCGCGGTCGACCGGCGCGTGCTCGCCATCCTGGCCCCGGCGGCGACGGTGGGCATCGGCCTTGGCTGGGCCACCGCCGCGATGGTGCCGGAACGGGCGGTGACGGGTCTTGTGGGGGCGATCGGTGCCGCCTTCGCGCTGAACCTCATTCTGCGGGGGACCCCGAACGGGCCGGCGCGGCCCGCCCGGGTGGCGTCGGGTCTGTTCTGGGGCGCGCTGACCGGATTCACCAGTTTCGTCAGCCACGCCGGCGCGCCGCCCTACCAGGTCTACGTCCTGCCGCTGCGGCTGGAAAAGCTGGTCTTCGCAGGAACTTCGACGGTTCTTTTCGCCTATGTGAACGCCGCCAAGCTGGTGCCGTATTGGGCCCTTGGCCAGCTGTCGCCGGCAAACCTGAAGGTCGCGGCCGTCCTGGCCGTGCCTGCGTCGGTGGCGGTGCTGGCGGGGATCCGACTGGTTCGGGTGATCCCGACAGCGCTTTTCTATCGTCTCGTGACCTGGGCGCTGCTGGCGATCTCGGTCAAGCTTCTCTGGGATGCCGTCGCCTGAGGCACGGGCCGGCTCAGCCGTTCCGGCCCGCCGGGGGCAACGCCTCGCACCGGCTCATAGGCTTCGCCCGCGGCGACAAGGCAGGTGGTGCCGTCGGGATGGGTGACGGTGATCGTCCAGGTCCGTGTGGCGTCGGCGGCGAAAAGCTCGACCACCGCGACGTTCCGGACCAGGCCGATCGCCCGGCGTGTTTCGCCGAAGGTCTCCGCAAGCCGTGCGATCACTTCCTCGCGAGGGGCGCAGCGGGGCGTCTGGCTCCGGGCCTCCGCGGCCAGAAGAACCACGCCCGCGAAGCCGAGCGAAAGGGCAAAAAGATGTTTCTGCATGAACTGATTCCCTTTTCCTGGCGTGCCGGTGGCGGCCGGGGTGGTCCGCTGCCGGGGCCTCTGTCGGGTGAAGCATTCGCTTCCAGCCGGTAAGCCGGGGTAAAGCCATCGTTCGCGCGCCGGCAGCGCACTTTTTTCTGCGCCGCGGCATTTCCGGGGTTGAAGATTGTGCCCAAATCGGCATGTCTGGCGCAAGATTGTTGCGAGGAGACGTCATGGCCCCCTTGATCGACCCACGCGGTCGTCCGTTGCGCTCGGTGCTCTACATCCCCGGCTCCCGGGAACGCGCGCTCGAAAAGGCCCGCGACCTGCCAACCGACGCCATCATCTTCGACCTCGAGGATGCTGTCGCGGCAGAGGAGAAGGAGAATGCGCGCGCCCTCCTGGCACGCGTCCTGGACGAAGGCGGCTATGGTGGGCGGCTAAGGATCGTGCGCATCAACGGGTTCGATACGCCTTGGGGCCGTGCTGACGCGGCGGCCTTCGCAAACGTTGACGCGGATGCGATCCTGGTGCCCAAGGTCGGCTCTCCGGCCGATCTTGACGCGGTGGCGGCGATGGTGCCCGACCGTCCGCTCTGGGCGATGATGGAAACGCCTCTGGGCGTTCTCAACGCTGCCGGGATCGCCGCGCATCCGCGTCTTCAGGGCATGGTCATGGGCACGAACGACCTCGCCAAGGAGTTGTCGGCACGGGTCCAGCCTGGGCGGGCCGAACTGATGACGGCACTCCAGCATTGCCTTCTGGCCGCGCGCGCCCGTGGGCTAGCCATCGTCGACGGCGTCTTCAACGCCTTCAAGGACGAGGCGGGGCTGGCCGCGGAATGCGAGCAGGGCCGCAACCTGGGCTTCGACGGCAAGACCCTGATCCATCCTGCCCAGATCGAGATCGCCAACCGGATCTTCGCGCCCTCGGAGGCGGAAATCGACCTGGCCCGGCGCCAGATCGCCGCCTTCGAAGCGGCGGCGACCGCCGGGCAGGGGGTTGCCGTCGTCGATGGCCGCATCGTCGAGAACCTGCACGTGGCCACCGCGCGCGAGGTTCTGGCGCGGGCCGAGGCGATCGCGCGCGATCCCGCGCGCACTGACGCCGGCGGGCAGGAGGGGCGGGCATGAAGACCAATCCGGGCCGCTTTTTCGAGGATTACAGCGTCGGCGAGGTGATAGACCACGCCATCCCGCGCACCCTGTCGGGCGGGGAACGGGCGCTTTACCACGCGCTTTATCCGGCACGGCATGCGCTGCATTCCTCAGATGAATTCGCCCGCGCCTCGGGCCTTCTGGCGGCACCTTTCGACGATCTGATCACCTTCCACACCGTGTTCGGCAAGTCGGTGCCCGACATCTCGCTGAACGCGGTGGCCAATCTCGGCTATGCCGAGGGACGCTGGCTGAGGCCGGTCTTGCCGGGCGACACGATCCGGTCGGAAAGCACGGTGATCGGGCTGAGGGAGAATTCAAACGGCAAGTCCGGTGTCGTCTGGGTCAGGACGCGCGGCATGAACCAGCATGGCGATCCGGTACTGGAATTCGTCCGCTGGGTGATGGTCCGCAAGCATCGCGCAGAGAGCCCCGCAGCCGCGCCGATTGTTCCGGAAGTGAAAGAATTCGTGCCCGCCGATGAGTTGATCGTGCCTGCAGGGCTCGATTTCTCCAATTACGACTTCACTTTTGCGGGTGAGCCGCACCGCTGGGGCGACTATCGGGTGGGCGAAAGGATTGACCACGTCGACGGAGTCACCGTTGAGGAGGCCGAGCACATGCTGGCCACGCGGCTGTGGCAGAACACCGCGAAGGTGCATTTCGACCGGACCCAGCGCGAGGACGGCAAGCGGCTGATCTACGGCGGGCATGTCATCAGTCTGGCGCGCGCGCTGTCCTTCAACGGGCTGGCGAACGCGCAGTCGATCGTCGCGCTGAATGCGGGCGCGCATGCGAACCCCTGCTTTGCCGGCGATACCGTGCGGGCCTGGTCGGAGGTGCTCGACAAGGCCGAAACCGGCGCCCCCGGCGTCGGCGCGCTGCGCCTGCGCCTGGTGGCCACGCGCCACGGCGCGGAGCCCTTCGCGCTCAGGGACGCGTTGGGGAAATACCTGCCCGACGTCCTTCTGGATCTCGACTACTGGGCGCTCATGCCGCTGTGACACGAACGTGTAGCAGAGTGACGCCCGAGTGATCGCGAGCCGTGCTAGCCTTTCCGAAAGGAAGGGAGAACATTATGAAAATCAATGGCCTGGTCACCGTGGTTGCGGTGGCCATCGGGGTGCCGCAGCTGGCGGCAGCCCAGGATTTCAACGTCTACGGCGGTGTCACCGCCACCACCAACTACGTCTTCCGCGGCGTCACCTTCTCGGATGACGGACCCGCGCTCCAGCCCTACCTGGAGGCGGAGTACAAGGGGTTCTACGCCGGCATCTGGGCGTCCAACGTCGACTTCGGCCCCGACGGAACCGACGACTATGAGGTCGACTACTACATCGGCTATCGCGGCGAGACCTCGGGCGGTTTCAGCTACGACGTGAACTATGCGCGGTTCACTTTCGACGATACGGGCGACTGCTGCGGAGAATTCAACCTGGTGCTCGGCCTGCCGGTGGGGGAAAAGACCGAGGTTTCGGCGGTGTTCGCCTATGACCCGGATGCCAATGCGCTCGCCTCGGCGCTGGGCGCGTCCTATGCGATCAACGATCTCTGGTCGGTGTCTGCCAGCTTCGGCCACGATGAATTGCTGGCCCACAACTACTGGGATGCCGGGGTTGGCTACACGATCAACGACACGACCTCGCTTGACCTTCGCTACCATGACACGTCGGACGGGGATTCGCTGTTCGTCGCGTCGGTGTCGTTCGACTTCACGCTTCTCAGCCGCTAGACGCGGGCACCTGCGCCTTGGACGCAGACGAACGCGATCCCGCGTGCTAGCGTGCCGCGCATGAGCCCGTTCCGATCGGCACTTCTCGCAGCCGCCACCGCCCTGTCGCTTCTCCCGGCGCCGGGGCGGGCATGCGATCTTGCGCTGGTCCTGGCGGTCGACATCTCCGGCTCGGTGGACGAACGGGAATACGAGATCCAGATGCGCGGTCTCGCCGAAGGCCTGAGCGACCCGGAGGTTGCCGAGGCGCTGGTGCGCAACCGCGCGGCCCTCACGCTGGTGCAGTGGACCGGCTCGACGCGGCAGGCGGTTTCCGTGCCCTGGACGCGAATCGCCTCGCCCGGCGATGTGGCGGCCCTTGCCGAAAGGATCGAGGGCACCCCCCGGCTCTGGTCGATCTACTCGACCGCGATCGGCGAGGCGCTGCTTTATTCCGCCGCCACCTTCGGCGAGGTGCCGGACTGCGAGCGGCGCGTCATCGACGTGTCGGGCGACGGCCCTTCAAACGAAGGCATCGACCCGCGAGACCTGCGGGACACCCTTCTGCGCGACAGGATCACGGTGAACGCTCTTGTCATCGAGGACGGCGTGTCGGGCCTGCGCGACTATTACTGGCAGAACGTGATCCTCGGCCCCGGGGCGTTCGTCGTCGTGGCCAACAGCTTTCGCGACTATCCCGACCGGATGCGCGAGAAACTCCGGCGCGAGACGGAACGGCAACTGTCGATGCTGGAATCGCCCTGAATTTGCGCCCCTAACGTGTGATCACACATCGCAACGGCGTGATCACAAACTGGAAAAACTGGCGGAACCGGCGGCGAAGGGTGCGTTTTTCGGTGAAGTCCGGCGTGACTTGACGGATTTTTTCGCTATTCATGTCGCAGCATTCGCGCGACGCACTCCGAAAGGACCGACCATGGCAGAGGCAAACCAGGGCAATCGTCCGCTTTCACCGCATTTGCAGATCTACCGCCCGCAACTGACCTCGATCACTTCGATCCTGACCCGCATCACCGGCAATGCGCTGATCGTGGCGACGATCCTGGTGGTGTGGTGGCTGCTGGCGGCGGCCACGGGGCCCGACTATTTCGTGCTGGCCGATGCGGTCGTCCGGTCCTGGTTCGGAAAGCTGGTCTTCCTCGGATCCATCTGGGCGGTCTGGTACCACTTCCTCGCCGGGCTCCGGCACCTCTACTACGACAGCGGCCGCGGCCTCGACATTCCCACCGCGGAAAAGCTCGGCTGGGCCTGCATCATCGGCTCGGTCGTCCTGACCGTGATCACAGTCATCATTCTCTGAGGGGGCGGGCGATGAGATACATGACCGACCGCAAGCGCGCCGCAGGCCTCGGCTCGGCGAAAAGCGGAACCGAGCATTACTGGCACATGCAGGTGTCGGCAGCCGGGCTGGCAATCCTTGTCCCTCTGTTCATCTTCACCTTCGGTTGCATCCTCGGCGCCCCGCACGAAGAGGTGGTGGCCTACTACAGCCGTCCCTTCCCGGCGATCGTGGCGGCACTGACGCTGGTCGTGGGGCTGACCCACTTCAAGAACGGGGCGCAGGTGATGATCGAGGACTACGCCCACGGGTTCACCCGCAAGGCGCTGATCGTGGGCACGGTGTGCCTGTCCTATGCGCTGATGGCCACCGGGCTTTTCGCGCTGATCCGGCTTGCGCTCTGAGGAACGACGATGACTGCTTATCCTTTTGAAGTTCACGAATATGACGTCGTGGTCGTGGGCGCGGGCGGTGCGGGCCTGCGCGCGACGCTCGGCATGGCCGAACAGGGGCTGAGGACGGCCTGCGTGACCAAGGTTTTTCCGACGCGGTCCCACACGGTTGCCGCGCAGGGCGGGATTGCCGCCTCGCTCTCGAACATGGGGCCCGACCACTGGCAGTGGCACATGTATGACACGGTCAAGGGCTCCGACTGGCTGGGCGACACCGACGCGATGGAATACCTCGCGCGCGAGGCGCCGAAGGCGGTTTACGAGCTTGAGCACTATGGCGTGCCCTTCAGCCGGACCGAGGAAGGCAAGATCTACCAACGCCCCTTCGGCGGCCACACGACCGAATTCGGCGAAGGCCCCCCGGTGCAGCGCACCTGCGCTGCTGCCGACCGCACCGGCCACGCGATCCTGCACACCCTTTACGGCCAGAGCCTGAAGGAAAAGGCAGAGTTCTTCATCGAATACTTCGCCATTGACCTCATCATCACCGACGGCGCCTGCACCGGCGTGGTGGCCTGGAAGCTGGATGATGGCACGATCCATGTCTTCAACGCCAAGATGGTGGTGCTGGCGACCGGCGGCTATGGCCGGGCCTATTTCAGCGCGACAAGCGCGCACACCTGCACCGGCGACGGTGGCGGCATGGTGGCGCGCGCCGGCCTGCCCTTGCAGGACATGGAATTCGTGCAGTTCCACCCGACCGGCATCTACGGCGCGGGCGTGCTGATCACCGAGGGCGCGCGGGGCGAGGGCGGATACCTCACCAACTCGGAAGGCGAGCGGTTCATGGAACGCTACGCGCCGACCTACAAGGATCTGGCCAGCCGCGACGTCGTCAGCCGCTGCATGACGATCGAGATCCGCGAGGGGCGCGGCGTGGGCGAGGGCAAGGACCACATCCACCTGAACCTCAGCCATATCCCCCCCGCGACGTTGCACGAACGGCTGCCGGGCATCACCGAGTCGGCGCGCATCTTCTCGGGCGTCGATGTCACGAAGGAGCCGATCCCGGTGCTGCCGACGGTGCACTACAACATGGGCGGCATCCCCACGAACTATTGGGGAGAGGTGCTGAACCCGACGGCGGATGCCCCCGATGCCGTCTTCCCCGGCCTGATGGCCGTGGGCGAGGCAGGCTGCGCGAGCGTCCATGGCGCCAACCGCCTGGGCTCCAACAGCCTGATCGACCTTGTGGTTTTCGGCCGCGCCGCGGCCATTCGCGCGGGCCAGATCGTGAAACCCGGGGCGGCGAACGTTCCCGTCAACAAGGCCGAGGTCGACCGGGCGCTTGCACGCTTCGACGGGTTGCGCCATGCCAAGGGCAACGTCGCGACGGCCGACTTGCGCCTTGAGATGCAGAAGACCATGCAGGCGGATGCCGCCGTCTTCCGCACCGACAAGACTCTGGCCGAAGGTGTCGAGAAAATGGGCAAGGTCGCCGCCAAGATGGACGACCTGAAGGTCACCGACCGGTCGCTGATCTGGAACTCCGACCTGATGGAGACGCTGGAACTCGCCAACCTGATGCCGAATGCGCTGGCCACCATCACCGCTGCCGAGGCGCGCAAGGAAAGCCGGGGCGCGCACGCGCATGAAGATTGGCCGAACCGCGATGACGCCAACTGGCGCAAGCATTCGCTGGCCTGGGTCGACGGTGCGAAGGTGACTCTGGGATACCGTCCTGTGCATCTGGAGCCGCTGACCAAGCCCGAACAGGGCGGGATCGACCCGAAGAAGATTGCGCCGAAGGCGAGGGTCTACTGATGCGCGGGCCCGCACTGATGACTGTCATGGCTTCGCTAGCGCTCGCCGCCTGCGAAACCCAGACCGTTCCGGGCGGGCCGATCGCGCTTTGCAGTGCGCAGTCGGGACTGACGGTGCGCGCGGCGCGCCTGCAGGCCTCGGGCGCCACCGGTCCGGTTGCAGCGACGGCGGCGGAGGCCGAGGCGATCAACGCCTGCCTTGAGCGGGCCGGCGCGCCCGCGCTCGCGCGCGAGGTGACCGTGGCGGTGCCGACGCCGGAGCGCGAGGGGGCGAACGTCCTCTCCGGGGGGGACGCTTATCGCGGTTCCTCGCTGGTCGAGGTGACGATTGCGCCCGTGCCGTCCGCGCCTGCGCCATACGTGAAACCCGCGGCCGGCAAGCTGCCGTTGCCGACGTCCTATCCGCTGCTGCCGGGGGATGCGGAACTGTGGCAGACTCTGACGCGGGCAGAGCAGGAACGCGCGCTCCTGTTCCTTCAGGACGGCTCCAGCATCCGCGCCTCGCTGAGGACGGACTGATGCACCCTGCCACGGCCCTTCTGCCACTGTGCCTTGCCCTTGCGGCCTGTGGTCCGATGTCGGTCGAACGCGCCGAGGAGGCGTGCTATGACCGCGCGCGCCTGGCGGCAGGGCCGCGTGGCATGGTCGCGCTGGGCACCGGTTCGGGCGGTCCGGCCTCCAAGTTCGAGCTGGAGATCTCCAGCGATTACCTTCAGGGCCGCGATCCGTCCGCCCTTTACGATGCCTGCGTCTATCAGAAATCCGGCCAGCCACCGCGCCAGCCGCTCTACACCCGCCGAGATTGGAAGGGATAAGCCATGGTCCAGTTCACGCTTCCGAAGAATTCGAAGATCCGGGTCGGCAAGACCTGGCCGAAGCCCGAGGGCAGGAACATCCGCAAGTTCCAGATCTACCGCTGGGACCCCGACACCGGCGAGAACCCGCGGGTCGATACCTATTTCCTCGACATGGACAAGTGCGGGCCGATGGTCCTGGACGCGCTGATCAAGATCAAGAACGAGGTCGACCCGACGCTGACCTTCCGCCGGTCCTGCCGCGAGGGGATCTGCGGATCGTGTGCCATGAACATCGACGGGATCAACACGCTCGCCTGCATCTACGGGCTCGACGAGGTTAAGGGCGACGTGAAGATCTATCCCCTGCCGCACATGCCGGTGGTCAAGGACCTGATCCCGGACCTCACGCATTTCTACGCGCAGCACGCCTCGATCATGCCCTGGCTGGAGACCAAGACGAACCGGCCGGCGAAGGAATGGCGCCAGTCGATCGAGGACCGCAAGAAGCTCGACGGGCTCTATGAATGCGTGATGTGCGCCTCCTGCTCCACCTCCTGCCCGTCCTACTGGTGGAACTCGGACCGCTACCTCGGGCCGGCAGCCCTTCTCCACGCCTACCGCTGGATCATCGATTCGCGCGATGAGGCCACGGGCGAGCGGCTGGACGAGCTTGAGGACCCCTTCAAGCTCTACCGCTGCCACACGATCATGAACTGCGCCAAGACCTGCCCGAAGGGCCTGAACCCGGCCAAGGCCATCGCCGAGATCAAGAAGATGATGGTCGAGCGGGTGGTGTGAGCGGCGGAGGATCGCCTCTGGCCGTGAGCGGCCGCTAGGCCGTTTTCCGGCTCCGTGCTAGCCTGTCCCTGCGCAAACAGGGAGAGGCAGAAATGTCCGGGAACATCACGCTTCTCGTCGGCACGACGAAAGGGCTTTTCCTCATCGAGGGGGGCAACGACCGCACCGGCTGGTCGGTCTCCGGCCCCCATTGCAACGGCTGGCCGATCAACCATGCCGTGGGCGATGCCGAGACCGGCACGATCTGGGCGGGCGGTGGCGGGGACTGGCACGGCGCGGGCGTCTGGCGGTCGGAGGACGGCGGGCAAAGCTGGGAGCTCAGCAAGCTGACCGCGGGCCAGATGGACGACTGGGCGGCGAACGACGCCGACTTCGCGGCCATGATCGGCTGGACGGCGGCGGAACCCCCCTTCGGCAAGGACTTTGCACAGGTCTGGTCGCTGGGGCGGGCGCATGGGCGGCTTTATGCGGGAACGAAGCCCGCAAGCCTTCTCGAAAGCGCGGACGGCGGGCGGACCTGGGCCCGCGTCCAGGGGCTTTCCGATCACCCCTCGGCCGGAAGCTGGCAACCCGGCGCCGCGGGTCTGGTGCTGCACACCATCGTGGCGGACCCGGACGATCCGCGAAAGCTCTGGATCGGCATTTCGGCGGCGGGCGTTTTCGCGACCGAGGACGGAGGCGCGACCTGGGAACGCCGCAACCGCCTGTCCAACGCCGAGGCCTGCGCCCATCACGACCATCCCGCCGCGCCCAGGGACGGAGAGACCGGGCACTGCGTGCACAACATGATGCGCGCGCCGGGAGAGGCCGATGTGCTTTACCAGCAGAACCATCACGGTGTCTGGCGCTCGGCCGATGGCGGGCGCAGCTGGGACGACATCACCCCCGGCCTGCCCTCGACCTTCGGCTTTCCGATACGTGTGCATCCGCGCGAGCCCGACACGGTCTGGACGCTGCCGCTCAACGGCGACATGGCCGGCCGCTTTCCGCCAGACGCCGCCTGCGCGGTCTGGCGGTCGCGCGACGGCGGGCAGACATGGGCGGCGATGCGCGCGGGGCTGCCGCAGCAGGGTTGCTTCTTCACGGTGCTGCGGCAGGCGATGTCCGGCGACGCCCGCGACCCCGCCGGGATCTACTTCGGCACCAACAGCGGCTCGGTCTTCGCGAGCTTCGATGAAGGCGACAACTGGCACGAGGTCGCCCGCCACCTGCCCACGATCCTGGCCGTGGAGGCGCTGGATCGTGCGTGAGGGGGCCGGGGCGGTCGGGGCGTTGAGGACGGCGAGATGCCCCTGATCCGGTCTCTGAAGGACGGCTGGCAGCGCCAGAAGCCCCGCCTCCGCAGGTTGCTGGCGCAGGTCAACCGCAGGGTTCCGCCGGGGCTTCGGCTGGTGCTGGGGCTCCTGCTGATCGCCGGGGGGATCTTCGGTTTCCTGCCCGTGCTGGGGTTCTGGATGGTGCCCCTTGGCGCCGGGGTGGTGTGGCTCGACCTTCGCGCGTTAAGGAAGGCGCGAAGGTCCGAGTCGGGGGGAAAGGGAAGCGGCGGTTCCCCGTCCTAGCCGCGAATGTAGTGCAAACCCTGGAAGCCTGCGCGCAACGCGGCGGTTTCCGGCGCCAGGCTTTCGGGGTCGTTCGACCTCAGCGCGGCCGCGATCAGTCGGGCGAGGGCCGGGGCGTCCGCCTCGGTCACGCCGCGCCGCACAAGCTCGGGCGTCCCGATCCTGAGGCCGTTGAGGTCGCCCGCCACCTCGGGGATCGGAAGGCCGATGCCGCAGGCCAGGAACCCGGCCTTGCGCAGCGTCTTTGAGGCGGTTTGCCCACCCCCGAAGGCCGCCGCCTCAAGCGCGAACTGGTGCGAGGCGGTCGCGCCGCGCGCCGAGGCAAAGACCGGCATTCCCTCGGCCGTCAACGCCATGGCCAGTGCCCGCGCGACCGAGATCATCTTGCCCGCGTAGGCGCCCCCAAGATCGCGCCAGTCGAGCAGCGTCATCGCCAGCGCCGCCACCCGGCCCGCGTCGAAGTTCGCCGTCATGCCCGGAAAGGCGATCCTGTCCAGCCGTTCCGCGATCCCGGCGTCATTCGTCACGATCAGCCCCCCGGCTGGTCCGCCCAGGCTTTTGTAGGTGGACATGGTCATCAGGTCGGCGCCCTCGGCCAGCGGATCGTCCCACTGGCCGCCGGCGATGATGCCGCACTGGTGGGCCGCGTCGAAAAGGACGCGCGCGCCGACCTCATCCGCGATGGCGCGGATGTCGCGCACGGGGTGCGGAAAGAGGTTGAGCGACCCGCCGATGGTGATGAGCACGGGCCGCACGCGCCGCGCGAGGTCGCGCAGCGCGTCAAGGTCGACGGTGTAGCCGTCGGCATCGACCGGCGCAGGGTGCGTGACCAGGCCGTAAAGTCCCGCGCACCCCGCCGCATGGTGGGTGACGTGGCCGCCGACGGTGGCGGGCGGCGCGATGATGTGATCGCCCGGCTTCGTCAGCGCCATGAACCCGTAAAGGTTGGCCATGGCCCCCGAAAAGACGCGCAGTTCCGCGTATTTCGCGCGAAAGACCTCGGCCGCCAGTTCGGCCGCAATGGTCTCGATCTCCTCGATCGCCTCAAGCCCCATCTCGTACTTGTCGCCCGGATAGCCAAGCGAGGGGCGCGACCCGAGGCCCGCCGACAACAGCGCCTCTGCCCGCGGGTTCATCACGTTTGTCGCGGGGTTGAGGTTGAAGCAGTCACGGTCGTGGGTGCGGCGGTTCGCCTCGGCCAGCCGTTCGATGCGGCGGGCGACCTCGGCCGACGGCGCCGCGGTTTCGCCGGCATGGCGCTGGATCAGGGTTTCGCAGGGCGCGGGCACCCAGTCACGCGGGGTTAGATGGGGCATCGAATCCTCCTTTAGTCCGGGGCATCTGAACCCGTGGGGCTTGCGCGGGCAAATGAGATTTGCAAGACCTTAGGCGTAGAAAATCTGAGGCTGGTATGCCGGTTTCCCCGCCTCCCCTGAAGGGCCTTCCGCTGAATGCGCTTCGCGCTTTCGAAGCTGCCGCGCGCCTCGGCGGGTTTGCTGCCGCGGCAACGGAACTGGGCGTGACCGCCGGCGCGATCACCGCCCATGTCAAGACGCTGGAGGAGGCGCTGGGCGCGCCGCTCTTCGAGCGTCACGCCAGGGGTGTGCGGCTGACCGCGCTGGGCCAGCGGGTGCTGCCCGATTTCGTCGAGGCGTTCGACCGGCTCGGGCTTGCGGTGCAGACGCTTCGGGCTGAAGCGGCGCCACGGCAGGTCCATATCGCGACCTTGCCCGCCATCGCACAGCTTTGGCTGTCCCCGCGACTGCCCGCGATCCGGGCCGCCGCGCCGGAAATCGCCGTTTCCATCACAGCGATGGAGGCGCCGCCGGACCTCAAGCGCGCGCCCTTCGACCTCAACCTCTTCTTCCGCGAGGACAACCTTGGCCGGCTTGTCAGCGCGGACGAGATCTTTCCCGTCTGCGCGCCGCAACTGGCCGCCGACCTCGTCCATCCGCGCGATCTGGCGCAGGTGCCGTGCCTGTCCGATGCCGTCTGGGCCGATGACTGGCAGCTTTGGGCCGAGGTCGCCGCACCCGGTTGGTCGTTTGCCCCGCGCGGGCCGGTCTTTTCGCTCTACGCGCTCGCGGTCGAGGAAACGGTGAACGGGGCAGGGGTGCTTGTCGGTCACGAACCGCTGGTCGCGCAGCAGCTCGCCACCGGGGCGCTGGTGGCCCCCTTCGGCGCCAGACGCAGGCTCCGGCGCACGCTGCGCCTGTGGTCCGCGCGCCCGCTGCGCCCCGGTTCCGCCGCGGCGCGGGTCGCGGACTGGCTTTCGGCCTAGGAAAAGGCCGCCTGAAGCGCGATTTCCACCATGGTGCCGAAGCTGCGTTCGCGGTCTTCGGCCGGCAACGCCTCATGCGTGATCAGGTGATCGGAGATGGTCAGGATCGCCAGCGCCCGTGCGCCGAGACGGGCGGCGACCGTGTAAAGCTCCGCCGCCTCCATCTCGACGCAGAGCGTGCCGTGGCGGGCCAGCACCTCGTTCAGGTCGGGGCGTTCATCGTAGAAGACATCGGCCGAATAGATGCCGCCGACATGCGTGGGCGTCCCGTTCGCGCGGGCTGCCGCGACGGCCTTTTCCAGCAGGCCGTAATCGGCGCAGGGCGCGAACTGCATCTCCCGGAAGAACCCGCGCGAGGGGGTGGACATGGTCGAGGCGGTCATGGCGATGACGATGTCGCGCACCTTGACGCGGTCCAGCATCGCGCCGGCCGATCCGATCCGGATCAGCGTCTTCGCGCCGTATTCGCGGATCAGTTCGTTCGCGTAGATCGACAGCGACGGCATCCCCATGCCGGAGCCGTGGATCGTCACCCGATGGCCCTTCCAGGTGCCGGTGAATCCCAGCATCCCCCGCACCTCGTTGACGCAGACGGGATCGGTCAGGAACGTTTCCGCCGCCCAGCGGGCGCGGCGCGGATCGCCGGGCATCAGGACGGTTTCGGCGATGTCGCCGGGCTTGGCGCCGATATGCGGGGTCATGCGGTGTCTCTCGGTTGCGGGTCGGGCCACATGGTAACGCCCGCGGGTTCCGCAGCAAGACCGAACTTGAGCGCGCCGGCCGCAGGAAGGTCCTACTCCGCCGCCTCTGCCTTCGGCTCGGCAAGGCCGACGATGTCGCCCATGATCCGGTTCAGCTGGAAATCCTTGGGCGTGTAGACCCTTGCGACGCCCATGGCCGAAAGCGCCGCGCCGTCTTCGTCGGGGATGATCCCGCCGACGACGACCGGCACCCGGCCCAGGCCGGCCGCCCGCATCCGATCCATCACCTCGGCCACCAGCGGCAGGTGACTGCCCGACAGGATCGACAGGCCGACCACATGCGCGCCCTCGCTTTCGGCCGCGGCGACGATCTGCGCCGGCGTCAGGCGGATGCCCTCGTAGTGGATGTCCATGCCGCAGTCGCGGGCGCGTGCGGCGATCTGCTCGGCGCCGTTCGAATGGCCGTCAAGTCCCGGTTTGCCGACGACGAACTTCAGCCGCCGCCCGAGGCGGGTGGAGACCGCATCGACGGCGGCGCGCAGATCGTCGAGCCCCTCGGTGCGGTTTGACGGCGCCCGCGCGACCCCGGTAGGGCCACGATACTCGCCGTGCACGGCGCGCAGGACGCCGGCCCATTCGCCGGTGGTGACCCCCGCCTTCGCGCAGGCAATCGAGGGGGGCATGATGTTGCGCCCCTCCGCCGCCGCGCGGCGGAGCGCGGCCAGCGCCGCCTCGACGGCGCGCGGGTCGCGGGCCTGCCGCCAGGCGTTCAGGCGCCCGATCTGTTCGGCCTCGACCGCCGGATCGACGGTCAGGATAGCGCCGTCGCCCGCGGTCAGAGGCGAGGCCTCGCCCGCCTGCCAGCGGTTGACGCCGACGACGACGGTCTCGCCCGCCTCGATCCGGCTCAGCCGCTCTGCATTGGCCTCGACAAGGCGGCCCTTCATGTAGTCGATCGCGGCGATTGCGCCCCCCATGCCGTCCAGCGTCTCGAGTTCCGACCGCGCGCCCTGTTTCAGCGCCTCGACCCGGGCCGCGACCACGGGGCTGCCGTCGAAAAGGTCGCCGTATTCGAGAAGGTCGGTTTCGTAGGCGAGGATCTGCTGCATCCGGAGCGACCATTGCTGGTCCCACGGCCGTGGCAGCCCCAGCGCCTCGTTCCAGGCGGGAAGCTGCACGGCGCGGGCGCGCGCATTCTTCGAGAGCGTCACCGCAAGCATCTCCAGAAGGATGCGGTAGACGTTGTTCTCCGGCTGCTGTTCGGTCAGGCCAAGCGAGTTGACCTGCACGCCATAGCGGAAGCGGCGGTATTTCTCCTCCTCGATCCCGTAGCGGTCGCGGCAGATCTCGTCCCAAAGCTCGGCGAAGGCGCGCATCTTGCACATCTCTGTGACGAAGCGGATGCCCGCGTTCACGAAGAAGGAGATGCGGCCGACCATAGCCGGAAAGTCGGCCGCCGCCACCTTTCCCTTCAGGTCGTCGAGCACCGCGATGCCGGTTGCCAGCGCGAAGGCCAGCTCCTGCTCGGGCGTCGCGCCGGCTTCCTGCAGGTGGTAGGAACAGACGTTCATCGGGTTCCATTTCGGCAGGTGCCCGGCTGTATAGGCGGCCACGTCGGTGATCATCCGCAGCGAGGGCTTCGGCGGGCAGATATAGGTTCCGCGACTGAGATATTCCTTGATGATGTCGTTCTGCACCGTTCCTTGCAGTTTTCGAACATCCGCGCCCTGTTCCTCGGCCACCGCCACATAAAGCGCCAGAAGCCAGGGCGCGGTCGCGTTGATGGTCATGGAGGTGTTCATCTCCTCCAGCGGGATCCCTTGGAAAAGCGCACGCATGTCGCCCAGGTGGCAGACCGGGACGCCGACCTTGCCGACCTCGCCCCGGGCAAGCTCGTGGTCGCTGTCATAGCCCGTCTGTGTCGGCAGGTCGAAGGCGACGGAAAGGCCCGTCTGTCCCTTGGCAAGGTTGGCGCGGTAAAGCGCGTTCGACTTCTCGGCGGTCGAGTGGCCCGCGTAGGTGCGGAAAAGCCATGGCTTGTCGCGTGTCGCCTCGGTCATGACGGCCTCCTGAATCGCGCGCGTAACTTTATTTCGCAGATGCAGAGATAGGCGACACTTCCTGACCTTGTCAATTCGCTGCGTTGCGGCATCCGGGGATTTACCGGCGCATCGCGACCTGTCAGGGTCCGTCCCATGTTCCAGCCGGTCACGCTTCCCCTTTGGCTTTTCGTCCTGATCCTCGTCTTCGCCGGGGTGACCTTCGCCTCGCATTTCCTGTTTCCGTCGGTCCGCTGGTTCTTCCGCCGCAGGGTGGAGCGGGTGGTGACGCGCCTGAACGCGCGGCTCGAACGGCCGATCCAGCCCTTCAAGCTGATGGCCCGGCCGGACATGATCGTGCGGCTGACGCACGACCCGAAGGTGGCCGAGGCCATCGCAACTGAGGCAGCATCGACCGGGATACCCGAGACCGTGCATCTGGAGCGTGCGCGCCGCTACGCGCGCGAGATCGTGCCCGCCTTCTCGGCGACCGTCTACTTCGGCTTTGCCACCCGCGCGGCCCGATGGCTGGCGCGTCTGATCTACCGGGTGCGAATCGGGCAGCTCGACACCGCCGCGCTGGCCGCGATCGACCGGAAATCGGCCGTGGTCTTCGTCATGAATCACCGCTCGAATATGGACTATGTGCTGGTGACGCATCTGGCCGCCGATCGTTCGGCGCTGTCCTATGCGGTCGGCGAATGGGCACGGGTCTGGCCGCTGTCGTGGCTGATCCGGGCGTCGGGCGCCTATTTCATCCGGCGTAAGTCGGGCAACCCTCTGTATCGCCGGGTGTTGGCCCGCTATGTCCAGATGGCCACCGCCGAGGGCGTGACGCAGGCGATCTTCCCGGAAGGCGGGCTGAGCCTTGACGGCCGCGTCGGGCGACCGAAACTCGGGCTCCTCTCCTACATCGTCGAGGGCTGGCAGGCGGACGGGCGCGACGTGGTCTTCGTGCCGGTGTCCCTGGCCTATGACCGGGTGATCGAGGACCGGGTGCTGACCGCGGCCCATGCCGCTGGCGTACGCCGGTTCCGGGCATCCTTCGGGTCGATCCTTCTGTTCTTGGGGCGCCAGATCCGAAGGCTTCTCACCGGCCGGTTCGAGCGGTTCGGCACGGCCTCGGTCAGCTTCGGCGCCCCCTTGTCGCTCTCCGCGTTCCTGGCGTCCCCTCGCGTCGATCCGACACTGGAACTGGCCGAGGAACTGATGCGGCGCATCGCCCGCAACGTGTCGATCCTGCCGGTTCCGCTTTTCTGCGCAGCCCTTGGGCAGGATGCCGATGTGGCGCTGAGCGAGGTCACTGCCCGCGCGCAGGCGCTCGCGTCCAGGCTGGAGGCGGCCGGCGCGCATCTCGATCTTCCGAACGGTTCGGCGGGCCTGGCCGTGACGCGGGCTTTGCGCATCCTGGCACTCAGGAAGGTCGTCCTGCGGGTTGGCGACAGGGTCGAGGTGCCGCCGAAGGATCGTGCGCTCATCAGCTTCTACGGGGCTCCCGTGCTGCAGCATCTTTCTGCGACTGCGGCATCGCTTGCCGAAGAAACGGCCATATGGGGCGCTTCTGAGATGTGAGAAAGTCATAAAATTACAAATTACACTCATCCTCTATTGCAAAATTACCAAGCCAATCCTATTCCATGCCTGAACCGCTGATTGATTCTGCGATGCGGCAACAGGACCGGGAGAGACAGATGGCTTTGGACACCCAGACCGAGATCGCGCCCTACGACGCGCCGGAGAAGGATCTCTACGAGATCGGCGAGATGCCCCCACTCGGCTATGTGCCGAAGCAGATGTATGCCTGGGCCATCCGCCGCGAGCGCCACGGCGAGCCCGACACCGCGATGCAGGTCGAGGTGGTCGAGACGCCGGAGATCGACTCGAACGAGGTGCTGGTCCTCGTGATGGCGGCGGGGGTGAACTACAACGGAGTCTGGGCCGCGCTTGGCATCCCGATCAGCCCCTTCGACGGCCACAAGGCACCCTACCACATCGCCGGGTCCGACGCCTCGGGCATCGTCTGGAAGGTCGGCGACAAGGTGAAGCGCTGGAAGGTCGGCGACGAGGTCGTGGTGCATTGCAACCAGGACGACGGCGACGACGAGGAATGCAACGGCGGCGACCCGATGTTCTCGCCCAGCCAGCGGATCTGGGGCTACGAGACGCCGGACGGTTCCTTCGCCCAGTTCACCCGGGTGCAGGCGCAGCAGCTCATGCACCGGCCGAAGCACCTGACCTGGGAGGAAAGTGCCTGCTACACGCTG
The DNA here is from genome assembly GCF_025380365.1 of Albidovulum sediminis. Taxonomy (GTDB): domain Bacteria; phylum Pseudomonadota; class Alphaproteobacteria; order Rhodobacterales; family Rhodobacteraceae; genus Albidovulum; species Albidovulum sediminis. The sequence continues at coordinate 480,113 of NZ_JAOCQF010000002.1, forward strand.
ACGCTGGCCACCGCCTACCGGATGCTCTTCGGCCACCGGCCGCATATCCTCAAGCCCGGCGACAACGTGCTGGTCTGGGGTGCCTCCGGTGGCCTCGGCTCCTACGCGATCCAGCTCATCAACGCGGCGGGGGCGAACGCGATCGGCGTGATCTCGGAAGAGGACAAGCGCCAGTTCGTCATGGATCTGGGCGCCAAGGGCGTGATCAACCGCAAGGAGTTCAGCTGCTGGGGCCAGATGCCCACGGTGAACACGCCGGAATACGCCGCCTGGTTCAAGGAAGCGCGCAAGTTCGGCGCGGCGATCTGGGCCATCACCGGCAAGGGCAACAATGTCGACATGGTGTTCGAGCATCCCGGAGAGGCGACCTTCCCGGTGTCGGTCTTCGTGGTCAAGCGCGGCGGCATGGTGGTGATCTGCGCCGGCACCACGGGCTACAACCTGACCTTTGACGTGCGCTATCTCTGGATGCACCAGAAGCGCGTGCAGGGCAGCCACTTCGCCAACCTCAAGCAGGCGAGCGCGGCCAACAAGCTGATGCTGGAGCGCCGGCTCGACCCCTGCATGTCCGAGGTCTTTCCCTGGGCGGAGATTCCGGCCGCGCATATGAAGATGCGCCGGAACGAGCACAAACCGGGCAATATGGCCGTGCTGGTGCAGTCGCCCAGAACGGGATTGCGCACCTTCGAGGACGCGTTGGAGGCCGGGCGGCGCGGCTGATTTTGCGGCGAAAAGCAGGCAGCATTCTGGAGGACGCGCCACCCATGGTGGCGCGTTTTTTCCATCCTTTGTTTTTCAATGACTTGACGTAAGCGTTTCCCCCATTTTCGGGGAATTGCAAAGGGGCCAGCCTCGTCCGATTCTTCGTCAAAAGATTGCGAACAAGGGTTCAGTTCACTTCACGCGAGAGTTGAAATGCATTACGAATGGATTTTGGATGTGCTGAGTGATCTCAAGTCTTTCGCCCAGGGGAACGGTCTGCCCGAACTGGCTGAACAGTTGGGGGACACATCGATCATCGCGGCGACGGAAATCGCCCGGCTGTCCGAGGACAGGATCGGAGGCCAGGCACCGGATGCGGGCAAGGTTGCGGCGGTTCGTTGGGGAACTACAGCAAGCGACAACGCGTGACGATCTCCAGCGCCATGTCGGCTGGCTGCGCGACCAACTTGGAATTGACCACCTCGTCTATCACTCGGTCAGCGGCGCCGGGCAGCAGTACGGAATACTGACCTATTCCGACGACTGGGTGCGTCGCTACGTCGACGAGGGCTACGCGCGCATCGATCCCGTGGTGCAGGGCAGCCTGCGCCGCTTCGAGCCCATCGACTGGAAGGAACTGGACTGGAGCGGCCGCCAGTCCCGCAACTTTCTGGGAGAGGCGATTTCCGCAGGCGTTGGCAACCAGGGATATTCGGTGCCGATCCGCGGACCGGGGGGCCAGTTCGCGCTGTTCACCATTTCCGGTCGGGTTTCGGATGCCTCCTGGGGCCGGTTCGTCACCAGCACCACGACGGAAGTGCTGCTTGCCGCCCATTTCCTGAACCAGAAGGCACAGGAGATCGTGCAGGGCGCGGCGCAGGGCGATGCCCAGCCGCTCAGCGGACGCGAGATCGACGTGCTGACGCTGCTGGCGCTGGGCATGAACCGCGCGCAGGCCGCCGATGCTCTGCAAATCTCGGAGCATACCCTGCGGTCCTACATCGAAAGCGCCCGCATCAAGCTGGGCGCGATGAACACGACGCACGCGGTCGCGCGCGCCGTCGCGGGCGGTCTCGTGCTGCTCTAGGGTGACCCGCTAGGCTCCTGTTAACCAGTTTTCATTAAGCCCTCCTTATCCAAAAAAGGAGGGATGTGATGCTCAGGTATCTGACCGCAGAAGGACTTTCCGCCTTTCCCCGATTGCGTGACTCGATGTTCGAGGATCGGGCACGACAGTTCCGCGACCGGCTGAACTGGTCCGTGAGCGTGGACGAGCGGGGTTGGGAACGGGACGAGTATGACAGCCTTGGCCCGCTTTACGTGATCTGGCAACGCGTGGACGGGGGGCACGGCGGTTCGATGCGCTTCATGCCGACCGAGAGGCGGACCATGGTGAACGACCACTTCCGCCATCTGGCAGGCGGCCGCCGTATCGCCAGCCCGAAGGTCTGGGAATGCACGCGCTTCTGCCTCGCATCCGAGACGGATCAGAACGCCGCCGCGGCCCTGATGCTCGGGGGCGCGGAACTGGGCATGGGCCTTGGCCTCACCCGGGCGGTCGGCGTCTTCGATGCGCGGATGGTGCGTATCTACCGGCACCTCGGGTGGGAGCCGGACATCCTCGGCACCACGGGCACGGGGCGCGAGGCGGTCAGCCTGGGCTTCTGGCGCTTTTCCGAGGAGGTGCGCCTGCGGCTGGCTGCGAAGGCGGGTTTGCCGCCGTCTCTGTCGCGGGACTGGTTCCTGGCCGACATGCGCCCGAAACTGCCCGCGATGGCCACGGGATAACCCGTCTGGCGCTTGCCCGGCGGGGCGGGTAGGGTCACGCCATGACCCTGCCCGTGCCCCAGTTTTCCGACGATCAGGCCGAAGCCTGGGATCGCGTGGCCGATGTGCTGCGTGGCGCGGGCGTCGATTTGCTGGAGGGCACGACGCTTCCGGCCGCGACCGGCAAGCCGACCGTTCTAGCCGTCATCGGCAAGGCGGGGTCCGGCAAGACCATGCTACTGGCGGAGCTTACCAAGGCGCTGGCAGAGGCCGGGGTGGACCTGATTTCGGGCGACTATGAAGGTCGCCGCCGCAAGGACCGGCGCACGCTCGCCATCCTGGCGCCCACGAACAAGGCCGCAAGCGTGCTGCGCGGGCGCGGCGTGCCGGCGACGACGATCCACCGCATCCTCTACACCCCCGTCTACGATCCCGAATACGAACGCATCGCCGAATGGCTGGCCGGAAACGGCGACCGGCCGGAGGTGGAGGGGCTGAGCGATGCCGCGCTCGACCGGGCGAAGGCATTCTACGATCAGGTGAAATCCATTCCCGGCGCGCTGGCGACGGCGGGCCTTCGGGGATCGGACTTCATCCTTGGCTGGAAGCGGCGCGAGGATCCGCTCGACATCGGATTCATCGACGAATCCTCGATGCTCGACGAACGCCAGTTCGAAGACCTGCGCGAGATTTTCCCGACGCTGGTTCTTTTTGGCGACCCCGCGCAGCTTGCGCCGGTGGGCCAGTCGGGAGAGATGGTGTTCGACCGCCTGCCCGAGGGGCGCAAGCTGACGCTGAGCCGCATCCACCGGCAGGAGTTTGACAGCCCGATCCTCGACCTGGCCCACGCGCTGTCCGATCCCGCGCTGGAGTTCGAGGCGTTCGAGCGCATGGTCGAGGAGGCCGCCCGCCGTGATGACCGCGTGCTCTGGTCCGAGCGGGTGGACGCGGGGCTGATGGCGCGCTCCCCGGTGCTGGTCTGGCGCAACCAGACGCGGGTGCGGCTGATCCAGGCGTTCCGCTCCGCCTATGGCGCGCCGGCCGATGCGCTCCTGCCCGGCGAGCCGCTGATCTGCGACGGGATCGAACTGCCGCTCAAGCATCGCAAGAAGCGTATCGACCTTGAGGCGCGGGGCCTGATCAAGGGGGCGCAGGTCATCTACCTCGGACCCGGCAAGAAGCCTGGCTTCTCGCGACTGCATGTCGTCGGGTCCGAGGATCCGCTGGTCTCTGCCGCCTCGATCGTCAAGATCGAACTGCCGGACACGGAGGAGCCCTTCATTCCCTACGCCGCGCGGATGGGTGCTGCCTTCCTGCATGGGGCGGCCGTCACCATTCACAAGGCGCAAGGATCGCAGTGGGAGGACGTGCAGGTCTTCGCGCCGGATCTTTTCGTGGCGGCGCGGACGGGGCGGTGCGAGGCCGGCCTGCCCTTGTGGAAGCGGCTCGCCTATGTCGCCATCACGCGGGCCGAAAAGCGGCTGCACTGGGTGGTGCGCAACCGGCTGGCGCGGCCCTCGGAGCCCCTTGGCATCGCCGATCTTCCGAGGGCGAATACGGTCCTTGCGCTCGACCCGGTAGAGGAAGACTGAACGGGCGCGGCAGGCGCCTTTCCGTGGCGCGCCCATCCCGTTACTGTCGCGGACAAAGAAGGGAGTCGCCCATGCGCTGCGTTTTCGTCCAGTTCCGTTGCCAGCCCGGCAAGACCTATGAGGTCGCCAACGAGATCTACGACCGCGAGGTGGTGTCAGAGCTTTATTCCACCTCGGGCGAATACGATCTGATCGCCAAGATCTACATCCCCGAGGATGAGGACGTGGGCCATTGGCTGAACGAAAAGCTTTTCGACATTCCGGGCATCAACCGGACGCTGACCACCATGACGTTCCGGGCGTTCTGAGATGGCGGGCACGATCGTCGTGACTGGTGCCTCTGCCGGCATCGGTCGGGGCGTGGCAGAACGGTTCCTGGCCGAGGGCTGGAACGTCGCCCTGATCGCCCGGCGCGCCGATCTGCTGCGCGCGGTCGCGGGGGCGTCCGACCGCGCGCTTCCGCTCGCCTGCGACGTGTCGGATGCGGGGGCGGTCGACACCGCCTTTGCGGCGGCGGCGGAGCGTTTCGGCAGGATCGACGTTCTGTTCAACAATGCGGGCATTTCGCGCCCGGCGGGGCTGATCGACGAGATCCCGGTCTCGGACTGGACCGACACGCTTGCGGTGAACCTGACCGGGATGTTCCTTTGCGCCCGCGCCGCATTTCGCCAGATGCGGGCGCAAAGGCCGCAGGGCGGGCGGATCATCAACAACGGGTCGATTTCCGCCCACGCGCCGCGCCCCGGATCGGTCTGCTACACCACGACCAAGCACGCGGTGACCGGGCTGACGAAGACGCTGGCGCTCGACGGGCGGCCCTTCGGTATCGCCTGCGGGCAGATCGACATCGGCAATGCGCGCACCGAACTTGCGGCGAAGATGGAAACCGGCGTTCCCCAGGCCGATGGCACCATCCGCGCCGAACCGATGATGGACGTGGCCGATGTCGCCGAGGCGGTCCTGACCATGGCAAGGATGACGGCATCGGCCAACGTTCTGACGATGACGGTCATGGCCTCCAACATGCCCTTCGTCGGGCGCGGCTAGATCAGCGGCGCATCATCCGGAAGGCTTCCGAGGCCGCCCAGCCCGCGACCGCCGCGATGAAGAGCGCAAGCACGCCGTAGATGGCGGGGTGGGTCTGCGCGAGCGTGTAGAGCCAGCGCTCGATCCCGACCTTGCGGACGTAGATCGCCGACTGGTTCGAGGCGATGACCTCGCGGTTGCGCAAAAGGTAGATGCGCGTGGTGTAGTTGCCTTCGACAAGGTTCGCGGGCAGGTCGAAGGTCGCGCTGAACAGCGTCTGCTCCTTCAGGTGCGTGCCGCTTTCGGCCGAGGCGTAAAGCCCCTGGCTCTGGCGTATGCGGATCAACGCATCGGTGAAGGCGCGGGCGTCGAGCACATCCTGCGGCGCGCCGACCGAGCGGATCTTCTGCGGAACGGAGATCTTGCGCCGCAGATCCTCGGTTTGCGACAGGATGTATTCGAGCGGCGCGGTCGCCGCGACCGCGTAGAAGCTGGGCGCGTTGTCGACCTCGACCGACGCGGTATTGACCCAGATGCCCATCTCGCGCGACTTGCGCCGCACGACGATCGGCCCCGATGGCCCCTCGACCGTGATGATGACCTGAAGGATGCCGGTTTCGGGGATCCTGGTTTCCCGCTTTACCGCGCCGTAGACGAGAATGTCCGACCCTTCGAAGTTCGCCGTGATCGAGATGCGGTCCTGGCTCATGCCGGACACGACCTCTTCCTGCGCGGCGGCCTGCGCGGCGCACCCGATGGCGAAGGCGAGCGCGAGCCACCTCATCGCCGCACCTTGGCGAGCGAGTAGAGTTCCGACGGCTCCAGCAGCAGGTCGAGCGCGATCTTGGCGCAGACCGCAAGGACCAGGATCGCCAGCAGCACGCGCAGCTGTTCCGCATTCAGCCGCGCGCCGAGCCGGGTGCCGATCTGGGCCCCGACGACGCCGCCCAGGATCAGCAGCAGCGCCAGCATCAGATCGACAGACTGGTTCGTCAGCGCATGCATGAAGGTGGTGAATCCGGTGACGAAGATGATCTGGAACAGCGAGGTCCCGATGACGACCTTTGTCGGCATTCCCAGCAGGTAGATCATGGCCGGAACCATGATGAAGCCGCCGCCGACACCCATGATCGCGGCAAGAATACCCACCGAGGCGCCCACGACCAACGGCGGAATGACCGAGATGAACAGGCCCGAGGCGCGGAACTTCATCTTGAGCGGAAGATTGTGGATCCAGGTGTGATGGTGGCGCTTCACGCGCGGGGCGGTTCCCGTCCGCATCCGCCTGAGGGTGCGCAGGCTTTCCTGCAGCATCAGAACGCCGATAAGTCCCAGGAAGACCACGTAGGCCAGTTGCACCGCCAGGTCGATCTGCCCCATCCGCGACAGGAAGTTGAAGACCCAGATGCCGACGCCCGACCCGGCAAGGCCGCCGATCAGCAGGACGATACCCATGCGGACATCGACGGTGCGGCGCTTCAGGTGGGCAAGCACACCCGAGATGGAGGACGCGACGACCTGGTTCGCGCCGGTCGCCACCGCCACCGTGGGCGGCACCCCGATGAAGAACAGGAGCGGCGTTATGAGAAAGCCGCCGCCGACGCCGAACAACCCCGACAGCACCCCGACAAGACCGCCAATTCCGAACAGCAGGATGGCGTTCACGGACACTTCGGCAATGGGCAGATATATCTGCATCGGCGGCCAGCTGCCTGTGGAGTTTGACTGCGCAACGGTCGCGGTCCGTCACGGGGATGTCAAATCCCCTTGCGCCCGAACCATGCAAAATGGAAGAGAAAATTCGCCCCGCGTTGCCGAAAAGCCGGAACCGGGACGCCGCGCGCCGGGCGCCGGAACAGGCAAACAGGCGGCACGTCCGGTCGCACTGCCCTGTGCCGCGGTTCGCGCAAGTCCCTGTCCGCAAACGACGCCTGCCCATCGTCCACCTTGCGGCGGAACGATCGAAGCGGTCGCGGCGCCGGGTGGTGGCGGGCGCGGCGCAGGTCAACTGGACATAACTATTGGTTTCTTTGGACCTATCGCAACCATGGCGGGCATGGTGACCTTCATGCAGATGTCGTCAAAGCCTGCTTCCCTATCCGCGCGGTACCCGTCCTTCGGCGGCCTATCCGCGCGCAGGGTAGGCGCGGGCGGTTCGACACGGGGCATTGCAGGACTAGGAATTTTTCATCCATCGGTGGAGTATCGGGGGGCGAGGACACAACCGACTCAGCGGTTCAACGATAATCAGACACGTATCCAAGGGAGATATCTGCATGACGAAGACCAAGACACTTTCACGGCGCACGGTGCTGAAGGGCGCCGGTGCGGCTGCTCTGGCAGCACCGCTCTATTCCAGAAGCGCGCTCGCCTCTTCGGGTGAACTCAACATCCTGATGTGGTCGGACTACCTGCCGCCGGACTTCCTTGCCGCCTTCGAGGCGGAAACCGGGATCAAGGTGAACTACACCGGGATCGGCTCGAACGAGGAAATCATCAACAAGATGAAGGCCACGAAGGGCGAGGGCTTCGACATCGTCAGCCCGACCAACAACCGCTCGCTCCAGTGGGAGCCGCTGGAACTGCTCCAGCCGATCGACATGAACCGCGTGAAGATCGACGCGGTGAACCCGGCGATGGCCAAGATCGGCACCGATGCCTGGAACTTCGGCGCCAAGGGGTCGCACTGGCTGCCGCATATCTGGGGCACCGAGGGCATCGCCTACCGCACCGACCTGTGGCTGCCGGCGGGTGACGCGCCGTCCTACGGTGATGTCTGGTCCGAGGAGAATGCCGGCAAGACCATGGGTCGCGCGCATTCCATGCTGCTTGGCGCGGGCCTCTTCATGGAGCGTTCGGGCGAGATGGAGCCGGGGTCGATCTGGTCTGCCTACAACGACGAAGAAACCATGCGCAAGGTCTGGGGTCAGGTGACCGACTGGTGCGTGGCGCGGAAGGACCGGATCAAGCTGATCTGGAACGATGCGGACACGCAGAAGAACGGTCTTCTGAACGAAGGCGTGGTCGTCGGCCAGACCTGGGACGGGCCCCCGCTCGCGCTCAAGGCGGCGGGCGAGCCGGTGCACTACCAGGCGCCGGTTGAAGGGGCGATGGCCTGGGTCGACGGCATGTCGATCCCGACCGGCGCGACCAACATCGACCAGCTCTATGCGTTCATCGACTTCTCGTACCGCGCCGACCAGGCGGGCCATGCCATCGACAGCCACGGCTACAACTCGCCGGTCCTCGGCGCGGACGGCTTCGCGGGCGACGTCTACAAGAAGAACTTCCAGGAAGCCTATCCGGGCGAGAGCCTGGCCAACCTGAACCCCTGGCCGGCCGAAGCGCCCTGGTATGCCGACGTGCGGACCGAGTTCGTCAACAAGTTCACGAGCGCCTGAGCGCGCGTGCCGGTCCCTCCGCCCGTCGCGGGGGGACCTTTCTGCCTGGCGGGGGCCCGGACCCCGCGCACAAGGGGAATGCGGCCCAGCCGAAACGAGAGCCGCATGAGGGGGGAAGTCACGACATGAGTGCAGGCGTCGGCGTCGATCTGGAGAACCTCTGGATCCGCTTCGGGGACTTCGTCGCCGTGCGCGACGCAAACGTGAACATCCGGGGCGGGGATTTCTTTTCCTTTCTGGGGCCTTCGGGGTGCGGCAAGACGACGATCCTGCGCGCGGTCTCCGGGTTTCTGGAACCGTCGCAGGGCAACATCCTGATCGGCGGCAAGAACATGAAGGGCGTCGGCCCGAACAAGCGGCCAACCGCGCTGATCTTCCAGAACCTCGCGCTGTTCCCGCTGATGAAAGTCTGGGAAAACATCGCCTTCTCGATGGAGATCAAGGGGGCGAGCGCGGGCGAACGGCGCAGGCGCGCCGATGAGCTTCTGGAAATGATCGCGCTTGAAGGCCAGGGTGACAAGCTGCCGTCCGAGCTGTCCGGCGGCCAGCGCCAGCGCGTCGCCATCGCCCGCGCGCTTTGCGCCGAACCGCATGTCCTGCTGCTGGACGAGCCGCTTTCGGCGCTCGACCTGAAGCTGCGCCAGCACATGCGGACCGAACTGCGCGAGATCCAGAAGCGCGTCGGCATCACCTTCATCTACATCACCCATGACCAGGGCGAGGCGCTGACGATGTCGGACAGCATCGCCGTCATGCGCGCGGGCGTTATCGACCAGATCGGCGACGGCAAGACCATCTACAACGACCCCGCCACTCCCTTCGCGGCCTCGTTCGTGGGGGAAAACAACGTCTTCCGCGGCAAGGTCAAGCAGGTCAGCGGCGACCGCGTGCTGGTCCAGTCGAACCGGTCGGGCGATCTTCTTGCGCGGGTCTCTTCGGCCAACATCGGCAAGATGAAGGAAGGCGACAGTGCCATGATCTTCATCCGGCCCGAGGCGTTCCAACTGGCCCGGACCGGAACCGAGGGCGATCACTACGTCTCGGCCCGCGTGGTCAACGAGGAGTTCGAGGGTAACGCCTTCAACATCTTCATGGAGGGCGACGGCGGCAAGGAGATCAAGGTTTCGCTGCCCAACCACGGCCAGTCCTTCGACAGCCACAAGGGCGAGACGATGACGCTGAGGTATGACGTGAAGAACGCCGTGGCCATGCCCGCGGGCGTTCTGGCGACGGAATGACGGAGAGGAACGCATGCCCCGTTTCCTCAAGGATTTCCTGAACCGCAACGGCACCGGGCCGGGGCTGGCGATGCTGGGGCTTGTCCTGTTCTGGACGGTCGGCCTGATCATCCTGCCGCAGCTTTCGATGCTCGACTTCTCGTTCCGGCCGAACCTGCCGCCGCCGGAATTGGGCGGGCCGAAGGATCTCTACACGCTGGAGAACTACAAGTATCTGGTCTACGGCCCCGAGGGCGGCAGCCAGGCCTACAACACCGTCGACCTGATGGTCTTCTTCCGCACCCTCGTCGCGGCGGTCTGCGTGACGGTGTTCAACCTGATCCTGTGCTATCCGATCGCCTACTACCTTGGCCAGACCAGGGGCAACCACATCCGCGTGCTCGCTCTCCTTCTCATCATCCCCTACTGGATCAACGAGATCCTGCGCGCCTTCGCCTTGCGGATAATCTTCGGGGAAACCGGTGTCCTGAACACGATCTTCATGGGGATCGGGCTTTTCGATGCGCCGTTCGACTTCATCCGCAACGACTACGCGCTCTATGCCGGGCTGGGCTATGCCTACATCCTGCTGATGATCTTTCCGATCTACAACGTCATCGAAAGCCTTGATCACAACCAGATCGAGGCGGCGCGTGATCTGGGCGCGCCGTGGTGGCGCATCCACTGGCGGGTGGTCATTCCCTACGCGAAGCCCGGCATCAGTTCAGGCTGCACCATGGTCTTCATGCTGTCGGCGGGTGCGCTCGCCGCGCCGCAGATCCTCGGCGGTCCGTCGAGCCTGTGGTTCACGCAACTCATCTACCAGCAGTTCAACGACAGCAGCGACTGGCCGCAGGGCGCGGCCTATGCGGTCGTCCTGCTGGTCACCTGCGTGCTTCTGGTGCTGGCGGTGATGCGGCTCTTCAAGGTGAACATGGGGGACATCGGCAAATGAGCCTGCCCTTCCTGCGCCTCAGCGTCTGGGTCTACCTCGCGATCTTCTTCGCCTACCTGCTTGGCCCGCTGGTGATCATGTCGGTCACCGCCTTCAACTCGCCGTCGTTCCCGAGTGCCACGCCGTGGGAGTGCCTGACCTTCGACTGGTTTTCGGCGCTGTTCCAGGACCAGCGCATCCTGAACGGGATCCGCAACTCGCTCCTGATCGGGGCGGGGACGGTCGTTCTGTCGGTGCTGATGGGGCTGGCCGGCGCGCTGATGCTGACCCAGGTCTGGCCGAAGCTGCGCGCCACCTTCTACACCGTCATCATCGCGCCAATCCTGATCCCGGGCGTCGTCCTCGGAATTTCGACGCTGGTCTTCTGGGACCGCATCAACCGGATGCTTGGCCTCGGCCCCGACAGCTTCTTGTCGAGCGGCCTTTTCCTGACCATCGTCGGCCAGTCCACCTTCATCGCCTCCTACTGCATGCTGGTCTTGGTGGCGCGGCTGCAGCGCTACGACATCGCGCTGACCGAGGCGGCGCTCGACCTGGGCGCCAGCCATGCGCAGGCGTTCCGCAAGGTCCTGCTGCCGTTCATGCGCCCCGCCATCGCCTCGTCGGCGGTACTGGCGTTCCTTGCCAGTTTCGAGAATTACAACACCACCACCTTCACCTTCGGCGAATATCCGACGCTGACGATCGAACTGGCGCAGAAGGTGCGCTATGGCATCTCGCCCGCGATCTCCGCGCTGGCTTTCCTCATCGTCGTGCTGACCGTGTTCGCGGCGCTCGCGAACGAGGCGGTACTGCGGCGTCGCGAACTGGTCATGGCCGCGCGGCGTCAGGCGACCGTGGCAGAGCTTTCGGGCGGCGGCCTCAGGCTGCCGGGCTTTCTCAGCGGCAACGTCGCGGCCGTTCTTCTGGTCGTGATGGCGGTTGGCACCATCGTTGTGGTCGGCACCGCGGCGACCTACCGGCCGGACCAGTGCATCGCGGACGTGCGCGAGCAGAAGCGGCTGGAGGCCGAGAAGCGCGCCGAGGAACTGCGCGCCAAGCGCGAGGCGGAGCGGAAGGAGAAGGCGGGCAGCGAGCCTGCGGCGACAGCGCCCGCGGGGGCTGGCGGCGCCAACAGCGGCAGCTTCGGCAGCGTCTTCAATCCCGGCGCGCTCCAGGGCGGGACGGTGGAGGAACCCGCCGCCAAGGACGGCAGCAACAGCGGCTTCGGCAGCGTCTTCGATCCGGGCGCCTTGCAGGGCAGCGAAACGGAGGGCGAGGCCCCGTCCGGGGACGGCGCCACGGGTTCGGGCGCCAGCGGCGGTTTTGGCGGGGTTTTCGATCCAAACCTGCTGCAGGGGTCGGGCAACTGACCCGGCCCGGATCGCGCGCGGGCGGCCCCACCGGCCACCCGTCCGGGTCATGGAAGACGCGGCCTAGCGTTCCTTTACATAGGGCTCGCCCCCCGCGCGGGGCGGGATGGCGCGACCGACGAAGCCCGCAAGCACGATGACGGTCAGGATGTAGGGCAGCGCATCCAGTGCCGGGACCGGCACATCGAAGCCGATCGTGTTCCTGATCACGTCGGGGCGCAATGCCAGCGCCTGGAAGAAACCGAACAAGAGCGTCGCCATCAGCGCGTACCACGGCCGCCACTTGGCGAAGATGAGCGCGGCAAGCGCGATGTAGCCGCGCCCTGCCGTCATCTCCTTGCCGAAGCCTGCCTGAAGGCCCGCGGCCATGTAGGCCCCGGCGAGACCGCAGAGCAGGCCGGTGATGACGACCGCGGCATAGCGCAGGCGCACGACAGAGATGCCGGCAGTATCGACCGAGGCGGGGTTTTCCCCCACCGCGCGCAGCCTGAGGCCGAAGCGTGTCCGGTAAAGCACCCACCACGTCGCCGGAACCGCCAGGAAGGCGATGTAGACCAGCGCCCCGTGCCCCGACACCACGTCCGCGTAGAACGGGCCAAGGATCGGCACCCCCGACAGGGCGTCGGCGAAGGGCAGGGTAATCGGGTTGAACCGCGCGTCCCCGCTCAGCGGCGGGGTGCGCCCGCCCTGCTGGAACAGCGACTGCGCGACAAGCACGGTCACCCCGGAGGCGACGAAGTTCAGCGCGACCCCGGAAATCAGCTGGTTACCCCGGAAAGTAATCGACGCGACCCCGTGGATGACGGCGAAAAGGACGGACCCGGCGATCCCGGCCAGAAGCCCGACCCAGACCGATCCGGTCATGGCGGCCACCGCGCCGGTGCACATCGCCGCCATCAGCATCTTGCCCTCAAGCCCGATGTCGAAGATGCCCGACCGTTCGGAGTAGAGCCCGGCCAGGCAGGCCAGCAGCAGCGGCACCGCCAGCCGAATGGTGGAATCGAGGATTTGCAGCAGGATCGCGTAGTCCATCACGCCGCCTCCATCCGCCGGGGCCGGAAGAAGATGCCGAGTATCATCCGCACCATCTGGTCAAGCGCCCCGGTAAACAGGATCACGAGGCCCTGGACGACCGTCCTCAGCTCTATCGGTATCGAGGTCCAGAGCCCGATTTCGGCCCCGCCCTGGTAGAGCATCCCGAACAGGATGGCGGCGAGGAAGACCCCGATCGGGTGATTGCGCCCCATCAGCGCCACCGCGATGCCGATGAAACCCGCGCCTTCGGAGGAGTTCTGCAGGAGCCGTCCGCTTTCCCCCATCACGTTGTTGATCGACATGAGCCCCGCCAGCGCGCCCGAGATCAGCATGGCGATCATCGTCACCTTGAAGGGCGAGATGCCGGCGTAGATCGCGGCCGGCTCCGATTTGCCGAATGCGCGGATCTCATAGCCGAGCCGCGTGCGCCACAGGATCAGCCAGACCAGCCAGCAGGCGATGAGCGCGACGAAGAGCGTGACATTCGCTGGCACCTTCTTGTCGAAGATCAGGCTGAGGAGGGGCAGGTCGCTCAGCGTCGGAAGCGCGGTTCCGGCGGGGAAGCGGGCGGTTGCCGGGTCCATCTGGCCCGCGGGTTTCAGCACGTTGACGAGCAGGTAGATGATCAGCGCCGCGCCGATGTAGTTGAACATGATCGTGGTGATGACGATGTGGCTGCCGCGCCTGGCCTGCAGATAGGCCGGAACCGCCGCCCAGGCCGCCCCGAAGATCGCGCCCGCCACCATCGCCACCGGCAGCGCCAGCGTCCAGTGCGGCCAGGGCAGCGCCAGGCAGACGAGCGCCACGCCCAGCCCGCCCAGCTGGGCCTGCCCTTCGCCGCCGATGTTGAACAGGCTGCCGTGGAAGGCGACCGTCACCGCCAGTCCGGTGAACATGAAGCTGGTGGCGTAATAAAGCGTGTAGCCCCAGGCATAGGCCGACCCGACCGATCCGGTCACCATCGTCCTGAGCGCCTCCCAAGGGCTTTGGCCGATGGCAAGGATCACGATCGCGGAAATGATGCCGGCGAGCGCCAGGCTGATGAACGGCACGAGGACAAGATCGGCCCAGCGGGGAAGTCGGGTCATCGCGCGGTGTCTCCGGTGACGCCGGCCATCAGAAGGCCAAGCTCGCGTTCATTTGTGGTCGCGGGGTCGCGTTCGCCCATGATCCGGCCGTCGAACATGACCGCGATGCGATCGGCAAGGCTCATGATCTCGTCCAGCTCCACGCTGACCAGCAGCACCGCCTTGCCCGCGTCGCGCAGTTCCACGATGCGCTTGTGGATGAACTCGATCGCGCCGATGTCGACGCCGCGGGTGGGTTGGCCGACCAGAAGCAGGTCGGGGTTCCGCTCGATCTCGCGCGCGAGGATGATCTTCTGCTGGTTCCCGCCCGAAAAGCTCTTGGCGGGCAGGGTGGGGATCGGCGGGCGCACGTCGAAACGCTCCATCTTGCCCTTCGCATCCGTTAGGATGGCGTCGTTGTCCATCAGGATCGCGTTCTTCTGATAGGCCGGATCGTTGTGGTAGCCGAAGGCCATGTTCTCCCACGCGGTGAAGTCCATGATCATGCCAAGGCGCTGCCGGTCCTCGGGCACATGGCTGATGCCGCGGCGCCGGCGCGACTGCCCGTCGGAGTGCTTGCCGGTCAGGTCGAGGCTTTCGCCGTTCAGAATGACGGCGCCGGTCCCGCGGGCAATGCCGCCCAGCACCTGCAAAAGCTCCGACTGGCCGTTGCCGGCAACGCCGGCGATGCCGAGGATCTCGCCCGCGCGGATGGACAGGCTGATGCCCTTCAGCCGCTCCACGCCGTCGTCGTCACGCACCCGCAGGTCCTTGACCTCAAGCACGGTCCGCCCCGGCCGGGCCTCGCCCTTGGGCACGTGCAGCAGCACCTTGCGCCCGACCATCAGTTCGGCCAGTTCCTCGGGGCTGGTTCCGGCGGTCCGGACGGTCGCCGTCATCTCTCCGCGCCGCATCACGCTGACCGTGTCGGTGATCTCCATGATCTCGCGCAGCTTGTGGGTGATGAGGATGACGGTCTTGCCCTGTTCCTTAAGGTTTCTCAGGATGCGGAACAGGTGGTCGGCCTCGGCCGGGGTCAGCACGCCGGTGGGTTCGTCCAGAATCAGGATGTCGGCGTGGCGGTAAAGCGCCTTCAGGATCTCCACCCGCTGCTGGTGGCCGACCGACAACTCCTCGATCACCGCGTCGGGATCGACGTCAAGCTCGTACTCCTCGGCCAGTTCGCCAAGAACCTTGCGCGCCTTGGCCAGCGACGGGCGCAGAAGCGCGCCATCCTCGGCGCCCAGGATCACGTTTTCAAGGACGGTGAAGTTCTGCACCAGCTTGAAATGCTGGAACACCATGCCGATGCCGGCGCGGATCGCGGCCTGGCTGTCGGGAATGACGGTGGGGCGGCCGTTGATCAGGATCTCGCCCGCGTCCGCCTTGTAGAAGCCGTAAAGGATCGACATCAGCGTGGATTTGCCCGCGCCGTTCTCGCCGATGATGCCGTGGATGGAGCCTTTCGCAACCTGGATCGCGATTTCCTTGTTGGCCTGGACCGGGCCGAAGGCCTTGGAAATGCCCCTGAGTTCGATGGCAAAGGGGGCGGCAGTTGCCTGCCGCCCCGAAGCGTTCCCGCCCGTCGCCTTCATCAGAAGGACGCGGCCGGGCAGGTTTCGTCGGACATGTAGTCGTGCACGACCAGTTCGCCCGATTTGATCTTGGCCGCCGCTTCGTCGACCGCCGCCGCCATCTCGGGCGTCACGAGCGAGGCGTTGTTCTCGTCTATCGCATAGCCCACGCCGTCATTGGCCAGGCCCATGACCTTGACCATGCCGGTCTCTAGGTCGGCGCCGGCCTTGAACGCCTCGTATACCGCGTTGTCCACGCGCTTGAGCATCGAGGTGAGGACCTGTCCCGGGTGCAGGTGGTTCTGGTTGCTGTCCACGCCGATCGAGAGGATGCCTTCGTCCGCGGCGGCCTGCAGCACGCCGATGCCGGTGCCGCCCGCGGCCGCATAGATCACGTCCGCGCCCTGCGATTTCTGCGCCTTGGCCAGTTCCGCGCCCTTCACCGGGTCGTTCCAGGCCGCCGGCGTGGTGCCGGTCATGTTCATGACCACGGTCGCGTCCGGATTCACCGCCTTCACGCCCTGCGCATAGCCGCAGCCGAAGCGGCGGATCAGCGGGATGTCCATGCCGCCGACAAAGCCGACCGTGCCGGTCTTGGAGGCGAGGGCGGCCAGCATCCCGACGAGGTAGGAACCCTCATGCTCGGTGAAGGCGACCTGAAGGATGTTCGGCGCGTCCAGCCAGTCGACGTCGATGATGGCGAATTTCGTGTCCGGGAAATCGGGCGCGACCTTGGCCAGCACATCGCCGAAGGCGAAGCCGGTCATGACGACCGGGTTCGCCCCGGCCTCGGCCAGCCGGCGCAGCGCCTGTTCGCGCTGGGCCTCCGACTGCATCTCCAGTTCCTTGTAGGACCCGCCGGTTTCCGCCTTCCAGCGTTCGGCCCCGTTGAAGGCGGCTTCGTTGAAGGATTTGTCGAACTTCCCGCCCAGGTCGTAGATGATGGCAGGATCGGCCAGGGCTACGCCCGAGGTCAGCGCCAGCGTCGCGGCCGCGCCGAGGAATTTGGTCATGAGGGTCATCGGTTTCTCCCGGTTCTGTTCTTCGGTCACCCGGATCGGGGCCGCCCGCAATCCGCGGGTCGATCACTTGCGGATCGACCCAGATTAGCGCGGAGTCGCGACAAAGGGTCAATAGCAATCTGCGGGCGGTCGCGGTCAGGTTTGACCTTTTGGTCAAGCTGGAGCGGGATTTCCGTTCAGCGCCCGCACCATGATCAGCGCGTCGATGCGGCGGCCGTCGGGATGGCGGAAGTATCCCTTGCGCAGTCCCGTCCGCGCGAAGCCCGCCGCCGAATAGAGGGCGATGGCCGCGGCATTGTCTGCGGCGACTTCCAGAAACGCGGTGGCGGCGCCTCGTGCGGCCGCCTGCTCCAGGAACACGCCGACCAGCGCCGCGCCCAGGCCGCGGCGGCGGGCAGCGGGGGCGACCGCCAGGGTCAGCAGTTCTGCCTCGTCCGCGATGACCCTGCCCAGCAGAAAGCCCTCGCCCGTGCCGACCAGAAAGGTGTCGGCGCGCGCGGTCAGGTCGGCGAACTCCGCGGCGCTCCAGGGGCGTGGCACGACGAAGGCGAGGGCGTGCAGCCGGGCAAGGTCAGCGGGTGTCATGTCAGGATGCGCGGAGCGGCCTCGCGCGAGGGCAGGGCATCCGCCGGGCGCAGGTAGAGCGGCGCGGGCCGGGCAGGGGCGGCCTGCCACCGAAGTGCTGCAATGCGGGCGGTGGCCTCGGCCAGCGGATAGCGGGGCGGTGCGACGCGCCCCCCGGTGATCGAGGCAATCCTGTCGGCATCGTGGCCGATGCAGAGCGGCGGTTGACCCGTGGGAATCGCGGGCAGGGTCGCCGGATCGCACAGGACGGGCGTTTCCGCTTCTTGCGGGCCGAAGACCTGGACGTAGAGCCGACCCTGGCGCGCGTCGAGGCTGGCCGCCCGCAACCCCTCGGCGCCAAAGGCCAATGCCTCCAGCGCGGACACGCCGACGGCCGGAATGCCAAGCGCAAGCGCCAGACCCCGTGCCGCCGCGACCGAGATCCTGACGCCGGTGAAGTTACCCGGCCCGATCCCCACGCCGATGGCGTGAAGATCGCGCCAGCCCGCGCCGGCCTCGCCAAGCAGTTCCGTCAAGAGCGGCATCAGCCGTTCCGCCTGCCCCTTGTCCATGGGTTCCGCCGCCTCGGCCAGAACCCGGTCGCCCTGCAGCAAAGCGGCCGCGCAGTGCGCGGCCGATGTGTCGAAAGCAAGGATCAGGGGTTCAGGCCGCAACGGGCCTGACCTCGACGACCTCGGGGATATAGTGCCTGAGCAGGTTCTCGATCCCCATCTTCAGCGTCAGCGTCGAGGACGGGCAGCCCGCGCAAGCGCCCTGCATGTGCAGATAGACGATCCCGCGATCGAAGCCGTGGAAGGTGATGTCGCCGCCGTCTTGCGCCACCGCGGGGCGCACGCGCGTGTCCAGCAATTCCTTGATCTGTCTCACGATGTCGCCGTCAGGCCCGTCATGGGCGGCATGCGCGCTTTCGCGCCGCTCCCCCTCGATCGCCGGGCGACCGGACTGGTAATGCTCCATGATGGCGCCAAGGACCGCGGGCTTTATGTGGTCCCAGAGCACCGAGTCCGCCTTGGTCACGGTCACGAAGTCGCCGCCAAGAAAGACGCCGGTTACGCCCTCGACCGCGAAGATGCGGGAGGCGAGCGGGGACTTGGTCGCGGTGTCGGGCGCGGGGAAATCCGCGGTTCCGGAATCCAAGACTGCCAGTCCTGGCAGGAACTTCAGCGTGGCGGGGTTGGGCGTGGATTCGGTCTGGATGAACATCCTGGGTCTCCGACTGTTCCAGTCGGATATGCGCCTCGTGCCCCGGCAAGTCAAGGCGGCCGCGGCGCAATCAGGGCGCCAGGGCCCATTCGGTGCGGTCTGCCCGACTCAGGTGATGGCCTCGAGCCGCTCCTTGGACATCTCGCCCGGAACGATGGTGATCGGGATCGGCAGGTTCCCCGACGAACGCGACATCTGCGTGACGAGCGGGCCGGGGCCGGACTTTTCGGTGCCCGCGCCCAGGACCAGGACCCCGATCTGGGGATCGTCGCGAATGAGCGTCAGGATCTCGTTCACCGGCTCGCCTTCGCGAATCACAAGCTCCGGGTTCACCCCCTGACGGTCGCGCATCCACTTGGCGAAGACCTCGAAATGGGCCTCGATCCGTTCGCGCGCCTCTGCCCGCATGATGTCTGCCACGCCGACCCAGTGCTGGAACTCGTCCGGCGGGATGACCGCCAGAATCGTTACCCCGCCCCCGGTATGGGCCGCGCGCAGCGCCGCGAAGCGCATCGCGTTCAGGCACTCGCGGCTGTCGTCGAGAACGACAAGGAACTTGCGCATGATCTCCCCCTTGTGCGCCGCGATCATGGCGGGTCGGCGGTGTTCTGGCAACCGGATCGCGCGTGGGCGGATTAAGGCTTCGTCAAGCACGATCATGGTCAACTCCGCCGTCGCCCGCATCAGACGGATGGAAGCCGATGACAAAGCGCCTGTTCGACGTGGGTCTTGCGATCGCACTGCTGCCGTTCCTGCTCCCCGTCATGGCGGCGATCGCGGTGGTGGTCCTGGTCTGCGACGGCCGGCCGGTGCTGCATGCGGGCGAACGGATGCAGACCTGCGACCGCGGGTTCCTTCTGTGGAAATTCCGCACCATGCGGCC
Organism: Albidovulum sediminis; assembly: GCF_025380365.1. GTDB lineage: Bacteria > Pseudomonadota > Alphaproteobacteria > Rhodobacterales > Rhodobacteraceae > Albidovulum > Albidovulum sediminis. The sequence continues at coordinate 499,494 of NZ_JAOCQF010000002.1, forward strand.
GGGTTCCGCCGACGGCGTGGCGACCGGGGGCGACAAGAACGGGCGAGTCACGCGCCTCGGCCGCGTGCTCCGGCGGACACGGCTCGACGAAATGCCGCAGCTTTTCCACATCCTTTCGGGGCGGATGAGCTTCGTCGGGCCGCGTCCCCCCCTGCGCCGCTATGTCGAGCTTCACCCCGAGATCTTCGCTGAGGTGCTACAGAGCCGCCCCGGCGTCACCGGTCTGGCCACGGTGCGTTTTCACGCGCACGAGTCGCGGCTGATGGCGCGGTGTCGCACCGCCTTGGAAAGCGATGGCGTCTACCGGCGCCGCTGCCTGCCGGCGAAGGCGCGCCTTGACCGTCTCTACGCACGCAAGCGCCACCTCGGCCTCGATCTCCTGATCCTCGCCTGGACCATCCGGGCGGTCCTGCCCGGCCGGACCCGCGGGACTTAACCGGCCGGTAAGCATGTTTCGCCTAGAGGTTCGGTCAGTGCCAGGAGGGCTCGGGATGCGACAGGATGATCGACATGTCAGGTTTGCCCGCTCCGGGTGGCCCCGGGCGGCCGAGGCCGTCTCGGCGGTCGCGCCGGCTTTCCTGACGCCCGCGGGGCCGGGGCAGGTCGCATTTGCGCTGGCCGGGCTTGCCATCCTTGCCGGCCTCGCGCTTGCGGCGGGCGAGGGGCAGCCGCCCGCCTTCCGTCGGCGGATCGCCGGGGGGCTGCTGCTTCTGGGCGCCGGGCCGTCGGCGGGGATGCTCCTCGGCGGCAGCGGCGGCGGCGACGGTTCGGTTCTGGCCGCCGCCACCTATCTTCTGCTCTCCGCGCTGACCTTGCCCGCCGCCCTTTCCGTTCGCGAACCAGCCCCCACGCGCCCCGAGGCAGAGGCGATCCTCGGCCGAAGGTCCATCGCCCCGGTCCTGCCGCCCGACGCACCGTTCCGGGGCCGCAGCATCCTCGTGACCGGCGCCGGCGGCTCCATCGGCAGCGAGATCTGCCGCCAGGTTATCCGGCTCGCACCCGCCCGACTGGTGCTCTTCGACCTGAGCGAGGCGGCGCTTTACGACGTCCTGCAGCGGCTGCGCGGATGGCCTGGCTCCGAAAACGTGGATTTCGTGCCGGTGATCGGGTCCGTCACCGATGGCGACACGGTGCTCAGCGTGCTGCGCGGCCATCGCGTCGATGTCGTCCTGCACGCGGCCGCTTACAAGCATGTGCCCCTGATCGAGCACAATCCCCGCGCGGGCCTTGTCGCCAACGCCCTTGGCACGCAGACCATCGCCCGCCTGGCGCGCGAGGCCGGCGTGGCCCGCTTTGTCCTGATCTCGACAGACAAGGCGGTCCAGCCCGCCAGCGCGCTCGGCGTCTCCAAGTTCCTCGCCGAATGCGCGGTCCTCGATCTTGCCGCGCGGCCGGCGTCCACGGTCTTTTCCGTCGTCCGCTTCGGCAACGTCTACGGTTCTTCCGGATCGGTCGTTCCGCTTTTCCTTGACCAGATCGCACGGGGCGGCCCGGTGACGGTGACCGACCCCGAGGCGACGCGCTACTTCATGACCGTGAAGGAGGCCGTCGGCCTCGTGCTGGCCTCCGCCGCCCTGGCGGAGGGCGGCGAGGTCTACGTACTCGACATGGGGGAACCCATTGCCATCGGCGAGCTTGCACGCCGCCTGATCGCAGCCGCGGCCCCGCGCGGTGTGCGCATCCCGATCGAGATCACCGGCCTGCGCCCGGGCGAGAAGAAGCGCGAATCCCTCTCCTTCCCCGGCGCGCTCGCCCCGACCGCGGTGCGGGGAATCTGGCGCGCCGCCGACCCCCGGCCGAGCCAGATCGAGATCGCGGCGGCGTTCCGTGATCTTCGCAGGGTGCTCTCGGGTGACGACGCGATGGTGCATGCCTTCGTCGCGCGTTGGCGTGCCGCGCCCGAGGTCCGCGCCGCCCTGTCGCGGGAGCTTGCGCTGTGAAAGAGGCGGTCGTGGTCCTCGGCATGCACCGATCCGGCACCTCGTTCCTGGCCAGCAGCCTGGCCGCACTCGGGTATTGCCTGCCGCGCGACCGGCAGCCGGGCGCCGAGGACAACCGCCACGGCCATTGCGAACCCCGGGCCGTGGTCGCCCTGAACGATACCATCCTTGCCGCGGGTGGGGGGCGCTGGGACCAGGCGGCGCCGTTCCTGGCCACGCCGGCGCGGCAGGTGATCCCCGATCTCGGCGCGCGGATGCGGGCAGCCCTTCGCGCCAGCTTCGGTGCCTCTCGCAGGGTGGTGCTGAAGGACCCGCGACTGTCGCTCACCTTTCCGCTTTGGCGGGCCGAGATGGAGGCGATGGGGATCGAGCTGCGCGTCCTGATCGCGCTGCGCCATCCGGTCGCGGTGGCGCAGTCGCTCGCCCGTCGCAATGCCTGCCCCCCCGATCTCGCGGCGCTGTCCTGGATGGCGCACACGATTTCCGCGATCGAGGCGAGCCGCGGCCTGACCCGCGCGATCGTGGTCTATCCCGACTGGATGGCAGGGCAGGCCGGAACCGCGCACGAGCTTGCCGCCCGGCTCGGATTTCCGGCGGATGCGGCGGGGGAATGGGCCCGCGCAAGCCGGCGCGGCTTCAGCGACGGCGACCTGCACTGCCGCGCGACGGGATCCGCGCGCGGGGCGCTCGCCGACGCGGTGCACCTTTACCAGGCCCTGCGCCAGGCGGAACCGGAAGACGAGGGGCTGGACCGCGCCGCCGCGCAATCGCGCCCCGCGCTCAGGCAGAGGCAGGCCGCACTCGCCCCCGTCGACAGCCATCGCCTGCGCGAGATCGCGGCCCTGTCCGCCGCGCCCGGCGCGCAGGTCGCCGCCGATACCGCGGACCGCCTTGGCGCCGAACTGGACCTGGCCGAGGCGCGGATCGCAGCCCTTCGGGCCGAAAGGGACGCCGACCGGATGGCGGTCGCCGCGGATCGTGTCCGCGATGCTCGGGACCGGGCCGTGCTGTCCGGGCGTCTCGCGACTCTGCGCCGCCTGATCGCCGGGCGCGATCGGGAAGGTGCCGCCGCGCTGCGCGCGGCCGCCCGCGACCGCGCCCGCCTGCGGGTCTCGCATCGGCGCGCGCTCCTGCGACAGGCCGAAACCGAAGCCGTCGCCCGGGCAGCACAGGATCGCGCCGAGGAGATCGACCGGCGCCTGACCGCTGCGCTGGGCGAATGTGCCGCGCTGAGGCGGGCGCAGGCGGATACCGAATGCCGGGCCGAAGACCTCGCCCGGCTTGTCCAGAAGGAGATGCTGACCGTGTTCCGACCCATCTATCGGCGCCTTTACCGTTTCGGCGGCACCACCCTTCGCCGGCTCCTGCCGCCTGCTCGGGTCGAGCGGATCAAGCGGCTTCTGCCGCACCCCGAGGGGGTTCCCCGCGTGCTGGCGGCTCCGGCACATGAGGAGGCAGCACGGGTCCCTCGGACTGCCGTGCCGGAGCAAGCAGTCGTCATGCCGCCGCGCGACCTCGGCATCGACAGGGCGGACATCTTCGTGCTCTCGATCATCAACTGGGACTTCCGCACCCAGCGGCCCCAGCACCTTGCGCGGGAGTTCGCGTCGCGCGGACACCGCGTGTTCTTCGTCGAGATGGAGGCCGAGGCGGCGGGAACGCAGCTGCGCCCGGTCGCCGACGGCGTCTGGACCGTGCGGCTGTCGAACGAGGGGATCGGCTTTGTCCGGCCCTACTCCGGCCGTCCGAGCGGCGCACAGGTCAAGGCATGGCTGGATCATTTTCACGCGCTTTGCGACCGCATCGGCGCCTCGCCCTGGCGCCATGTGGTCATCGAGCATCCCTACTGGTGGGCCTTCGCCCGCCACCTTCCCGCCGAAAACCGGATCACCTTCGACTGCATGGACGAGATCGCCGGGTTCGCGAACACCGAGCCGCACATCCTCGCGGCCGAGGAGCAGATGGTGGCCGCCTGCGACCGGCTGATCGTCAGTTCGGACTACCTGATGTCGCGCCGCGGGTCTGGTCGGACAGCGGCGCTGGTGCGCAATGGGGCCGACATCGCCCATTTCACCGGGCGGCCGCAGACCCCACTGCCGCGCCGGATCGCCGCTGCGCTGCGCCCGGGCCGCCTGCGCGTCGGTTATGTCGGCGCGATCGCGGAATGGTTCGACGAAGACCTTCTTTCCGAGGTCGCGCGGCTCTGCCCCGACCTCGACATCCACCTATGCGGCGCCGTGACCGCGCCGGGCCCCCTGCGCCTGGCGGATCTGCCCAATGTCACGCTTCACGGCGAGATTGCCTATGCCGAGGTGCCGGCCTTCCTCGATGCGATGGACGTGATGATCATCCCCTTCCGGCCCCTGCCGATCATCGCCGCCTGCGATCCGGTCAAGTACTACGAATATTCCGCCGCGATGCGCCCGACCGTCGCGACCCCGATGCCCGAACTCCGGCGGGCAGGCGATCTGGTGCGCACCGCGGCCACTGCCGGGGACTTTGCCGCGGCGATCCGCGCGGCGGCGGCAGACCGCGATGATGCACTCACCGGGGAGCGGCTGAGGAATTACGCGCTGGCCAACACCTGGAGCGCGCGGGCGACCCTGATGCTTCAGGAAATGGAGCGCGCGCCCCTGGTGTCGGTGGTCATCCTCGCCTGGGGCGACGCCAGCCTGACCATGACCGCCGTGCACGCGCTCCTGGGCGAGGGGCGGGCCTATCCGGCGCTGGAGGTGATCGTCGTCGACAACGGCTCCCCCTCGGCGGAATGCGAGAGACTGGCAAGCTACCTCGCCCGCTTCCCCGAGGCGCGGCTGATCGAGAACGGGGCCAATCTGGGCTTTGCCGCCGGCAACAACGTCGGCATCGCGGCGGCGCGGGGGGACTATGTCCTGCTTCTGAACAACGACACGTTCATGGCGCCCGGCGCGATCTGGGCGATGGTCGGCCATCTCGAACGCAGCCCGGAAATCGGCGTCGTCGGCCCCTTGACCAACAACATCGGCAACGAGGCGCGGGTGGCGGTGGATTATGCGGACATGGAGGCGATGCGGATCGCGGCTCGGCGTCTGACGCAGGGGTTCCGCGGGCGGTGGGAGCCTTTGCCGGTCGTCGCCTACTTCTGCGCCATGTTCCGGCGTGCCGATCTAGGCCGGTTCGGCCTGCTCGATCCGGCCTACGGGCGCGGCATGTTCGAGGATGACGACCATTGCGCCGTGATCCGGGCGCAGGGCTTCGCCTGCGCGCTCGCCGAGGATGCCTTTGTCCATCACCATCTCTCGGCAAGCTTTGCGCGCCTCGAACCCGCCGAGCGCACGGAACGGTTCGAGGCCAATCGACGGATCTACGAGGGTCGGTGGGGCCCATGGCAGCCGCACCGCTACCGCCAGTCCCGCCCCGCCCCGGCGTGGGAGGCCGCCTGATGCGCACCGTCATCTGTCACTACCACATCTACAAGAATTCCGGCACCAGCTTCGATGCCGCCCTGCACCAGGTCTTCGGCGCGGCGCACCTGAGCTTTGACGGGCCGTTTCCCTATTTCGGCATCGACCGCACGCAGCTTGACCGGATCATCTGCCGCAATCCCGCCGGACGGGCTTTTTCCTCGCACCAGATCCGGCTTCCGGCGCCGGCCTCGCTCGACTACCGGGTGCTGGCGGCGACGTTCCTGCGCAACCCTTTCCTGCGTGTCGCGTCGATCTGGCGCTTCAAGCGCGGGCACGAGGATGGCACCCGCACCTCCGACCTGGCCCGGCGCATGGACTTCGCCGAATGGCTCGACCACGCGCTCTCCGACCCGCAGGAGATCACCCATGTCTCGAACGCCCAGACCCGGATCCTGGGCGAGGACGGGACGGGGCGCACGCTCATGCGGCGGTCTGCGGGGCGGATGGAATACGATCTGGAGCAGGCGCGCGCGAACCTCAGGAACGTCGCGCTTCTGGGCCGGACGGACCATTACGAGGCCGACCTGGCCCGCATGACCCGGCGGCTGAAAGCCGAGGGGATCGACTTCTCCACCCCCGCGCCGCTAAGGCTGAACGTGACAGAGGCGTCTGCAGGCCCCCCCGAAGACCGCGTCCGGGCGCTCCTCGCCGCGCTGCCCGAGGCGCTCGCCGCCCGCTTCGTCGCGGCCAACGACCAGGATGTCGCCCTTTACGACCACGCCACCCGCCTGATCGAAGCGGAGGATCGCCCTTGACCGTCCCGAAGACCGTCCTCTGTGCCATCGGCACCCGGCCGGAGGCCATCAAGATGGCCCCCGTTATCCTCGCGCTCAGGGCGGATCCAGCGTTCCGTTGCCGGGTCCTGGCCACCGCCCAGCACCGCCAGATGCTCGATCAGGTGCTCTCGGTCTTCGGCATCGTCCCCGATGTCGATCTCGACATCATGCAACCCGACCAGAGCCTTTGCGACCTGACCGGCCGGCTGCTCCTGCGGCTCGGCACCGTGATGGCCGAGGAGGCGCCGGACATCGTCCTGGCACAGGGCGACACGACCACGGTCTTGACCACCGCAATCGCCGCCTTCTACGCGCGCATTCCCTTCGGCCATGTCGAGGCGGGCCTCAGAACCGGCGATCCGTGCAATCCCTTTCCCGAAGAGATGAACCGGGTGCTGACCGCAAGGCTGGCGAGCTGGCATTTTGCGCCGACGCCGCAAGCAGCACACCACCTCAGGGTGGAGAACACTCCCGACCACGCGATTCACGTCACCGGGAACACCGTCATCGACGCGCTACACCAGGTGCGCGACAAGGCGCGGCGGCCGGCATGCCTGACCCCGGGCCGGCGGCTCATCCTGGCCACGCTGCACCGTCGCGAAAACTTCGGCGCCCCGCTCGCCCGGATCTGCGCGGCTCTGCGTGCCATCGTCGAGGCGAACGAGGATGTCGAACTGCTGCTGCCGGTACACCACAACCCAAATGTCCGCGCGACCGTCACCGAGGCGTTCCGGGGTTGTTGCCGGGCGCACTTGACCGACCCGCTGGACTACCTCGACTTCGTCGGCGCGATGGAACACGCCCATATGGTCATGTCCGATTCCGGCGGCGTGCAGGAAGAGGCGCCCGCGCTCGGCAAGCCCGTGCTGATCCTGCGCGAGACGACGGAGCGGCCCGAGGCGGTCGAGGCGGGCGTGGCCGCGCTGGTCGGCACCGACGCAGGGGCGATCCGTGCCCGGGCGCAGCGCCTTCTCGACGATCCCGCCGCCTATGCCGCAATGGCGCGCGGGGCATCGCCCTTCGGCGACGGGCAGGCCGCGCGGCGCATCCTCGGGGTTCTGCGCGCCGCCTGATCCCCTGGGCCTTAGGACTTCGTTCACCTTTCGCGCGGTTCGCCGAAAAGATTCACTCCTTGGCAACGGTTTCGCCCGCCTAATCGGGGCGGGTGAATTCGGGTGTAGTGGTGATCGGGGTCCAGCATATGGCCACGCTCGGCGGCGCTGTGGTGCCCGCCGGGTTCCGCATCACCGACCTTGTCGCGACGACGACGGGGTCGGGCGGCGTCCTTTACGCTGCGACCGCCGCCAACGGGGTTCTGGGCCTGGCGCTGTCGCAGGGTGCGGCCGCGACGCTGGTCGGGTCCGCCAGCTATGCACCGGGCGCGGACATCTTCGGCCCGCCGCGGCTCGATATCCTCGACCACGACGGGCAGCGATGGCTCCTGCCGGGCGGGCGCTTCCCGGCCGAGATGAGCGGCTTCACGCTCGCCGCCGACGGCATTCCGGGCGCATCCACCACATTCTCGGACGGGCCGGGCGGAGACTTTGCCGCCGGCGATCTCGCCGTGCTCGATCAGGGCGGATCCGGCCGGATCTTCGCGGCAGAGGCGGGCGGGGGCGGGCTTGCGGCCTGGACCATGGCCGCGGGGTCCACGGCACTTGTCGCTGGCGCGGGGTTTGCCGACACTGCCGCAACCTATCTCGCCGCGCCGTCGGTGCTGACCGCGGCCGTCATCGGTGGGCAGGGCTGGGTCTTTGCAGGATCGGCGGCCGATCACGGCGTCACGGCGCTGAGGCTTGGCGTCGATGGCACGCTGTCCCATGCCGGGTCGATCGGCGCGGCCGAGGGGTTCGGCCTTGACACGCCGACCGCGCTTGCGGTGGCGGCGCAGGCGGGCGCGACCTATCTGATCGTCGCCGACGCGGGCAGTTCCTCGCTTTCGGTGCTGCGCCTGGATGCGGGCGGCCTCACCCCCACCGACTACGTGCTCGACATGCTGACCACGCGCTTCCAGGGGACGATCGCGCTTTCAGCCCTGACTGTCGGGGAACGGACCTATGTCGCCGTCGGCGGCTCGGATGACGGCATCTCGATCTTCCGGCTGCTGCCGGACGGCAGGCTCTACCTCGAGTCCACGCTGTCCGACAGCGCGGGCGTAACACTTGCCGACGTCTCCGCCCTCCAAATGGTCGAGGTCGCGGGCGAGATCCAGCTTTTCGTGGTCTCCGGATCGGAGGACGGGCTGACCCAGTTCCGGCTGGTGCCCGGTCCGGTCGGTCTCGACCTGACGGGGGGCGCGGGCGCGGACCCTCTGACGGGCGGCGCGTCGGACGATATCCTTCACGGCGGGGCGGGGGACGACACGCTGACCGGGGCGGGGGGGAACGACATTCTTCTGGATGGCGCCGGGTCGGACGTTATGCGCGGCGGCGCCGGGGCGGATGTCTTCATCCTCAGTGCGGACGGCAGCGCGGACCGGATCGAGGATTTCGACATTGCCGCGGACCGCCTCGACCTTTCGGACTGGCTGATGCTCAATTCGATCGGTCAGATCGCGATCGAGGCGACGGCGACGGGCGCCATCCTGCGCTACGGCTCCGAAGTGCTTGAAATCCTGAGCCATGACGGCACGTCGCTTCTGCCCGGCCAGTTCTCGAATGCCGGTGTGCTGAACCTGCCGCGGCCGGCGGTGGAACTGATCCACCGCGCCCGCGTCCAGGCGGGCACGGCCGGGGCCGATTCGATCGCGGGATCGGTGTTCGCCGACCAGATCGCCGGCGGCGAGGGCGACGACACGCTGGCAGGGGGCTACGGCGATGACACGCTTGAAGGCGGCGGCGGTGCCGATCGCCTCGAAGGCGGTGCGGGGTCGGACTGGGCCGATCATGCCCAGGCGCCGGCCGCGGTGACGGTCGATCTGGTCAGTCCCGCGAACAACCGGGGCGCCGCGGCGGGCGACCGGCATGTCTCGATCGAGAACCTTCGCGGATCGGCCTATGCCGACGACTTGCGCGGCGATTCCCTAGGCAACGTGCTGGAGGGCTGCGCGGGGAACGACTGGCTGACCGGGCGCGGCGGCAACGACACGCTGCGCGGCGGCGAGGGCATCGACAACCTGGTTGGCGGCGAGGGCGCGGACCTTCTGGACGGCGGCGAGGGGCTGGATCGTGCAGTCTACTCCGACGCCACCTCGGGCCTGCGCATCGACCTGCTGGAACCCTGGACGAACACCGGCATCGCCGCGGGCGACATCTTCGTGTCTGTCGAGGCGGTGCGCGCCTCGGCCTACGCGGACGAGCTTTTCGGCGATCACGGCAACAACACGCTCGACGGTGGGACCGGCAACGACCAGATCTTCGGACGCGGGGGCAACGACTGGCTGCTGGGTCGGGCCGGCGACGATCTGCTGGACGGGATGGAGGGTAACGACATCCTGCTGGGCGGCCCGGGGGCGGATCGCTTCGTCGGCGGCGCCGGGATCGACCGGGCGCATTACGGCGATTCCGCGGTCGGACTGCTGGTCGATCTCCTCTATCCCGCGAACAACACGGGAATTGCGGCGGGCGACACCTATTCGGGCATCGAGAACCTGCAAGGCTCGCTCGGCAACGACACCCTCTGGGGGGACGACCGCGGCAACATGATCCTGGGCGCGCGAGGGAACGATCTGATCCGCGGGCGCGGCGGCAACGACTTCCTCATCGGTCTCGACGGCAACGACACGCTGAGCGGCATGTCGGGCGATGACACGCTCGAGGGGGGCGCGGGGGCCGATGTCTTCCTCTTCGAGGCGGGCAGCGGAATTGACCGCGTCAAGGATTTCCAGATCGGGCAAGACGCTCTCCGTTTTGACCCCGCGCTCGCCGCGGTCTCGGGTATGGATGCCCTGACGCTGATTTCGACCTACGGCCAGTCGACCGCCGCGGGCGCGACCTTCGATTTCGGCGGGGGCGATGTACTCATCATCCGCAACGTGGCCGATCCCTTCGATCTGCTGGGGGACATCGTGATCGGATAGGTGATCAGACCCGGCCGATCATCGCGGCGACGGCGAGCGACAGGTTGCCCGCGCGGCTCTGCCGGAACAGCCCGGCGGCGCGAAGGCGGCGCAGCGCGGTTATGCCGCGATCGCGTCGCAAGGCCACAAACGCGTCGAGGCAGTCCCGGTTCTCCCGCGTGAGCAGCGGGGCCACCTGCGACAGGGCGGCGGCATTGGCCCGGTTCCAGTCGGCGAAGCGGCCGCCGATCATTGCCTTAAAGCGGTGGTATCTGGCCTTCAGCGAAAGGTTCGCGCCGATCTGGTTCTGCCCGTGCTGGCGGTAAAGCAGCGTCGGGGACGGGTCGAACAGGATCGTGCCGCCGGCGCCCGACACCAGCTGGTAAAGCCACCAGTCGTGGCAGGCAGCCCCGTCCGCCCGGCCCGCCCGAACCGAGATGTCGCGCGCCCGCGCGTTCAGGACCATCGTGTTGCCGCCGGCAAGGCTTTGCACCAGGGCGTTGCGGAACCCCGGCGTGCGGCGCGGCATCGGCGAGACTCCCAGGATGGTCAGGCCGGCGTCCGTCACCCAGGTGCGGCTGCCGTAAAGCGCGGGTGTCGCGGCATGGGGCGCAAGGGCGGCGACGGCGCGGCTGAGCTTGTCCGGCAGCCAGACATCGTCCTGATCGGCGAAGGCGAAGAAGTCGGCAGCGATCCGGGGGTCGTGCAGGAGCGAGAGGAAGTTTGCGGTGCTCCCCCGCCCTGGCCCCCTGCGCCAGACGATGCGCCGGCCGGGATGGGCCCGCGCGAACGCGGCCAGGATGGCCAGTGTCCCGTCGCTCGATCCGTCGTCGGAGACGTGGAGCGACCAGTCGTCATGATCCTGCACTGCAATCGATTCGAGTTGGTCGCGCAGGAACCGCGCGCCGTTGTAGCTGGCCATCAGGATCGCGATGTGTCGGCCTGTCTGCATCCCGGAGCCTCCCTTGCGTGGTGCGACAAAGTCTTGCGCGCGCCGGGTTAACCAGGACCTGACATCTCACATTTGAAGCATTTTCCCAGATTGCCCGCGGATCAGGATGATCCCGGCCAGGAACAGCACCGCCGCGACGGTCAGGACATAGGGGGCGGAAACGAAGCCGTCCGGGTCGGGGCCGAAGAATCCCGCGCGCATCGTCTCCACCACATGCAGGATGGGGTTGAACCAGAGCGCCCCGGCCAGCGCCTCGGGGATCTGGCGCGCGGTGAAGAGGATGCCGGAGATGACGAAGACCGGCCGGCTCAGCACCGACCAGACCTGCCGCCAGGTGGGAAACATGGCGGCCAGCCCGGCGTTGAGCGTGCCCGCCCCTGTGCCGAGTGCCGCGGCAAGCGCGAGCGACAGGGCGATCCACTCCGGCGCGATGTCGGGCCGGCGCGGTTCGGCCAGCACGACCGGGGTCAGGACGGCGGCGGCGACCGCGATATGGGTCAGCGTTTCAAGGAGCGCGCGGGCCAGAATGACGTCCAGCGGCCGCACAACCGGGTAGGTGAGAAGTCCGCGGTTCGCCTGGACGGCTGCCATAAGGGCGGACGTTAGCGAATTGTACATCAGGAACGGGATAATTCCGCTGGCGTAGAAGAGCGTGAAGCTCGACCCCAGCGGAGGTTTCGGCGCGATGAACGAGAAGGCCAGCGACAAAAGCGCGATCCCGCCGACAGGTTCGGCCAGGGCCCAGGCATACCCGCCCCAGGACCGGCCGAAGCGGGCGCAGGTCTCGCGCAGGGCAAGGGCTGCGACGATGCGGAAGGTGTTGCGGTGCGCGGGGGTCGTGACGGCGGTCATGCACCCATCCTTTCGTTCTCAGGGGACGCCCACGATCCTGATGGCCAATGGTTAAGAAATCGGAGTGACGATGATGTCGCAGCCCGCCCTCGCCCAGCCCGCTCTCGCCCAGCCGTTGCGCCCGCTTCCCGCCCCGGTTACCGTGCCGGACCCCTCGACGGTCTTTCTGGTGCGCTCACGCCTGCGCAGCGCCGCGCGCAGTCGGCGGCGCCGGCTGATCGCGAGCTTTGTGCTGGCGGTCCTTCTGCCCGCGGCCCTCGCCATCGGCTACCTTTTCGCCTTGGCGGAGGACCAGTTCCATTCCCGCGTGGCCTTCTCGGTGCGATCGGAGGCCGCGCCGATCGGCCCCGATCTCGGCGTGCTTGCCGCGGTCGGCGGCATCGCCAGCGCCTCCGCGCCCGATGCCGACATCCTGTTCGACTTCATCGGCAGCGAGCAGATGGTCGCCGCCATCGACCGGCGGCTTGACCTTGCGCGCCTCTTCCACCCGGTCGACAGCGACCCGGTGTTCACGCTGGCCGACGGCGCCACGCGCGAGGACAAGGTCGACTATTGGCACCGCATGGTGCGCGTGCGCCGCGACGCGGGCACCGGGCTTCTCAATGTCGAGGCGCGGGCGTTCCGGGCGGCCGACGCCCGCGCCCTGACGGCGGCGATCTTCGAGGAAAGCGAGGCCTTGGTGAACCGGCTGTCGGAGCAGGCGCGCCGGGACGCGATCCGCTACGCCGCGGCCGACCTCGCCGATGCGGAGGCGCGGCTGCGCGACAAGCGCCGGCTTCTGGCCGAGTTTCGCGACGAAAACCGCATCATCGACCCGAAGGCCGATGTCGAGGGGCAGATGGGGCTGCTCGCCGCGCTGCAGTCCGAACTGGTGCAGACCCTGGTCGAACGCGACATGCTGCTGAGCTATGCCAAGGCGGATGACCAGCGGGTGGCCCAGGCGAACCGCCGTGTCGACGCAGTCAGCGCCCGCATCGAGGCGGAGCGGGAAACGCTGGGCCTCGGCGGCGACGGCCGGGCGATGGCATCGCTTCTGGGGCGCTACGAGGAACTGAGGACCGATCTGGAATTCGCCGCCGGCGCCTATACGCAGGCGCTGGCGGGCCATGCGGCGGCCCAGGCCGAGGCGCGGCGCAAGTCCCGCTATCTGGCCGCCCACGTCGCCCCCACCCTGCCCGAAAGTGCGGTCCACCCCCGGCGCGTGCTGCTATCGGCGCTGATCGCCATGGGTCTCGTGGTCGCCTGGGGTATCGGGACGGTCCTGGCCTACAACCTGCGTGACAGCCGATGAGCGCGCAGATCCGGCCCCCCGATCTCGCGCTGTCTCTGGTGGGCCTGTCCAAGGGGTTCGCCGCCCCCGACGGATGGCGCAGCCTGTTCGAGGGCCTGACGCTGCGCCTGCCCGCGGGCGCGCGGATGGCGCTTCTGGGTGCGAACGGCGCGGGGAAATCCACGCTCCTGTCCATCCTTGCGGGGACGGTCCGGCCCGATGGCGGGCAGGTGCGGACGGACGCGCGCGTGTCCTGGCCGATGGGATTTTCCGGCGGCTTCGCGAACGACCTGAGCGGGGTGCAGAACGCCCGCTTCGTCGCCCGCATCTACGGCGCGGACACCGACGCGGTCGTCGATTTCGTGACCGGGTTCTCCGAACTTGGGCGCGACATGCGGCTGCCGGTCCGCGCCTATTCGGCCGGGATGCGCGCGCGGCTGGCCTTCGGCCTGTCGATGGCGCTCCGCTTCGACTGGTATCTGGTGGACGAGATCATCGCCGTCGGTGACCAGCGTTTCCGCGCCAGGGCCGAGACGATGTTCCGGGACCGGCTGTCGCAGGCCGGGCTGATCATGGTCTCCCACGCCCCGGCCATCCTGCGCCAGTACTGCACCGGCGCGGTCCTGCTGGATCGCGGCCGGGCGCATGTCTTTCCCGATCTAGAGGAGGCGCTGGCGCGGCAGGCCGAACTCGCCGCCGCCTGAGCGGGCGCGCCTCAGCGCGCCTCGGCCAGCAAGGCCCGCAGGTCGAGCGGTTCGGTCACCATGGCAAGCTCGCCGCTGTCGTCACGGGGCCAGTCGGCCTCGTCCCGGTCGCGGTAAAGCTCCACCCCGTTGCCGTCGGGGTCGCGCAGGTAGATCGCCTCGCTCACCCCGTGGTCGGAGGCGCCGTCCAGCGGATAGCCCGCCTCGACCAGGCTTTTGAGAACCCGCGCCAGGTCGGCGCGGGTCGGGTAGAGGAACGCGGTGTGGTAAAGCCCGGTGTGACCCCGCGCCGGCGGGGTGCCGCCCTTGCTCTCCCACGTGTTCAGCCCGATGTGGTGGTGATAGCCACCTGCGGAGAGGAAGGCCGCGCCCTTGCCGTAGCGCTGCATCACCTCGAAGCCGAGAATCCCGGAATAGAAGGCGATCGCGCGGTCGAGGTCCGCCACCTTCAGGTGGACGTGGCCGATGCGGGTTCCGGCCGGGGCGGTATAGGTCATCTGTGTCTCCATTCGCGTCTCCCCGCAATATGACATGGCGAGGACGCACATAAAGACACGTTTATGCGCGCAGTCTGTGCAAGAACGCAGAGGATGTCAGACGCGCGACCGGATCATGCCCACGATGTCGTAGGTCTGGCGCAGGATCGGCGAGGCGATTGCGTCGGCCCGCGCCGCCCCGTCGCCGAGGATGCGGTCGATCTCGGCCGGGTCGGCCATCAGCCGCTTCATCTCCCCCGCGATGGGGGCAAGCCGGGCCACGGCGAGATCGGCGAGCGCCGGCTTGAACGTGCCGAAGCCCTTGCCGCCAAACTCCGCGATGACCGCCTCAGGCGTGGCATCGGAGAGCGCCGCGTAGATGTTGACCAGGTTCTTCGCCTCGGGCCGGTCCTTCAGCCCGTCGAGCGTTTCGGGCAGGGGTTCGGGGTCGGTCTTTGCCTTGCGGAATTTCTGCGCGATGGTGTCCGCATCGTCCGTCAGGTTGATCCGGCTGGCATCCGAGGGATCGGATTTCGACATCTTCTTCGATCCGTCACGCAAGCTCATCACCCGCGTCGCGGCGCCTTCGATCACCGGCTCGGTGACGGGGAAGAAATCGACCTTGTAGTCGTGGTTGAACTTCATCGCGATGTCGCGCGTCAACTCCAGGTGCTGCTTCTGGTCCTCGCCCACCGGGACGTGGGTCGCGTGGTAAAGCAGGATGTCCGCCGCCATCAGCGACGGATAGGCGAACAGCCCCAGGCTTTCGGCCTCGGCGTTCTTGCCGGCGGTCTTGTCCTTCCACTGGGTCATGCGGCCCATCCAGCCCATCCGCGCGACGCAGTTGAAGATCCAGGCCAGTTGCGCGTGGCCGGGCACCTGGCTCTGGTTGAACAGGATCGACCGTTTCGGGTCGATGCCGGCGGCGATGAAGCCCGCCGCCGCCTCGCGCGTCTGGGCGCGCAGCTTTTCCGGGTCCTGCCAGACGGTGATGGCGTGCAGGTCGACGAGGCAGTAGATCGTCTCGATCCCCTCGTTCTGCTTCTCGACAAAGCGCTTGAGCGCGCCGAGGTAGTTGCCCAGCGTCAGCCCGCCGGACGGCTGGATGCCCGAAAAGATGCGCGGGGTGAATTTGGAGGTCGCCTCGGCCATGGTCCGTCCCACTCGTCCGTCTGGAAATTTTCGCCCCGCTCGCGTATCGCAGGGGGGAAGTCCCGTCAACGCCGTAAGGAGATCGCGATGCGGCCAGGATACGACGAAGCGCCGCTGAACCCTCTGCCGGGGGTGGTGTGGCTTCTGCTTCTGCCGCTTGTCGCGATGGAGGTGGCGGTGGGCCTCGGGGCCGCGGGCCTGGCCGGGGGCGCGGCGGGCGAGGGCTGGCGCAACGACGCGCTGCAACGCTTTGCGCTGCCGCCGCAACTGCTTGAGGCGATGATCGATCAGGGACAGTATCCGCCCGACGCGCTCTGGCGCTTCGTCACCTACATCTATGTCCACGGCAGCTTTACCCATGCGATCTTCGTCGCGGTCTTCCTGCTTGCGCTCGGCAAGATGGTGGCCGAGGTCTACAAGGCCTGGGCGGTGATGGTGATCTTCTTCGGGGCCGGGATCTTCGGCGCTCTCGTCTACTCCGCCGTTCCGGGCATCAGCTATCCGCTTTTCGGCGGCTATCCGGCGGTCTACGGGCTGATCGGCACCTTCACTTTCATGCTCTGGGCGCGGCTCGGGGCGGAAAACGCCAACCGCGCCCGCGCCTTCACGCTGATCGGGTTCCTTCTGGGCATCCAGTTGCTGTTCGGCATGCTCTTCGGCGGCACCCCCGACTGGATCGCGGATCTCGCCGGCTTCGGCTTCGGCTTCGGCGCCTCCTTCGTCGTTGGCCCGGGCGGGCCCGCCCACCTTCTGGCGCGGATCCGTCAGCGCTGACGCGAAAGCCCCGCGCGCAGGTCGGACGGACGGAAGGCCCCGGAGAGGAGCGCGGCGGCGCCGAAGCTGGCCATGCCGCCCAGGACCAGCAGGAAGAGTGCCAGGATGCGCACATGCTCCCTGCCCAGCATGTCGGCCATCAGCCAGGTCAGCGCCCAGAGGCATAGCCCCATGATCGCGGCGGACAGGACCGTGCGCGGCAGGCGCCGGCGCAGCCGGTCGTCGGCGCGCGCCGCCTCGCCCATTTGGCGCGTCCCCCACCACAGTTGCCCCGTCATCGCCCAGCCTGACAGCGTGGTGCCCCAGGCCGCCGCGCTGAACCCGATCAGCGGCGCAAGGCCGATGGCAAGTGCGGCATTGATCAGCATCGAGTGGACGGCAAAGCGGAAGGGTGTCCGCGTATCCTCGCGCGCGAAGTAGAGCGGTTGCAGCACCTTCTGAAGCACGAAAGCCGGCAGGCCCAGGCCGTAGATCGCGAGCACCTGCGCGGTGGGCAGCGTGTCGGAGGCAAGGAACTCGCCCCGCTCGAACAGGACGGCAATCAGCGGAACCGGGATGACGACCAGCGCGACCGCCGCCGGGATGGTAAGGAAAAGCGCGAACTCCATCGCGCGCGACAGAGCGTGGCGGCCGCCGCCGGTGTCGCCGTTCTTCAGCCGCCGCGACAGGTCGGGCAGCAGCACGATGCCGATGGCGATGCCGACGACGCCGAGGGGAAGCTGGTATAGCCGGTCGGCGTAGTTCAGCCAGGCGATCGCGCCGTCGAAGAAGCTGCCGACCTGCCGGCCGACCAGCAGGTTGATCTGCACCACGCCGCCGGCCAGCACCGCGGGCGCGGCGATGGTGAGAAGGCGCCTGAGTTCGGGCGTGAAGCGGGGCCGGCGGAAACGCAGTGCAAAGCCCATCCGCGCCGCGGCGAGCCAGACCAGCCCCAGTTGTGCAAGCCCGGTCAGCGGGGTTGCCCAGGACAGTGTCAGCCCCATGTCCCAGCCGCGGTGCCGGGCGAGGACCATGGCGGCGATGAAGATGAGGTTCAGGAGGACCGGCGCGCCGGCCGCCGCCATGAACCGCCCGCCCGCATTCAGAAGGCCGGAGAGGAGCGCGGTCAGAGAGATGAAGAGGATGTAGGGAAAGCAGATGCGCCCGAACTCGACGGCGAGGGGCAACCGCTCGTCCCCGGCAAAGCCGCCTGCCATGGCAAGGACAAGCCAGGGCATCGCCACCATCGCCAGAGCCGAGACGGCCAGCACGACGATGGCAAGCCCGGTAAAGGCATCCTCGGCAAAGCCCTTGGCGTCCTCGCCCGCCTCGAGCTTCTTGGAGAACATCGGCACGAAGGCGGTGTTGAAGGCGCCCTCGGCGAAGAAGCGGCGGAACATGTTGGGCAGCGAGAAGGCGACCAGGAACGCCTCCGCCACCGGGCCGGTGCCAAGGTAGGCGGCGATCAGCATGTCGCGCAGGAAGCCCACCACCCGGCTGAGCAGCGTCCAGGCCCCGACGGTCAGGAAGCCGCGGACAAGGCGGATCGGTTTCATCAGGCCTGCGCCCTTTCGGCGCCCTCGGTGATGGCCTGCCTCAGCTTGCGCTCCAGGCTGTCGCGCTTGGCCTTGGTGTGCAGCTTCAACCCGAACATGTCCTTGACATAGAACGTGTCCACGACCTGCGCCCCGAAGGTCGCGATCACGGCGCTGGCGATGTAGATGTTGTTGGCCGCCAGCGTCCGGGTCAGGTCGTAAAGCAGCGCCGGCCGGTCGCGGGTGTCGACCTCGACGATGGTGTAGATCTCCGAGCCTTCGTTGTCGAAGGTGATGTGGGTCGGGAAGCGGAACTGGCGTTCGCGCTTCTTGATCTTGTCGCGGGTCTTGAGCGCCTCGCGCGCGACGACCTCGCCCTTCAGCGTGCGCTCGATGGTGGTGCGCAGGCGCGGCAGATGCTCGGTCTCGTAGGGGTGCCCCTCGGCGTCCTGCACCCAGAAGACGGCGGTCGCGTAGCCGTCCTTCGAGGTGTAGGTGCGCGCGTCCACCACGTTGGCGCCAACCAGCGCCAACGCGCCGGCAAGGCGGGAAAAGATGCCGGGGTGGTCGGCAAGCGCGAAACAGGTCCGGGTCGCGTCCCGGTCAAGGTCGGGCTTGATGTCGATGCGGATCTCGTCGTCGCCGATGCCGCGCAGCAGGCGGGCGAAAACCGCCTGGGTTTCGGTCGAAAGCCCTTGCCAGTAGGGGCCGTAGTGGCGCGCCGTTTCCCGGCGCAGATCCTTCGCGTCCCAGTCCTTCAGCACCTCGCGCAGCGCGCGCTTCTGTTCATCCTCGCGCTTCTCGCGGTTGACCGATTCCAGCCCGGCCACCAGCGCGTCGGAGGTTTCGGCGTGAAGGCGGCGCAGCAGCATGGCCTTCCAGTTGTTCCAGGTGTTGGGCCCCACGCCGCGGATGTCGCAGACCGTCAGCACCGTCAGGAGGTCGAGCCGCTTCTTCGTCTTCACCACCTTGGCGAAGTCGCGCACCGTGCGCGGATCCGAGATGTCGCGCTTTTGCGCCATGTCGGACATGAAGAGGTGATAGCGCACCAGCCATTCGACGGTCTCGCATTCCTCAGCGTTCAGGCCGAGCCGCGGCGCCACCCGCCGCGCGATCTGTGCGCCCAGGATCGAATGATCCTCCGGCCGGCCCTTGCCGATGTCGTGGAGAAGCAGCGCAACATAAAGGACGCGCCGGTTCACCCCCTCTTCGAGGATGGCGGAGGACAGCGGCAGCTCCTCGATCAGCTCGTTGCGCTCGATCTGGGCGAGGGTGGAGATCGTCTGGATCGTGTGTTCGTCCACCGTGTAGTGGTGGTAGACGTTGAACTGCATCATCGCCACGATCGGCTCGAACTCGGGGATGAAGGCCGACAGCACGCCAAGTTCGTTCATCCGCCGCAGCGCCCGTTCGGGGT
This sequence comes from Albidovulum sediminis, assembly GCF_025380365.1. GTDB lineage: Bacteria > Pseudomonadota > Alphaproteobacteria > Rhodobacterales > Rhodobacteraceae > Albidovulum > Albidovulum sediminis. Next base: position 518,764 of record NZ_JAOCQF010000002.1, read on the forward strand.
TGCCGTGTTTCAGCATCAGGTCAAGGAAGATGCGCGTCGCCTCGCGGTCCTCGCGCATGTCGTCGTCGATCAGGTGCAGGTTCGCGCGCACCACCCGCATCGCGTCGGGGTGGATCAGGTAGCCGGTTCGCAGGCCCTCCTCGAAGATCCTGAGCAGGTTCAGCTTGTCGGACAGGAATTCGCGCTCGTTGCCGATGGTGATACGGCCGCGGTCGATGCGGAAGCCCCCGCGCAGCTTCTTGCGGCGGCGGAACAGGCCCGCCAGCGTCGCCTCGCGCTTGACGTGGCGCGCCTCGAGCACGGTCAGGAAGACGCGCGTCAGTTCGCCCACGTGAGTCGCGTGGCGGAAATAGTCCTGCATGAAGTGTTCGACCGCCCGCCGCCCGCCGGTGTCGCGGTAGCCCATGCGCGCCGCGACCTCGACCTGTAGGTCGAAGGTCAGCTGGTCGGCCGCGCGCCCCGCGATCAGGTGCAGATGGCAGCGCACCGCCCAGAGGAAGTTGTCCGCCGCCTCGAAGGCATCGAATTCGTCGGCGCGCAACAGGCCGACGTCGACCAGTTCCGCCGGGCTGCGGACGCCGTGAATGTACTTGCCGATCCAGTAGAGCGTCTGCAGGTCGCGCAGGCCGCCCTTGCCCTCCTTCACGTTGGGCTCCAACATGTAGCGCTGACCGCCCTGCCGCTTGTGGCGCTCACCCCGCTCCTGAAGCTTCGCCTCGATGAACTCGGGGGCGGTGTTGCGGAACAGATCGTTGCGCAGGCGCTTGCGCAGCTCTTCGGCCAGGGGCTCGTGCCCGCAGATGAACCGCCGTTCCAGCAGGGCGGTACGAATGGTGTAGTCCTCGCGCCCGAGCCGGAGGCAGTCCTTCACCGTGCGGCTGGCGTGGCCGACCTTCAGGCGCATGTCCCACAGGATGTAGAGCATGGACTCGATCACGCTTTCGGCCCAGGGGGTCATCTTCCAGGGCGTCAGGAACAGAAGGTCCACGTCCGAGAACGGCGCCATTTCGGCCCGGCCGTAACCGCCCACGGCCAGGACGGCGATCTTTTCGGCCTCGGTCGGGCTGGCCAGCGGATGCAGGAGGCGCGTCGCAGCCAGAAAGGCCGCGCATACGACCGCATCGGTCAGGGCGGCATAGGCCTGCGTGATCGCACGCGCCTCGCCCGGGGATGCGCGGAACGTCGCCTCGATCGCGTGCAGGCCCTGCTGCCGGCCGGCCACCAGCGCCTTGACGATGGCCGCACGCCGCGCCCGCGGGTCGCTTTCGCCGGCCAGTTCGGTTGCGGCGGCGGCAATGAAGGCCTCGCCGTCCCAGAGCGTCAGGTGCCCGAGAAGCGCTTGGGCATGGGGGGCGGGCGGAAGGGCCGCCGCTTCAGAAACCGGCGCCACCGAAGCTTCTCGGCGCGGGGTCAAGCACGACGATCTGGCCGTTGCGGATCTCGGCCACCGCAAGGGCGCGCTGGTTGGTTCCGTCGGACAGCAGCCGGAAGACGCCGTTCACCCCGGCAAATCCGGCCCCCTGGGTCAGCGCAGAGGCGGAGAGCGCATTGGGCGCGCCGCTGCGGGCCAGCGCGCCGATGGCGGCAACGCCGTCATAGGCAAGCCCCGCGACCGGCAGCGGGATCGACCCGTAGCGGGCGGTGAAGCGCGCCTGGAAGCTGGACGAGGGCCCGGGGTCAGGCAGCGCGAACCAGCCGCCCTGCAATCCCGAAAGCGTCAGGTTCGCCGGCGAGGTGTCCCAGCGGGTCAGCCCGATCAGCTTGATCGCAGTGGTGTCGAGCCCGCTTTCCGGAAGAAGCTGCGCCAGAAGCTGCAGCGCACCGCCGCTGTCGGCCGTCAGGAACACCGCGTTCGCGCCCGCCGCCTTGATGCGGGCGACGATCTGCGGTGCGGCGGTGATGATGCCCTGCTGAGAGAACTCGTAGCTTGCCGTTCCCGCATGCGTCGCCGGGGACCGGGCGATGGCCGCCTCGATCGCCCGGCGGCCGGTGTCGCCCGCGGCGGTCTGCTCGTGCAGGACGAAGATCCGGTTGCGCCCCTGCGCCGCGGCGAAGCGGACCAGCCGTTCGGCTGTGTTGGGGAAGGTCTGGCCAAGGACAAAGACGTTGCCGCCCGCGATGTCGGTCACGTTCGAGAAGGCGAGCACGTTGACGCCCGATCCCGCCACGGCCTTGCCCGCGGCATTGGCCGATTCCGCATAGACCGGCCCGAGGATCACCGCGGCCCCTTCGCTGACCGCCCGTTGCGCCGCCGCCGCCGCGCCCGCGGCGTCCGAGCCGGTGCTGTAGACCCTCAGATCGACCGAGGCGCCTTCAAGGTCGGACGCTGCCATCTCGGCCGCTTGGCGCAGGTTCTGGGCCAGCACCTCGTCCGAGGCGTTGCCCGATCCGGACGGCACCAGAAGCCCGACCGGCACCGGCTTGCCCGGCGCCACCGAGCCGCCACCGGGCATCGGCCCGCAGGCTGCCAGCGGAAGAAGCGAGAGCGCCAGCCAGGCCATGGGCTTGCGGGCGAATCCTAAAACGGCGAACATGGAACCAACCTCATCCTGGCGCAGCCTGTCGTTGCGCCGACCCTATGCGTTTCGCGGGGTGAAGTAAACTTTGCAGCGGGCCCTGAAAGCATGACCGGCGAAATCCAGAAACTTGCGCCGGGGCTCTATTTCGTCTCCACCCCCATCGGCGCTGCCCGCGACATCACGCTGCGCGCGCTCGACATTCTAGCCTCTGCCGACGTGATCGCGGCCGAGGACACGCGGACCCTTCGGCATCTGATGGAGATCCACGGCATCCCGATTGCCGGCCGGCCGCTCGTCGCCTACCACGACCACAACGGAGAGGAGGCGCGCCCGCGGCTTCTGAAGGCGCTGGCAGAGGGCAAGTCGGTCGCCTACGCTTCCGAGGCGGGCACGCCGCTTGTCGCCGATCCCGGTTTTCAGCTGGGGCGCGCGGCGGCGGCGGCGGGGCATATGGTCACCGCGGCGCCGGGCGCGTCGGCCGTGCTCTGCGCGCTGACGGTCTCGGGCCTGCCAAGCGACCGCTTTCTCTTCGCGGGTTTCCCGCCATCGGCCGAAGGCGCCCGGCGACGCTGGCTGGCCGAGTTGGCCGCGACCCCGGCGACGCTGATCCTTTACGAGTCGCCGAGGCGCGTTGGCGATTTGTTAACCGAACTGGCCGCAGGATTCGGGCAGGACCGGCAGGCCGTCGTCTGCCGCGAACTGACCAAGAAGTTCGAGGAGGTGCGGCGGGGGACGCTGGCGGAACTGGCCGCCGACTTCTCGGCCCGGACGGTCAAGGGCGAGGTCGTCGTACTGGTCGACCGCGCGCCCGAACGGGCGGTCGACGCCGCCGACATGGAGGCGATGCTGTGCGAGGCGATGAAGACGCTTTCGGTGAAGGACGCGGCCGCCATGGTGGCAGAGGCGCTGAAACTGCCGAAGCGCGACGTCTATCAGGCGGCGCTGAAACTGCCGCGCGACGGATAAGGGGGCGCGTCGCGCATCTGGCGGGACACTCCGCCGAGGATCAGGTGGCGCGGCACTATTCGGCGGCCGGGGCGACCGTCGCGGCGCAGTGCTGGCGCGGCAGGGCCGGCGAGATCGACCTGATCGTGCGGGAAGGCGCCCGCGTGGTGTTCGTCGAGGTCAAGTGCTCGGAAACCACGGCGGGTGCGGCGCAGATGCTGCTTCCGCGCCAGATCGCCCGACTGTTCGCGGCCGCGCAGGAATTTGTCGCGGCGGAACCGGCCGGGCAGGACACCGAGATGCGCTTTGACGTGGCGCTTGTCGATGCCACAGGTCACATCGACGTGATCCGAAACGCGCTGGGCGCCTGACGCCGGGCGTTCGCGGGCGATTGCATCCCGCCGCCCCTTGCGCCATCACTCCGCCAGACGCTTCGGAACGGGGGACGCCATGGCTCTCAAGGTCGCAATCCAGATGGACCCGATCGGTCCCATCAACATCGACGCCGATTCCTCCTTCCGCATCGGGCTTGAGGCGCAGGAGCGGGGGCACACGCTTTTCTACTACACGCCCGACCGGCTTTCCTACCGCGAGGGGCGCATCCTGGCGCGCGGCTGGCCGCTGGCGCTCCGGCGCGAGAAGGGCAACCACTACTCGCTCGGGCCGGAAACCGAGGTCGACCTGGCCGACTGGGACGTGGTCTGGCTGCGCCAGGACCCGCCCTTCGACATGAGCTACATCACCAACACCCACCTGCTGGAGCGTCTGACGCCCGGCACGCTGGTCGTCAACGATCCCTTCTGGGTGCGCAATTGCCCCGAAAAGCTGCTGGTCCTCGACTTTCCGCACCTGACCCCGCCGACGCTCATCGCGCGCGACCTGGCGACGATCCGGTCGTTCAAGGCCGAGCACGGCGACATCATCCTGAAGCCGCTTTACGGCAACGGCGGCGCGGGCGTGTTCCGGCTGGACCCGAACGACCGCAACCTCGCCTCGCTGCACGAACTGTTCACCGGCATCAACCGGGAGCCGTTGATCGCGCAGAAATACGTCCCCGCCGTGGTGAAGGGCGACAAGCGCATCATCCTTGTCGACGGCGTGCCGGTGGGCGCGATCAACCGCGTCCCGGCCGAGGGGGAGACACGGTCGAACATGCATGTGGGCGGGCGGCCGGAGAAGGTGGGCCTCACTGACCGCGACCGGGAGATCTGCGACGCGATCGGCCCGACCCTGCGGGAGAAGGGCCAGATCTTCGTTGGCATCGACGTGATCGGCGACTGGCTGACCGAAATCAACGTCACCTCGCCCACCGGCATCCAGGAGCTTGAGCGATTCGACGGCACCAACACCGCTGCGCTGATGTGGGACGCGATCGAGGCGCGGCGTTTGGCGCGCTGAGCGGCGGTCACAACGCCTTGGCGAGCGTCAGGCGATAGCTCACCGCCTCGGCCACATGCGGCTTGCCGACCGTCCCCGCCCCGTCAAGGTCGGCGATGGTGCGCGCCACGCGCAGCACCCGGTGATAGCCGCGCGCGGACAGGCCGAAGCGTTTGGCGACCTTGACCAGCAGGTCGCGCCCCTCGGCATCCGGCGCGGCGATCTCTTCCAGCAGCGCGCCCTCGGCCTCGGCGTTGACGCGCACGCCGGGATGGCCGCGGAAGCGGTCGGTCTGGCGCGCCCGCGCTGCTGACACTCGGATGGCAACAGCGGCGGAACTTTCCCCGCCCGCCGGCAGGTCGAGGTCGGAGAAGGCAACCGGCGGCACCTCGACGCGCAGGTCGATCCGGTCCATCAGCGGCCCGGACAGCCGGCCCAGGTACTCCTCGCCGCAGCCGGGGCTTTTCGCGCAGGCGCGGGCCGGGTCCGACAGGTAGCCGCAGCGGCAGGGGTTGGCGGCGGCCACCATCAGGAACCGGCAGGGGTAGCGGACATGGGCATTGGCGCGGGCGACGACGACCTCGCCCGTCTCGATCGGCTGGCGCAGGGTTTCCAGGACGGGGCGGGGAAATTCCGGCAGTTCGTCCAGAAAGAGGACGCCGTTGTGCGCCAGGCTGATCTCGCCCGGCTTGGCACCCCGGCCCCCGCCGACGATGGCGGCCATCGAGGCGGTGTGATGCGGTTCTCGGAAGGGGCGGGTGCGGCTGATGCCGCCTTCGTCCAGCAGTCCGGCGAGCGAATGGATCATCGAGGTTTCCAGCGCCTCGACCGGCGAGAGCGGCGGCAGGATGCCGGGAATTCGCGCGGCCAGCATCGACTTGCCCGATCCGGGCGTGCCCACCATCAGCAGGTGATGCCGCCCCGCCGCCGCGATCTCGAGCGCGCGCTTGGCGCGTTCCTGTCCCTTCACGTCGCGCAGGTCGCGGGCGCCGGCCTCGGTGCGGACCTCGCCCGGGGTTGCGGGGGGGATCGGCGATTGCCCTGTGAAATGGCCCAGCACCTCGGCCAGCGAGGCCGCGGCGAAGACCGGCGTCGCGGACACCCAGGCCGCCTCGGGGCCGCAGGCCTTGGGGCAGAGAAGCCGCCGCTCCTCCTCGGCCGCGGCCATCGCTGCGGGAAGCGCCCCCGCGACCGCGACCAGCCGCCCATCGAGCGACAACTCGCCCAGCGACACCGTCGCCTCGGCGTCCTCGTGCGGGATGATGTCGATGGCGGCCAGAAGGGCGACCGCGATCGGCAGGTCGAAATGCGATCCTTCCTTCGGAAGATCGGCGGGCGAGAGGTTCACCGTGATCTTCTTCGACGGCAGCGCGATCGACATCGAGGTGAGCGCGGAGCGCACGCGGTCGCGCGCCTCGCTCACCGCCTTGTCGGCAAGGCCGACGATGGAAAAGGCGGGCAGACCGTTCGCCACCGCGCACTGGACCTCGACGATCCGCGCCTCAACCCCCTCGAAGGCCACCGTGAAGGTGCGCGCCACCATCGCTGCCGTCTCCCGTTCCGAATTGGTTAACGGGTAGGAGCGGAGAGTTGAGGAAAGGTTAACGCGCCTCAGGCGGCGCGGGTCATTTCCATGAACGCGGGCCAGGCTTCAGGGTCGTGCATCGTCTTGTCGCGGCAGAAGGCATTGCAGAAGCCCCAGACGCGGCCGTCAAGGTGCAGGAAGTGGGTCACCGGCTTTCCGGAATAGGGGCAGGCGGCGTTGACCGAAGGGCCGTCGCAGGCCACCGCCGGAAGCACCACAGGGCCAGGCCAGGGACGCTCGGCATAGGGTTTGTAGTAGCTTGGCTGCACCAGGTTCTCGGCCTTGCCCATCGCGCGCCAGCGGCGGAAGGACGGGTCAGAAAGGTGCGCGTCGACATAGGCCTGCGCGGGGGCGGACACCGGCAGGTTGTAGGTGGCGATCCGCGTGGCCACGGGGGCGAAGAAGGCGTCCGCCGCGGTGTAGCGACCGAACAGCCAGGGCCCGCCGGCACCGAAGCGGCTACGCGCGCGCGCCCAGATCGCCTCGATCCGCGCGAGGTCGGCCAGAACCTCGGCGCGCGGCGCGCTGTCGGCGTAGCTTTTCAGCAGGTTCATCGCACAGTCGCCCCTGAGCGCGGTGAAGCCCGCGTGCATCTCGGCCACCATGTAGCGCGCCATGATCCGCGCCGCCGGATCTTCGGGCCAGAGCCCCGCGTCGGGGTGGCGTTCGGCCAGCGTTTCGAGGATGGCGATGCTTTCGCCGATCACCTCGCCCTCGGGCGTACGCACCGCGGGAACCAGACGCGCGGGCGCGAAATCCGCCAGCAGGCGCTGCACTTCGTCGGTGTAGAGAACGCAGATGCGGACCTTCACCGGGATTGCGAATTTCTCGAAGAAAAGCCAGCCCCTGAGCGACCAACTGGAATAGCTGCGGTCCCCGATGGCAAGTTCGTAGGTCATCTGCATCTCCGTGTTTCGCGGCACCCTAGCGGCCGAAGGGCGTGCGCGCACGCGAGGATTTGTGCGCCCTTCCATCACGGAAGGTGATGGATGCCCCGGCTTGTCATCCCGCGCCCCCGCGCCTAATCCTGATGCAGGCAAGGGAGAGGGCCGATGCTGACGAGCAAGCGTATCCTTCTGGTGATCGGCGGCGGCATCGCGGCCTACAAGGCGCTCGACCTGATCCGGCGCCTGCGCGAGCGGGGCGCCTCGGTGACGCCGGTCCTGACCCGGGCGGCGGAGGAGTTCGTGACGCCGCTGTCGGCCGGCGCGCTGGCGGGGGCGCAATGCTACCGCCACCTTTTCGACCTGACCGACGAGGCGGAGATGGGCCATATCGAGTTGAGCCGCGCCGCCGATCTTGTGGTTGTCGCGCCGGCGACGGCGGACCTGATGGCGAAGATGGCGGGGGGGCATGCGGACGACCTCGCCTCCACCCTCCTGATGGCGACGGACAAGCGGGTGCTGGTGGCGCCGGCGATGAACGTGCGGATGTGGCTGCACCCCGCCAACCAACGCAACATCGCGGCGCTGAAGGGTGACGGCATCCTGTTCGCCGGTCCGAACGAAGGGGACATGGCCTGCGGCGAATACGGGCCGGGCCGCATGGCCGAACCGCTGGAGATCGTCGCGGCGGTCGAGGCCGCGCTGGGCGAGGGGCCGCTGAAGGGGCGGCATGTGGTGGTGACCTCGGGCCCCACGCATGAACCCATCGACCCGGTGCGCTACATCGCCAACCGGTCTTCGGGCGCGCAGGGGGCCGCGATCGCCGCGGCGCTGCGCGATCTGGGCGCGCGGGTCAGCTTCGTCACCGGGCCGGCCAGCGTCCCGCCGCCCGGCGGTGTCGGGGTGGTGCGGGTCGAGACCGCGCGCGAGATGCTGGAGGCGGTCGAGGCCGCGCTGCCCGCGGATGCCGCGGTCTTTGCGGCCGCGGTCGCCGACTGGCGGGTGGCCAATGCCGCCGGGTCGAAGATGAAGAAGGACGGATCGGGCCGCGCACCGGCGCTGGAGTTCGCGGAAAACCCCGACATCCTCGCCACCGTGGCGCGGATGGGGGCGGGGCGACCGGCGCTGGTGGTGGGCTTTGCCGCCGAGACCGACGATGTCGTGGCCCATGCGGCGACCAAGCGCGCGCGCAAGGGCTGTGACTGGATCGTGGCCAACGATGTCTCGGCCGCGACCGGCATCATGGGCGGGGCGGAGAACGCGGTGACGCTGATCACCGCGGAGGGGGCAGAGGAGTGGCCGCGGCTTCCGAAGGACGAGGTGGCCCGGCGGCTGGCCGCGCGCATCGCCCGTGCACTTTGCGCGGGCTGAGGCTGCGGAAGCCTCCGGCGGGAGTATTTGGGCCAGAATGAAGGGGACAGCGATGGTTCCGGTGATCCGGGTTCTGCGCGAGGATTGGGCCGATCCATCGGTGCCGCTGCCGTCCTACGAGACGGCGGGGGCGGCCGGGGCGGACATCCGCGCGAACCTGCCGCCCGACCTGCGCGCCGGGGGCTTCACGCTGGCGCCGATGCAGCGCGCGGTGGTGCCGACGGGGTTGCGCGTGGAGATCCCGGAGGGGTTCGAGGCGCAGATCCGTCCCCGCTCGGGCCTGGCGCTGAAGCACGGGATATCGCTTCCCAATACGCCGGGCACCATCGACAGCGACTATCGCGGGCCGCTCGGGGTGCTGCTGATCAACTTCGGGGCTGCGCCCTTCGTGATCGGTCATGGCGCGCGGATCGCGCAGATGGTGGTGGCGCCGGTGGTCCGGGCGCGGTTCGAGACGGTGGAGGCGCTGGGCGACACCGCGCGCGGGGCGGGCGGCTTCGGATCGACGGGGTCGGCATGAGGGGGCGGGCATGACGGTTCTTCTCCTCGCAGCGGCGCTGGTGGGGTTCGGCCTGGTCCTCAGGCTGCCCGCGCGGGTGGTCTGGGTCATGCTGGGCACGCTCTGGCTGTCGGTCCTGCTCCTGCATCTGGTTCTGCCGGAGGATCATGCGCTGACCCGCGCGCTGGGTGGCAGCTTTGCCCACTGGCTGGTGGGGGGCGGGGTGGTCGCGCTTGTCCTGCTTTACCGCAAGGGGCTCGCGGCCCTGCGCGGCCGGGCGCGGCCGGCGCCCGTTTCGGCCATGCAGGGCGGGGCGGGCACGCAGGGCGGGCAGGGCACGTTCAGCCCGGCGGAGCTGGATCGCTACGCCCGCCACATCGTCCTGCGCGAGGTGGGCGGGCCGGGGCAGAAGCGGCTGAAGCAGGCGCGCGTCCTGGTGGTCGGGGCCGGCGGGCTGGGCTCCCCCGCGCTCCTCTATCTCGCCGCCGCCGGGGTGGGCACCATCGGGGTGATCGACGACGACACGGTGTCAAGCTCGAACCTGCAGCGGCAGGTCATCCACACCGACGACCGCATCGGCATGCCCAAGGTCTTTTCGGCGGAAGCGGCGATGAAGGCGCTCAACCCCTTCATCGCGGTCCGGCCCTACAACCGCAGGCTGACCGGGGCCGAGGCGCCCGCGCTTTTTGCCGACTACGACCTGATCCTCGACGGGTCGGACAACTTCGACACCCGTTATCTGGTCAACGCCGCCGCCGTTCAGGCGGGTCGGCCGCTGATCTCGGCCGCGATCACGCAGTGGGAGGGGCAGATCTCGCTCTACGACCCCGCCCAAGGGGCGCCATGTTATGCCTGCGTCTTCCCCGAACGCCCCGCCGACGGGCTGGCGCCGGCCTGCGCGGTCGCCGGCGTGATGGGGGCGCTGCCGGGCGTCATGGGCGCGATGATGGCGGTCGAGGCGATCAAGGAGATCACAGGCGCAGGCGAGGGCTTGCGCGGGCGGATGCTCATCTACGACGCGCTGTTCGCCGAGGCGCGGGGGATCGCGCTGAGGCCGAACCCCGGCTGCACGGTCTGCGGCGGGCAGGCCGGGGCGGGGTGACCCCGCGCCGCTCTGGCAATCCGCCGACAGCGACCCTAGCTTGCGCCTGACAAGGAGGCCCGACATGACCAATCCCCTGACCGCCCCGTGGACCGGGGACTTTGCCCTGCCGCCCTTCGCGACCCTGCGGGACGCGGACTTCGCCCCGGCCTTCGAGGCGGCGCTGGCCGAGGCGCGGGCGGCGGTGGCGGCGATCGCGGAGAACGCCGAGGCGCCGACCTTCGCCAATACGGTCGAGGCGCTGGAGATGTCGCAGGAGACGCTGTCGCGCGTGGCGGGGGTCTTCTACAACCTCGTCGGCGCTGACAGCACATCTGAGCGCGAGGCGCTGCAAAGGGATCTCGCGCCGAAGATGGCGGCCTTTGCCTCCGAAGTGACGATGAACCCCGCGCTTTTCGCGCGTGTCGAAACGCTCTGGCAGGCCCGTGACGCGCTTGGGCTTTCGGAAGAGCGGGCGCGTGTGCTCGACCTCACCCGCCGCCGCTTCGTGCGCGCGGGGGCGACGCTCGAAGGGGACGCGCGCGACCGGATGAAGGCGGTGCGGGAACGGCTGGCGGTGCTGTCGACCGAGTTCACCCAGAACCTGCTGGCTGATGAGCGCGACTGGTTCATGCCGCTGGCGGAGGACGACCTCGAGGGGTTGCCGGATTTCGTCGTGGCTTCGGCCCGCGCGGCGGCGAAGGAGCGCGGGCAGGAAGGCTATGGTGTGACGCTCAGCCGGTCGCTGATCGTGCCGTTCCTGCAGTTCTCGCCGCGCCGGGCACTGAGGGAAAGGGCGTTCGAGGCCTGGGCGGCGCGCGGCGCGAACGGTGGCGCCACCGACAACCGCTCGCTCGCGGCGGAGATCCTGAAGCTGCGGGAGGAGCGGGCGCGGCTTCTGGGGTACGAGAGCTTCGCGGACTACAAGCTTGAGACCGAGATGGCGAAAACGCCCGACCGCGTGCGAACGCTGCTGATGCGGGTCTGGGACCCGGCGCGGGCGAAGGCGATGGGGGATGCGGCCGTCCTGACCGCGATGATGCACGAGGACGGGATCAACGCCGCGCTCGAACCCTGGGACTGGCGCTATTACGCGGAACGGCGGCGGGCGCGGGACCATGCGATCGACGAGGCGTCGCTGAAGCCCTACCTCGCGCTGGACGCGATGATCGGCGCGGCCTTCGACTGCGCCACGCGCCTGTTCGGGCTGGCGTTCCGACCGCTCGACGTGCCGCTTTATCATCCCGACGCCCGCGCCTGGGAAGTGTCGCGCGACGGGCGCCACCTGGCGGTGTTCATCGGCGACTATTTCGCGCGGCCGTCCAAGCGGTCCGGGGCCTGGTGTTCGGCCTTCCGCCAGCAGCGCAAGCTGGGCGGCGAGGTGCGGCCGGTGGTCGTGAACGTGTGCAACTTCGCCCGGCCGTCCGACGGCGCGCCGGCGCTTTTGTCCTGGGACGACGCGCGGACGCTGTTCCACGAATTCGGCCACGCGCTGCACCAGATGCTGTCGGACGTGACGTTCGAAAGCATCTCCGGAACCTCGGTCGCGCGCGATTTCGTCGAACTGCCCAGCCAGCTTTACGAGCATTGGCTCGAAGTGCCCGAGGTGATCGAGCGGCATGCGCGCCACGTTGCGACGGGGCAGCCGATGCCGCGCGACATGCTGGACCGGCTTATGGCCGCGCGCAACTTCGACCAGGGATTCGCGACCGTGGAATATGTCGCCTCGGCGCTGGTCGATCTGGCTTTTCACGAGGGGGCGGCACCCGACGATCCGATGGCGGCGCAAGCGGCGGAACTGGAGCGGATCGGGATGCCCGCCGCGATCCGGATGCGCCACGCGACGCCGCACTTCGCCCATGTCTTCGCGGGCGACGGCTATTCGGCCGGCTACTACAGCTACATGTGGTCCGAGGTGATGGACGCGGACGCCTTCGAGGCGTTCGAGGAGGCCGGCGATCCATTCGATCCGGAGACGGCGAATCGGCTGGAGAAATGGGTGCTGTCTGCGGGCGGCTCGCAGGAGGCGGAGGCCCTTTATACCGGCTTCCGCGGGCGAATGCCCGGCGTGGAGGCGCTGCTGCGCGGGCGAGGACTGGCAAAATCCTGAGGTTCTGGGTCTGATTGCTGCGATTTGTTCAACAGTCTGACTCTCAGATTTGTGACTATCTCCGGTTGCGTTCAAATGTGGCCGAAATACGGCAGCGTGTAATGCGTAGCCCTGATCTTGTGGAAATCGACGCGATTTCGTGTTTAGATAGACAGATAACGGTGGAATGCCGGCGGCTGGACATTCTTGAGGGAAGGTGGGCAGATCATGAAGACAGGCAGGCGTGTTCTTGCGGTGGCGGTGGTCGGTCTTCTGGCCGCGGGTCCGGCTGTGTCCGGGACGGTCGGCTTCAGCTCGGTACAACCGCGCATCTTCGGATACGGCGCGACCCCTTCCACGGCATCGCAGCCCGTTCACAACATCCTTCTCGGCAAGCCGGCCATCGCAAGCCTGTTCGCGCTGATCTCCGGGCTCAAGCTCGACGCCGTCTCGGCCTCTGCCTTCCAGCGCTTCTCGGCGCTGAACGACAAGGGCACCGCTAGGCCGGGCAGCGAGGTTTCCGCAGTGCCGCTGCCGCCGGCAGTCGCCATGCTTCTGGCGGCACTGGCGGGTCTCTTCGCGCTGCGGCGCAAGCGGTCGGCCTGACAGCGGGACGCTGAATCGGATCAGGGCCGCGATTGCGGCCCTTTTTCTTTTCCTCGGGCGGTGACATGGTGCGCCCATGTCGACGGATTTCCTCATCATCGGCGGCGGCATCGCGGGCGTTTCGGCGGCCGCGCGCCTGTCGCATCTGGGCTCGGTCGTGCTGGCCGAGGCCGAAAGCGCGCTGGCCTGGCATGCCTCGGGCCGGTCGGCCGCGCTCTATGAACCCGGTTACGGCACCGGGGCCGTCACCGATCTGACCCGCGCGAGCGGCCCCTACCTGGCTGAGGCGAACGGCGGGGTCCTGTCGCCCCGCGGTCTTCTCATGGTTGGTGGCGACGAGGGTGCGGCAGAGTTCGCGCGCGAAGCCGAGGCGATGGGCATGGCGCCGCTTTCGGTGGAGGAGGCGCGCGCAATCGTGCCGATCCTGTCGCCCGACCGGGTAACCATGGCCGCGCATTCCGACGCCGCGCGCGACATCGACACCGACCGCCTGATCCAGAACTTCCTGCGCGAGGCGCGCGGCAACGGTGCGCGGATCGAAACCGGCGCGCGGGTCACGGCAATCTCGCGAACGGCGGGCGGCTGGCAGGCGGAAACGCCCAAGGGCCCGCTTTCGGGGCGCATTCTGGTGAACGCGGCAGGGGCCTGGGCGGACGGGATCGCGGCGATGGCCGGCGCCGCGCCGCTGGGCCTTCGCCCGTTCCGCCGGTCAATGGCGCGCATCCCGGCGCCGACCGGGCATGACGTTGCGCGCTGGCCGATGGTCTTCGGCGCGGGCGAAAGCTGGTACATGAAACCAGATGCCGGCGCGCTCATCGTCTCGCCCGCCGATGAGGACCTGATGGAGCCGCATGACGCCTGGGCCGACGACATGGTTCTGGCCGAGGGGCTGGCGCGCTATGAGGAATTCGTAACCGCCCCCGTCACTCGGCTTCTCGCCTCCTGGGCGGGGCTTCGGACCTTCGCGCCCGACCGGGTGCTGGTGATCGGAAGGGATCCGCTGGTGCGGGATTTCTACTGGTTGGCGGGGCAGGGCGGCTACGGCTTCCAGACCAGCCCGGCGGCCAGCCGCCACCTTGCCGATCTGGTCGAGGGCTGCGCGCCCGAGATCGGCGCCACCGCGACCGCCGCCCTGTCCCCGTCCCGGTTTGCCTGACAATGCCCCCACGCCCCTTGCACCTTGCCTACAGTTCCCCCGCCACCGACGGCGACGGCGACGACCGCCGGATCGCGGCGTCGGCAGAGCGTAACACCGCGCCAATCCTGGCCGTCCTTGGCCGCCACGCGCCGCGCCAGGGGCGCGCGCTGGAACTGGCGGCGGGCACGGGGCAGCATTCGGTCGCATTCGCCGAGGCCTTCCCCGGCCTGCACTGGCAGCCCTCGGACGGGGCGGCGGACGCGCTGGCCTCGATCGCGGCATGGCGCAGGGTGTCGGGCCTTGCGAACCTGGCGGAGCCGGTCCTTCTCGACATCGCCGAACCGGACTGGGGACTGCGGCATTCGGGCCAGGATCTGGTCTTTGTCGCCAACCTGCTGCACCTCATCAGCGAGGCGGAGGCCCTGTCGGTTCTTCACGGCATGGGACAGGCGCTTCAGCCGGGCGGCACCGCGATGGTCTACGGTCCCTTCCGCCGGAACGGCGCCCTGACGAGCGAGGGCGACCGGACCTTCGACGCTTCGTTGCGCAGGCAGGACGCCGACATCGGCTACAAGGACGAAGCCTGGGTCACCGGGATGGCGGCCGGGGCAGGGCTGACCCTGCGTGCGGCCGAGGACATGCCCGCCAACAACCTGTGCCTTGTCTTCGGCAAGGCGGGCTGAGGGTTTTTGTATTCCGGTTTCTGAATGAATTGACCTTGATCAAGGCAGGCGTCCCCTGAACGTGGAACCGGAGATCCGGCAACTCAGGAGTTCCCATGACCTACAAGCAGAAGATCGACGACATGCGCGCGGAGTTACGCGTGCTCAACCGGGCGGTCCCCGCCGCGATGGTCGGCTTTTCGACGCTGTCCAAGGCAGTCAAGGACAACGGGCCGCTGAGCGTCAAGGAAAAGGAATATGTGGCGCTGGGCATGGCGGTTGCGCTGCGCTGCGAACCCTGCATCAACTTCCACGTCGAGGCCTTGATGAAGGCCGGCGCCACGCGCGAGGAACTGGGCGACGTGCTGGCCATGGCGATCCAGATGGGCGGCGGCCCGGCCGTCATGTACGCCGGGCATGCGATTGCCTGCTGGGACGAACTCGCCGCCTGACGGCGGCACGCCCGGTGACAATGCCGCCCTGAGGTTGTATGCTGCGGTCAAACGCGGACAACACGCGGGGCGTCAACATGCGGGCAGTGACCAGGATCGTTTCATCGGCCGTCCTTCTGGCGGCGCTTTCCGCCTGCGGGGGTGGCCATCCGCGCGGCATCCCGAGCCGGTTCGACGACGTCGACCCCTACGCCTGGCGCCAGAACGCGCCCGACACCTACCCCGTGCACGGCATCGACGTGTCGCGCTGGCAGGGCCAGATCGACTGGCACCGGGTATCCGGGTCGGGCGTTGCCTTCGCCTTCATCAAGGCGACGGAGGGCGGCGATGTCGCCGACCCGCTGTTCGCCCATCACTGGCAGGGCGCCACCGCCGCGGGCATCCCCGCAGGGGCCTACCATTTCTATTATCACTGCCGGGGCGGGGCGGAGCAGGCGCTCTGGTTCCTTGAAAATGCCCCGCCGCGGGCGGGCACGCTTCCTCCCGTGCTCGACATCGAATGGACGCAGTCCCGCAACTGCCCGCGCCGTCCCGACCCCGAGACGGTCCGGGCCGAGGCGCAGGCGTTTCTCGACGTGGTCACCGCGGCCTGGGGCAAGCGGCCGGTGATCTACACGACGGTGGACTTCTGGACCGAGAACGAGATGTGGCGGCTGGGCGGCTATCCGTTCTGGCTGCGTTCGGTCGCGGGCCATCCGCAGGAAACCTATGGCCACCGGCACTGGACCTTCTGGCAGTACACCGGAACCGGAAGGGTTCCCGGCATCGCCAACGAGGTCGACCTGAACGCCTTCGCGGGAAGCGAGGCGGAGTGGCAGGCCTGGCTGGCCGCGGCCACGCTCTGACGTGAAAGGGGCCGGTTGCCCGGCCCCTTCCCGATCGCTTCCGGACAGGTTCTGCCCGGTCAGCCGTTGACGCGGATACGCTCGTTCTTCGGGTCGAAGGGGCTGTCCTCGACCACCACCGCGTCCCATTCCTGGCGCAGCATCCGGACCTTGAGCTTCGTGCCCACCGCGGCGAGGTCGGGGCGGACATAGCCCATGCCGATCTGCTTGCCGAAGGCGACCGACCAGCCGCCCGACGTCAGGCGACCGATCTTCTCGCCGTTCAGCAGCAGCGCCTCCTTGCCCCAGGGGTCGGTATCCGACGGCCCGTCGATCAGGAGCGTGACGCACATGGCGCGAATACCGGTGTCGAGCATCGCCTGCTTGCCGTGGAAGTCCTTGGAAAGGTCGATGAAGCGGTCAAGGCCCGCTTCGGCCGGGGTGGCGTCGCGGCCCAGTTCGGTGCCGAAGGCGCGGTAGGATTTCTCCTGACGCAGCCAGTTCTGCGCGCGCGCGCCAACCAGTTTCATCCCGTGCTTCTCGCCCGCGGGGATCAGCAGGTCCCAGAGGTAGCGCTGCATCTCGATCGGGTGGTGAAGTTCCCAGCCAAGCTCGCCCGTGTAGGCCACGCGGATCGCGTTGACCGGGCACATGCCCAGTTCGATCCGCCGCGCGGAGAGCCAGGGGAAGCGCTTGTTCGACAGCGCCGTTTCCGGATCGGCGTCCTTGATGATCTCCTTCAGGATGTCGCGCGACTTCGGCCCGGCGATCGCAAAGACGCCCCACTGGGTCGTCACGTCGTGGACGTCGACCCAGCCGCCGCCGTTGGCCATGAAGTCCTCGACCGATTTCTTCAGGAAATCGGCGTCATAGGCCGTCCACGCCCCGGCAGAGACGAGGTAATAGTCGTTCTCGCCGTTCCGGACGATGGTGTATTCGGTCCGCGTCGTGCCGGCGCCGGTCAGCGCATAGGTCAGGTTGATGCGGCCGATCGCGGGCAGCTTGTTGCAGGTGAACCAGTCGAGGAACGCGGTCGCACCCGGCCCGCGCACGATGTGCTTGGTGAAGGCGGTCGCGTCGATCAGGCCGGCGGTTTCGCGGATGGCTTTCGCCTCGTCCACGGCATACTGCCACCACGCGCCACGGCGGAAGCTGCGGCTGTCATGGTCGAAGGTCGCGGGCGCGTCCTTTGGCCCGTAGTAGTTCGGCCGTTCCCAGCCGTTCACCTGGCCGAACTGCGCGCCAAGCGCCTTCTGCCGGTCGTAGACGGGCGCCGTGCGCAGCGGGCGGCAGGCCTCGCGCTCCTCATCCGGGTGATGCAGGATGAAGACGTGCTCATAGCACTCCTCGTTCTTGCGCGCCGCATATTCGGTCGTCATCCAGCCGCCGTAGCGCTTGGGATCGAGGCTGGCCATGTCGATCTCGGCCTCGCCCTCCACCATCATCTGCGCAAGATACTTGCCGGTGCCGCCCGCGGCGGTGATGCCGAAGGAAAAGCCCTCGGCCAGCCACATGTTCCTGAGGCCCGGCGCCGGGCCGACCAGCGGGTTGCCATCGGGCGTGTAGCAGATCGGGCCGTTGAAATCGTCCTTCAGGCCCACGGTCTCCGACGACGGAAGCCGGTGGATCATCGACATGTATTCTTCCTCGATCCGCTCGAGGTCGAGCGGGAAGAGGTCGGCGCGGAATGTTTCCGGCACGTCGTAGAGGAAGCGCGCGGGGGCGTTGCGCTCATACGGGCCGAGGATCCAGCCGCCGCGCTCCTCGCGGACATACCACTTGGCGTCGGCGTCGCGCAGGACGGGGTGCTCCGGGTTGCCGGCGGCGCGCCACGCCTGAAGCGCGGGGTCGGGCTCGGTCACGATATACTGATGTTCGACCGGGATGGCGGGGATGCGGATCCCGAGAAGCCGGGCGGTGCGCTGGGCGTGGTTGCCGGTCGCGGTGACGACATGTTCGGCGGTGATGACCACCTGTTCCTCGCCGGGGACGAGGTTGCCGCCCTTCTCGACCATCTTCGAGCAGGTCACCCGCCATTCCGAGCCGGTCCAGAAATAGCTGTCGACCTGCCACTTGCGCTCGATCGTGCAGCCGTGCTGGCGCGCGCCCTTGGCCATCGCCTGCGTCACGTCGGCGGGGTTGATGTAGCCGTCCTGCGGATGGAAAAGCGCGCCCTTCAGATCCTCGGTCCTGACCAGCGGCCAGCGGTCCTTGATCTGCGCCGGCGTCAGGAACTCGTGGTAGACGCCCGCGGTCTCGGCAACCGAGGAATAGAGCATGTACTCGTCCATCCGCGCGTCGGTCTGCGCCATGCGCAGGTTGCCGACGACCGCGAAGCCCGCGTTGAGGCCGGTCTCGGCCTCAAGGGTCTTGTAGAAGTCGACCGAGTACTTGTGGATATGGGTGGTCGCGTAGGACATGTTGAACAGCGGCAGCAGCCCCGCCGCGTGCCAGGTCGAGCCCGAGGTCAGCTCGTCCCGCTCCAGGAGCATCGTGTCCCATCCGGCCTTCGCAAGATGATAGGCGATCCCGCATCCGACGGCGCCGCCGCCGACGACAAGGGCTTTGACATGGGTTTTCATGGGCCGACTCCTCGGGTCATATGGTTGGACCCTATCTGCCAGAGGCGCGGTGATCGTGATAGGTCAGCCCGACGCTTGCTGGCGGAAAAGCGACACCGGCCACGGTCGCTTTCGGTGCGGCGCCCTCAGATCGCCCCGATCCCGCGCAGGATGATCGACTTGACGGTTTCCTTGGCGGCCTTCCACTGCCGGTCCGACAGCGGCCGGCCGCCGTTCAGCGTCTCGATCTGGTGGCCGAAGTCGGCGTAGTGCTGGGTCGTCGCCCAGAGCATGTAGAGCAGGTGGTGGGGGTCGATCGGCGCCATCTTGCCCTCGTCCACCCATTTCTGGATCAGCCGCGCCCGCCCCGCCGTCCATTCCCTGAGCGTCGTTTCCAGATAGTCCTGGATCACCGGCGCGCCGTGCATCACCTCGCTGGCCCAGACCTTCGATCCGAACGGATGGCTGCGCGAGATTTCCATCTTGGCGTCGACATAGGCGCCGATCGCCTCGACCGGGCCGGGCGCCTCGTCGAAGCTGTCGGCGGCGTGCAGCCAGATCTCGAAGATCTGCCGGACGACCTTGCGGTACAGCTCCTCCTTGGTCGGGAAGTAGTAGTGCAGGTTGGCCTTGGGCAGCCCCGCCATGTCCGCGATCAGTTGCATCGTGGCACCACCGAACCCCGCCTCGGCAAAGACTTTTTCCGCCGCGGCAAGGATGCGCGCCTCGTTCTCCTGCCGGATCGCGCCGCGCTTGGTTATGCGTTCGCCTTCGGGCATCGGCTCCAAGATTTTCGTTGACCACCTGGTCAGGTTGTGATGCTCTCGACCTTGACCATATGGTCAGGAAGCGAGTCGCCGCAAGGGGCATCAAGACCCCGGAACGGCATCCAAGGGAGATGAGAATGGCGACACCCGGGGAAAACCTCCGCATCGATTCCGCGCGGCTGTGGGACAGCCTGATGGAGATGGCGCAGATCGGTCCGGGCATCGCCGGCGGCAACAACCGCCAGACCCTGACCGACGCCGACAGCGAGGGGCGCCACCTTTTCCGGCGCTGGTGCGAGGCGGCGGGCATGACCATGGGTGTTGACACGATGGGCAACATGTTCGCCACCCGCGCGGGTGAGGATGCGGACGCCGCGCCTGTCTACATGGGCAGCCACCTCGACACCCAGCCGACGGGGGGCAAGTACGACGGGGTGCTGGGGGTTCTGGGCGCGCTCGAGGTGGTGCGCACGATGAACGACCTCGGCATCAGGACGAAGCATCCGATCGTCGTCGTCAACTGGACGAACGAGGAAGGCACGCGCTTTGCGCCCGCCATGCTCGCCTCCGGCGTCTTCGCGGGCGTGATCGCGCAGGATTATGCCTATGACCGCCGCGATGCGAAGGGCCTGCGTTTCGTCGACGAGCTGGAGCGGATCGGCTGGAAGGGCACCGAGAAGGTCGGCGCGCGCAAGATCCACGCGCTGTTCGAGTTGCATATCGAGCAGGGGCCGATCCTCGAGGCGGAAGGCAAGGAAATCGGCGTCGTCACCCATGGCCAGGGCCTGCGCTGGATCGAATGCACGGTGACCGGCAAGGGCCAGCATACCGGCTCGACGCCGATGTACCTGCGCCGCAACGCCGGGCGCGGGCTTGCGCGGGTGACCGAGCTTGTCCACGAGATCGCGATGAAGCGCCAGCCGAACGCCGTCGGCGCCATCGGCCACATCGACGTCTACCCCAACAGCCGCAACATCATCCCCGAGAAGGTCGTCTTCACCGTCGACTTCCGCAGCCACATCCTGTCCACGCTGGAGGAGATGGTGGCGGAGTTCAACGCCCGCGCGCCGGGCCTGTGCGCCGAGGTGGGCGTGAAGTTCTCGTCCCAGATCGTCGGCCAGTTCGACCCGCCCGCCTTTGATGCGGATTGCGTGAAGGCCGTCCGCGGCGCGGCCGAGAAGCTGGGCTACAGCCACATGGACATCGTCTCGGGCGCGGGGCACGACGCCTGCTGGATCAACCGCGTCGCGCCGACCGCGATGATCATGTGCCCCTGCGTCGACGGGCTATCCCATAACGAGGCCGAGGAGATTTCGCCTGAGTGGGCGGCGGCGGGGACGGATGTGCTGCTCCACGCGGTGCTGGAGACGGCGGAGGTTGTGGGGTGACCACCTCCTTGCTCTCCTACTCGCTTGGCTTCGGGGGCTTCGGCGGCGGAGCAGGACGTGGCTTCGGGGGCTCACCTCTAATACCTTTGTCTATTGGTTCTGGCGGCTTCACCACGATCTCTGGTCTCCAATATGGCAGATGACAGCGAAAAGCTAATCCGTGAGGCTAACCGTCTCGCTGAACTCCAACTAACCTCTCAGGTAGAGGTTATGCTAGCTGCCGACCAGCGTGCAACGACATTTGCTGGAATCATGATCGCCGCTGTAGCTGTGATAGCCCAAAGATATGAGTCTGATCACTCTTTCTGGCACGATGACCTTGGACTTGTTTTGCTTGGGCTTTCAGCGGGCTTGGCCGCTATTTCTGCCCGTTCGATCAAGGTGCATGTCGCAGGGAATGCTTTTTCGAACTTTGACGAAGATATTCAGAACAAGCGTGAGATTGGTCTTCTTTTGCGTGATTTGGGCAAAATCTATGACGATTGCTCGAAGTCGAACAAGATAAAACTGCGAAGCAACGCACGGCTTTTCAATGCGGCTCTTTACTTAGGGATACTCGGGTTCGTCGTTACAATATGGCCGAGTATTTCTTCGTTGGTCACATCAGTCTTTGAAACGCTTGTGAACTTGAAAGGGGGTGCGTAAATGACCACAGTCATCAAAAACGGCACCGTTGTCACCGCCGATCTGACCTATCGGGCGGATGTGGCGGTCGAGGGCGGCAGGATCGTCGAGATCGGCCAGGGCCTCAGGGGCGACAGGGAGCTGGATGCGACCGGCTGCTATGTCATGCCGGGCGGGATCGACCCGCACACGCACCTGGAGATGCCCTTCATGGGCACCTACTCGGCCGACGATTTCGAAAGCGGCACGCGGGCGGCGCTTGCGGGGGGGACGACCATGGTCGTCGACTTCGCGCTGCCGTCGCCGGGGCAGGGGCTGCACGATGCGCTGCAGATGTGGCACAACAAGTCCACGCGCGCGAACTGCGACTATTCCTACCACATGGCGGTGACCTGGTGGGGCGAGCAGGTCTTTGACGAGATGAAGAGCGTGATCGAGAAGGAGGGCATCACCACCTTCAAGCACTTCATGGCCTACAAGGGCGCCCTGATGGTCAACGACGACGAGATGTTCGCCTCGTTCAAGCGGCTGGCGGAGCTCGGCGGCATCGCGCTGGTTCATGCCGAGAATGGCGACGTGGTGGCCGAGTTGCAGCGCCGGCTTCTGGAGGAGGGCAACACCGGGCCCGAGGCGCATGCCTATTCCCGTCCGCCGCAGGTCGAGGGCGAGGCCACCAACCGCGCCATCATGATCGCCGACATGGCCGGCGTGCCGCTTTACGTCGTTCATACGAGCTGCGAGGAGGCGCATGAGGCGATCCGGCGTGCGCGGATGCAGGGGAAAAGGGTCTGGGGGGAGCCGCTGATCCAGCACCTGACGCTGGACGAGGGCGAATATTTCAACGCCGACTGGGACCATGCCGCGCGCCGCGTCATGTCGCCGCCCTTCCGCAACAAGAAGCATCAGGACAGCCTCTGGGCCGGGTTGCAGTCGGGGTCGCTTTCGGTTGTCGCCACCGACCACTGTGCCTTCACGACCGAGCAGAAGCGCTTCGGGGTGGGGGATTTCACCCGGATCCCGAACGGCACCGGGGGCCTTGAGGACCGGATGCCGATGCTCTGGACCCATGGGGTCGCGACCGGGCGGTTGACGCCGAACGAGTTCGTGGCCGTCACCTCGACCAATATCGCCAAGATCCTGAACTGCTACCCGAGGAAGGGGGCGGTCCTGGTCGGCGCGGATGCCGACCTGGTGGTCTGGGACCCGGAGAAGGAGAAGGTGATCAGTGCCGCGTCGCAACAGTCGGCGATCGACTACAACGTCTTCGAAGGCCACCGGGTGAAAGGGCTGCCCCGCTACACGCTGACGCGCGGGCAGGTGGCGGTGAACGACGGCAAGGTCGAGACCCGCGAAGGACACGGCGAATTCGTCCGGCGCGAGGCGAATGCGCCGGTCAACCGGGCCCTGTCCACCTGGAAGGACCTGACCGCGCCGCGCCCCGTGCAGCGGTCGGGCATTCCGGCGAGCGGGGTCTAGATGAAGGATACCGCCACCACGGCGCCGGTGATCGAGGCGAAGGGACTGGGTCTGACGTTTCAGACGAGCGATGGCCCGGTCCATGCCCTGAAGGACGTGAGCCTTGCGATCGGAAAGGGTGAATTCGTCAGCTTCATCGGCCCCTCGGGCTGCGGCAAGACCACCTTCCTGCGCTGCATCGCCGCGCTGGAGCGTCCGACCGAGGGGGTGCTGACGGTCAACGGGATGTCGGCGGATGCCGCCCGGCAGGCACGGGCCTATGGCTATGTGTTCCAAGCGGCGGGGCTTTACCCGTGGCGCACGATTGCGGGAAATGTGAAACTTCCGCTGGAGATCATGGGCTTTTCCAGGGAAGAGCAGGAGGAGCGTGTTCGAAAAGTACTCTCCCTCGTCGATCTGGAAGGGTTCGGGAAGAAGTTCCCCTGGCAGTTGTCGGGCGGCATGCAGCAGCGCGCCTCGATCGCCCGCGCGCTGGCCTTCGATGCCGACATCCTGCTGATGGACGAGCCTTTCGGCGCGCTGGACGAGATCGTGCGCGACCGGTTGAACGAGGAGTTGCTGAAGCTCTGGGCACGGACGCAGAAGACCATCGGCTTCGTCACCCATTCGATCCCCGAGGCGGTCTATCTCTCGACGAAGATCGTGGTGATGAGCCCGCGGCCGGGGCGGATCACCGACGTTATCGAGAGCACGCTGCCGAAGGAGCGGCCGCTCGACATCCGCGACAGCCGCGAATTCATCGAGATCGCGCACCGGGTGCGTGAAGGGCTCAGGGCGGGGCATGGCGATGAGGTGTGAGCGGCGTCCGGTCCGGGCGCGGGACTGCCTGCAGCCGCCGAACGGACGCGGGGGGCCGTCTGCCCCCCGGTCGCCGGCGTGGCCGGCGACTCCCCCCGAGGATACTTCGGAAAAGAAGAAGGGGCGGGGCGCATGAGGTCGGTCCTGCCCATTCTCGCCGTGCTCTTGGCCATCGTCGTGCTGTGGTACGGGGCGGCGATCTGGCTGAACAGCCAGTGGACTTACGATCAGGCGGGGCGCGCCGGGGTGGAGGTCAGCTTCGGCGAGGTCGTGGCCGACACGATGGTGCAGGAGCGCCCGGTCCTGCCCGCGCCGCATCAGGTGGCGGCGGGGCTGTGGGAAGGGGTGGCGGGGCAGAAGGTCACGTCGAAGCGGAGCCTCGTCTATCACGGCTGGATGACGCTGTCGGCCACGCTGGTGGGCTTTGCCATCGGCACGGGCCTGGGCGTGCTGCTGGCGGTGGGCATCGTCCACAACAGGGCGATGGACATGTCGGTGATGCCCTGGGCCATCGCCAGCCAGACGATCCCGATCCTGGCCATCGCGCCGATGGTGATCGTGGTGCTGGCTTCGGTCGGGATCACCGGATTGCTGCCCAAGGCGGTGATTTCGGCCTACCTGTCGTTCTTTCCGGTCGTTGTCGGCATGGTCAAGGGGCTGAGGAGCCCCGACGGGATGCAGCTCGACCTGCTCAGGACCTATAACGCCAGCCCCATGGCCACGCTCTGGAAGCTGCGGCTGCCGGCCTCGATGCCCTATCTCTTCGCCTCGCTCAAGGTGTCGATGGCGGCCTCGCTTGTCGGCGCGATCGTCGGCGAACTGCCGGCGGGGGCGACGTCGGGGCTGGGCGCGCGGCTTCTCTCGGGGAGCTATTACGGCCAGACGATCCAGATCTGGGCGGCGCTGTTTGCGGCCGCGATCCTTGCGGCGGGGCTGGTCATCATCATCGGCGGGATCGAGCGGGCGACCTTGCGGCGCATGGGGATGGGGCAATGATCTGGCTCTGGAGCGCGATCCTGTTCTGGCTGGCGGCCTGGGCCTTCAACGCCTGGGCGGCGCGCCAGCCCTTCGCGCGAACACGGGCCGGGCGGCTGGCGATACCGGCGCTCTTCGGCGCGACGCTTCTGGTCCTGTGGGAGGGGGTCGTGCGCGGGCTTGAGGTGCCGGGCGTGATCCTGCCCGCGCCTTCGGTCATCTGGGGCACGATCACCGCCTCGGTGCCGATCCTCTGGCAGGATTTCGTGCAGACGATCCTGAAGGGTGGGCTTTCGGGCTATGTCATCGGTTGCGGGGCGGCGGTGCTGACCGCGATCGCCATCGACCGGAGCCCCTTTCTGCAGCGCGGCCTGCTGCCGGTCGGCAATTTCGTGGCGGCCCTGCCCATCGTGGGGATCGCGCCGATCCTTGTCATGTGGTTCGGGTTCGACTGGCAGTCGAAGGCGGCGGTCGTCGTCGTCATGGTTTTCTTCCCCGTCCTCGTGAACACCGTGGCCGGGCTGGCCGCGACCGACCGGATGCAGCGCGACCTGATGGCCACCTATTCGGCCAGCTACTGGCAGACGCTGATGAAGCTGCGCCTGCCCGCGGCCATGCCCTTCATCTTCAACGGGCTGAAAATCGCGACGACGCTGGCGCTGATCGGGGCAATCGTTGCGGAGTTTTTCGGCTCTCCCATCAAGGGGATGGGGTTTCGCATCTCGACCGCCGTGGGACAGCTTGCGCTGGACATGGTTTGGGCGGAGATTGCCGTGGCGGCCCTCGCCGGTTCGGCATTCTACGGGCTTGTGGCGCTGATCGAGAAGGGCGTCACGTTCTGGCATCCGTCGCAGCGCGCGCGGAGCTGACAACAGGGGAGCAAGGCAATGATGAAATGGACGGTTTCGATGCTGGCGGCGGGGCTGATGGCCACCGCGGCGCAGGCGGCCGACGATGTGACGCTGCAACTGAAATGGGTGACCCAGGCCCAGTTCGCGGGCTACTACGTCGCCAAGGACAAGGGCTTTTACGACGAGGAAGGGTTGAACGTCACGATCCTGCCGGGCGGGCCGGACATCGCGCCGACCCAGGTCGTTGCGGGTGGCGGGGCCGACGTGGTGATCGACTGGATGCCCTCGGCCCTGGCCGCGCGGGAAAAGGGGCTGCCGCTCGTCAACATCGCGCAGCCGTTCAAGTCCTCGGGCATGATGCTGACCTGCCTGAAGGAGACGGGAATCACCGCGCCGGAGGACTTCAAGGGCAAGACGCTGGGCGTCTGGTTCTTCGGCAACGAATACCCGTTCCTGTCGTGGATGGCCACGCTCGGCATCCCGACGACGGGCGGGGCCGACGGGGTGGAGGTGCTGAAGCAGGGCTTCAACGTCGATCCGCTGTTGCAGAAGCAGGCGGCCTGCATTTCGACCATGACCTACAACGAATACTGGCAGGTGATCGACGCCGGCATCAGCGCCGACGACCTCGTCACCTTCAAGTACCAGGACATGGGCGTGGCGACGATGGAGGACGGGCTTTACGTGCTTGAGGACAATCTCAAGGACCCGGCGTTCGAGGACAAGATGGTCCGCTTCGTGCGCGCCTCGATGAAGGGCTGGAAATACGCCGAGGAGAACCCGGACGAGGCCGCGATGATCGTGCTCGACAACGATGAGACCGGCGCGCAGACCGAGGTGCACCAGAAGCGGATGATGGGCGAGGTCGCGAAGCTGACCGCGGGATCGAACGGCGCGCTGGACCCGGCCGATTACGAGCGCACCGTCAACACGCTGCTCGCCGGTGGTTCGGACCCGGTGATCTCCAAGGCCCCCGAGGGCGCCTGGACGCACCAGATCACCGACAAGGCGCTGCAATAAGGGCCAGCAGACGACATCCGGCGGCGCGGGGCAGAGACTGTCCCGCGCCGTTTTCTTTCAGGCGTTACGGGCAGCGGCGGACGTAGTAGGTGCCATCGCCGCGTGCATAGGCGCATTCATCCGTCGCCTCGTTGCGCGCGACAAGCGTTCCGATGGCCGCCCCTGCGAGGACGCCGAGGATGATCCAGTCATCGTCATTGCTGAGCGCGTCGGCCGTCAGGCCGCCGATGGCTGCGCCGGCAAGTCCGCCAGCCACCATCCGGTCGCGCCGGTTCCAGTCCTCGCAGGCGGTCAGGAACACCAGTGCCGCCGTGGCTGCAAGCAGGATCGGTCTGTTCATTTCCTCCTCCTTTCCGGGTGAATTTTGGGATTATACTCCAATTGCCGCCCACCGACTTGATCTGGCGCATTGCCGAGAGCCGCGTATAAGCTGCAACCTGCTCATGGTGCCGGATCTTGAACCAGGGGCGCCGAAGGGTTTGAACGGGGGGATGCCATGCATCGGAGTTGCGGAATGGGCGGGGTCTCGCGTACGGTGGCGGTCCTGGCATTGGTGCTGGGCGTCGCGGCTTGCAGCCGGGACAAGGTGGAACTGACCCAGTGCGAGGAAGGCGTGTCCGAGATCGCGCGCACCGCCGATGTGGCGCCGCCAAGCTGCTAGGCCGTAAAGCCGCCCTCAAACACCTGTTCTTCAAGGAATACCCTGTTAAGATCGGGTGAGTGGCGTTAACAAGGGCGCCGGAATCCTGGGGGGTGGCCATGCCGCGCGGGGCGCTGACGGGGTCGCGGGTGCGTGAGCGGCGAATGCTTGCGGGCCTCAAGCAGGCCGATCTCGCGCGGGCCGCGGGGATATCCTCGGCCTATCTCAACCTGATCGAGCACAACCGGCGGCGCGTCGGCCCGGAGATCCTGGCGCGTCTGGCCGACATTCTGGGCGTGGATGCCTCCGCGCTCGCCGAAGGCGCCGAAAGCGCGCTGTTCGAGGCGCTGCGCGAGGCGGCGGCGGGGGCGCTCGTCGCCGAGGCCCAGCCCGAGATCGAACGGATCGAGGAATTCGCCGGCCGCTTTCCGGGGTGGGCAGCACTTCTGGCGGCAAGCCAGCGGCGGCTTGGCAATCTGGAACGCACTGTCGAGGCGCTGACGGAGCGGATGGCGCACGATCCCCACCTGTCGGCCTCGCTGCACGAGGTGCTCTCGGCGGTCACCTCGGTCCGGTCCACCGCGGCAATCCTTGCGGAAACCGAGGATATCGCGCCCGAGTGGCGGGCGCTGTTCCATCGCAACCTCGGGGCGGACTCACTGCGCCTGTCGGAGGCAGCGGCAGCCCTTGTCGCCTATCTCGACGTGACCAAGGAGGTCGATACCGGCCCGTCCTCACCTCAGGAGGAGGTGGAGGCCTGGTTCGCGGCCAGGGGCTATCATGTCGCAGCCCTGGAAGGGGCTGCGGCGCCGTCGCCGGAAAGCCTGATCCAGGGCGCGGCGGAACTGGCGACGCTGCCCTCGCGCAGGCTGGCCACCGAAAGGCTCGAACAGTACCGCGCCGATGCGAAGGCGATGCCCTTGCGGGCCTTCCGCGCGGCGGTCGCGGCGCAGGGGCAGGAGCCCTCGGCGTTGGCGCGCATCTTCGGAACGGGCCTCGGCGCCGTGTTCCGCCGACTTGCAAGCCTGCCGCCTGAGGAGGGCGCGCGACCGGTCGGCCTTGTCGTCTGCGATGCCGCCGGCGCCTTCACCTTCCGCAAGCCCGCACCCGGGTTTGCCCTGCCCAGGCACGGGGCGGCCTGCCCGCTCTGGCCGCTTTACGAGGCGCTGGCACGCCCCGGCGTGCCCTTGCGCGCGGTGATCGAGATGGCAGGCCGCGTGCCGCAGCGCTTCGAGGTCTTCGCGATCGGTGAACTGCGCCACCCGCAGGGCTTTGACGGTCCGACGGTTGCCGAGGCGGCGATGCTGGTGCTGCCGGCGGCCACCCAGCGATCGGATGCCGAGCGGCCCGTCGGATCCTCCTGCCGGGTCTGCCCGCGTCCCGCCTGCGCGGCCCGGCGCGAGCCCTCGATCCTGGCGGAAGGGGTCTGAGCGGTTTTCTTTGACAGGCCGGCCCCGCTGTCGCGATGATCCCGGCAACGGGAGGAAGGATCAGGATGAGCCGCAAGCCGAGACCCCTGTTTCTGGAACGTCAGAACTACCGCCGCCGCCGCATGGCCGACGCCGCGCGCATCCTGCCGCTGCTGGGGTTTGTCCTGGTGCTGGTGCCGATCCTGTGGCTGCCGGCACAGACCGAAACGCCCGACACCGTCCGCGGCAGCATCTACCTCTTCGCGATCTGGTTCCTGCTCATCGCGGCAGCCTTCGTGCTGTCGCGCACGCTCAGGGACGAGGATGATCCGCGCGGGCCGGAGGACGAGGGCTGATGGTTCCGTTCAACATCCTCGTCGCGGTGTGCCTGATCTACGTGGGCATCCTGTTCCTGGTGGCCTGGGCGGCCGAGCGGCGCGCGGCGCGCGGAAGCGCGCGCTGGCTGCGCTCGCCCATGGTCTACACGCTGTCGCTGTCGATCTACTGTACCGCCTGGACCTTCTATGGCGCCGTCGGCTATGCCGCGCGCTCGGGGCTGGAGTTCCTGACGATCTACCTCGGCCCGTCGCTGGTCATGGTGGGCTGGTGGTGGCTGGTGCGCAAGCTGGTCCGCATCGGCCGGACGCAACGCGTGACCTCGATCGCGGACCTGATCTCTTCGCGCTACGGCAAGTCGAACTTCCTCGGCGTGATCGTGACGCTGATCGCGGTGGTGGCCGCGACGCCCTACATCGCCCTTCAGTTGCAGTCGGTCACGCTGTCCTTCGCGGTCTTCGCGTCGGGCACCCCGGAAGGCTGGGCGATGCCCGGCCAGGGGGCGACTGCCCTTTGGGTCGCGGGGGGGCTTGCGATCTTCACCATCCTCTTCGGGACGCGCAACCTGGACGCGAACGAACGTCATCACGGCGTCGTCATGGCGATCGCGCTCGAGGCGGTGGTCAAGCTGGTGGCGTTGCTGGCGGTGGGGATCTTCGTCGTCTGGGGCGTGGCGGGAAGCTGGGCGGAGGTCTTCGCGCGCATCGACGCCTCGCCCATCGCGGACTGGCCGCTGAAACCCGCGCGCTGGATCGGGCTGACGATGGTCTCGGCCGCCGCGGTCGTCACGCTGCCGCGGATGTTCCAGGTCATGGTGGTCGAGAACTCCGACGAGCGGCACCTGGCGACGGCGTCCTGGGCCTTTCCGCTCTATCTGCTGTTGATGAGCCTGTTCGTGGTGCCGATCGCCGTCGTGGGCCTGTCGGTCCTGCCCGCCGGCGCCAATCCGGACCTTTTCGTCCTTACGCTGCCCTTGGCCTTCGATCAGGGCAAGCTGGCGATGCTGGCCTTCCTCGGCGGGTTCTCCTCGGCCACGTCCATGGTGATCGTCGCCGCAATCGCGCTGGCCACGATGGTCTCGAACCATGTCATCGTCCCGCTCTGGCTGGCCTTCCGGGAAGGCGGCGCGCGGGCGCCGGGCGACGTGCGGGGGCTTGTCCTGACATCGCGGCGCGTCTCCATCGCCGGTATCCTCGCGCTCGGCTACACCTACTACAGCCTGTCGGGCGGGTCGGCGGCCCTGGCGGCCATTGGCCTGATCGCCTTTGTCGGCGTGGCGCAGATCCTGCCGGCAATGCTGGGGGCGGTCTTCTGGCGCGGCGCCACCGGGCGCGGTGCGGCGATGGGCCTGGTCACGGGATTTCTGGTCTGGATCTACACGCTCTACCTGCCCTCGTTCGGGGAAGAGGGCCTTCTGTCCCATGCCGTCCTGACCGAGGGGCCGTGGGGGGTGTCCTGGCTGCGCCCGCAGGCGCTTTTCGGGTCCGAGGCACTCGACCCGCTGCTGCATGCGGTCTTCTGGTCGCTTGGCCTGAACAGCCTTGCGTTTCTGGCGGGATCGCTCCTGACCTTTCCCACGCCCCTTGAGCGGCTTCAGGGCCTGGCCTTCGTGAACGTCTTCGACCAGGCGCAGGGGCAGGGCGGCTGGTCGCGCGGCGGGGTCGAGGCGGAGGACCTTCTGGCGATGTCGCAGGGCATTCTCGGCGCTGAGGAGGCGCAGGAATTCTTCCGCGCCGAGGCCGCGGGGCAGGGCCGGGTCGGCTTCCTTCCCGACACCACGCCCGACTTCATCGAGCGGCTCGAACGGCGTCTGGCCGGTTCGGTGGGATCGGCCACCGCGCATGCGATGATCGCGCAGTTCGCGGTGGGGGCGGCGGTTTCGGCGCAGGACCTGATGGCGGTCGCCTCCGAGGCGCAGCAGATCATGGAGTATTCCGCCCAGCTCGAGGCGAAGTCCGAGGAACTGGCCCGCACCGCCCGCCAGCTCCGCGACGCCAACGAGAAGCTGACCGAGATCTCGGTCCAGAAGGACGCGTTCCTGAGCCAGATCAGCCATGAGTTGCGCACGCCCATGACTTCGATCCGAGCGTTCTCGGAAATCCTGATGGATGAGGATCTTCCGCCCGAGATGCGGCGGAAATACGCGGGCATCATCCAGGACGAGGCGATCCGCCTGACCGGGCTGCTGAATGATCTGCTGGATCTGTCGGTGCTGGAAAACCGCAAGGTGCAGCTCAACATCCGCGCTGCCAACCTGCATGACCTGATCGACCGCGCGCTCCAGGCGGCGGGGTCGACACGGCCCGAACGGTCGTTCCTGATCCACCGAGACATCGCGGCCGAGCATCAGCCGGTGATCACCGACACCGACCGTCTGGTGCAGGTGTTCATCAACCTGATCTCGAACGCCCGGAAGTATTGCGATGCGGAGCGCCCGGAACTGACGATCAAGGTGCGCCGCAAGGGCAGCCGGATCGAGATCGACTTCATCGACAACGGTGCGGGCATCCCGAAGAAGTCGCAAGGCCTCATCTTCGAGAAGTTCGCACGTCTGACCGACACCAGCCGTGCGGGCGGGGCCGGGCTGGGCCTGGCGATCTGCCGGGAGATCATGGTCAACCTCGGCGGCTCGGTCGCCTATCTGCCGGGGCAGGGCGGCGCCGCCTTCCGCGTCACGCTGCCCGTGCGCAAGAGCGTCGAGCAGGCCGCCTGAGCCATGTCAATCATTTGCTAACCCTTCCTTGCGACACCTCTCTCAGGGGCGCGAGGCATGGGCATGGCGGAGGTCGCGGCATCGGTTCTGCAGCGGAAGGTTGCGGCGGGGGGCGAAGGTACCGCCACGGCTGCGGCCGCACACGCGCTGGGGCAGGCGCTGGCACGGGCGGCGCACGGGCTTTTTGCCCTTCCGCTGCGCGTGCAGGCGCAGGCAGAGGCGGTGCGGTCGCTGGCCGAACTGCCGGAGATTCTTGAGGATCAGGCGCTGCTGGCGCTTCTGGACGGGCCGGGTGAGGCGATCGGGCTTTGTGCACTGGGTCCGGGGCTCTTGTCGGCGCTGATCGAGGTGCAGACGACGGGGCGCCTCGCCGCGGCGGCACCGGCCGCGCGCCGCCCGACGCGCACCGATGCGGCGATGATGGCGGGTTTCGTCGATGCGGCCCTTGCCGGATTGAGCGAGGAGGTCGCGGGAACCGAAGACGCGGTCTGGGCGGAAGGGTTCCACTATGCCTCCTGCCTCGACGATCCCCGGCCGCTGCCGCTCCTGCTCGAAGACGGGGCGATCCGGGTCTTGCGGCTCGGCCTGCTTCTGGGCGAGGGGGGTGAGCGGCAGGGGACGCTCCTTCTGGCCTTGCCGGCGGAGGGACGCGGCGCGCGCCACGCCGAGGCGGCCGGCCCCACGCCCGAGGCGCGTGACTGGTCCGCGCGGCTGGAACGCGCGCTATTGGCGGCCCCGGCCGAGGCGGAGGCGGTCCTTGCCCGCATCCGCGTGACGGCCGATGCCATGCTTGGCCTGCGGCCGGGCATGCTGCTGCCCGTTCCCGCCGACTGCGTCGCGCGCGTGTCGCTGGAGGTGGGCGGGGGCGGCGCTTTCGCACGCGGGCGGCTTGGGCGCTTCCGCGG
The DNA here is from genome assembly GCF_025380365.1 of Albidovulum sediminis. Lineage (GTDB taxonomy): Bacteria > Pseudomonadota > Alphaproteobacteria > Rhodobacterales > Rhodobacteraceae > Albidovulum > Albidovulum sediminis. The sequence goes on from NZ_JAOCQF010000002.1 coordinate 551,259, forward strand.
GGCGCGGGCGTTGCGGATCGAGGAGGGGCTGGCGGGCGAACCACCCGGGCCCGCGATCGAATCGCGCCCCCTCGCGCCGCCGCTGGAAGGGCTGGGGACGGGGGGGCGCAGCGCAGATGCGGGCGCCGGCGCGGCCCGCCGCGCCGCAGCGCCCGCGCCCGGCGCGGCACCCTCCGGCCGGGCCTTCCCGACCCGTCAGGCGGGCTGACCCGGAAGGTCCGGTCGGGGCGCGGATGCGCGGTGGCGCCACGTGGCGATGTCGGAACCGGGTGCGGACAGCGCGACCGACAGGCCGGCCGCGCGAGGTTCAGCGTTTGGCCAGATCGTCCAGACGGGCGCGGAACGGCTCGAGGTTGTAGCCCCACCTGGCGGCGCGGGCGATCAGTTCCTCGGTCGGGATCCTGCCGGCCTGGGTCATCGCCCAGGCGATGGAGGAGCGGTTGCCCGACGCGCAATAGGCGAAGACCGGCCCCGCCGTGTCGTCCTGCACGCGGGCCTGAACGGCGATGTTTTCCGGCGTGAAGGCGCCCGGAACAAGCGGGTTCTCGATGAATTCCATGCCCGCGGCCTCGACCGCGGCGCGCAGGTCGGCGGCGCGCAGGCCGTCGGGATTCTCGGCGTCGGGCCGGTTGCAGATCACCGCGGCAAAGCCGGCCGCGCGCAACGCGGGCACGTCCTCGGGCGTGATCTGGGGCGAGACGGCATAAGCCGGGGTCAGGTGGCGGATATCCATGATCTTCTCCTCAGCCGGCGGCGAGTCGGTCGATCCGCACCCGCAGTACAGGTGCCGCGACCATACCCGCCAACATCGCCACAAGGAAGAGCAGCGCGTTCCAGCCGCCGAAGGTCAGGACGGCAATCGACGGGCCGGGGCAAAGTCCCGCCAACCCCCAGCCAAGCCCGAAGGCGAGCGAACCGATGACAAGCCCGCGGTCGACATCGTGCAAGGGTGGTGGCGTCAGGCTGCCGCCGTAGACGGCCGTGCCGCGGCGCCCCGCCGCGCGCCAGGCGACGATCATCGGAAGGATGGCGCCGGCAAGCACGAAGGCCAGCGTCGGGTCCCACTGCCCGAAGATGTCGAGCCAGCCGATCACCCGCGCCGTGTCGGTCATGCCCGAGACGAGAAGACCGCTGCCGAAGAGACCGCCGCAGAGAAAGGCCGCGCCCAGACGCATCACGACACCCCGAGGAGATGGCGGAAGAGGACGACCGACACGCCGCCTCCGACCAGGTAGAAGACGGTGGCGACAAAGCCCCGGAACGACAGGCGCGAAAGCCCGCACACGCCGTGACCCGAGGTGCAGCCGTTGGCCAGACGAGTGCCCACCCCGACGAGAAGCCCTGCCGCAGCCAGGATCGCGGGGCTGGAGGTCAGATGCGTCTCGGGCCGCCCCAGAAAGTACCAGAGCCCCCCGGGCACCAGCACGAGGCCGGCCAGAAAGGCGATGTTTTCCACCGCGGCCCCCGCCCCCGCGCGCCATTCGCTGCCGTCGGCGAGGCCGCCGAGGATGCCCGAGGCCCCCAGGATCCTGCCGTTCAGAAGCAGATAGGCCGCAGCGGCGATGCCGATCATCAGCCCCCCGGCAAGCCCCCAGATCCAGTCTGCCTGCATGTGAATTCTCCCTGTTTGCGCAACTGTTATGCCTTTGTCCGAACGCATTGCAATGGGTGAATGCGTAGGTGCCGGACAGGTGATGGCGCCGGAGCGTGCGGATTGACTTGCATCAATGTCGCGACTGTCGGAGCCTGAGTAACTGGGACAATGGACCAAGGAGACGCCGATGAAATCCGTCGCTACCCGCAAGGCAGAACTCGAATCGCGCCGCGCCGCGCTTCTGGCGCGCATCGCGGAGATCGGACAGGAGCTTGACGCCCACGAATCGAAGGACTGGGAAGAGCTTGCCGTGGAGCGGGAGGGGGACGAGGTGCTCGAGGACCTGGGGCTCTCGGCGCAGCACGAGATGCGCATGATCGACGCCGCGCTGAAGCGGGTCGAGGAGGGCGAATACGGCTATTGCGTGAAATGCGGGGCCGAGATCGCCGAGGAACGCCTGGATGTGCTGCCGGCCACGCCCTTCTGCCGGGATTGCGCGCCGCGCCGCTGAACGCCCCAGCGCGCGATTGCGAAACGCTTGCACGACGCTAAGCTTTGTCCAAAGCGGCCGGGCCGCCGCGCGCAGGGTGACTGGATGCGCGCCGACGGAGCAGGTCCGGCAAGGGCGGAGCGTGAAGGGTCATGACAGAGCGGGTGATCGCGGCGACGAGCGGGGGGATCGCGACCCTCCTGATCGCGAATCCCCCCGTCAATGCGCTCTCGCGCGAGGTGCGTGCGGATCTGCTTGCGGCGATCGAGGCGGCCGAGGCGGACCCCGCCGTAATGGCGATCGTCCTCGCGGCCGACGGGCGCACCTGGTCGACCGGGATCGATCTGCGCGACCACGACCGCCCGCAGGAGGCCCCGACGCTGGCCGATCTTTGCGACGGGGTCGCGGGATGCCTGAAGCCTGTTGTGGCCGCGCTCTCCGGCGCTGTTCTGGGCGGCGGGCTGGAACTGGCGCTGGCAGCGCGCGCGCGCGTGGCCGCGCCCGACACGCGGCTCGGGCTGCCGGAGGTGGCCTTCGGGCTGTCGCCCGGCGGGGGGGCGACGCAGCGGTTGCCGCGTCTGGTGGGCGCGGGGGCGGCGCTGACGATGCTGCTGTCCGGACAGGCGGTGACGGCAGAGCGCGCGGCCGCTCTCGGCCTTGTCGACGCCGTGGCGGACAATCCCCTGGCCGGCGCGCTGGCCCGGGCGCGGGACCTGGCGCTGGGCATGGCCCCCGCGGGGCGCCCGACCCCCACCGATGGCGTGCAGGAAGGCCGGGCGTTCCTCGCCGCCATCGACGCGGCACGCAGCATTCCGCGCGCACCCGAACCCTCGGCACCCGGCCGGATCATCGATTGCGTCGAGGCTTCCCTGCTCCTGCCCGCGCACGAGGGCTTTGCCTATGAGCGCGTGGTGTACGAGGAACTGCGCGCGAGTGCAGTCTCGGCGGCGCTGCGCCATGTCCTCCGGGCAGAGCGGCGGCTGCCCATCCACCCGGACCTCGCCGGGATCGAGATCGTCCCGCGCCGCACCGTGGCGGTGGCCGGCGAGGGGGCGCTTGCGGCCGACCTGGCCTGCGACCTTCTGGGCCGCGGCCTGCGCGTGACGCTGTTCGATGCCGATACCGAAGTGCTGACCCGGACCATTGGCCTTGTCGCGCTGGCCTATGAGCGCGAAGAGGCGCAGGGGCGCCGGACGGCGACCGCCCGACGCGAGGAATGGACGCGGCTCGACGGCGCGACCGAGGCGCGCGACCTCGACGGGATAGACATCATCCTGGACCTGTCGGAACTGGCCGGGCGAAATGCGCGGACGCGGATGGCGGATTTCGGCCGTGTCGCCGCCGAGGGCGCGATCCTCGCCACCGCGGCGACCGGCCCCGACCTCGATGCCGCGATCTCGGTCTCCGGGCGTCCGCGCGCGGTGGTCGGGCTCAGGCCCGCCGGGCCCGCTTCGGACCGGCTGTTCGAACTGGCCGCCAGCCCGATCACCGACCGCGAGATCCTGGCGGCGACCTTGGCGCTGCTGCGCGGGGCGGGGCGGCGGGTGGTGCGCACGGGCCTGACCGACGGCAGCCTGGGTGAGCGGCTGACCGGCGCGCTGCGCTTTGCCGCTGACCGGCTGCTCGAGGAAGGCGCCACCCCCTATGCCATCGACGCGGCGATGATGGCGGACGGCTGGTCGGTCGGGCCCTATGCGGCGCTCGACCGGCAGGGATTGATCGCCGACCTCGAATGGCGCGCCCGCCTTGAGACCGAGGATGAACATCCGCTCGGCAATGCCGGGATCGGGCTGGCGCTGCTCGAACTCGGGCGCGGCGGCATCTCCACCGGCGCGGGCTACTACCGCTATGACGCGACCGGCGTCGGACGGCCGGACCCGGACGTTCTTGCGGTGCTGGTGCAGCAGCGCGGCGAGGCTGCGCGCCCGCTGCCCGAAGCGACGATTCGCGCGCGGCTGATGGCCGCATTGGCCAACGAGGGCGCCCGCCTGATCGTGGAAGGGGCCGCCCGGCGGCCATCGGACATTGATCTGGTGATGATCGCGGGCCACGGCCTGCCGCGCTGGGGGGGCGGCCCGATGCAGGTTGCGGACCGCGCGGGGCTGCTGTCGGTGCGCAACCAGCTCCGCACGCTAGCGCAGGGCGGGGACGAACGCTTCTGGCGCCCGGCCCCCATCTGGGACGAGATGATCCGGATCGGGAAGCGGTTCGACGACCTGAACGGGGCCTGACGGGGGGCTGACGGGGCAGGCGTCAGCCGAGGGCGATGCCGATAACGACCATCATCAGGCCAAGCGCCGAAAGCAGGAGTGCTGCGAAGTTCCAGACGATGACCCGCTGCAGCTTCGCGCGCAGCGCGGTCTCGTCAAGCCCGGCGCGGCGCGCCTGCGACACGGCGACGATGCAGCCGACCAGACCTGCCAGCCCCAGCAGCGTGACGCCCGCTCCGCCCCAGATCAGCCAGCCCATGCAAGCCCCCCTTCGCCCGTTGGTGACGCACTAGCGCGCGGCGGCGCCAACGGCAAGGCCACGCGCGCCCCGGACGCCCCGGCCCCCCTTGAAGCGCCTGCCGCGAGGCATTAGTCAAGACGCCTGTCCTAAGGGAGCCCAACGATGAACCAGCCCGTGTCCGACGCCACCTACAACGTTGCCGCCGACGAACTCCGGCAGTTCATCGAACAGTACGAGCATCTCGAGGCCGAGAAGAAGGACATCGTCGAGCAGCAGAAGGAGATCATGGCCGAGGCGAAGGCGCGCGGCTATGACACCAAGGTGATGCGCAAGATCATCGCGCTGCGCAAGCGTGACCGCGACGACGTGGCCGAGGAAGAGGCGATTCTGGAGATGTACAAGGCCGCACTGGGCATGGGCTGAACAAAGCCCCGCCCGCCTTGCGCCCCGCTCAGGGCCAGAGGAATTCCACCTGCGGCAGGCCGGCGATCGCCGCCACATCGCCCTCGTAATCTGCCGTCATCTGATCGACCAGCTGCTGGGTCCATCCGGGCACTTCGACTGCCTCATCGGATGCGCCTTCGCGCAGATGGCTGGCCAGCGCCTTTTCGGTAAGCGCGCGGCGCGTCTCGACGTCCGCCGGTGCGGACGCAAGGCGCGCGCGCAGGGCAGCCAGCCCTTCGGCGGTCAGGAGAGTGGACAGGAAATCATCCTCCCCCTCGATCGGCGTGGCGCGGTCAAGCCCGGCCATGCGCCTCAGCACCTCGGGCCAAACGAAGGCCAGATCCTCGTCGCACCACAGGACAAGCCGCGCATCTGGGACACGGTCGACGATGCGCTCGATCACCGTCTGCCAGCGCATTTCGAGCGGATGCGCCGCGCCGATGACGTCCTTGTAGGTCTGGCCCCGCTGCAGTCCGACCAGCGCGGGCACCAGCGTTGCCGGGTTGCGCAGGCCGATGTGAAACTCGCACCGCCCCTCGGCGAAGATGCGCGACAGGGCGGCGACGTTGCGCGCGGCGTTCGCGTATAGCCCGTCCTCGCCGATCGCGTGCATCGGGATCGACATCAGGAAGTCGTGGCTGAAGATCAGCCTTTCGGCCGGGGTGCCGTCCAGCAGATCCTCGATGATCATCTGGCCCGCGTCCTGGCCCAGCATCCCGCCGGACAGCGACTGCATCGCGCGGCGCAGGACCGGGCGGAACTGCGCGGGCGAAGGGACGGCGACACCACGCTCCACCAGAAGCCCGCGGTTCTTCAGGAGCGTCTTCAGAATCCGCCCTTCGTCGGTGCAATGCGCGCCGATGTGATAGATCACCCGCATGCCCGAAGGATCTCCGCCCGTGACTGCCCGCGGCGGACACTATACGGGCTTTCTGGACAGGAAAACCGGTTTCAGCTAACCCCGGCGCCATGACCAGCCTGTCCGCCGATCCCGAAAACGCCCCGACCGCGCCCCGCAAGATCCGCGTGGCGGGCAGCGGGCTCTGGTCGCTGGCGGCCCTTGCCATAGCAGCACTCGTGCTGTTGCCGATCCTGTCGGTCGTGGCCATCGCCTTCCGGCCGAGCGAGAACATCTGGCCGCACCTCATCTCCACCACCCTGCCGCGCTACCTGGGCAACACCGCCGTCCTGACGCTTGGCAGCGGGGCGCTTGCCGCGGCGGTGGGGACCGGGGCCGCCTGGCTGGTCACCATGTACCGCTTTCCCCTGTCGAGGCTTCTGGAGTGGCTGCTGCTGCTGCCGCTGGCGATCCCCGCCTATGTCGGGGCTTACGTGCTGGTCGACTTCCTCGACTATTCGGGGCCGGTCCAGACCGCCCTGCGCGAGGCGATGGGCTGGACCTCGCCGCGCGACTACTGGTTCCCCGAGATCCGCTCTCGGACGATGGCGGTCGTGGTGCTGGCGGCGGCACTTTATCCCTATGTCTACATGATGGCCCGCGCCGCCTTCCGCGAACAGTCGGCGGGCAGTTACGAGGTCGCGCGTGCCCTTGGCGCGGGCCCCGCGGGCCTCTTCCTGCGCGTGGGCCTGCCGCTGGCCCGCCCGGCCATTGCCGCGGGGGCCGCCATCGTGATGATGGAGACGGTGAACGACTTCGGCGTGGTCGATTTCTTCGGCGTGCAGACGCTGACGACGGGCATCTTCTCGGTCTGGCTCGAATCGCGGAATGCGGGCGGGGCGGCGCAGATCGCCTGCGTGCTGCTGACCGTCATCCTGGTCCTTGTCGCGCTGGAAAAGACGAGCCGGCGCCATTCGCGATACTACCACTCCGCCCGCCAGCCGCGCCCGGTCAACCGCGTGGCGCTGACGGGGGGCGCCGGATGGCTGGCGATGTTCCTGTGCCTCGTCCCCTTCGGGATGGGTTTTGTCCTTCCCCTTTCGGTCATCTCTGCCCATGCCGTGGCCAATCCGGAGGCCTGGGTCGGCAAGGGGCTGCTCAGGGCATTCCTGAACACGATGACGGTGGCGGGATCGGCGGCGGCGCTGACCGTCCTGGCGGCGATCGTCATGGTCTATGGCGTGCGCCTGACCGGGCGGCGGTTGCCGCGCCTGCTTCTGCCGGCCACCACCATCGGCTATGCCGCGCCGGGGGCAGTCCTGGCTGTCGGCATCCTCATCCCCATGGCGGCCTTCGACCATGCGCTGGCCGACCTCGTGCTGGCCCTGACGGGGACCGATCCGGGGCTTCTCGTCACCGGGACGGCGGCGGCGATCGTGCTCGCCTACGCCGTCCGCTTTTTCGCCATTGCGCAGGGCGCGCTCGACACCGCGTTCGGGCGCGTCTCGCCCTCGCTGCCGATGGCCGCGCGTTCGCTCGGTCGGACGACGGGCGGCGCCCTGCGCGAGGTCTACCTGCCTCTGATGCGCGGATCGGTGGGGACGGCGCTGCTGCTGGTCTTCGTCGACGGGGTCAAGGAACTGCCCGCGACGCTCTTGCTCCGGCCCTTCAACTTCGAGACGCTGGCCACCCGCGTGCACGAGAAGGCGAGCCTCGAGAACCTCGGCGACGCTTCCCCGCCCGCGCTTCTGGTGATGGCCGTCGGGCTTCTGGCCGTGGGCCTGATGGCGCGCGCCCAGCACCGCGGCACGGGGCGCTGAGCCTTCCCCTTGCGTGACGGGGCCAAGGCGTCTATCTCAACAGCCATGCCCCTATAGCTCAGCTGGTAGAGCATCTGATTTGTAATCAGAGGGTCGGCGGTTCAAGTCCGTCTGGGGGCACCAGATTTCCCGCGAAACGCCGATGTTCCGCCCGCGCGCACCCCTGCGGCGGTCGCCCCGCCTGTCCGAAAATGGCTAATGCGTGCGGCTCAACAAATGCAGTATGCTGAAACTCCGGCGCGATGTAGCATCGTGGCGGGACAGGCGATCCGCGCAACGGACGACGGGGTTCGGACAGGGGCGCGGTGTTGCATGGCCTGCGATCCGTCTGCGTTCGGCCGTGACCGCGACGCGATGTGGCGCCGGAGAGGGGGAGAGAACCGCGGGGAGGCGGGTTCCTTTCCAGGCAGGCGAAGCGCACTCGACCTTGGGGCGCGCATCGGCATGGGCAATCCCGTGGGCGCGGCCGCCTTGCCGCGACGGCTCCGGGTCCGGGGTGCCCTTGCCGGCCCCTCAGCGGTCACCTGCGCATCGCGGGGGTCGGCCGGAGGATGGGAAGGACGGGGAAGATGGAAGCCAGGGTCCGCAGACTTCGGACAATTGCGAAACACACCCGCCGGGCGCCGATGCCCCGGAGCCGGCATCTTCCCGGCCAGCCTGTTCCGGCCGGAACCGCGGCCTGAAGCGCCGCCCGGACCAGATGAAGGCAGGGGGAGCGCGCGCCGTGGGAATGCAGGTTCCGTTTATTTCGACACGAACGCTGATCGGACTGACAGAGCCGATCGAAAGGATCGTCGGCACGCGCGCGATGAAGCGCAGCCTCGGCGAGGCCGAGCTGCCGGAAGTCGCGCTTTACAGCCTGCGCCACCATATCCCGCATGCAAGCCAGCTTCTCTTCTTCGACTCGGTCTCGAAAGAGGCGGGCGAGGATATCGGGATCGCAATCGGGCGTCATGCCTCCATCGCGACCTTCGGCAAGTTCTCAGGCTATGTGACGGCCCCCGAAACGCTGCATGACGCCCTGCGGCTGGCCTGCGCGATGCTGCCCTTCAACTGCTCGTTCGACCGATCCACGGTCGAGTGCAAGGGCGAACTTGCGTATTTCAGATACTACGCGGCCCTGCGGGGGGCGCCGGGGTACCGGCATTACGCCGTCCTGGCCGCGCGGATCATGCTGTCGATCGGAGAGCCCTATTTTTCCGGCGGGGCGGTCCTCACCCATGTCGAGTTCGACTTTCCCAAGCCGCCGAACGCTGCCGATTACGAGGCGCTTTTCGGGTGCGAAGTCCGCTTCATGCAGCCGACGATGGCGTTGGTGATGCGCCGCGCCGCCCTGTCGAAAGGGCGCCGCGTCGCGCCGACACGGCTGGTCACGATGAAGGACATCGTGCTCGAGGTCACGTCGGGCCCGCCGCGGGACGTGTTCTCCTCGATCGAGGCCCTCGTCAGGCTGGGGGTCGATGAAGGCAACGTCGAGATGGAAAAGATTGCGGGCCAGCTTGGCTATGGAGAGCGCACGATGAGACGGAAGCTGGACGAGATCGGGATTTCCTACCGCGACCTCGTCCTGAAGACCCGCATGGACCGCGCGCGCGAACTGATCGCCGAGACGCAGATTCCGATCACCGAGATCGCCGTCATGCTGGGCTATTCGGACGCCGCGCATTTCGGCCGGGCCTTCCGACGGATGACCGGAATGGCGCCGGGCGATGCAAGGCGCAGCGGCATCGGTCAGCAGTTCAGGATGCACGGGCGCAACGAGCCGTTGCACTAGCCGGAGGCGAGTCCGCGATCACGCCCGCAGGACGCAGCGGAAACCGACGTGGCAGGTCGTCGTGTCGACCGGATGCGCAAGCCGCGCGGCTGGGCGGTACCTCTGGCAATAGTTCGGCGCGCAGAGATGCGACCCGCCCTTGAGCACCTTGCGCGGGGTCTGCCGGTTCGGACCCGCGCTGCCCCCGCTCGTCTCTTCCGGCCCGCCGCGGGGGTTTCTGGCCACGCAGCAGGGCCGTTCGATCCTGGCGTGGTCCTGATACCAGTCGGCGGTCCATTCCCAGACGTTGCCGATCATGTCGAACAGGCCGTATCCGTTTGCCGGAAAGGCACCAACGGGGGAGGTCCAGAGATAGCCATCCTCCATCGTGTTCACCCGCGGGAACTCTCCCTGCCAGGTGTTGGCCATGTGAACGCCGCCCGGCACCAGTTCGTCACCCCAGGCGAACTCGGCGCCGTTTAGGCCGCCGCGGGCGGCGAATTCCCATTCCGCCTCGGTGGGCAGGTCCTTGCCGGCCCAGGCCGCATAGGCGGCAACGTCCTCGAACGAGACATGCACCACCGGGTGGTCGGGAAGGTCGTCGATGGAACTGCCGGGCCCGCGCGGGTGGCGCCAGTCCGCGCCCGGCACATAGGCCCACCAGGAATAGGGCAGGCCCATGTTGACGGGCCGTTCCGGCATCTGTACGACGGCCGAGGCCGGAACCAGCAGTTCCGGCGCCGCGTCGGGATAGTCCGCAGGGTCGGCGGGCCGTTCGGCCAGGGTCACATGCCCGGTCGCTTCGACAAAGCGGGCGAATTCCCGGTTGGTGACGCAGGTACGGTCGATCCAGAACCCGTCGACGGACACCCGATGCGCCGGCGCCTCTTCGGGATAGTTGCGGTCGGATCCCATGAGAAAGGTCCCGCCCGGGATCCAGATCATACCCTCGCGCGCCTGCCGCGCCGGTTCGGCCAGGGATGAAGGTGCGGTCATGTCGTTCACGTCGGGTCCTCTGCACCGCAAAGACGAATGGGATCGCGCCAGCCGGGGTTTCGGCTGGCGCGGGGGGCTTGGGCGTTAGTCGCCGATGGAGAACAGCTCCTGCGTGTCCGCCATTTCCGGCGGCACGTAGTAGGTCAGGCGGATCGCCTCCCGGATCAGGAGTGGCGGCGCCATCTCCTTCGCCAGTTGGACGATGCGGGCCTGAAGCTGGGTGACGACCTCGGGGTTCGCCTCGGCGATGTTGGTGCCTTCACCGGGGTCGGCCGACAGATCGAAAAGCTCGATCGAACCGGGCAGGGCCGCAACCCATACCAGTTTCATGTCGCCCTGGCGCACCGCGCCCGACAGCGGATCGATGTTGTAGACGATCTCCGTCCGCGGGGAAGCGGCCCCCTGGCTGAGCGTGGCCCACACGTCCATGCCGTCCAGCGGCTTTTCACCGTTCAGTTCGATTCCTGCAAGTCCGGCGATGGTGGGCAGCATGTCGACGACATGCATCATGCCGTTCACATTGCCCGGCTGGATCTTGCCCGGCCAGTTGGCGCAGGCGGCGACGCGGGTGCCGCCCTCATAGACCGTGCCCTTGCCGGCGCGGAAGGGTCCGTTGTCGGCGGGCATGTTGCCCTGCACCGGCGTGTCGCCCGAGAACATGCTGTCCCGGGTGCCGCCGTTGTCGCTGTGGAACACGATCAGGGTATTGTCGCGCATACCCTTTTCCTCCAGCGCCGCCACGACCTTGCCGACCTCGTCGTCGACAACAGCCATCATCGCTGCGAAGAGCCGGCGGTTCTCGTCCGGGATGTCGGCGAACCGGTCGATGTATTCCTGGGGCGCCTGCCACGGCGTGTGCGGCGCGGTGAAGGCGAGGTAGAGGAACAGCGGCGACGACGTGTCATGGTCGTTGATGACCCGCACCGCCTCGGCTCCGAACAGGGTGTTGTCGAAACCCTCTTCCTCGATCGGGGTGTTGTCGCGGTACCAGTCCGGAACGCCATGCGACGCATGTTCGAAATGGTCAATCTCGCCGACCGTCGCGCCATAGAAGGAATCGAACCCGCGCTGCGGCGGCAGGAACTCGACCTTGGCGTGGCCGATGTGCCATTTGCCGGACATCGCCGTCTTGTACCCGGCTTCCCTCAGGTATTCCGGAAGCAGCTTTTCATCGAGCGCCAGACCGTATTGGCCGGCCCCCGGGATAACCCCGATCTGGAGCCCGTAGCGCAGCGGATACCGGCCGGTCATCAGCGCGGCCCGCGTGGGCGTGCACATCGGCTGGGTGTAGAACTGTTCGAGCCGCGCGCCCTCAGCCGCCAGGGCGTCGAGGTTCGGCGTCTTGATGTCGGTCGCGCCGTTGAAGCCGACGTCGGCAAAACCCGCGTCATCGATGACGATGTAGACGATGTTGGGTGCCGTTCCGTCGGCCGCCGCGGCGGGGTGGAACATGCCGTCCGCCAGAAAGCCTGCCGCGGCGCCCGCGCTCACGAAGCTTGCGCCTCCGATCAGGACCTGTCTGCGCGTGTGGCCTGACGCATCTTCCGGCAGAGGGACCCCCGTCTGGGGGCGAGAGTGAGCGTCGGTCATCTGAGAGTCTCCGTTTCGTGCAAATCCTGGGGCTAAGCCCCCATTCAAATGAAATAGGCCCAAGTGTCAAAAATGGCTATGCAGTTTCTATCATAATCTGAGATAATGACCTGAATTCGGCATGTGGGAATCGGCGAATGGACCGTGCTTCCTTCCTGGTTAGTCGGAGCTTCGCGGATGCGGAGGAGATGTCGCATGCGCTTCGCCATGTGAACGTCAGCGCCATTCAGATCGGAAAGGGCGCGTTCAAATCTCATCTCACGCAGATCGGCCTGCGGGATTGGAGCTTTCAGTATATCCGGTTTATTGCCGGAGAGGCGAGTTGCGAGGGCAATTCTTCGGCGGATCGCCATTCGATCATGGTGCCGATCGCGATCAAGGCGGGGTGCCGGTTGCTCGGGCAGAAACTGACGCCGGCGCACATCGGCCTTTACGCCCCCGGCTCCGAGCATGCGGACAAGTCGTCAGCCGGACTGGCGGAATGCGTGCTGACGCTGCCCGAGGGTTTCCTGGCCCGCGCGGACCGGATGGGCGTGCGCATCGACCTGCCGAAGGCCGGGTCCGTGGTTCGCGACATCCCTGCCGAGCCTCTGGCGCGCCTGCGGTCCATACTGACCGAGCTTTCTGATAGTATTAATTATTTACAAATAGATAAATGCGATTTGACGGCCCTGACCGACCAGCTTGACGAGGCGCTTCATGCCGCGCTGACGCATCGTGGCGCTACCCCGTCGGCGGGAAGGCCGATGATTCCGAGGCCCGGCGTTCTGCGCAGGTTGCGCGATATCGTCGGCGACAACGACCATGACTCCCTCGACATCGCGGAGATCGCGGAGACGCTTGGCGTCAGCTATCCGACCTTGAACCGCATCTTCCTCGAATGGTTCGGCGTTGCGCCGAAGCGCTATTTCTATCTCAAGCGCATGCACAAGGTCAGATCGGCGCTGCGCAAAGGCGACTATCCGAGCGTGAGCGCCGCGGCGGTCGGCCTTGGGTTTATCGAGCTTGGAAGATTCTCGGTCGGATATCGCGCGCTTTTTGGCGAATCTCCTGCGGAAACCCGGGCAAGATCGCGGAATTGATTACATATTAATAATGTTATTATGAAATCAATTAAAGCACAAATCAACCGATCAAATAATCGAAGAAAGAATTGTATTCCGGACGGAAGGCTGATTTCAGAATCTCTGCCCGACGCTGACGTAAAGAAGGCTTTCCCCCCGCTCATTCGCGGCAAGGTCGATGGCATAATCGAGCGGGAATGTTTTCGACAACCGATAGCGAATGCCGATCCCCGCAGCTGTCCGGTAGGACCCCGCCGCCGCCGCGCCGAGGTCCGGGCCGACCGCGCCGGCACCGGCAAAGACGACATATCCCAACCGCTTGTAAAGCTGCCCGCGATACTCCGCCTGGAACGACAGAAGGGCGTCGTCGATGAACTCGGTCGAGGAATAGCCGCGGAAGGAATCGGTCGCGCCCAGGGAGCAGGCATCGAAGAAGGGCGCGTCCGAGGTGGCCGAACACGCCGTGACGCGCCCGGCAAGGACGCCGTCGCCCAGGAGGGTCCGGTAGCCCGCGGCCTTGACCACGGCCTTCCAGTAATCCCGGTCGCCGGCGTTGAGGAATGTCCCGTAGGTCACCTCGCCCGAGACAAGCGCGCCGGTGGTCGGATACATGCTGTCGTCCCGGCTGTCCCAGGTCAGGAACAGCTTGCCCTTGGCAAGCTCCAGGTCCGCGTCGAGCGCGAGATCCGGGGGCAGCACGCCAAGGCGCGGCGACAGGACCGTGTTGGCATAGGACAGCCCGGCTCCGGCCGTGAGGTTGTCGCGGAAACCGTAGCCGAACTCGACTTCGACCGCGGAGACCGACTGGGTGATCGGCACCGGGGTGCCGGCGGCGTAGAGGTCGTAGTTCAGATCGGCATCGGCGCCGCGGACGGAGAAGTTCAGCTGGTCCGAGCGCAGCTTGGTGCCCAGGCCGAAGCCGTAGCCCCGGCTGTCGTTGCTGGTCTTGAACGCGCCAAGACCGACGAACGACGTGCCGGAGCCGGGATCGGCCTTGAACAGATAAGCCCCGCCCAGGGCAAGCCCGCTGCCCAGCGACGGGTTCTCGAACGGGATTGGGGCCAGCACGAAGGACCCGTTGCGCAGGCCGACCGTCTCGGCGGTGCCGAGATCGACCGGCCCGGTCGGCTCCGAAGGTTCGACCGGCTGTGCGCCGGCCTGCGCGAAGACAAGCGCGGCCAGGACCGCGAGGGCCCCGAGACGCAGGCCTTGTCCGGGCGCGCCCATCTTCAGAACCCGAAGCTGACACCCATCAGGGCGCCCTGCTGCTCGACATCGTAAAGGAAGTCGCCGTCGCTGCGGTCGACGCTCAGGTAGCGGTAGCCGCCGATCAGTTCGGTCCGGTCGCTGATCCGGTAACCGATGCCGGCGAAGATGTCGGAGGTGAAGTCGGACCCGCCGCCGCCGGCGAAGGCCCAGCCGGAGAAATAGGTCCGGTCGCTCAGGTCGGTCTTCCAGTTCACGCCGGCGATCGCATCGACCCAACTGTTGGAGACAGAGGCCGAAGCGGCGGGCAACGTCCCGGCGCTGAGGTTCAGATCGACGTTCACATCCCAGTAGCGAAGGCCGGCGCCGACGCGGACCTCGCTCGAGGCGCTTTTCGACACGACGTAATCGCCGCCAAGGGTGACGACGACGTTCCGGATATCGGCGCTGGTGCCCCCGAACAGTCCGCCGGGCGTCTCGCCGCCAGCGCCGAGGTTGACGTACATGACATCGCCGAAGATGCCGTAGTTGTCCTTGCGGGCGCTGAACACCCCCATCAGACCGAAGTCGAGATTCTCGAGGATGTCGCTGAAGGAGGAGTCGACCTCGGCGTCAGGCAGGCCGGCGATGGTCGAGACGGTGCCCGACAGACCTGATCCCCAGAGATAGGGCGTGAAGCGCATCTCCCACCCCGACGCCGTGTCCTGCGCCGCGGCCCCATGGGCCGTCAGAAGCCCGAGCACCAGAGCCGCCCGGCCAAGGCCGCTGCGCGATGGCTTTGCCAGCCGGAGCCACGCCGTCGCGATGCTGTCGTGCTGGCGGTTCGTCTTTTGCATGTCTCATTCCCCTTCCGATACGTCTTGTCCCGCCGGGCCTGGCGGAACACGGGGCCCCGTCCGGCCCGATAATTCTTTCCGGCGCCCTGGTGCGCCGGGCGATGCCGCAGCCGGTTTTGGCCGGCGTGATGCGATGCGCGGGCGCCCGGACGCATCCCGGCCCGCCGATGCGCGGCCCGTGCGCAGGGCTGTCGCCCCTGCCGCCCGTGAACGCGTCCGAACCGCTTCCGACTTCGTGAAAGGCGCTCTCCCCAGCAACCTGAACTCGCAAGGCCGTGATACGCGCGGATCAGCGGGGGCATTGGCCATTTTCGGACAGTTGCGCGTGGTTTTCCGGACGCTACGGGCCTGCGCGCGCGCGTACGAGCGCCGGATGGGCGAAGGATCGTCCTTCGGGTGCGCGGTGCAGGGGTGGCCGCGGCGCTTCGTCCTGAAATGGCCTGCCCCCGCCCGTCGGCGCGAACGGGCTTTGACTCTTGCCCGACCGGGCGCTAGGGCGAAGGCTCGACCGGTGCAACGCGGCGCGGCAAGATGCCCGCAACGTCAGGGCCGGGCGACCGGCATGACCCCAGGGACCCAGATCAGGCAGACGGATGACCCAGACAGAGATCGCCGCGCCTCTGGCCGCAGCGTTGAACGACCGAGGGTATGCGACCCTCACCTCCGTGCAGACGGCCGTGCTGGCCCCCGGTGCGCGGGGACGCGACCTTCTGGTCTCCGCGCAGACCGGATCGGGCAAGACGGTCGCGTTCGGCATCGCCGTGGCGCCCGACCTGCTGGGGCCGGGGGATGTGCTTCCCCGGAGCGACGCCCCTCTGGCCCTCGTCATCGCGCCGACGCGCGAACTGGCGCTGCAGGTCGCCGCGGAACTCGGCTGGCTCTACGCGGCCGCCGGTGCCCGGATCGCAAGCTGCGTCGGCGGCATGGACTACCGCAGCGAACGGCGTTCGCTGGCGCAGGGGGCGCATATCGTCGTCGGTACGCCCGGGCGCCTGCGCGATCACATCGAGCGCGGCAGCCTTGACCTGGCGCACCTGCGCGTCGCCGTGCTGGACGAGGCGGACGAGATGCTGGATCTCGGCTTCCGCGAGGATCTGGAGTTCATCCTGGGCACGGCGCCGGAAGGCCGCCGCACCCTGATGTTCTCGGCCACCGTGCCCGCCGCCATCGAGAAGCTGGCGCGGGATTTCCAGCGCGATGCCCTGCGCGTCGCCGCCATGGGCGAGGCGCGCCAGCACGGCGACATCGCCTATCGGGCGTTGTCCGTGACCGCACGGGATCGCGAGAACGCGATCTTCAACCTCTTGCGGTTCTACGAGGCGCGGACGGCCATCGTCTTCTGCAAGACGCGGGCCAACGTGAACCACCTTCTGGCCCGTATGGGCAACCGCGGCTTCCGCGTCGTGGCGCTGTCGGGCGAGTTGTCGCAGCAGGAGCGCACCCACGCCCTGCAAGCCCTGCGCGACGGGCGTGCGCGGGTCTGCATCGCGACCGACGTCGCGGCGCGCGGCATCGACCTGCCGGGGCTGGAACTTGTCATCCACGCCGATCTGCCGACCAACCCGGACACGCTCCTGCACCGGTCGGGCCGGACCGGCCGTGCCGGCGCCAAGGGCGTTTCGGCGCTGATCGTCACGCCTGCGGACTACAAGAAGGCGCAGCGCCTGTTGCAGGGCGCGAAGGTGACCGCCGACTGGGGCAAGGCGCCGTCGGCTGACGATGTCCGGGCGCGCGACGACCTCCGCATGCTGGATCATCCGGCGCTGGGTGCGACGCTGGAGGACATGACCATCGCCCGCGATCTGCTGGCCCGGGTCGGCGCCGAACAGGTCGCCGCCGCCTTCGTCCAGTTGTGGCGCGAAGGCCGCCCGCCGCCCGAGGAACTGACCGAAACCGCCCCGCCCTCGGATGCGGCGCCGCGCGCCCCGCGCGAATTCGGGGCTTCGGTCTGGTTCGCGCTGTCGGTCGGGCATGCCGGCCGGGCAGAGGCGCGCTGGCTGCTGCCGAAGATCTGCGACGCGGGCGGGATCACCCGCGACGACATCGGCGCGATCCGCGTGCGCGAGCGGGAGACCTTCGTTCAGATCGCGACCGCGGCCGCGCCCCGCTTCGGCGAAACGACCGAGATCGAACCGGGGCTGGTGATGAACCGTCTTCAGGGGGAACCGACCGCGGAGCGCGGCTTCGCGGACCGCGCGGGGCAGAAGCCCGCGCGCCCGGGCCGGGATTTTTCCGCGAAGGCACGGCCCGCAACCGCCCCAAGGCCCGCGCCCGCCGCAAGGCCCGCGCCCGCCGCAAGGCCCGCGCCCGCCGCAAGGCCAGTGACGGACGACCGGCCTCCGCAGGCCGCGCCGCAGCAAGCACCCACCCCTGCCGCGCCCGAGGCGCCATCGGGCGGAAAGCAGCGCGTCAAACCCCGCTGGAGCGCCGAGCAGAAGGCATCGCGGCCAGTCAAGGCCGGCCCGGCGCCCGAAGCCGGCGACAGTCCCGCAAGGCCCGGACCCAAGACCGGACCCAAGACCGGGGGCAAGCCCGCGGGTGCCGGGGGCAAGCCCAAGGGCAAATACGCGCAGGCGCGCCGCCCGAAACCCGGCGAGGCACCTCCGCGTCGACCCAAGGGCAAGCGGTAATTCCCCGCCGCGCCGGTTCCCCCGTTTCCTGCGCAACCCCTCTTGACTGGCGTGGTCGCAAGTATACGCTTGACCCACAGCTGGTGAGAAGCCGAGTGGCAAGCAGGCCCTGACTGCCGACCCCATGGTCGGCCGCAGGGCCTTTGGCGTTTTGGGGGATGCCTTGGGCAAGGACAAGCGGCCGATAGAGGTGGGGTTGCTCTACTCCCGTTCGGGGGGCTATTCGCTCTTTTCCGAGGCGTGCCGTTCCGGCGCCCTGGCCGCGATGGCGCGCATCAACGCCGATCCTGCCTACGACATGTGCCTGCTGCCGATCGAGCGCGACCCCGGTGGGGACGTCGACCTCTATGGCCCGCTGTGCGAGGATCTGCTGCGCAACACGCGCGCGCGCCATATCGTCGGCTGCGTCACCTCGTGGAGCCGGAAGGAGGTCATCCCGGTGCTGGAAAAGCACGGCGGGACGCTTTGGTACGCGCTGCCCTACGAGGGGTTCGAGGCCTCCGATCATGTCGTCTACACCCATGCCTGCCCCAATCAGCACCTCCTGCCGCTCCTGGACTGGGCGTTGCCCGCGCACGGGGCCCGGGCCTACCTGACCGGATCGAACTACATCTGGGGATGGGAGATGAACCGCCTCGCGCGGGAGCGGATCACCGCAGCCGGCGGCGAGGTGCTGGGCGAACGCTGCCTTCCGCTCGGCTCCCGCGAGGTTGGGCGCATTCTCGAGGAAGTGCGCGCCACCCGCCCCGCCTTCATCCTGAACAACCTGGTCGGCCCGTCGTCCTACGAATTTCTGGCGCGGATGCACCGGCTGGCGTCCGAGGACGCCGATTTCTCGCCCGCGCGGTGTCCGATCCTGTCGTGCAACCTGACCGAGGCGGAACTGCCCGCGCTGGGTGCGGCCGCCGAAGGTCTGGTCTCCGCCGGGCCCTATTTCCGCACCGGCGGGGCAGGCGGCTTCGGGTCGTCGCTCGAGGCGGCGGCGCACGCCGCGGTCCTCGAACTTGCCCGGCTTCTCAACGGCCGGCCGGATGCCGAAACCGCAAGCCTCCCCGCGCTGCTGGAGAATGCACAAGGGCCGGCGATGATCGACCGCGCCACCCACCACACCTCGCTGCCGGTGGTGATCGCGCGGGTTCAGGACGGGATCTTCCGCACGGTGAAGGCGCTGCCCGCCGTGCCCGGCGACCCCTACCTTGCGCGCGCCCGCACCCCGGCGGCCGCCCCGATCCTCAGGGTGGTGTCATGAGGCGCCCGATGCGCATCCAGAACCTTGGTGGCGCGACGGCCGTGATCCTGCATCGCCCGCACCCCACGGTGCAGGCGCTGGACCGGCAGTTGCGCGCGATCGGGCTGCAGGTGTCGCAGGCCTGGCCCGACCTCGGCCCCGCGGCGCTGGGCGCGGATTTCGTGTTCTTCGACGCCGACATGGGGCATGACGAACAGTTTCCCTGGGCGCCGGGGCAAAGCCCGATGCCAATGGTCGCCCTGATAGGTTCGGAGGCGCCGGGGCGGATCGAATGGGCGCTGAGGGCGGGGGCGCATGCGCAGCTTCTCAAGCCCGTGGGCGACAATGGCGCCTATTCCGCGCTCCTCATCGCGCGCGATGCCTTCGACGCGCAGCGGTCGCTTTCGGTCGAGATCGCCGACCTGCGCCGCCGGCTGGACGAACGTCAGACCGTCGTGCGCGCCGTCACCCTGCTGGCCGCCCATGGCGCCCGTGACGACGCCGCCGCCTACGGCCGGCTGCGCCAGATGGCGATGGCCTGGCGTGTCAGCCTCGAAGACGCGGCCGCCCGTGTGGTTGCCCGCCTGACCGCCGCCGAGGAGGAGGTCGATGACCGACGTGACCGCGGCTGACCCCGCCCGCAGGCCGGCCTCGGCCCTGCGGCGCCTGATTCGGCGCCGGCTGGCGCTTCTCGGCGCGGTGCTGATCGTGCTGGCGGTGGCCGGGGCGGTGCTGGCCCCCTGGATCGCGCCCTTCGCGCCGGACGAACAGCTGTTCGACGGGCTGACACTGGAGGGCGCGCCGCTTCCGCCCGACGGGCGCTTCCTGTTCGGGACGGACCTGCTGGGCCGCGACCTCTTCACGCGCATCCTGTACGGCGCGCGCACCTCGCTGATCATCGGGATCGTGGCGAACGGGATGGCGCTTGTCATCGGGACGCTGGTCGGCATCACCGCGGGCTATTTCCGCGGCTGGATCGGCGCAGTGCTGATGCGCTTCACCGATCTGATGATGGCCTTTCCCGCGCTTCTCCTGGCGATCTGCCTTGCCGCGATCTTCCAGCCGTCGCTGTGGATCGTGGCGATGGTCATCGCGCTGGTGAACTGGGTGCAGGCGGCGCGCGTGATCTATACCGAGACCACCTCCCTTGCCGAACGCGACTTCATCGCGGCCGAGCGGACGCTGGGTGCGGGCACGGGGCGCATCCTGTTCCTGCACATCCTGCCCCATCTGGTGCCGACGATCATCGTCTGGGGGACGCTCGGCATTTCCACCACCGTCCTGCTCGAGGCGACGCTGTCCTTCCTCGGTGTCGGCGTCCAGCCGCCCACGCCGAGCTGGGGCAACATCATCTTCGAGAACCAGACATGGTTCCAGACCGCGCCGTGGCTGGTGTTCATACCGGGTGCCGCGATCATCCTTCTGGCGCTGGCCTTCAACCTTGTGGGCGATGCGCTGCGCGAGGTGCTCGACCCGACGCAGAGGGGGCGCGACTGAGATGCCCGCCTACGTCGTCCGCCGGCTGCTTGTCTCGGTCCTGATCCTCCTGGGGGTCAGCTTCATCACCTTTGTCCTGCTCTACGTCCTGCCGGCCGATCCGGTGCGCCAGATCGCAGGGCGGTCGGCCACCGCGGAAACGGTGGAGAACATCCGAAGGGAGCTTGGGCTGGACCGCCCCTTCATTGTCCAGTACGGGCGCTACTTGCTGGGGCTGGTGCAGGGCGACCTCGGGCGCAGCTACCTGCAGAAGACCGAGGTGGCGGAACTGATCGCCTCTCGCCTGCCGGCGACGCTCCTGCTGATGCTGGGGGCGATCCTGGCGGAGCTTGCGCTGGGCCTGACGCTGGGGATCCTGGCCGCGCTCCGGCGCGGTACCATGCTGGACCAGACCCTGATGATGGCCAGCTTCGTCACCGTTTCGGCCCCGCAATTCGTCGTCGGCCTGCTGCTGCTCTACGTCTTCGCGGTCAAGCTGGGCTGGTTCCCGATCGGCGGCTACGGCACCTTTGCCCATCTGGTGCTTCCCGCCCTGACGCTGGGGATCCTGGGATCGGGCTGGTATTCCCGGATGATGCGGTCCTCGATGATCGAGGTGCTGCGCGCCGATTTCATCCGGACCGCCCGCGCCAAGGGCCTGACGCGCGCCCGCGTGATCCTGGTCCACGCGCTTCCCAACGCCGTCCTGCCGGTGATCGCCATGATCGGCATCGACATCGGCATCTTCATGGGCGGAATCGTCGTGGTCGAAAGCGTGTTCGGCTGGCCCGGCATCGGCCAGCTGGCCTGGCAGGCGATTCAGCGCGTGGATATTCCCATCATCATGGGCGTGACCCTGGTCTCGGCCCTTGCGATCATACTCGGCAACCTGCTGGCGGATCTGGTTGCCCCCTTCATCGACCCCCGCATCAAGCTCAAATGACCATCAGAGGAGAAGACGCATGAAAAAACTGCTTGTTTCCACCGCGCTGATGCTGTCGCTGGCGCTTCCCGCGCTGGCGCAGGACTACTCCCCCGATCCGAACGCCAAGCCCGGCGGCTCCATCATCGTCACCTACAAGGACGATGTGGCGACGCTCGACCCGGCCATCGGGTATGACTGGCAGAACTGGTCGATGATCAAGTCGCTGTTCGACGGGCTGATGGACTATGTCCCCGGCACCACCACGCTGCGCCCGGGGCTGGCGGAAAGCCACGACGTCTCCGCCGATGGCTTGGTCTACACCTTCAAGCTGCGCCCCGGCGTCAAGTTCCACAACGGCCGCGAGTTGACGGCAGAGGATGTGAAATATTCGCTCGACCGCGTGACCAACCCGGCCACCCAGTCGCCGGGCGCGGGCTTCTTCGCCTCGATCGCGGGGTTCGAGAATGCGGGCGACGGCGGCCTCTCCGGGGTCGAGGTGGTCGATCCGCAGACCGTGAGGATCACCCTGACGCGCCCCGATGCGACCTTCCTGCATGTCATGGCGCTCAACTTCTCCTTCGTGGTCCCGAAGGAGGTGGTCGAGGCCGAGGGGGCGGATTTCGGCAAGAAGCCGGTCGGCACCGGCGCCTTCAAGCTGACGGAATGGACGCTTGGCCAGCGGCTGGTGTTCGAGAAGAACCCCGACTACTGGGTCGCCGGCGTGCCTTACCTTGACAGTTTCACCGTCGAGGTGGGCCAGGAACCGGTGGTGGCGTTGCTGCGGCTCCAGAACGGCGAAGTGGATCTCCCGGGCGACGGCATACCGCCGGCGAAGTTCCAGGAGGTGATGGCCGATCCCGCGCAGGCCGAACGGGTCGTGCAGGGCGGGCAGCTGCACACCGGCTATGTCACCATGAACGTGACCCAGCCGCCCTTCGACAAGGTCGAGGTGCGCCGCGCCGTCAACATGGCGATCAACAAGGACCGCGTGGTGCAGATCATCAACGGCCGCGCGGTTCCCGCCAACCAGCCCCTGCCGCCCTCGATG
The DNA here is from genome assembly GCF_025380365.1 of Albidovulum sediminis. Lineage (GTDB taxonomy): Bacteria > Pseudomonadota > Alphaproteobacteria > Rhodobacterales > Rhodobacteraceae > Albidovulum > Albidovulum sediminis. The sequence continues at coordinate 573,648 of NZ_JAOCQF010000002.1, forward strand.
CCCGGCTACACGCAGGATTACGCGGGCTATGCCTATGACGTGGAAGGCGCGAAGAAGCTTCTGGCGGATGCCGGCTATCCCGACGGGTTCGAGACCGAGCTTTTCGTGATGAACACCGACCCGAACCCGCGCATCGCGCAGGCGATCCAGCAGGACCTGGCGGCGATCGGCATCAAGGCCGCGATCCAGTCCCTCGCGCAGGCCAACGTGATCGAGGCCGGCGGCGCCGGAACCGCGCCGATGATCTGGTCGGGCGGCATGGCCTGGATCGCCGACTTCCCCGATCCGTCCAACTTCTACGGGCCGATCCTGGGTTGCGCCGGCGCGGCCGAAGGTGGCTGGAACTGGTCCAAGTACTGCAACGAGGCGCTGGATGCGAAGGCGGTCGAGGCCGACAGCATGTTCGACCCGGCCAAGTCCGGCGACCGGCTGAAGCTGTGGTCCGACATCTACATGGGGGTGATGGAGGACGCGCCCTGGGCGCCGGTCTTCAACGAGGAGCGCTACACCATGCGGTCCGAACGGATGGGCGGGGAAGATGCGCTCTACGTCGATCCGGTCTCGATCCCCGTCAACTACGACTACGTCTGGGTCAAAGAGTAATGTGCAAGGCCTGCGACTACACCATCCACGGCGCGCAGCACCATTTCGGCTGGGACAACTCCCTGGCCCCGGCGCTGCGCGCCGAACCGGGATCGACGATCCTGTTTCACTGTCATGATTCCTCGGCGGGCCAGCTTGGCCCGTCGTCTACTGTGTCCGACGTGCAGGCGCTGGATTTCGGCCGGATCAACCCGGTTTCCGGGCCGATCTTCGTCGAGGGCGCCCGCCCGGGCGACGCGCTGAAGGTGACGATCGAGGGCTTTACCCCGCAACCCTTCGACGGGCGCGGCTTTGGCTGGACGGCGAACATTCCGGGTTTCGGGCTGCTCGCCGACCAGTTCACCGACCCGGCGCTGACCGTCTGGGCCTACGACCCGGACAGCATGGCCCCCGCCCTCTGGGGCAAGGAGGCGCGGGTGCCGCTCAAGCCCTTCGCGGGCACGATCGGCAACGCGCCGGCCGCGGCGGGGCACCATTCCGTCGTGCCGCCGCGGCGGGTCGGCGGCAACCTCGACATTCGCGACCTTGCGGCGGGCACCGTGCTCTACCTGCCGGTCGAGGTAGAGGGCGCGCTCTTCAGCGTCGGCGACACCCACGCCGCGCAGGGGGATGGCGAGGTCTGCGGCACCGCGATCGAAAGCCCGATGGACGTTGTGCTGACGCTGGACGTGGTGAAGGGCGCGGACCTGAAGACGCCGCGCTTTTCGACACCCGGCCCGGTCACGCGCCATCTGGACGCCAAGGGCTACGAGGTGACGACCGGCATCGGGCCGGACCTCATGTCCGCCGCGCGGGATGCGGTGGCCAACATGGTCGACCTGCTTTGCGCGTCGCGCGGCATCGCGGCGGTGGATGCCTACATGCTCTGTTCGGTCTGCGGCGATCTTCGCATCTCGGAGATTGTCGACATGCCGAACTGGGTGGTCAGCTTCTACTTCCCGCGCTGCGTCTTCGAATGACGCTGGCTTCGGACGCCGAGACCACCGGCGCCGAGGCGCACCCCGGGGCCGGGCCCGCCCCGGGGCAACCTCCCGTGCTGTCGGTCGAGGGGCTCTCGATCTCGGTGCGCACGGAAGCCGGGCTGAAGCCGCTGGTCAACGACCTGTCCTTCACGCTTCGCCGCGGGGAAACCCTGTGCATCGCGGGGGAAAGCGGGTCGGGCAAGTCGATCACCGCGCTTGCGATCATGGGGCTTCTGCCCCCGCCCGCCGTCCGCATCACCGGCGGGCGCATCCGTCTGGGCGAGACCGATCTAACCGCGCTGCCCGAGGCGCGCATGCGCACCATCCGCGGCGATCGCATCGCGATGATCTTTCAGGAACCGATGACCAGCCTGAACCCGGTGCTGACCATCGGCGCCCAACTGGCCGAGGCAATCCGGGCGCATGAGCCAGTCAGCCGCGGCGCGGCGCGCGCCCGCGCGCTCGACGCCCTGCGGGCCGTGCGCCTGTCGCAACCGGAACATCGCCTGAACCAGTATCCGCACGAACTGTCGGGCGGCATGCGCCAGCGCGTGATGATCGCCATGGCGCTTGCCCTGCGCCCCGAGGTGCTGATCGCCGACGAACCCACGACCGCGCTTGACGTGACCGTGCAGCGCGAGGTGCTGGACCTTCTGCGCGACCTTCAGCGCGACACCGGCACCGCCATCATCCTGATCACCCACGACATGGGCGTCGTCGCCGAGATGGCCAGCCGTGTCATCGTCATGCGCCACGGCGCCATGGTCGAGCAGGCCCCGGTCCATCGCCTCTTTTCCCGCCCCGAGGCGGAGTATACCCGCCAGCTTCTGGCCGCGGTCCCCCGGCTGGGACAGGGCGCGACGCGTGAAGCCGTGGCTGACCGGCCGGTGGCCCGTGTCGAGGATGTCGTGGTCCGCTTTCCGTTGAAGGCCGGGCTTCTGGGCCGCACGACCCACCATGTCCATGCCGTCGAACACGTCAGTTTCGACATCCGCAAGGGTGAAACCTTTGCGCTGGTTGGCGAATCCGGTTGCGGCAAGTCCACCATCGCCAAGGCCATGGTCGGCCTCGTGCCGCATGAGGGCCGGATCGAGGTGGCCGGCAAGGTCCTCTCCGATCTGGACGGCGCCGGGCGCAAGGACCTGCGCCGCCACATCCAGATGGTCTTCCAGGATCCGATGGCCGCGCTTGACCCGCGCATGACGATCGGCGACCAGATCGCCGAGCCGCTCGTGATCCACGGCATCGGCGACACCGAGAGCCGCAGCGCCCGGGTGGCCGACCTGCTGGCGCGCGTGGGCCTCTCGGCGGACCAGATGACCCGCTATCCGCACGAATTCTCCGGCGGTCAGCGGCAGCGCATCTGCATCGCCCGCGCGCTCTCGCTGCAACCCGACCTGATCATCGCCGATGAAAGCGTCAGCGCGCTAGATGTCAGCGTGCAGGCGCGGGTTCTGGACCTTCTGCGCACGTTGCAGAGGGAATTCGGGGTGGCCTTCCTGTTCATCAGTCACGACATGGCGGTGGTGGAGAACATCTCGGACCGGGTCGCGGTGATGTATCTGGGCCAGATCGTCGAGATGGGCCTGCGCTCGCAGGTTTTCGGCAACCCGCAGCACCCCTACACCCGCCGCCTGATCGAGGCTGTCCCGGTGCCGGATCCAGCCCATGTCCGCCCGCCGTCGCCGCGCCTGACTGGCGAGGTTCCCAGCCCGGTGCATGCTGTCGGCTCCGGCCCGGTCAGGGTGCGGCTGGTGGATATCGGTGGGGGGCACATGGTGGCGTCCGGCGATCCGGCGCCTGCACTTTCCGCCGGCTAAGGGGGCTGCCCCTCAAGGCTCCGCGCCGATGATCCGCCTCGCCACCTGCCCTGCCGAGGCAAGGGCACCTTCCATCAACCCGCCCATGTCCGGCGCGATCTCGGTCGCGGCAAGGTGGAGCAGTCCGCCCCAGAGCCGGTCCAGCGCAGGGATCGGCCCGTATGCGGGGTGGCCCTGCGGCGGGATCTGGTCGGCCGTGGTCGCCGTCAGGGGATCGAAGGCCCAGTCGCGCAGTTCCATCGACCGGGGGCTGCCCGCCGCAGGCCCGAAGATGCGCGCAAGCTGCTGCCGGGCGCTGTCGAGAATCTGATCGGTCCGGCCCGCGCGCTGCGCGGCAGGCACCCCGAGAAAGCCGAAAAGCGCGGCCGGTGCGCCATCGGCGCCCGAGGCATCGTGGATCTCGGCAAGCGGCCCGCGCCGGCTCATCGCGTCGCCCGACAGACCGGCCTCCCGCCAGAAGGGGCGGTCGTAGATGGCGACGCACTTGGCGTGCCCCGCCATCCAGGTCGGAACGGACCGAAGCCTGCGCAGCACGTCGTCGGGCAGGGTCGGGGTGAGGTCGAGCCCGGCCACCAGCCGGGGCGGCATCGCCAGCACAACGTGGCGCGCCAGGCAGCGCCGCCCGTCCGCCAAGAGGATGCCGCGATCCCGCTCCACCGCCCAGACGTGGCTATCGGGGTGCAGACGTTCGGCCGGCAGGCGGGCCGCCATCGCCTCGGCCAGCGCGGTCATCCCGCCCTCGACCCGGAACGACCCTTCCATCGAGGCGAAGCCGGCGCCGCGATGGACCTTGCCATCCTGATCCTCGAGACAGACATCGCCCGCGGAGTGCTGCAGGAAGACACGCAGCCCGAGATCGGCGATCAGCCGGGCGATCAGCGGCTGGCCCGGCCAGAACCAGGACGGGCCGACGTCGACCCGATTGCCGGGTTCGCCGAAGGTCGCGACCCGGCCGCCGAAGCGGGGGCGCGCCTCGAAGAGGTGAAAGTCCTTGCCCGCGCGGTGCAGGTGCAGGGCCAGGCACAGCCCCGAAAGGCCGCCACCCGCGATGGCGACCTCGGCTTGCAGATCCTGCGTTCCGGCCATTCCTGCTGTCTCCTGCCCGACGCGGCGCGCATGGCATGCAGGGAAGCTGGCCGCAAGGCCCGAATGCGACGCGTCCCGCAGCGTCAACCACGGGGCGCATCGCGGGGCGCATGGCGGGGCTGTCAGTGCTGGCTGTTTTCCGCGTTGTTGTGCTCCAGCGAGCCGCCGGGGGCGTCCTGATCGCCGTTGCCGAAGCCGTTGTTGCCCTGCGGGCCCTTGTCCTTGCCCGGCTTTTTCTTGGTGCCGCCGCTGTCTTGGCCGTCGGTGCCCTGACCGTCTGTTCCCTGCGGGCCCTGATCCGTCGGGGTCTCGGCGCCGCCATTGCCGCCGGTGTCGCCTTGCGGTTCGTCGCCGCCGGTGCCGCCCTGCGGCTGGTCACCGCCGGTGCCGCCGGCCTCCGGGTCCGTACCCGACCCCGACGGCTGATTGTCGGACGACGGACCCTCGGCCGCGGAAGGCCGGGTTTCGTCGTCGGCGCTGCCGGACGCGGGCTCAGGCCGGACGCGGCCGCCGCGATCTGCTCCACCCTCGGCGAGGGTGAACGCGACGTCCTTGTCCGCGCCGGGCGTGGCCACGCTGATCACCACCCGGCGGTTGGCCGCCGAAGGCTGATCGGTGTCGACCACGGGTTTTTCCTCGCCCCAGGACACCAGCGCCTGCAGGCGGGCGGGATCGACGCCGCGCGCCACCAGGTAGGAGGCGACCGTCAGTGCGCGCCGCAGCGCCAGTTCCCGATTGTAGGCCTCCGACCCGACCCGGTCGGCATGGCCGAAGACATTGAAGGTCATGTCCCGATGGCCGCGCATCCACGCGGCCTCTGCGTCCAGCCTCTGCCGCGCCTGCGCGTCCAGATCGACCGCATCGAAGCCGAAGCGAACCGTGACGCCGGTATCCTGATCGAGATTGGGGGAAGCCTGCGCACCCGCCGCCATGAGCGCCAAGCCAGCGCCGAGGGCGCAAACGACGCAGAAATCCTTGGCTGACTGCCAGGTCACACTCTTTACCATGATACACTCGCTACTGCTTGAACTGACCGTGGCCTGCACACGCCACGAGATCACTATTTCAATAGAATTTGATGATAACTGGGAAGGATTGTGGCCATTCCCTGATTTCTTCGAATTCGGAATGCGGCGGTGAACGTCTTAGCCGGACGGCCCCAGCATCCGGTCCAGATAGGCCACCGCGCGGGCCGGCGTCGACAGCAGCGGATAGTCGGATTCGGGGATCGGAAGGCCGAAGCGCCTGTGCAGCGCGCTGACAAGATTGAGGAAATCCATCGAATCAAGGCCCAGGTCGTCTTGCAGGTGATCGTTCTCGCCGACGGTTCCGGCGTCGAGGTCGGGGGCCACGGCGATCAGTTCCGCCATAAAGGCGGCGCGATGGTCGGTTTGTGTCATGGGATGACAGGCTCCTGCAGCAGTCGGTCGATCTCGGCAAGGAACTGCGCGCCGCGGCGGCCGTCGCTGACGCGATGGTCGGCGGCAAGGCTGACGGTCACCGCAAGGCGCGGCACGATGCGCCCCTCGTGGACCATCGGGCGAAGGCGCGGCGTGCCGAAGCCGACAAGCGCCACCTGCGGCGGGAAGATCACCCCGAACAGGGCGTCGACCCCGCCATCGCCGAGGCTCGAGACGGTGATCGTGCCCTGCGTGATCTCGCTCATCCTCAGCCGCCCGGCGCGGGTGCGCGTGACAAGGTCGCGCATCGCGTCCATGATCGCGTCGGGGTCCTTGCCTTGTGCGTTGAGGATCGCGGGGGCAATCAGCCCGCCGCCGCGCATCGCCACCGCGATCCCGCAATGAACGGCCCCGGCAGGCGCAAAGGGCGCGGCCTCGAAGCGGCCGTTCAGTTCGGGCACCTTCGCCAGCGCGCCCACCGTGGCATGCACCAGAAGCGCCCCGATCAGCAGCCGCCGGTCCGGCGTGCGCGCGGCGTTGAGCGCGGCAAGCCGGTCCTGCGCGGCCTGAAGGTCAATCTCGTGGAACAGGTAGTAGTGCGGGATCTCCCGCTTGGCCCGCGACATCGCCGCGGCAATCGCCCGGCGCATCTCGACCATGTCGAGACCGGGCCTGCTCTTCCCCTGCGTGGGCTCGGATGCGCCGCCGGGGCGGGCGCCCAAGGCTCGCTCGACATCGGCCAGAAGCACCGCGTTTCCGGGGCCAGAGCCCGCAATCCGCGTGAGGTCCACCCCGGCCCCGGCCGCACGGGCCCGCGCGGCGGGCGAGGCCGCCACCGCGCCACCCCCGGGCGCCGGTTCGGGCACTGGTGCGGGTGTCCGTTCGGGCGACGGCGAGGCAGCGGCCGGGGCGGGCCGGGCGGGAGGTTCCGGCGCACGCGGCGGGGGCGCGTCCACCGCCCCTCCGATCCGCGCCAGCACCGCGCCTACCGGCAGGGTCTGGCCGACCTCGGCGACCAGTTCGGTCACCTCGCCCGCCTCGTGGCACTCGATTTCGATCGCGCCCTTCTGCGTCTCGACCACCGCCACCACATCGCCGCGCGCCACCCGGTCCCCCGGCGCCACAAGCCATTCCACCAGCTTGCCCGCCTCCATGTCGGCACCGAGCGAGGGCATGGTGAAATCGCTCATCCCCGCACCCCCGGCAGCGCCTTGACCGCCGCCACGATGTCGCCCACCTGCGGCAGCGCCGCGGTTTCGAGGTGCTTCGGGTAGGGCACCGGCACCTCGGCCGAGCAGACTCGGCCGACGGGCGCGTCCAACTGCCAGAAGCACGCCTCCTGCACCCGCGCGGCGATTTCGGCCGAAAGCGAGCCGGTGCGCCAGCCTTCATCGACGATCACGGCGCGGCGGGTGCGCGCGACCGAGTCGGCGATGGTCTCGTCGTCGATCGGGCGCAGTGAGCGCAGGTCTATGACCTCGGCCTCGATGCCCTCCTTCGCAAGCTCCTCCGCGGCCTCGAGCGTCTTCCACAGGCTGTAGGACCAGGCGATCAGCGTCACGTCCCGGCCGGCACGTCGGATGGCGGCGCGGTCGATGTCGACCGGGCCGGCGTTGGCGGCGATCTTCCCGGCCATATTGTAGAGCATGACATGCTCGAACACGATCACCGGATCTGGCTCCTGCAGCGCGGTCCAGAGCATGCCGCGCGCATCCTCGAGCGTGGCGGGGGCGACGACGCGCAGCCCGGGGATATGGGCGAAGAAGGCCTCAAGGCTGTGGGAATGCTGCGCGGCCAGTTGCCGCCCCGCGCCCGTGGCCATCCGGATCACCAGCGGGACCCCGAACTGACCGCCTGACATGTGCCGGATCGTGGCGGCGGTGTTGAGGATCTGGTCCAGCGCCAGCATCGCGAAGTTGACCGTCATGATCTCGACGATCGGCCGCATCCCGGCCAGCGCCGCGCCGATGCCCGCGCCGGTAAAGCCCGCCTCGGACAGCGGCGTGTCGCGGATGCGGTCAGGGCCGAAGTCCTTGAGCAGCCCCATAGACACTGCATAGCAGCCGCCATAGGCGCCGATATCCTCGCCCATCATGAACACCCGCTCGTCGCGCGTCAGCGCCTCGGCGATGGCCTGACGGCAGCAGTCGCGGTAGGTGCTGTCGACGGGCGCGGCAGGCGGGTCGGGGACGGGTGGCGCGGGGCGCGTCCCTGCGACGACATGCCGGGTCAGGTCTTCCACCGGCTCCCACGGGGCCTGTTCGCAGGCGGCGACCGCGTTGGCGATCTGCGCCTCGACCTCCGCCTCGATCTCCACGACTTCGGAGGCGTGGATCAGGTCGTTCTCCAGCAGCCAGGACTGGAAGCGCAGGATGGGCGAACGCTTGCGCCATTCCGCCACCTCCTCCTTGTCGCGGTATTTCTCGGCGTCGAACATGGAATGCGGCCGGGTGCGGTAGGTGCGGCATTCGAGGAACTGCGGGCCGCCGCCGGCGCGGATGGCCTCCACGCTGCGCCGAGCCGCGGCCTCGACCGCGACCACGTCGTTGCCATCCACGCTTTCGGCGGGCATGCCGTAGCTTGCGGCGCGGGGTGCGAAATCGGTGTTGGCCTGCACGCGCGCCACCGCCGAACCCATTGCGTAGAGGTTGTTTTCCAGCACGAAGAGAACCGGCAACTTCCACAATGCCGCGAGGTTCATCGCCTCGTGGAACTCGCCCTCGGCCAGCGCCCCTTCGCCGAAGAAGCAGGCCGTCACCCGGGTTTCGCCCTGCATCCTGTCGCCAAGGCCGAGGCCCGCCGCCAGCGGCAGCCCGCCGCCGACGATGGCATTGCCGCCGTAAAGGTTCGTCTCGGCGTCGAAAAGGTGCATCGACCCGCCGCGCCCGCCGGCGCAGCCGGTGGCCTTGCCGTACATCTCGGCGAGCGCCGATTCCATGCTGACCCCGCGGGCCAGCGCATGGCCATGCTCGCGGTAGGTGGACACCACCCGGTCACGCGGTTCCAGCGCGGCGGCGACGCCCACCGCCACCGCCTCCTCGCCGTCGTAAAGGTGCAGGAACCCGCGGATCTTTTCCTGCGTGTAAAGCTCGTGGCACTTTTCCTCGAACCGGCGGATGCGGATCATCCCGCGCAGCAGGTCGCGCACGTGCGCGTGGTCGAGTTTCACCTTGGCGCTCATCTGGCATCCCCCTCCAGCGTGGACAGATCGCCCTCGGGCAGGCCGAGTTCGCGCGCGCGCAGCAGGCGGCGCATGATCTTGCCGGACCGCGTGCGTGGCAGGTTGTCGCGGAACACGATTTCGCGCGGGGCGACGGCGGCGCCAAGGCGCTTCCTCGCATGGCCGCGCAACTCGAGCTCCAGTGCCTCGTCGGGGCGGAAGCCCGCCTTCAGCGTGACGAAGGCCTTGACCACCTCGCCCGCGGTTTCGTCGGGGATGCCGATCACCGCCGCCTCGGCCACGGCCGGATGCTCGATCAGCGCGCTTTCCACCTCGAACGGGCCGATCAGGTGGCCGGATGACTTGATCAGGTCGTCCGCCCGGCCGACGAACCAGTAATAGCCCTCGCTGTCGCGCATGGCGAGGTCGCCGGTCAGGTACCAGCCGCCCGCGAAGCACTTGGCGTAACGCTCCGGCTGGCCCAGATAGGCCCGCATCATCGAGGGCCAGCCGGGCCTGAGCGCCAGTTCGCCGATGCTGCCGTCGGGCTGTTCGATGACCGTATCGCCGTCCCGCGCGACGATCCCGGCCACGATCCCCGGCAGGGGTTTGCCCATCGCGCCGGGCTTGATGTCCATGTCGGCGGTGTTGGCGATCATGATCCCGCCGGTTTCGGACTGCCACCAGTTGTCGTGGAACGGCAGGCCAATGACCTTCTGCCCCCAGATCACGCATTCCGCGTTCAACGGCTCCCCCACCGAGGCGAGGAAGCGGAGGCTGCCGAAATCGTGACCCCGCGCGGCCTCGGCGCCGGCACGCATCATCATGCGGATGGCCGTCGGCGCGGTGTACCAGACCTGCACCTGCTCGCGCTCAAGGATCGTGTACCAGCGCTCAAGGTCGAATTCGGCCTCGTCCACCACCATGGTCGCGCGGTTGCACAAGGGCGAGATGACGCCATAGCTCGTCCCCGTGACCCAGCCGGGGTCGGCGGTGCACCAGTAGATGTCGCCGGGCCTGAGGTCGAGCGCGAGGCGCCCGGTCTCGGCATGGGCGACGACCGCCTCGTGGACATGCACGACGCCCTTGGGCAGGCCCGTGGTGCCCGAGGTGAAGTGCAAAAGCGCCATGTCCTCGGGCGCCGTCGGGTGGGTCGGGAAGGTGTCGGGGGCTCTGGCCATCGCGGGGCCAAGCGCCACGCAGCCCTCGGGCGCTGTGTCTCCGATGATCAGGACAAGGCGGAGCGAGGGCATCGAGGCGCGCCAGCCGGCGATCTTGCGCGCGTAGTGTTGGGCCGTCGTCACCAGCACGCTCGCGCCCCCGATCTCCATCCGCGCGCGCACCGGTTCCGGGCCGAAGGCCGCAAAAAGCGGGCTGACGACGACGCCTGCTTTCATCGCGCCCAGCGTGGCGGCGTAAAGCTCCGGCACCCTGCCAGAGAGAAGGAACATCCGCTCCCCCGGTGCGATGCCGTGGGCGCGCAGCACATGGGCAAAGCGGGCCGCCTCGGCCGCGAGGTCGGCGTAGGTGAGGGTGCGGCGCCCGCCCTCGCGCCCGAGCCAGATCAGCGCCACTTCGGTGCCGTAACCGGCGGCGACATGTCGGTCCACCGCCTCGTGCGCGATATTGAGCCCGCCCCCCGGCAACCCGTCAAGCCGCGCCCGGGCCGCGTCCCAGCCGGTGGGCAGGCTGCGGGCGCCCGGCTCGGGGGCGGTCTTGGCAATGCGCGCAGGGCCCATGGTCTCCTCCCGGGATGCCAGTGATCCTTTCCGTGCCAACCCCTGCCGCGACGTCATAAGGACGGTGCGCGGCGAGGACAGCGCGGACAGTTTCGCCGCCGCCGTCGCCGCTGTCATTGATTCAGGTCAGACTGCGCGGTTTGGCCCGCCGCCCCCGTTTCGGAAAGGCGGCGTCATGCACCGCAGGGGGCAGGCCCGGCATCGGGGAAGCCGGGGAAAGCGGCCTTCGCTCAGCGCGCGCCCCAGGTGTCGCTCAGCCGGTAGCCCTCCGGCCAGGGGTCGTCCGGGTCGAGCATATGCTGATGGATGCCGGTGATCCAGCCCCGCCCGCTGATCTCGGGCCGGATGGCCGGTAGGCCGCCGACCGTGGTCGTGCCGAGGATGCGCCCCGCGAAGGTGGAGCCGATGAGGGAAACGGCGGTCAGCCGATCTTCGAGCCCCATCTGCCCGCGGGCATGCAGCACCGCCATCCGCGCCGACAGCGCCGTGCCCGTCGGGGACCGGTCCACCTTCCCCGGCCGGATCGCCACCGCCGCCCCGGCGCGCAGTTCGTTGCCCTGCCGCGTCACGGCGCCCGCGAACAGGCAGAAGGAGAAATGCCGCCAGTCCGGGTTTTCAGGGTGATGAAAGCCCAGCTGTTCGGTCGCGGCCGCCGTGATCCGCACCCCTAGTGTGGCGATGTCATGCGCCTCGTCCGGGGTCAGCGCAAAGCCAAGGGCGGGGGCATCGACAAAGACGAAACTGTCGCCGCCATAGGCGGTATCGACGGTCAGGGTGCCCAGCCCCTCCACCTCGAGCGTCGCATCCAGCCTTGAGGCAAAGCTTGGCAGGTTCTCCACGTAGATGCGCCGGGCCTTGCCGCCCGAACATTCGGCCCGCACCCGCACCAGCCCCCCCGGCGCCTCGAGCGTGAGATGCGTCTCCGGTTCGGTCATCGGCAGGATGCCGCTGTCGAGCAGCACGGTCGCCACGCAGATGGAGTTCGAGCCGGACATCGGCGGCGTGTCCTCCGGCTCCATGATGATGAAGGCCGCCGCCGCTTCGGGGTGTTTCGGGGGGACCAGCAGGTTCACATGACGGAACACCCCGCCGCGCGGCTCGTTCAGGACGAAGTTCCGCAAGGCCTCGTCGCGGGCGATCCAGCGCGACTGTTCCCACAGCGTTGCCCCCGGCGGCGGGGTGACACCGCCCACGATCACATCGCCCACCTCTCCCTCTGCGTGGGCCGAGATCACATGGATGGTCTTGCTCGTGCGCATGGCAACCTCAGCTGAGCCAGGAGGGAAGGGTGCGCGGTGCAAGGCCGCCGACCGCGGCCTCGGCACAGGCCGACAAGCCGCCGAAGCGCACCGCGCGGCCCGAAAGTCCGGGGCCGTAATGGGCATACTTGCCCGAGTTCGTCATCAGCGCGCGGGTTCCGGGCGGGAACACGGGCTCCGAGATCGAGCACCAGCAGAGGTCGGGCAGCACCTGCACGCCTGCATCGGTCAGGCGCGCGAGCGTGCCCTCGGCGCGGGCCTGCTCCATCACCGCGCGGCCGGCGGTGACGATGGTGGGCACCGCCACCGCCCGCCCCGCCAGCGCATCGGCCAGCGCCCGGCATTCCAGGATCGAGGCGTGGGGGCTGCCGATCGCAACCAGGTCCACCGCCTCGGGGCCATCGTTCAGGGTGCGCCAGCCCGCGGCCATGTCGGCCAGGGTGACAGGCGCGTGGTCGGCGCCCGGGGCGACCCGGTGCGCCTCCGGCGTCACGCCCTCGACATGCAGCATCGGCGCGGCCGAGGTGGTGCCGAAGGCGGCGCAGAGGGCCTTGAGGTTTTCGGGCGTGGGCTTCGCCGCGGCCAGCCCACGCAGAAGCGGGATGCGGTCCGGCGCGGCCTTGCCCGCAAGCCAGCCGATCAGCGGCCAGAAGGCATCGTCGAACCCCTCGGGCAGGTCGATGTCGAGGATGCGCGCGGCCTGCCGGTTCTCGTCCAGATAGACGCCCGAGAGCGGCGCCCGCCCCGTCATGGCGGTGCAGAGGTCAAGGAAATCCGGGTGCTTGGCGGTGCGCGCGCCCAGCACGCTGTTGGCATAGATCACCGCGTTCGATTCCGACCAGGCGATCATTTCGCCCTCGGCCGGCGCGGTGTCGAGGAGGTAGGGAGAGCAGGTGAAGGTCGGCTGGCAGCCCATGCGGACATAGGCATCGGCCAGACGCTGCGCCGGGCCGCCGAAGACGGGGGGCACGCCTTGCGCGCGCCAGTTGGCGTGGTCGACGGAGATGGCGTTCATCGTGGTCGGGATGCGGACCTTCGCGCCCATGTCGGCCATCTTCTCGGCGAAGGTCAGGTTGGCCGGGCTGGCGTAGATGCAGCCGTCGATATGGCCCTGCGTCACGTCGATCAGCCGGGTCGCGCCCTGGTTGACCGCCATGGCGCAGAGGATGCGCATGGCCTGCGCGGTCGCCTCGCCCTCCGCGCCCTCCAGCATGGCGCGGTCGCGGTCGGTCAGGTCCAGCGCGCCGGTCGCCTGCGGGGCGATGGGCAGGGTCAGGCCGTCGGCCTCCAGCGTGTCGCCGGTGATGCGCGCGGTCCTGGACCGGGCAAGCAGCGCATGCGCCTCGGGCGAGAGGCGCAGGACGGGCAGGGGACGCCCGAACATCCCGGCCGCGATCATCGCGCCCAGCGTGACCACATCCTCCGGCTCGCTGAAGACCAGCGCCGCCGGGGCCTTGCCGTTCAGCGCCATGTCGAGAAGCACGCCCGACCCGGTGCAGGATCCGCGCGTGCCCGGCATCACCAGGATGCGGCCTGCCATGGATTGCCCGGCCAAGGGATGGTGGACGTCGATGACGAGGCCCGTGGCCGGATCGACCCCGCCCCAGAAGCTGAGCGGCTCGGTGGTGGCAAGGACTTCGCCCGCCGCCTCGCCCGGAAGGATGAAGCGCGCCGACAGGGTCATTTGACGACAAACCCGTGGGCAAAGGGGTCGCGGTCGTCGATGAAGATGGTATTGTAGCCGGTCATCCGCGCCCATCCCGCGACCGAGGGGATGATGGCGCCGCGGCCCGCCACGCTGACGGCGGCCTCGACCCGGCCCTTGAAGATGGAGCCGATGATCGATTCGTGGTGGAATTCGTCGCCGACCTTCAGGCTGCCCTTCGCCGCCAGTTGCGCCATGCGGGCCGAGGTGCCGGTGCCGCAGGGGCTGCGGTCGATGGCCTTGTCGCCGTAGAAGACGGCGTTGCGGGCGTGCGCGCCTTCGACCGTGGGCTTGCCGGTCCACAGGATATGGCTGAGGCCTGTGATCGCCGCGTGTTCGGGGTGGGTGAAATCGTATTTCGCGTTCAGCGCCGCGCGCAGCTTCGGCGACCAGCCGATGAGTTCGCCCGCCGTGTGGTCCGCCATGTCGCGGAAATTCTTCTGCGGCTCGACGATGGCGTAGAAGTTGCCGCCGTAGGCCACATCGACCGCGATCTCGCCAAGACCCTCGACCTCGGCTGTCAGCCCCTCGGCGTAAAGGAAGGCGGGGACGTTGGTCAGGCGCACCTCTTCGACAAAGCGGCCCTCCTGCCGGTATTCGATGTCGACCTTGCCGGCCGGCGCGTCGATCGACAGGCGACCGGGCGTGCGCGGCGTGATCAGGCCGTTCTCGATCCCCATGGTGATGGTGCCGATGGTGCCGTGGCCGCACATCGGCAGGCAGCCGGAGGTTTCGATGAAGAGCACGGCCACGTCGCAGTCGGGCCGGGTGGGCGGGTAGAGGATTGCGCCCGACATCATGTCGTGCCCGCGCGGTTCGAACATCAGGCCGGTGCGGATCCAGTCGAACTCGCGCAGGAAATGGGCGCGGCGTTCCAGCATGGTGGCGCCTTCAAGCCGCGGGCCGCCGCCCGAGACGAGGCGGACGGGATTGCCGCAGGTGTGTCCGTCGATGCAGGAGAAGGTATGGGTTGCCATGGGGGCCTCAGAAACGTTGCGGCGAGAAGGGGGAAAGGTCGATCGGCGGGGCTGCGCCGGTGACGAGATCGGCCACCAGCCGGGCGGTGCCGGCGCATTGGGTCAGGCCCAGATGGCCATGCCCGAAGGCATGGATCACGCGCGGCGTTGACCGGGCAGGGCCGATCGCGGGCAGCGTGTCGGGCAGGGAGGGGCGAAAGCCCATCCACCGTGTTCCGCCTTCGGTCGCAAGCCCCGGCAGGAACGCCTTGGCCTTTTTCAGCATCGCGTCCGACCGGCGGTAGTTTGGCGGCAGCTTCAGTCCGCCCAGTTCCACCGCGCCGCCGACGCGGATTCCGCCGGCCAGCCGGGTGATGACGAAGCCATGCCCGCCGAAGGTGATCTGGGTCCTGAGGTCGAAGGCATCGCCGGGCAGGGTGGTATTGTAGCCCCGTTCGGTTTCCAGCGGGATCCGGTCGCCCAGCCCGCGCGCCAGCGGGCGCGAATGGGCGCCCGCCGCCAGCACGACCTTTCCGGCCAGCCGGCCTTCCCCGCCCGCGCAGGTCACGCTCACGCCGCCCTCGGCAGGGCTCAGCGCCGTCACCTCGCAGCGTGTGATCCTGCCGCCCTGCGCGCGGAACCGATCTGCCAGCGCAAGGGTGAAGTCCCTGGGGTCGGTGACGGAATACCAGCCGGGCGTGAACGTTCCCCGGATGAAGCGGGGCGAGAGGCCCGGTTGAAGCGTTGCCATCTCTTCCGGCTCCATGTGCCGGAACTCGATGCCGTGATCCGCCCTCGCCTGCCAGCCGGGCAGCGAGGCCCGGAACTCCCCCTCGGATTCGTAGACCTGAAGATTGCCGTCCTTGCGCAGCATCGAAAGCGTGCCGGTCGCGGCCAGGAACGGCTCAAGCTCGGCCCGCGACAGATCCATCAGCGCCGTCTGCGCGGTGGTGGAGGCGGCGACGCGCGCGGGGGCGCAGGCGTGCCAGAACCGCCACATCCAGGGCGCGATCCTGAGCGCGTAGGCGGGCGGCACGCTCAAGGGCCCCAGCGGATCGAGAAGCCACTTCGGCGCCTTCCGCAGGATGCCGGGCGAGGCCAGCGGCAGGATGTCGGTGAAGGCGAAGGCCCCGGCATTCCCGGCCGAGGCCCCGGCCGCCGGCCCCTCGCGATCCAGCACCTCCACCGAAAGGCCGCGTGCCTGCAGGGCGAGGGCCGCGGACAGGCCGACGACGCCGGCGCCGACAACGATCACTTCGGGTTCGGATTTCACCTTGCCCTCAATGCGTGGCCGCGAGAAACTTCTGCAGTTCCGGGTCCTTCGGGGCACCGAACAGTTGTTCGGGCGGCGCGATTTCGGCCATCACGCCCTTGTGGAAAAAGGCCACGCGGTCCGAAACCTCGCGGGCGAACTTCATCTCGTGCGTGACGCAGATCATCGTCATGCCTTCCGAGGCCAGCATCCGCAGGGTGTCGAGCACCTCGCCGACAAGCTGCGGGTCAAGCGCGGAGGTGACCTCGTCGAACAGCATGTAGTCGGGCGACATGGCCAGCGCGCGGGCAATCGCCATACGCTGCTGCTGCCCGCCCGAAAGGCGCGCGGGATAGACCGCAAGCTTGTCGGAAAGCCCGACATGGTTCAATTGCTTGACCGCCTCGGCCTCGGCCTGCGCCCTGGAGCGTTTCAGCACCTTGACCTGCGCCAGCATGACGTTTTCCAGCACGGTCAGGTGCGGGAACGCGTTCCACTGCTGGAACACGATGCCGATCTTCTGGCGCAGCTTGTTCAGGTTGGTGCCCTTCGCATGCACCTCGATCCCGTCGACCAGGATGCGGCCGGAATCGATGGCCTCCAGCCCGTTGATGCAGGTCAGGAGCGTCGACTTGCCCGAGCCGGAGCCGCCGATGACGGTCAGCACCTCTCCCTTGGCGACCGTCAGGTTGATCCCCTTCAGAACCTCCAGCGGGCCAAAGGATTTGCGGACATTCTCGATTTCAATCATTGGACCACCGTTTCTCCAGATAGCCGCCGAACCGGGCAATCGGGAAGGAGATGAGGAAGTAGAACAGACCGCAGATCATCAGCAGGAACAGCGGTTCCTGCAATCGCGTGATCAGGATCTGGGTGGATTTCAGAAGTTCGACCACCTGCACGATGTAGACCAGGGCCGAATCCTTCATCACCCCCAGCGCAAGGCCGATCCAGGACGGCAGCGCGACGCGCGTCGCCAGGGGCAGCACGATCGAGGTCATGTCCTGCCCCCAGGTCAGCCCGAGCGAGCGTGCCGCCCGGCGCAGCGTCTGCGGAACCGCCTCGATCCCCCCGCGCACAATCTCGGCGCAGTAGGCCGCGGTGTAGAACGACAGGACCCCGCAGGCCACGGTAAAGCCGGAAATGCGCAGGCCCAGCACCGTGGTGACGAAGGCATTGGCGAGCACAAGCTGGATCAGGAGCGGGATCGAGCGGAAGATGTCGAGCACGAAGGTCAGCGGCGCGGCCCACCAGGGGCCGATCTGGTAGCGGATCACGCCGAAGACGATGCCGAGGATGGTGCCGAAGAAGACCGAGATCGCGGTGACGATCAGGGTCATGCCGGCGCCCTGGGCCAGGAAGATCAGGTCGCTCCGGGTCAGTGCGGTGTCAAACATGGCCGGCCCCTCAGTAACGGAACAGCCGGGCCGCGACCAGGCGGGCCGAAAGGGTGATCGCCTTGGTGATCAGGTAGAAGATCACGGCGGCGATGGCGAACAGCTCGAACGTGCGGAAGGTGCGTGCGTTCAGGTCGCTGGTGACGCCGTAAAGGTCGGTGTTCATGGCCACCACGGCCCCGAGCGAGGTCATCAGGATCGCCCAGACCATCTGGTTGGTCATCGGCAGGAACGAGATGCGCAGCATCTGCGGCATGATGACGTTGTGGAACGCCTGTATGGGCGTCATGCCAAGGGAACGTGCCGCCCGCGTCTGCGTTTCCGGGATCGCCTTCAGCGCGCCCCGGAAGTTCTCTGCCAGATAGCCCGCGTTGTTGAAGGCGATACCGATCAGCAGCGAGAGGTAGGGCGACAGATGGATGCCGAAGCCGCCCAGCCCGAAGTGCACCATGTAGATCTGGAACAGGGCCGGTGTGTTGCGCGCGATCTCGACCCAGGTGGCGGCGACGGCCGAAAGCGCGCGAATCCCGGACAGGCGGAACAGGGTCAGAACGATCGCGATCGTGATGCCGATGGCCATCGACAGCACCGCGATTTCCATGGTGACAAGCGCGCCCTCCAGCATCTGCGGCAGCGAGTTCAGCGCCTGGTTCCAGCGGAAGTTGTAGTTGAACATGGCCGCCTCGGATCGGAGGGAGCGACGACGATGCGGGGGGCGGTCCCCCGCATCGTGTCAGGTCATCGGGCTCAGCGATAGACGCCCGGGATGGTCAGGTTCGCCGGCTCGCCTTCACCCACCCACTTCTTGTAAAGCTCGGCGTAGCGGCCGGTGCGGACCTGCTGGTTGATGAACAGGTTCATGTAGTTGATGAGACCGTATTCCTCGCGCAGCGTGATCAGGGCGACATAGTCCGGCACCATCGGCGCCTTGTCGACGATCTTGATGCCCGGGAAGTTGCCCGATTTCACGTTGGCTTCCGACACCTCGACGGTGGCGACGGTGGCGTCAAGCTGGCCCTGGCTCAGCGCCAGGAAGACGTCGGCCTGGGTCTGGTAGGGACGGAATTCGCCCTCGCCCCATTCCTTGACCTTGCCTTCCAGCCAGATCGCCTCATACGTCCCGGCAGTCGCGCCGACCGTCTTGCCCTTCATGTCTTCCCAGGTCGCCATCTCGACCTTCTCGTTCGCGACGACCGCGTTCTCGAAGGAATAGTAGGGGATCGTGAAGCCGACCGTCTTGGCGCGCTCCAGCGTGTCGGAGGTCGAGGCGACGGCAACGTCGACCCGGCCGGACATCAGCGAGGGGATACGCTCGGGGAAGGTCGTCTCGACGATCTCGGCGGTCACGCCAAGCGCGGCGGCCAGATCGTTGCAGTAGTCGACGTCAAAGCCGATCGGATTGTTGTCGGCATCCCGCGACCCCATCGGCGGGAAGTCGAGAACCACGGCGCAGCGGAGCGTGCCCGATGCGATGATATCGTCAAGCTTGTCGGCCTGGGCCGGCATGGCGACCGTGGCGGCTGCCAGAACGCCGACGGCAAGAAACGAGGTTTTCACGTCTTTCTCCCTGAAGTTGCTGGGGGAACGATTCACCCGGCACGAACTATCCCATCTGCGCGGAAGCAAATCAATTGTTAAATACAAACATTATACAGTTAGTGTCCAAGATCATGACGCTCCGCCCGGCGGGGTGACCAGCCGGGAGATGCCGGGGTGCGAGAGGTCAAGCGCCGAGATCCGATGGCAACAGATCCGTGGGCAGGTTCTGGTAGCTTACCGGACGCAGGAAGCGCCGGATAGAGAGTGTGCCGACCGAGGTTGCGCCGAAGTTCGTGCTGGCCGGATAGGGTCCGCCATGCACCATCGCGTCGCAGACCTCGACCCCGGTCGGATAGCCGTTGGCCAGCACTCGGCCGGCCTTGCGTTCAAGCACCGGCATCAGGCGGCGCGCCAGGTCGGTATCCCCGGCGTCCAGATGCAGCGTCGCGGTCAGCTGGCCCTGAAGGCTCCGGGCAATGGCCAGCATCTCCTCCGCATCAGCGGCGGCCACGATCAATCCCAACGGGCCGAAGACCTCTTCGCCAAGCGCGTGATCGGCCAGCCAGTCGCTGCCCCGCACCATGAAAAGCTGCGGCGTGGCCTGCCGGCGGTCGCAAACCTGCGTCAGAAGCGATTGCACCCCGCGTGCCGCTGCGACCCGGTCGCGCCCCTGCACATAGGCCTGCGCGATGCCATCGGTCAGCATCACCTGCGACCCGACGGCGGCAAGGGCTGCCAGGGTCGCCTCGGCCAGGGCAGGCGCCTGGTCGGCCATCACCACGGCAATCCCGGGATTGGTGCAGAATTGCCCCGCGCCCATGGTCAGGCTGGCCGACCAGCCTTGCGCGATCTTGTCGCCGCGCGCCGCGACGGCGGCGGGCAGCAGGAACATCGGGTTGACCGATCCCAGTTCGCCGAAGAACGGGATCGGTTCGGGCCGCGCGGCGCATAGATCGAACAGCGCCCGCCCCCCGGCCAGCGACCCGGTGAAGCCGACGGCCCGGATCAGGGGATGGCAGACCAGCGCTTCGCCGACCTGGCGGTTGCCACCCTGGATCAGGCTGAAGACACCGGGATGCATCCCGCAGGCGGTGACGGCGGCGTGGATCGCCTCGGCGACGATTTCGCCCGTTCCCGGGTGGGCGGAATGGCCCTTGACCACGACGGGGCAGCCCGCCGCCAGCGCCGCGGCGGTGTCGCCCCCGGCGGTAGAGAACGCGAGCGGAAAGTTCGACGCTCCGAAGACGGCGACCGGGCCGACCGGCCGCTGCATCAGGCGGATATCGGGCCGGGGAAGGGGTTGCCGGTCGGGCAGGGCGGGGTCGTGCCGCAGGTCGAGATACGCGCCCTTCTCGATATGATCGGCAAACAGCCGCAACTGGCCGGTCGTGCGTCCGCGTTCGCCGTTCAGCCGCGCCTCGGGCAGGCCGGTTTCCGCGCAGCCGATCTCGGTGATGGCCGCGGCGCGCGCCTCGATCTCGTCCGCGATGGCGCGGAGAAAGGCGGCGCGTGCGCCGCGCGATGACCATCCGTATGTCCAGAACGCGTCTTCCGCCGCGCGGGCGGCGCGGTCGACCAGATCCACCGTGCCGACCGCGAAGGCATGCGCCGGCCCCTGCGCGGGGGCAGAGGCAAAGGTGGCTTCCCCGCCGACCCAGGTTCCGGCGATCAGGTGCTTGCCATGGGGGGTGAAGGGCATCGGTCCGTCCTTTCTGTCAGCGGCGCCGGGCCGATCTCCGGGCCAGGGTCCGTGTCCGGCGTTTTTGTATTCTTGTTGTATGCAGAAAGTCAAGCTACCCTGCCCGGGCGATAAAACAGGAGGTAGAGGCCATGCACCAGACATATTCGATCGAGGAGCTTCAGGCGCGGGTGCGCGCGGTGCTTGCCCGCGCCGGCATGAACGACACGCAGGCCAAGGCCCTGTCGCGGGTCATCACCGCGGGCGAGCGCGACGCCTGCAAGTCGCACGGTATCTACCGGATCGAGGGAACACTGCGCACGCTCAAGGCCGGAAAGGTGAGGGGGGACGCCCTGCCGCGACTGCACCCCGACACGGGCGGCGCCATCGTCCGCGTCGACGCCATGGGCGGGTTCTCCAACCCCGCCTTCGACCTCGGCCTTCCGGTCCTGGTCGAACGCGCGCGCCACTTCGGTCTCGCGGCACTGGTCATCAACGACTGCACGCATTTCGCCGCCCTCTGGCCAGAGGTGGAGGCGATCACGGAGCATGGCCTTGCCGCCCTCGTAATGTGCCCCAGCTACGCCTCGGTCGCCCCGGCCGGGGGCACAAGGCCGCTGATGGGGACCAATCCGCTGGCCTTCGGCTGGCCGCGGCCGGGGGGCGATCCCTACGTCTTCGACTTCGCCACCTCGGTCGCGGCGCGCGGCGAGATCGAACTCCACCGCCGGGCCGGCACACCGCTGCCCGAAGGCTGGGCGCTGGACGCGGAGGGCCGGCCCACGACCGACCCCGTGGCGGCCCTCGCCGGGGCGATGCTGCCCTTCGGCGGGCACAAGGGATCGGCCATCGGCACGATGATCGAGCTTCTGGCCGGGGTGATGATCGGCGACCTGACCAGCCCCGAGGCGCTGGAACATCTGGGCACCACCGCGCTGGCGCCCACGCATGGCGAACTGATCCTGGCCTTCTCGCCTGCGGCCTTCGCCGCTGGGCGGCCGGGCGATCCCCTTCCGCGGGCCGAGGTCCTGTTTCAGGCGATCACGGGGCAAGGGGCGCGCCTGCCGTCCGCGCGCCGCTTTGCCGCCCGCGCCCTGGCCCGCCGCGACGGCATCACCCTGACCGCAGCCGAGGTCGATCAGCTTGACCGCTTCCTCGCCCTGGGGCTGGAGGCTGTCGCCTGAAAGGGAAAGCCGTGCCGTCCGGGGGGGGAAGGCACGGCTTGCAGGTCTTCGGTCGGGATCAGACCTTGCAGGCCTGGACCGCACCGGGAAGCTGGCTCCAGGCCGCATACCAGGTCTTGAACTGGCTGAGTTGCGTTTCCGCCCAGCCGCGCTGGCTGGGGCTCAGCTCGTCTGTCGGGTTGAAGTGAAGCGCGTATTCCCGGTCGCCCTGAAGCACCATCATGTGCTTGTAATAGAGCACCAGATCGCAGCCCTCGTCCCAGGACGACAGGATCTCCAGCGCCTCGCCCAGTTCCTGCGCGCGCTGGCGGGCATCGAGATCGCCCGTCGCCGCGACCTTGGCAAGCTGGACGAAATGCAGGATCTCCTTCGGCAGCACGTTGCCGATGCCGGTGATCGTGCCCGCGGCCCCGCATTTGACATAGCCGTGGTAGACGCCGGTATCGACCCCGGCCATCAGGATGACGCCATCGTCGGCGCTGGTGATGTGCTCGGCCGCATAGGTCATCGCCTTGGCGCCGCCGAATTCCTTGAACCCGACGAGGTTCGGATGTTCCGCCCGAAGCGCAAAGAAGAGGTCCGCCCGGGTCTCGAACCCGTAATAGGGGCTGTTGTAGATCACCGCGGGAAGGTCGGGGGCCGCCGAGAGGATCGCCTTGAAGTGATTGCGCTGCGCGGTCACCGAGGCGCCCCGCGACAGGACGCGCGGGATGACCATCAGCCCCGCCGCGCCCACGCGGGCGGCATGGGCGGCATGGGCCACCGCGCTGGCGGAGTTGACCGCGCCGGTTCCGACGATGACGGGGAAGCCGGCCTTCACCAGCCGCTCCACCCCTTCCATGCGCTGCGCGTCGGTCAGAAGCGGCCAGTCGCCCATCGATCCGCAGTAGACCACGGCCGACATGCCGGCCGCCATAAGCTCGCCCGCCTTGCGCACGAGGGCGTCGAAGTCGGGGGAGCGATCGGCCTTGCAGGGCGTCATCAGCGCGGGGATGACTCCGGTGAAAATCGCGGTGTCCATCAGAAACTCCTGTTTTTCGGGATCGGCGGCACTGCGGGAATGAGGACGCCGACGAATCTTGGCGCCATCATAACTTTTGCATTTTATTTGTCGACAAGAAATCGACAGCCCTACAGCGGCACATCCTGGCGCATGTCGCGCCCGAAGAATTGCCGGATCTGCCGCACGATCTGGTCGGCATGCTCGCGCGCCAGCCGATCGCACAGGTCGGTGTCGCGCGCCTCGATCGCCGCGATGATCGCGTTGTGTTCGTCCGAGTATTCCTGGGGCAGGCGGTCGTTGAAGGACTGGTAGTAGAGCCGCAGGATGCGCCGCCCCTCGTCCAGCAGGCGCAGCGTCAGGGCGGTGTAGTAGGGGTTGCGGCCGGCTTCGGCGATGGCGGCGTGAAAGTCGCGATTGACGGCGATCATGGCCAGCGGGTCCTGCGCCGCGACCGCCGCCGCATAGCGGGCCTGATGGGCGCGGATCACCTTGAGATCCTCGGGCTGGTGATACTGGCCGGCCAGACGGGTGGTCACGCGGTACATGAGCGTTATGGCGTCGAAAAAGGTGTGCAGCTTGGAAAAGTCGATGTTGGCGACGATGGCGGAGCGATTGGGCAGCGTTTCGACCAGCCCCTCGCCGGCAAGGCGCACCAGCGCCTCCCGGATCGGGGTGCGTGACATTCCGAACCGCTCGGCCAGATGCACCTCGTCGATCGGCTTTCCCGGCGCGAGCGCGAGCGTCAGGATCTCGTCGCGCAGCATTTCGTAGACAAGCTTGACGCCGGAACCGCGCTTGCGTTCGGAAAAGACCTCGTCAGAAACCTCGGCCATGCCGGCTTATCCCTCCAGGGGCAACTCAAATTCCGTCGGCAAAGCAACTACCGCGCCGAGGGCCGCGGATCAATGCCCTCACGCGGATCGGCATGCGCGAGCGACTGAACCCGCCACAAGCAACCCGCAAATCCGCGAAACAAATTCGTTGACCCTCCAACCATGGTAGGGTTCACAAGACGAGTCGCATCCCGGCCGCGCCGGGCAGAAACGGAGCCATGTCATGAACATCGGTGAAGCGTCGAAGGCGACCGGCATCTCGGTGAAGATGCTGCGCTACTATGAAGAGATCGGCCTGGTGCGTCCCGCCCTGCGGGCCTATTCGGGCTACCGCGTCTATTCCGACAAGAACGTCGCGATGCTGCGCTTCGTGCGGCGGGCCCGCGACTTGGGCTTTCAGGTCAAGCAGATCGCGTCCCTTCTGGATCTCTGGCAGGATGGAGGCCGCGCCAGCGCCGACGTGAAGACGCTGGCCCTGGATCATGTCCGCGACCTGGAAAAGCGGCGCCGGGAGCTGGACGAGATGATTGGCACCCTGCAACACCTGGCGCGGCACTGTCACGGCGACGCACGGCCCGACTGCCCGATCCTGACCGAACTGGGCGCCGAGGAAGAAACGCCGGAGCCGGCGCGCAAGAAGACCCCGCGCCGGAGCTTTGCCGTCGCCGGGTGAAGGCGGCCGGGTGCAAGGCGCGGTATGCCGCCGGTCGCGGATTTGGCGTCCCGAAGCGATCGGGCACCTCCCCGCGGCGGTTCTGCGTCGTCGGCCCGGTGCGAAGGCGTGCCACGCACGGGTGTCCGGCGTCCTGCCCCGGCAAAGCGATGCTCACTCCGTCCGCGACCCCGACGATGCCGAGCCGCCGGGCGATCGCCTTGACGGAGCGCCGGTTATCGCCCGTGATCGTGGTCAGCTTGAACTCGGGCGCATACGGCGCGCGGGCACGCGACAGGATCGGGGGTATCCTGACCTGCGGTAGGCCACGGGCCAAGCCGGCGGGACCTGCAACGCGGGCAAGCTGACGCCGCCGCGTTCCGCGCATCCGGTCGCGACATCTCCTGGCACATCTCGGGCCAAGCCCGGCGCACGGCCGGCAAGAACGTGCCTGGAACGAATGCCGAAGTGCTCGCGGATGCATGTCGGGTGGCGCAGCCCCGAAAGAGCCAATTTCCAAGTGACCGCGGGTGGTTGCACCGGTGTCGCGAGTTCGACCGGGCGCGGCCGTTCCGTCGTCGGCACATGAACAAGTGCAATCAAGCCACAGATTCGACGGCATTTTCCGCCTCCCTATCGAGAGCGGCGTGCCAATGCTAGACTTCTCCCGATTGGCAGCCCCGCCGAAGCAGAACGGGGCGCCTCGAGGCAGAGTAACGGCAGGCGGTTCCGATGGCAGGATTCCGACGGCGTTGGCGCTTGGTGCTGATCTCCTGTGGCATGGCGGTTTCCGCCTGCGCGAACGGTCATGCCCAGCGACAGGCAACGCTCGACCCGCCCTACATCGCGCCTCTCGGAGCGATGCCTGCGCCCGACCTGTCCCGCGACGCCTGGTGGTCGGGCTTTCGCGATCCGACACTCGACGACCTGATCTGGCGCGGGCTGCAACAGAACCTGAGCATCCGCGAGGCGCGCGAGCGGGTGATCGCCGCAGATGCCCTTGCGCGCAGCGCGGGCGCGGTCGTTTCCGGCGACGCAAGCGCAGGACTGACCCGCGCCGACGAGGCCGGGTCGCCGCCCGTCAACGAACGCCGCCTCGACGTTGGCGCATCCTGGCTGCTCGATTTCTTCGGGCGCGCGCGTTCGGAACGCGAAAGCAGCCGCCAGTCGGCCGAGGCGCGCCGGGCGGACGCCGACAACGCCGCGCTCGCCTTCCTCAGCCAGATCGCGGTGGCCTACATCGACCTGCGGTTCTACGAGACCAGCGTGCGGCTCAAGTCGCAGGACCTGGCTTCGCGCCGCAAGACGCTGGACCAGACCGAGGCGCTGGTCAGGCTGGGAAATGCCACCGAGCTCGATCTGTCGCAGGCGCGGGCGCTGATGAACACGACGCAGTCGGAAATCCCGGTGCTTGAGGCACGGGCGCAGGCCCAGAGAAACCGGATCGCGACACTGCTGGCCGTTCCGGCCGGAACGCTGTCGCTGGCCGCGGCGGGCGAACAGCCCGGCCCGCGCGACGGCATCCCCTCGAAGATCGCGACGGACCTGGTGCGCAGCCGTCCCGACGTGCGCAGCGCCGAACACGGCTATGCCGCCGCGGTCGCCCGCATCGGCGTGGCGGAGGCCGAGCTTTACCCCTCGATCCGTCTCGGCGGCACGATCAGCGCCGGCAACACCGCAGGCGTCGACACGAGCGGATGGAGCTTCGGCCCCACCCTGACGGTACCGATCTTCAATCGCGGCCAGCTCTACGCCAACGTCGATGTCGCGGAATCCTCGGCGCGCGAGGCGCATCTGGCCTGGCAGCGCAGCGTGCTCGAAGCGGTCGAGGAAGTCGAAACCGCGCTTTACGCGCTTCGGAAATACGACGCCGCATCGCGGGCCGCCGCTGCCGCGGTCGAGGAATACACGAAGTCGCTCGACCTTTCGCGGGCCTTGGCGGAGCGGGGAAACATCACCACGCTCGACCTGATCGACGTCGAGCGCCAGATTTCCGGCGCCCGCGAGACGCTGGCAGAAGCGCGGCGCCAGGTGGCGCTGCAATACGTGTTCCTCAACACCGCGCTCGGGGCTGGGCACGCGGCCGCAAGGCCCGGCGCCACGGCTGAGGCCGGGATCGCGCCGCCCGCGAACTGACCGCTAGCTGTCGCGGAAACTCTTGCGCAGGCTTTCCGCGATCGGGCGGATCAGCAGGTCGGCAAGCGTCGTCTCGCCCGTCAGGATCATGACGTCGACCGGCATCCCCGCGACCAGATCGACCTTGCCGCCGAGCTTGTCGATCTCTTCCGGCGGCACCTCGATCCTGGCCAGGAAATAGGGCTCCCCGTTGCGTTCGTCGATCAGCCGGTCGGCCGAGACGGAGCGCACGCGCCCGAAGATCTGCGGCAGAAAGCGCTGGTTGTAGGCGGTCAGGACCACGCGGGCCTGCATCTCCGGCCGGACGGAATCGATGTCGAGCGGGCGCACCCGCGCGTCGACGATCAGCCGCGCGTCCTCCGGCACGATGTCGAGGATCGGCGAGCCGGCCCCCAGCACGCCGCCCGCCTCGGTCGTGACCTGCACGTTCATCACCAGGCCGCTGATCGGTGCGGATACCCGCGTCCGCGCCAGCACGTCGGCCCGCTCGGTCAGCTGGTTGCGCAGCGAGGCGAGTTCGCCGCGCACCTCGGCCAGCTCGGTGCTCGCCTCCTCTCGGATCTGCTGGCGCGAGGCGAGAAGCTGCAGTTCCGCCTCGGCGATCTGCTGGCCGTTGCGCGCGATGGCGGCCTTGTTCGAGGCCTGGCTCGCATGGATGTCGGCGCGCTGCCGCTTCAGTTCCAGCACGCGCGGCAGCCGCTCCAGCCCCTGCTGGTAGAGGTCGAGCGCCGCCTCGATCTCCTGCGCGATCAGGTCGAGCTGTTCGTCCTGGACCGCGATGACCTCCTGCAGCCCGAGGTTCTCCTCCTCGAGCTGCGCGACGCGCCGGCGCAGGATGTCCTCGCGCGCGCGCTGCGTTTCCCGGCGGTCGGAGAAAAGGGCGTCCTGGCTGCGCATCGCGGTCGGTCCGGTCATGCCGTCGTCCTGCACGAGGTCGGGGTAGGCGACCGCGTCGGCGCCGATCTGTTCGGCAGCCAGCCGCGCCTCGGCCGCAAGCAGGTAGATCTGCCGTTCGCGCAGATCCTCGTAGCGTGACAGGGCGCGCGTCTCTTCTAGCGAGATCAGCGGATCGCCGGCCTGCACATGGTCGCCCTCGTGGACGTGGATCTGGCGGATGATGCCGCCGTCGAGATGCTGCACCGTCTTGCGCGACCCGTCGGGGCTGACGACGCCCGGCGCCAAGGCGGCGCTGGCAAGCGGCGCGAGCGCCGACCAGGCGCCGAAGAGGCCGAAAAAGACGGCGACCACGGCAAAGCCGAAAAGCCGCGGCCCCCGCGTCAGCGCGAGAAGCGCCATCGTCTCGCCTTCCGGCGGCGGCGCGCCCAGGCGCCGGCGCAGCAGGAAGGCGCCCGCAAGGATCGCCACGACGATCAGACCGGCAACGAGATATCCCTGGCTGTCCATCGCCTGTCCCCTTCACTCTTCGGCCTTGGCGGCGCGGCGGCGCGACTGGAAGCGCGCGGGCTCCGGTTCCCGCACGTCTCTTTCCGCCTGCGCCGGCTGGATGAGCCGCTTCAGGATCTCGTCCCGCGGACCGAACGCGGCAGAGGTGCCGTCCTTCACGATCAGGATCTTGTCCGCCCACCGCAGCATGTTGGGCTGATGCGCAACGATGATCGTCGTGACCTTGCGGTCCTTCAGCCCCTTCAGCACACCCATCAGCGCAATCTCTCCGTCGCCGTCGAGGTTGGAGCTTGGCTCGTCCAGCACGACGAGCGCCGGCCGGCCGTAAAGCGCGCGGGCCAGGCCGATCCGCTGCTTCTGGCCGCCCGACAGGACGTAGCCGCCTTCGCCGAGAAGCGTGTCATAGCCGTCGGGAAGCGACAGGATCATCTCGTGCGCCTGCGCGGCCTGCGCGGCGGCGATGATCTCTGCGTCCTTTCCGGGCTTCATGCGGGCGATGTTCTCGGCCACCGTGCCGGGCAGGAGATCGACATGCTGGGGAAGATAGCCGACATGGGGGCCGCGAACTTCGCTGTCCCACTGGGACACGTCGGCCGCGTCGAGCCGGATGGTCCCGACCGAGGCCTGATAGGCACCGGTGACGAGCTTGCAGAGCGTCGACTTTCCCGACCCCGAGGGGCCGATGATGCCGCAGGCCTCGCCCGGTTTCAGCGCGAAGCTCACCCGCTTGAGGACCGGGGCGCGGGTTTCCGGCAGCACATAGCCCACCCCGTCCACCGAGAGCGCGCCGCGCGGTCGCGGCAGGATCGTCGCGTCGACGTTGAACCTCAGCGCGAAAAGATCGGTCAGCCGCGCCCGGGCGGCCCTGTAGGCCGTCCAGCTGCGCCAGGACACGATGGAGCGTTCCACCGGCGCGAGCGCCCGGCCAAGGATCAGCGAGGATGCGATCATGCCGCCCGAGGTCATTTCCGCCGCAACGACGAGCGAGGCGCCAAGGCCGATGACCATGATCTGCAGCCCGAGCCGGATCACCCGCGACAGGTTGTAGAGCCGCGCGTTGGTGTCTGCGAGAACGAGGCTGTCGGACCGCGCGCCCTTCTGCCGTTCGGCCCACCTGTCGACCACCGCCGACCCCATGCCGAGCGCCGAGATCGTCTCGGCATTCTCGAAGAAGCTGCGGACGGACGCGTGTTCCTGCCGGACCTTGCCGGTGTTCGCGATCTGCTGGCGCCGGGTCAGCACGTCGTTCAGGACCGCGATGGCGAAAAGTGCGACGGCGCCGGTGACGGCGACCGCCCCGAGCATCGGGTGGATGATCCAGATGATCGCGATGAAGACCGGCGTCCAGGGCGCGTCGAGGAGCGCAAGGATCGCGTCGCCGCCGAGAAAGCTGCGGATATCCGTCACGTCCGCGATCGAGGCGACCTCATCGCCCGTCGCAAGGCGCGCGCGCATGGCCCGCTTGAGCACTTCGGGCGAAAGTTCGAGTTCCAGCCATGACCCGATCCGGGTCAGGATCTTGCGCCGCGACTGCTCGATCAGGCCGTAGACCACGGTCGCCGCAATCGCCATGACGGAAAGCCAGATCAGCGTATGCACCGACCCGCTGGACAGAACCCGGTCGAAGACCTGGATCATGTAGATGGAACTGACCAGAAGCAGAAGATTGGCAAAGAAGCTGAGGATCAGCAGCGCCGGCATCTGCCGGCGGGCGGCTGTAAGCACCCGTTGAAACTTGGTCCTGACCTGCATCCCACCACCCGAAGCGCGACCGAGGCAGCATAGCACGGATTTACAAGATACCAGAAACGTTCGGGAATTCGATTTCCGGCCTCAGCGCCCCGCCTCGACCCGCCGGGTCAGTCCGGCGATCTTCTCGAGCGAGTGCAGGTGCAGATGGATGAGCTCTAGCCAGCCCGCCCGGTGGACCCGTTCGACCTCTGCCGCCGGCAATTGCGCAAGCCTTGCGCGGTCCACCACCTCGAACCCGCCAAGCGTCTGGTCCTTGTGGTCTTCGCCATAGCGGACCACCATCCGTTGCAGGAGGCCGGACGATTTCAGGGCCCGCCCGAGTTCCAGCGTCTGCAGGCTCTGACGGTGATACTCCTTCAGGAATGCGAGCGCCTGCCTGAGGGGCTCGCTTTCATGCCCCTCGTCGTCGAAGATGCGGGGGCCGGGGCCGCCCTCGTCAAAGGCGGTCTCGTCGATGCAGACGACGAACTGCTGGTCCTCCGCCGGCCGGGCAAGCACGAACGGATACTGTCGCAGGAAGCCGGGAATATAGCCACCGGTCCACTGACCGTTTCCATCGACGCAAAGGTTTTCATCGTTGCGCAGGCCCAGAATCACCACCGGGGCGACCGCGTCCCCCGTGGCCGGGCCGAAGACGATCGGGTGATCGTGGGCGGCCTTGTCGAATTCGGCCGCGACGAGGGGCGCCGAATTGAGGTGCCTCGCAAATCCGTAGCCGAGCGGCCTTTTCAGCGTGAACCGCGCATGCCGGTCCTTCGACAGCGGGACGGAATTCTGGTGGATGCGCATCGGGCGGCCCCGCAAACCCTTTGTTTTCCTCAGTCTAGAGGAAGGATTTCGCGCTGGCCAAGGAAATTCGGCTTTCCTTCCTGCGCGCCCGCCATAGACTGGACCGACAGGTCCGGTGGTCAGGCCGATGACGACAGAGGAAACGGAGAAGCGGATCCTTCAGGCGCTGCGGCTCGGGCGGGCGGCAGAGGCGGAGGAGATTGCCGCCGCCGCGCTCGCCATGCACCCCGAGGCGCCGTTCCTGCGCGAACTCAGGGGCCGCGCCCTTCATTCACAAGGCCGCCACGACGAGGCCGTGACGGTGCTCGATGCCCTGCACGCCACGCTCGACGCCCGAGGCGGCGACCGAGAGGCGCTCGTCCGCTGCAAGCACATGCTGGGCGTGTCGCTGAACGGACTGCGGCGTTTCGAGGAGGCCGCGGCCCTTCTGCGCGAGGCGATCGAACTGGGTGGGGATCACGACACGCTCTGGTCGGCAGCCTCGAAGTCCTTCCACCACCTGGGCGAGGCGGAAATTGCGCGCTACCATGGCGCCCATGCGCTGCGGGCGCGTGACCGGTCGGCCGACGCGGCGGCGGCACAACATGGCCCGGTCGCCGCATCCCGGCCCCGGCCCTTCGATCCGATGGCGCGCCGGCGCAACGTCATCGCCTACAGCCTGTTCGGAACGGAGCGCTACTATCGGGATTGCGCCATCGTCAATTCGCGCATCGCGCAGGCGATCTACCCCGACTTCACCGCGCGTTACTACTGCGCCGAAGACACGCCGCGCCCGGTGCTGGACGAACTTGTGCGCAACGGGGCCGAGGTGAAGCTGGTGCGCAACCCCTTGGCCGCCTGGGAAGGGCTGTTCTGGCGGTTCTGGGCCTTCGACGATCCGGAGGTCGATGTGGTCCTGATCCGCGATGTGGATTCTCCGCTGACGGCGCGCGAACGGGTGGCGGTGGAAGACTGGCTCCACAACTCCGAACTGCCCTTCCACGTCCTGCGCGATCACGTCTTTCACTGCACCCCGATGATGGCCGGCCTCTGGGGCGGGTTCACCGGCCTGCTTCCCCCGCTCAAGGCCCTGAGCCGCGCCTGGCTCGAACGGTCGAACTCCCGATACGCCGACCAGGCCTTCCTGATCGAGGTCGTCTGGGCGCGGATCCGCGACGCGGCGCTCGCCCACGATTCCCACTACAACCTGCGCGCCACGCGCGAATTTCCGCCCTGGGGCCGGGTATCCCACGGGGTCCATGCCGGATGGTCCTGGCCCTGGACGGGCAAGCTCGGGCGGCCGAACGCCTAGCTGCCGGCAGCCCGAGGGGGCTGCCGGCTGGGTTTGTCACTGGAAGAGCGAGACGTCGGTATCGCTGACCTCGAAATCGACCAGCGCGAACTTGTCGGCCTTGCCGAGCATCACGTCGTGGGAATCGTAGAGGGTGCCGGTCTCGTCGCGGAGTTCGACCGTGTAGGTCTTCAGCCCGCCCTTCGGCGCGAAGTCGACCGACCACCAGCCGTCGGCGTCGGTTTCGACATTGTTGGCGATGACCTTGCCGCTGCCGTCGAGGATCCTGAGGTAGGCCGCCGTGGTGCCGGTGTCGATCCCCTCGCCGGCGTCGAAGCTGCCGTTGGGGTCGACGATGTCGCTCCAGACGAAGCCGGCTAGGCCACCGCTCTTGCCGCCGTTCTTGAAGATGTTGTCGTTGTAGACGGAATCGGCAAAGTCGGTGTCGCTGTCCAGTCCGTCCTCGCTCAGCGTCGCGTCGAAGAGATACTCGGTCCCGTCGAGGATCGAATCCGGCGTGTAGCCGACGTTCGAGCCCTCGTCGAACAGGTCCGGCCCGTCGACCGCATCCTCGCCCGACTTGAGCCAGCCCTCGCTGCCCTTGGTCTCGTAGTCGAGGTGGATGTTGACGTAGGTGAGCCCCTCGAGGTCGTTGTTGCCGAAGTTGATGACGACGTCGAAGGACCCGTCGGCGTTGTACTCGTAGCTGATCGTGTAGAGGTCGCGGGAGATCTCCTCGCCCGGGACCAGGCAGAGCATCCCGTCGTGCATCTCGGTCGTCACGGAATCGTAGACATGCACCGCCTGCTCGAAGAAGGCGTCGGGCGACTGCAGCTCGAACCCGTCGGGAATGTGCAGCGTCAGGATGTTGTCGCCGCCGTCCTCGTCGAACTCCTCGTCATAGTCGAAGAAGACGTTGTAGAAGAACTGCCCCGGATTGGTCGCGTTCTGCGCATAGCCCCCGGTCTTGCCCGGCGTGAAGAGGACGTTGAAATATTCGCCGAAGTCGCAGAGCTGGGAATTGGTGACCATGCCCGGCGGCAAGACGGTGAAGCCCGAGGTGTCGGAATCCGATACCGTGTCCTCGCACGGGCCGTCGGCGGTCACCATCACCTCGTTCTCGTAGGACAGGAGGTCGTCGGGAACGATGTAGGCCGGCGTCGACTCGAACTCCCAGGTCTCGCCCACGTCGAAGATGCCGTCGAGGTCGGTATCGCCCACGTTGAACCCGCCGGCCTCCACCCCGACGATGCCGCCGCCCGACAGGCTGAAGTCGTCGGAGGTGTCTGCGGCGGTTCCGTTGTCATCGACGATCTCGAGGTTGGAGAGCGTCACGTTGCCCGAGTTGGTGACGTAGTAGGCCCAGCGCACCTCGTCGCCGGCGACGACGCCCATCAGGCCGTCGCCCTCGGTGCCTTCGTGCCGGGTGACCTTCTCGACCGTGATCTCCGGCTCGTAGTCGACCGGGACCGAGGCGGTGTCGCTGTCGCTGGCGCTGCCGCCGAAGCCGTCGA
>NZ_JAOCQF010000002.1:606840-667301 GCF_025380365.1 Albidovulum sediminis
GTTCTCCACCGTCACCGTGTAGGTGATGACGTCCCCGACCTCGTCCACCGTGGTCGTGTTGTCCTCGCCGTCGCCGGCATCCTCGTCGGTGATCGCGTAGCTCTTCTCGAGG
Source organism: Albidovulum sediminis (assembly GCF_025380365.1). Taxonomy (GTDB): domain Bacteria; phylum Pseudomonadota; class Alphaproteobacteria; order Rhodobacterales; family Rhodobacteraceae; genus Albidovulum; species Albidovulum sediminis. The sequence continues at coordinate 606,953 of NZ_JAOCQF010000002.1, forward strand.
TCGATCGCGGGGGCGGGGGGCAAGTGCACGAGTGCTGCGTCGGTGTCGGAATAGGTGATGTCCTCATCGGCGTCGTCGCCGGTGACGGTGGCGACGTTCTCGGTGTCGCCCACCGGGACCGTCGTGCTCCAGACGACCGTGATGGAGCCGCCTGCGCCGAGGTCGTCGGCAATCGTGTCGCCGTCCTCGTCGGTGAAGCCGCCGGCGGTCACGGTGACCCCGGCCTGCACCACGCCGTCGATGATGAGGTCGACGTCGTCGGTAAGGTCGAGCGGCGTGCCGTTGTCGTCGATGAGGTCGACGTCGAGCAGCGCGCCGTCGCCTGAGTTGGTGAGGACATACTGGTACTGGACGCCGTTCACCGCGGGATCAAGCGTCAGTTCGTTGACGAAGGCGTCGGCGGAGCCATCTTCGCGCACGGTCTTGTCGACCTCAACCTGGGGATCGAGATCCTGGATCACGTTGCGCGACAGCGAACGGTCCTGGTTGCCGGTGCCCACGATCTTGGCGTCCTTGGCGCCGTCGTAGCCCACCCAGTCGAGGAGCCGCATGTGGTAGGGCGAGCCGGAGGGGTCGGCGTTGGCCCAGTCGTCGGGCGTCGCGATATGGCCGCCCCAGGAGATGACGCCGTCGTCGCCCTCGTCCTGCTGGTATTCGAAGACGACGTAGAAGCTGACCGTGCTCGACCCGGCCACGCTGCCCGCGCGCTCGTAGATCGCGTCGCCGACCTCGAGGCTGGTGATCGTGTCGGTGACGGTCGAAAGGTCGAGACCGGAGAAATACTGGTCCCGCGTCACCATCACCTCGTTGCCGTCGCCCCAGGTGGTGTCGGAGCCATCGTCGCTGGCGAGATAGTAGATGTCGTCGCCGGTCCCGATGTCGCCGTCGGCGCCCGCGGTCGCGTAGCCGAGCAGGTCGACGCCCCAGGCCGTCATCACGCCCGGTTCCTGGCTGATGTCGTCTGCGGTGCCGGTCACGCCGTCGTCCCCGGCCAGGACGAGCGGATCGAGCGGGATTTCGAGCGTGCTGACGTTTAACCCGCCGTCGGTGATGGTCAGCCCATCGGTGGGGTCGATCGGGCCGTCCCCCTCGTGGGGCGCGCCGGTCTGGAAGCTGTAGTCGTAGGTGCCGATGTAGTCGATGGCGTACTCGCCGCCCTCGGTCAGGTCGAACTGGATCTGCAGGGCATAGGTCATGCCCTCCTGCAGATCGGTCAACTGTGCGCGATAGGGCACGAAATCGTCGTAGAAGTAATGCGCCTTGCTGGCCCCGAGGTTGCCGTTGACCCATTCCTCGTCATCCAGCGGATCGTGCCCGGTGTCAGGCCCGTTCGCCCACTGGTCGAGGCCGTACTGCGTCGCGTCGGTGAAGGAACTGGTGGCCAGGCGGCCATAGACGTCGTCGGCGGTGCCAAGGACGCCGTCCGTGCCGGCATTGACCTCCTGCGCGGTCAGCAGGAAGGTCTGGCCCAGGGAATCGTCGGGGTTCACGAACCATTCGGTGATCACGGTCCCGTTAGCCAGCCCGTCGAGGTCGCCCTCTCCGCCGTCGACGACGATCCAGGCGTCATGGCCGTCGCCGCCCAGGTCAATCACCGTGTCGTCGGCGGTCCCGTAGACGCCATCCGCGCCTGGGCCCGAGACGTGCTGGATCTGGAACTGCACCGCTCCGCCGACCTCGGTGCCGGTTGCGGTAATGATCGCCGTATCCTCGGGCGAATAGTCCAATGCGTCTGTAATGACTTCGAAATTCTGTTCGAGCGACATCCCGCGTACCCCCACGCATGAAATATCTGCTCGTACCCCAACACACCTTTGGGACCGCAAGACGGTCCTATTGGCCCACCCACAGGCAAAAATCAGCTTAGCCCAGTTGCAACCACCTGTAAATGCAGGCAAATCTTTCATCCTACGGGATGTGTTCGCCGCAGAGAATGCAATCAGGAGAAGACTCGCCTCAGGGCCCGGCCGAGAAAGAACCGGCGCCGCGCCGTCACTCGCGGCCGTTGATCGCGCGCATCAACCTCTCCAGACGTCGTAAAGCCGCCGCCAGAATGTCGGCCATGCCTTTGCCTTTCAAGAAATGGCGAGGAAGGACATGGCGGGCATCACTCCGGCTCAGTGTCGGACCTTCGTCTGCTTGATCGCGTGCCTTCCAGGTTCCCGCGTGACCCGCTTTCGCCGATGCCGTGGTCCAGACCTTTCCCTGCAACATGAAGCACGCCAGCGGGATGGCCAGATCAGAACTGCGTGCAACCGGCATCCGGCTTGCGGCGATTGCGCTGACCGCCAACCGAAGCAGTCACCCGGGTTGATCTCGGGCGAAGACTGCCGGTCACGGAGGCAGATCGATGGCTCCAGGGGAAAGACCGCCATCCATTGGCGCATCCGGAATGCACAAGTCAGTTTGTCTGGCGCGATACCGCTGCCGAAGCCTCAAGCCTGGATCTCAAGCGCACGAGAGGCGACACTTTGCGCGTGCAGACCATGTGGACCTATCAGCCCACGCCCCTTGATCAGCGCATAGACCGCCGGGATCACGACAAGCGTCAGCACGGTAGAGGAGACCATGCCGCCGATCATCGGAACGGCGATGCGGCTCATCACCTCGGATCCGGTGCCATGCGCCCAGAGGATCGGCATCAGGCCCGCCATGATGGCCACGACCGTCATCATCTTGGGCCGCACCCGTTCGACGGCGCCGACCATGATGGCGGTGTCGAGATCCGCGCGGGTGAAGGCGCGGCCGTCCCGGGCCACCTCGGCTCGGCGTTCCGCCAGCGCGTGGTCGAGGTAGATCAGCATGATCACCCCGGTTTCGGCGGCGACCCCGGCCAGGGCGATGAAGCCGACGGCTACCGCGACCGAAAGGTTGAAGCCCATCCACCACATGAGCCAGACCCCGCCCACCAGCGCGAACGGCAGCGAGAGCATCACGATCAGGGTTTCGGTCAGGCGCCGGAAGTTCAGGAACAGAAGCAGGAAGATCACCGCCAATGTCACCGGGACAACGATGGCCAGCCGCGCCTTGGCTCGCTCCAGGTATTCGAACTGTCCGCTCCAGCCCAGCGAATAGCCGGGCGGCAGGGTCACTTCCCCAGCGACGGCGGCCTGCGCCTCGGCGACATAGCCGCCGAGGTCGCGTCCGGAGATGTCGACGAAGATGTAAACCGCCAGTTGGCCGTTCTCGGTGCGGATCGAAGTGGCGCCACGTGTCCGTTCCACGGCAGCAACCTCGCCCAGGGGCACCGTGCCGCCGCCGGGGAGCGCCACCTGCACCTCGCGCGCGATGGCGTCCGGGTCTTGCCGCAGCGCCGCCGGGTAGCGCAGCGCCACGTTGTAACGTTCGCGCCCCTCGACCGTCTGGGTGATGGCCTCGGCGCCGAGCGCCATGGCGATCACCTTCTGCACATCCTCGATCGACAGGCCATAACGCGCCAGCCGCTCGCGGTCGGGCACGATGTCGAGGTAATAGCCGCCGATCACCCGTTCGGCATAGGCGCTGGTCGTGCCGGGAACGGCGCGCAGCACCGCCTCGACCTCGCGCGCGATGCGCTCCATCTCCGTCAGGTCCGTGCCGAAGACCTTCACCCCCACCGGTGTGCGGATGCCGGTCGCCAGCATGTCGATGCGGGCGCGGATCGGCTGGGTCCAGGCGTTCGAGACGCCCGGGAACTGCAGGGCCGCGTCCATCTCGGCGCGCAGGCTGTCCATCGTCACGCCGGGGCGCCATTCGTCCTTCGGCTTCAGCTGGATGATGGTCTCGAACATCTCGGTAGGGGCCGGGTCAGTCGCCGTCAGCGCGCGGCCCGCCTTGCCGAAGACCGTCTCCACTTCGGGGAAGGACCGGATGATGCGATCCTGCATCTGCATCAGTTCCGCCGCCTTGGTGACCGACAGGCCCGGCAGGGTGGTGGGCATGTACATCATCGTGCCCTCGTCGAGCGCGGGCATGAATTCGGACCCCAGTTGCCGCGCGGGCCAGACGGTCGCGGCAAGCGCCACAAGTGCCAGCACGATGGTGAACACCCGCGCCCGAAGCACCCACCGGATGACCGGGCGGTAAAGCGCGATCAGGACCCGGTTCACCGGGTTGCGGTGTTCCGCGACGATCCGGCCGCGCACGAAGATCACCATCAGCGCGGGCACCAGCGTGACTGACAGAAGCGCCGCCGCCGCCATGGCAAAGGTCTTGGTCGCGGCCAGGGGGCCGAAGAGACGCCCCTCCTGTCCCTCCAGCGCGAAGATCGGCAGGAAGGAGACGGTGATGATGAGGAGGCTGAAGAAGAGCGCCGGGCCGACTTCGGCTGCGGCTTCGACAAGCACCTCGACCCGCGACGTGCCGGGGTCAGCCCGCTCCAGGTGCTTGTGCGCGTTCTCGATCATCACGATGGCGGCGTCGATCATCGCGCCGATGGCGATGGCGATGCCGCCGAGGCTCATGATGTTGGCCCCGATCCCGAGTGCCCGCATGGCGATGAAGGCCATGAGAAGCCCCACCGGCAGCATGATGATCGCGACAAGCGAGGAGCGGACGTGGAGGAGGAACAGGAAGGTCACGGCCGCCACGACCAGGCTTTCTTCCAGCAAGGTCGTCCGAAGGGTTTCAATCGCCGACAGGATCAGGTTGGACCGGTCGTAGACGGTCACGATCTCCACCCCCTCGGGCAGGCTTTGCGCGATGCTGCCGATCTCTGCCTTGGCATTGTCGATCACGTCGAGTGCATTGGCGCCGACCCGCTGCAAGACGATGCCGCTCGCCACCTCGCCCTCGCCGTCGAGTTCCGCGATGCCCCGGCGTTCGTCCGGCACGATCTCGATCCGCGCAACATCGCGCAGAAGGACCGGCACGCCCCCCTCAGCGCGGAGCGGCACCATCTCAAGATCGGCAACGCCGTCGAGATAGCCCCGCCCGCGCACCATGAACTCGAACTCCGAAAGCTCGACCGTGCGCCCGCCGGTGTCCATGTTGCTGGCGGCGACCGCGTCGCCGATCTCGGAAAGGGTGATCCCAAGGGCGCGCATCCGCACCGGATCCACGGTGATCGAGTATTGCTTGACGAAGCCGCCGACGCTGGCGACTTCCGACACCCCGTCCGCCCGACTGATGGCAAACCGCATTACCCAGTCCTGGAGGGATCGCAGTTCCGCAAGGCTGAGGCCCTCGCCCTTCAGTGCATACTGGTAGACCCACCCCACGCCTGTCGCATCCGGCCCGAGCGCGGGCGTCACCCCATCCGGCAGGCGCGCGGCGGCGGCGTTGAGGTACTCCAGCACGCGCGACCGCGCCCAGTAGGGGTCCACCCCATCCTCGAAGATGACGTAGACGAAGGAGATGCCGAAGAACGAGAACCCCCGCACCACGCGCGACATCGGCACGGTCAGCATGGCCGAGGTGAGGGGGTAGGTCACCTGATCCTCGACCACCTGCGGGGCTTGGCCGGGATATTCGGTCAGCACGATCACCTGCACGTCCGACAGGTCGGGGATGGCGTCGATCGGGAGCGTGCGCAGCGACCAGAGACCTGCCGCGACGGTGAAGACGGTGGCAAAGAGGACGAGAGCCACGTTGCGGGCCGACCAGGCGATGAGATTGGCGATCATTGGTCGGCCTCCGGTGCGGCAAGCGCGGCGAGGGCCGCGTTGAGGTTGCTTTCCGCGTCGATCAGGAAGGTGGCGGCGCTGACCACCCGGTCGCCTGCGCCGACGCCCTCGACGATTTCCACCATGCCGCCACCTTGCTGCCCGGTGGTCACGGGCTGTGGCCTGAACCGCCCTTCGCCCAGGTCTAGGATCACCACCTGCCGGTCACCCGTGTCGATCACTGCCCCCTCCGGCACCTGGACGACGGGCGCGCCAGTCAACAGGATCTCGACATCGGCGAACATGTTCGCAAGCAGACGGCCGTCGGGGTTTGGCAACTCGATCCTGAGCTTGCCCGTGCGGGTCGTCATGTCCATCTCGGGATAGATCGTGTCGATCCTGCCCGTGACCGGCTGCCCGGAAAGGCCGCGAAACGTGACGCGGACCTCGACCCCCTTCGTCACCGCCATGAGCGCTGCCTCCGGCACCTCGGCGATCACCCAGACGGTCGAGGTGTCGGCGATGCGGAACAGTGTCTCACCCGCTTGCGCCATCATCCCCTCGACAGCCATCCGTTCCAGCACCACGCCCTCGCGCGGCGCCGTGATCGGGATGCTGACCGTCGGTCGGCCCTCGTCGGCGATCCGGTCTATCACCTCGGCCGGCACGCCGAGGTTCTCCAGCCGCTGTCGTGCGCCATCGCGCGGACGGCCTTCGGCGCGCAGATCGGTGACGAACTGGGCGATGGCCTGGGCGATCTCCGGCGAATACAGCGTCACCAGCGGGGCGTCCGCCCTGATCGTGCTGCCGGTGGTCACGTCGGCCACCGTCTCGATGAAGGCATCGGCACGCGTCGTGATGACGCTGACCTTGCGTTCGTCCAGCACCACGACCCCCGGCGCACGCAAGGCTGCGGCCAGCGGGGCCAGCACGGCCTCGGCCGTCCGCACCCCGGTACGCTGGAGCTTGCCGGGCGAGACGGTGATGGAACCATCGTCGCTGTCCTGGCCCTCGTAGACCGGGATGTAATCCATCCCCATCGAGTCCTTCTTCGGAACCGGCGAGGTGTCGGGCAGGCCCATCGGGTTGCGATAGTAAAGGATGCGCCGCTCGCCGGTTCCGGTTGCCGCGGGCGCGGTTTCGGGGTCGAGCGACAGATCCTCGCTTGCCCGGACCGGCAGGAAGGCGCGTCCGTTGTCGGTTTGCCGTTCGGTCGCGGACCATTCGGGCAGCCCGTCCGGATGGCGCCAGTAGATCACCGGGCCGGTCGGTTCCGGCCCGGGCATTGCCACGGCCTCACGCCCCATGAGCACGGCAATCTGCGCGACGGCCGCCTCGCGCAGCCCGTCCGAGGTCACGCCGCGCTCCCCGGCGGCAAGCCCGACCCAGGCGGCACTGCCGGCGACAAGCCCCATCATCAGCAATCGCACGGCGCCGCTCATGGCGCGGCCCTCAGCTCAAGCTCCGCCGTTACCGTTTCCGGTTCGCCCTGGATCTTGGCCGCCACCGAGAACCGCCAGCCTCCGGCCATGGTGATATCTGTGGCAAAGCGGTAGCGGCCCGGAGCTTCGGCGGGCATTGCCGTGACGGGCGTGGTCATCGTCGCCATCCCGTCGGGCGCCATGTCCATCCGTGTGGCATAGATGATCGCATCGGGTACGTGTTCCCCGGTGCGCAAATTGGTCAGCAGAAGTTCGATCGTCACCCCCGGTCCGACCCGATGCTCGGTCGAGACCATCTCGAACCGGAAATCATCCGCGCCTGCCCAGGCAGGGGAGGTGCACAGAAGAAGCGCTGATGCGCAGCCGCGCAGGCGGCGAAAGGCGATGGCCATGGCAAGTGAACCCTGGATTGCAGCGAAAGGACGCCCGCACGCCGGACGGGCGCGGGCGCTGGCGGCATCAACCGCGTGCCGAGGCACGCGGCAGGGTCAGACGCGGGGAGGGCGCTTCAATCCGGCGGGCGAATGGTCGGAAGGCAGCGGCTGATCAAGCGAGAACTCGGCCGAGCCTTCGGCGGCAACCAGAGCATCGGGCCCGGACGAAAATGCAGGAACGGCCAAGGCGCCGCTACAGCGGGCCATCAGGCTGCACGGATGGTCGCAGACCGGCTCATCCGGGCAGTCACCGTCGCAGCAATGCGCCATCGACGTCGCGATTTCGGACGCGACGCCGGACGTATGCTGCAGCGTCGCGGCTCCGAAAAGGGTGACGGCCAGAAGCAGCACGAGGATTGGGCGATTAAACCAGATCATGCGAGACGTTTTGCAGAGCGGCATTCGTTCGGCAACACAATTCTGCGAGAACGCATCTCTGGCGAGGAATTCGCCAGGGTGGAGACGACTTTGCTACTTTGCTTCGCCCGTTTGCTACTTTGCTACGCCCGCGCGCGGAATCCAATCGGTCTGGAGCCTCGCCTTATCGGTAATCCTTCCATTTCTTGGCGGGGCGTGACCGTCGAAATCAAGCGACCATTTTCAGCTGCGTGACGGGTGCGACCCCGCCGATGCCCATGTCGGGTGACCTGCTCCGGTTTATCCTCGTTCAGAAGTTGGTTCTGCTCAGGGTTTGGTCCTTTGCTGACCGGTTGACGCGCGCCCGGTCGCGCATGCTTTGGCGGCTCGCGCGCAGGATCCCGCCCGCGTCCGCAGCCTCGGCGAGGGTGCGAAGCACGAGCAGATTGCTGCCCTTCATAAAGTCGTGCGTCCAGACATGGGCGAAGTGGCGGATAAAGATGGTGCGTTCCTCGGCGTGGCTTGGAAACGACGATCCGCGCTGGCCTTTTGGAGGGCGATCGCAACGGAAGATGGCATCTGTTGAATGCCGTCGTTCGGCGACAGGCTACGGCGGCGGGACTTGCGTCTTGACCGCCCGATGCCCATGAAATATCTACGCCCACGCCGAGCGGGCGTTGTGTAATGGTAAGACCTCAGCCTTCCAAGCTGATGACGCGGGTTCGATTCCCGCCGCCCGCTCCAGCAAATGCGCCCCTGAAATTCGTACGGTTTCTGGTCGACCGGCCGCGACGGTGCGTGCCGGGAGCAGCGGCACGGGCGGGATGGCGCGGCGGGTCCGGGCCTGCGGCCATGCGACATCTGGCGCCGGACCGGCCGCCCCGGAGGGGGCATTTCCGCCTTGTTCGCGCGCCGGCCACCGCCTAAACCCGTTTCCTGAACAGGAGGTTTCATGGCGCGACATTCCGATCCCCTGCCGGCCGAGCGGCAAACCTCCCGGCGTGTCGGCTCCCTGGCAGCACTCTGGCCCTTCCTCCGGCCCTACCGCGTGATCGCTTCGCTTGCGGTTTGCGCGCTGGTGCTGACGGCCTCGGTCTCGCTCGTCCTGCCGCTGGCCGTGCGCCGGGTGGTCGACCAGTTCAACGGCGCGACCGAGCTTCTGGACAGCTATTTCCTCGTGGCGCTGGGCTTTGCCTGCCTTCTCGCGCTCGGCACGGGGGCGCGCTACTACCTTGTCACCCGGCTGGGCGAGCGGGTCGTGGCCGACATCCGCCGCGCCGTCTTCGACCGCGTGATCGGGATGAGCCCGGCGTTCTTCGAGCGGCTGATGACCGGCGAGGTGCTGAGCCGGATCACCACCGACACGACGCTGATCCTGTCGGTAATCGGGTCATCCGTCTCGATCGCGCTCAGGAACTTCCTGATCCTGATCGGGGGGGCGGCGCTGATGCTGCTGACTTCGGCCAAGCTGACCGTCTACGCGCTCCTGATCGTGCCGGTGGTGATCGTGCCCATCGTCCTTCTGGGGCGCCGCCTGCGCGCGCTCAGCCGCGAGAACCAGGACTGGATCGCGGAAAGCTCGGGCAACGCGTCCGAGGCGCTCTTGTCGGTGCAGACGGTGCAGGCATTCACCCATGAGGCCGAGAACCGCGCCACCTTCGCCGCGGTGACGGAGCGGTCGTTCGAATCCGCCAAGACGCGGATCGGCACGCGCGCGGTGATGACGGTGATCGTCATCTTCCTTATCTTCGCCGGCGTCGTCGTCGTCCTCTGGACGGGCGCGCGCGACGTGCGGGCGGGCGCGATGAGCGTGGGCGAGCTTGTGCAGTTCGTGATCTACGCGGTGATGGTCGCGGGTGCCGCCGGGGCCCTGTCGGAAATCTGGGGCGAGTTGCAGCGCGCCGCGGGCGCGACCGAACGGCTGGGCGAATTGCTGGCGGCCGAGGACAGCGTGAAGGACCCCGTCAGCCCGGTCGCGCTGCCGCGTCCCGCCGCCGGTGCCGTGGCGTTCGAGGGGGTGACCTTCCGCTATCCGGCGCGGCCCGAGGTTTCGGCGCTGGACGGGGTGGACCTCGCCGTGCGACCGGGCGAGACGGTGGCGCTGGTCGGCCCGTCGGGCGCGGGCAAGACGACGGTGATCCAGCTCCTGCAACGTTTCTACGACCCCGACAGCGGCCGGGTGACGATCGACGGGATCGACCTGCGCGACATGGCGCGCGCCGACTTCCGCCGCGCCATCGCGCTGGTGCCGCAGGATCCGGTCGTCTTCGCCGCGACGGCGCGCGAAAACATCCGCTTCGGCCGGCCCGACGCCTCCGACGCCGAGGTGGAGGCGGCGGCGCGCGCGGCGGCGGCGCACGACTTCCTGACCGCATTGCCGCAGGGCTACGACAGCTATGTGGGGGAACGCGGGGTGATGCTGTCGGGCGGGCAGAAGCAGCGCCTGGCCATCGCCCGCGCGATCCTGCGCGATGCGCCGATCCTGCTTCTGGACGAGGCGACATCGGCGCTGGACGCCGAAAGCGAGGTTGCGGTGCAGAAGGCGGTCGAGGCGATGGCGCAGGGCCGCACGACGCTGATCGTCGCGCACCGGCTGGCCACGGTGAAGCGGGCCGACCGCATAGTGGTCTTCGACCAGGGCCGGATCGTCGCGCAGGGCACACATGACAGCCTTGTCGCCGAAGGCGGGCTTTACGCGCGCCTCGCCCGGCTCCAGTTCACCGAAGGCATGGCGGCGGAGCGCTAGCGGGCCGGCGGCAGCGGTGGTATTCTGTATCTGGCGTTGCCGCGGAGCCTGACGGGGAGGCCATGCGCACGGTCGGAGCCCTGGTCTATCCGAACTTCGAGCTGCTGGACCTTTTCGGGCCTCTGGAGGTCCTTGGCTGGTATCCCGACGAATTTCGCATCGTGCTGGTGGGGCCACGCCGCGGCGCGGTGCCCAGCAACATGGGACCCTCGGCGCAGGCAGACGTCGCCATGGACGAGGGCGCCGATTTCGACGTGCTGCTGGTGCCGGGCGGATGGGGCCGCAGCATCCCGGTGGACACCGGGGCGCTCACCCCCTGGCTGGGCAGGGCCGCCCGCCGCGCGGACTATGTCCTGTCGGTCTGCACCGGCAGTGCGCTTCTGGCGCTGACCGGCTTTCTCGACGGTCGCACGGCGACCACGAACAAGGCGCTGTTCCATTGGGTCGCGGAGAAGCGGCCCGAGGTCGACTGGCGCCCGAGTGCGCGCTGGGTGCGGGACGGAAGGCTCTTCACCTCCTCCGGCGTGTCCGCCGGGATCGACATGGCACTCGCGGCACTTGCCGACATGGTGGGGGAGGAGCGCGCCGAAGCGGCCGCCACGGGGTGCGAATACCAGTGGCACCGCGACGCGGACGCCGACCCCTTCGCCGCGCGCCACGGTCTTTCCTAGGGCCGCGCCGCGCAGGGTGCGGACCGGATGACGCGACGTCCAGCGCGCCGACGGAGCGTGGCACTTGCCCGGCGTGCCGTTTCCTCCCATCCTGCGCAAAAGGGCCCGAACGGGCAGGGGAGGTATCATGGTGAGTTTCGTCACCCGCGCCGACCGCGACGCGGTCGAGCGGGAAATGCCTTGGGCCGCGCGCGGCGTGCCGCAGACTCTTTATGGCTTTCTCAGCCGCACCCGCGACCTTCACGGCGGCCGCAATGCCGTCAGCTATCAGATCCTGTCGGACCCGGGGTCTAAGGCGGAAACCCTGACCTGGGCCGAGCTTCACGCCCGTGTCACGCGGGCGGCGAACCTGTTCCGAAGCCTAGGCGTGGGCGAGAACGATGTTGTCGCCTATCTCCTGCCCAATGCGACCGAAACCGTGGTCACGCTGCTGGCGGGTGCGGTGGCGGGGGTGGTGAATCCGATCAACCCGCTGCTGGAGCCCGAGCAGATCGCCGGCATCCTGCGCGAGACGGGGGCGAAGGTTCTGGTCACGCTGAAGCCCTTCCCCAAGACCGACGTGCCGCAGAAGGCGGCCGAGGCGGTCCGGCTTGCCCCGAACGTCACCACCGTTCTCGAGGTCGACCTGAACCGCTACCTCACCCCGCCCAAGCGCTGGATCGTGCCGTTCATCCGGCCGAAGGTCGCCGTCGCCCACAGGGCCGCGGTGAAGGATTTCAACGCCGAATGCGCGAAGATGCCGGCCGACCGGCTGACCTTCGCCGACAGCGCGGGCGACCGGGTCGCGGCCTATTTCCACACCGGCGGCACCACCGGCCTGCCCAAGGTCGCGCAGCACAAGTATTCGGGCATGATCTACAACGGCTGGCTTGGCGGCACGCTCATGTTCGACGAGACCGACGTGCTGATCTGCCCGCTGCCGCTCTTTCACGTCTTCGCCGCCTATCCGGTCTTCATGTCCGCGATCTGGTCGGGCGCCCATACCGTTTTCCCGACCCCCGCGGGCTATCGGGGCGAGGGCGTGTTCGACAACTTCTGGAAGCTGATCGAACGCTGGCGCGTGACCTTCCTCATCACCGTGCCGACCGCCATCGCGGCCCTTATGCAACGCCCCGTCAATGCCGATGTCTCCTCGCTCAAGACCGCGATCTCGGGTTCGGCGCCGCTGCCGGTGGAGCTTTACAACCGCTTCAAGGCGGCCACCGGCGTCGAGATCGCGGAAGGCTACGGTCTGACGGAGGCGACCTGCCTGGTGTCCTGCAACCCGCCCATGGGCGGCAAGAAGGTGGGATCGGTGGGGCTGATCCTGCCCTATTGCGAGGTCCGCATCCTGCATGTCGAGACGGACGGCACGGTCAGCTACGAATGCGGCACCGACGAGGTCGGAGAGATCTGCGTCTCCAGCCCCGGCGTCTTCGAAGGCTCGACCTACACCGAGGCGTCGAAAAACGCGGGGCTGTTCGCCGGCGGACGGTTCCTCAGGACGGGGGATCTGGGCCGGATCGACGGCGACGGCTATCTCTGGATCACCGGCCGCGCGAAGGACCTGATCATCCGGGGCGGCCACAACATCGACCCGGCGATGATCGAGGAAGCCCTGGCCGGCCATCCCGCCGTTGCCATGGCCGGCGCGATCGGCCAGCCCGACGCCTTTGCGGGCGAATTGCCCTGCGTCTACGTCGAACTGGTCGCCGGTGCGACGGCCACGCCCGAGGAACTGATGGCACACGCGGAGGCGACCATCCCCGAGCGCGCCGCCGTGCCGAAGCATCTGGAGATCGTGGACGAGATGCCGAAGACGGCGGTCGGCAAGGTCTTCAAACCCGACCTGCGCAAGCGCGCGATCAGGCGCGTCTACGACGCGGCGCTGAAGGAGGCGGGCATCGCCGCCTCGGTCGCGGAGGTCTACGAGGACAAGCGGCGGGGCCTGGTCGCGCGGCTCAGGCGCGAGGGCGAGGTGGACGAGGAACGCCTGGGGCACCTGCTTGGCGGTTTTACCCGACCCTGGGAATGGGCGGACTGAAAGGGGCGGCCCCTCTGCGCGCTTGATCCGCGGCATGCCGGCGCTAAGATGCGGCCAACAGGTCGGGCTGGGAAAGACTGTCGCATGTTCAGATGGCCGGCCATCGGCGCCTTCGCAGCCCTAGGGCTGGCCCCTCTCGCCGCCCTGGCCGAGGCGTCGTCCGAAGTGGTCTTCAGCCACAAGCGCTGGGAAGTGCGCTATGTCGCCTTCGATGACGGCAGCGAGGCCTGCGTCGCGCAGGTGACGCAGGGGTCAGACAGCTTTTCCGTCTGGGCGCAGGCGGACCAGACGCTGCAGCTGCAGTTCTACTCCGAAGCCTGGGATTTCGGCGAGGGCCAGACCGCCGACCTGATCGTGCAGATCGACCGCCGCGCCGGCTGGTCGCTGTCGAACGCGGAGCTTTACCTGCAAAGCGTCCTGTTCGTGCTGCCGGGCGATGACGATGGCTGGCGCTTCCTGCGCGAGGTGATGGCCGGCAACACGCTGCACCTGCAGAACGACCGGGGCGAGGGGGTGATGGACTATTCGCTTTCCGGGTCTTCCGCCTCGATCGGTGCGCTGGTGACCTGTTACGAGGAAATCACGCGGTCATCCAACCCGTTCCAGTGATGTCCGCACCCCCCGCCCGACGTGCCCGCCGGCGGGGTCAGAGGTCGTCCTCGATCGGCAGCACGCCCCCGAGAAGCGCGATGAAGCGCGCCATCAGGCCGGCGTCGGGGTTGGGCAGGAAGGTCGTCCGGTCCGCGCCCTTGCGCTTCATCCAGCGGGGCAGGCCGGTATCCCCGACCTCGACGTGATAGGCGGCAGTGTCCGCGATCCGCTGCCAGTCCGCGATCAGGCTGCGGGCAAGGTCCGGGCTGTCGATGCGAAGGATGTGCTCGGTGTTGAGGTTCATCGACCGCGGGTCGAAGTTGGGCGATCCGACCAGGACGAAGCGGCGGTCCACGACGATCAGCTTGGAATGCAGCACGGTCCGGTTGACGGGGCGGCTCGTGCCCGGTTCGAGGAGCCGTCCGGATCCCGCCCGGATCTCGTAGAAATCCACCCCCCGCGCAGCCAGCCGGTCGCGGTAGCGCGAATAGCTGCCGTGAACGATGACATGGTTGGTCGAGGCGAGCGAATTCGTCACCACCGTCACGTCGACGCCGCGCGCCTCAAGCGCCTCGATCAGCTCAGATCCCTGCTCCTGGGGGACGAAGTAGGGGGTCACGATCAGCACCTCGGACCGCGCGGTGGCGAGGCTTCGGTAAAGCGCCTCTGCCACATGTTGCGGCGCGGCTTCGGGGTGCGAAAGCTTCAGCGGCGTGTCGACGATGAATTCCGCCGTGCCGCCGAAGGCGCGGCCGGTCGCCAGCGCGCGCGTGGCGGCCTCTGGCAGGGCGCCAAGGTCGCTCGGCGCGCCGCGCACCTCGGCAAAGGCCCCGGACCGGCCGAAGCGGGGCTTCAGCCTCTGGTAGGGCACGGCAAGCCGGTCGTTCCAGTAGACGTCGAACCCGGCCTCGAGCGGGGCGACCGCCGGCCCCTGCATCAGGATGTCCAGGTCGGCGAAATGCAGGAAGCGGTCCTGGCCGAAATACTCGTCGCCGACGTTGCGCCCGCCGACGATCGCGCTGGCGCCGTCGACGATCAGGGCCTTGTTGTGCATCCGCCGGTTCACGCGGGTGTGGTCGAGGACGTAGCCCACAAGCGCGGGTGCATTGCGCGAGAAGGGGTTGAAGGCGCGGATCTCGATGTTGGGGTGGCTGGTCAGGCCGCCCACGCGGTCGTCCTTCATCGCCATGAACACGTCGTCGATCAGAAGCCGGACATGCACGCCACGGTCGGCCGCGTCCAGAAGCGCCTGCGCGACGGCGCGCCCCGACCGGTCGGCGCGCATGATGTAGGTCATCACGTCGATGCGCGCCCGCGCCGTGGCGATCAGGTCGAGCCAGGTCGCCAGCGTCTCTTCGCCGGACACGAGCGGGTAGAAGCGGGCGGGCGCGGGCCGTGGCACCGGCATGGTGGGCGTCGCCGGCGCGACGCCCATGCCCGAGGGCAGGACAGGCGCACGCTGCGGGCCATCGAAGGGCACCGAGGTGCAGGCGGCAAGCGCAAGACCGGCCGCAAGCATCAGCCCGCGCCACCCGGATGCGGCGATGAGACGGAAACGGGATGGTCCGGCGGGTTCGGTCATGCGGTGTTCATGCCTCATTTCACGGGCCAAACCAAGCGGCAGGGCGGGGCGGGTGCGGTTTCAGTCGCTGTCCCCGACCGGCTCGATCACCTCGGGCCCCTCGGCGTCGCGCGTCAGTGGCGCCACGCGATGGAAGCGGAACCGCCCGTCCCAGCCGGTGCCAAGCCGTCCCTGCGCGGCCTCGGTTCCCATCCGGCCGGTGATCCAGTCCTCGATCTCCTCCGGCGGCACGATCACCGGCATCCGGTCGTGCAGCCCGGCGATCTGGGGCGCGGCCGGCCGGGTGAGAACGGCGCAGGTCCGCGTCCCGTCGCGCAGGCGCGAGGCAAGGCCGGCCATGAAGATCACCGGCAGGTTGGTCTCGACCGAGATGAACCAGGGTTTGCGGCCGCCCTTCGGACCCGTCCATTCGAAATAGCCGAGCGCAGGGATGATGCAGCGCCCCTTGGCCCAGGCGGCCCGGAAGGCGGGCTTTTCGGACGCCGACTCGATGCGGGCGTTGAAGGTCGTCTGTGTCCAGTCCTCGGCGCGCCCGTCGAACCAGTGCGGGACGAACCACCAGCGGGCGGTGGTCAGGACCGGCACCTCCATCCCGCCCAGCACGCTGACCTGCTGGGTCGGCTTGACGTTGTAGCCCCCTGCGGCCGGCAGCGCATCGGCGTCCACACGGAAAGGCCCCCGCAGGAAGCCCTCCATGATCTCCATCATCTGCGCTGCGGTCAGGCTCGGGGCCGAGAAACGTCCACACATGCGCGCATCATGGCACGGTCCCCACCCCGCCACCAAGCCATGCCGTCGCGGGGGGGGCGATCGCGCTCGACAGGGGCGGCGCTGGGCCCCGGCCCGCCGTGCCTTACCAGCCGGCGAATCCGGCGGCCGCCCGGCTGTCGATCCGGCCCGCCGCCAGGTCTTGAAGGGCCCCGTCCAGCAGGGAGAGCGCCTGCCCGATCTCATGCTCTGCGATGGTCAGGGGCGGGGTCAGCTCCAGTACGCTGGAGGAGGGGCCGACGCAATAGACCACGAGGCCCCGCTCGCAAGCGCGGAGCATCAGGCCGGCGGTGGCGGCGGCGTCGCCTTGCAGGGGCGTGTCTGCCCCCCGGATCTCGACTCCCACGGCAAGTCCGCGCCCGCGCAGCGCGCGGATGCACGAATGGCGTTGTGCAAGGTCCCTCAGGCCTGCCATCAGGATTTGACCCTTGCGGGCCGCCTCTGCGGGCAGGTTCTCCGCGACAAGCGTGTCCAGGACCGCGAGACCCGCCGCGGCGCAGACGGGGTTGCCGTGCAAGGTCTGCATTGCAAAGGCGGTGGCGCAATCCATCACCCATTGCGGCCCGATCACCGCCGAGATCGGCAATCCGCCACCCAGCCCCTTTCCGAGGACAAGGATGTCGGGTCGAAACCCCTCATGCTCAAAGGCATGCAGCCGGCCCGTGCGCCCGAGCCCGACCTTCACCTCGTCGCAGATGGTCAGGATGCCATGCCTGCGGCACAACGCATCCAGCCGGGCCAGAAAGCCCTCCGGCGGAACCACGAGGCCACCGTCCGACAGGATCGGCTCGAAGATGCAGGCGGCGATGGCCCCAGGCCCGGTTTCGGCCAGGTGACGCTCAAGCAGGCCAAGGACGGCGTCGGCGTCGGGGCCATCGGGATCTGCGCCGGGATAGGGCAGCTGGATCAGGCCCGCCGCCTTGTCCGAGGCCAGCGTCGGATGGCCTGAGACCGCCATCGTGCCGATGGTGCAGCCGTGATAGGCGCCGGCAAAGCCGATGATCCCCTGACGTCCGGTGGCCCGTCGCGCGGCGCGGATCGCGGTTTCGTTCGCGTCCGACCCGGAATGACCCAGCCAGACCCTTTGTGGTTGGTCCGACGGGAACAGCGCGATCAGGCGTTCCGCCAGGGCCGTTGCCGGCCCATTGGCCGCGGAAAGGACCGACGCCCCCGCCGGGTCGGCGATCGCAGCGCTGACCGCCGTCACCAGCGCGGGGTGGCCATAGCCGAGGCTGGCCGCGCCCCAGGCCGCCGACAGGTCGAGAAGGTCGCGCCCGTCGTCGGCGCGCAGCATCGTCCCCTTGCCGCCCACCACCGCCTGCGGAAAGAACCGCAGTTTCTGCAGCCCGGCGATCGCGGCCCCGTCGCGTGCGTAAAGCCCGCTCATCTGCCGGTCTCCATTCCCAGGCGGAGGCAGCGCTCCAGCCGGTCGGCCCATTCGGCGACGCCGCGCAAGGAGGAGATCAGGTCGTGCCGCACCTCGATCAGCAGGGCCGGCAGGCCACGCGCATCGCCGTGTACCGGCACCGTGTAGTCGTCATCGTCGATCCGGTAGGGTTCGTTGTCGCCGATCACCAGCCCCTCTTCCTGCGCGAGGGCGCGCATCATCCGGCCGGCAAACCCGGTGGCCCCTGCATAAAGGATGCCGGCATGCCAGGGACGGGAAACCCCCTTGTAGACCGGGGTGTAGCTGTGGATGCCGACGACGAAGGTCGGCTTGCCCGCCGCAGTTCGCAGGTCGAGGCGGCGGCTGACGGCGGCTTGGAACGGATGGAAGAAGGTCTCCAGCCGCTCGGCCCGTTCGGCCGCGCCAAGATGGCGATTGCCCGGAATGGCGGTGGTTTCGCTGGTTTCCGGTATCAGGGAGGGGTTGTCGAGCGGACGGTTGCAGTCGACCACCAGGCGCGAATAGCCGGTGTGGAACAGCGCCGCATCGAGCCGCGCCGACAGCTCGCGCGCCAGCGACAGCGCGCCGATGTCCCAGCCGATGTGACGCAGCCGCTCCGATTTCGGCAGGCCCAGATGCGCGAGCCTCCGCGGAATGCGCGGCAGGGCGTGCTCGCACAGGAGCAGCAGGTCCGATGCCCCGTCCGGGTTGATGACACCGTAGGGCGGCGGCTCATCCAGATCCAGAAGCGGCGCGGGGGCGGTCGCGGGCCGGGTCGGCATCAGTAGACCCCGGCATAGCGGCGGCAGAGTGCCGCGTCATCGAGGCCGGCGACGATTTCCAGTTCCTTCCTGCGCATTCCCGTCCAGCAATCCAGGAAGGTGGGTGACATCCAGCCGCAGACCACCCTGTCGGCCTCAAGCGCGGCCAGCGCCTCGGGCAGGCTCGCGGGCAGACGGCGGATGCCGAGACGGGCGCGCTCCTCGGCCGACATGTCCTCGGGGTCGCCTTTCACGATCGGCGGCGTGTCGAGGCCGGCCCTTACCCCCTCGATCCCGGCGCGGATCAGCATGGCCAGGGCCAGATGCGGGCTGGCGGTGGCGTCCGCGGCGCGGAATTCCATGTTGAAGGCGCGCGCGGGGTTGTAACCGGGACGCTCCGAGGTCGGGCAGATGCGCAAGGTCGCTTCGCGGTCCTGCTCGCCCAGCGTTGTCCATGACGCCGACCAGTGATGCGGCCGCAGGCGCTGGTAGGACACCACGCTGGGCGCGGTCAGCGCGGTGAGTGCCGCCATGTGGCGCACGATCCCGGCGGCAAAGGCCCCGGCCTGCGCCGACAGCCGCCCCGGCCGCGCGGCATCGAAGGTCGCCGGGTTGCCCTGAAGGTCGGTCAGCGAGATGTGGATGTGCACCCCGTTGCCCACGCCGTCCGGGTCGGTCTTGGGGCAGAAGCTGGCCTGCCAGCCCATCGTCGCCGCCAGTTCCCGCGTGACCTCGCGGATGGTGACGGCGCGGTCCGCCGCCGCCAGCGCACCCGAAGGCCCGCAGACGATCTCGAACTGGTCGCGGCCATATTCCGGCAGGAAACATTCCGGATCGCAACCCGCCGCGCCAAGGGCGGCCATCAGCATCGGTCCGAACGGATCGGCCCGCCGCTGCGCCGATAGCGCGAAGGATGGCGCCGGGGGCCAGTTGGCGCCGATGATCTGGAATTCCTGCTCGAAGGCCGCAACCACGCGCAGGCCAAGCGCCTCTAGATCGGTCACCGCCGCCTTCAGGATGGACCGGACGCAGCCCTCCCACGGGGTGCCGTCAAGATTTGTGATGTCGGAGTGGTAGAAATGCAGTGGCGTGCGCCCGTCGATCCCCTCGACCCGCACCCCGGCCTCGGGGTCGGGCATCAGCCGCAGATCGCCCGAAGAGCCGAAGGGGTTGGGGCTGGCGATTTCATCGAACGGGGTTAGCGACAGGTTCGCCGGCACCCATCCCACGCCCCGCGACAGGGCGGCGGGCAGGCCGGACGCCGCAACCGCGCGGCCCCGGGTGATGGCGGCAATGTCGGTGGTGACGAAGGTCACAAGCTCTTCTGCCCTGATCATGGTGTCCTCATGCGCCAAGGGCCGCGATACGGGCCAGCACGGTTTCGGTATCGGTGATCCAGCAATAGCCGCCATAGGCGCGCAGGGCCGCCTGGTGCCGTTCGGGGGTGTAGGTGGCGCAGGCATCCTGCACCAGCGTCACCAGATACCCCCGGTCCGCCGCATCGCGCACCGCCATGTCCACGCACTGATCGGTGACGATGCCGGCGATGACCAGAAAGCGGGTGTTCAGGTTGCGCAGGACGTAATCGGCATTGGTCGAGTTGAAAAGCCCCGAGGACGTCTTCGGCAGCACCGGTTCGTTCTCGCGCGGGGTCAGGGGCGCGATGATCGCCCCTTCCGGCGCACCCTTCGGCACATGCATGTTCGACAGCTTGTGATCCAGCGAGCGGTCGCGGCCATCGGCGGTCAGGCTTTCGATGATGGTGTGGCAGACATTCTCGCCAGCGTTTCGGAAGGCATCGAGCATCTTCACCTGGTTGGGTATGACGACGTCCCGCACGCGCGTCATGAAATAGCTGTCGGCCGGCATCGGGTGGGTCGGGTCCATCATCGGTTCGGCCCAGATGCGTTGCATGTCCACCAGCAGGAAGGTGCAGGCGCCCTTCGCATAGGCGCTGTCGCGGCGGATGGTCTGGCCGCCATACTCAATGGATATCAGGTCGCTCATGTCAGTCTCCGGCTTGGGCCGCGTTCGGCGGCGCTGTCTTGGGATCATCGGCAGGCCGGTCCTCGGTGATGCCGGAAAGGCCCCGCAGGGCCTCGATCTCGGCGATGCGCGCGCGCGAGGTGGCCGACAGGCGGGTGGTCACCGCGGCGATCAATGCCTCGACCTGCGCAAGGGCGGGAACCATGGTGTCAAAGGGCGAGGGCCCTTCGACCGGGGCCGTCACCACCACCTTTGCATGGGCCACAAGCGGGGAGGCCCAGGGGTCGGTGAACAGGATCACCTGCGCCCCCCGCTCGGCGGCGGCGGTGACGAACTGGATCGTGTCGGTCTGGTACCGGCGGTAGTCGAAGGCGACGATCAGGTCGCGCCGCCCGATGTCGATCAGCGAATCGACCCTGTCGGGCCGATTGCCGCTGACCACCCGGCAATCCGCGCGCAGCTGGTGCAGGTGTTGCCACAGCATTCCCGCCAGATAGCCCGAGAATCGCCCGCCGATGAAATGCAGCCGCAGTGCCGGATCGGTGACAAGCCGTGCCGCGGTGTCGAAATCGGCCGCCGGCACCATGCCCGC
Organism: Albidovulum sediminis; assembly: GCF_025380365.1. Classification (GTDB taxonomy): domain Bacteria; phylum Pseudomonadota; class Alphaproteobacteria; order Rhodobacterales; family Rhodobacteraceae; genus Albidovulum; species Albidovulum sediminis. The sequence goes on from NZ_JAOCQF010000002.1 coordinate 627,875, forward strand.
GGTGGTCTCAAGCAGGGCGGCGCAAGACCGGATGACTTCCTGGTAGATCTGCTCCTGCGGTACCGCGGCGGCCTTGCCCGCGTCGATCATCGCCAGGGGGGAGTTCATCCGCGCCTGAACTTCCCCCAGCAAGGCCTTCTGGAAATCGGGAAATCCGTCGAAGCCAAGCCGCGAGACAAAGCGCACGACCGTCGGGCCGGACACCCCGGCCAGTGCGGCAAGATGGGCCACGGTGTTCAGCCCCGCCGCGGGATAGTCGGCGAGCAGGGCCCGCGCCACCTTCAGGTCGGACGGCGTGAGCTGCACGCTTCCATCGGTCAGGCGATCGCGGATTGCCATGTGGTCTTCCCCTGTCCGGGCCGGTTCCCTGCCAGTCAGTATGTAATAGATGATACAAACGTCAACTGTTTTGGTGTTTGTGAAATGATATTGACATCGTGGCCACGCCTGCACCATGCTTTGCGCAGCACCGGGGCTGACGTCGAGGTTGGGAGGGATGATGCCGCGACTTGGGATGCAGGCCGTCAAGGGGACCATCACGCTTGCCCTGCCGCTGATCGCGCTGACGGTCATCGCCGAGCTTTTCCTGCCGGCGGCCCTGGCGCGTCTGGCGACGCTGTATCTCATCTATGTCACCGCCGTCGTCGGGATGCAGATCTACAGCGGTAATTCCGGCATCATCTCGTTCGGGCAGGCGGGGTTCATGGCGCTGGGGGCCTACGGCTCCGCGCTGCTTACCATCCAGCCTGCGGTGATCTCCACCAGTCTGCCCGATCTGCCCGGATGGCTGGCCGCAATCGCCGGGGGGCAGTCGCTGCCTGTCGGGATGGCGGGCGCGCTGCTGCTGGTCGGCCTCGTCGCCACCGTTTTCGGACTGCCGCTGTCGCGGCTCGGGGGGGCGGCGGCCTCGATCGCCACGCTGGGCTTTCTGGTGATCGTCCATGTCACGCTGGTCGCCTCGACCGACATCACGCGCGGCAGCCAGACCTTCTTCGGGGTGCCCCGCGGCGTATCGGCCTTCACCGCGCTCGTGGTGGCGCTGGTCGCGGTGGCGGTGGCGCGGCTCTATCGCGGCACCAGGGCCGGACTTGCCCTGCGCGCCGCGCGCGAGGATGAGGTTGCGGCGCGGGCCAGCGGCGTGAACGTGGTGCGCGAGCGGTTCCTGGCCTGGGTGCTGGGCGGCCTGGTTTCGGGTGCGGCGGGGGTGCTTCTGGCGCATTTCCTCGGCGCCTTCTCACCCAAGGATTTCCATTTCAACCTGACCTTCCTGCTGATGTCGATGCTGATCCTTGGCGGTATCTCGACGGTCTCTGGCGCCGTCGGGGGTACGGCGCTGATCGTGGTCATGGTCGATCTGCTGCGCCGTCTGGAAGGGGGGGCGGAGGTTCTTGGCCTGCAACTGCCCGAGGTATTCGGCCTGACCGACATCGGCGTCGGCCTTGTCATCCTTGCCGTTATGTACCGCCTGCGCGACGGCCTGTTCGGCCTGCGCGAGGTGGATGAGCGGCTGTTCCCCGAGCCTGCCGCCGCAGCGGCCCCTGTCGCGCCATCAGGCGCGACCGATCAGGTTTCGCTGACCGTCGAAGGCGTCGGGCGGCGCTTTTCCGGACTGGTGGCGCTGGAGGATGTCAGCTTTTCGGTCCGCCCCGGCCTCGTCACCGGGCTGATCGGTCCGAACGGGGCGGGGAAATCGACCCTCATAAACGCCATCTGCGGCATCGTCCCGCCCAGTTCCGGCCGCGTACTCCTGAACGGAACGGACACCGCGCTTGTGCCGGTGCACGAGATTCCCTCCCGCGGCCTTGGTCGAACCTTCCAGAACATCCGCCTGTTCCGCAACCTTTCCGTGCTGGAGAACGTGACCGTCGCCGCAGACGCCGTCGCCGGCCCGGGCGAGGACAGCCGCGCCGCGGCCATGGCCGCCCTGGCCGTCGTGGGAATGCAGGGCCTGGCCGCCCGACCCGCCAGCTCCTTGCCCTACGGGGCGCAGCGCCGGTTGGAAATTGCCCGCGCGCTGGCCCTTCGCCCGTCGTTCCTGCTGCTCGACGAGCCCGCCGCCGGCATGAACCCGGCCGAGACCGACGCCCTGATCGCCGTGCTGCGCCAGATCCGCGCGGATCACCGGATCGGCCTTCTGGTGGTGGAGCATGACCTGAAGCTCATCATGCGGCTCTGCGACCACATAGTCGTGCTCAACAAGGGCCAGATGATCGCCGAAGGCCCGCCGGAACACATCCGCGCCGATCCCGCGGTGATCGAAGCCTACATCGGCAAGCGACGTGCTGCCGCCTGACGTTTCCAGCCAACCAACAGAGGAAGACCGGACATGAAGAAGAACAAGCTCTTGCTGCTTTCAGGCGCCTTCGCTGCGCTGGCGTCGGCCCCCGCGATGGCCGAAGATCTGGTGATCGGGCTGGCCACCGCCCAGACCGGCGGCCTTGCCCCCTATGACCAGCCGAACCTTGCCGGCTTGCAGATGCGGATCGAAGAGATCAACGCCGCGGGCGGGATCGCCGGGAAGTTCCCGATCCAGACCATCATCAAGGACACCCGCTCGGACTCGGCGCAGACCGCCCTGGTGGCGCAGGAACTCGTGGATGCTGGCGCGCAACTCATCATCACGCCCTGCGACGCCGACCCTTCGATCGCGGCCGGCATGATCACCCAGGGCGCCGGCATTCCCGCCATTTCCTTCTGTGCCACCACGCCGACGCTGCCGCTGGCGGTGGGGGACTACATGTTCTCGAACTATCCCGCCGACAACGTGCAGGCGGCCATGCTGGCCGCCCATGCCGTCGAGAGCGGCTACAAGACTGCCTACATCCTGACCTCGCCCGACAGCGCCTATACCCTGAAACTGCCGCAGTACTTCGGGCAGGCGTTCACCGCGAAGGGCGGCGCGCTGGCGGGCGAAGGCACCTATTCCATGGGCCAGCAGGATTTCGGCGCCGAGGTGACCAAGATCGCGGCGATGGACCCCAGGCCCGATGTCATCATGACCTCGGCCTATGAACCCGATTTCCCGGCCTTTGTCCGCCAGCTGCGCGGCGCGGGCGTAACGACGCCGATCCTCGGGTCGGACGGGATCGACAGCCCGACCACCTTCGGCCTTGGCGACCTGGTCGAAGGCGTCGTCTTCTCGACAGCGGGGCACGCCACCGCCGGCAGCCCGCTTGAGGCGTTCAACGCCAGGTGGACGGAACGGACCGGTGCGGCCCCGGATACGATCTACATCGCCAACGGCTATGACCTCGGCACCATCATCGAGGCCGCCGTCACCGCCGCCGACAGCCTCGATCCGGCCGCCATCCGCGACGGCATCGCCAATCTGGAAGGCCTTCAGGGCGTGACCGGGGCGATCACCTTCAAGGGAACCATCGGCATGCCCTTGCGCGCCGTCTCGCTGGTGCGGATCAAGGCGGGCGAGCGGGAACTGGTCGCGCAGGGCCAGCCCGACCCGGCCGACATCCCGGCCCCTTGAACCCATGCCCGGCGGCCCGGGACCAGCCCGGGCCGTTTCCCACCCGCGAGCCTTGAAGGACCCCCCGACCATGCCGGATGAACCCCTTCTGTCCATCGAGGGACTGACCGTCAGCTACGGCGCGGTCGAGGCGGTGCGCGGCATCGACCTGACGGTGAAGCGGGGGGAGGTCGTCACCCTGCTGGGGGCGAACGGAGCGGGCAAAAGCTCGACCCTGAACGCGCTGGTGGGGCTTGCGCCGCGCAAGGCCAGGCGGATGCTGTTCGAGGGCGCCGACATCGCGGGCCAGGCGACCGAAACCATCGTCCGGCGCGGCATGACGCTGGTTCCGGAGGGCCGCCGGGTGTTTTCGTCGCTGACGGTGGAGGAAAACCTGATGCTGGGCGGCGCCCGGCACGCCGCCCGCGGCGATCCCGCGGCGGTGAAGGCCGATATGCTGGAACGGTTCCCCATCCTTGCCGAACGGCTGCACCAGAAGGCGGGGTCGCTCTCGGGGGGCGAACAGCAGATGCTGGCGATTGCCCGCGCGCTGATGTCCTCGCCCGATCTTCTGCTTCTGGACGAGCCCTCGCTGGGCCTGGCCCCGCAGGTGGTGGACCGGATATTCGACCTGATCCGCAATCTGCGCGACCGCGGGCTGACCATTCTTCTGGTCGAACAGAACGTGGCGCAATCGCTTGAGATCGCCGACCGCGGCTATGTGCTGGCCAACGGCCGGATCGAGTTGCAGGGCGCCGCCGCCGACCTGCGCGCATCCCCGGAAATCCAAGACGCCTACCTGGGCGCATGAGGCCAAGGACTTCGCCATGGACATCTTCCTGCAGCAGCTTCTGAACGCTCTCAGCCTTGGCGGAACCTACGCGCTTCTGGCGCTGGGGCTGGCGGTGGTGTTCTCGATCATCGGCCTGATCAACTTCGCGCATGGCGAACTGATGACCGTCACCGGCTACGCGATCTGCTTTGCGCTGATCTGGGGCCTGCCCTTCCCGCTTGCGGTGATGGCCGGGCTTGCGGTCGCGGTGGTTGCGGCCCTTCTGATGGAGCGTATCGCATTCCGCCCGGTGCGGGGGGCATCGGGCACGACGCTGCTGCTGACCAGCTTTGCTGTCAGCGCGATCCTGCGCGTGCTGTTCCAGAACCTGATCTCGGCCCGCCCGATCCCGGTGTCGATCCCGGCCTCGCTTTCGGGCGTCCTGACCATCGGTCCGCTGCATCTGGGCATGATCCAGCTGATCTCCATCATCGTCACGCTGGTCATGCTTCTGGGGCTGAACCTGTTTCTGCACCGCACGATGGCCGGCCGGGCGATGCGCGCCGCCGCCGAGGATTTCGCCGTGCTGCGCCTGATGGGCCTGCGCGCCAATTCGGTTGTGGCCACCGCGTTCGCGATCTCGGGATTGCTGGCCGGGGTGGCGGGTCTGCTCTGGGTCGCGCAGCGCGGCAGCGTGGACCCGCTGATGGGGGCGCTGCCGGTGCTGAAAGCCTTCATAGCGGCGATCATCGGCGGCCTGGGCAGCCTGTCGGGTGCTGTCGCCGGCGGCTTTCTTCTGGGTTTCATCGAGGTCATTCTCCAGGCCTATCTGCCCGAAAGCCTGCTGCCCTACCGCGATGCCTTCGCCATTCTTCTGGTGATCGCGGTCCTGTTGTTCCGCCCGCAGGGCCTGCTCGCGCGCAAGACACCGGTCAAGTTGTGACAGGTTCCTGCCGCCGCGCGCCGCCCGGCTGCGGCAGGTCGCGGCGGTCGCATCCCGCCCTTGGCATTGAGCGGGCCCGTTCCGCTCCGTCACGCTTGCGTGGCCGTTGTTGGGATGCAAATCTGCGCCGCAATGGACGGCAGGCCTGGCCGTGCTTCGGGGGATTGGACAATGGACGCCGCTACTCGGCCGCTCGCGACAGGGCAGAACCGGGATTTTGGCGATGCGCTTGCGCAGGCGAGCATCCTGATCGTCGACGATGAGGCGGGCATGCGCCACTTCCTGTCGCGCACGCTGGAGAATCGGTGCAAGGCGGTCGAGGTGGCCCCGGACAGTGATGCCGCGATGACGCTGATGGAGACGCGGCATTTCGATCTGATCATCGTCGACAACCGCATGCAGGGAAAGCTGGGCGTCGAATGGCTGGCGGAACAGCGGGCGTCGGGCCTGTTTCCCCCTGCCATCCTGATCACCGCCTTCGCCGACCTCGAGACGGCCATCCAGGCGCTCAAGGCCGGGGCGTCGGACTTCCTGCTGAAGCCCTTCCGTTCGAACCAGATCCTGAACGCGGTGGCGCGCTGCCTGGAACGTGTGCGGCTGGAGCGCGAGAACCACGTCCTGCGCCACGAACTGAGGTCCAATTCGGACCACATCCTTCTGCGCGATCGGCTGATCGGCAGCTCGCCGGCGATCGAGGCCGTGCGCCAGACCATCGCGCGTGTCGCTCCTCTTCCGTCGACCGTCCTGCTGACGGGCCAATCCGGAACAGGAAAGGAGGTTGCCGCCCGGATGATCCATGACCTGTCCGATCGCGCCGAACGGCCTTTCGTGCCGGTGAACTGCGCGGCCATCCCGGCGGACATGGTCGAGACCGAGTTGTTCGGCCATTTGAGAGGGGCCTTCACCGGCGCCCACCAGAACCGCGAAGGGCTGTTCCTGCATGCCCGTGGCGGCACGCTGTTCCTGGACGAAATCGGGGAACTGCCGCTTGCCGTCCAAGCCAAGCTCCTGCGGGTGCTGGAGGATCGCCGCGTCCGTCCGCTCGGGTCGGAACGCGAAGTCGCCGTGGACGTGCGGCTGCTTTTCGCCACCAATTCCGATCTCGACCGCGCGGTGGCAGAAGGCCGCTTCCGCGCCGATCTTCTTTATCGCATCAACATCCTCGCGATCCACATGCCTCCGCTGTCGCAGCGCGGCGACGATGTTCAGGAACTGGCCCGGCTGTTCATGTCGAAGCTCGCACAGCAGATGGGCATGCCGCCGATGGCGTTGACCCCCGAAATCGAGGCCGGATTTGCCGCATACGACTGGCCCGGAAATGTGCGGGAACTTCGCAACACCATAGAGCGGGCGCTTATCCTTGGGCGATTCCCCGCGGACATGACGCCGCCGCTGGCCCTGGATCGGGCGGGCGAAACGCTGGCCGAGCTCGAGCGCCGCGCGATCCTGTCTGCGATCGCCGCGGAGAATGGCGACCGTGATGCCGCGGGGCGGCGTCTCGGGATTTCGCGCAAGACGATCGATCGGCGCCTGGCAGACTGGAATGGCTGATCCCGGTCGCCTCGGGCCGGGGCGCTCGGTGCGCCATCGGCTGCTGGCCATCGCCCTGCTGCCGACCCTGGTGATCCTGCCGCTGCTTCTTGGCGCGACCATCATCCGCTGGTCGGGCAAGTTCGACGACCTGCTGATCACCAAGGTGAACAGCGACCTTACCGTTGCGCGCCAGTACCTCGAACGCATCCTCGAAACCACCGATGACAGGGTCAGGGCCCTGGCGGAATCGGTCGATTTCGCGACCCGAGGAAAGAGTGCCGAGGCGATGGAGACCTGGAGGCGGGAACTCGGCCTGGATTATCTCTATCTTCTGGGCACAGGGGGGCGCGTCCTGTCGATCAGCCCGGCCACGGGCGCCCCCGCAGGACCGAGTCCGGCCTTCATGGGGACCTCGATCGAGATCCTGTCCAACGCGGAACTTGCCGCGCTGTCGCCCGACCTCGCGCAGCGCGCGCGACTTGACCTGGTGCCGACGGCGAACGCCGTCCCGACTGACCGCGCGGCGGAGGACCGCGGAATGGTGGTGCAGACCTTCATTCCGGTGACCCTGCCTGACGGCAGTCCCGGCGTGCTGGGCGGAGGTCTGCTGCTGAACCAGAATCTCGTGTTCATCGACACGATCAATGACCTGGTCTACCGCGCCGGCAGTCTGCCGGATGGAAGCCAGGGCACCGCGACGCTGTTTCTGGACGATGTCCGCATCTCGACGAATGTCCGCCTGTTCGAAGGGCGCCGCGCCCTTGGAACACGCGTCTCGGCGGCCGTTCGTGCGCGCGTGCTCGACAAGGGCGAGACCTGGCTGGACCGGGCCTTTGTCGTGAATGACTGGTACATATCGGCCTATGAGCCCATAGCGGACCGCATGGGAAACCGGGTCGGGATGCTCTATGTCGGCTTTCTGGAGGCACCTTTCGCTCAGGCAAAGCGGGTCACGCTCTGGCTTGTGGGGCTGGCCTTCCTGGCGGTGACCGTCCTGACCGTTCCGGTCTTCCTGCGATGGGCGCGCAGCGTGTTCCAGCCGCTCGAAAAGGTGACCGATACGATGGCCGCGGTGGAAGCCGGCGATCTTGGCGCGCGCACCGGCGTGACCGGCAGCCGGAACGAGGTCGTGAGGGTCGCACAGCATCTGGACCATCTTCTGGATCAGTTGCAGGTGCGCGACCGGGAACTCCGCCGCTGGAACGAGGAGCTGAATGCCCGCGTGGAGGCGACGACCCGCAAGCTGATCCTGTCGGAAAAGCTGGCCACGGTGGGCGAGATCACGGCCGCCGCCGCGCATGAAATCAACAATCCGGTCGCCGTCATCCAGGGCAATCTCGATGTCCTGCGCGAAGTCATGGCGGACCGCATGTCCGAAGTGGCGACCGAATTCAGTCTGATGGACGAACAGGTCCACCGCATTTCCTCGATCGTGAACCGTCTGCTTCAGTTCGCGCGCCCGGAGGAATATGCGGGCTGGACGACACGCCTGCATCCGATGGAGGCCGTCGCGGATTGCCTGCCCCTTGTCCGCCACCTGCTGAAGCAGGCGCGGGTCACGCTTGAACTCGGGGGAAAGACAAGCCGTCAGGTCACCATGAACCGAACCGAGTTTCAGCAGGTCATCATCAATCTCATCGCGAATGCGACCCACGCGATGCCGGATGGCGGGTGTATCACGGTCACGGCGGAAGACGTGGACCAATCGGATGTTCCGGGGGTGCGCCTGAGCGTGCGCGACACTGGCGTCGGGATGGACGAAGACACCATCTCCCGCATCTTTGACCCATTCTTCACGACCCGCGGGCCAAACGGCGGAACCGGTCTCGGCCTTTCGATCTGCCGCACGCTCGTGGATCGTCAGGGCGGCACTATCGACGTCGAAAGCGCGCCGGGTCACGGCTCTGCCTTCGTCATCTGGCTGCCGGAAGCCGTCTAGGCCGGCCAGTCTGTCCGGCCTTTCCGGACAGACTGGCCGGATCTTTCCGGATCTCGCTTATAAGAAATTGATTCTAATGCGATATATCGTCGCGCGGAACTGGCACGATCTGCGCATTCACCCTGATCGGGAAACTGTCGCGTCCTTTCGGAGGAGCAGGTGGAAACCTGTGGAGAGGCGCGCCACCCGATAGCCGGCCGCAAGGGCCGAGGGAGAGAGAAAATGACTGCAATCACCGAAGGGATCACCGACGGCGGCACTGGTCTGCTGGACCGGGAAAGGATCGTCGCGAAACCGGGCTTCAACCGCTGGCTCGTGCCGCCTGCGGCGCTGGCCATCCATCTTTGCATCGGCATGGCCTATGGCTTCTCGGTCTTCTGGCTGCCGCTGACCAGCGTCATCCCGGGCGAGGCGACCGACGCCTGCAAGAGCATGGGCCTGATGACCGCGCTCTTCACCACCGAGTGCAACTGGCGCATTGCCGATCTCGGCTGGATATACACGCTGTTCTTCGTGCTGCTGGGCTGTTCGGCGGCGGTATGGGGTGGCTGGCTGGAGCGGGTCGGCCCGCGCAAGGCCGGGTTCGTCTCGGCGCTCTGCTGGTCGGGCGGTATCTCGGTGGCGGCGGTCGGCGTGATGACCCACCAGCTCTGGCTGATGTGGCTGGGCGCCGGCGTCATCGGCGGCGTCGGCCTGGGACTGGGCTACATCTCGCCCGTCTCCACACTGATCAAATGGTTTCCCGACCGGCGCGGCATGGCTACCGGCATGGCGATCATGGGCTTTGGCGGCGGCGCCATGGTCGGTTCGCCCCTTGCACAGAAGCTGATGGAGCATTTCCGCACCGACACGACCGTGGGGGTCTGGGAAACCTTCCTCGCCATGGCGGTCATCTACCTGGTCTTCATGATGGGCGGGGCCTTCGGCTATCGCATTCCGCCCGCGGGCTGGCAGCCGGAAGGCTGGACGCCGCCCGCCAAGACCAGGAAGGCGATGATCACCGAACACCACGTCCACCTGAAGAACGCCCACAAGACCATGTCCTTCTGGATGATCTGGATCGTGCTGTGCATGAACGTCTCGGCCGGGATCGGCGTGATCGGGGCGGCCTCTCCGATGCTTCAGGAGATCTTCGCGGGGAACCTGATCGGGCTGCCGGGCGTCGCCTTCGCCGATCTGGACGCCGACCAGAAGCTCCAGATCGCCGCGATCGCTGCGGGTTTCACCAGCCTGCTTTCGCTCTTCAACATCATGGGCCGCTTCTTCTGGGCCTCGATCTCTGACAAGTTGGGACGCAAGAACACCTATTATATCTTCTTCCTTCTCGGGATCGCGCTTTACGCCTCGGCCCCGACTTTCGCCTACTCGGGCAACCAGATCATCTTCGTGGCGGCCTTCTGCATCATCCTGTCGATGTACGGGGGTGGCTTCGCGACCGTGCCGGCCTATCTGGCCGACATCTTCGGCACACAGTTCGTAGGTGCCATCCATGGCCGGTTGCTCACCGCCTGGGCCACGGCAGGCATCCTTGGGCCGGTGGTCGTGAACTATATCCGGCAGTATCAGGTCGATCGCGGCCTGTCCGGCGCCGATGCCTACGCGGCGACGATCTACGTCCTCTGCGGAATGCTGGTGGTCGGCCTGATCGCAAACGCCTTCGTCCGCCCGCTGGCTGACAAATGGTTCATGTCGCCCGAGGAGGTCGCCTCGCTACAGGCGAAATCGGCCAGCGACGAGGCGAAGATCCGGCATGGATCCTTCGGCATCGACAAGGGCCGGTTCGACCTGCCCGCGCTTGCCGCCTGGGCTGTGGTCGGGATCCCGGTTCTGTGGGGGGCCTGGTTCACCCTTGTCAAGACAGCGGCGCTGTTCTGAACCGGCATGACGCGCGCCTCCGAGGCGGCGCGCGTCTCATTCCAGGTCCGGTCACTTGCGAGGGGCTGCGCAAATCATCACCTGATTGCGCGGCGTTTCGATATGTCACCCCTGCTTCGCCGGGGTCGTTGCTTCCGCGTGGCCAGCCGGTTCCTTGCTTGCGGAACACGTAGATAGTGCGAAGGCAGATCTCAGAAGCCCGTAGGAGAGCCGCTGGCGGGGCATTCTCTCACTGCGCATGGTTGGGCACCGGCGTTGTTGCGTAACTCACGCGTGCGTCACGATATCCCCTTTCCCCTACGGCATCAGCTTGCGCGAACGATTTCGGCCATTCCGAGAGCCGAGAAGCGGTTCATTAGTGCGATGCGGATCTGGATTTCGGCGGTCTGGCGGTCCGGGTCTCTTGCGGCGATGCGTTCGCCGAAGGCCTTCAGGCACCGCATCTTTGCTTCGATCCGGCTTCGGACATGGTATCCGGTCCAGCGTTTCCAGAACGCCCGGCCGTAGTATCGAGTGGCGCGCAGGGTTTCGTTTCGGGCGATCGCGGCCGGGCAGTCCTCTCTCCAGGGCCGGCCGTTCTTGCGGATCGGAATGATCGCCGTGGCCTCGCGGTCAATGATGGCGGTGTGACAGCGGCGCGTATCATAGGCTCCGTCGGCGGTCACCGTGCCGATGTCTTCGCCCTTTGGGATCTGGTCCAGCAGGTCTGGCAAGACCGGACTGTCGCCGTCGCTGCTGGAGGTAAACTCCACCGCTCGAATGTCAGACGTGGCGGTGTCCATGGCCAGATGGACCTTGCGCCATTGGCGTCGGCCCTGAACGCCGTGCTTGCGTGCCTGCCATTCGCCATCACCGAGGAACTTGATGCCCCTCGCCGGTTCGCTCGAACCGGTGGCACTCACCGGCTCGATGTCCACCAGCAGGTTCAGGGGGCCATCGGCGCGACGATACGGGATCTGGACGGCCAGCGTCTTCTGGCGTCGGCACAAGGTGGAGTAGTCAGGCACCGCCCAGTCCAGGTCCGCCATCTTCAGCAGGCTGGCCACCATTCCGGTCGTTTGCCGGAGCGGCAGCTTGAACAGGACCTTGATCGACAGGCAGAACTGGATCGCTGCGTCGGAAAACACCGCAGGCCGACCGGGGCTGCCGTCATGCGGCGCAAACCAGGTCATGTCCTTGTCCAGCCAGATCAGCAGTGATCCTCGCTTGCGCAGAGAGGCCGTGTAGCTGGACCAGTTCGTTGCGCGGTAGCGGGCAGGGAGTGGCTTGCTCATGCGGTCCCTCTAACCGCATGGATGCACGATGTGAATCCTCAAAGGCCAGAGTTCTGCAACAACGCCCTGTGCCGCCGAGGTACCGGGGGCATGGCCGGGCACGCCATGGCGGAAGCGGAGGACAAGGCGGGCAATCACGGCCAAGAGGATCACGAAGCCGATGCTGACATGGAACATGGCCCAAGCCATGTCGGCATCGGCGGGGGCCTGGCCGGCCTCACGCGCATCGACGACGGCGACGATGGCGCTGTTGAAGCCGATCTGCAGGATGACCCCGATCACGGCGATCCAGTGCAGCCAGATCTGGGCGGGGCGGTAGGTGGCGGGGGTGTCGGACATGATGGGGTCTCCATGTTGGGGGTCAGGCAGCGGTGAGGCGGGGGCGAAGGGTCCAATACCAGACGCGGTAGGCCTCCAGCGCGACCAGCGGGCCGAAGTGGACGAGCGCGGGGGCCACCCCGCCCCAGTCGTTCAGCGCGGCCCAATGGGCCAGCGTCAGGACGGCCGCTGCATAGGTCCAGCGCTGCAGCCACTTCCACCAGCGGCCCATGCGGCGCACGAACCAGTCATGCGAAGTGACGGCCAAGGGCACAAAGATCAGGAAGGCAACCCAGCCGATCCAGATGTGGAACTTCGGCAGGTCCGTGAGCACCGGGTCGAGCGCGGCCATGTCGATCAGGTAGAGTATCGTGTGGAGGAGCGCATAGCCGAAGGCCGCGACACCCAGATAGCGGCGGTTCCGCTTCATCCACTGCGGCCCGCGCCAGCCGCGCAAGAGCATGGCCAGGGGCGTGGCCATCATCGCGACGATCAGGAAGCGGGCCGAGAACTCGCCCGAGGGATGGATCATCTCGTGGATCATCGCCGCAGGCGTGGCCGAGGTGAAGATCGCCACGGTCATCACCACACCGGGCAAGGCGAACAGCGCCCAGAGGCCATAGGGGTACAGAAGGCTTTTCAGCAGCGACGGCGTTTGAGCAGTTTCAATGGGGCTTTGCAGGGTCATGCTGCATTCTCCTTCCGGTGTTCGGTGTTGCGCAGGGCCAGGGTCAGGGTGACGCCTGCGGGGTCTGTCCCGGTCAGAACGCCCGAGCCTGAAGATTCCCTCAGGTGAACCCTTGCGGCGACGAAGGTGTCGGTGTCGGGTGTCTCCAGCCGATAGGACAGAAGTTGGGCCGATCCGACAGGCGCGGGCCGCGCCGCGGGTCCTGCCCAGAGGTTCATCGCCAGCCGGTGGGTGTAGGGTGCCCCTGTCCCCATGTCGGCCATGCCGAAGTCGGCAAAGGTCAGGTTGCGCGCAAAGCCCAGGGCCTCAAACCAGGTCAGCGAGGGGTCAAGGGCGGGCACATGCAGGTGAAGATGCGCCACCGTCACGTCGCGGTGCAGGGGAAGGGATGGGTTGGTGCCGCCGGCCCCGGCGAGTTCCGCCAGCAGGTCCAGCTGCTCGCGTCCGCTGTGGGCGCGCCCATCGACGTCGAACATGGCGAACAGGCCTCGGTCAAAACTGAACCGGCCAAAGCGTTCCGGCGTCTCGAAAGCGATCTCTATGCCGTGGCCATCGGGGTCGCTGACATAAATCGCCTTGGACATCAGGTGATCGACCGGCGAGAACGGGAGGCGGAGGTCGATGAACCGCTGCATCCGGCGGGTGAACTCGGCCTGGCTCGGCATACGGAAGGCCACGTGGTACATGCCCGCATATCCCTTCGCGACCGGGCTGGTGGCACCGGGTTGAAGCACCACCAGCGTCCGGTCCGGGGTGCCGAGCGCGAGGCCCGGACCCAGCTCGGGGCGCCGGACGAAGCCTACGACTTCGGTCCAGAACGCCTCGGCGCGGTCAAGGTTGGTGACCGACAGGGTCAGCGGGCCCCAGGTCAGCCGTTCGGGAAGATTGTCGGCTGCGCGTTGCCGGGCAAGGGCAAGGGCTGGCGTGTCCATGTCGGCCTCCTGCTCGCAAGGATCAGGCGCGGGGCGCGATGGGGGCCTTGCGGGCCCGGCCCCAGAGCACCAGAACCGCCAGCGCCACGTAGATCAGGTTGAAGGGCAGCGGTTCGAACTCGACCCGGATGGCGTGGAAAGGGATGGCCAGCGCCTGGATCGCCAGAAGGCCTGCGGCGGCCCAGACTGTCAGATGCGGCATGATCCGGGTCGCCGCGGGCAGGATCAGGCCGAGGGCGCCCAGCACCTCCACCACGCCGATGAAGCGGGGCAGCGCGATCGGCACTTCGGTCATCCAGACCGCGCCCATCTTGGCGGCTTCTTCCGGGGGCAGGAAGTGGAACCAGGCGCCCATCAGGTAAAGGCCCGCAAGGGCGATCTGCGCGGCACAGAGGCCGATGTGCCAGCCGCGGCTGGGGGTGGCAGGGGCGGTCGATGTCATGGTCATGGTTTGTCCTTCTGGCTTTTGGGCGCATGGGGCCCGGTGAGATGTGTGCCCAGAGATACCCGGTCCTCCGGCGCCAATCATTGGCGCGCGGGTGAAGGCTGTCTTTGCTGACAGCTGATGATCCTTGCCGCTGTCCCGGGCATTCCGCATTGATCGGAAAGCGCGGCGCCATTAGGTTGCCTGCAGGGAAAGTGACCCGGGCCAGTCTGCCTGGCCGGTTCGGCAGGAGGAAACCATGGACAGCCTGCTGAGCCTGCGGGTCTTTGCCGCCGTGGCCGAGGCGAAAAGCTTCGCCGCCGTTGCCGACCGCTTGAACCTCTCGGCCGCGATGACCAGCAAGCATGTCCAGCACATCGAGGCCGAGGTCGGCGCGCGGCTGCTGAACCGCACCAGCCGCAGGGTTAGCCTGACCGAGGCGGGGGCACTCTACCTTGCCGCCGTGCGCCCGCTGCTGGAGGGGCTGGACGAGGCAGGGGCGCGTCTGGCGCAATCGACGATCGACCCGCGCGGGACGCTGAAGATGTCCCTGCCGGTCTGGCTGGCCGAACCCGGCGTTGTCCGCGTGCTGGCTGCCTATCGCGCGCGGTATCCGGAGGTCATGTTCGACCTCGACTTCAGCGGGCGGCAGGTGAACCTGGTCGAGGACGGCTATGACCTCGCGCTGCGCGTGAGCCCCGCGCTGGACGAGGGGCTGATCGCCCGGCGGCTCATCGACATCACCTTCCGCATGGTGGCGACTCCTGCCCTGCTCGACTGCATCGGCCGCCCAGGGCGGATCGAGGATCTGACCGGCGCACCCTTCCTCGCCTACAGCCCGGTCAGCGCCGGGGGCCGCGTCCGCCTGGGCCTCGGCCCGAACGCGCCCGAGGTGCGGATGACCCCCGTCCTGCAAAGCGCAAATGAAACCGTGCTGTTCCAGGCGGCACTCGAAGGCATGGGCATCGCCATCATGCCCCACATGGTCGCCCGCGCCCATCTGGACGAGGGGCGACTCGAACGCCTGCTGCCCGACCTGCCCGCACCCACGGTCGCCCTCTCGGCCATCTACCCCGACCGCAGTTATCTGCCCGCCAAGACCCGCAGCTTCCTGGACTTCCTCGCCGGCCCGGAAGGCTTTGGTGGCCCGCTGGGTGCACTGTGACAGGCGCCCTGACATCGGCGCGATCATCTAACCGCAGGAAAGTCAGGATCAACAACCCGCCGGATGATCACCCGGGAGTAAAGGTCTAGCTTCCTCTCATCGGACCGCGGGACAACCGAAGGACAGCGGTCCCGATCCGAACCCGAAACCCAAGAGAACGGCCCGCCGGGCCGCGCGAAAGGCGCGGCACCTATCGGCAGAGCTCAACCCAAGGAAGGAGACCACCTTGTCCATCACCCGCCGCGCCACCCTAGCCCTTGCCACCGCCGCCTTGTCGCTGTTCGCCGGGGCCGCAATGGCCCAGGACGACTACAAGGAGCGGATTCGCATCTTCTACGAAACCTTCAACACGAACGACCCGGCCCTTCTGGACCAGATCATCGCCGAGGACTGGGTGAATATCCCGGTCAACCCGGGCCAGGGTCCTGGCCGCGAAGGCTTCAAGCAGATGATCCCGGGCTTTGCCGCCACCTTCGCCGACGGCAAGCTTGTGATCGAGGACATCGTCCAGGAAGGCAATAAGGTCGCCGTCCGCTCGACATACACCGCCACCCAGATCGGCCCCTTCGCGGGCTTTCCGGCCAAGGGTCGCCCCTTCACGATTATGACCATCGACATCCACGAGTTCAACGATCAGGGCATGGTCCAGACGACCTGGCACCTTGAAGATTGGCTCGGCGGCCTCTTCCAGATGGGCGCGTTCGAACCGTAATCCGACAGACTGGACGTCAAGCCACGGCCCGGAGCGAAAGCTCCGGGCCGCGTTGCCTTGTCCGAAGTCAGATTTAGTACTGCGCAAGGACGATGATCTGGTCATCTCTGATCTCAGGTCCCTAAGGCAGCCCGGGATGTCGAGCGTCCGCTTCCCGCCCTTTGAGCCCGCGGCCGCTTCCGGCCCTTAGCGGCCGGTCGGTTCAGCAAAGAGCCGACCTGCCGCAACATCGGTCGAGCCGTCAGGCCATGCGGCCCATGACGATGCGCTCGGCCAGCGACGCGGCCTGTTCGCGGATATCCGGAACGGCCGTGATTTCCCAGAAGGCGGCGCGACTGACCGGGCCGATCGCCGATAGTCGGGACGAAGGGGTGCCGTCGGCGCGGATGACAGAGCCGTCTTGGGCGATGTCGAGACCGATACACAGAGGGTCCATGCGCGCGATCCCCTTGTCGAGCAGGCGTGCAAGCAGGGGTGAATCCGTGGGTCGTCCGCGCAGGCCACGCGCGTCGATGGCCAAGGTGGCCTTCAGAACGACCTCGATGCTGTCCCGAAACGGTCGGTAGCGCGCGGTGATGCGGCCGGATGTGGCCACGACCTCGCGGACCTCGCCCTTCATGAGCGTGAGGTGCCCGTCCGCCATGGCGGCAAGGATGCGCGCTTCGGACTCCGGTGGCATCCGGTGGCGATGGATATCCCACCATCTCTGGCCATGCCGCAGGAAGCGGGCGCGTTCCACAGGTGGCAGGCTGCGCCAGATGCGCCGGACATAGGGCCGCACGGCATCCATAGCGTCACGCCAGGTGCCGCCCTGCTGTTCGGCTTTCCGCGCCAGGGCGCGCAGCCAGCCGCAGAGCGTGCTGACGGGTGCGGCAAAGGGAATGTCCTGCGGGCCGATCTTCAGCGGCACGGAAGGGCGGTGCGCGCGGGGTAGAAGACCGCGGCGCGAGATGGCTGTGATCGGCCCATCGAAACCCGCATCCAGAAGCGTCAGGACCTGATCCACCATCGTCAGGCCCGTGCCGAGGATCAGGACGGAGGCATCCGGCGCAAGGTCGGGGATCGGGTCCCATGCCGGCAGGACGGCACTGTCGCTTGGTGGCACAGGCAGACTGTGCCCCGTGGCGAGGATTGCGTAGTCGGCAAGTTGAACCGTGCCATCATCGAACTGGGCCACGATGCCCTGCGGCCCTTCGCCCAGCTCCGTGCATATGCCATGCGCGCGGCGGAAGCGGGCAGGGCGGGCCGACGCCCAGATGGAAAGCAGGTCCGCAAGGTATCTGCCATAAACGCTCCGGCTGACGAAACGGTCCGGCAGGCTGGGCAGGCCCTGAGCCGCAAGCCATGACAGAAAGTGGTTCGGATCGTCGGGAAAGGCGCTCATGTTGGCGGCGCGGACGTTCAGCAGGTGGTTCCGGTCGGGCGTCGAATAGGCAAGGCCCAGCCCGATCCTCTCCCGCGGTTCCACCAGCGTCACGCGGACGGCGGGATCGCCGCGAAGGATATGTGCGGCGGCCAGCACACCGCTCGCCCCGCCCCCCACGATTAACACATGGGGGCCGGGGCGATCCTGCCCTTGGACGGAGGAGGCGTCCGGGTTGGCGGTATCCTTCATCCCGTGACCAGAAGGCTGGTAGCGGCCAGAAACGAGGCAGCGGCAAAGGCCACCCATTCCACGACATCGCGCCCCTTGGCCGTGCAGGACGGCGTTTCGGCCATGAACACGGCCATCGCCGGATCGATGCAGCCGAACATCACAGGCCTCCGTCCCGAAGCGCGACCGATGCAGCCTCGACCCCGCCTGCCGGAACGGCGCGCAGGCTGTCCGATCCGAAGACGACGGCCAGTGTGGCCAGATAGACGATGCCGAAGGCCATCAGGGCGGGATAGCTGGTGCGCTGTGCGCTGCGGATCGTCTGCGTCATGCGATGGCCCTCTGTTCCGCGGTCCTGCCTGCGCGCGTGGCCGGCGCGCCCGCGCACATAGCCAGATCGTCTCGCAGCGTCAGCGCGGCAGGCCAGGGACCATATCCGTTGGCCAGGTTGATGTGACCCGCGAAGCCTAGATCGACGAGATCCGCCCGCCATGCATCGGCAAGCGCCGCACTCTGGCTGAAGGACATCCACGGGTCGTTGCGGCTGGCGACGACCGTTGCGGGCACGCCGAGCGGTTGGTCGGGGGTGCCCGCGAATGCCGCGAGCCTGCGGCTGACCGCGGGATCGGCCGGCGCGACCAGCAGCGCGGCGGAGATCTTTAGCTGCGGCCAGCGCGTCAGGATGCGGGCGGCGAGGATCGCGCCAAGGCTGTGGCCCACGAGGATGCAGCCAGGATGGTTCAGGATCGCGCCAGCGACCTCGGTCTCCCATGCCTCGGGCGTTGGGCGGGACCAGTCGATCTGTTCGACAATCAGCGCGTTCGGGTCGGTCGCGGCCCACCAGTGCTGCCAATGCGGGGCAGGCGAGCCGTCAAATCCGGGCAGGATGAGCGTCTTGGGCATGGGCGACTCCTTCGTTGCCATAAAAGACTACCATGTTTGTCGTGATTATCGTTCCAAAGATGGGGCGCGAAAGAGAAAAGCCCTGTCGTGCGATCCGTCCGGCCAGCAGAATCGCCGCACGGGTGCGTGCCGGCAGCGGGTCGATGCGGCGCTGCGGACGGGCGGAAGCGGGCACCCGCAGGACCCGCCGCTACCCTACGCGCGCGAGGGAAGGGCGGGGGAACGATCCTTCCCCGCCGACAGGGTGCCCGAGTGTTTCTTGCTGTTTTCCTTCAGGTATTTGGAATGGCCGGAGGGCGGATTCGGGCGCATGATCCAATCACGACCAAACGAATCGACATAAGGCGACCTGACCATGACCCGCACCATCATCGGACTTTCCGGAAACCTCGATCGCCCGTCCAAGACCCACGCGCTGGTCCAGTCCGCCGTCGCCACCGCTGTCAGCCGGTTCGAGGCGGTGGGGGCGGTGTTCGACCTTGCCGACTTCGGCCCCTCGCTCGGCACGGCGCGGCGGGTGGACGATCTGGCCCCGACAGCCCGCTCGGCACTCGACGTGATCCTCGGCGCTGATGCGCTTGTTGTCGCAAGTCCTGTCTACAAGGGCAGCTACACGGGGTTGTTCAAGCATCTGCTCGATCTGGTCGAGCCTCAGGCGCTGGCGGGCAAGCCTGTCCTGCTGGCGGCGTCGGGCGGCGGGGACCGGCACGCGCTGGTCATCGAACACCAGTTGCGCCCGCTGTTCGGCTTTTTCGAGGCGCAGACCTTGCCGACCGCCGTCTATGCCTCTGACCGCGACTTCAGCAACGGCCAGCCCGCTTCGCCCGTGCTGGAGGACAGGCTCGGACGGGCGGTGGACCAGTTCTCACCCCACTTTACCCGCCGCACCCAGCCCGAGGTGTTCGTCCTGAGCGCCTGATCAACCGCGGCTTCCCTGACAAACAGCGTCGCCCCGTCGGGCGGCGAACGATCTCCCTTTGCCTGACGAAAGGACCTGACACATGACCCGCAAGATCCGCCTTGGTGCCTTCCTTCCCGGTGGTGGCCAGCATGTCGCCGCGTGGCGGCACCCCGACAGCCCCTCAGACGGGGCGACCAGCTTTGCCTTCCATGTGCAGCTTGCACGAGAGGCGGAGCGGGGGCTGTTCGATGCCTATTTCCTTGCCGACGGTCTGGCCGTGTCCTTCGGCGGCGGGATGGAGGGTGGCAATGCCAAGGTTGCAGGCTTCGAACCCGTGACACTGTTTTCGGCCCTTTCGCCGCTGACGAAGAACATTGGCTTCATCGCCACAGCCTCCACCACCTATGAGGAGCCTTACAACCTTGCCAGAAAATTCGCCTCGCTCGACCTGATCAGCGACGGACGCGCGGGCTGGAACGTCGTGACGACCGCGACGGAAGCGGCGGCGCACAACTTCAACCTCGACCAGCAGCACCCCCATGCACACCGCTACCGCCGCGCCGCGGAACATGTTGATGTGGTAAAGAAGCTGTGGGACAGTTTCGAGGATGACGCCTTCCTGCGCGACAAGAAGTCGGGGAGGTTCTTCCACGAAGGCAAGCTGCACCTGACCGACCACCGGGGCGAGCATTTCAGGGTGAAGGGGCCGCTCAACGTGTCCCGTTCGCCGCAGGGGCATCCGGTGATCGTGCAGGCAGGCCAGTCCGAGGACGGGCGTGGTCTGGCTGCGGCGACGGCCGAGGTGATCTTCACCGCGCATCAGCGGCTGGACACGGCGCAGGAGTTCTACCGCGACATCAAGGCCCGCGCACGTGGGCTGGGGCGTGATCCGTCGCATATCCTCGTGATGCCTGGCGTGTCGCCCTTCGTGGGCCGGACGCTGGACGAGGCGCGCGAAAAATACGACCGCCTGACCAGCCTGATCCTGCCCGAGGACGGCATCTCGCTTCTGAACGGGCTGACCGGGGGGACGCTGGACCTGAAGGGCTACGATCTTGACGGTCCCCTGCCGCCCGCGCCGCCCACCGAAGGGATGAAGTCGCGGCAGGCGCTGATCCGCCAGATCGCGGACGAGAACAACTTCACCATCCGCCAGCTTTACCAGTGGGTCGCCTCGGCGCGGGGCCATTTCACCATCGTCGGCACGCCCGAGAGCATCGTGGATACGCTGCAAGAGTGGTTCGAGAACGAGGCGGCGGACGGCTTCAACATCCTGCCGCCGTGGCTGCCCACGGGGCTGACGGATTTCGTCGACCTCGTGATCCCCGAACTGCAGCGGCGCGGGCTGTTCCGGACCGCATACGAAGGGCGGACCCTGCGCGAAAACCTCGGCCTGCCGTTACCGACCAACCGCCACGCGCTGTCCCGCAGTGCGTCGCATGCCGCGGAGTGACGCCATGACGCTTGAGACGCTTGAAACCCCCGCCCTTTCCGCCCCGCCCGCCCGAGTGGTGGCGGCACGGCTTGCGCAGGCCGGACGCTCAGGATTTGCCAGATACGGGCTGCTGGCCGGCTTCCTGATCCTGTGGCAGGTGGGCAGCACACAAGGCTGGCTGAATGCCACGGTCTTTCCGCCGCTGGACCTGATTTTCGCCGCGCTCTGGGACGGGCTGGCATCCGGCGCGCTGATCGACGACATCGCCATCAGCCTGCAACGCTCCGGCCTCGCCTTCGCCGCCGCCGTGGTCCTCGGCATCCCGCTTGGCCTCTTCATGGGGCAGATCCGGGCGGTGGAACACGCGCTGGACCCGATCCTGCAATTCTTCCGCCAGACCTCGGCCCTCGCACTTTATCCCGTGTTCATCCTGCTTCTGGGACTGGGGGAGGCGTCCAAGGTCTTCGTGATCTTCTGGGCGACGCTGTTCCCGGTCCTTCTCGCCACCATCGGCGGCGTGAAGGAAGTGGACCGCAAGCTGATCGAGATGGCGCGCACCTATGGCGCGACGCGCGGCACGGTGTTCCGCCGCGTGGTCCTGCCTGCCTCGGTCCCGTCGATCTTCGTGGGCCTGCGCCTGTCGGCGACCACCGCGCTGCTTCTTCTGATCGCGGCCGAGATGATCGGGGCCAACCGGGGCCTCGGTTTCCAGGTGATGAACGCGCAATACAACTTCCAGATTCCCCTCATGTTCGCGGCGATATTCCTGCTCGCGCTTCTCGGCCTCGCCGCGAACTTCACCCTCGTTACGCTGCAGCGCCGTCTGTGCCGCTGGGCCGAAGCGAACTGATCACTCCCAACCTCCTCAACCTACAAGGAAACGAAAAATGACCTTCTCTTTCCGCTCTCTCGCCCTGACGACTGCTTTGGGCCTCTCCTTCGCCACGGCGGCCAGCGCCGAGGTGACGATCCGCTACCTCGCCAGCCAGGGAGGCCTGAACGCCCACGAACTCGCCGCCGAGCTGGGCTATTTCGACGGCACAGGCATCACCCTTGAAAACGTGGGCTATGCGACGGGCGGCCCGGCGTCACTGGTGGCACTGGCCGGTGGCAGCGTGGAGCTGGGCTCGGCGGCCACGGCGGCTGTGCTGAACTCCATCGCGGCGGGCAACGACTTCGTCGCGGCCTATCCGTCGAACGGGATCAATGACGAAGCGCAGTCGATCTTCTACGTGCTGGAAGACAGCCCCATCAAGACGATCGAGGATCTGAAGGGCAAGACCATCGCGGCGAATACGCTCGGCGCGCATCTGGATTACGTGGTGCGCGAGGCGCTGCACCAGAAGGGCCTGCCGCAGGACTCGGCCAGCCTCGTCGTCGTGCCGGGGCCGCAACTGGAGCAGGTGCTGCGGTCCAAGCAGGTGGACGTCTCGGCCTTCGGCTACTGGCAGACGACGTTCGAGGGGGCGGCGCGTCAGGCGGGCGGTCTGCGGGCGGTCTTTGACGACACCGACATCATCGGCGAGATCGCTGGCGGCTTTGTCGTCCTGCGCCGCGACTGGATCGAGGCGCACCCCGAAGAGGCGAAAGCCTTTGTCGACGGGTCGGTCAAGGCGCTGGATTTCGCCCGCGAGAACCCCGAGAAGACGCGCGAGATTTTCGCCAGGGTGCTGGCCGAACGGGGCGAGAACCCCGAGGTCTCCAAGTTCTTCGCGGGCTACGGCGTGCGCGAGGGCGGGCTTGCGGTCGAACGTGACGTGCAGTTCTGGATCGACGTGCTGGAGCGTGAAGGTAGCGTCGAGAAGGGTAAGCTGGTCGCCAAGGACATCCTTTACGTGACGGGCGACAGCCCGGCAACGAACTGACGGGGCAGGGGATGGTTTTGACAGAGCCCATCACCCGCCCCGCCGCCGGAGAGGTCACGATCCGTGACCTCTTCAAATCCTTTACCCTGAACGGGCGCAGGCTGGACGTGCTGCGCGGGATCGACCTTCAGGTGCGCGGCGGCGAGGCCATCGCCATCGTCGGCCCCTCGGGCTGCGGCAAGACCACGCTTTTGCGTGTGCTGGCGGGGCTGGAGGACCCCGATCGCGGCGATGTGCTGATCGACGGCGCGCCGGTCCACGGGATCGGCAACCAGCGTGCGGTTATCTTTCAGGAACCCCGCCTGCTGCCTTGGCTGACCGTGACGCAGAACGTGGCCTTCGGGCTGGAGGTGCGCGGAACCGACCGCATCAAGGCTGCCGAGAAGGCGAGGCACTACATCCGCCTCGTCGGTCTGGGCGGCTTCGAGGAGGCCTATCCGTGTCAGCTTTCGGGCGGCATGGCGCAGCGCGTGGGTATCGCGCGGGCGCTGACCGTGCAGCCGGAGATCCTGCTTCTCGACGAACCGCTCGGCGCGCTGGACGCGATGACGAAGCTGACGATGCAGGAAGAACTCTCCCGCATCTGGCGCGAGGAAGGCGTGACCATGATCCTCGTCACCCACGATCTGGAAGAGGCGATCTATCTTGCCGACCGCGTGCTGGTCATGTCGAAGGACAGCGGCACTCCTACCCGGCTGATCGATCTTGACCTGCCACGCCCGAGGGACCGCAGTGCCCCGGTCTTCGTCGCCCTGCGGCGCCGACTTATGGCGGAGTTCGGGCTGCATTGAGGGGTTTGGGCGAAAGCCCGCTCCCCGCCCCTGTTGACCCAAGTGTAAGGCATGCGCATCTCGGACGTGGATCTTACTCGGATCGGCAAGGAGGCCGAATGGCCGGCGATAATCTTGAAAACGTTTCCGACTGCGGCTTGAAAGCGGACGCTGCTGTCCCCTCCTCCGACCAGATCGCACGCGGTGTCCAGAAACAGCCGCCAGCCACTTCAGGCGTCACCGCGCCAAAGGGCAAGTGCCTTGCGGATCGAGTCGAGCATATGCGAGCGATCCGCCGCGTGTTCATAGGCATATGACTGTTCGGCTCGCGCAAGATGGTCCCAGTCAGGTTCAGCCTCGGCCACCGCGTCGAGGTGTCGACGAACCTCTTCAGGTCGGCCCAGTTCGGCAGCAAGCGCTGCCATCCAGACCCGCTGGCGCAGGTCCGGATGCGGGACGCGCGACAGCGACCGGGCAGCTTCGTCATAGCGACCAAGCATGAACAGTGCCTCGAAACGCAGGATGTCCTCGTGCCCAACCGGCAGCGGCCCCGAGTTCTCCACCTGCGACAGCCAGTCAAGTGCCTCTTGCGGTCGGCCGCGACTTAGCAGAAGGACGACCATGTCCGTCACCGTGTCGACGCTCGACGGATTAAGGGCAAGGGCACGGCGAATGTTGGCTTCGGCGGAGATATAGTCGCCCAGATAACTTTGCACGTAACCCAGTAGCGAAAGCGCTCGTGCTTCACCGGGGGCAAGTTCGACACCCTTCTGCGCCAGCGCCTTTGCCCGCGTCCTTGTGGCAGCTGACGCGAGGCCAAAGCCATCGGAGGCGATTTCGGCCCAGGCAAGGAAGGAATAGGCCAGTCCGAAGCCGGGATTCTCGGCAACCGCTCGTTCAAAATGATCACGTGCCGTAGCATAGGTGCTGGGGTCGCCGTGACGCATCAGTGCGCGACCGCGGATCACCTGATCATAGGCCGTCAGGTTTTCGGTTGGCCATGAAGCAGTTCGGGCGCGTTCACCAAGTTCTAGCGACAGCGAGAGGGTGCGGACGATGCGGCGAACGATGTCTTGCTGTGTCAGCAGCGCGCACGCGTCGCAGTTGAAGCGTTCGACCCAGACCAGCGCCCCGTCTTCGGCCCGAACAAGCTTGACCGAAAGGCGCAATCCCCCCGATAGAGCTTGCACAGATCCTTCAACAAGATAATCAGCCCGGGTCTGCCGAACGATGGCGGGCAGGTCTCGCTCTGCGGTGTCGGCTGTGGCGATCACCCGGGGTGAAAGCACAGTCACGTCACGAAACCGTGTCAGACCGTCGGCGATTTCCTCGGACAGCACCTCAACAAACGGCAGCCAGTCGGTTTCTGTCACAACGCCGGTCGTCGGCAGCACAGCAATCCGTGGCGCGTGTGCCCCGGTGTCCTGCCGGTCCGGCCGAACCGGCGTCAGTTCCAGCATGTAACCCCGACGTGCCACGGTGCGAAGTAGACGGCCGTCCTGCACTCCAAGGGCGAGACGAATGTCCCGCACCGCCTGCGTCAGGGAGTCATCGGTCACGATCACGTCCGGCCAGACCGCCTCGATCAGCTCGGCTTTGGTCAGGACCCTTCCGGCATGCTGCGCCATATAGCAAAGCAGGGCGAAAGACTTCGCCCTGATGTCGATGATCCTGCCGTCTCGATTCAGCGTCCCGGCATCAAGGTCGAGGGTTGATCCCCCCAGCTCCATCCGGCCCGCCAGCTGCGCCCCGGTCATGCCCGCCCATGTATTCGGATCTCGGTCAGGTTTCCTGAATTGCAGGTGCCCGTCAAGTGCGGCCAAACTGTATCGGTGCCGACGGCGGATCCGGCAGGCCTGCCGCCATGCCAAGGCCAATGTCGTCCAGGAGATGGGGTGAAATACTGGCCATCCGTTCGACCGCGCTTTGCAGGGCGGCTTCATCTCTGCGCTGCATGAGGATCGTGCGGATGGTGGCACGGCCCGGAATTCGCGGCAGGCGCAGCGAAAGGGAGAAGCTGAGAAGCGAGACCGTTGTCATCGTGCGGATCCTTCTGGCTGATGACCGGCTGTCCACCGGTGCCCGCAAACATGAACGCCGGAAAGGCGCAAGTCCGGAAAGCTCGACGAAATCGGTCTGAAGTTTCCGTGAATCTCTAGGAAATGACAGGGTCCGACGCTGTCCGGCCGGCTTGTTTGCACCGACCGGTCGTCACTGCAGATAGCATCGTCAGCTTCCGTCGCGGTCGTTTTGCGCGACGCGAATTACAGTCAGCGTGCGCCTCCGATTGACGAAACGTGGCGAACGTCGGTGTCCACCGGCTTCGCCCTCTCGTCAGTCCGCGACCTTCTTCCCGAACTGCTACTTGAGGCTGATCTCCCCGAAACCGGGGAGCTTGCAGTAGATTTCGTCGTCGCCGGCGATCAGGCGGATGGTGCCGACCTTGATCACGCTGGAGGAGCCCTTGATCTTCAGATCCTTGATCACGGCGACAGTGTCACCGTCCGCGAGCAGATTGCCCAGGCCGTCGCGCACCTTGGCGCCCGCCTCGGGCGACCATTCGTGCCCGCATTCCGGGCAGGCAAGCAGGGAATCCGCCTCTTCGGTGTTGGCTCAGCGACATTCGGGGCACGGCGGCAGGGTCCAGGTCATGTGCGCACCTATGACGGCAGGATCGATGACGGATAGGGCGCTTGGCGGCGGGGCGCAGCTTAAGCCCCACGAGAGGCGCGACCCTTCGCGTGCGCACCCCTCAGCCTCGCAAAAATGGGGCGAAGCCTGTATTGAGGGGCCTGGTTTTAAGGGCGCCGTTCAGCCAAGGGGCCAGGGAGAAGCTGCATCCTCCACAATCTGTCCAAAGATATTCTCTCGATGCCATCGCAGGTTGTGCGGATGCGGCGTGTGATGGGGATCCTCAGGCTTCAGCAACTTGCCGCCGGGTCTGATGAGGCGATCGACGACATCGCCAGGGACCTTGTTGCGAGACACGAGGATCGTCTCGTTGTCCTCGGCAATCGAAATTAGGCCACGGTCGAACATCCAGTGCAGTGTCCCGGAGAGCGCCAGACCGTTGCGGACGGAGTCGCTTCCGTCCCGCTCGACCGGCCGTATGTGAGCCGCCTGGACCTCGGGGCGATCTCCACCATTGCGCAGCTGCAACCCCGACATCGCGCAGCGGTATCCGTAGGCTTCCCTGACCTTTCTGCTGAAGGCGACCTCGCGGTATTTTCGGCGTGTCAGCCGCTCGATCACCGGCCGTTGAAAGATCAACGGTTCATCATCCAGCTCATTGGAGTGCGGGTCGTAGCGGGTCGCTTCGATCCGTTCGAGATCCTCCGGCAGGCCAAGATTGACGATCCGCGCGAAGTCGCTCTCTGGCAGGCGCCGCACCGCCGACTGCACGGCACCACCCGAAAGCGGTGCGCCGTCGGGGCCTGCCAGCGACGATTCCAGGGGGCGTCCGTTCACCAGTCGCGGCACTTCCCTGTCGAAGGGCAGGTAGCTCCCCGGCGCGATCAGGGCCAGATACCTTCCGTCGAACCCGGGCTTCGGAATCACCTGCGAGATTCTGGCCACGGCAAAATAGCCGCGCGGCCCGGCCTTTACAGGTTCATAGTAGACGATCCAGTCGCCAACCGCCGCCTCGACGGCCTTGAGGTAGGCGCGCGGAAGATCGTATTCGACATCGAGTTCATCCTCGTAGATCGAATCCGCCTTGTGCAAGAGAACGAGCTTGACCATGCGTCCAGGAAACCAGGATCGCCGGTGATGGCAAGACGAAACCGGCGGCGGTCGAGTGCAGCCAGGCTCCGTTCAGGTGGTGGCGGGCAGGTTACCCGCTTTCCCCGAAACCTGCTTTAACCGATACCAGGCGGCGCGCTGTCCACCCCTGTCCATGTAGCAAAGATCAAACAGACCGGACTCATGGATAACCTGTCGCCAGCTGCGGCACGCATACTTCGCTGGAAGCAATTCAGGATAGCGCTCGGCAATCCATTGGCCGGCCGCCTCGACAGAGGTCCAGCCTTCGACCGTCAACTCTCTTGCTGCTTCCTTTAGCGCCTTCACGATCCCTGAGACTTGCCAGTGCACGGTGCCATCCGGGGCAATTCCATAAACGATAAAGTCTCGGGACTCGTCCGAACCGAGAAGCTCCGCATGCTGACGCCGAGCCTCATACAGTATTCTCCCCCATATCTGGAGTTCTTGTTTGTGCAGACTAATGCGATCATAGGCCGCGACCAGGGCTTCTTGCGCAGCACGGCAGCCATCCGGACTCCAGACATCGTGCTGGTCGAGGAAGTGATGAACTAGGTCGTTCCTCAACACCACAAGTTCCCGCAGTCCGGCTTCGATCCGGGCGAGATCTTCGGCCGGCGGTGAGAAGCTAAACCGAGCCTCGATCCAGATCTCCCCCTCGGGTGCGTCCGGCTCGGCCCCGGCTTGGGCGGCGATCTCGTCGGCGACAAGATACGATCCGAGCAGTTCGCCGACCAGGGTGCCGAGGGTCTTGCGCGCGGTCGCGGCTACGCGCTCCTTCTGGGCCCCGTCGAGCGTCCGTGATCCGAACGAGAACCGGCTATGAGCCACGATCGCCTTCATCTGGCGCTCGTATGCTTGGAGCTGCAACATGCATCGACCCAGCAATCGCTGAACATCCCGCTGGAGCGCTTGAACCGTGTCGTCGGGTGGTGCCGTCATCGCTCTGTCTGATCCAAGTCTGGCACATAACAAACACATGCTGGTGAAGGGCACCATACCGCCATAGCATTGAGCCTGCGCGCTTGGCATTCGCTACTGCCAGCTTTGCGCCTTTCAGCGAATGATCGGCATCGGAGCATTTTCTGCGAACCTCCGCCGCATTTGCCCGTTTCGACGGGGTGACCTCGGGCAGCCCGCACCGTTTCCGTAATCGTGCGTTGGCACTTCTCACAGACAGCCGTTCGCGACTGACGCATCTGTTCTGCGCTGAACCCCGCTGCCCTCGCCCCGCTGGCGGATTTCATTGCCGGCCTGACGCCCACAGCCGGCAGCGCCTGCTGTGTCCCCGCCGCGAAGGATACCTAGTATGCCTTTTCGAACGCTGGCTGACCCGCTGGGTCGCCCTATGTATCCTTGCGGGCCTGGCCCTGGGTAACCTTTTGCCCGCCCTCTTCGGCGCCCTGACAGGTCTCGAATAGGCCTCGGTCAACCTTGTGGTCGCGGTGCTGCTCCGGGCGATGGTCTATCCGATGATGATCGCTATCGACTGCGACTCCCTCAGGGACGTCGGGCGGCGACCCAAGGGCCTCCTCATCAATCTGGCCATGAACTAGGTGATCGGCGCGCCTTACGCCTTTCGCCGCAGGATGCCTTCAAGCGGCACGGCGCCCGACAGGGTGTTCGAGATAGTCCCGTATTTCAGCACGTTGCGATGCAGAAGGTCGAGGCGCTGATCGGTTTCGGGGCTGTCCACGATGATCTCGTATCGGATCAGCGTCAGCCTGGGTGGCGCATCCTGGCGCACAGCGTCCAGCCGCACCTCGGCGCCGGCGATCCGGAATTGCAGCATCGGCGTCACCCGCTCGATCCCCTTCAGCATGCAAGCCGCCAGTGCCGACAGCAGCAGTTCGACCGGGTTCATCGCGTCGCGCCGCCCGGCCAGATCGGTATCGAGCGTCACCTCGGCTTCCTTGGCGACCGCGAGGCTGCCATGGGCGTCGATACGGCGGGCTTGAACGCGGTATTCCATCAGAGGAGCTTTCCGATCTCGTCCGCCGTCAGCACCTTGCCGGTCGAGACGACCTTTTCGTCGACGACCAGACCCGGTGTCGACATCACCCCATAGGCCGCGATCTCGGCGAAGTCGGTGACCTTGACGATCTCGGCCTTCTTACCCGCCGCCACCGCCGCGGCCTTTGCGTTCTCGCCCAGGGCCACGCATTTCTTGCAGCCCGAGCCGAGGATCTTGATGATCATGATGTGGTCCTTTCTCAGATGAACCAGTTGGAAATCGCGTTGAAGATCAGGCCGATCGACAGGATGCCGACGATCACTACGCCGGTGAAGGTGACGAGAAGCGGCATCTTAACGACGCGCTTGAGCATGATGAGCGAGGGCAGGGAGAGCGCAGTCACTGCCATCATGAAGGCCAGCACCGTGCCTAGACCCACGCCTTTGCCAACCAGCGCCTCGGCAATCGGCAGGGTGCCAAAGATGTCCGCATACATCGGAATTCCCACAATCACCGCTGTTGGGACCGACCACCACTTGTCTTGCCCGAGCAGGGTCGAGATGACCTCTGCCGGCACCCAGTTGTGGATTGCCGCCCCGATGCCAACGCCGATCAGGACATAGGCCCAGACGCGGTGGACGATTTCGACCACCTGATCGCGTGCGTAGGTAACCCGTTCGGCTCTCGTCATCGTCGCGACCTCACCGGTCACCGGCACGGCGCGGACGAAGGCCGCAACCTGATCCTCCATTCCCAAGCGCCCGATCACCGTGCCCCCGACGATGGCCACGACCAGCCCGACGGCGACATAGGCCAGCGCTATCGGCCAGTTGAAGATCGACGCCAGCAGGATCACGGAGGCCAAATCGACCAGTGGCGAGGAGATCAGGAAGGAGAACGTCACCGCAAGCGGCAGACCCGCCGCAGTGAAGCCGATGAACAAGGGGATTGACGAGCAGGAACAGAAGGGTGTCAGCGTGCCCAGAAGGGCCGCCAGCGTGTTGGCACCAAGGCCGGAGCGGCCGCCCAGGAGAGCACGCGTCCGCTCCGGCGGAAAATGGCTTTGTACATATGAGATGGTGAAGATCAGAACGGACAGCAGGATGAAGATCTTGATCACGTCATAGACGAAGAACTGCACCGAGCCGCCAAGGCGCGAAGCCGGGTCAAGTCCGACCGAGGCCACACCTTGACCCACCAACTCGTTGAGCAAAGTCATCCGCAACAGTTGGTCATTCATCCAGCCGAACACGTTCATGCGGCCGCCCCCATGACCATGATCTGACGCTCCAGTGCCGCCTCGACCAGACGTGCGAGAGACAGCGGCAGTTCAGGATTGATTCGGTAGCGCACCCATTGCGCATCGCGCCTGTCCACCACAAGCCCTGCTTGCTTCAGCACTTGCATGCGCCGAGACATGCGGCTTTGGGTTGCGCCCAGCCTCTGCATCAACTCGCAGACACAGTGTTCCGAGCCGTCCGCAAGCAGACGCATCGCGTCAAGGCGGGTCGGTTCGGCCAAGGCGGATAGAACGGCTAAGATCATGGGGGCGCGCTCCAATTCATGCGCATTTGCGCATAGACTGGCATTCTCCACCGTGATCTGGATCATGACCTGCCCCCCCCGGAAGTTCCCTCGCTGTGATGGAGAGTCTGCCCAACCTGAGAAGGAGCAGACGACATGAGGAAAAGCCGTTTCACCGAGACCCATATTATCGGGATGATCAAGGAACAGGCGGCGGGACCGCCCACTTCCGAGCGTTGCCGGAAGCACGGCCTGAGCCCCGCGACGTTCTACAAGCTCAAGGCCAAGCATGGCGGGATGGACCCGTCGGACGCCAAGCGGCTGAAGCAGCTCGAGGATGAGAACGCGAAGCTGAAGCGCCGGTTGGCCGATGCCATGCTTGATAACGTGGTGGTGAGGGATCATCCGATCTCCCAACGCCGGGCCTGCGTCCTGATCGGTGTCGATCCGAAGACGTTGCGGCGTGAGCAGCCGCCCGATAGCCCGGAAACCCGTGAGGAAATGCACAAGATCGCCGAGAAGCGTCGACGCTTCGACTATCGACGCGTGACGGCCCCCTGAAGGGCATCCTCGGCTTCGAGATGCCCCCCTGGTGTCTTGCGATTTCACCAACGACCCGCGGTCGTCCATCGTCTATGGCCCCTGCACCATGGTGATCAACGGCACGCAGGTGACGATCTGCGCCTGGTATGACAACGAATGGGGCGATGCCTGCCGGCTGATCGGCGCGCTCCTGTCCGGCCCGAGCTATCAGGCCGGGGGCCTGGCCCTGTGCCTTGCCACGGCAGGTGCGATGGCACTGGCCAGCTGGCTGGCCGCCTGCAGGCTCAGGCTCGCCTGAGGACCGGCAGGGCTGCACCTTGCCGCGATGGCTCATGTCATCGAGGTCCAGAGCTGGAACAGCAGCCCGGATGCAAAGGCCCCGCTCAGGGACAGGCCGATGTAGACCGCGAAAACCTCGCGCTTCGCCAGCGCCCAGACCGCCATTGCCGCCGGGATCGAGGTGACGCCCCCCGCGACGAGAAAGGCCAGACCGGCGCCCGGTGCCATGCCCTGCTCGATCAACCCGCCGACCAGCGGCAGCGCCGCATAACCGTTCAGGTAGGCGGGCACGCCCACCAAGGTCGCGGTCGCGATGGGCACCAGGCCATCGCCGCCCAGCATCTCTGTGATCGTTTCGGCCGGGATCCACGCCAGCATCAGGCTTTCGAGGACGAAGGCCAGCATCAGCCACTTGGCCAGGAACAGCGTCGTGCTCAGCGCCGTCTTGCCGAACTTCGCCCGCCGGTCGGCATCGGCCCAGAAGCGCCAGACGACGGGCCTGGGCGCCCGCATCTTCGCGCCACCGCAGCCGCCGTTGCCGACCCCCTCGCGCAGCGGATCGGCGAAAGCGCCGCCCTTCATCATCAGGTGCACCACCGTCCCGCCGAACAGGCCGAGCCCAATGGCGGCCAGCGTCTTGGCCACCGCGAACTCGAGGTCGAGCACGCCTGCCGTCAGGACGAACATCGACGGATCCATGATCGGCGAGGCGAGCCAGAACGCCATCACCGCCGAGAGCGGCACCCCCATCGCCAGAAGCGCCGCGATCAGCGGGATCACCCCGCAGGAGCAAAAGGGCGAGATGCCCCCCGCTAAGGCGCCCAACCCAATCATCAGGAGCGGCGTGCCCGAGAACGCCTTGGCGATGAGGTTGTCGGCCCCGGTTGCCCCCGCCCAAGCCGCGATGGCGATGGAGAGGATCAGGAACGGCGCCGTGTTCAGGAGCGCGCCAACCGCGAAGACCGCGCTTTCGGCGGCTTGCAGCGGGTCGAAGACCGCTAGCGCCGCGAGGATCGTGGCCGAGGCGAGCCAGACCCTCTGGGTCTGCCACAGGCTGCGAAGGACAGATCGTTGGCCGGGCGCTCCAAGAGGCATGTCAGTCATCACCAAATCTCCGGTATTGCGGTTGTTATAGGGCAGGAAAAAGGCCGCACTCGTCTCATGCGGCGTCCTCCGACGGGCGGATCGTGACGCCGGCGCAGCACTCCGAGGTCAGGAAACCCACCACGCGATGCATCGCAGGATAATCGACACGGTTGAACACCTCGCGCCCCTGCTTGTCCTGCAGCACCAACCCGGCGTCGACGAGCGTCGAGAGGTGATGCGCCAGCGTCGATGGTGCGAGCCCCAGGTGCTCGCCGATGTCGCTGACCCGGAGCCCCGCGTCCCCGGCCTTCACCAGGAGGCGAAAGATCGACAGGCGGGCATCGTGGCCAAGGGCGGCAAGGGCGCGGGCGTTGGGGCTGATCGTGGTCATTGCGCCAACATAACTATAATGCCAGTTTTGTAAATGATTCGATCCCCCGCGCCGCAAGGGATTGTATGCGGCGCCATGCGATCAGGACCCGCTCCCTTTCGCAAGGTCACTCCTTCGCACGCCTACTCAGGATTCCATCCCTTCAGAAGCCCCAGTCTGCGCAGGTCCAAACGGGGCGAAGCGGCCATCATCACGGCTGTCTCCGCGGTGGTGGATCATGGTATCGCTTGGCTCGGACAGTTCCGATCCATGCGCCAGGGTCAAGGCTCAGGCCGTTTCGTGCGCTCGCCTAGCTTTACATCGGCGTAAAGCCGTCAGTGATATGGCTGACGCTACCTTTACATTTTCGACAAAACGCGACGGCAGAACAGGAAAATGTCAATGTTCATTGGGGTTTCGATGTAAGGCTATGTAAAGGTAATGCTCCAAATCCACCCGGTTCTACCCTCGGATCCGACGCAAATCGGGGCCTACCTTTACGTTAAGTTGACAGAACTTTACGTTTTCGGGCCGAATTTGCGCGTTTTCTGAGTTTTCCGAGCGCCGCTGTTTTGGACTGAATTTCGTCTGTGATACGCCCAGCTATGCAGAGAGTGCAATCAAGGAAGGCTTCTTAGAACGGAGGCACTGCAGCAAGATGCGGTTCGGATGGATGCGGATCGGGCGAGAGGAAGCGAAAAGGCGAGAAAGAATGTCGCGCGCGCCATAGGATTTCTCGGCTCGCCGAAGTCCACTACCGGCTGCTTCTGCGACCGATCGACCGGCGATGCCAACGAGGTCGGTTTCCTGGATGTCGATGCGGCCGAGCCGAGGACGCTGATCGACGGGAGCGACGACGCCATCATGAAGGCGCTCTCCGCGTCGCCGAAGGTCATCCGCGCTGTTGCGATCAACAAGGTGCCGCTCCTCTTTGCCATCGCGGAGCCGAAGCCGGAACATCTTCGCAAGGTGAGGATCGTTGCGGATGCTCCAGAGCTCATGGAGCGCGTCGGAAAGGCACTGGCTTCTCGCTTCGCGTCAGCGCCGGAACCAGCGTCGCTGCCGGTCGAGAAGCAGATCTACGCGGAGTTCTACACAGACGGTGAGGCTACGCTGAACGTGTGCGACTGATTTCGGCTCTTGTATCGTGATGATGAAGCGCGTCGACACGCCGCCGGCGTCTGGCTCGATTGTCCTGACGTCGCAGCGCCTCGGAAAGAAGGCCTCAAGCTCGCCTTGCAGGTGGCGAAACTGCGTCGGGTGACAGACCTCCACCTCGACTTTAATCCAGTCTATCACCGCCTTGAACGCGTAGCGGCCGAGATCGATGTCGGGCTTGAGCACCGTCCGGCCGCGTGTCGCCGCCTGTGTGCCCGTGTGTGGCGCTTCAGGAGGGTCAGGGGAAACGGGGCGGCGATTGTCTTCGCGAAGCTTAGAACGGTGGTGAATGGTTCCTGCACTGGCGGCTCCGGGGGTTGGGCCTTTCGTGATATAGCAAGATGGTCGCCGATTGCTTCGGAACGTAAGATAATTTCTTTGCCCATGCCGGATCGACGACTGACAGGGGCCTGAAAGCCGCGGCCGTTCCCCCTTCCGGATCGGCGGTCTCACCTGAGCGGGCCAGTTCGCGCCCCGTAGGACTCCACAGAGATTCCGAGCGAGTCGCTGAGGCGCATGCCTGTCCGGCAGGGGGTCATCCTGCCCGAAACGCAGGGCGGCCCCAGTGGCTCTCTTCGGTGCTCTAGAACGGGGAGTGCACGATCCGGCAGAGCCCCAGATTCGACGTCGGAAAACCCACCAGGTTCTGCTAGGATGAACGCATCAGGGGGAGGTCATCATGAGTGCTCTCGATCACCTGCTTTCGTCACCGGAGCCGTTCGTCAGTGACGGGGGCCTGGAAACGGACCTGATCTTCCACGAAGGCGCCGACTTGCCGCTCTTCGCCTCTTTCGTCCTTCTCGACACTGCCGAGGGGCGGGATATGCTGCGGCGTTATGCCGTTTCCTATCTCGACATGGCGCAGGAAGCCGGGCGCGGCCTCGTGCTGGGCACTCCGACCTGGCGCGCGAATGCCGGCTGGGGACCGAAACTCGGCCTGGACGATGCGGGGATCCGGGACATCAACCGACGCGCCGTGGCCTTCGCCCGAGATATTCGGGACGCCCATCCCTGGCGAGAGCACATCCTGATAGAGGGGGTGCTGGGGCCGGCGGGAGATGGCTATGCTCCCGAACAACTGCTTGACCCGGCCGATGCGGCCCGCCTCCACACCGCCCAACTGGAAGCCCTTGCCGAGGCGGGGGTGGACATCGCGACGGCCTTCACCATCACCCATCCTGGCGAAGCCATCGGCATGATCAACCGGGCGCGCGACCTGGGTTTGCCTTTTGCGCTGTCCTTCACTGTCGAGACCGACGGGCGGTTGCCGACAGGGCAAGATCTGGACGCCGCACTCGCCGAGGTCGAAACGGCGACCGGCGGCTACTGCCGGTATTATGGCATCAACTGCGCCCATCCCGAGCATTTCCTTGACCAGTTGCCGCCGGGCTGGCTTAACCGCATCGGCATGATCCGGCCGAACGCTTCGCGGCGCAGTCATGCAGAGCTGGATGAAGCGACCGAACTCGATGACGGCGACCCGGACGAGTTCGGCGCGCTTTTTGCCGAGATGGCGAAACGCTTGCCCCAGCTGCGCGTCATCGGCGGGTGCTGCGGCTCGGACATGCGGCACATCAAGGCGGTGATGGCGGCAGGCGTCTGAGGGAGATTACTGCTTGGGTGTTGACCATTCCGCGGTTCGTTCCCTCGCCGCTGCCCTTCATGCAGTCTGGAGCATCAAGAACCGGACAGCGCCTGCGGCAAGTTACCGGACAGCTCGCAGGTGCACCGAGGATGTTGACGTCAGACTAGGGATCATTGCGCGCAGGGCTACGAATAGGCCCCGGGGAGGTGGTGGTGAAGAGCGATATCGAGTATCTTCGTTTGGCAGTGGAGGTGGCTCGCCGGAGCCGGGCCAGTGGCAATCATCCTTTCGGGGCGCTTCTGATCGGGCCGGATGGCGACGTGCTCCTCTCGTCGGGTAACACCTATTCGCAGGACCGAGGTGTGGGCCACGCCGAGGCGAACGTGGCCCGCGCGGCGGCGCAGCAACACGACCCGGCATTTCTTGAACATTGCACGATGGTAACCTCGGTTGAGCCGTGCTGCATGTGCGCTGGGGCGTGTTACTGGGCGGGTATCGGCACCGTGGTTTACGGCCTCAGCGAAAGGCGCCTGGCCGAGTTGACCGGAGACAATCCCGAAAACCTGACCCTTGACCTGAGCTGTCACCAGGTGTTTGCCGCCGGACGGCGCCATGTGGCGATCCGTGGCCCCTTCCCGGAACTCGAGGAAGAGATCGTTCACGACCACATGGATTTCTGGTGACGGGAACCCGCCGGCGAAGTTTCTCGTTAACTGTCCGCTTTGATGCTGCCGAAACTCCGCCGTCGGACTGTTTCCGTTTCCCATAGAACAACTCCTGGTTCCTCAGTTGGTGCTCTCCACATTTTCCGGGCAAGTCCAGAAAGGACTGCCAAGAGATGCAGGTTGACGCGGAGCCCTCCCTCCGGCCAAGACACTGGCAACTACATCCTGGCGGAAGCGTGGCGGTCGATGCGGCGTAGCGGTCTATTCGATCGCCGACGAGTTCAGCGAGCTCGTCGTCAGTTAAGCTCCCGGCGATACCCTTGCGCAGCATCATTACAAGCTGGTCATCGATGCCGATCTGAGCATAGGCCGGGTGCGAACGCGCCAGTTCATAGCCTTCCAGCCGCCATTGGT
The DNA here is from genome assembly GCF_025380365.1 of Albidovulum sediminis. GTDB lineage: Bacteria > Pseudomonadota > Alphaproteobacteria > Rhodobacterales > Rhodobacteraceae > Albidovulum > Albidovulum sediminis. The sequence goes on from NZ_JAOCQF010000002.1 coordinate 664,715, forward strand.
AATGTGCCAGTGCGATCTGATCGGGCGCCAGTGGATAACGCGCGGGGCGAGCGGTGGACGTGGTGGAGATCTTGCGTTCGGCGAGGGCGATCTGGTGTTGAAGCTGTGCGACTGCACTCGGAAGTAAGCGCAGCGCTTGACGGTAATCGCCGCCGAGCGGCTGTCGAAGCTCAGTCTAGCCTATGATTGCACGAAGCTCCTTCGGCACCACGGTGCGCGCGTGGTAGCGCCCAGAACGATTCACGAGATGCCTGATCTTCCCGGCCATGACTACCTGCGGTTTGTAACCAACACTGTAACCACAGAATGGGAGAAGCCCCTGATTTGCACGGGTCTTATTTGATATCAAGGGGTTGGGGTGGTGCTGCGAGAGAGGATTGAACTCTCGACCTCTCCCTTACCAAGGGAGTGCTCTACCACTGAGCTACCGCAGCCCGCTTTCGTGGGGCGCGTGTTAGACGCAAACCGGGCGGTGCGCAAGCGCAATCTGGACCCTTCCCGCCTTCCGCTGTAGGAAGGAGCGCATGGACAGGAAACCCCCGAATTCCCCCGCCGGAAAGGACGCCGAGGCGCGTGCGGCGCGGCTCAAGGCGGCGCTCAAGGCCAACATCGCGCGGCGCAAGGCGCAGGCTCGCGCGCGCGGTGCGAAATCCGGCAGCACGGCGGCGGACGGGGCGGAACAGAAGAAAGAAGGCTGAGGCAGTGGACTCGATTCTGGTGCGGGGCAACGGGCCCCTGAATGGCAGCATTCCGATCGCGGGCGCCAAGAACGCCTGCCTTGCGCTGATGCCCGCGACGCTTCTGTCGGACGAGCCCTTGACGCTGACGAATGCGCCGCGGCTGTCGGACATCCGGACGATGACGACGCTTCTGCAGTCGCTGGGCGCCGAGGTCACCTCGATGCAGGAGGGCCGTGTGCTGGCGATGTCGAGCCACGACCTGACGAGCCTGACGGCCGATTACGACATCGTGCGCAAAATGCGCGCGTCGAACCTTGTCCTCGGGCCGCTTCTGGCGCGGGCGGGGCGCGCGGTGGTGTCGCTGCCCGGCGGTTGTGCCATCGGCGCGCGGCCGATGGACATCCATATCTCCGGGCTCGAGGCGCTGGGCGCGACGATCGAGCTGAAGGACGGCTACCTGCATGCCGAGGCGCGGCGGGGCCTGAGGGGCGCGGTGATCGAGCAGCGGTTCGCGAGCGTGGGTGCGACCGAGAATATCCTGATGGCCGCGACGCTGGCCAAGGGCACGACGGTCCTGAAGAACGCCGCGCGCGAGCCCGAGATCGTCGATCTGGTCAGGTGCCTGCGGTCGATGGGGGCCCGGATCGAGGGCGAGGGGACCGCGACCGTCACCGTCGAGGGGGTGGACCGGCTGCACGGCGCCACCCACCCGGTCGTGGCCGACCGGATCGAGCTGGGAACCTACATGATCGCGCCGGCGATTGCGGGCGGCGAGGTGGAGTTGATCGGCGGGCGGATCGACCTGCTGCCCGCCTTCTGCGAGAAGCTGGACGCGGCGGGCGTCTCGGTCAGCGAGACCGACAAGGGCCTGAGGGTTGCCCGCAAGAACGGCCGCATCCGCGCGGTCGACGTGAAGACCGAGGTGTTCCCCGGCTTCCCGACCGATCTGCAGGCACAGATGATGGCGCTGATGTGCACCGCCGAGGGGGTGAGCGTCCTGGAGGAGACGATCTTCGAGAACCGCTTCATGCATGCGCCCGAACTGATGCGGATGGGCGCGCGGATCGAGGTGCACGGCGGGCATGCGACGGTGACCGGGGTGGAGCGGCTGAAGGGCGCGCCGGTGATGGCCACCGACCTGCGCGCTTCGGTCAGCCTGATCCTTGCGGGGCTGGCGGCGGAAGGCGAGACGGTTGTGAGCCGGGTCTATCACCTCGACCGCGGCTACGAGCGGGTCGAGGAGAAGCTGTCGGCATGCGGCGCCGACATCGAGCGGATCAGGGGCGAGTGAGCATGACAGACGCGACATTCGAGGAGGGGGCCGAACGGCCGCTGGCGCTGAAGGCGGAGACGGCCGAGGATCTGGGCGTCATCTCGGCCCTGGTGCAGGACGCGGTCCTGCCCATCACCGAGATGCGCTATGACCGGCGCCGGCGCGAGCTTGCGCTGCTTCTCAACCGCTTCCGCTGGGAGGACCGCGCGGGCGCTGAGGCGCGCGGGCGCGCGTACGAGCGGGTGCAGTCGGTGCTCATGGTCGGCGATGCGCTTTCGGTTGCCTCGCAGGGCATCGACAGGGCAGAGCGTGACACCATCCTGTCGATCCTGTCGCTGGGCTGGGAGGCGGGCGAGGACGGAGCGGGACGGCTTCTGGTCACGCTTGCCGGGGATGGCGCGATCTCGGTGACGGCCGAGTGTCTGAACGTGACGCTGAAGGATGTGACACGGCCCTATCTTGCGCCATCCCGGAAGGCGCCGGCGCATCCGGAGTGAGGTTTCGCCCCGGCTGGCGCCGGGGCGACCGGGGGGGGGGGGGGGGGGGGGGGGGGGGGGGGGGGGGGGGGGGGGGGGGGGGGGGGGGCGGGCGCGGGGGGGGGGGGGGGGCGGGGGCGGCGCAGGGGGGCGCGCCC
>NZ_JAOCQF010000003.1 GCF_025380365.1 Albidovulum sediminis
TCGATCAGCTCCTCGTCGTCGACAAGGTCGATCTTGTTCATGTAGACCACCAGCGCCGGAACGCCCACCTGGCGCGCCAGAAGGATGTGTTCCCGCGTCTGCGGCATCGGGCCGTCAGAGGCCGCGCAAACCAGGATCGCGCCGTCCATCTGCGCCGCACCCGTGATCATGTTCTTCACGTAGTCCGCGTGGCCCGGGCAGTCCACGTGCGCATAGTGCCGAGCAGGCGTCTCGTACTCCACGTGCGCCGTCGAGATCGTGATCCCGCGCGCACGCTCTTCCGGCGCCGCGTCGATCTGGTCATAGGCCTTGAATTCGCCAAAATACTTCGTGATCGCCGCCGTCAGCGTCGTCTTCCCGTGGTCAACGTGGCCAATCGTCCCCACGTTCACATGCGGTTTCGTCCGTTCAAACTTTGCCTTTGCCATCGTGGCCTCCTGTTTCGGGTGGCAGGGTGGCCCCTGCCCTACGGGTTATGGGCAGGGCGGGGTTCACCCCGCCTTCCCGTCATGCGTACTTCTTCTGGATCTCGTCCGAGATGTTCTGCGGAACGGCGTCGTAGTGGTCGAACAGCATCGTGAAGACCGCGCGGCCCGAGGACATCGAGCGCAGGTTGTTGATGTAGCCGAACATGTTGGCCAGCGGCACCATCGCGTTGATGACGTTGGCGTTGCCGCGCGTGTCCTGGCCCTGCACCATGCCCCGGCGCGAGGTCAGGTCGCCGATGATCGAGCCGGTGTATTCCTCCGGCGTCACGACCTCGACCTTCATGATCGGTTCGAGCAGCTTGGCGCCGGCCTTCTTCAGGCCATCGCGCATCGCCGCACGCGCCGCGATCTCGAAGGCGAGAACCGAGGAGTCGACATCGTGGAAGGCACCGTCGATCAGCGCCACCTTGAAGTCGATCACCGGGAAGCCGGCGAGGGGGCCCGAGTCCATGACCGACTTGATGCCCTTCTCGACGCCGGGGATGTATTCCTTCGGCACCGCGCCACCGACGATCTTCGATTCGAACGAATAGCCTTCGCCCGGCTCGGTCGGGGTGATGACAAGCTTGACGCGGGCGAACTGGCCCGTGCCGCCGGTCTGCTTCTTGTGGGTGTAGTCGATCTCCGCCTCGCGCGAGATCGTCTCACGGTAGGCCACCTGCGGCGCGCCGATGTTCGCCTCGACCTTGAACTCGCGCCGCATGCGGTCGACGAGGATGTCGAGGTGAAGTTCGCCCATGCCCTTCATGATCGTCTGGCCCGATTCCAGGTCGGTCTCGACGCGGAACGACGGGTCCTCGGCGGCCAGGCGAGCGAGCGCAAGGCCCATCTTCTCCTGGTCGGCCTTCGACTTCGGTTCCACGGCGATCTCGATCACCGGTTCCGGGAAGGTCATGGTTTCAAGGACGACCTGGTTCGACGGATCGCAGAGCGTGTCGCCGGTGGTGGTTTCCTTCAGGCCCGCCAGCGCGATAATGTCGCCCGCAAAGGCTTCGTCGATTTCCTCGCGGTTGATGGCGTGCATCATCATCATCCGGCCGACGCGTTCCTTGCGGCCCTTGGTCGAGTTGACCATCTGGTCGCCCTTCTTGAGCTGACCCGAATAGATGCGCGTGAACGTGAGCGAGCCCACGAAGGGGTCGTTCATGATCTTGAAGGCCAGCGCCGCGAAGGGTTGCGCGTCATCGGCCGACCGCGGGATGTCGCGGGTTTCGCTTTCGTCACCGGGTTTGAAGCCCATGTAGGCGGGCACGTCGAGCGGCGACGGCAGATAGTCGATGACCGAGTTCAGGACCGGCTGAACGCCCTTGTTCTTGAAGGCGGAGCCGGCAGTCACGGGCACGAAGGCCATGGCGAGCGTGCCCTTGCGGATCAGCGCGCGGAGCTGGTCGACCTCGGGCTCCTGGCCTTCGAGGTAGGCCATCATCGCCTCGTCGTCCTGCTCGACGGCGAGTTCAATGAGCTTGCCGCGCCATTCCTCGGCTTCCGCCTTCAGGCTGTCGCGGATGTCGCGGATTTCCCACGAGGCGCCGAGGTCTTCGCCCTGGTAGACCCATTCCTGCATGGTCACAAGGTCGATGATGCCTTCCAGCTTGTCCTCGGCCCCGATCGGCAGCGCGATCGGCGCGGGGGTCGCACCGGTGCGGTCCTTGATCATGCGCACGCACTTGAAGAAGTCGGCGCCGATCTTGTCCATCTTGTTGACGAAGACGATCCGCGGAACCTTGTAGCGGTCGGCCTGGCGCCAGACGGTTTCGGTCTGCGGTTCGACGCCGGCGTTGGCATCAAGCAGGCAGACGGCGCCGTCGAGCACGGCGAGCGAACGCTCGACCTCGATGGTGAAGTCCACGTGGCCGGGCGTGTCGATGATGTTGAAGCGGTGCTTCGGCGACTGGGCCGTGCTGCCGTCCTCGGTGCGTTCCCAGAAGGTGGTGGTGGCAGCCGAGGTGATCGTGATGCCACGCTCCTGCTCCTGCTCCATCCAGTCCATCGTCGCGGCGCCGTCATGCACCTCGCCGATCTTGTGGGACTTGCCGGTGTAGTAGAGAATCCGTTCGGTCGTCGTGGTCTTGCCCGCGTCAATGTGGGCCATGATCCCGAAGTTGCGATACAGATTCAGCGGATACTCGCGTGCCATTTTTCTGATCCTCGGCTGGCCGGATTACCAGCGGTAATGGCTGAACGCCTTGTTCGCGTCGGCCATCTTGTGGGTGTCTTCGCGCTTCTTCACCGCAGTGCCGCGGCCGTTGCAGGCATCGGACAGTTCGGCGGCAAGACGCTCTTCCATCGTGTTCTCGTTGCGGTTCTTCGCGGCCGTGATCAGCCAGCGGATCGCCAGCGCCTCGCGGCGCTCGGGGCGAACCTCGACAGGAACCTGGTAGGTCGCACCGCCCACACGGCGGGAACGCACCTCGAGCGAGGGCTTCACGTTGTCGAGCGCTTCGTGGAACGCCTCGACCGGCGGGCGCTTGAGGCGGGTTTCGACCCGGTCGAGCGCGTTGTAGACGATGCGTTCGGCAACCGATTTCTTGCCGTCGACCATCAGGTTGTTCATGAACTTCGTGATCACCCGGTCGCCGAATTTGGCATCGGGCAGAACTTCGCGCTTCTCAGCGGCGTGACGACGCGACATGGCGCTCTCTCCTTATTTCGGACGCTTCGCGCCGTACTTCGAACGGCGCTGACGACGATCTTTGACGCCCTGGGTATCCAGAACGCCGCGCAGGATGTGGTAGCGCACACCCGGAAGGTCCTTCACCCGGCCGCCACGGATCAGGACCACGGAGTGTTCCTGAAGGTTGTGCTTTTCGCCGGGGATGTAGCTGATCACCTCGAAGCCGTTGGTCAGACGGACTTTCGCCACCTTCCGCATCGCCGAGTTCGGCTTCTTCGGGGTCGTTGTGTAGACCCGCGTGCAGACGCCGCGCTTCTGCGGGCAGCTTTCCAAGTGCTGCGACTTGGACTTTCTTGCGTTGGCTTCCCGGGGCTTCCGGATCAGCTGTTGAATCGTCGGCATTAATCTCGCCCTATGTTGCGACCCGATCGACGTTCGCCCGTCAGCGACGTTCCCGGGGGCATTTCACCGTTGCCGTGCCCTGCGCGTCCGCAAAACACCAAAACCGCATGCGCCCCCTTTGCGCGGGGACGACGCGGTGGAATTCCAGAGGATCGGGGCCGTTCGATGACCCGGATCGTGACCACTTCAGTTGTTGATACCGGCGCGGACAGGGATTCCCGACCGCACAGGTGCGCGCCGTATAGGGGGAGTCGCGGGGGTTGTCAACATCGCCCGCCGTCCCGCTTCGGACGTGCCCCGCCGGTCAGGACGGCGTGCGACGGAGAGGATGGGCCGCGGCAATCGGATCGCGCGTGCCTGCCGTGCGCTCCCGGTGGAAGGTGTAAAGACCGGTCGCGACGATGACGCCCGCGCCGGTCAGGGTCAGCGCGTCGGGGATCTCGGCAAACACGAGCCATCCGAGGATGAGCGCGGCGACCAGCGCGGTGTAGCGGAACGGCGCCACGAAGGCGATCTCGCCCACGCGCATGGCCATGACCACGAAGAGGTATCCGGCGATGAGACAGATCGAGGCCATGGCGATCAGCGCCCACTGATGCAGCGTGACCGGCTGCCAGCCCGTGAAGGGAACGACCGCGGCACCGGTCAGCGCGACCGAAAGCGCGGCGAGGAAGGCAACCGTGACCGAGGAGACCTCGGTCGACAGGCGGCGGGTGGCCAGATCGCGTACCACGACGCAGATCACCGATAGGAGTCCCAGGAGCGACCAGACATCGAACCCCGACAGGCCCGGCCGGACGATCAGCATCACGCCGCCGAACCCCACCGCGATGGCCGTCAGTCGCCGCCACCCGATCGGGGCGCCGAACGCCAGCGCCGCTCCCAGCGTCACCGCCAGCGGCAGTGCCTGCATGATTGCCGAAAGGTTGGCAAAGGGCATCTTCGTCAGCGCGGTCAGGAAGAACACCGTTCCGAGAATCTCGCCGGCCGTCCGCCACCAGAGCGCGGCGCGATCCCCGCGGGCAAAGCGCAGCTTCAGCCCGCCAAGTCGCGGGGCAATGACGACAAGCGCGGCGAGCGTCAGCAGCCCACGCAGCATGATCGTCTGGTAAAGCGGCAATCCGACCGTGACGGCCTTCATGCAGGCATCGTTCAGCGTGAAGGCACACATTGCCGTGGCCATCATCACCGATCCGCGCAGGTTGTCCGAAACGCCCATGCGCGACGGGTATCAGTGCGCCAAATCCTCCGCCAGAGCCTTTGCGCCGTCGCCCGCAAATTCCCGCAAGCGCACCTGCATGGCAGTGGATGGGATGAAAGCGGAACGGCCCCGGGGGTGCCGGGGCCGTTCCTGAATCTGTTCAGTCCGTCAATCGCGGCTTTCGGGCGTATCGACAAGACCGAGTTCGTCATCGGCCACCATGTCGTCGATCGGGGCAGCCAGGGCCGCGGCGTGTTCCGCCTCGTTCCTGCGCGCCTCGATCACCTCCAGGTCGCGTTCGTGGGCGATGCGGCGTACGCGCTGGGTGGCGCCACCCGTGCCCGCCGGAATCAGGCGGCCGACGATGACGTTTTCCTTCAACCCGACCAACCGGTCGCGCTTGCCCTGCACGGCCGCCTCAGTCAGCACGCGCGTGGTTTCCTGGAACGACGCCGCCGAGATGAACGACCGGGTCTGGAGCGAGGCCTTGGTAATGCCGAGCAGCACCGGCTCGCCCACAGCCGGGCGTCCGCCACGGCCGATGACCTTCTCGTTCTCCTCGTCGAACTCCGACTTGTCGACGTGCTCTCCCTTCAGCAGGGTCGTCTCGCCGGAGTCGAGGATCTCGATCTTCTGCAGCATCTGGCGAACGATCACCTCGATGTGCTTGTCGTTGATCTTCACGCCCTGAAGCCGGTAGACGTCCTGCACCTCGTCGATGAGGTAGTCGGCCAGCGCCTCGATCCCCATGATCCGCAGGATGTCGTGCGGCGCCGGGTTGCCGTCCATGATGTAGTCGCCCTTCTGGACGAAGTCACCTTCCTGGACCGGAATGTGCTTGCCCTTCGGCACCATGTATTCGACCGATTGCAGGGAATCGTCGGTCGGCTCGATCGTGATCCGGCGCTTGTTCTTGTAGTCCTTGCCAAAGCGGACGTAGCCGTCGATCTCGGCGATGATGGCGTGGTCCTTCGGACGGCGGGCTTCGAAAAGTTCCGCCACGCGGGGAAGACCCCCGGTGATGTCCTTGGTCTTCGCACCTTCGCGCGGGATACGGGCGATCACGTCGCCGGCGCGGATTTCCTGGCCGTCCTCGACCGAAAGGATCGCGTCGACCGACATCTGGTAGCTGACCGGGTTGCCCTGGTCGTTGCGCACCGGTTCGCCCGAGGCCGGGTCCATCACGATGATCTCGGGCTTGAGGTCGTTGCCGCGCGGCGCGCTGCGCCAGTCGGTCACGATCTTCTGGGTCATGCCGGTCGCATCGTCGGTATCCTCGCGCACCGAGATGCCCGAGATAAGGTCGACGAACCGGGCCTGGCCCGCCTTCTCGGCGATGATCGGCAGCGTGTACGGGTCCCACTCGAACAGCTTCGCGCCCCGCTTGACCGCCTGGCCGTCCTTGGCGTGGACCTTGGCGCCGTAGCTGACCTTGTAGCTTGCCCGTTCCTGGCCCGCCTCGTCGATGATGGCGATCTGCATGGACCGCCCCATGACGATCTGTTCGCCGCTCGCGTTTTCCAGCAGCATCGCGTTGCGGAACTCGACCTTGCCCTCGTGGCTGGCCTCCTGGAAGGACTGCTGGCCACCCTGGGCAATGCCGCCGATGTGGAATGTCCGCATCGTCAGCTGCGTGCCAGGCTCCCCGATCGACTGCGCGGCGATGATGCCGACAGCCTCGCCGATGTTGACCATGGTGCCGCGGGCAAGATCGCGACCGTAGCACATGGCGCAGACGCCCTCTTCGGCCTCGCAGGTCAGGGCCGAGCGGATGCGGACGGACACGACACCGGCGGTCTCGACCGCGTCGGCCTTGCGCTCGTCGATCAGCTCGTTCTTGCGAACGATGACCTCGTCGGTTCCCGGCACCATCACGTCATCCGCGGCGACGCGGCCAAGGATGCGCTCGGACAGAGGCGACACGACCTCGCCGTCGTTGACCGCGGCCGAGGCCGTGATCGCGCGTTCGGTGCCGCAGTCCCTGGTCCGCACGATGCAGTCCTGCGCCACGTCGACAAGGCGGCGGGTCAGGTAGCCCGAGTTCGCGGTCTTGAGCGCGGTGTCGGCCAGACCCTTCCGTGCGCCGTGGGTCGAGTTGAAGTACTCGAGCACGGTCAGGCCTTCCTTGAAGTTCGAGATGATCGGCGTCTCGATGATCTCGCCCGACGGCTTGGCCATCAGGCCGCGCATCCCGCCAAGCTGCTTCATCTGCGCGGGCGAGCCCCGCGCACCGGAGTGCGACATCATGTAGACCGAGTTCGGCTCGAACTCCGCCCCGGCGTCGTCCTTCCGGACGGCCGAGATTTCCGACATCATCGCCGCGGCGACCGCATCGGAGCACTTCGACCAGGCATCGACCACCTTGTTGTACTTTTCGCCCTGGGTGATCAGGCCGTCCATGTACTGCTGTTCGAACTCCTTGACCTGCTCGCGCACGTCATTGACGATCGTCCACTTCTTGTCCGGGATCACCATGTCGTCCTTGCCGAACGAGATGCCGGCCTTGAACGCCTCGCGGAAGCCCATGGTCATGATCTGGTCGCAGAAGATCACCGATTCCTTCTGGCCGCAGTAGCGGTAGACGGTGTCGATGACGGTCTGCACGTCCTTCTTGCGCAGAAGCCGGTTGACCAGTTCGAACGGCGCCTTCGCGTTCTTCGGCAGAAGCGCGCCAAGCCGCACGCGGCCCGGCGTCGTCTCGAAGCGGCGGAAGACCTCGTTGCCCTCTTCGTCGATCTGCGACACGCGGCACTGAATCTTCGCGTGCAGGTGCACGGCGCCGGCTTCCAGCGCGTGCTGCACCTCCTCGACCGAGGAGAAGATCATGCCTTCGCCCTGCATGCCGTCGCGCGCCATCGAGACGTAGTAGAGGCCAAGGACCATGTCCTGCGACGGAACGATGATCGGTGCGCCGTTGGCGGGTGACAGGACGTTGTTCGTCGACATCATCAGGACGCGGGCCTCAAGCTGGGCTTCCAGCGAGAGGGGGACGTGCACGGCCATCTGGTCGCCGTCGAAGTCGGCGTTGAAGGCCGAGCAGACCAGCGGGTGAAGCTGGATCGCCTTGCCCTCGATCAGGATCGGCTCGAACGCCTGGATGCCCAGGCGGTGCAGCGTCGGCGCGCGGTTCAGAAGGACCGGATGCTCGCGGATCACCTCGTCGAGGATGTCCCAGACCTCCGGGCGTTCCTTCTCGACCAGCTTCTTCGCCTGCTTGACGGTCGAGGACAGACCCTTCGCCTCAAGCCGCGAGTAGATGAACGGCTTGAACAGTTCGAGCGCCATCTTCTTCGGCAGGCCGCACTGGTGGAGCTTCAGCTCCGGCCCGGTCACGATCACCGAGCGGCCCGAGAAGTCCACCCGCTTGCCGAGCAGGTTCTGCCGGAACCGGCCCTGCTTGCCCTTCAGCATGTCGGAGAGCGATTTCAGCGGCCGCTTGTTGGCCCCCGTGATGACGCGGCCGCGGCGGCCGTTGTCAAACAGCGCATCGACCGATTCCTGCAGCATCCGCTTTTCGTTGCGCACGATGATGTCGGGCGCGCGCAGCTCGATCAGCCGCTTCAGGCGGTTGTTCCGGTTGATGACCCGGCGGTAAAGGTCGTTCAGGTCGGACGTCGCGAAGCGGCCGCCGTCAAGGGGGACCAGCGGACGCAGTTCCGGCGGGATGACCGGAACGACGGTCAGGACCATCCATTCCGGACGGTTGCCGGATTCCAGGAAGTTCTCGACGATCTTCAGCCGCTTGATGATCTTCTTCGGCTTCAGTTCGCCAGTGGCTTCCTTCAGCTCCTCGCGCAGCTGTTCCGCGGTCGCCTCGAGGTCGATCGCGGCAAGCATTTCGCGGATCGCCTCGGCACCGATATTGGCGGTGAAGGCGTCGGCGCCGTACTGGTCCTGCGCGTCAAGGAATTCCTCTTCGGTCAGAAGCTGGCCGTAGGAGAGGTCGGTCAGGCCCGGTTCGATGACGACGTAGTTCTCGAAGTAGAGGATGCGTTCCAGGTCGCGCAGCGTCATGTCGAGCATCAGGCCGATCCGGCTCGGCAGCGACTTGAGGAACCAGATGTGCGCGACCGGCGCGGCCAGTTCGATATGGCCCATCCGCTCACGCCGCACTTTCTGGAGCGTGACTTCAACGCCGCATTTCTCGCAGACAACGCCGCGATACTTCATGCGCTTGTACTTGCCGCAAAGGCATTCGTAGTCCTTGATCGGCCCGAAGATGCGCGCACAGAACAGGCCGTCGCGCTCCGGCTTGAAGGTCCGGTAGTTGATCGTCTCGGGCTTCTTGATCTCCCCGTAGGACCACGACAGGATCCGCTCCGGCGAGGCGAGCGAGATCTTGATCTCGTCGAACTGCTTCGGTGCGGCCAGCGGGTTGAACGGGTTGTGGCTGTGGGCGATTTCCTGGTTCATTTCCAAATCCTTGAAAGGGGGCGTCGGGGTGCGGGACGGGTGTTGAGACCCATCCCGCGGTGTGGAGTGGAGCTCACTCCTCACCCTCCGCATCCAGGAGTTCCATGTTGAGGCCGAGGCCCCGCACTTCCTTGACGAGCACATTGAACGATTCCGGCACGCCGGCCTCGAAGTTGTCCTCGCCCTTGACGATCGACTCGTAGACCTTGGTCCGGCCCGCCACGTCGTCCGACTTCACCGTCAGCATTTCCTGCAAGGTGTAGGCGGCGCCGTAGGCTTCGAGCGCCCAGACCTCCATCTCGCCCAGACGCTGGCCACCGAACTGCGCCTTGCCGCCCAGCGGTTGCTGGGTGACGAGGCTGTAGGGGCCGGTCGAGCGGGCGTGGAGCTTGTCGTCGACAAGGTGGTGGAGCTTCAGCATGTACTTCACGCCGACCGTGACCTTGCGCTGGAACTTCTCGCCCGTGCGGCCGTCGAACACGTCGGACTGGCCCGAGGTGTCAAAGCCCGCACGACGCAGCGCGTCGTTCACGTCCGCTTCCTTGGCGCCGTCGAAGACCGGGGTCGCGATCGGCACGCCGCCGGTCACCAGCCCGGCCTTCTCGACCAGCTCGCCCTCGTCCATGCCGACGAAGATACCCTCATAGGTGTCGTCGCCGTAGCCGTGGCGCATGGCGTCGCGCACCGGCGTCAGGTCGCCGGACCGGCGGTATTCCCGCAGCGCCTCGTCGATCTTGATGCCAAGCGCGCGGGCCGCCCATCCCATGTGCGTCTCGAGGATCTGGCCGACGTTCATCCGCGACGGCACGCCGAGCGGGTTCAGCACCATGTCGACGGGGGTGCCGTCGGCCAGGAACGGCATGTCCTCGACCGGAACGACCTTGGAGATGACGCCCTTGTTGCCGTGACGGCCAGCCATCTTGTCGCCCGGCTGAAGCTTGCGCTTAACCGCGACGAAGACCTTGACCATCTTCATCACGCCCGGCGGCAGGTCGTCGCCACGGCGCACCTTCTCAACCTTGTCATCGAACCGATGCTCGAGCGCGCGCTTCTGCGCGTCGAACTGGGCGTTCAGCGCCTCGACCTCCTGCGCGTCCTTCTCCTCGGCCAGCGCAAGCTGCCACCACTGGCCACGCGACAGCGAGCTCAGCAGTTCCTCGTCGATGACCGCGTTCGGCTTGATCCCCTTCGGGCCCTTCACCGCGGTCTTGCCCATGATCAGGGTCTTGAGGCGCGCGTAGATGTTGCGCTCGAGAATCGCCTGTTCGTCGTCGCGGTCGCGCGCGAGCCGTTCGATCTCCTCACGCTCGATCTGCAGCGCACGTTCGTCCTTGTCGACGCCGTAGCGGTTGAAAACCCGCACTTCCACCACCGTGCCATAGGCCCCCGGCGGCAGGCGGAGCGAGGTGTCGCGCACGTCGGACGCCTTTTCCCCGAAGATGGCGCGGAGAAGCTTTTCCTCCGGCGTCATCGGGCTTTCGCCCTTGGGCGTGATCTTGCCCACGAGGATGTCGCCCGGCCCCACTTCGGCGCCGATGTAGACGATGCCTGCCTCGTCGAGGTTGCGCAGCGCTTCCTCGCCCACGTTCGGGATGTCGCGGGTGATCTCCTCGGGCCCGAGCTTGGTGTCGCGGGCGGCGACTTCATATTCCTCGATGTGGATCGAGGTGAAGACGTCGTCGCGCAGGATGCGCTCGGAAATCACAATGGAGTCTTCGTAGTTGTAGCCGTTCCACGGCATGAAGGCCACGACCACGTTCCGGCCGAGCGCCAGTTCGCCCTGATCGGTGCAGGGGCCGTCGGCCACCACCTCGCCGCGCCGGACCACGTCGCCCACCTTCACCAGCGGGCGTTGGTTGATGCAGGACGACTGGTTCGACCGCTTGAACTTGCGCAGCCTGTAGATGTCCACGCCGGCATCGCCGATCTCCAGGCTTTCGGTCGCGCGGATAACGATCCGGGTCGCGTCCACCTGGTCGATCACGCCGCCGCGCCGCGCAACGATCGCAGCGCCGGAATCGAGCGCCACCTTCTCCTCGATGCCGGTGCCGACGAAGGGCGCATCGGCCTGCAGGAGCGGCACCGCCTGACGCTGCATGTTCGAGCCCATCAGCGCGCGGTTGGCGTCGTCGTTCTCAAGGAACGGGATCAGCGCGGCAGCGACAGACACAAGCTGCTTCGGCGACACGTCGATCAGGTCCACGGCGTCAGGCGGGTTCAGCATGAACTCGCCCGACTGGCGGGTGGAGACGAGGTCGTTGCGGAACCGGCCGTCTTCGTCAAGCTGCGCGTTGGCCTGCGCAACCGTGTGGCGCATCTCCTCGGTCGCCGACATGTAGACGACCTCGTCGGTCACCTGGCCGTCGCTGACCTTGCGGTAGGGGGTTTCGATGAAGCCGTACTTGTTCACGCGGGCGAAGGTCGCCAGCGAGTTGATCAGGCCGATGTTCTGGCCTTCCGGCGTCTCGATCGGGCACATCCGGCCATAGTGGGTCGGGTGCACGTCGCGCACCTCGAAGCCCGCGCGTTCGCGGGTCAGACCGCCCGGCCCCAGGGCCGAGAGACGCCGCTTGTGCGTCACTTCCGACAGCGGGTTGGTCTGGTCCATGAACTGCGACAGCTGCGAGGACCCGAAGAACTCGCGCACCGCGGCCGCCGCGGGTTTAGCGTTGATCAGGTCCTGCGGCATCACCGTGTCGATCTCGACCGAGGACATGCGTTCCTTGATCGCCCGCTCCATCCGCAGAAGGCCGACGCGGTACTGGTTCTCCATCAGCTCGCCGACGGACCGCACCCGGCGGTTGCCGAGGTGGTCGATGTCGTCGATCTCGCCCTTGCCGTCGCGCAGTTCGCACAGCGCCTTGATGCAGGCGACGATATCCCCGCGATCGAGCGTGCGCTGGGTATCCGGCCGGCCAAGGTCGAGCCGCATGTTCATCTTGACCCGGCCGACGGCCGAAAGGTCATAGCGTTCCTTGTCGAAGAACAGCGTGTCGAAGAGCGCCGATGCGGCCTCGACGGTGGGCGGCTCGCCCGGACGCATGACGCGGTAGATGTCCATCAGCGCCGAGTCGCGGTTCCAGTTCTTGTCCGCGGCCATGGTGTTGCGGATGTAGGGGCCGACGTTGACGTTGTCGATGTCGAGCACCGGAATCGTGGTGATTCCGTTGTCGAGAAGCACCTTCAGCGTGCCGCCCGAAACCTCGCCGTCGCGGTCGAGCGTCTGGGTGATCTCGTCCCCTGCCTCGACATAGATGGCGCCGGTCTGTTCGTTGATGATGTCCTTGGCGACGAAGCGGCCGAGGATGTGGTCGAACGGAACCAGAAGTTCCGTCACCTTGCCCTCGTCGATCAGCTTCTTGACCATCCGCGGCGTGACCTTGTCGCCCGCCTTGCAGATCACCTCGCCGGTGGCCGCGTCGACGAGGTCATAGGTCGGACGCGTGCCGCGCACGCGCTCGGGGAAGAACCGGGTCACCCAGCCCTTGTTCTTGACCAGCTTGAAGTCGACCGTGTTGTAGTAGGCATCCATGATGCCTTCCTGATCGAGGCCGAGCGCATAGAGCAGCGTCGTCACCGGCAGCTTCCGGCGACGGTCGATGCGGGCAAAAACGATGTCCTTTGCGTCGAACTCGAAATCGAGCCAGGAGCCGCGATAGGGAATGATCCGGCAGGCAAACAGCAGCTTGCCCGAGGAATGGGTCTTGCCCTTGTCGTGGTCGAAGAACACGCCGGGGGAGCGGTGCATCTGCGAGACGATGACCCGCTCCGTCCCGTTGACGATGAAGGTGCCGTTCGGCGTCATCAGGGGCATGTCGCCCATGTAGACGTCCTGTTCCTTGATGTCCTTCACCGACCGGGCGCCGGTATCCTCGTCGACATCGAACACGATCAGGCGCAGCGTGACCTTCAGCGGCGCTGCATAGGTCATGTCGCGCGACTGGCATTCGTCCACGTCGTACTTCGGCTTTTCAAGCTCGTACTTCACGAACTCGAGGATCGCATGCTCGTTGAAGTCCTTGATCGGGAAAACCGACTGGAACACGCCCTGGATGCCCTCGCCATCCGCAGGCTTGGGACCGTCTCCCGATTTCAGGAAAAGGTCGTAGGAGGATTTCTGAACCTCGATGAGGTTCGGCATCTCCAGGACTTCGCGGATCTTGCCGTAGTATCTGCGGATGCGCTTCTGGCCAACGGTCGCTTGCGACATGCTCGTCGTCACCTTTCGTCTCTTCGCGCGGGTCGCGTCGCGTCGGGGTCACGCGTGCGTCCGCTTGCGAGTAGGGGGTCGGTTCCATTCATGCCTGCCGTCCCACCGGCGGGCTCCCGAACCGAACCCGGCCTGGGAAGGGACAGCTTCGTGCCGATGCCCCTTCCAAGACGGGTTCGGCTGGGCCCGGCTTTCGCCGGACCCAGCCTGATATTCTGGGGGAGCCTGAGTGGCCCCCGACCGGATTACTTGAGCTCGACCTTCGCGCCAGCGGCTTCGAGCTTCTTCTTGATTTCCTCGGCTTCGGCCTTCGGCGCGGCTTCCTTCACCTTGCCGCCGGCTTCCACGAGGTCCTTGGCTTCCTTCAGGCCAAGGCCGGTGATCGCGCGGACTTCCTTGATCACGTTGATCTTGTTCGCGCCGGCATCAACCAGAACGACGTCGAAGTCGGTCTTTTCTTCCGCGGCTTCGGCAGCAGCGCCCGCAGCGGGGCCAGCCATCATGACGGCGCCGCCGGCGGCGGGCTCGATGCCGTATTCGTCCTTGAGGATTTGCTTCAGTTCCTGGGCCTGGAGCAGCGTGAGGTTCACGATCTCTTCGGCGAGTTTTTTCAGATCAGCCATTTCTCTCATCCGTTCATAAGTTGGGTTCCAACGTCAGGGCAAGCGACCCCACGAAGGCACTGATTGCTCACGCGGCTTCCCGCTCTTCGAGAGTGGAAAGGATGCCCGCGATGTTCGAAGCAGGTGCGCCAATGGCCCCGGCGATGTTCGAAGCAGGCGCGCCGATGCAGGACACGATCTGAGCGATCAGCTCTTCACGCGACGGCATCGAGGCGACGGCTTTCACACCGGCCGGATCCAGGGCCGTGTTGCCCATCGCGCCACCAAGGATCACGAACTTGTCGTTCTTCTTGGCATAGGCGTCCGCGACCTTGGCTGCAGCCACAGGGTCTTCGGAGTAGGCGAGCACGGTCATGCCCGTCAGGAGAGAGCCGATGCTTGCGCAGGGCTTGTCCTCAAGGGCGATCTTGGCGAGCCTGTTCTTGGCGACGCGGACGGACCCGCCGGCGGAACGCATGTCCGCACGAAGATCCTGCATCTGAGCAACCGTCATGCCTTCGTAGTGGGCAACCACCACGACGCCAGAGCTTTCGAAGATCTGGCCGAGTTCCTCGACCACTTTCTCTTTCTGGGCTCTATCCACGGTTTAACTCCAAGATTGGGGGTTTCCCCCCGGCTCACTTGTGTCCCGGACTGGGGTCCGGAACGTTCGGGTCCGTGATGGTCCCGAGGCCAGATCGCCCGAGGTAGCCCCCGGAAACTGTCTCGTTTCCCATCTCAGGAAGGATTTATGGGGTCGCCCCCGCCCTCCGTCTCGGACAGAATCCGACCACAGATCGACGAATCGACCTGCAAGCCGGAGCCCCCCACCTAGTCCGGTTTCGTCCGGTTGCCAAGTGAGGAAGCCACTTCACGCCGCAAGAACTGGGAAATGCCGAGCGATCGGCCCATCGGCGCCAAGCGGAAAGCCGAATTCTTTTGACAAGGTCACACCCGCCGCTCCACCGATGGCCAAAGCCCGACCGCTCAAGAAACAAGCCGTTGAAGGTCGGGCATCTCGCCGGATCACATCACGCCACATCGCTGAACCGGAAGTCCACAAACTCATAGCCCGCGCCAATCCGGATCGCGGCCTCATCAAGTTGCGACTGTATTTCTTCGCTGCTTGGAAAATGCAGTTCAGAAGTGGTGTCAAGAAAACCACCGGCGACAAGACCTTGGTAAACCTTCTCAAAATCCAGGACAGCGATGTGCGGGCTGGCCTTTGCAGTCTCAACCGGACGCCATTCTCCGTTTATGCAGTCGATATCGGTCGGGGCGGTTCCCGTAGCCGCCTCGAACTGCCCTGCAAAGTCAACCCCATCGAGGTTCTGGCTCTTTGCGAAGCGTCGCCTGATGATGGCAATCTTCGCGTCCGTCGGGCAGACAGAAGGAATAAGATGGAAGGGAGTCCCATCCAATCCTACGATAGCATCTGCCGTCTGGTATTTTGCGATTTGTTCAGACAAAGGGAGCTTCTCGGGCGCGACGACCTCGTATCCCGCAGCGGCAAAGGTGCGGTCGATCGCCGCCTCACCCACAATCCCTCGTCGTTGCACTTGAAGCTGGGAGCGAGTGATATAGAGTTTCGTACGGGCCTTCTTGCCAAGTTCTTCGTCCGACAACGAGAGTCGTTGACGCATAAATCGATGATAATAGGACGATCCACGGGCCAATTTGTAAGAGCCAATGCCTTTTTCAGCCAATATGAGCCGATCAACCTGGGTTGGCTGTCGAACTGTGAATATCGGCAAATGAATACCCAAACTTCTAAGGATCTCCGCAACCGCCGCCTCATTTCTATCTTCGACTTGGCGGGGTGAGGCCGTAATCCTGAAAGAAACTATCCCGTCGATCTGCCCTTCCAACTGGGACAGCGGCCAAAGCGAAGAGATCGTCCCCACCAGACAATGTCCAAGATGAGCGGAGAGGTATCCGGCAAGAATATAGGTCCCGCGCAGCCGTTCGCGCGGTCCATTCAGGCTTCTGGCCGCGTATTCGTTTTGTGGCAGATCACACAGGTTGATGTGCCGGAAGATAAGCCTGCCTGTCTTTGGGTCCGTGACATGACAGATCTGTTGATCCCGATCATCGCCCCATGGAACAAGTAAAGCGTCTTCACAAGATACAATCTGCCCTTTGTAGCCAATCGCCAGATCCATGTCCGTGGGCGCGGGAAACTGCATCAACAAACTCGGTCCAAGCTGCACTTGTCTGCTGGTACATGACCAACGCGATCGTTTCAAGATACTTGGGGTTGACCTGCTCATCACCGGCCGGTCACGACCGACCAAGTTGTCTGAATTGAATTTTTCTTCCTTAATGGCCTGAACAAGAAGAGTTGAACTATGGCAAGACTAGAGACAAAGAAGCGGTCTAAGCGAAAAAAATCCGCCGCAAATTTCTTCGCGGCGGAGAATATCGCAACTGCGCCGGAAATTAGCCGTGCGCAGACGCAGACGCCACGTCGACCGAGACGCCAGGCCCCATGGTCGAGGAGAGCGACACCTTCTTGAGGTAGGCGCCCTTGGCGCCCGATGGCTTCGCCTTCGACACTGCATCGACGAAGGCGCGGACGTTCTCGGCCAGCTTCGCCTCGTCGAACGACACCTTGCCGACGCCCGCGTGGATCACGCCGGCCTTCTCGACCTTGAACTGGACCTCGCCGCCCTTCGCCGCTTCGACGGCCGCTTTCACGTCCATCGTCACGGTGCCGACCTTCGGGTTCGGCATCAGGTTCCGGGGCCCGAGGATCTTGCCGAGGCGACCGACGAGCGGCATCATGTCCGGCGTCGCGATGCAACGGTCGAACTCGATCTTGCCCGACTGGATCGTCTCCATCAGGTCTTCGGCGCCGACGATGTCGGCCCCGGCAGCCTTGGCCTCGTCGGCCTTGGCGGCACGGGCAAAGACCGCGACGCGCACGGTCTTGCCGGTCCCGTTCGGCAGCGTCACGACGCCGCGGACCATCTGGTCGGCGTGGCGCGGATCGACGCCGAGGTTCATGGCGATCTCCACCGTCTCGTCGAATTTCGCCGAGGCGGCACCCTTGATGAGCTTGACGGCGTCCTCGACCGTGAGGTTCGACTTGCCATCGAAGGCGGCGCGGGCTGCCCGGCTGCGTTTACCGATCTTGGCCATGGCTTATCCCTTCACCTCGATGCCGCAGGACTTCGCCGAGCCGAGGATGATCTGCATCGCGGCTTCGACGTCGTTGGCGGACAGGTCCTTCATCTTGGCTTCGGCGATCTGGCGCACCTGGGCGACCGTCACCGTGCCCGCGACTTCGCGGCCCGGCTTCGTCGAACCCTTCGCGCGGTTGCGCTTGCCCACCGGCTTCAGGCCCGCCGCCTTCTTCAGGAAGAAGGACGCCGGCGGCGTCTTCATCTCGAAGGTGAAGGACTTGTCGGCGTAGTAGGTGATGACGACCGGAACGGGCGAACCGGGCTCCATCTCCTGGGTCTTCGCGTTGAAGGCCTTGCAGAATTCCATGATGTTGATCCCGCGCTGACCGAGCGCCGGACCGATGGGGGGAGAGGGGTTGGCCTGTCCCGCCTTCACTTGCAGCTTGAGGCTGCCCATTACCTTCTTGGCCATCTGGCCTGCTCCTTTTCACATACGCTTTCCGAACCATTCGGAAAGGCTGCTTAGTGGTCCGGCCGCGGATCGCGCCGCAGCCTCCCACGGGTTCACGTCAGGCGACTTTCTGCACCTGGGTGAATTCCAGCTCGACCGGCGTCGGCCGGCCGAAGATCGAGACCGTCACCTTCAGACGGTTCGAATGTTCGTCCACTTCCTCGACCATGCCCGAGAAGCCGTCGAAGGGTCCGTCGGTCACCTTCACCTGCTCGCCGATCTCGAAGCGGATCAGGTTGCGCGGCTGGGCCTCGCCCTCTTCGGCGCGCTTGAGGATGCCGTTCACCTCGGCGTCGCGCATCGGCATCGGCTTGCCCTGGGGGCCAAGGAAACCCGTCACCCGGTTGATCGAGGTGATGAGGTGATAGCCGCGGTCGGTCATGTCCATGTGCACAAGCACGTAGCCCGGCATGAAGCGGCGCTCGGAGGTGACTTTCTTGCCGCGGCGGATCTCGATGACTTCTTCAGTCGGAACGAGAACCTCGTCGATCTCGCCCTCAAGGCCCTTCTCGGCCACGGCGTGCCTGATCTGCTCGGCGACCTTCTTCTCGAAGTTCGAGAGAACGCTCACCGAATACCACCGCTTCGCCATTTGCCTCAGACCTCGCTCAACCGGCGGCGAGCCACCGGAAATTCCATGATTTCAGCAGGTTGCCCCACCATACTCCTAACACAAAGCAGCGCGCATACCGAATCGATGCACGCCGGTGTCGGGAAAGTGCGCCCCAACTACAGGCGAAAGACCGTGATTTCAAGGCCGAATGGCCCGCGCTCAGACCCCGAGGACCGCGCCGAGACCCAGCTGGATGATCTTGTCGATCAGAAAGAAGAAGGTGGCGGTCAGGGTCGCCATGATGAAGACCATGACGGTGGTCAGCATCACTTCGCGCCGCGTGGGCCAATGGACCTTGCCCACTTCCGACCGGACTTGCTGGATGAACTGGACGGGGTTGGTGGCCATGTCTGCCTCGGCTTGCCTTGCGCTACCCGGGCCAGATACGCCGCATGGCCTCTGAATTCAAGCCCGAGGCTGCTTTGACGGCGCGCATGCCTGCGGCCGACCTGCCGGGTGGACGCGCCGCGCCGCCACCCCTAGTCTGATCACTGACCGCGAATCCCGTGCCCGAGGCGCCATGACCGACGCTAGCCCCCCCGCCTACCGCGTGCTTGCCCGCAAATACCGGCCTGAGACCTTTGCCGACCTGGTCGGTCAGGACGCGATGGTCCGCACGCTGAAGAACGCCTTCGCCGCAGGACGGATCGCGCAGGCCTTCATCATGACGGGCATCCGGGGTACCGGCAAGACGACGACGGCGCGGATCATCGCCAAGGGCATGAACTGCATCGGACCGGACGGCACCGGGGGCCCCACGACCGACCCGTGCGGGGTCTGCGAACACTGCGTCGCGATCATGGAGGGCCGCCACGTCGACGTGATGGAGATGGACGCGGCATCCCGGACCGGGGTCAATGACATCCGCGAGATCATCGAAAGCGTCCACTATCGCGCCGCCTCGGCCCGCTACAAGATCTACATCATCGACGAAGTCCACATGCTCTCGACCAGCGCTTTCAACGCGCTCCTGAAGACGCTGGAGGAGCCGCCCGCGCACGTGAAGTTCATCTTCGCCACGACCGAGATCCGAAAGGTTCCGGTCACGGTCCTCAGCCGCTGCCAGCGTTTCGACCTGCGCCGGATCGAACCGGAGGTGATGATCGGCCTTCTGAAGAAGATCGCCGCGGCCGAGGGGGCGCAGATCTCGGAAGAGGCGCTCGCGCTCATCACCCGTGCGGCGGAAGGGTCGGCGCGCGACGCCACGTCGCTTCTCGATCAGGCGATATCCCATGGTGCCGGGGAAACCACGGCGGACCAGGTGCGCGCGATGCTGGGTCTTGCCGATCGCGGCCGCGTCATGGACCTGTTCGACCTCATCATGAAGGGGGATGCGGCGACCGCGCTGCACGAGCTTGCGGCGCAGTATTCCGACGGCGCCGACCCGATGGCCGTGCTGCGCGATCTGGCAGAGATCACCCATTGGGTCAGCGTCATCAAGATCACGCCCGAGGCGGCAGAGGATCCGACCGTCACCCCCGACGAACGCGCGCGCGGCCGCGCCCTCGCGGATCGGCTGCCGATGCGGGTTCTCGGCCGGATGTGGCAGATGCTGCTGAAGGCGCTGGAAGAGGTCGCGGCCGCCCCGAACGCGATGATGGCGGCCGAAATGGCGGTGATCCGCCTGACCCACGTGGCAGACCTGCCCGATCCCGAACAGCTTCTGCGACGGATGAAGGATGCCCCGGTCAGCGCGCCCCAGGCCGGCGGGTCCGTGCCCGGCGGCGGGTTGGCCCATGCCGCGCCGCGCGCCATG
Organism: Albidovulum sediminis; assembly: GCF_025380365.1. Lineage (GTDB taxonomy): Bacteria > Pseudomonadota > Alphaproteobacteria > Rhodobacterales > Rhodobacteraceae > Albidovulum > Albidovulum sediminis. Next base: position 19,936 of record NZ_JAOCQF010000003.1, read on the forward strand.
GCCGGCGTGTCGCCGACCGCTTCGGGCGCGGCGACCGCGCTGGCCCAGGCGCCCGAAGTGGCGCTGGCCCGCTACGCGACCTTTGCCGCGGTGGTGGAACTGATCCGCGCCAATCGGGACGTGAAGCTGCTGATCGAGGTGGAGAACCACCTGCGCCTCGTCCACTACGCGCCGGGGCGGATCGAGTTCGAGCCGGCCGCCGACGCCCCGCGCGATCTGGCCGCCACGCTGGCGCAGCGCCTGCAAGGCTGGACCGGCGCGCGTTGGGGCGTCTCGGTCGTCGGCACCGGGGGCGGCAGGACCATCGCCGAGGACCGCGATGCCGAGCGGCTGGCTGCCGAGGCCGAGATGCGGACGCATCCCGTCGTGCAGGCGGTTTTTGCCGCCTTTCCCGATGCCCGGATCAAGGATATCAGGACCCCAGGCGACACCCGGACCGAGGCGGCCACCGCCGCCCTGCCCGAGGTCGAGGACGAATGGGATCCCTTCGAGGACAACTGAGGAGAGCGGAATGCTGAAAGGATTGGGCGGGCTTGGCGACATGGCCAAGATGATGAAGGCCGCGCAGGACATGCAGGCGAAGATGGCCGAGCTTCAGGAAAGCCTGTCGCGCATGAATGTCGTGGGCGAGTCGGGCGCCGGGCTTGTCACCGCGACCTGCAGCGCCAAGGGCGAACTCCGGGCGCTCGACATCAACCCCTCGATCTTCGATCCGACCCAGAAGGAAGTGGTCGAGGATCTGATCGTCGCCGCGATCAAGGACGCCCAGAAGAAGGCCGCCGACCGTGGCCAGGACGAGATGAAGCGGCTTTACGAAAGCCTCGGCCTGCCGGCCGACATGAAGCTGCCGTTCTGACGTGTCCGATGCCACGCGCGACATCGAGGCTCTGATCGACCTCATGGCCCGCCTGCCGGGCCTTGGCCCGCGCTCGGCGCGGCGCGCGGTGCTGCACCTGATCAAGAAGCGCGGCCAGGTGATGGCGCCGCTCGCGCGCGCCATGGCCGATGTCGCGGCCAGCGCGCGCGAATGCGCCACCTGCGGCAACATCGGCACCGCAGACCTGTGCGACATCTGCCGCGACCCGCGCCGCGCGACCGGCGAGATCTGCGTGGTCGAGGACGTGGCCGACCTCTGGGCGATGGAACGCGGCCAGGCCTTCCGCGGCCGCTATCACGTCTTGGGTGGCACGCTGTCGGCGCTGGACGCCATCGGGCCCGAGGAGCTGCGCATTCCCGCACTTGTCGCCCGCATCCGCGACGAAGGCGTTCGGGAAGTGATCCTGGCGCTGAATGCCACCATCGACGGCCAGACCACCGCCCATTACATCGCCGACGCGCTGGAAGGGACCGGGGTCACGGTTACCTCGCTTGCGCAAGGGGTGCCGATCGGGGGCGAACTGGATTATCTGGACGACGGCACGATCCAGGCGGCGCTGCGCGCGCGCAAGGCCGTGCAGTAGCCGCGGCGGTCAGCCGCCGAACACGGCGGCTTCGGGCACGATGTAGTATTCCCGGCCGCCGATCCCGACATACCAGTTGTCGCCATCCTTGGCCCAGGTCAGTTCGTCGGTTCCCTGCGCCGTGATGCTGCCTTCGGAAAACTCCAGCACCCGTTCGGTCCCGTCAGGCGCCACGACGCGGATGGTCGCCTCTCCCGGCGCGCCGCGCAGGATGGCGGCAGGGCAGGACTGGTCCTGGGTCGGCTCGTCAAGCGAGCAGGGCAGGAAGGCCGTCGCGTCGTACGCATCCGTCGCGTAGGGCATCGCGGCATCTTCGGCAGCGGCCGGTTGCGGATCCGCTGGCCTCACGCTCAGGAAGCGGTCGCCACTCCAGTTCAGTGCCTCGAAGCAGACCTCCGCGCCGGCGCCGCCGCACCAGCCACCATCGCGCCCGACAAGCAGGATGCGCGCCCCGCCCCAGTCGATCGTGCGCCAGCCGGTTGCCTGCCAGCTTGTCACGCTGTCGCCGACCACGGCGTGCAGCATGCAGCCGCCCGATCCGCAATACATCGACGCCGCGCTGCTGCAGGAAAATCGGCCTTCATCGACAAGATGATCGGCCTGCCCGTCCCCGGTCAGGTCCACCTCGGTCACGGCGTCCCCCGGCTCGAACCTCCCACCCTCGAAGCTTTCGCAGGCAGCGCGGGCCTCGGCAAGGATGCCGTCCGTCGCCGTCTGCGCCCCCGCATGCGGCGGCGTCAGGAAAAGAACCGCGACCGCAAACAAGACCCGCTGCATTGCACCCTCCGACCGTGCCCTCCGACGAAAGTTACAACCGAAGGTCGCAAACGAAAACCCCGGCGCGTGGCCGGGGTCTTGCGATCAGTTGTCGTCCTCGTCGTCTTCGTCGTCGTCGCCCTGCGGCAGGTTGAAGAAGCTTTCCGCGTCCGAATAGTCACGCGGCGACTTCCGCTCTTCCTCCTCCTCGGGCTTGGTCAGCGAGAAGTTTTCGAGGCCCGCGATGTTCGAAGGCATGCGCGGCTCGGTCGTCATGCCGAGCGACTGCTCGGTCGAGACGAGCTTGCGGCGTTCGTCGTCCGACATCACCGCACCGTCGACGGCCTTCTTCTTCGCCGCTTTCTGCACCGCGGCGTCGAGTTCGGACTGCCGGCACAGGCCCAGCGCGACCGGGTCGATCGGCGTGATGTTCGAGATGTTCCAGTGCGTCCGCTCGCGGATCGTCGCGATGGTGGGCTTCGTCGTTCCCACCAGCTTGCCGATCTGGGCATCCGTCAGTTCGGGGTGGAACTTCACCAGCCAGAGGATGGCGGCCGGGCGATCCTGGCGCTTCGACAGCGGCGTGTAGCGCGGCCCGCGGCGCTTTTCCTCGCCCTGCGCGGCGGCGTTGTGCTTGAGCTTCAGCTTGTGCAGCGGATCCTTTTCCGCCTTCCCGATCTCGGCGGCGTCAAGCTGGTTGTTGGCGACAGGATCGAAGCCCTTCACCCCGGTTGCGACATCGCCGTCGGCGATACCCTGCACCTCCAGCTCATGCAGCCCGCAGAAATCGGCGATCTGCTTGAAGCTGATCGTGGTGTTGTCGATCAGCCAGACGGCGGTGGCCTTGGCCATCAGGGGTTTCGTCATCGGATCTCTCCTTCGCTTGTCCCCTCGGGGACCGGATAATTCTTTCCCGTGCCGGGAAAACGGCTGCGGCCTTTCCGGGGTCCGCCATTCCACGTTTTCGGGGAAGTCAGCGCGCTATATAGTCGCCCCGGATCGCCAAGGAAAGAGAAAATGCGCCTTCTTGCCGCCGTTCTCCTTGTCGCGACCCCCGCACTGGCCGAGGGGGAGCGTGCGGGGGACTTCGACTACTATATCCTGTCGCTCAGCTGGTCGCCCGGCTGGTGCGCGCGCGAAGGCGACGAACGGCAGGCGCTGGAATGCCGGATCGGCGCGGATCATGGCTTCACGCTGCACGGTCTCTGGCCACAGTACGAATTCGGCTGGCCCAGCCGGTGCGCGGGCGGCGGCGACGGGCCTGACCGCCAGGAGATTGCCCTGATGACCGACATCATGGGCTCGGCGGGGCTTGCCCGTCATGAATGGGAAAAGCACGGCACCTGTTCCGGCCTCGATGCGGCGGACTATTTCGACCTGTCGCGCCGGGCCTTCGACAGCATCATGCGGCCCGATGTGCTTGAGGCGCTTGACCGCGATGTGCGCCTGCCCGCCTCGGTCGTCGAAGACGCCTTCATCGAGGCGAACCCGGGCCTTGAGCGCAACGCCATCACCATCACCTGCAAGGGCGAGATGATCGAGGAAGCGCGCATCTGCCTGACCCGCGACCTTGAACCGCGCCCCTGCGGCCTCGACGCGGCGCGCGACTGCAGGATGCGCGATGCCCTGATGCCGGCGGTACGATGACACCTGCGTCACCGCGAATTGACCCCTTGCGCACCTCCGTTTGAGCGACGGGCTTGATTTGCGGGCTGCCCGGGCTAAGATTCATACCATGACGGTGCAGACGCCGACCCAGTTCACATCTTCCCTGTCCGCGGACGATCAGGTCGCGTTCAACCGCGCCGAGCTTTCGGCAATTCTCGCGCTTTACGGTCGCATGGTCGCCGCCGGCGAATGGCGCGACTACGCGATGTCCTTCCTGCGCGAGATGGCGGTGTTCTCGGTCTTCCGCCGCGCGGCGGAGTTCCCCCTTTATCGGATCGAGAAGCGGCCGAAGCTGCGCGCGCGGCAGGGGATGTATGCCGTCGTCGGCATGGACGGCCAGATCCTGCGGCGCGGGCACGACCTGCCGACCGTGCTTCGGGTGCTGGAACGAAAGCTGATTCGGCCGGTGGACTGAAGCGGCCTCAGGCTGCGCCGATCCGCTTGACGCGCAGCACCGGCCCGCCACCCTGCGCCTCGATGCGCCCGATGGCCTCACTGATGCCCTCGATCACCACCGCCATGAAGTGCCCGGTCGCGTGGATCATCCGTTCGGGGCCCAGCGCGATGGCGACATGGCCTTTCCAGAACAGCAGGTCATTGCGGCGGAAGGGGCCGGAGGTCGCGACATCAACGCCCACCTCGCGCGCCTGCATGTCGCTGTCGCCTGGGCAGGCGATGCCCCCGGCAAGAAGTGCTGCCTGTGCCAGGCCGGAACAATCAATCCCGTCCCGGCTGTTTCCGCCCCAAAGATAAGGCGTGCCCAGGAACAGTTCGGCGACGGAGGCAGGGTCCGCGGCGCGCTCGCCCACGGGGAGAAGGTGGCGTGCGATCACATGCTCGCCCCGCGTGGTGCGGGCAAAGCGTTCGCCGGTCTCGGCGATCGCAAGCCGCGCGCCCAGGGTCAGCAGCGCCTGTTCCTTCGTCTTGATGTCCGGTGCTGCGTAAAGATGCGTGGCAGGTGCTGCGACCCAGTGCGTGGGGGTTTCGGCAGGGCCCAGCGCCGCCTCGTCGAGATAGCCGCAGTAGCCGTCCTTGTCGGACCGGACAAAGGCGAAGCCGCCCTGCCGCTCCAGGACGCAGACCCCGTCGCCGCGCAGAAGCTGCCGGTCCCGCGCGCCACCCGGCGCGGCCAGCAGATCGGCCAGCGGATCCGCGACGCAGGCGGCCTCGCCCTCGACAAAGCGGTCGGCCACCACCTGCCCCCTCAGCGAGGCATGCGCCACGCGGCCGTTCGCGGGGGTCAGGCGCCGGTCGGTCATGGCTTCAGAACCTCGGGCAGGGCCGCCAGCAGCGCGCGGGCACCCTGCCCCACCCCGCCCTTCGGGCGACCGGGCGCGGCCGTGGGTTGCCAGCCATAGATGTCGAAATGGACGTAGCGCGGCGTTTCGGTCACGAAGCGGCGCAGGAAGAGCGCGGCCGTGATCGACCCCGCCATGCCGCCCGATGGAGCATTGTCCAGATCGGCGATCCCGGGTTCGATCAAGGGTTCGTAGCCGTCCCAGAACGGCATCCGCCAGAGCGGGTCGGAAACGCTTCGACCTGCCGCGAACAGCGACTGCGCCACGGCGTCGTCATCGCAGTAGAAGGGCGCGAGGTCCGGCCCCACCGCGACGCGCGCCGCCCCGGTGAGGGTGGCCATGGACACCAGAAGGTCGGGTCGCTCCTCGTCGGCAAGCGCCAGAGCATCGGCCAGGACAAGCCGCCCCTCCGCGTCCGTGTTGTTGATCTCCACCGTCAGTCCCTTGCGGCTTTTCAGGATGTCCTGCGGGCGCATGGCGTTGCCTGACACCGCGTTCTCGACGGCCGGCACCAGGACCCGAAGCTGCACCTTGAGCCCAAGCGCCATGATCATGCGCGCAAGCCCCATCACGGTGGCAGCTCCGCCCAGATCCTTCTTCATCAACCCCATCGAGGATGCCGGCTTGATGTCAAGCCCGCCGGTGTCGAAGCAGACGCCCTTGCCGACCAGCGAAAGACGTGGCCCCTCGGTTCCCCAGCGCAGTTCCAGAAGTCGCGGCGCACGGCTCGAGGCGCGCCCGACGGCGTGGATCATGGGGAAATTGCCCTCCAGAAGATCGTCGCCGCGGATCACCTTGGCCTTTGCCCCGAACTCGGCGGCAAGTGCCAGGAATGCCGTCTCCAGCTCCTCGGGCCCCATGTCGGAGGCGGGCGTGTTGATCAGGTCGCGGGTCAGGTATTCCCCCGCGGCGATCGCGGCGACGCGGTCGGCTTCCACGCCTGCCGGCAGGACCAGTCGCGCCTTCTGCACGCCATCCGCCTTGTAGCGGGTGAAGCGATAGGCCGAAAGGTACCAGCCCAGCGCTGCCTCCTCTGCCTCGGACGCGCTCAGCGGCGTGGCGATCGTCCAGTCGCCCTCGGGCAGCGACGCCGCCGCACGGGCAACGTGAAAGCGACCCCTTCGCCGCTTGGCCGCCGTTCCCATGCCGAAAAGCGCCCCCGCGGGACGCCCGTCTTCGCCCGGCAGGACGCAGACCTGCCCCGGCGCGCCGGTGAAGCCGGTTGCGGCAGCCCAGGCGGACTGGCTGTCGGTCAGAGAACCGGCAAGACCAGGCAGGCCACCCTCCTCGACCAGATGGAGGGGAAGCGCGGATGCGCCGGGTTCGGCGAGGATGGATGTCATGGCGGGTCCGGATCATGGCGTTCGGCGCCAGCCTAGTGGCTTCGGCGCCCGCCGCAAGCCCCTCAGACCGTCATGTCGTGCAGATCCCAGACCGCGGTCAGCGACCTCTGGCCGATCCGCTCAAGCCGCGCCAGGATCGCGGCCTGCCCGGTCGCGTCCCCCGCTTCCGTCGCGCGGATCAGGTCACGCGCCACCCGCGCCACGCTGGTCATGCCGACCTGCGCACCGACCTGCGCCAGCATTCGCGCCGCCCGCACAAGGTCCGTGGCGCGCCCTTCGGCCAGGCTTTGCCGCAGGTCCTGCAACCGCCCGGCCAGATCCTCGGTCGCGCGGCCGATCAGCTTTTCGGCCCCGCGTTCCCCCAACTCGGCATAGATCGCGGACAACGCATCCGGATCCAGCCGCACGCCTTCGTCATGGCGCAACCTGGCAAGCTCTGCCACCCCTTCACCCTCCTTGCCGCACCCCTGCGGATGGGGGAGTCATGAGACCTTGATGTCAAGAAAACCTTGATGCCCGTCGCAGAAACATCTCGAATTCGCACGATCCGATCTGTATGCAGGCGCAGAAACCAACGCGAGGCGACCCCATGAACCACATCCGGCCGCTGCCCTCCTATCTTGTCCACCGTTACCATGGCTGGAAGGCCACCACGTGGACGGAAAACCGCGCCTGGTACCGCCGACTTGCCGACGAAGGCCAGCGCCCGCGCGCGATGGTGATTTCCTGCTGCGACTCGCGCGTTCACGTCACCTCGATCTTCGGTGCGGATTCGGGCGAGTTCTTCATCCACCGCAACATTGCCAACCTGGTTCCGCCCTACAATCCCGACGGTGAGCATCACGGCACCTCGGCCACTGTGGAATACGCGGTCACGACGCTGAAGGTCGCGCATATCATCATCGTCGGCCATTCGCTCTGCGGCGGGGTCAAGGGCTGCCACGACATGTGCACCGGCCACGCGCCGGAACTGGAGGAGAAGTCGAGCTTCGTGGGCCGCTGGATGGACCTTCTGCGCCCCGGCTTTGACCGGGTGAAGGACCGACCCGAGGATCAGCGACTGCGCGCGCTGGAAAAGGAAGCCGTGCTCATCAGCCTCGAGAACCTGATGACCTTCCCGTTCGTCCGCGCGGCGGTCGAGGCGGATGAGATGACGCTGCACGGTCTCTGGACCGACATCGGCGCGGGCGGGCTGGAACAGTACGACCCGGCCAGCGGAACCTTCGTGCCGCTGTGACGGGCCGTTGCCCGACGCGCGGACGGCGTGACAACCTGACGACCTGAAAACCGTCGCAAGCGGATTCGAGGGACATGGACACGATCTTCTCTGTAATGGCGCAGAATCTGGTTTCGCCCATCGTGCTCAGCTTCGCCCTGGGGCTTCTGGCTGCCATGGCGCGGTCAAGCCTTTCGGTGCCCGAAGCGGCAGCCAAGGCGCTGTCGATCTACCTTCTGTTCGCCATCGGCTTCAAAGGCGGCGCAAGCGTCGCCGCGCACGGCTTTGACGGTTCACTGGGGGCGGCGCTCGTATCAGGCGTCGCGCTGAGCCTCGCGATCCCGTTCATCGCGTTCGGGCTCTTGCGCGCGATGACCCGACTTTCGGCCGTCGATGCGGCGGCGGTGGCCGGGCACTACGGCTCGATCTCGATCGTCACCTTCGTCTCGGCCACCGCGATTCTCGCCACCCGTGGCGTAGAATACGAAGGCTACATGGTCGCCGTGGCCGCAGCGATGGAGGCGCCCGCGATCATCGCCGCACTCTGGCTGGCTGCGCGCGCGGGGGCCGGCGCGCGAATGGACCGGGAACTTTGGCGCGAGGTCCTTCTGAACGGGTCGATCGTCCTTCTGATCGGCGCGTTCCTGATCGGCGCCCTCACCGGGGAACGCGGCCTGAAGGAGATCGAGAGCTTCATCGTCTCGCCCTTCAAGGGTGTCCTGTGTCTGTTCCTTCTGGACATGGGGCTGGTGGCGGGACGCGGACTGCGGCAGGCGCGGTCCGTCCTGTCGGCCGGTGCCTTCGCCTTCGCCGTACTCATGCCGCTTGCCGGCGCGGCACTGGCGTTGCCGGTCGCCATCCTTCTTGGCCTGAGCACGGGGGGAGTTGCGCTCCTGATGGTGCTGTCCGCCTCGGCCTCATACATCGCGGTGCCGGCGGCAATGCGCGTCGCGCTGCCCGAAGCCAACCCGTCGATCTACCTAACCCTGTCGCTGGGGGTCACATTCCCGTTCAACCTGGCGCTGGGTATTCCCATCTATGTCGCGCTTGCGGAATTCCTGGGCGGAGCCTGATCATGCAGACGAACGACGCAAAACGCGTGGAAATCATCATCGAAGCGCCCCTTGAAGGCAGACTTCTGGACACGATTTCGCAAGCCGGCGTCACCGGGTTCACGGTGCTTCCCGTGCTGGGCGGGTCCGGCCGGTCTGGTCGCTGGAGCCGGGAAGGCCAGGTCTCTGCTGCGGGGGGGATGGTCGCGGTGGTGTGCATCGTCCGCCCCGAACGGGTCGATCGGTTGCTGGAGGCGGCCTTCGCGGTCGTGGAGCGTCACATCGGAGTCGTTTCGGTCACCGACTGCCAGGTCGTGCGGGCCGAACGGTTCTGAAGCGGACACCGGCGCGCGCGAACAAGCCCCTTGGGACGCCCATGCGCGTACTGTAATCTCGCGTCATGCCCTCCCTTTGCCGCGACTGCCTGACGCAATTCGAGACCGGCACCCGCTGCCCGGCGTGCCGCAGTCCGCGCATCCTGTCGCACCCCGAGTTGTTCAGCCTCTCCATCGCGCACATGGACTGCGACGCCTTCTATGCCTCGGTCGAGAAGCGTGACAATCCGGACCTTCGCGACAAGCCGGTGATCGTGGGCGGCGCGCATCGCGGGGTCGTCTCCACCTGCTGCTATCTCGCGCGGATCAAGGGCGTCAGGTCCGCCATGCCGATGTTCCAGGCGCTGAAACTCTGCCCCGAGGCGGTGGTGGTCAAGCCGCGGGGGGCGCATTACGCCGCCGTTTCCCGCCAGATCCGCGCGCTCATGGACGAGTTGACGCCTGTCATCGAGCCGCTGTCGCTGGACGAGGCGTTCCTCGACCTGACCGGGACGGAGCGTCTGCACCACGCGCCGCCCGCCGTCACGCTCGCCCGGTTGCTGAAGCGGATGGAGGACGACCTGGGCCTGACCGGCTCGATCGGCCTGTCGCACAACAAGTTCCTGGCCAAGATCGCCTCCGACCTCGACAAGCCGCGCGGATTCTCGGTGATCGGGCGCGCCGAAACCGCCGACTTCCTGAAGGGCAAGCCGGTGCGGATGATCTGGGGCGTCGGGCTGGCGACGCAGACGACGCTCGAGGCCGCGGGTATCCGGACCTTCGACGACCTTCTGCGCTGGGACCGCAAGGACCTGACCGGGCGCTTCGGCTCGATCGGCGACAGGCTCTGGCACCTCGCGCGGGGGGAGGACTTCCGCCGCGTGAACCCGAACGAGCCGATGCGCTCGATTTCGGCCGAGACGACCTTCGACGAAGACACAGCGGACCGCGAGTTGCTCGACGGCCACGTCTGGCGGCTCGCGGAACGGGTCGCCGACCGCGCCAAGGCAAAGGATCTGGCCGGGCGCACGGTCACGCTGAAGCTCAAACGCGCCGACTTTACCGCGATCACGCGGCGCCACGCGCTGCGCGAGCCTACACAGACCGCCGACCGCATCTATCGCGAGGCGGCCGACCTGCTGATGCAGGTGCGCGAACCCGGCCCCTACCGGCTGATCGGGGTGGGCATTTCCGATCTGTCGGACGACAGCGGCGCGGACCTGACCGGCGACCTGCTCGACCCGCAGGCCGCGCGCCGGGCGGGGGCGGAACGTGCCGCCGACACGATCCGCGCCCGTTTCGGCAAGGATGCCATCATCAAGGGCCGAAGCCTGCGCTGATCAGCGGTCGATGAAGGCCCGCACCGCGGCGGTGTATTCTTCAGGCGCCTGTAGCATGGCGAAATGGCTGGCATCCGGCAGGATCACCAACTCGGCGCCGGGGATGAGTGCGGCCATCTTCTCGGTATGGGCGCGCAGGATCGCCTCGTCATGGTCGCCCGAGACGATCGCGGTCGGCACCGTGATCGCGGCAACAGCCTCGTCCGTCCAGTTCGGCTGGCTGGCCCACATGCCGGAAATCTGCTCGACGAAGGCGCCGAACTGGTCGGGCGTCGGCGACTTGGCCGCGTATTCCGCGCTCATCCAGTCGATGTAGCTGCCGAAGACCGCGTCGGTCTCGACCGCCGGATCGACGCCATCGGTGGTGATGTTGGCGGCCTGCGCGAACAGGTGCCCCAACCGCTCCGGATGGTTCATAGCGATGTCGAGCCCGATGATCCCGCCATCCGACCAGCCGACGAGATCGGTCTTGTCGATCTTGAGGTGATCAAGCAGCGCCAGGTAGTCCGAGGCCATCAGGTCGTAGCCGAACGGCTCCGCCGTCCGCGTCGACCGTCCATGGCCGCGACTGTCCGCAACGATGACAAGGTGGTCCTTCATCAGGTCGATGACCTGGTTGGCCCAGATGTCGGCATTGCCGAGCCCGCCGTGAATCAGAAGAACCGGATCGCCCGCGCCGAAGGTCGCGTAGTACATCTCGATCCCGTTCACCGGCGCCATGCCGGAACTTGCCGCCTCGGGCATGGCAGGCGGTTTCGGAATGGTCATCCAGCGATCCTCGGCCTGCGCCGACAACCCGACGAGCGAAAACAGAACTGCAAGCACCAGACGCATCACCGCCTCCCTTTGCGACTGCGCGCAGCCTACGATCTTCCATAAGTGGATCAACAGATTCGGCGGCTATTCGGCAGCAAGCCGGTCCTTCGCCTGTCCGATGGCGGCGATCTCGGCCAGGATGCCCGACAGGATGCGCTGGAACCCGGCGAAGTTTCCATTGGGCCGGATCTCGGCCTCGTTCATGTAAAGGGACCGGTCGATCTCGACCTGCACGACATGCTGCCCGCGGGCCGGACGACCGTAGGTCTGCGCGATATAGGCCCCCGCGAAGGGCGCGTTGCGCACGGTCCTGAGCCCTGCGCGGGCGAAGGCCGCGTCCACCGCCTCCACCACCGCGGCAGAGGCCGAGGCGCCGTAGCGATCGCCCAGAACCACTTCGGGCCGCGGCCGCCCCGGCACGGTGACGCTGTCCATCGCCTCGTGCGGCATCGAATGCACGTCGATGAGGATCGCCTGCCCGAAGCGCATCCGCGATTCATCCAGCAGGATCTGAAGCCGGTCGTGATAGGGGTGCCACCAGTCCGAGATGCGGGACCGCACCTCGTGCAGCGGCAACTTGCCGGAATAGATCGCCCGCCCGCCCGAGACGACGCGCGGCACGACGCCAAGCCCGGAGGCCACCCGCGGATTGTGCGCGGGCGCGCGGAAACCTTCGACCAGCGCGGGGTCAAGCTCATCGGAGGCGCGGTTGAGGTCCACGAAGGCGCGCGGGGCCACCGCCGCCAGAAGCGGCGCACCGAAGCCGGGCACGCGTTCCAGAAGCACATCCACGAAGGCATCCTCGGAACTGCGGATCGCCTTTTCGGACAGGACGGACCGGGCCAGGAAATCGCGTGGGTAATGGCTGCCGCTGTGCGGAGAAGCGAATACGACGCCGGTCGTGCGGCGTTCCGGCAAGGTCAGTCGGTAGGGGCCGGGCGTCATGTCTACTCCGTGGCGTCGGGTCGACTATACCGTCAAAACCCGGCCTGTCGAAACCCCTTGAAAGGCCCCGCGACTCCTTCTATAGACCCCGGGACCGACGCGATGCCGACCGCGACCCGGGTGACCGGGGTGGCGGCAGCGTATTCGGACGGGCGCGTAGCTCAGCGGTAGAGCACTACGTTGACATCGTAGTGGCCACAGGTTCGATCCCTGTCGCGCCCACCATCACCGCCCCCGGCAGAACTGCGGGGGCATTCGTATTCGCCGGCGCAGACGCGCCATACTGGGAGAAGACCGATGAAGGTCCGGAACTCGCTCCGCTCGCTCAAGAGCCGGCACCGCGATTGTCAGATCGTGCGCCGCAAGGGCCGCGTCTACGTGATCAACAAGACGCAAAAGCGCTACAAGGCCCGCCAGGGCTGAGACGCGCCGCCTGTTGAAGGCAACCGAACAGGGGCCGCCGGACTTCCGGTGGCCCTTTCGGTTTTGGGGCGCCCCCCGCACCCCGGCAGAGGACGACCTCGAGCCCGACGTGAATTCATCCGGGACGACCCGGCCACTTGCGGGAATCATCAAAAATGGCCTGGACCTGTCTACTGCTTGCCGGCGTTCTCGAAATCGTCTGGGCGGCGGCGATGAAGAAGTCGGACGGCTTCACCGCCCTCACGCCGACGGTCGTTACCCTTGTGGCGATGGTCGCCAGTTTCTCGTTGCTGGCCTTCGCGATGCGGACGCTGCCGCTCGGCGCCGCCTATTCGATCTGGACCGGCATCGGCGCGGCCGGCGCCTTCGTGTTCGGCGTGCTGTTCCTTGGCGAGGCGCTGACCCCCATCCGCGCCCTGGCGGCCATCCTGATCGTCGCCGGCATCCTCCTGATGAAGCTGTCGAGCGGGCATTGACCGCGCCGCGCGGCCTGTGCCGGCCCGGTGCCTCCGATCAAAGCCCCTCGGCCAGAAGCCGGACCACGGCAGCCTGCGTCAGATAGCCCGTGACCTCCATCCCCCGCGCCTCCTGGTAGCGGCGGATCGCGCGCCGGGTGTCGTCGTCGAAGGTTCCATCCACCCGGCCGGGCTTCAGCCCGAGATCGGCAAGCCGCCGTTCGATCGCCCGCCGGAAGAAGTCGTTGAGCCCGAGCGCGTTTTCAGCGGCCTCTGCCTGCGCCCGAGAGGCCTCGGCGGCCTCCGCCGCCTCGGCCGCCTCAAGCGCGGCCCGCGCATCCTCGGCGAAGACCCCGTCGGGGAAAGCGCGCAGGTAGTCGCGATAGCCCTCGGCCGTGTCGGCCGCGGCGGCCTGATCCCAAGCCAGCCGGTCCTCGCCCTGTGCGTCCTGCCGGCGCTCCTCCTCGAAGACGGCAAGCCGTTCCTTCGCCAGGTCGGCGAACAGGCCATCGGGATAGCGCTTGAGATAAGCCCTCAGGCCCGCCTCGTCGCCGGCCGCGCCGGTCTGGTCCCAGTAAAGCCGGTCCTGCCGGTCCAGTTCGGCCTGACGCGCCCGCGCCTCGGCCTCAAGCTCGGCGGCTCGGCGGTCGGCCTGCGCCTGCAGCCGCGTGATCTGGTCGGCATCGAGAAAGCCGGTCGGCTCGATCCGGTTCGCCTTTTGCCAGGCCGCGATGGCCCGGCGCGACCCGGGACCGAACAGCCCGTCGATGCCGCGCGGATCGAAGTCGAGAAGGCTAAGCGCGCGCTGGATCTCCCGCCTGCGGTCGCGGCTGAGGTTCAGCGCCTCCTCGGCCTTCTGCGCCTGAAGCAGAGGCTCGGCGCGGATCGTGGCGATCGCCGCGCGCGCTTCGGCCGCGCGGCGCCCGTCGGGATACTGGCGCAGGAAGCCCTCGTAGGCCGCGATGGTGTCAAGCCGGCGAACGACCTGCCAGGCGGCCTCCTCGCCCGCGCCGTCGCCGGGCACTTCGGTTTCGGCCAGCGGCAGGAAGACCCCGACATCGCCCAGATACCCCGAGACCGCCAGACCCTCCGCCTGTCCGGCAAGCGCGGCAAGCGACTGGCCGCGGTCAACCAGTACATCGGTGACAAACTCCGCAAGCGTCCCGGCATCGCCGGAAACCACCATCACCCCCTGCGGCACGGCCTCCGTGCCGATCCCGGTGGCCAGCCCGTCGCCAAGGGTCAGGGGTTGCGGTTCGGTTCCCAGCAGAACCATCGCGCCCCCCGGACGCTCTGCCGCCACGGCAAACAGCGTGCCGAGCGGCAAGCCCATCGCATCCACAGACCCGAGAGAGGGCACATCCGCCCCGGTCCCCAGAAGCCAGCTTTCCGTGCCCGCATGGACGAAGTGCCCGGCGACCAGGATGACGAGGCGATCGGCGTCCTGCGCATCCTCGTAAAACGCAGCCAACGCCTGGCGAAGCCCCGCCACGTCCAGGTCGCGCCCCTCGTGCACCTCAAACCCCGCGGCCTCCAGCGCGGCGCCTGCGTCCGCGACATCCTCGGCCGAGGAAATGTCCGGCGCGCGACGGTAGTTTTCATTCCCGATGACCAGCGCGAGGTCGCGTGCCGAGGCAGGAACGGCGGCGCAGGTCAGGACAAGGGCGCTTGGCAGCAGTCGGAACATGACGATCCCTCCTTTGGCAACGGAAGGAATGGTAACGCCGGCCACCGTGTTATCCTATGACAAGCGCCCGGCGCCGGCGGATCGCCGCCCGCCGGTTCAGCCGTAGCTGCGCTGGTCGTCGATCACCTTGCCGTCATTGGGCAAGCTGCCGAAAGGCACGATCTCTACCCGGCCCCTCAGCTTGAGCGTCTGTATGATCGAGTCCTCGTAGCCCGCGCCGGCCCCCTCCGGCGCCTCGACCCGAACCGTCATCACGTCCATCTCGCCCTCGCGCGTGGCGATGACACGGGCGCGGAGGATCTCCGAGTGGCGCGCGACGAAGGCCGCGACCTGTTCGGGTCGGACGAACATGCCCTTGATCTTCGTCGTCTGGTCGGCACGCCCCATCCAGCCCCTGATCCGGATGTTGGTGCGCCCGCAAGGGCTTTGCCCCGGCATGATGGTTGAAAGATCGCCAGTGGCGAACCGGATCAGCGGATAGTCGGGGTTGAGCGTCGTCACCACGACCTCTCCCACCTCGCCCTCCGGTACCGGGTCGCCGGTGCCGGGGCGGACGATCTCGACGATCACGCCCTCGTCGACGATCATCCCCTCCATCGCGGCGCTTTCATAGGCGATGCTGCCAAGGTCGGCGGTGGCGTAGCACTGCAGGCAGGTGATCCCCCGGTCCGCGTATTCCCGCCGCAGGCTCGGGAACAGCGC
This sequence comes from Albidovulum sediminis, assembly GCF_025380365.1. Lineage (GTDB taxonomy): Bacteria > Pseudomonadota > Alphaproteobacteria > Rhodobacterales > Rhodobacteraceae > Albidovulum > Albidovulum sediminis. The sequence goes on from NZ_JAOCQF010000003.1 coordinate 35,411, forward strand.
ACCACCCCCGACCGCCGCCTTCGCGATCCTCAGCCGCTCGCCCATCTCGTCGGCCTTGTCTAGGATCACCTTCAGGAAATCGGGCGTGCCGGCATAAGCGGTCGTGCCGATGTCGGCGGCGGCACGGACCTGAAGCTCGGTCTGCCCGGTTCCAGCGGGAAGCACCACCGCGCCCACCGCCCTTGCGCCGCTTTCGAAGATCATGCCCGCCGGGGTGAGGTGGTAGCCGAAGCAGTTCTGCACGATGTCGCCGCGCCCGATCCCGGCCGCATGCAGGAAGCGGCCCATGCGCCACCAGTCGTGGCTGACGCCGCCCGGCTCATAGATCGGGCCGGGTGACTGGAAGATGTGGGCGACATTGTTCACGGCGATCCCGCCGAAGGGCGGAGACTTCCGCTGCCGGTCCGACAGGTCAGATTTCCGCAGGACAGGAAGCGCCGCCAGCGCCGCGATGTCTACAACTGGCTCCGATCCGATACGCCGAAGCTGCGCGTTCAGCGCGCTCAATTGCGCGGCGGCGCGTTCGTCCGCCGATCGGGTTTCGAGGCTGTCGTAATGGGTCGTCTCTTGCATGGGGCAGCCCCCCTCTCCCTTCCCCGGGCACATGGCCGGGGATCACTGTCCTTGTCGCGGGTTCCTGTCGCATCACGCCAGCCAGCGTTTCCTGCGGCGATAGCTGCGCACGTCGCGAAAGCTCTTGCGGCCCTTGTCCGACATGCCGAGGTAGAATTCCTTCACGTCCGGGTTTTCACGCAGGTCGGCGGCCGGGCCGTCCATCACGACGCGGCCGTTTTCCAGGATGTAACCGTAATGCGCGTAGCGCAGCGCAACGTTGGTGTTCTGTTCGGCCAGAAGGAAGGTCACGCCTTCCTTCTCGTTCACGGCCCTTACGATCTCGAAGATCTGCTCGACCAGTTGCGGCGCAAGCCCCATAGAGGGCTCATCGAGCAGGATCGTCTCCGGCCGGGACATCAGCGCGCGACCGATGGCGACCATCTGCTGCTCGCCGCCCGAGGTATAGCCGGCCTGGCTTTTCCGCCGCTCCTTCAGGCGCGGGAAATAGTGGTAGACCATTTCCAGATCCTTCGCGACCTCGCGGTCCGTGCGGGTGTAGGCGCCGGTGAGCAGGTTGTCCTCCACCGTCAGGTGTCCGAAGCAGTGGCGCCCCTCCATCACCTGGATCACGCCCTTCTTCACCAGATCGGCCGGGCTCATGTCCTGCACCCGTTCGCCGCGATAGATGATGGAGCCCTTGGTCACCTCGCCGCGTTCGGAGTGCAGCAGGTTCGATATCGCCTTGAGCGTCGTGGTCTTGCCCGCCCCGTTGCCGCCCAGAAGCGCGGTGATCCCGCCCTTGGGCACGGAAAGGCTGACGCCCTTGAGGACAAGGATGACGTGATTGTAGATCACCTCGATGTTGTTGACCTCGAGAAGGCTTTCGGTCTTTGCGGCGTCGAGCATGGGGTGCCCCGCGGGGAAAGTGTGGGGTGCCCCGGCCCGTCATGGGCCGGGGCCGTCGTGATGATGATCAGTTGCAGCGTTCGGCGATGGCGTTTTCCGCCGCGAACGCCGCCGAGTCTTCCATCACCAGGGGAGTCAGAACCTCGTCATCGGGCGCGATGAAGCCGGTGATCAGGTTCCATTTCTTCGCCGCGGCGTCCCATTGCTGGATCAGGGCATGGCCGGGGCCGCCGTGGTCCGCGCAGGACGCGGCGAAGGGCTGGCCGAAGTTCGGCAGGCCGAGTTCGGCCATGCGCGCCTCGGTGATCTCCAGCGCCTCGAACCCGTTGCGCAATTCCGCAGCCGTGATCGCGGAATGGCCGGCCAGTTCCTGCGCCTTGCGGATCGCCTCGGAGATGACGAGCGCGGCATACATGCCCCGCGAGTACAGCACCGAACCCACCTGATCGCCCGCGCCCGACGCCTTGCCGGTATCGTAGACATAGGTCTTGAGATCGCCGTAAACCGGATAGTCCATGCCCGTTCCGTGCATGGCCAGCGACTTGTAGCCGTTGGCGCCATCGCCCACAGGCAGCACGTCATTCTCGGAGCCCGACCACCAGATGCCGATGAAGTTCTCCATCGGATAGCGGATGTTGGCGGCTTCCTGGATCGCCACCGCGTTCATCACGCCCCAGCCCCACATCAGCACATAGTCCGGCTTGTCGCGGCGGATCTGGAGCCACTGGCTTTTCTGCTCCTGCCCCGGATGGTCGACCGGGATCTCGATCAGTTCATAGCCGTGCTTCTTGGACAGTTCCTGCAGCGTCCGGATTGGTTCCTTGCCATAGGCGGAGTTGTGATAGACAAGCGCGATCCTCTTGCCCGACAGATCGCCGCCGTTCTGGTCGAGCAGGTACTTGATCGCCACGCTCGCGCCGTCCCAGTAGTTGGCCGGATAGTTGAAGACCCATTCGAAGATCTTGCCGTTGGCCGCCGAAGTCCGCCCGTAGCCCGGGGTGTAGAGCGGAATGCCGTCGGCGGAGACCTTCGGGATCAGCTGATAGGTGATCCCGGTCGACAGCGGGTTATAGACCAGTGCGCCGGACCCTTTGGTCGCCTCGTAGCACTCCACGCCCTTCTCGGTATTGTAGGCGGTTTCGCATTCCGGGTTCACCACCTTTTCCCCGCCGATGCCGCCGTCACGCTCGTTCAGAAGCGTGAAGTAGTCGTTGAACCCGTCGGCATAGGGAATGCCGCCCGGCGCATAGGGACCGGTCCGGTAGCTGAGGTTCGGCACCACCAGATCGGCCATCGCGGGTGTCGCGACAGCCATGGCCAGTGCAATCGCGGTGATCGTCTTTCTCATATGGGTCTCCTCCCAGGGGTTAATGACTGTGTCAGCCGGCCTTCACCGGTCTTGTCGATTGGGCGGCCCGTCAGTGCGGGAAGGGCCAAAGCCGGAGTTTTTCCTTCGCCAACCGCCACAGCTGCGCCATCCCGTGCGGCTCTGCGATGAGGAAGATCACGATCAGCGCGCCGACGATCATGAGCTCCACATGCGCTGCCAGATCGGTCGCCCAGCCGAACTGGCCGACCAGGATGTTCTTCAGCAGGACCGGCATCAGCACCATGAACGCCGCGCCCGCGAAGCTCCCGAAGATCGAGCCGAGGCCGCCGATGATGATCATGAAGAGGATCAGGAATGACTTCTGGATGCCGAAGGCCTCCCCCACCTCGGCCGCACCGAGGTAGACCGCGAAGAAGAGCGCACCCGCAACCCCGATGTAGAAGGACGAGATCGCGAAGGCCGAAAGCTTGGTCGTCAGGGGATTGACGCCGATGATCTCGGCCGCGATGTCCATGTCCCGGATCGCCATCCATTTCCGCCCGACCGTGCCGCGCGTAAGGTTCCGTGCGAGCCAGGCCAGAGCGAAAAGGATGACCAGACAGAACAGGTACTTGGCAGAGGCCGTCGTCGCCGCGCCGGTGACCGGATGGCCAAGGATCGTGCGTTCCGGCGCCGAGATCTGACCGGAGGCGGAGTAGTTGTAGAACCACGGCACCTTGTTGAAGAGCCAGACAAGGAAGAACTGCGCGGCAAGCGTCGCGACGGCAAGGTAGAAGCCCTTGATCCGGAGCGACGGCAACCCGAAAAGCACCCCGACCATCGCCGTGATGCCGCCCGCAAGCAGGACATGGATCAGGATCGAGACCTCGGGGAAGGCGGTCATCAGCTTGTAGCAGGCATAGGCACCCACCGCCATGAATCCCCCGGTGCCGAGGCTCACCTGCCCGCAGTAACCAGTCAGGATGTTCAACCCGATCGCGGCGATGGCATAGATCAGGAACGGAACGAACACGGCATTCGCCCAGTAGTCGTTGATGACGAAGGGGATGACCCCGAAGGCCACGGCGACGACCGCGTAGTAGCGCAGCCGGTCGAACCGGATCGGGAAGGTCTGGCTGTCGTCGGCGTAGCTTGTCTTGAAGTCGCCGGCCTCGCGATAGAACATCAGGCCCTCCCCCCTGTCGTGGTGCCCCGTCGCGAGCGCCGGGGGCGCTGCCCCCGGACCCCCGGAGTATTTCCCCCAGAATGAAAGGCAGAAGTCTTCATTCTGGCCCAAATACTCCCGCCGGAGGCTTCCGAAGCTTCAACCCTTGCCACGCGTCAGACCCTTTCGATGATCTTCTCGCCGAACAGGCCCTGCGGCCGGAAGACGAGGAAAAGGAGCGCCAGGACATAGGCAAACCAGTTTTCGGTCGCACCTCCGATCATCGGGCCGATGAAAAACTCGAAAAGCTTCTCTCCCATGCCGATGATGAGGCCGCCGACGATGGCGCCGGGGATCGAGGTGAAGCCGCCCAGCATGAGGACCGGCAGCGCCTTGAGCGCGATCAGCGAGAGCGAGAACTGCACCCCGGATTTCGAGCCCCACATGATCCCGGCGACAAGCGCCACGAAACCGGCGATCGACCAGACCAGCACCCAGATGAAGCGGAGCGAGATGCCGACGGAAAGCGCCGCCTGGTGGTCGTCGGCCACGGCACGAAGCGCCCGGCCCTGCTTTGAATACTGCGAGAAGAGCGTGAGCGAGATGACGAGGAGGGCGGCCACGACCGAGGCCACGATGTCGAGATTGTCGATGAAGAAACCGTAGCCGAAGGCCTCGAAGGTGACCGCGTCGATGGTTTCGTTGAGACCCTGAGGGAGCCCGACGTCAAGCTTCTTGATGTCGGCGCCCCACATGATGTCGCCGAAGCCTTCGAGGAAATAGGCCATGCCGATCGTCGCCATGAAGAGGATGATGGGCGGCTGGTTGACGAGGTGCTTGAGGACGTAGCGTTCGATCACGATTGCCAGAGCCACCATCACCCCGGCGGTCAGCACGATCGCCACCAGAGCGGGAAGCTGCCAGCCGAAGTGGTGCAGGTCGGTGCCGAAGACGGCGTTGATGAGATGGGCGAAGGGCACCTGGCCGTTCTGGAAGCCCACAAGCGTCAGCGCCGCGAAGAGCGCGAGCACGCCCTGGGCATAGTTGAATATCCCGCTGGCCTTGAAGATCAGGACGAAGCCCAGCGCCACGAGGGAATAGAGCACCCCGGCCATCAGGCCGTTCAGGGCCGCCTCGGTTGCGTAGAGAAGCTGGTCAGGCATGGCGTGCCTCCGTTCCGCTGCAGCCGGCGTCGAAGAGGCAGCACAGGCGCCAAGTGTCAGTCATGGGCCACCCCCAGGTAGGCGTTGATGACGTCGGGATTGCTGCGTACCTCGTCGGGCGTGCCGTCGCCGATCTTCTTGCCGTAGTCCATCACGACAACCCGGTCAGACAGGTCCATGACCACGCCCATGTCATGTTCGATGAGCACGATGGTGGTGCCGAACTCGTCGTTGACGTCGAGGATGAAGCGGCTCATGTCCTCCTTCTCCTCGACGTTCATGCCGGCCATCGGTTCGTCGAGAAGCAGGAGCTTCGGTTCCGCCGCCAGCGCGCGGGCAAGCTCCACCCGCTTCTTCAGGCCGTAGGGCAGGCGGCCGACGGGTGTCTTGCGGATCGCCTGGATCTCGAGGAAATCGATGATCTTCTCGACCTTTTCGCGATGTTCGGTTTCCTCACGCTCAGCCCGGCCCCACCAGAGCGCCTGGTTCAGCAGCCCCGACTTCATCAGCGTGAGGCGGCCGGTCATGATGTTGTCCAGAACGCTCATCCCGTCGAACAGCGCGATGTTCTGGAACGTCCGCGAGATGCCGAGCCGGGCGACCTGATAGGGCCGCATCGGCCCGCGCCGGTAGCCCTTGAACCAGACCTCGCCCTCCTGCGGGACGTAGAAGCCCGAGATGACGTTGAGCATGGAGGACTTGCCCGCCCCGTTCGGCCCGATGATGGCGCGGATCTCGCCCTCGCGGATGTCGAACGAAATGTCGGTGATCGCCTTCACGCCACCGAAGCGCAGCGTGATGTTCTTCATCTCCATCAGGACGGGGCCGATCCTGCGGCCGTCGGCGGTGGTGTAGCCTTCGGTCATGTCCTTCATGGCTTTGCCTCCGGCATGAGCGGACAGGCCCCCCCTCCCATCCTCCCCCAAGAGGGGAGAGGCGTGGCAGGACAGGGGCGTTCAGCGCTTCCCATAGCCCTGGTGGGGAGGGGATAGGGGTGGGGGGCGACCGTCACGCTCATTCCGCCGCCATCCTCTGCTCGTCCGCCACGACCGCCGCGTCGCGGATGGTGAGCGTGGCCTTGATGAAGCCCTTGCGGCCGTCCTCGTAGGTCACCTCGGTCTCGGTGTAGATCTGGTCCTTGCCGGTGTAGAGCGCCTCGATCAGGTCGGCGAACTTTTCGGCGATGATGTTGCGGCGGACCTTGCGGGTGCGGGTCAGTTCGCCGTCGTCGGCGTCAAGTTCCTTGTGCAGGATCAGGAAGCGGTGGATCTGGCAGCCCGCCAGCATCGGGTCGGCGGCGACGGAGCGGTTCACCTCCTCGACGTGGCCCTGGATCATCTCGTAGACCTTCGGGTGCCCCGCCAGTTCCTGGTAGCTGGCGTAGGCGATGTTGTTCCGTTCTGCCCAGTTGCCGACCGCGGCAAGGTCTATGTTGATGAAGGCCGTGCACATGTCGCGGCCCGAACCGAAGACCACCGCCTCGAGGATGTTGGGGTAGAACTTCAGCTTGTTCTCGACATACTTGGGCGCGAACAGGCGGCCGTCGGCCATGCGGCCCACGTCCTTGGCCCGGTCGATGATGCGCAGATGCCCGGTGCCTTCTTCGAAGAAGCCCGCGTCGCCGGTGGCGACCCAGCCCTCCGCATCCTTGGTCGATGCGGTGGACTCCGGGTTCTTGAAGTATTCGACGAAGGTTCCGGGGGAGCGGTAGAACACCTCCCCGCTTTCGGCGATGCGGACCTCCACGCCCGGCGAGGGGACGCCCACCGTGTCCGATCGGACCTCGCCGTCGGGTTGCTGCGTGATGAAGACGCTCGCCTCGGTCTGGCCGTAGAGCTGCTTGAGGTTGATCCCGAGCGCGCGGTAGAAATCGAAGATCTCCGGCCCGATCGCCTCGCCGGCTGTGTAGCCCACGCGGATGCGGGAATAGCCGAGCGTGTTCTTGAGCGGTCCGTAGACCATGATGTCGCCCAGCCGGTAGCGGAGCCGGTCGACCCAGGACACCGGCTTGCCGTCCAGGATGGCGGGGCCGACGCGGCGGGCGACGGCCATGAAATGGTCGAACATCCGCTTCTTGATCCGGCCGGCGTCCTCCATCCGGATCATGACGTTGGTCAACTGCCCCTCGAACACGCGCGGCGGCGCGAAGAAGTAGGTGGGGCCGATCTCGCGCAGGTCGGTCATCATGGTCGCGGCGTTCTCGGGGCAGTTGACGGTGAAGCCCGTCCACATCGCCTGCCCGATGGAGAAGATGAAATCGCCGACCCAGGCCATCGGCAGATAGGCCAGAACCTCGTCGGAATGGGTCAGACGGTCGAACTCGGAAGAGTTCTTCGAGGTGACGATGATGTTGCGGTTCGATAGGACCACGCCCTTGGGCTTGCCCGTCGTGCCCGAGGTATAAAGCATCACGCAGGGGTGGTCGAAGGTCAGTTCGCCGATGCGCCGGTCAAGCTCCGCACCGACGCGGTGATGCGCCGCGCGTCCCTCCGCGGCGACGTCGGCCAGCGCGTTCATGCGCGAATGGTCGTATTTGCGCATCCCGCGCTTGTCGAGGTAGACGATGTGCCGGATGCCGGGCAGGCGGTCCTGCACCTCGAGCACCTTGTCCACCTGTTCCTGGTCGCCGGTCACGACGAAGCGCGCGCCGCAGTGGTCGAGGACATAAGCCATCTCCTCGGCCACGGCGTCCTGGTAGAGCGGCACGGGCACGGCGCCGCACATCTGCGCGGCGATCATCGACCAGTAGAGCGAAGGGCGGTTGCGGCCGATGATGGCGACGTGATCGCCGCGTTCCATCCCCAGCGTGAGAAAGCCGAGCGCCATGGCTCGGACCTCGGCCTGCGTTTCGGCCCAGGTCCAGCTTTGCCAGATGCCGAACTCCTTCTCGCGGTAGGCCGGCAGCGCCCCCCATGTCGCGGCATTGCGCGCAAGCAGGGCCGGAATGGACTGCAAGTCAGCGCCCGCCGCTGTCTGTCGCTCCAATGTCGTCCTCCCGCGCCGTGTCCGGCGCCCGTTGTTCGCAGGGGTTGATTCCCCCGTGCCCAAGCGTCCCGCGACAAGAAGTGGTCGTCAAAGTTTTCCTGACTTTTTCGGGAATCTTACGAATTGTAACACCGCGCCGCTGCACGGGGATGGAACTCGCGGCAGGCGGACGGGCCGGAAATGAGTGTCCGGCGGGCGGCCCCTGCACCTAGCCCCGCAGAAGCCCGCGCGCACCCCTGCTGCCGATCGCCGCCATCACCGCGGCAACCGCGAAGTAGGCGGCAATCCCCAGCGCCTGATCTGGCATCGGGATGCCGCGGTCGATCAGCCAGCCGCACAGCCCCGGCCCGATGGCGGAACCCAGCACCATGATTGCCCCGATCATGGCCCGGATGCGGCCAAGGTTCGCGGTCCCATAGACCTCGGCCCAGAGCGATGCGCCGACGGTGGATTGCGCCCCGTTGGCCAACCCCATGAGCACGAAGCCAAGGGCCGCAAACGGCAGGCCCTGCGCCACTCCGATCAGGCCGTAGCCCGCGGCCATGGGAAGCAGATGCAGCCCGGTGATCCGGGTGGACCCCAGCCGGTCGACAAGCCAGCCGGCGGCCAGCATGCTTCCCACCCCGGTTGCGGTGTAGACCGGGAACAGCGCGACAAGGTCGATATGGGCCCAGCCCTTCACTTCGGCGAAATGGACCTGGTGAAAGAAGAACGCCGTGTTCCAGGCGCCGGGGCCAAGGATCGCGGGCAGCATCAGCCAGAACAGGCGGTGGCGAACGGCATCCTTGCGACCCCAGGTGCGGCCCAGCATACCGGCGGACCGGGTCTCCTCGGCGAAGGACTGCGGCGTCCGCTCGCGCCGGAGAAGGGCCAGCAGGACGGCCGTGAGCACCAGAAGGGTGACAGACGCGACAAGCCAGAGCGTGCGCCAGCCGATCCAGCCCTTCAGCGCGACGAACAGGATGGGCAGGGCCGCCTCGCCCAGCGCGACACCGAGGCCCGCGAAGGCGATCGCGCGGCCGCGGGTAGCCACGAACCAGCGCGCCATCGCCACCGTCGCGGTATGCCCCATCATCCCCTGCCCGGTGAAGCGCAGCAGGAAGATCGTCAGCCCGAGCGCCCAGACCGCCGATGCCAGGGACATCATCACCGCCGCCGCCGCCAGCCCCAGAAGCACGGCCGATCCGACCAGCCGCACCCGGAAGCTGTCGGTCAGTCCCCCGGCGAACACCATGACGGCCGCCGATGTCATCGTTGCCAAGGCATAGACCCCGCCCCAGCCGGCATGGCTCAGGCCGTATTCGCCGCGGATGTCGCCGGCAAAGATGGCGATGAAGAAGGTCTGCCCGAAGCTAGATGCAAAGGTCAGCAGGAAACCGGCCATGAGCCAGGGCGCGTTGCGGCGGAAGAACTCGATCTGCTGGCGCATGACGCGCGTGACTCTCGGGGATGGGATCGGGTCAGCGGGCCGGACTGACACCCCCTCGGCGCGGCCACGCCCGACGCTTAGCAGAGCGGAACCGGAAGGAAAACCGCCCTTCCCTTCGCCCTCCGCCCGGTCAGGTCATCGCCGTGTCGCGCAGGATGTCGCCCAGGTCTTCGAACCTGCTGCTGAGGGGATTGGTCTTGCGCCAAACAAGCCCGATCGTCCGAGACGGCCGCGGCACGGGAAGGCGCGCGACCGCGACCGGCGCGGTCCGGGTTTCGACCGGAACCGCCATCTGGGGGATTAGCGTGACGCCAATCCCCGCGCCGACCATCTGCACCAGCGTCGACAGCGAGCTGCCTTCCATCAGGTCGCGCGGCACCGAAGAGGACAGCCTGCAGAACGACAACGCCTGGTCACGGAAGCAATGCCCCTCCTCCAGCAGCAGCAGCCGCATGGTGCCGAGCGTTTCGGGATTGGGAACCGGCATGTCCGCATCCGAAGCCGCGCGGACAAGCATGAATTCCTCGCTGAACAGTGGGTGTTCGGTCAGCGACGGCTCCGACACCGGCAGCGCGACGATGGCAACGTCAAGCCGGCCCTCGATCAGGTCGTCGACCAGCTTCTGGGTCACCGCCTCGCGCGGGCGCAGGTCAAGATCGGGGAAACGGGCCGACAGCGACTGGATCACGCCGGGCAGAAGGTAGGGGGCGACTGTCGGGATCACGCCGATCCTGAGTTCGCCCGTCAGCGTGTCCATGGACGCGCGCGCCAGATTGGCAAGTTCATCCACCGCGCGCAGCACGTCGCGCGCCCGCGCCGCGAAATCCTTGCCAAGCGCGGTCAGCCGGATCTGTCGGCTGCCCCGCTCGATCAGCGGCGAGCCGAGGATCTGCTCCAGTTCCTTCATCTGCAACGACAGCGCCGGCTGCGAGATCGCGCAGGCCTCGGCCGCGCGTCCGAAGTGGCCTTGCTGGGCCAGTGCCTCGAAATAGCGAAGATGCCGGATGGTGATCTGATTCATAACCTTAGCATATGGCAGTGATTAGAAAATGAAAATTCCATTAATGACATTGCTGTGCTAACCAAGCCGTGGTTCGAGCCGCCGGGGCCTGCGCAAGCCGCAGGCCTTCGGCGGGATGTTGACGCCACGTGGCCGGAGTTTGGAGGATTAGATGGACGGAAACGACGTGAAATCGGCGGGCAAGTGCCCCGTCATGCATGGTGCGATCACCAGCGTGGGCAGCAACGTCATGGAATGGTGGCCGAATGCGCTGAACCTCGACATCCTGCACCAACACGACAGAAAGACCAACCCGCTCAAGGGCTTCAACTACCGTGAGGAAGTGAAGAAGCTGGACGTGGCGGCGCTGAAGCGCGACCTCGTCGCACTGATGACCGACAGCCAGGACTGGTGGCCGGCCGACTGGGGCCATTACGGCGGCCTGATGATCCGCATGGCCTGGCATTCGGCGGGGTCTTACCGGACCGCCGACGGGCGGGGTGGCGGCAACACGGGCAACCAGCGGTTCGCGCCGCTGAACTCCTGGCCGGACAACGCCAACCTCGACAAGGCGCGCCGGCTTCTGTGGCCGATCAAGCGGAAATACGGCAACCGGATCAGCTGGGCCGACCTGATGCTTCTGGCCGGCAACGTGGCCTACGAGTCGATGGGTCTGAAGACCTTCGGCTTCGCCTTCGGCCGCGAGGACGTTTGGCACCCCGAAAAGGACGTCTACTGGGGTTCGGAAAAGGAGTGGCTGAAGTCGAGCCGCTATGACGGCGACGATCGCGAAAGCCTGGAAAACCCGCTGGCGGCGGTGGTGATGGGGCTCATCTATGTGAACCCCGAAGGGGTGAATGCCCAGCCCGACCCGCTGAAGACCGCGCAGGACATGCGCGTCACCTTCGGCCGCATGGGCATGGACGATGCCGAGACGGTGGCCCTGACCGCGGGCGGGCATACCGTCGGCAAGGCCCACGGCAACGGCAGCGCCGCGAACCTTGGTCCCGAACCGGAGGGCGCGGGGATCGAGGAGCAGGGCTTCGGCTGGGTCAACAACACCAGCCGCGGCATCGGCAACGACACCGTCACCTCTGGCATCGAGGGTGCATGGACGACAAACCCGACCCGCTGGGACGGCGGCTATTTCCAGATGCTGCTTGGCCACGATTGGGAATTGCGCCGCTCGCCCGCAGGTGCCCAGCAGTGGGAACCGGTGAACCTGAAGCCGGAAGAGGCGCCTTCGGATGTCGAGAAGACCGGCGGCAAGACCCGCATCGTGATGACCGATGCCGACATGGCGTTGAAGGTGGATCCGGGCTTCCGCGCGATTTCGGAGAAATTCGCGAAGGACCAGGCGGCCTTCGACGATGCCTTTGCGCGGGCGTGGTTCAAGCTCCTGCACCGCGACATGGGGCCGAAGGCGCGTTACATCGGCCCCGAGGCGCCCGCGGAAGAGCTGATCTGGCAGGATCCGGTTCCGGCCGGCGCTACCGGCTGGGACGTGGCGGCGACGAAGGCAAAGATCGCCGCATCCGGCCTGTCGGTCGCGGAGATGGTCGCCACGGCATGGGATTCGGCCCGCACCTTCCGCCAGTCGGACTATCGCGGCGGCGCGAACGGCGCGCGCATCCGTCTTGCGCCGCAGAAGGACTGGGAAGGCAACGAACCGGCCCGGCTGCAGAAGGTGCTTTCGGTGCTTGAACCCATCGCGTCGGCGGCGGGCGCCTCGGTGGCCGACGTGATCGTGCTGGCGGGCTGCGTCGGCGTGGAACAGGCGGCCAAGGCCGCGGGCTTCGACGTCACGGTTCCCTTCGCACCGGGCCGCGGCGACGCGACCGACGCGATGACCGACGCCGCCTCCTTCGCCGTCCTCGAACCGGTCGCCGACGGCTTCCGCAACTGGCAAAAGAAGGACTATGCCGTCTCGGCCGAGGAACTGATGCTCGACCGCGCGCAACTCATGGGCCTGACCGGCTGCGAGATGACCTGCCTCGTCGGCGGGATGCGGGCGATGGGCACCAACCACGGCGGAACCCGGCATGGCGTCTTCACCGACCGCGAGGGCGCCCTGACCACCGACTTCTTCGTCAACCTGACCGACATGGCGTGGAAATGGGTGCCGACCGGATCGAACACCTATGAGATCGTCGATCGCAAGTCCGGCGCGAAGAAGTGGACGGCGACGCGCGCCGATCTTGTCTTCGGGTCGAACTCGGTCCTGCGCGCCTATGCCGAGGTCTATGCCCAGGACGACAACGCCGGGAAGTTCGTGACCGACTTCGTCGCAGCCTGGACAAAGGTGATGAACGCGGACCGCTACGACCTGGCCTGACCACCGGCCTCCGGCACATCCCGATTGCAACGGCACGGCCCCCCTCCGCGGGGGCCGCATGCATCTGCGGCCACTGTCCCCGGGGCCTTGCATCGCACCGCGCCCCAAGCGACAAGCGGAGGTGGGAACACCGGAACCCGAGGGGAGCTATGCCGGCACCGAACGCCCAGGAAAGGATGCTGCAGGCGGGCCTGAACCTGATCCAGCAGGCGCTCTCGATCTTCGACAGCAACCTTCGGCTGGTGGTGTGCAACCGCAAGTACCAGCAGATGTTCGACCTGCCCGACGACCTCGTGCTTCCGGGCGCGACCTTCGAAGACACGATCCGCCATCTGGTGATGAGGGGCGAGTATGGCGAGGCCGGCGACACGGCCGAAGCGGTGCGGCAGCGTGTCGACCAGGCCCGAACCTTCCAGCCGCACTACATGGAACGCGTCCGATCGAACGGCCGCACCATCAGCGTCGAGGGCGCGCCACTTGCGCAGGGCGGCTGGGTCACCGTCTATACCGACATCACCGAGATCAAGCATCAGGAAGCGCTTCTGCGCGTCCGGTCCGCGGAGCTTTCCGATCAGCTTCTGACCCACGCGGAACGGCTGGCCCAGGCCAACCGCGCCCTCGCCGCAACCAACGCGGCACTTGAGGAGGCCAAGCGGGAACTGACTGAAACCGAGGCGCGCACCCGGCTGGTAACGGGAATGGTTCCCGCGCACATCGCCCACGTGACACCCGATTTCCGCTACACCTTCTCCAACCGCAAGCTGAGCCAGCTGTTTCCCGGCAGCCCGAGCGAGATCATCGGCCTGTCGGTGCCCGAGGCGCTGGGCGAGGCTACCTTCGCCCGGATCGAACCCGGCCTGCGCCGGGCCCTTGCCGGTGAGGCCAACGTGTTCGAGACGACGCACGAAGGCTCCGGCCACCGCATCCGCATCGCGCTGACACCCGATCACGACATCGAGGGGCGCGTGCAGGGCGTCTATGTCCTGTCCGCCGACGTGACCGAAGAAACGCAGGCGCGCGCGGCGCTGGCGCAGACCGCGAAGCGGGAACTGGCGGCGCAACTGACTTCGGGCCTTGCGCATGACTTCGCCAATCTTCTGACGATCATCATGGGGCTTCAGGGGCGGCTGGAGCGTATCGACGGCCTTTCCGAAGAGGCCGCCGGGATCGCCCGCGCCACGCTGGCCGCAGCGCGGCGGGGGGGCACGCTTCTGGATCGCATCGCGCGAATCTCGGGGCCCTCGGCCCTGCATCCCGCGCCGACGGATCTTGTCGCCTGTCTCGCGGACCTCAAGACGATGGCCGGGCCGATCCTGCCCCAGGCCATCGCACTCGATGTGACGGTGCACACGCTGCCCGAACAGGTGCTTCTCGATCCGGGCGCCCTGCAGGATTCGCTGCTCAATCTCATCCTCAATGCCCGCGATGCGATCGGCTCCCGCGTCGGGTGCATCACGTTGTCCGCCCGGCCCGTCCGCGACACCTGGCTCGAGATCGCCGTGACCGACACCGGCCCCGGCTTTTCACCAGAGGCGCTTCAACGCGCGCTTGACCCGTTCTTCTCGACCAAGGGCGGCGAGGGGTCGGGCCTTGGCCTGTCGATGGTTTATGACCAGACCAAACTTGCCGGCGGCAACGTCAAGTTGTCCAACTCCCCCGAGGGTGGCGCGTCGGTGACGCTGCGCCTGCCGCTGCGCCCGGTCAACGCGCGGGCCGCACCCGCACTTGTGCTGCTGGTCGAAGACAACGAGGTGATCCGGACCGACGTGCGGGAGATGCTGCGCGCCATGGGCCACACCGTTGCCGAGGCGGGCAGCGTGGCCGAGGCTCTGGAACTGGCCGACCTGCCGGGACTGGGGCTGGTCCTGTCCGACATCGGCCTGCCCGGGGGCGCGAACGGGGTCGACCTGATGGCGGAGATCGCGAAGCGCAAGCCGGAGCTCAGGCGTGCGCTGATGACATCGCTGCCGCTGGGCGACACGCTGCGGGAAAGCGCCGCCGGGATTCCGGTTCTGACGAAACCCTTTACCTTCGAGGAACTTTCGGCCTTTCTTGCGCAATCGGAGGTTGGATGACGCAGGCCCATGTCGCGATCCTGGACGACGAGCCGGAGATTCGCCGGATGCTGTCCGATGCGCTCGAGGAGGCCGGCTTCCGGACCACCTGCTATGCCCGCGCGACCGAGTTCGAGGCCGCGCTGAAACGAACCGCGCCCGATGTCTGCCTGGTCGACCTGGGCCTTCCCGACCGCGACGGGCTGGCCATCGTGCACCGTCTGGCGCTGGAATCCGGCGCCGCGATCATCATCATCTCGGGCCGTGCGCAGGTGCAGGACCGGGTGACGGGACTTGAACTTGGCGCGGACGACTACATCATCAAGCCCTTCGACCCGGCCGAGGTCGTGGCGCGCATCCGCGCGCGGCTGCGCAAGGCACGGGCCGAGGGCGACAGGTCGACGCAGGTCGCACGCTTTGCCGGCTGGACGGCCGAGTTCGACCGCTATGTGCTGATCGACATGAACGGGAACGAGGTGCCCTTCAGCCACGCCGAGGGCGAGGTGCTGCGCCTTTTTCTCGAAAGCCCCAAGCGGCTCATTTCCCGCGCACAGATGCAGGAAACGCTGGGCGGCGCGGCGGGCGACAGCTTCGACCGGGCGATGGATGTGCGGATATCGCGGCTGCGCACGAAGCTGGGCGAAGACCCCAAGAACCCCCGCCTGATAAAGACGATCTACGGGGCGGGCTACATCTTTCTGGGTGACGTTATCTGGGGCTGAGCGGGTGGTCGGCCGCCCCTAGTCGCGCGTCAGCGGGACCACGCGCGGCACGTCGCTGTCCGGCGCCAGTTCCTCGAAATCGAAATTGTCGAGCCGCTTGGCCCGCCTGCCGGCCTTGTCGGCGGAAATCTTGATGTCCTCGATATCCTTGGCGGCCTGGTGGAAATGCCGGTCCAGGTTCTCGACACGGTTGCCGAGCCGGTCCACGTCGGCGTGCAAGAGCGCCAGTTCCTTGCGGATCGCGCCGGCCTGTTCGCGCATCCGCGCATCCTTCATCACCGCGCGCATCGTGTTCAGCGTCGCCATGCAGGTGGTCGGCGACACGATCCAGACCTTGGCGGCAAACCCCTCGCGCACGATCTCGGGGAAATTCGCGTGGAGTTCGGCGTAGACCGCCTCCGAAGGCAGGAACATCAGCGCCCCGTCCGCGGTTTCGCCTTCGATGATGTAGCGTTCGCCGATCGCCTTGATATGGCCGCGCACCGCGATGCGAAGCATGCGCTGCGCCTCGATCATCTCGGCGTTGTTCGATGCGCGGCGCAGCGCCTCGTAGGCTTCCAGCGGGAACTTGGAGTCGATGACGATGGGGCCCGGCGGGTTCGGAAGCCGAATCAGGCAGTCGGCGCGGCGACCGTTGGACAGGGTCGCCTGCATGGTGAAGGCATCCGCGGGCAAGGCCTTGCGCACGATGTCGTTCAACTGGATTTCCCCGAACGCGCCGCGTGTCTGCTTGTTGGACAGGATGTCCTGAAGCGACAGAACGTCGCCCGACAGCTTTTCGATCTTGGCCTGCGCCTTGTCGATCGTCTCCAGCCGCTGTTGCAGTTCGCCCAGCGACCGGGCCGTGCGGGTGGCACTGCCCTGAAGGCTTTCGCTCATGCCCTTGGCCACCTCGGCCAGGCGGTTTTCCATCAGCGTCAGAAGACGCGCCTGCTGGGCTGCCTGCGCCTCGGACACATGCATGAGGCCACCGGAAAGCTGCTGCTGGCCGTCTGACAGCGACTGCACGCGCGAATCCAGCGCCTGCATCTGCCGCAGCATCGGCTCGGCCATGCGGCCGGACCGCCCGACCGCCCGCAGGGTGACAAGGATCAGGATGACCAGAAGGCCGACCGCCATCGCGCCCAGAACCGCAAGGACGGACGGATCGTCAAGCGCATAGGTCTGGCCGCCAATGGTGATCATGTCCGCCCGAAAAGCCGCTCTATATCGGCAAGCTTCAGCTCCACATAGGTGGGCCGGCCGTGGTTGCACTGGCCCGAAAGCGGCGTCGCCTCCATCTCGCGCAGAAGCGCGTTCATCTCCTCCACCCGCATCCGCCGACCCGAACGGACCGACCCGTGGCAGGCCATACGGCTGAGAACCGCGTCGATCCGCGATTGCAGCGCAAGGCTGGCGCCCTGATCGTGGAGTTCGTCGAGGATGTCGCGCAGGAGCGCCGCCGCATCGACCTCCCCCAGGATCGCGGGGGTTTCGCGCACGGCGACTGCGCTTCCGCCGAAGGGTTCGACGACAAGGCCAAGCCCGGCGAGCGTGGCCGTGTGTTCCAGCAGGAACGCGGCATCCGTGGGCGAAAGATCCACGATCTCGGGGATCAGCAGCGCCTGCGCCGGAATGGGGGCCGCATCGCGCAGACGCTTGAGCCGTTCGTAGACCAGCCGCTCATGCGCGGCATGCTGGTCGACGATGACCATGCCGGTTTCGGTCTGGGCGATGATGTAGTTCTCATGCACCTGCGCGCGCGCCGCGCCGAGCGGGTTGCGCGTGGCGTCATCGTCGCTCAGCGGACTTCGACTGTCAGCCGGGGAATCGAAGCGGGCGGACGCCTCGCCAAAGGCGGGGGAGAGAGGCGCCTGGAATGCCGCCGCCTGCCGCAGGATCAACGGCGCGGGCCTGTCCATCTGATAGACGCGCGGCACCGTCGGTTCCGGTCGGAACGCGCCGAGCGTGGCGCCCGCGACGGTCGTTGCTGCGCGATGCCCGGCCTCGGCCAGCGCATGGCGCAGGGCCGAGACGACAAGCCCGCGCGCCAGCCCCGGTTCGCGGAACCTGACCTCGGCCTTCGCGGGATGGACGTTCACGTCCACGCGTTCGGGCGCGCATGTCAGGAACAAGGCCGCCGCCGGATGCCGGTCGCGCGACAGGACGTCGGCGTAGGCCGCGCGCAGGGCCCCGATCAGCAGCTTGTCGCGGACGGGCCTGCCGTTGACGAACAGGAACTGTTCGACTGCGGCACCGCGCGAATAGGTGGGCAGCGCGGCATAGCCCGTCAGGCCAAGCCCGTCCCTTTCCGCGTCGATGCGGATCGCGTTTTCGGCGAACTCGGCCCCCAGAAGCGTGGACAGCCGGGCAATCGTGGCGTCGAACAGATCGCCCTGACAGCCGTCCGCGCGCAGGATGACGCGCCCGTCGCCACCGCCCGACAGGTCGCGCAGCGTGAAGGACACGTAGGGCTCCGCCATCGCGAGGCGCCGAACCACATCGGCGATCGCCTGCGCCTCGGCCCGGTCGGAGCGCAGGAACTTGAGCCGCGCCGGGGTTGCATGGAACAGGTCACGCAGTTCGACCACCGTGCCGCCGCTGAGCGCGGCAGGTTTCGGCGGGGCCATCCGCCCGCCCGAGACCGAGATCTGCGACGCCTCCGTCCCGGCCGCGCGCGAGGTGATCGTCAGCCGCCCGACCGCGCCGAGCGAGGGCAGCGCCTCGCCCCGGAAACCGAAGCTGCGGATGTCGAGCAGGTCGGACCCGTCAATCTTCGACGTGGCATGGCGGGCAAGCGCCAGCGGCAGATCCCCTGCCGTCATGCCGCAACCGTCGTCGATGACGCGGATCAGCGTCTTGCCACCATCGGCATAGGCCACGTCGATCCGCCGCGCGCCCGCATCAAGCGCGTTTTCCACCAGTTCCTTGACCGCGGAAGCGGGGCGTTCCACCACCTCGCCGGCCGCGATCCGGTTGATCGCGGCTTCATCCAACTGGCGGATGACCGGCCGTTCGGAGCGTATGTTGGGACTTTGGGCGTTCATCCCACAACAGTTAGCACGCGACGACAGATTCGACCATGCCGATCAGTCGCCCTGATCAAGTCCCTGCGGTTGCCCGACGACGACAAACCGCAGGTCGTCCGCGTTCAGGAGTCCGCCTGCAACCCGCTTGATGTCCTCGGCCGTCACCGCCTCGACATAGGAATTGCGGTTGACCAGGTAATCGACCGGCAGCCCGTCAAGCTGCATGCCGACAAGGATATCCGCGATCGGGCCGTTGCCGTCGAAGCGCAACGGGTAGGAGCCGGTCAGATAGGTCTTGGCGGCCTGAAGTTCCGCATCGCTGACGCCTTCGGCCGCGATCCTTGCCCATTCCGTGCGCACCACCCCGATGGCTTCGGCAACCTTTTCGTTGGCCGAAGCGAAGGAACCCTGCCAGGTCTCCGCCAGGTCCATCGGCGCAAGATAGGTGCCGATCCCGTAGGTCAGGCCGCGCTTCTCGCGCACCTCCTCCATCAGGCGGGAGGCAAAGCCCTGCCCGCCGAGGATGTGGTTCAGCACGAACGCCGCGAAGAAATCGGGGTCGTCGCGCCGGATGCCCTCTTGGCCGAACACCACGACCGACTGAGGCGAGTCATAACCGACAACGCTGACGCCGGGCGGCAGCAATAGCTCCGCGCGCGGTGGGATGAGGCCGCCGATTTCCGGCAGTTCGCCCAAGAGGTCGTCCATCAGCGCACCCAGTTCCGCGGCCGTGATGTCGCCGACGGCCGACACATAGACCCGGTCGCGCGCCATGACGCGGTCCTGCGCGTCAAACATGTCCTCACGCGTCAGGGCGGAGACGCTTTCGACCGTTCCATTGCGCGAGGAGCCGTAGGGGTGGTCACCGAAGGCCAGTTCGTCGAACACCCTGCCGGCGATGGCGTCGGGGTCCTTGTCCTCACTCTGGATGATGGAGACGACCTGCGCCCTGACCCGGTCGACCGCATCCTGGTCGAACCGCGTCCGCGTCAGGGCCGATTTCAGAAGCTTCACGGAGGCATCGCGGTTTTCCGTCAGGAACCGGGCCGAGACGGAGAGCGCGTCATCCCAGGCGTCGAAGCTGAATTCGGCGGCCAACGCCTCGCGCGCTTCGGCGAAGGCCTGGGCGTCGAGGTCGCCCGCGCCTTCCTCGATCAGCGCCGCCATCAGGCGCGTTTCGCCGCGCTTGCCGGGCCGGTCAAGGCTGGTGCCGCCGCGAAAGCGGATTTCGAGCGCGGTGAACGGCAGCGCGTGTTCCTCCACCAGCCAGGCATGCAGACCGCGCGGAGAGGTGACCTGCTGAACCTTCACTTCGGCCAGCGCCGGCACGGCGAGAAGAACCACGGCCAGACCTGCGAGGATGGCACGGATCATTGCATCGTCTCCTCTTGCCCGTCGCGCATCAGCCAGCCGGTCACGGCGCGTCGGCGGTCGAAAACCTCGCGCGCGGCGGCCAGGACGTCCTGCGCGGTGACCGCGTCGAGGATCCTTGGCCAGTCCTGCACATCCCCGACCGTCAGCCCGGTCGTCAGCGCCTGGCCATATTCGTTGGCAAGGCCGCGGGTATCGTCTCGCGCATAGATGAGGTCGGCGTGAATCTGCGTCTTGATCCGCTCGAACTGCGCCGCATCGACGCCCGTGTCGAGAAACTCCGCCAGCGCGTCGTCCAGCGCCTTTTCCGCCGCGGCCAGCGTCACGCCCTCTGCCGGGACGACATAAAGGCCGAAGGTCGTATCGTCGAGCGAGGTGCCATCGTAGAAGGCGCCGGCCTGTATCGCCTGGCGGGTGTCGAACAGAAGCTTGCGCCCCAGGACCGAGGTCTGGGAGTTGCCGCCGAGCAGAGCCGCGAGCATCGTCAGCGCCGCCGCCTTGTCCTGCGCGCCCGGATCGCGTTCGGGCGCCAGATAGGTACGCATGAGGACAGGCTGCGACACGCGCGGGTCAGCAAGACTCAGCCGCCGTTCGGCCAGTTGTGGCGGCTCGCTCACGCGCTTGCGTTCCGCGATGCCCGCACTCGGCTCCAGCGGGCCGTAGTGCTTTTCGGCGAGCGCCCTGACTGCGTCGGGCTGCACGTCCCCCGCGACGATCAGCGTCGCGTTGTTCGGGGCATAGAACCTGCGATACCAGTCGAGCGCGTCCTGCCGCGTCAGCCCCTCCATCTCGTGGCGCCAGCCGATCACGGGGATGCCGTAGGGATGGTTGAGATACTGGGCCGCGCGGCGCTGCTCTCCGAAGATGGCGGACGGGTCGCTGTCGGTCCGCTGGTTGCGTTCCTCGATGATGACCTCGCGCTCGGTCTTCCAGTCGTCCTCCGAGAGGATCAGGTTGCGCATCCGGTCCGCCTCCATCTCCATCACCAGATCGAGGCGGTCGGCGGCGACGCGCTGATAATAGGCGGTGTAGTCCCACGAGGTGAAGGCGTTGTCCGATCCGCCATTCGCCTCGACGGTCTTGGAGAACTCCCCCGGGGCGAGCTTGTCCGTCCCCTTGAACATCAGATGCTCGAGGAAATGGGCAACACCGGATACACCCCTCGGCTCGTCCGCCGCCCCGGCCCGGTACCAGACCATCTGAACGACGACAGGGGCGCGGTGATCCTCGATCACCACGATGTCGAGCCCGTTGGGTAGCTTGAAGGTCGAGACCTCCTGGGCATGGGCAGGCAGGCTGAAGGCCAAGGCAACGGCGGCCCAACGCAGAAGATCGATCATGTATTCCGGTCCCGGATTTCGTGTCGCCCCGCAGACTTGCGCAGGACGCCCCCGCCTTCAAGCGCGGACATGCCGCGCGGCGTTCAATTCTCGTAGAGTTCGGCCGGCGGCGCGCCGACGTTGCGAACCCCGCGCTTGCGCCAGAATTCCAGCTCCGCGTACTGGTCCAGCGACATCTCCGCATAGGCCTTGTAGTAGACGTTGACGCTGAAAAGACGCTCCAGCAGGCGGCCATCATGTTCGCGCCGCCATTCCAGATCTTCCGCAGCAAGCTGGCTGCGGATGGCCGCGCTGGTGCCGAAGCGGCCGACATGCGCCATCAGGCCGCCATCACCGCCGGCACCGCGATCGGGCCGGCCGCCCAGCGCCACCACCGCGTCGGCCTCGGGCGTCGGATCAGTCAGGTTGGTGCCTCCCGGCGTCGGTTCGGGCAGCGCCGCGATGTCTTCGGGCAGTTGCAGCGGCTTGACCGGCAGCACGGAAAATTCGTCGGGCGCCCGGCTTTGCGAGCGGATGTGGAGCAGCTTGGGGTCCTTGTCGCCGCAGGCCGCAAGCAACAGAATCGCGCCGATTGCGATCACCTTGATGCCCTTCGCTACCTGCATGAAGCCTTTCCTTCGCCTGCCTTGCCCCGTGTCTTAGCGCAACTGTCGCCCGGCGTCACGGGGTCTTGTCCTGCCCGGTGAAGAAGACAAGCCCCAGCGCCCCGGCGAAGATACTGATGTCGGCCACGTTGAAGGAATAGGGATTCTCGATGCCGGGCACGGACATGTTCAGGAAATCCGCAACCGCGCCATAGCGCAGCCGGTCGATCACATTGCCGACCGCGCCGCCGATCAGCAGGCCCGCGCACACGCGCGCGCCCGCACCGTGCCCGGGCTTGCGCACCCAGGTCCAGACCCAGGCGGAAATCGCGGCGGCCAGCGCGATCAGGAACCAGCGCGTCAGATCGCTTCCGCTGGCCAGGAGGCCGAAGTTGATCCCCTCGTTCCAGGCCATGCGGAAGGTCAGGAACGGCGGCAGGACGTCGATGCGGCCCAGAGTCCGCAGATCCATGGTTTCGACCACAAGCCATTTGCTGGCCTGGTCGGCCAGTAGGATCGCGGCGGCGGTGACGATGACGGGGCGCATGGGTCAGTGCCGGAAATGGCGCTGGCCGGTGAAGACCATGGCAAGCCCGGCCGCGTCCGCGGCAGCGATCACCTCGTCGTCCCGCATCGACCCGCCCGGCTGGATCACCGCCGTCGCCCCGGCCTCGGCCGCGGTCAGAAGCCCGTCAGGGAAGGGGAAGAAGGCGTCGGAGGCGACGACCGATCCTCTGACGGTGGGCTCGGCCAGGCCCAGCGCATCCGCCATGTCGGCGGACTTGCGCGCGGCGATGCGCGTGCTGTCGACCCGGCTCATCTGACCGGCGCCGACGCCCACCGTGGCGCCGCCCTTCACGTAGACGATCGCATTCGATTTCACATGCTTGGCGACCTTCCAGGCGAAGAGCAGGTCGGCCAGTTCCGCCTCGGTCGGCGCGCGCCTTGTCACGACCGTCAGGTCGGCGGCGGTGACCAAGCCGTTGTCGCGGTCCTGCACCAGGAATCCGCCCGCCACCTGGCGGAAGGCCAGGCCCGGCGCCTTCGGGTCGGGCAGCGCACCGGTGGTCAGCAGGCGCAGGTTCTTCTTCGCGGCAAAGACCGCCTTCGCCGCCTCGTCCGCATCGGGCGCGATGACGACTTCGGTGAAGATCTGGCAAATCTCCTCGGCCGTCGCCGCGTCGAGCGTGCGGTTCAGCGCGACGATTCCCCCGAAGGCCGATGTGCGGTCGCAGTCGTAGGCGCGCCGGTAGGCATCGAGCAGCGTGGCGCCGCGGGCCACGCCGCAGGGGTTGGCGTGCTTGATGATCGCGCAGGCGGGCGCCTCGGCCGGATCGAACTCCGCCACAAGCTCGAAGGCGGCGTCGGTGTCGTTGATGTTGTTGTAGGACAGCTCCTTGCCCTGCCACTGCTTCGCCGTGGCGACGCCGGGACGGTCCGAACCATCCGTGTAGAAGGCCGCCCGCTGGTGCGGATTCTCGCCATAGCGCAGGGTCTGGGCCAGCGTTCCGGCAAAGGCGCGCCGGCGCGGCGCGGGGTCGCCGATCGCCCCCGCCATCCACGAGGAAACGGCGGCATCATAGGCGGCGGTGCGGGCAAAGGCGCGCTGGGCCAGCTTGCGGCGGAACTTCGGGCAGGTCTTGCCGCCATGCTGGTCAAGATCGCCCAGAACCTTCGCATAATCCTCCGGATCGACCACCACGGCGACATGAGCGTGGTTCTTCGCTGCCGCGCGGATCATCGCCGGACCGCCGATGTCGATGTTCTCGATGCAGGTGTCGTAGTCCGCGCCCTTCGCCACCGTCGCCTCGAACGGGTAGAGGTTGACGACCAGCAGGTCGATCGGCGCGATCCCGTGCGCCTGCATCGCCGCCAGATGCTCTGCATTGTCGCGCAGCGCCAGAAGCCCGCCATGAACCTTCGGATGCAGCGTCTTGACCCGCCCATCCATCATCTCCGGAAAGCCGGTCACCTCGGAAACGTCGGTCACGCTTAGCCCCGCCTCGCGCAGAAGCGACGCGGTGCCGCCGGTCGACAGGAGGTCCACCCCGCGTTCGGACAGGCCCCGGGCAAAGTCGATCACGCCGGTCTTGTCGGAGACGGACAGAAGCGCGCGGCGAACGGGGGAAAGTGCGGCTGGGTCGGACAAGGTGCGGCTCCTCAACTGGGTTTGGGACCATCGTCATCGCGAAGGGTGTCGCGGATGGCCGCGGGCGTATCCTGAGCCTTGGCCAAGGTCCAGCCCAACTGGCACGCCTGATCGAGAACCGTGGCCGATAGGACGATCTGCCGCGCCGGCCGCGGCTTCAGCCTGCCCTGTTCGAGGTAGACCGAGGGTTCGAGCGACAGATCGCCGACACCGTCATGGCGGAAGATCCAGATCTCCCCCGACTTGAGCGCCATGGAGACCGCGGTGCCGCCGAGGTCGAGCGCAGCGTCGACATCGGGGTGAAGGTGAAACCGGACCTCGAACCGGATGCCCTCGTCCCCCAGCCGCGCGATCACCTGGTCGTAGCGCTTGCGATCGGGCCCGGTCATCGCGCCCAGCGTATCCTCCCCCTTCAGGTGACGCCCGTCGAGAGACAGGTGCAGTTCGCGCACATGGGTCATGCCGTGGGATGGGGCAAAACCGTTGTGGCCGGCCAGAAGCCGCACCCCGTCCAGATCGCTGTCGACCTGCGCCCAGACCTGTGTGGGCACCTCGGCCAGAAGACCGCGCCCCGCCCCCGACTGTCCGGTCTCGGCATCGAGGCGGGATGAGGAATGGCCGTGGATGCACAGCGTCGAATGCAGCGGCGTGGCCCGCCCTGCCCGGCGCCAGTCCGGCCCGAACGAGGCGCCGGAGCCGCAGTTGACGACAAGCGGGCGGCGCGCCGAAGTCACTTCCATGGCCAGCGTCGAGGCATGGGCATTGGCCGACGCCGCGCCCACTGGCGGGGCCGAAGCATCGACGATGACGCTGGTCCGCCCCGCCGCCAGCCGTGCATAGCCCATCGCCAGCCCGTGCACCGTGATCGCGGGGCCACCGGCCGCCGCCAGTGCCTGATCGAGCCGCCCCTCGGCCCCGCGTCCGCCACCGTGAAACCGCGCAAGCCCGCCGTCGGCATGGCGCAGTGCGCGCAGGGTCGGGGCGATTCTCTCGATCGCCTTGCTGATTGCGGGGGAAACGACGCGGCCCGATGCCGTGACCGCAGCGGCAGCCCAGGTCAGCAGCGTCAGCACCTCCATCAGGTCCTGCGGATTGCGCGTCGCGATCACGCCGTCCGAATCGATCTGGCGGTCGCACTCCCGCGCAAGCGCGACCGAGGCGCGCGACATGTAGCCTTGCGCCCCCGACAGCGCGTGACTCGCATGGATCAGGCCGGTCAGCACCTCGATGCGGGGGAGCCCTTCTGCCGCGGCACGCCAGCGGCGCGACAGGAACACGGTCTGCCGCCCCAGGCAGCGAAAGAATCCGGCCGCCTGCGCCGCGTCCCGACCGGCAACCAGCAGGGGGCCGTGGTTGACCAGGCGGATCAGGCGCCGGGCCGTCAGGTTCGGCGTCCAGCCCGGCCCCTTGCCCGCGCCGAATCGTGCAATCCAGTCGAAGACCCAGGCTTGGGCACGTTCCCGCGCAGGGCCGTCCCCGACCGCCGCGAGATCGTCGAGCCAGGTGAACCCGTGCAGGTCCGCCTCGAAACGCTCGTCCGGCGGCTCGATGTCCCAAAGCGGCCGGTCGAGGTCCTCGACCAGGAACCCGGCAAGCTGGAAGGTGCCCGCGACAAGCTGCCGGCCGCGGGCGAAACTGCCGATCGTCCGCGGCTCGGGGCGCCCGCTGAACCCCCTGACCGGACGCGAGAGCCCGGCCAGCCGTGCGTGCAGCCGGTCGGCCCAGCCGGTGCGCGCCACCTGCCCGATTTCGCCCTGCCTCACGACGGTTGTCTCCGTTCTTGCCTGTCGGCCGTGTCCCGGCTGACCTTACCGGCGCACGCGCCCGCCTGTCACGGGGGAAAGGCCGGATCAGGCGGGAAGGCGCACGCGGGCGAGGTAGAAGCCATCCATCCCGCCAAGGTCCGGCCAGTAGTCCGGGCGAAGCCTCAGCCCGCCCTCGCGGCTGGACCAGCCCGGGTCGGTGCCTGTGATCATGGGCGTCTCGATCTCGAGGCCGGGGTGGCGGGCAAGCGCGGCCGTCACCTGCCCCTCGCCCTCGTCCGGCAGGAGCGAGCAGGTGGAAAAGACCAGCCGCCCGCCTGGCCTGAGAAATCCAATCGCGCGGTCGATCAGGGCGGCCTGCAAGGCAAAAAGCGCCTTCAGGCCGTCGGAACTGCGGACGAAGGGCAGGTCGGGGTGGCGGCGGATGGTGCCCGTCGCCGAGCAGGGCGCGTCCAGCAGCACCGCGTCGAACGGCGCGGGCGCCGACCAATCCAGCGCATCGGCGACGACGGTTTGCGCCGAAAGGCCGCAGCGGGCCAGGTTCTGGCGCACCCTCTCCATCCGCGGCGCGGACAGGTCGAGCGCGGTCACATCGGCGCCGGCCGCCGCCAGTTGCAGCGTCTTGCCGCCCGGCGCGGCACAGAGGTCAAGCACCCGCTCCCCAGGCCGCACCTCAAGCGCGCGCGCCGGCAGCGCGGCCGCCGCGTCCTGCACCCACCAGTCGCCGGCGGCATAGCCGGGAAGGTCGCTGACCTGGGCACGGGCGGTCAGCCGGACCGAGCCGGTGGGCAACGCGAGGCCCCCCAGACGGGCGGCGAGCGCGCCGGCGTCGCCATCGCGCGGGGTCAGGTCAAGTGACGCGCCAGCGGCATGCGCGACCTCCATCGCCCGCGTCGCGGCCTTGCCCCAGGCCGACATCAGCCGGCCGCGCAGCCAGCCCGGAAGCTCCTGCGGCGGCAGCGCGGCGAAGTCGTCCACCGGGTAGTCCGCCACGCGGCGCAGGACGGCATTCGCAAGACCGGCATACCCCTCCAGCGCGCGCCCGCCCTTCCGGATCGCGTCCACCGCAGAGCTGACGACACCATGCGCCTGCGCGCCCTCGCCCAGGATCTCGGCCGTTGCCACGCGCAGAACGGCATGGACCATGGGCGGCGGCGCCTTGCGCAGAAGTGGCTTGAGCACGCGGTCCACCGGACCCAGCCGCCGAAGGGTCACAAGCGCGAGACGCTGGGCGCGCGCACGCTCCCCCGCCGGAAGCGGGTCGAGCGCGCCGCGGGCGATCTGGTCGGCCAGAGTGCAGCGGTCATTCAGAACCCCGGCCACCAGCCCCGCTGCAACCGTCCGTGCCGTCATGCCGTGCTGCATCGATATGCCCCCCGGGCCTTGCCCCGTCCGGGTCAGGGCGTATAACAGGCGCAGGCACCAGACAAGGAACGAGAAGGGAAGGTCATATGTCCGCGCCCGAAAAGCCCGCGCTTCCACCTGCCGCCATCCGCGCGCTGACCGAGGCAGAGCAAAGGCGCAAGGCCGCTGCCGGG
This sequence comes from Albidovulum sediminis, assembly GCF_025380365.1. Lineage (GTDB taxonomy): Bacteria > Pseudomonadota > Alphaproteobacteria > Rhodobacterales > Rhodobacteraceae > Albidovulum > Albidovulum sediminis. The sequence goes on from NZ_JAOCQF010000003.1 coordinate 62,787, forward strand.
CTTGACCTTCCGTCGGAACTGGGCGGGCGCGACGGCCCGGAACCGGTGCGCTACGGTGACTGGGAGAAGAAGGGAATCGCCATCGATTTCTGAGCCCCGCTCGGCGCCGGACGGGGCGCCCGAGGGGTCAGGTGTCAAAGCCCCAGCACGTCGATCATGTCGTATTCGCCCGGCTTCCTGTCCTGACCCCACAAAGCGGCCCGCAAGGCTCCGCGCGCAAAGATCGCCCGGTCGGTCGCCAGATGGCGCAGGACGATACGCTCACCATCGGCGGCGAAGATGACGTCGTGTTCGCCGACCACATCGCCGCCGCGCACCACCGCAAAACCGATGTCGCCACGGCGGCGCGGGCCGGTGACCCCCTCGCGGCCACGCGCGCGATGCGCCTCAAGCTCGACGCCGCGCCCCGCGGCCGCAGCCGTTCCCAGCATCAGGGCCGTGCCGGACGGGGCGTCCACCTTCATCCGGTGATGCGCCTCGACGATCTCGATGTCCCAGTCGTCGTCCAATGCGGCGGCGACCTTCCGCGCAAGCTGCGCCAGAAGGTTCACGCCAAGGCTCATGTTGCCGGCGCGGACGATGACGGCATGGCGCGCTGCGGCCCGGATCCGTTCCAGATCCACAGGCGCGAACCCGGTGGTGCCGATGACGTGCACCGCACGCGCCTGCGCGGCGAGCGCGGCAAACTCCACGCTGGCGGCGGGAGAGGTGAAGTCGATCACCGCCTGCGCCTTCGCAAAGGCTTCGAGCGGGTCATCGGTGACGGCGATGCCCAGGGCTGCGCCGCCGGTGACGGTTCCGGCATCCTGTCCGATCCAGGGATGGCCCTCGCGGACCAGCGCGCCGACCAGGCGCGCCTTGGGGGATGCGGCGACGTGTTTCACCAGCATCTGGCCCATCCGGCCGGATGCGCCGGTGATGACGATGCCGGGAATGGGGGCGCCTTCGCTCATGGGGGGACCTTTCGCCTGTCGCGGGCCAGCTTTAGCCGGTGGAACGCCGGTTGGCAAAGGGCCGTTGCACCCCCGGGGCCATTGGACTAAATCACGCGCATGGCGCAGAACCGCTTCCCCCCCACGTCCGGCCCGTCGCAGCGGCAGTTGCGCGTTGGCGAGTTGATCCGCCGGACCCTGGCCGATGTACTGGCGCGCGGGGATGTCCACGACCCGGAACTCACCCGCTTTTCCATCACCGTGGGGGAGGTGCGCTGTTCGCCGGACCTGAAGGTGGCGATGGTCTACGTCCTGCCGCTGGGCGGCCGCGACGCCGATGCGGCCCTTGTGGCCCTTCAGCGCAACAAGAGTGAACTGCGCCGCCTTACCGCAAAGGCGATGACGCTGAAGTTCGCCCCCGAACTTCGCTTCATGCTGGACGAAACCTTCGACAAGCTCGACGATACGCGGCGCATGTTCTCGGAAGAACGTGTCCGGCGCGATGTCGAAAAACGCGCGGAAGACCCGCGCGAAGCGGACGATGACGCGGACGGCTGAATTCGCGCTGGCCGCGGCCCTGACGCTCCTGTCCATGCCGGCGCTGGCGGCGGAGTGTCAAAGCCTGACCGCCGAGGGGAACGGCTATGCGGTGTGCGAGGCGCATCGGGGCGATGACCTGCGGCTTTTCCTGGACAATGCCGAGGGGCAGCGCCTTGGCACCTTCGACCGGGTCGAGGAGAAGGTCGCCGCCGAGGGCAAGACGCTGGCCTTCGCCATGAACGCCGGCATGTATCACCCCGACCGCTCGCCCGTGGGTTACTACGTCGAGGACGCAGAGGAGAAGTCGCGCCTTGTCCGGTCCGCGGGGCCGGGAAATTTCGGCCTGCTGCCGAACGGGATCTTCTGCATCCTCGACGACGGCTTCTCGGTCCAGGAAACGCTCGCCTTCGACGCCGCGCGGCCTGCGTGCCGGTTTGCGACGCAGTCCGGGCCGATGCTGGTGATCTCTGGCGCTCTGCATCCGCGGTTCCTGACGGAAAGCGATTCCCGCTTCATCCGGAACGGCGTCGGCGTCTCGGCGGACGGCCAGACGGCCTATTTCCTGATGTCGGACGGGCCGGTGACGTTTCACGAATTCGCAAGCGTGTTCCGGGATGTCCTGAACGTGCCCGACGCGCTCTACTTCGATGGCAACATCTCGCGCCTCTATGCCCCGAGCCTGAGGCGGGACGATTTCGGCTTTCCCATGGGGCCAATCGTGGGACTCGTCGTGCCTGCGGACTCCGGCGGCAATTGACGCCGGTCCAATCCTTCGATACGGGGCGGGCCTCACCAAAGGCGGACGGACCATGGCACGCAAGTCGGGGCGCGACATTTCGGGGTGGCTGGTGGTCGACAAGCCTGCAGGCATGACCTCGACCGCAGTCGTCAACAAGGTGCGCTGGGCCCTGAACGCGAAGAAGGCAGGCCACGCGGGCACGCTTGACCCTGCGGCGACCGGGGTGCTGGCGGTGGCGCTGGGCGAGGCGACGAAGACGGTGCCCTACATCACCGACGCGCTGAAATGCTATCGCTTCGCGATCCGGCTGGGCGCGGCCACGAATACCGACGACGCCGAGGGCGAGGTCATCGCCACCGCGTCACTGCGCCCGTCGGATGCCGAGATCGAGGCGGCCCTTGCCGCCTTCCGGGGCGAGATCATGCAGGTTCCGCCGCAGTTCTCGGCGGTGAAGGTCGACGGCGAACGCGCCTATGCGCTGGCCCGCGCGGGTGAGGACATGGACCTTGCGGCGCGACCGCTCTGGGTCGAGTCGCTCGTGCTCAAGGCCCGGCCCGACGCCGACACGGCCGAACTCGAGATGGTGTGCGGCAAGGGCGGCTACGTCCGCTCGATCGCGCGCGACCTCGGGCAGGCGTTGGGGTGCCTTGGCCATGTGCTCTGGCTCAGGCGGGAATGGTCGGGGCCGTTCGAGGCCAGCGACGGCGTCGGCATCGAGACGATCGAGCGCGAGGCCCGGACCGACGCCCTCGAGGCGCGGCTCCTGCCACTCGAGGTCGGGCTGGCGGACCTGCCGGAACTGAGGGCGACGCCCGAGGGGGCCGCGCGGCTGCGGAACGGCAATCCGGGGATGGTCTTCGCCTCCGACGTCGAGTGGGGCGAGGAGGCCTGGGCCAGCCATCAGGGTCGGGCGGTCGCCGTCGGCGTCTACAAGTCCGGAGAGCTGCACCCGAGCCGGGTGTTCAACCTGTGACCGCGCCGGGGGCGCTGCCCCCGGACCCCCGGGATACTTGGGAAAAGAAGAAGATCAGAGCGCGAGGCCGGTCTTGCGTCCCTCGTGGAAGGCGTAGGGTGCGTGGCGGGGTGCGGCCGCGTCGCCGATCAGGTGGGTTTCGACATCGGCGAGGTCCGCCGACAGCGGATCGAAGGCGCGGTTGGTCGTCGACAGCACAAGCGCGCTGGCCGCGAGACGCGTTTCTTCGCCGGTCAGCAGGTTGCGCACCGTCGCTGCGTCGCCGTGCCATTCGGCAACGAGGTGTTCGGTCAGGAAAGTGACTCCCAGCCGTGCAAGCCGCGGGCGCAGGCCGATATCGGCGGAGGTCCGGGCCAGTTCCTTGCCGATGAACGGTTCGGGCGTGACGATGGTCACCCGGTGGCCGCGCTCGGCCATGGCCCAGGCGGTGCCGAGGCCGCGCCAGCTGCCGCCCTCGTCATAGAGAAGGACCGTTTCACCCAGCTTCGCCTCACGCCCCATCACGTCCTCGGGCGCCCAGACATTACCAAGATCGATGCCGGGAAGCCGGTCGGCGCCGGGCATCCAGCGCTGGAAGCCGTCGGGATCGGGCAGCGATCCAGTGGCCAACACCACGGCGTCGGGCGACAGCGCGCGGATGTCGCCGGGTTCGGCGTAGGTATTCAGGTGCAGCCGGACCTGGAGCTTTTCGAACTGGCGTTCATACCAGTCGAGCAGGTCGAGGATCTGGCCGCGGCGGGGCTGTTCGCCGGCAAGCCGGAACTGGCCACCGACCCTTGGCTGCGCCTCGAAAAGATCGACGCGGTGGCCGCGTTCGGCAGCGACCCGCGCGGCTTCGAGCCCGGCGGGACCCGCCCCGACGACGACGATGCGGCGCGGTCTGGCGGCTGGCGTGAAGCGGTCCCCGCCCCATTCGAACTCTCGCCCCGCCGAGGGGTTGATGAGGCAGGAAATCCAGTAGTCGCGGGAGCGCCGGCCCCAGCACATCTGGTTGCAGGAAATGCAGCCGCGGACGTCTTCCGCCCGGCCCTCGGCGGTCTTGCGTGCCAGATGCGGGTCGGCGATCTGGCCGCGGACGATCGAGACCATGTCGGCCTGCCCGCTGGCGATGATGGCTTCGGCGTTCTCGGGCGTCCTGACATGGGCCTCGGAGGTGACCTTGGCGTGGCGGACGATCTTCCGCAGTTCCTCGGTGAAGGGGGCGGTCAGCTTTTCACCATAAAGGAAGGTCGGCATCAGCCGCTCGAAGTCGAGATAGCCGCCATGGCCGCAGGTCACATAGTCGATGTGGCCGGTGGCGTCGTGCATCGCCACGATCTCTGCCAGCGATTCGCCCTGAAGCAGGACATCGTGCGAATCCGAGGTCGAGATGGCGAGGCCGATGATGAAGTCCTCGCCGCAGGCGCGGCGGATGCCCTCGATGATCGTGCGCGACAGGCGGGTGCGGTTTTCCAGGCTTCCTCCCCACCTGTCGTCGCGCCGGTTGGACCAAGGTGTCCAGAACTGGTCCAGCAGAGAGTGGTAGGCGGCCCAGACCTCGACCCCCTGGAAACCGGCCTTATGGCAGCGGACTGCGGCGGCGACATGCGCGTCGATCAGTTCCTCGATCTCCGCCTCGGTCATGGCGTGGGAGCCGTCGCTGTCGTGGTAGGATGGCCCCCCTGACGGGCCCCAGTGCGGCGCGAAGCTGAGGTCGGAATCGCCATGCGCGCCGATGTGGTAAAGCTGCTGCAGGATGACGGCCCCGGCCTCCTTCACCGGCTCGGTCACCTTGCGGAAATGGGGGATGACCTCGTCGGTCCCGTGCAGGAAGTTGCCGCGGGTCAGGACGCCGGTCCGGTGCACCGGCATGGGTTCGGCCACGATCATTCCCGCCCCGCCCAGCGCGCGTTCCAGGAGGTAGGCCGCGAAACGCGGGCCGGGCAGACCCATGTCGGACATGTTCGCGGTATGGGCGCCGAAGACGATGCGGTTGCGCAGCGTGTGGCCGCGCAGCCGGATCGGGGACAGGAGGTGGCGGTGCCCGGTCATGTCGCTTCCCTCGGGGTGATCGCGCGGGCTCTCTGCTGTCGCCTTTCCTCCCCCGGCGTGGGGAGGCGATGGGGGCGGGGGACGGCCTGCCCCGCGGTCTCTCCCTCAGTACCAGGCATCGGCCATCTCCGACTTCCGGCGCGCGACGAAGTCCTTCAGCGCCTCATCGAGGCCCTCGTCCATCGCCGGCGCCTCATACTCGCGAAGCCGCTGCTTCCAGAGCCGGTTCGCGCGGGTCGCGGCATCGTCGCTGCCCGCAAGCTCCCACTGCTCGAAGGGGGAATTGTCGGCCGTCTCGCTGTCCCAGTAGGCGGTTTCGTAGTTGGCCAGTGTGTGCGCGGAGCCGAAGAAGTGGTTGCCCGGCCCGACCTCGGCAAAGGCGCCCTCAGCCAGCTGGTTGTCGTCGACCGTGACCCCGTCGAGATAGGTGTGCAGCGCCCCGCAAAGGTCGGCGTCGAGCATGAACTTCTCGTAGGACATGCTGAGCAGCCCGTCGAGGAAGCCCGCGGCGTGGAGGATGAAGTTCGCGCCGCAGTGGACGGCCGCCAGCATCGACATGGTGCCCTCGGTCATCGCCTGGGCATCGGGCAGCTTCGAGGTGGTGAAGTTGCCCGAACAGCGCAAGGGCAGGTCCAGGCGGCGGCAAAGCTGGCCCACGACCATCGAGCCGATCGCAGGTTCGGGCGTGCCGAAGGTGGGCGAGCCGGTCCTGAGCTGGGTCGAGGACAGGAAGTTGCCGAAGATCACCGGCGCGCCCTTGCGTTCCAGCTGCGTCAGCGCACAGCCGGCCATGGTTTCGGCAAGGCTCTGGGCAATGGCGCCGGCGTTCGTGACGGGCCCCATCGCGCCGCCCAGGATGAAGGGCACGATGACCGCGGCCTGGTTGGCGCGTGCATAGGCCCTGAGCGACTTCGTCATCGTCCCGTCCCAGACCAGGGGCGAGTTCACGTTGACGTTGCCGAGGATGACGCAGTTTTCCTCCACGAAGTCGCGGCCGAAGGCGATGCGCGCCATCTCGATCGAATCCTCGCTGCGCTCCTCGGCGGTGACCGAGCCCATGAAGCAGCGGTCGGAATAACGCAGGTGCGCATAGACCATGTCGAGGTGGCGCTTGTTCACCGGAACGTCGGTCGGTTCGCAGATCGTCCCGCCGGAATGGTGGAACCACGGCGAGGATTGCGCCAGCTTGATGAAATTCTGGAAGTCCTGAAGCGTGCCGAAGCGGCGCCCGCGATCAAGGTCCATGACGAAGGGCGACCCGTAGGCGGGCGCGAAGACAACGCTGTTTCCGCCGATGCGGATGGAGTTCGCCGGGTTGCGGGCGTGCTGGATGAACTCCGCCGGGGCGAAGCGCAGGATCTCGCGCAGCATGCCGGGCTCGAATGTCACGCGCAGGCCGTCGATGCGCGCGCCCGCCCGGCGCCAGTGGTCCAGCGCCTCGGGGTCGTCGCGGAACTCTATCCCCGTCTCGGCCAGGATGCGGTCGGCCGCCGCCTCGATCTTCAGCAGGTTCTCTTCCGACAGGATATCGTAGGTGGGGATGTTCCGGCTGATGTAGGGCCGCCCCGGTCCCGCCGACTTCTGCGCCCGTTCGCGCCGCCGCGCCTCGCGGCCGCCGTGGCGTGACCTTTGAACCGTCTCCTCAAGTGCCATGGGCCGTCCCCCCTCCGGAAGCGCGTTACCCTCGATCTTAGGGCGCGCGCCGCGCGATGGGGAAGTAGTTCGCACGACATTCCGAAGGGGCGAGATGTCGTTTTGCGTGGGTCATCGGTCGTTCGGCGCCGGCGCGGCGGGGGGCTGCCCCCCGCGCGCACCCGGCCCGGTCACTCGGCCGCGAGATCCGCGGTCCAGCCGGAAATTGCCTTGACCTCAAGGAACTCCTCGATCCCCCAGATGCCGCCCTCGCGCGCGCGGCCGGAGGCCTTGACGCCCCCGAAGGGCGCCCCGGCCCCGCGCGGCTTGCCGTTCATCTCGACCATGCCCGACTTCAGCGCCAGCGCCAGGCGGTTCGCCCGCGCGCCATCCTGGGTCTGGACGTAGTTCGTCAGGCCATAGGGTGTGTCGTTGGCGATCCTCACCGCCTCTGCCTCGTCCTCGAACGGAATGATCGAAAGGACCGGGCCGAAGATTTCTTCCCGCTCGATGGTCATGCCGGGCCGCACGTCGGCAAAGACCGTCGGGCGCACGTAATAGCCCTTGTTCATCCCCTCTGGCAGCCCGAGGCCGCCGGCGACCAGCCGCGCGCCTTCGTCGATGCCCTTCTGGATGAGGCCCTGGATCTGATCCCACTGGCGTTTGTTGACGACAGGGCCGATGTGGCGCCCGTGTTCGGAGGCGGGGCCGACCTTGACCGCCTTCGCCACCTCTGCCGCCTCCTCAACCACGCGGTCATAGATCGACCGCTCCACCAGCATCCGCGACGGCGCGTTGCAGCTTTGGCCGGTGTTGTTCATCATGTGCAGGACACCGCGCTTCACCGCCTTTTCATCGGCGTCGGCGAAGATCAGGTTCGCGCCCTTGCCGCCAAGCTCCAGCGCCACGCGCTTGAGCGTGTCGGACGCCGCCCTGGAAATCGCCCGGCCCGCGCGCGTCGACCCTGTGAAGGAGATCATCTCCACGTCGGGGTGGACCGAGAGTTGGGAGCCGACCCCGGCGCCATCGCCGTTGACGAGGTTGAAGACGCCGGCCGGCACACCCGCGTCATGGCAGAATTCCGCGAACAGCATCGCGTTCAGGGGGCTTTCCTCGGACGGCTTCAGCACGCAGGTGCAGCCCGCCAGCATCGCCGGAATGACCTTCAGCGCGATCTGGTTCACCGGCCAGTTCCACGGCGTGATCAGGCCGACGACGCCGATCGGTTCCAGCGCGATCATGGTGCCGGGGGCGTGGGCGCCAAGCGGCCGGACCCATTCGATCTCGTCGAAGGCGCGCAGGAAGTTGTTGGCATGCCACGGCAGGCAGGGCGCCTGCTGTTCCAGCGCGAAGTCGATCGGTGCACCCATCTCCATCGCGATGGCGCGGGCGAATTCCTCCTTCCGGGCCTCGTACTGATCGAGGATGCGAACGACGACCGCGCGGCGTTCCGCGGGCGATGTCGCGGCCCAGGCGGGGAAGGCGGCCCTGGCTGCGGCAACCGCCGCGTCGGTGTCGGCCTGATCGCCAAGCGAGATCACCGCGCAGGGCTCCTCCGTCGAGGGGTCGATCACCGCGCAGTCGCGGGGCCGCGCCGGTGATACCCATCTGCCGTTGATGTAGAATTCGCGCCTGTCGATCATGCTGCACCTCGCTTTCGGGCGCGGACAGTGCCAGCCGCCCCGTTCCCGCGCAAGGCGTGAAACCAAATTTGATCATATTTTTCCGCTTGACGGCTGATCAACAGACTCGCGTTATCCGCATTGGCCGCACGCCCTGACCGAGTGGCGGATAACGGCAGGAAAGGAAACTCCATGGGTCTCAGAATCAACGACACCGTTCCCGATTTCACCGCCGAAACGGATCAGGGAACCATTCGCTTCCATGACTGGATCGGCGACGGTTGGGCGATTCTCTTCTCTCATCCGAAGGACTTCACGCCCGTCTGCACGACCGAGTTCGGCGCCGTGGCGCGGCTGAAGGACGAATGGGCGCGCCGCGGCACGAAGGTCATCGGAATCTCCGTCGACGGCGTTGACGAGCACCGGCGCTGGAAAGGCGATATCGAGAAGGCGGGCGGTGCCGCACCCGAATTCCCGATCATCGCGGACAGGGGACTCGAGGTCTCCAAGGCCTTCGACATGCTCCCGGCCGAAGCCCATCTGCCCGACAACCCGACGCCGGCCGACAGCCAGACGGTGCGGGCCGTCTTCATCATCGGGCCCGACAAGAAGCTCAAGCTGTCGATGACCTATCCGATGACGGTCGGGCGCAACTTCGGGGAGGTCGTCCGCGCGCTCGACGCGCTTCAGACGTCCACCGGCAAGGGGGTCGCCACACCGGCGAACTGGGAAGTGGGTCAGGACGTGATCATCCCCGTCGCTGTGAACGACGAAGCCGCGAAGGAGAAATTCGGCACGTTCGAGAAGGTGCTGCCCTATCTCCGCTACACCAAACTGCCGCGCTGACGCGGACCTGGCCACGGAAGCAACGGAATGCGCCGCGATGCGGCGCATCCCAATGTCTGCGGGCGTCGCCGTTCAGACGTCCAGGGTGTTCTCATGCTCCCAGCGCGAGAAGTGCGACACGAAACTGTCCCATTCCCGATGCTTCAGCTTGATGTAGGCGTTGGAGAATTCATCGCCCATCATCGATTTCAGCGTCTTGTCCCGGTCGTATTCGCGCAGCGCATCGAGAAGGTTCAGCGGCAGTTTCGGCGCGCCTTTCACCTTGTGCCCGTCCTGGTACATGTCGATGTCGTAGCGCTTGCCGGGATCGGCCTTCGAGCGGACGCCGTCGAGACCGGCGGCGATGATCACCGCCTGCAGCAGGTAGGGGTTCGCGGCACCGTCGGGCAGGCGCAGTTCGAACCGGCCGGGGCCGGGCACGCGCACCATGTGGGTGCGGTTGTTGCCGGTCCATGTCACCGTGTTCGGCGCCCAGGTCGCGCCTGAAGACGTGCGCGGCGCGTTGATGCGCTTGTAGCTGTTGACCGTCGGATTGGTGATCGCGGCCAGCGCCGAGGCGTGCTTCATGATCCCGCCGAGGAAGTGGCGGCCGCGCTCCGAAAGGCCAAGTTCCGCGTTCTTGTCCGCGAAGGCGTTCTTCTTGCCGTCGAGGTCCCAGACCGAGATGTGGGCGTGGCAGCCCGACCCGGTCAGCCCCTTGAAAGGCTTCGGCATGAAGGTCGCGCGCAGGCCGTGCTTTTCGGCCACCGACCGGACCATGAACTTGAAGAACGAATGCTTGTCGGCGGTGGCCAGCACATCGTCGTATTCCCAGTTCATCTCGAACTGGCCGTTCGCGTCCTCGTGGTCGTTCTGGTAGGGTTTCCAGCCGAGTGCCAGCATGTGATCGCAGATTTCCGCGATCACATCGTAGCGGCGCATGATCGCCTGCTGATCGTAGCAGGGCTTTTCCGCGGTGTCGTATTCGTCCGAAATCCTGGCTCCGTCGGCGGAGAGCAGGAAGAACTCCGGCTCCACGCCGGTCTTGACCCGCAGTCCGTCCTTCGCCGCCTCGTCAATCAGCGCCTTGAGCACGTTGCGCGGTGCCTGCCTTACAAGCTCGCCCTCCATCGTCGCGGTCGCGGCGACCCAGGCCACCTCGGGCTTCCACGGCAGCTGGATGACGCTGTCAGTGTCGGGCACGGCTATCAGGTCGGGATGCGCGGGCGTCAGGTCGAGCCAGGTGGCGAAGCCCGCAAATCCGGCGCCGTCCTCCGTCATGTCCGCAATGGCCTGCGCCGGAACGAGCTTGGCCCGCTGCCCGCCGAACAGGTCGGTATAAGAAATCATGAAATACTTGACGCCATTGTCCTTTGCGAACTTGGCCAGGTCCTTCGGCATTTCCAGTTCTCCCGGTTGGATTGAGAAGGGCGCGGTCGTTGGCCGCCGCGCCCCTGGTTCGTGTTCGGATCAGTAGCCGCCCCGGCCGGGTATCCAGCTGGTTCCCGCCAGCGGCACGCCCGCCATGGCCGCCGCCTCGATCGTCAGGGCGCAAAGGTCTTCGGGCTCGAGGTTGTGCAGGTGGTTCTTGCCGCAGGCCCTGGCCAGCGTCTGCGCCTCAAGCGTCATGACCTTCAGGTAGTTCGCCAGCCGGCGACCGCCTAGAACGGGATCGAAGCGGCTGAAAAGCTCCGGATCCTGCGTGGTGATGCCTGCCGGGTCCTTGCCTTCGTGCCAGTCGTCATAGGCGCCGGCGGTGGTGCCGAGCTTGCGGTACTCCTCCTCGAGCTTCGGATCGTTATCGCCCAACGCAACCAGCGCGGCGGTGCCGATCGACACGGCGTCGGCGCCAAGCGCCAGGGCCTTGGCGACATCGGCGCCGGTGCGGATGCCGCCCGACACGATCAGTTGCACCTTGCGGTGCATGCCAAGGTCCTGCAGCGCCTTCACCGCCTGCGGAATGCAGGCGAGCGTCGGCTGGCCGACATGTTCGATGAACACATCCTGCGTGGCGGCGGTCCCGCCCTGCATGCCGTCCAGCACCACGACATCGGCCCCAGCCTTCACCGACAAGGCGGTGTCGTAGTAGGGCCGCGCACCGCCGACTTTCACATAGATCGGCTTTTCCCAGTCGGTGATCTCGCGCAGTTCGAGGATCTTGATCTCCATGTCGTCCGGGCCGGTCCAGTCCGGATGCCGGCAGGCGGACCGCTGGTCAATGCCCTTGGGCAGAGTGCGCATCTCGGCCACGCGGTCAGAGATCTTCTGGCCCAGAAGCATGCCGCCGCCGCCGGGCTTCGCGCCCTGCCCGACCACAAGCTCGATCGCGTCCGCGCGGCGCAGGTCGTCGGGATTCATCCCGTAGCGCGACGGCAGGTACTGGTATACGAGCGTCTTCGAATGGCCGCGCTCCTCCTCGGTCATGCCGCCGTCGCCGGTGGTGGTCGAGGTTCCGGCCAGCGTGGCGCCACGCCCCAGCGCCTCTTTCGCGGGACCGGAGAGCGAGCCGAAGCTCATCCCCGCGATGGTCACGGGAATGTCGAGGTGGATGGGCTTTTTCGCATGCCGCGTGCCCAGCCAGACGTCGGTTGCGCATTTCTCCCGGTAGCCTTCCAGCGGATAGCGGCTGATCGAGGCGCCGAGGAACAGCAGGTCGTCGAAATGCGGCAGGCGGCGCTTCGAACCGCCGCCTCGAATGTCATAGATGCCGGAGGCGGCGGCACGGCGGATCTCGGCGTTGGTGTCGTTGGAGAAGGTCCAGGACATGCGCGGCGGCGTGTGGGGAAAATCACTCATCTTCGGACCTCAGTAAGCCGACGCATTGTCGATGTTGAAATTGTAGAGCTTGCGGGCCGAGCCATAGCGCCGGAACTCCTCTGGCCGGGCCTTCGCATCGGCCTCGCCACGCTGCAGCAGGGTTTCCAGAAGCTCGAGGTGTTCGGGGCGCATCTCCTTCTCGATGCAGTCCGCGCCAAGGCTTTTCACCTTGCCACGCACGAAAAGCCGCGCCTCGTACAGGCTGTCGCCCAGTGCGTCGCCCGCGTCACCGAGGACGACCATGTTGCCCGACTGCGCCATGAAGGCCGACATGTGACCGATGGAGCCATGCACGACGATGTCGATGCCCTTCATCGAGATGCCGCAGCGCGACGAGGCGTTGCCCTTGATGACCAGAAGGCCGCCCCGCCCGGTCGCGCCGGCATACTGGCTGGCGTCCCCATCCACGATCACGGTGCCCGACATCATGTTCTCGGCGACACCCGGCCCGGCCGATCCCTTCACCCGGATCGTCGCCTGCTTGTTCATCCCGGCGCAGTAGTATCCGGTTGAGCCGTGGACAGTGATGTCCACAGCCGCGTCGACGCCCGCCGCGATGGCGTGGCTGCCCCTGGGATTGACGATATCCCACTGGGTCTCGTTGGTCTGGCCCTTCAGGGCGTGCAGTGTGGAGTTGAGCGCACGAAGCCCGTGCGCCCCAAGATCGAAACTCGGCATACTCAACGTTCCCAGAAATAGACGGTGGCGGGTTCAGGTTCCCAGACGCGGGCGTTCTCGATGCCCGGCAGGTCGACAAGCGCGCGATATTCCGACCCGAAGGCGACGTACTGGTCGGTCTCGGCCATGACGGCGGGCTTGCAGGCGATCGGGTCGCGGACCACGCCGAAACCGTTCCGGGTGCCCACGACGAAGGTGAAGAACCCGTCGAGGTCGGTCAGCGTGGCCTCCATCGCCTCGCCAAGCCCCGCGCCCTCGTCCATCTTGTGGCTGAGGAAGGCTGCGGCCACCTCGGTGTCGTTCTCGGTCTCGAAGGCCATACCCGCGCGGATCAGGTCACGGCGCACCGAGTTGTGGTTCGAAAGCGACCCGTTGTGCACCAGACACTGGTCCGAGCCGGTCGAGAACGGATGCGCCCCCATCGTCGTCACCGCCGATTCGGTCGCCATGCGGGTGTGTCCGATGCCATGGCTACCCTTCATCTGCGCCACGGCGAACCGGGCGGCGACATCCTTGGGCAGGCCCACTTCCTTGAAGATCTCAATGCTGTCGCCGACGCTCATGATCTTCACGCCCGGGCGCAGGTGCGCCAGCGCGGAGCGCGCCGCCTCGATCTGGCCGATCGGCACCTCGAGCACGGCATGCGTGCTTTTCCTGAGAAGGAGAACAGGCTGTCCGATGGCGTTCCGCAGATCCTCGTCGAGGTTGCGGAAGTCGGCCTCCGGCTGAGCGGACTGAACGGTGATCTTGCCGATGCCGTCACGCGCGCCGGAATAGATCGCGATGCCGGCGCTGTCGGGGCCGCGATCCGTCATCGTGACCAGCATGTCAGCCAGCATGGCGCCAAGTTTTGGTTCAAGTGATGGGTCCTTGAGAAAGAGACCGACGATGCCGCACATGATGCGCTCCCAGGTGATTGCACGCTGACGCTAGCACCACTCAAATCCCGGTTCAACTACCAAGAAACTTTTTTAACCTGTGGGGGTGGCGCCCTGCCGGGACTGCGGATGAACCGTTCTCTGATGGCAGTTGCTGCTCCTCCGAGAGGGTGCCGGGTCGACGTCGCGCAAGGGCCCTGCCTGACAGAAAGCTTGACAGAGTGTCGCAGGCGTTATTCCTTATAGCAAAAAAAGTTCACGAGGAGAGAAATGCCCGGCGCCTTTGACCGAGCGTGCCCGGGAACTAACCAACTAGGGAGGAATACAGTGTCAGACATGTCTGGACGCATCGATGCGATGCACCGGCGCGACGTGCTGGTCGCCTGGGCTTTCGTGATCGGGCTTTGGTTCGCAATCATCTTCGTGGCCCTGGCCACCTGGTCGCTCGCACCATCCGGTGCGGCCCGAACGATCCTCCTGATCGGGGGGGCAATCGTTCTGGTGTTCAACACCGCCGCGATCATGGCCATGCTGCGCCACTATCGCGAGGATCGCGACTTCATGTACGGGCTCGACATCAAGTTTCTTGATGAAGCTCGCAAGGCCAGGGGGTGAGCCATGGCCCGCTACAAAGCCCCCGTCCAGAGCAAGGCGAGCCAGATCTTCGACGTGATCTTCCTTGTCGTGCTGACACTCGGCGCGCTGTTCGTCCCCTTGAAGATGGGCCTTTCCGGTGCCGCCAAGACTGTCGCGGAACCGGTTGCGAACCCGACCTGGGAATCGCTTGGCCAGACCCCGGCACAGGCCGCACAGTACGAGGCGCTGGGCTACGACCCGGCCTCGGCGCATGACCTGATCCTGGCGCGGTTCGACTATTCCTTCACCGCCGGCGCGCTCATCGCGATGATCGTCGTGATCGTCGCCTACTACGTGCTGATGCTGAAGTTCTCCGAAACCGAATACCGCGAAGTGATCGCGGAAAAGTTCGACGGAAAGTGAGGGGCAACATGGAACTCTGGCAACTGCTGGAATACGCGGCCTGGGGCATCTCCGCGCTCCTTGGCCTTTACATGGTCGCCGACTGGCTCAAGACCGACACGACCTATTCGGAGGAAGTCCTCACCTCGTCCCGCGAGGGCGAGCTTGAGGCCCTGACCGAAGAGCACAGGACCTGAGGGGCGCAATCATGGCTAACACCGATATCACATCGAAAACCATGGACGGCATGGGCCCGCACGGAACCGTCGTGGGCTTGCTCCGCGTGCTGGGCCCGGCGCATGTCTGGGCCCTGGGCGTCGGCATCGTTCTGGTCGGCGAATACATGGGCTGGAACTTCGCGGTCGGCAAGGGCGGCGCCTATGCGGCGCTGATCGCCTGCTGGTTCGCGGGCATCCTCTACACCTGCGTCGCAATGATCGACTCCGAGGTGACCTCGACCGTCGCGGCGGCCGGCGGCCAGTACACGCAGGCCAAGCACATCGTCGGGCCGCTGATGGCCTTCAACGTCGGGCTGTACCTGACCTTCGCCTACACGATGCTGGAGGCGGCGAACGCGATCACCGCGGGCTACCTGATCTACGTCGTCTCGACGATGACGGGCTACGCGGGCGAACTGGACCAGCGGCCGTTCATCATCCTCGTGATCATGTTCCTCGCCTGGCTCAACTATCGCGGGGTTCTGGCAACGCTGACCTTCAACCTCGTCATCACCGCGATCGCCTTCGTGGCGATCCTTGTCCTGTTCCTGTCGACCTCGGGCATCCTCGGCGGCGGGATCATGCAGCACGCGGCGTTGATGGAGGGCCACGAACTGCCCTACGGCTGGATCGGGGTTCTGGCGGCGATGCACTTCGGCCTGTGGTACTACCTCGGGATCGAGGGGACGACACAGGCCGCCGAAGAGGTCCGCTCGCCCGCGCGTGCGCTGCCCTTCGGTACGCTGGCCGGGATCATGACGCTGCTGATCGCGGCGACGCTGACCTGGTACGTCTGCTCCGGCGTTCTGCCTTGGGAGTTCCTCGGCGACGGCGTGAACGGGTCGGTGGCGCCGCTCTTCGACACGGCGCGACTGTCGGGATCGAACGCGCTGGTCTGGCTGCTGGGCATCGGCACGCTCTTTGCCACGCTCGCCTCGGCCAACGGCTGCATCAACGACGCCAGCCGCGCCTGGTTCGCGATGGGCCGCGACAAGTACCTGCCGGGCTGGTTCGGCGCCGTGCATCCGAAGTTCCGCACGCCCTACCGGTCGATCATCTTCCTGGTGCCGATCGCCCTGATCTTCGCGCTGGGCGCGCCACTTGACCAGGTGATCACCTTCTCGATCCTCTCGGGCCTGCTGGAATACACGTTCATGCCCCTGAACGTGATCCTGTTCCGCAAGAAGTGGCCGCTGAACACGATCAAGCGGGGATACGAACATCCGTTCCACCCGCTGCCGGCGCTCGTCCTGCTGTGCCTGTGCGGGATCACCTTCTTCGCGGTGTTCCTGGGCTACGGCACGCAGCTGATCGCGATGATCGGCTTCTACATCGTGGTCTCGCTCTGGTTCCACTTCTGGCGCTACCGCTTCGTCAACCGCGGCACGCAGTTCACGATGCCCTGGCCGAAGCCGCAAGGCTACTGAGCCGGTTGAACCCGGCGATGGCCCGCCCCTGCGGCGGGCCATTTCCTTGACACAGGGTATGCGATGGACCGTCTGTTCCTTCTGCTTCTCGCTGCCGGCTTCGGGCTGGCCTTCGCCATGCTCCTGTCCCGCATGGTTCGGGCGGATCGCAACCGCCGCGAAGCCCGCGCCCGCTACCTCGACGCCTGCAAGTCGCTTCTGACCGAGCGCCGCACCGGCGAGGGCACGGCCGGCTTTCCGCGCCTGTCCGGGCGCTACAGAGGCCGTCTGGTCGATCTCCAGGTCATGCCCGACACGCTGACCTTCCGAAAGCTGCCCGCGCTTTGGGTCATGGCGACCCTGCCCGAGCCACTGCCGCTGCACGCGACGCTCGACATGATGATGCGGCCGACGGGACTGGAGCCGTTTTCGAACTTCAACACCCTTCCCGAACAGATCGCCCTTCCGCCCGGCTATCCCGAGGCGGCGACGATCCGCAGCGATGCCGCCGCGGCGCTTCCGCCCGAGTCTCTCCTGCGTCCGCACCTGGGCCTGTTCGACGATCCGCGGATGAAGGAACTGATCCTGTCGCCCAAGGGGCTGCGCGCCGTCTTTCTGGCCGAGGAGGCGGACCGGACCCGCTATCTGATCTTCCGCGACGCCGAGATGGGGGCCGAACAGCTTGACCCTGCCAGGCTGGAACCCGTGCTTGATGCGCTGATCGCGCTGCGCGAGGATATCGTCACGAACCGATCGCCCCAAAGCGAAAGCCGCACCGCATGACAGCGCCGACCAAAGCCCCCGCCAATCCCTATCTGGTCCTTCTGGCCGCGATCATCCTGCCCGGCACCGGGCATGTCCTGAACCGGCAGCCCTACCGCGGCCTGATCTTCCTGTTCTTCATGCTGCTTCTGGGCGGCTTCACGCTGAAGACGGCCGCGCCCGACGTCTCTGTCGTGGGCAAGTTCGCGGGCGGGCTTTTTGTCTATGCGCTGTCGATCCTCGATGCCTACAAGACCGCGCGGGTGCGCGCCGAGGTCTGGCGCCACCGTCAGGGCCAGGCTCAGGCCTGAGGGTACGAAATGACCGAAAGATACCGTGCCGGCAGTTTCACCAGCACCTCCGGGCCGTGCGGCGCGTCGGCATCGAAGAACAGGCTGTCGCCGGGCTCAAGGTAGAAAAGCTGGTCGCCGTGGCGATACTTCACCTCTCCCTCCAGCATGTAGAGCAGTTCGATCCCGTCGTGCTGAAAGGCTGGAAAGATGTCCGACTGCTCCGTCAGGGTGATCAGGTAAGGCTCCACCACCACGCCCGAGGAGTTCGACCCGATGTGCCCCAGAAGGTTGTACTGATGCCCTGCCCGTGTTCCGCGCCGCTCGATTTCCAGATGGTCGCCGGCCTTGACATGCTGGACCTCGCGCCGCTCCTCGTAGCCGCGGAAGAACGAGGTGATGGGCGTCGAGAACGCGTGGCTGAGGATCTGCAGCGTCGTGAGCGACGGAGAGGTCATCCCGTTCTCGATCTTCGACAGCATCCCGATCGACAGCCCCGTCACCTGCGCAAGCTGGGCCACCGTCATCCCTTGCTGGTGACGGAAGGCGCGCACCTCGCGTCCGATCGCGTTTTCAAGATTGCGTTCGGTCAGTTCCCGCACGCGATGCGGATCCTGGTCGAAGGCAGGCTTCGCCGGGCTGATTGCCGGTGCGGTCGGTGCGGGTGCGGGTGCTGGTCGATTCGAAGGCATGCGCGTACTATGGCTGAAACAAGCGATCCTTTTCACTACCGTGAAAGGGCTAGACGCTCAAGAGGGGGGCGCGGATGATCTCCAATTCTGCGGGGCAGACAACGGAAACTCTGGGTTTTCTTCTTTTTCCCGGCTTCCCGATGGCCTGCCTGACCTCGGCGATCGAACCCTTGCGGGCGGCGAACGAAATCACTGGACGGAAAGAATTTGCCTGGAAACTGATCGGCGAAAGCGCCGGTCCCGTCCGTTCCAGCGCCGAGGTCCGTTTCGATCCGGACATGGTGCTTGAGGAAGCACGGGGGCTGGATTACCTGTTCTTCCTCTCCGGCCCCTCCGCCAACTTCGAGGATCCGCGCCGGTCGCAGGCGCAGGTGCGCTGGCTGGACCGTTCGGGTGTCACCATCGGTGCCTTTTCGGGGGGGATCTTCCCGCTTGCCCGCACCGGCCTGATGGAGGGGCGGCGTTGTTCGGTCCACTGGTGCTACGAGGCCGCCTTTGCCGCCGAGTTTCCGCGGATCGAGGCGACGCAGGCCGCGATCCTGCGCGACCGGCGCCGGATCACCGTATCTGGGTCGGGCGCGGTCTTCGACCTGATGCTGCGCCTGATCGAGGAACGGCTGGGCCGGCCGGTGATGACCGAGGTCGCCTGCTGGTTCCAGCACCCCTTCGTGCGCGACGAAAACGCCGTCCAGACCATGCCGGTCGCAGGCGCAGGCGGGACCGAAACGCTGCTGCCCGCTCCGGTCCGGGCGGCGATCGCGCTTTTCGCCGATCATATCGAGGATCCGATCCAGATTGCCGATGTGGCGGGTGCCGTCGCGCTGTCCGAACGCCAGCTTGAGCGCGTCTTCAAGGCCGCGACCGGCCAGACGCCGCTGCGCTACTACCGGCTGATGCGCCTGCGCCGCGCACGGCAGAGGGTCATATTCTCGAACGCCTCCCTGACCGAGATCGCGCAGTCGGTAGGCTATTCCAGTTCGACCGAACTTGCGCGCTATTACGCGGCGGCCTTCGGCATCGGCCCGCGCGAGGAACGGCGAAGCCTGGCCGGACAGCGTGGCCTGTCGGGGGCGATGCCGCCCCTGTCCGAGCCGCGCCGGGCCTGAACCTCAGAACGCGCTTTTCGCCGCTGCGACCAGCGCGTGATGCATCGACCCGGCCGACGAACGCGCGGCCAGAACGTCGATCTCCGCGGCGGAGCGGACCAGCAGGAACGCCCCCAGATGCTCGATCGTCGTGCGGATCGCATGGCCCGCCTCGGCCCTTGCCAGATCGGCATTGCAGAGCCGCTCGAACAGCCGGGGCAGGTCGGCGCCCGTTACCCGCAACCGCGCCCAGGCGTCCGTCTGCTCGGTCAGCGAGGCCGCATCGCCGAACGCGGGCTTCAGTGCGGCCACGACGTCCTCGTGCGTGGAAAAGGGTGCCTCCACCATCCACATCTCTGGCCCCATCCAGAAGGCCGAACAGGGCGTGCCCGCGGCGTGGCGGCCGGGCGGGGGCAGGTCCAGCCCGATCCGTTTCGCGGCCGCGGCGACATCGGCCGCCCGACCCTGGCGCGCGGCCACAGAGGCGAGCGCGACGTCGGTCACCTCGGCAATCGTGATCGGCCCGAAGGTTTCGGCATGGGGTGCGGCGTGACCTAGCGGGGTCACGGCTTTAAGGCTGTGTTCAGGCACGAAGACGCTCCCCTTCCGGATCGAAGAAATGCGGGCTGACGATCTCCACCTCGACCTCGGTCTTCTTCAGCAGGTTGACCGCCCGCAAACGCTCGCCCAGGCGCGCGGTGCCGTTCCTGAGGTAGCCGAGCGCGATGGAATGGCCCAGATGCGGCGAATGGACAACCGAGGTCAGCCAGCCGTCGTCATGGGCGGCGGTTGCGGGCTTACCAGCGGCGATGAAGTGGCTTCCGGCGGTCAGGGGCTGCGACGGATCGACCGGCTTCACGCCCACCAGCCGCAACCCGCCCTCGGCCACCATCCCCTCGCGCTGCGCCAGAACCATGCCGATGGCGTCCTTCTTCCGCGACACCATCTTGCCCAGCCCCATGTTCAGCGCGGTGGACTGGCCGTTCAGTTCGTTGCCCGCGACATGGCCCTTTTCGACGCGCATCACGCCCAGCGCCTCGGTTCCGTAGGCGACCGCCCCGAACTCCTCCCCCGCCGCCATCAGAGCGCGGATCATCGCATCGCCGTAGCGGGTGGGCACCGCGATCTCGTAGGCCAGTTCGCCCGAGAACGAGATGCGGAAAAGCCGCGCGCGCAGACCGCCGCAGACGGTGATGTTCGCGCAGGCCATGTAGGGGAAGGCGGCGTCGGAGATGTCCTGGTCCACGACCTTTTCCAGAAGCCGCCGCGCATTCGGGCCGGCGACGGAATACTGCGCCCAGGCTTCGGTTGTGGAGATCAGTTGCACGTCGAGGTCGGGCCACAGGCACTGGCGGCAAAATTCGAGATGCCGGAAGACCGGGACGGCGTTGGCCGTGGTCGTCGTCATCACCCATTCATCTTCGGCCAGCCGCGCGGTGGTGCCGTCATCCATGACGATCCCGTCCTCGCGCAGCATCAGGCCGTAGCGCACCTTGCCGACCGGAAGGGAGGAGAAGGTGTTGGCATAGACGCGGTCGAGGAAGGCGCCCGCATCCCGGCCCTGGATGTCGATCTTGCCGAGCGTGGTCACGTCGCAGATGCCCACCGATGCGCGGGTGGCCAGAACCTCCCGGTCGACGGACTGGCGCCAGTGGGTTTCACCCGGCTTCGGGAACCACTGCGCGCGCAGCCACATCCCGACCTCGACAAAGACGGCGCCCTGTTCGGCCGCCCACTTGTGTGAAGGTGTCAGCCGTGTCGGCTTGAACTCCTTTTCCCGCGACCGGCCGGCCAGCGCACCCATCGCGACAGGCGTGTAGGGCGGGCGGTAGATCGTCGTGCCGGTCTCGGGGATCGACCTTCCCGTCATCTCGGCCATGACCGCCAGGCCAAGGACGTTGCCCGACTTGCCCTGATCGGTCGCCATGCCAAGCGTCGTGTAGCGCTTCAGATGTTCGACCGAACGGAAGCCTTCCTGATGGGCGAGCTTCACGTCCTTGACGGTCACGTCGTTCTGCGGATCGACCCAGGCGCGGCCCTTGCCGGGCACATGCCATTTCGGCGTGACCCTCACCGGCGCGTCTTCCGCCTCGGGCAGGTCGAAGGCGGCGGGCCTGTGACCCAGGTCCGCCAGCGCGGCGGCCGCCGCCTCTGCCCCCGTCCTGAGCGCGCCGTGGGTTGTCAGGTGCCCGGCCGCCGCCCCTACGGGCAACAGGCCGGCGGGCCCGCCCGGCCCCGGGACGAAGGCGGCAATGGCCTCATCCCAAACGGGTTTGCCGCGATGGTGGGAGGTCAGGTGAAGGTTCGGGTTCCAGCCGCCCGAAACCCCCAGCGCGTCGCATTCGACAGTGCGCGTTCGGCCAGAGCCATCGCGCACCGTGACCGCGCGCAGCCCCAGTCGGCCCGCGCTTCCCGTCACCTCCTCGCCCTTGCGGCTGTCGATGACCGCAGCGATCTCCAGCCCCTTGGCGCGCAGGTCCGCCGCGGTGCGCAGCCCTTCGTCATTGTTGGTGAAGACCGCGACGCGGCGCCCCGCGGCGGCACCCCAGCGGTTGGCATAGGCGCGCATGGCGCCGGCCAGCATGATGCCGGGCCGGTCGTTGTTCTCGAACGCGATCATGCGTTCGGTCGCGCCGGCGGCCAGGATCGTGCGCCGTGCGTAGATGCGCCAGAGGATCTGCCGCGGCTTGCCTTCCGCGGGCACGGGCACATGGTCGCTCACGCGTTCGACCGCGCCGTATATCCCGTGGTCGAAGGCGCCAAGCACCGTGGTCCGCGCCATGACGCGCACGTTCGCAAGGCCTGCAAGCTCCGCCACCGCCTGCGCGGCCCAGTCTGCGCCAGCCATCCCGCCGACGCCGTGCGTTTCGGCGTTCAGCCGCCCGCCGATGCGGAAATCCTCATCGGCAAGGATCACCCGCGCGCCGGACCGCCCCGCACTCAGCGCGGCGGCCAGGCCCGACGGGCCAGCACCGATCACCAGGATGTCGCAGTGCAAAAAGCCCTTGTCGTAGACATCCGGGTCCGGCAGGCGCGACAGGCTGCCAAGCCCGGCGGCGCGGCGGATCATGGGCTCGTAGAGCTTTTCCCAGAACGCCGCCGGCCACATGAAGGTCTTGTAGTAGAAGCCCGCGGCGAAGAATGGCGACAGCCGGTCGTTGATCGCCAGCGCGTCGAAGGCGAGCGAGGGCCAGCGGTTCTGGCTTTGCGCCGAAAGCCCGTCGAAAAGCTCCACCACGGTGGCGCGGGTGTTGGGTTCCTGCCGCGCGCCGGTTCGCAACTCAACCAGCGCGTTCGGCTCGTCCGACCCCGCAGAGATCGGCCCGCGCGGGCGATGATACTTGAAGCTGCGCCCCATCAGGCGCACGCCGTTGGCCAGAAGCGCAGAGGCCAGCGTATCACCTGCATGGCCTTGATATGGCTTGCCGTCGAAGGTGAAGGAAAGGGTCCGTGCGCGGTCGATCAGGCCACCTGAAACGCGGTTCGGCTGGGTCATCTTGAACGTCCTTTCGCCCGCGCGACGTCCCGGGCCAGTTCGACCCCGGTAATTTCGTGCGTGACCGTGTTGCGGGTGACGACCAGCCAGGACCGGTCGCCCTGTTCGTGATACCAAAGCTCCCGATGCTCCCCCGCCGGGTTGTCGCGCAGGTAGACGTGATCGTGGAACGCCTGAGGCGCGCCTTCGGCCATGCCGTCGGGGCGCTCGATCAGGCGGGCATCGCCCAGATAGACGAACTCCTGGGCGTCACGGGGGCCAAGAAGAGGGTGATTGATGATCATCTTTGAAACCTCAGTGCAGGTTCGGCGTCGGGCCCTGGCCCTTTTCGTCGATGGCCAGGCCCTTCATGAACCTGTCGAAGCGGTAGGCGGTGGCGGTCTCGTGCGGGCGGTCGGTCGCCAGCAGATGCGCGAAGCACCAGCCCGAGGCGGGCGTCGCCTTGAACCCGCCATAGCACCAGCCGCCGTTGAAATAGAGCCCCTCGACCGGGGTGCGGTCGATGATGGGCGAGCCATCCATCGACATATCCATGATCCCGCCCCAGGTGCGCAGCAGCCGCGCCCGGCCGATCATCGGCATCAGCGCCATGCCGCCCTCGGCCACGTCCTCGATCACCGGCAGGTTGCCGCGCTGCGCATAGCTGTTGTAGCCGTCGATGTCGCCGCCAAAGACAAGGCCGCCCTTGTCGGACTGGCTGACGTAGAAGTGCCCCGCGCCAAAGGTCATCACCCCGTCGATCAGGGGCTTCAGCCCTTCAGAGACGAAGGCCTGCAAGACGTGGCTTTCGATAGGCAGGCGCATCCCGGCATGGGCCATGACCTTCGAGGACGACCCGGCCACCGCGACCCCGACCTTCTTCGCCCCGACGAAGCCGCGCGTCGTCTCCACCCCCAGGATGCGGCCGTTCTCGATCCGCATCCCGGTCACTTCGCAGTTCTGGATCAGGTCCACGCCGCGCAGGTCGGCCCCGCGGGCATAGCCCCAGGCGACCGCATCGTGACGCGCCGTCCCGCCGCGCCGCTGCATCAGGGCGCCCTTGATCGGGAAACGGGCGTTGTCGAAGTTCAGGAACGGATACATCGCCCGCACCTGTTCGCGGTCGAGGATCTCGGCATCCGCGCCGTGCAGGATCATCGCGTTGCCGCGCCGTGTCGCCGCATCGCGGGCCGCGTCGGTGTGGAAGAGGTTGATGATCCCGCGCTGGCTGACCATCGCGTTGTAGTTGAAGTCCTGCTCCATCCCCTCCCACAGCTTCATGGAGAACTCGTAGAAGGGTTCGTTGCCGTCCAGCAGGTAGTTCGACCGGATGATCGTGGTGTTGCGCCCGACGTTGCCCCCGCCCAGATAGCCCTTTTCCAGGACCGCGATCCGCGCCTGCCGGAATTCCTTGGCGAGGTAATAGGCGGTGGCAAGTCCATGGCCGCCGCCGCCGACGATCACATAGTCGTAGCTGGCTTGCGGGGCGGGGTCGCGCCAGACCGGCGTCCAGCCGCGGTGGCCGGTCAGCGCCTCCCTGATGACGCGAAGGCCGGAGTATCGCATGCGCGTGTTCCCTTCGGGCAAAGGCTCGTTCGCCGCGACTATGCCGGGTGGCCGCGCCGCGACCCCGGGCAAAACCGACACGAAGCCTTGGATTTCAGCCATGGCGAACCGGAGGGCCCCGGAGAGGGCGGCCATCTCCTTGGCCCATAGGGGCGGAAGGCGGTACGCTCGCGGACAAGGCCCGCCTCGTCCGTGACGGCGCGGACGGAGCCGAGACCGTCGAGGTGAAGCGTGCCCACCTTCCTGTTGACGGTGCCGGTGGCGTCCTAGGTGCGCGTCACGCGGATGTTCGGCAGGGGATACCAGAGAAACTCCTCGGCCCCCGGCCCGATCCGCGCGGATCGTGCGTTCGGCGCTGGCGATCTTCCACCGGAAGATCGCCCGGGCGCGCCTCACCCCTGGCCCCGCTGGCGGATATCAAGGGGTCCGGCGTAAAGCGTCACCGCATCACGCGCCGGTGACCGGGTCGGTCTCGATCTTCTTCAGCCGCGCGCCGTCGGCGGTTCGTCCTCTCCAAGAATTGCACGGAAAGAAGGTTAAGTGGACACATGACGAACTTGTCCCATAAGGCATCCTTCCATTCCAAAGAAAGAATCGCACCATCAAACCGCAGGATCAAACACCTAACCTTCTGACCGTGTAGCCCCAACACATTGTTTCTTTGTTGCATAAAAGCTGGAAAACGTTCTGCGCCATTCTGGGCCAACAGCGCTAGATAAGTAGTCCCGCACCCGGGAAGCCGTGCTTTCATCCGAATAGGCAAAATGCGTGCCTTCAGAGCCTTTTCCTACAATCTCTCCCGAACGCAACAGCACAAATTGAGCGCCGCGAACGTCAATAGTCGCTGCAATTAAGCTGGTGCCCTCGTCCGCTGCGACGATGCACTTTTCAAAGTCCCAGAATCCTGCCGGCAAGTCTGCAATTCGAGCCTTTCCCCTCCACAAAGAACGGCGTCCGCTCGAAAAGTCGCCCGCCCCGGGGAAAGCTGTTAATCCGAACTCATCCCGTGACAGGTCAGTGATTTCTTCCAATACTGGCCAGTGTTCGTCAACGCGTTCAGAAACACACCCGAGGGTTGCCAAAAAAAACAGGCATTTGGTGTATTTATGCGCAACTGGGAATCTCACCATGTTATTCGCACTCCTCGATACCACAATATGTCAGTCTTACAGGCAATCCAACTTCAATTCGACATGGATTCTCCACAGAGTTTACGTTGTTCATTTTTCCGGATCCATCGTCCTTTATGCCTAACACCGCGTGCCCCATTTCATGTACCAATATGGCATCTGTAGGCACAGTTGCTGTGCCAAGCGGCGTCGATGTCACGTATGTCTTTGCGGCATCGTAGTCTAAATATATTTCCCCTGTTTTAGCACACCCTATATTGAAACCAAAAACGTTATGCCTGATGTCCAAGACAAGATCGGTAGCCAATTGGCGCTCTAGCATCTTAGCTCCTATTTTCGTGGCGTAAATGCGTGTTAGGTCGGCCGAAGTGATACCTCTCCACGCCTTTTGGGACCAATGTATGCGAACAACAAGGCTTCCCGATAGGACGTATTTCGTTAGATTTCTGTTAGCGATTCTGTCTAGGAATCTAAGAGCTGCCTCGTCTATTGACCTTGGCCCTTCATAGCCAGACCCAACCGCTTTGACCGCTTTGTTGAACTCGACCCAGTCGGATGGCATCATGCCGGAGCCGCCACAGCCACACGTAATTTCCTTGTAGCCGGGCTCTCCCGGGTTCACTTGGCCCTTATATTTTCCATCTTTGTAAATCGCCGCATGCCCGGTGGGGTCCCGTCCATTCACGGGATCCCCAAAGCTGTAGCTGTACCAGTTGGTCCCCACCCCTTCCTTTGTGACCTCCCACCAGTCGGGCTGGATGAAGAGGCCAAGCTTGGGGTCGTAGTAGCGGGCGTTGAGGTACTGGAGGCCCGAGGCGTCGTCGTAGCGTTCGCCGATGTAGCCCTTGGTTTCCGGCAGCGTGAGCGGGGTCAGCGCTGCCATCTCCTCGCCATAGGGGCGGTAGGCGGTGCGCTCGCGCTCAAGGCCGGTCTCGTCCGTGACGGCGCGGACGGAGCCGAGACCGTCGAGGTGAAGCGTGCCCACCTTCCTGATGACGGTGCCGGTGGCGTCCTAGGTGCGCGTCACGCGGATGTTCGGCAGGGGATACCAGAGAAACTCCTCGGCCCCCGGCCCGATCCGCGCGGATCGTGCGTTCGGCGCTGGCGATCTTCCACCGGAAGATCGCCCGGGCGCGCCTCACCCCTGGCCCCGCTGGCGGATATCAAGGGGTCCGGCGTAAAGCGTCACCGCATCACGCGCCGGTGACCGGGTCGGTCTCGATCTTCTTCAGCCGCGCGCCGTCGGCGCCGTATTCGTAGGCCGTGTTCCTGCCCGCGTAGGCTTTACTTTCTTGCGGGGGAAGAGACGGCGGCGCGGACGCCGCGGTCGGCAATGGCATCGTCCCACTTGCGGGAGTCGGTCTGTTCATGCGTCGTGGCTTCCACACCGGATTCACAACTTGAATCTAAACGGGTTTGTGCGACAGACCTCGCCAGACGCGAAGAGCACTTTTTCAACGCACCTCGCCAGACACAATTAAATAGTTTGGCAATTTTGGGGTGGCTCAAATATCTCCTTCACTTCACGTGCCCCTTTTGTCACTAGCAGGTAGAATCCGCCATCAAATCCATCCGGTTCCGTCGTCGGGGAAGAGAAATAGACCCAAGTGCCCTCGTCGCAATTCCAGAACGAGACTTCCCTTTTTTCGGAAAGCCTATTGAACGCGGAACCCCGCCCATGTTTCACATAGTAATCATCAATTGCTTCAATTGCTGACGCCATTTCGCTTTTCACATTCACACCAACCTTAACTCCATCAGCGCCGGGAACGCAGGCTGCGCAAAGAGCCAGAGACAAGCACGTCGGCCACATACTCAAACTGAGAGATTTCGCTATCATTAGCACTTACCTCCGTAACCAGAGTCATAGTATCCACATATAGTGCCTTTGCTCGACACACTGATACCGGGAAGTCCAAGTTTGTTTGCCAGTTGTATGTCTTCGTCACTTGGATTTGCAGCTCCTACTCCGTAGCCGGTAAGATTTTCGGGGTTTGCACTCGGCACCAGCAATCCATCGATTGGGTGAGTATGCATCGTCGCCATCTCCTCGCCATAGGGGCGGTGGGCAGTGCGTTCGCGCGCCAGCCCCGTCTCGTCGCTCACCGCGCGGACGGGACCCCACCGGAACATCCCCAGTGCCCCCCTCAGCCAGAACCTGCACCACGTTCGGGGGTAGCATCTGGAATCGAACCAGTGACACGCGGAAATTCAGTCGGCGGCGATCTCCACCTGCTTCAGCAGCTTGGCAGATGGGGCGTCCTGAACACAAAGGTCGAGCCGCAGCCCGCCTCAGGAAAGCGGCCAATCTCGAACGTCAGGCCGTCGCTGCTCTTGCATTCGCCCCACCCAGCCCCTATCCAAGGCTGGGCGGAATGGACCAAGCGGCGCGGAAGCTAGTGACTGAAAAGTGACTGGAGCCGCCAAGCCATTGAGGCCCCGTAGCTCAGGGGATAGAGCGACCGCCTCCTAAGCGGTAGGTCACAGGTTCGAATCCTGTCGGGGCCGCCATTTACTTTCTACAAGATACTGAAAGTAAACGGAAAACTCACTCGACGACAAAACACGTCCCACATTTTAGCCAACATCAGGCGCAGAGTACCCTCGTATTCCCGGTACGCACGAGCGCACCGGCCATCGCGCCTCCGGGCGCATCGAAAGGGTAGAGAAATGACGAAAGACCTCAGCACCAACCGCCGCCAGATGCTCGTGGCAGCCCCACTGCCGGGCGTTGCCGCGTTGTCGGGCATGACGCCGGCCTTGGGGTCAGAGGCCGCCCAGGTGACGGCGATCGAAGCGCTGTTCACCGAATGGAAGGCGCTGCGGGCAACACCCCTGCCGGAAAGCTGCCCCGACGCCCTGCTCGATGAGCGCTGCGCTGCACTGGACGCGATCCAGCGGCGGACCTTCGGCATGCCGCCCGCATCCGTGCGCGACCTCTACATCAAGGTCCACATGGCAGATTTGGGCGGCGCTTTCGATGGATGGGATGCCGACCTGCTGGCGACAGAGGCTAGGCAAGCCCTCGGCGCCGATGCCGTCACCGTCTAAGCGACACGGGCCGGGCCACAGCGCCCGGCCGTTCTCCATCCACCGAAAGGAAAGACGATGAAACGAATGGCAGCACTCTGCCTCCTGCTTGCCGGCTGCGCGGCCGGCGACAATGGGGCAGCACTGGCAACCTGGCATGGCGCCACGCTTGAGGACGCAATCGCCCAATGGGGCTACCCCGACGCTGAGCGATCAGTCGCAGGGGCGAAGCAATACGATTGGGTGAAGTCCTACCAGACTGTCGGCACCTACGGCGACAGCGGACAGCACACGTTCATCTGCACCCGCACCCTCACACTCAGCCTGGGCCGGGTGGTCGATGCCAAGGCAACCGGCAACGCCTGCCCGTTCGATCTGTCGAAGTTCGCCCGGCGCTGAACCGCGGCAAGGTCAAGTCCTGCGAGGCGCCCCCTTCGCGATGATGGGGGCGTCTTTCTGTACCGGGGGGTGCCTTCGGCAGGGGGGTGGGGGGAAATTCGCGCGCGCCGATATCTCTACTCGACCCCCACGCGCGCGGGTTTCAGAATTTTTTTGAGATTCGATCCAAGAGGGAGATTTTGGGAATGACCGACCTCTACACAAAAGGTGTTCTGACCGTGATTGCCGCTGGCGTCGTTGTGATTGCCGTTCAGGGCGCGCGCGCTCCTGCGATGCCTTACATCGAAAGCCCATGCGGCAAGTACGCGGCCGATCCGTGCTATGTGTCTCCCGCTGACGAGGACGGCTTGGCCATTCGCCCCTCCGACAGAGAAGGCTTGAGGGTGCGCGCTTTCGCGGATGATTTTGGCGTCACGGTCGAGGAGTGGAATGAGCTTTCGGATATCGATGTGCAGGTGACGAACTGGCCGTAGATGGTGCATCGGCGCGGCCTCTCTGGCCTGCCATGTTCGGCGCATGTCGAACCTCGCTGCCATCGCGCCCCGCCCTATCCGCATCTCGCCCCGTGTCCGCGCCGCGGTGGGCTTCAGAGTGCGTGAGAACCTGTCGATCGCCAACGCGGCCGAGAAGGCCGGACTGAGCCGAAACGGCTTCGCCAAGGCGCTCAAGCGAGCCGTGGTGCAGGATCTGATCCGAGAGGAACAGGAGCGCATGGCGCGCGACGTTGACCATCTGCGCGCCGTGGTTCGGCTCCGTGCGATGGAAGTGGCGCGCGACATTCTTGAGACGGGGAGCGAGAACGCCAAGCTGCGGGTGATCGACCTTCTCCTGCGCGAAGGCAAGGCCGCGACCGAGGTCAACGTCTCCGTGGACGCCAGGCAGACGGATCGCGGCGGGTATGAGTATGTCAGGCCCGGTCAGCGGCTGGTCGAGGTCTTGGAGCCCGAGTCCGCTTCAGGGGCCGCATGACGCCGCTGCCTGAGCAGGTGACCCCAGAAGGACCGATACGACGCGGCTTCAAGTTCGGACACCTGAACAAGGTCGCTCTTGAACAAGCCCTCAAGGTCCGCTCGCGCCTTGATCAGTGACGGCCGTTCGTCGGCGGGAATACGAGCATCAGCCAGCCGGATATCGAGGCGCCGCAGGGCGGACACTCGATCGAACAGCCGCTCGGACAGGCGCGGCGCATACCCCAGATCGCGGGGTTTTGGGGCCTTCGGCTTCGCTTCCTCGCCGCCGCGTGGCTTAGGGTCTTCTTGGGCCCGCTGCCAGTCCTCACGCCACCGCTGCCGTTCGGTCTGTCTGTCTCCCCATCCCGTTACGAGCAGCAGCACGCCGAGAAACAGGACCACGCCAGGCGACACCGCTTCGTAACCATCCGGAGAGAACGTCAGGTCGCCCCCGCCGATTGCGATAGCGGCGGTTCCGAAAATCAGCTTCGCTTGCCACTCCATCCCGCGAGCCCCCCAAAGACCTTCAAGGGCAGCCTGCCACGCCACGCCGCTGCCAGCCAGCACCATCCGTCCAGAGGCAGCGCCACAGGCGCTGAGAGGCGGGCTGTAGGGGCATCAGGCGCTTCCGTGCGGCATACACAGCCCGCACCGTGAGGCGGCTCTATCCGCCCCCCTCAGAGCCGTGAAGCCGTATTACACCGCCCCCGGACTGTAATACATCTCTCCCAGACGCCCCGAAGGGGGCCGGGGGGGTGCAGGTATATACCCGAGGGCCGTTCGATATATACCCAAGCCTTACACAAGGGGTGATTTCACCCGCGTGAGTTGGTCAGCCCGAAACCGACAGCAGGATCAGCCACAAGCCGCGAAAGCCCAACGCAGCAAGAAAATTGCGCGGAGAGGGGAAAGCGAGAAGGCGGGAAGGGGTGGATGTTCACACGGGCGGCAGCCTCTCGATCGCCGGCCCGACGCCCGCAAAGCGATGTTGGATTGGCTCAATCCGGTATGTGTTTGAGCCAATCGCATACCGGATTGGATGGGCAGATCCGGCTCAGCCTCCTACGGCCTTGGAGAAGTCGGGAAGGCGCGACGGGGTAATCTCGCCCGGCAGCCAGAAGTCGCGCGCCTTCCTCCTCGATGCCCGCTCCACAGCGTCCGCGGCGTCGGGGTCCAGCAGGATCAGCAACTGGTCCGAGAACATGCGGTCGAGCGCCGCGCCCAACACTGGCAGATCGAAGCCGGGTGCGTACCGATCGAGCGCGCGGACGCCATCGCGGGCGAAGTGCGTTTCCTTGCCCGTGGCCAGGTTCAGGGCGTTGCCGAAGATGAGCCCCCAGGCGTCCTGACCGGCGGAGAGGACCGGCCCCGCCGCGTATGCCGGCAGCCCGCCGAAGGGACGCTCCGCAGATCCCGCCACGTCGCCCAGAAGACCAAGCGCACCACCCTTGAGCGCGGCGGTGGCCCAGAATTCGGGCGTGGTCATGTCGCTCGGGTCACGGCCGCTCACAAGGTCGGTGATCTGCAACGCGATGGCGCCCATCACGGTGGCACCCGCAGCCATGTTGGCGGCGTAGCTGGCCCGGCTCGGCCAGGTCGGCAACGCGAGCATGCGGCGGATCTGGTTCGTCGTGAAGGTCAGTGTGAAGCTCTTGAACATCAGGCCGGACTTGGCGAGTTCAAAGCCGATCGAGCCGGGGGGCATTCCACCCTCGACAAAGGCGCGCGCCCAGGTCGAATTGGTCGGCACGGCAAACTCGGTCTGCTCCTCGACAATGGCCTGAAGCCGCAGGAACAAGTCGTCGGCCTCGGCGCGGGGCATGTCCGTGGCCTGCCGCCAATAGATCGGGCTGGCAAAGGTTGCGCCGTTACCCGCGCTAAAGAGCGTGGCGGGATCGGTGAAGGCTGCCCATTCACTTTGTGCAATGCCCTTGTCCCGCAGAAGCCCGCGCAGGGGCTCGTCCACGTCCGCAAGCTTCCGGCCTGCCTGCGAGGCGAAATGACCGGCCATTTCCATCTGGAAGGCGATGCGGGCGGTATCGGTCCAGTGGTTGAGCCCCTGGATGCGCAGTACGCCGGATGAGAGCCGTTCAGCCAGTTCGGCTGGGGGAACCTCGCTCTGGAACCTCGCGAGCGCCAGTCCGGGGTCTGCGAGCGTGTCAGCGATCCAACCGGCCCGAAGCGCCTCATCCCGAGACAGTCCGCTCTTGAGAAGGTCGACATGCCGCTTGATCAGGTTGCCGGGGTTCATGCCCATCGAGGTCGCCGCCAGCCGCATGGAGTTGGTATCGCTGATTGCTGAAATGACGGCGCGATCGAGAAAGGCCGCAGTGAGGACATGCCGCGTGGTCGACATGAACAAAGCCGCCGCCTCCTGGAACGGCCCTGCCGGGACCAGCGAGCCGTTCAAGATGGTCATCATTCGCTTGGCGTGCGCCGCGTTGCCCTCGATCTTTCGGGCAAGGTTCACGTCACCCATCTCGCGCGCACGGCTCACGGCAAGCTGCGCGCGGAAGTCCATGCCCAGCGCCGGGTTCGGGCCGAATTCTCGGATCATCGCAATGTCCCGCGCCATCCTGTGAACATGGCCGATGATGGTGGAAAACGGATCGCCCGACCCGAAGCGCCGGTTGTACTCGATCCAGTCATCAGCCGACCGGAAGGGCAGGGTCCGTTCATGGCTGCGGCGCAGGGCGAGGCTTTCGCCATCACTTCGCCCGTAGACCGCCGTGCCTCTCTCCCGCCCGAAAACGATGTTGTCGAACGTCTCGCGCAGAATGGCGTCCTGCACCTCGATCGGGGGCATTGCTCCGGGCTCGGCCACTGGCCGGCCGGTCAAGCGGTCTGGCATCTTGTCCCAGGCGATGCGGCCCCGTGCCTCGGCGGCCCAGGCGTCAAACCCGGCCCGGCGGATGGCGCGCTGATTGTGGCTGTGCGGCAGCCCCCAGTTCTCCAATTTGCCGATCAGCCCGCCCGCCTCGTTGAACATGAGGCGCAGATCCTCGAACGCCGTCCGAACCGAGTCCGCAATCGCGATGGCAGGCAGATCACCTGTGCTCTCTCCGTGGAGCTCCCGCACCACGCTGCGAAGCTGCGCCTTGTTCCGGGTCCGGCCCAAGAGGTCGCGGTGGTGGTCTTTCAGGAGCGATGCGATCCGGTGATGGAAGCCCCGCACAAGCGCGCGCTGCTGCCCGATGACCGATGCCCGGCGATTGGGCGAATTGGCCGCATGTTCGAGCGCGTCGGTCAATAGCGAGCCGAGCCGATCCGACGCGCCGACAATGGCCTCAGCACGGCGCCGCGCCGCCAAGGTCGCGGTGTAGAGGTGCCGCTTGTCCCCGGCCTGCTTCTTGAAGGCGGCTTTCACGTCCTCCGCGGCAAGCCCTTCCGCCACATGGCGTGGATGCCCTTGACGCTCGTACCGGTCGGAGAGGTCGCGCCAGAGCCGCTGCGCCCGCTCGCCGCGCTCACGGTCGGCGCTGCCCTCGTTCATGGCGGCTTGAACACAGTCGGCGAAACTCATTGGCCAGTCCTCTCAGCAATCTTCTGGCTCATCATGTCACAGATCGCATCGGCTTCGCGCTGCACGTCGTCCAGAAGAGCGAGAACTTCCGACGCCATCATGTCCGGTACGCCGTCGCCAAGCGTCCAGCCTGGCAGCGGGAAATCTCCATCGCGTGCGATCTGGGCCCGCAGTTCGGTCGCGCGTTCGTCGTTCAGCGCGCGCCGTTCAGGCGATCCGAACTCAGCTCCGTGGAGGGCATCGGGTTCATTGTCAGAAAGCGACATGTTGTGTCCTCGTGAGTTGATCCGACGACGAGCAGCGGAGGAGGGTGCAAACCCCGCACCCCATGGTAGGTAAGGATGTCATCGTTTTGGTGACGTCGAAGAACTCATAAGCGCTCCGTTCGTCATCGTTTTGGTGACGCCCTGTCCTCATTTTGATGACGTCCCGCGCGCGCTCGTCATCATTTTGACGACGTTGCTGTCCTCATTTTGATGACAGGGTTTTGTTTTTCGGTTCGCCCCGCAGGGATTGTTGGCCATCACCTTGTGCGCCGGAAAATCATGCCCTGGTTTCCACTCCTTGTAGAGCCGCCGTCCGAGCCGCTGTTCGGAGTGTGGCATCGTGATTTCGGTAAGTTCAAACTCGCTACAGCGCGCAAGGCCGCCAACGCCCAAGCGCGCCGCTTTTGTCAGGAACAGGAATCCTTTGGCTTGCAGTTCCTGAAACGCCCGGGCGGCAGTGTTGCGGCTCACTCCCAAGCGCTCAGCCGCCTGTCGCACACTCAGAGCGATTGACCCATTGTTGTTGGCCTGCGGCCCCCGCCATTCCAAGCGCAGCCACACGTAGAGCATTTGCGCCGTCGTGGTCATTGCTCGAAATGCTGGCTCCTCAAGAAACGACCGGACCAGGAAAGTGCCGTGTTCCTGTCGATCGTCGCGGCCAGTCTTGTTCACCCTACGCCGAGCCATTGTAACCCCCTTTCGCAAACCGCTCGGGCAGCAACGCCTCGACAAGCGCCCCGTCTTGGCCCGTGAACTGGTGCCAGAGCCGCACGAGGGCATCGCGGGTCCGGCAGAAGTGCTTGCCTTCCCATCGGGCTGTATCCGGGCCTCCACAGCGGGCTTGGTACTGGAGGACCCACTGAATCCCGCAGGAGCCTTCGATGATCCGCCAGCGGCCGGATCGGATGATTTCGGCGCAGTAGGTGTCGCTACTCTCGCGGTGATCGAGTCTGATCGGGACGGAGGCGTTCATTCCTCGCCCCCCTCGATCGGCTTGACCTCCGCGGCAAGGCGGTATCGCGCGTGGTTGCCGGGAAACCTGCCTTCGTGCCGCTCGTACCGGGTTTCAACCGGAACGCCGGCTTGGCGGATGCGGTGAACAAACCCTGCGACACGCAGCCCCGGCGCGAAATCGGCTGCGGTCAATCCGGTCTGTCCTGCCTCGATGAGGCGGGCAAGCAGCCAGCCAGGGCGGCCGGCGAGCGTGAAGGTCTTGGGCCCGTCCGGGCCGTGAAGTGTAAAGCGTGCCATCGCGTGGCCTCCTTGATCGAGAAGGCCGGCTCGGGTAACTATGGCGTTGCAAGCACCGTACCCGCCCCGGCCCGTGAGGGTCGGGGTGAATTATTAGGCGGCGTCCACTTCGGGGCGTGTCTCGATCCAATGCAGAACATCGGCTTCCCGCCAGGCAACTGCCTGAGCGCCGATACGCACGGGGCGAGGGAAAAGACCAAGGGTCATGCTGGCGTAAAGCGTCGACCGGCTCATACCGGTCAACGAAAGCACTTCGGGGCGCCGAAGCAGGCGAGCGGTATTGCTGGGCATGCGAGAACTCCTGTTTAGGTTCGATGCCCAACTGTTCTGCGCCGCGCTAGAATCCCAAATGCACGCACTAGTTCGGAAGCTACAGGAACTGGAATCTCTCAACAAAATATGGGTGCCACAACCAAGCGCCGTGAAAATCCCACATTTCTTGCCGGGATCAGCGAGCGCGACGAATGCGCACGACGCGATCGGCTATCTGTGCTGCAGTGAGAAAGTTCGCCCACTCAGCGAGCATCGCCCGCCGCCGTTCGAGCATGTCAGTCCGCCGATAGGCGCGTTCGGTCACCTCCCCAACGTCATGCGCCAGAGCGATTTCTGCCAAGTCACGTTCAAAGCCATGTTCGGCCGCCCAGTCTCGCGCCGTCGATCTCAAACCGTGCGGCACCGCAGGCCGGCCGGATCGCGGGTCAAAGTAGCCGCCCAGATCGTTCTCAACACTGAACTCGTGCATCCTCCGCATGCATGCAGACAACGACATGTCGCTGAGCAAGCCACCCCTCGGCGCTGGAAAGACCAACGGCGAGTCTCCTTCCCGCGGGACCTTCTTTAGAAGATCGACTGCCTGAGAAGGCAAAGGAACTCTATGTTCGCGTCCCATCTTCATCTTTCGCGCCGGCACGACCCACATTGCTTTGTCCAGATCAACCTCATCCCACTCCATCGCGCGGACTTCTCCAGAGCGAGCCCAGGTAAGAGCGAGGAAGGAAAGGGCCAGAGCGGCCATGCCTTCGCGGCGAGTAAGCTGTCGCCACCAGCGCTGCGCATCACTCAGCTTCAGGGCCGGGTGATGGATCGTCTCTGATATCTTGCTTGGCGCCGGCAGCATGTGGTCGAGGTTGCCCTTCCACCGCGCCGGGTTATCACCGCTTCGATGACCTGCGACGGTCGCCCAAGAGAGCACGGCTTCAATTCGGCGCCGAAGCCTAGTTGCCGTTTCGGTTCGGGCTTGCCAGAGAGATCCACCCTCGCCATCAACCTCCTGGCTCAAGACACGCAAAATATCGGATGGCTCAATGTCTGAGAGCTTCATCCGCCCAATGATCGGCAAGGCATAGGTTTCAAGCGTGCTCCGCCATTGCAGGCGATGCTTGGCATTCGAAAATTCGGCCTCCTTGC
The DNA here is from genome assembly GCF_025380365.1 of Albidovulum sediminis. GTDB lineage: Bacteria > Pseudomonadota > Alphaproteobacteria > Rhodobacterales > Rhodobacteraceae > Albidovulum > Albidovulum sediminis. Next base: position 98,882 of record NZ_JAOCQF010000003.1, read on the forward strand.
GCGCCAGAACCTTCTCCATCGCCTCTGTGAAGGAAGGCGCCACTGCGACCTTTTCCGGTCGAGGGTCACCGCCCGAGCGCGCGACACGGCGGTTATCGAGTGCCTTCGCGCGCGCATCAGCGAGGGAAACGAGCGACACGGGGCCCAGCCCCATGTCGACCCTGGCGCCGCTCACCATCAAACGCTGAACCCATCGCTTGGCGCCCGACTTGTCGACCTTCAGCATCAATCCGTTGCCGTCGATGTAGGTGCCAGGCTCCGTCACACTCCGCACGAAAGCGGCTGAAAGCTGCTTGTCCTTGTGAGCGCCCTTGGACTTTCCGGCCATATCCAACCTCCAACAATCCGTCCCACATTAATTTTCGGAACGGGCTAGACTAGTTTGGAACGATGTGGCTACAATGTCCAGTGAATACAAGGGAAACATGGAAATGTTGGGAATGTCTCGGAACTGAGTATGGCTGCTGTCGGGGCCGCCATCCATCGCCCCCGCCGCGACCGGACGCCCGCCTGTCCGGCATCTCCCGGACGCCCCCGATCAGCTCGCGCCGCTACGGACCGCGCCCTTCAGCAGCAGCGCCAGGATGTCGGAGCGGGTGATGATCCCCGCAAGCTGCCCGTCGCGCAGCACGGGCACCACCTCGACCCCTTGCCGTGCCAGGCGGTTGAGAAGGACGCCGACCGGAAGATCGTGCGCGACCGCCGCGCCGGCCGCCCGCATGATGTCCCGCGCCCGTGGTTCCTTGCGGCGGACGGGAAGCGGCAGGGACGCACGACCGGACACCAGGGCGGCGATCAGGTCGGCCTGAAGGATCAGGCCAATCAGTTTGCCGTCCTTCCCGACGACCGGCAGGCTCTTGATCGCGTGGGCGCGGAACAGCCGGACGGCCTCGGAAAGCGGCGTGTCGGGGTCCGCCGTGATCAGGTCGCGCGTCATCACGTCGCCGCAGGTCACGGCATCAAACCGGTGATGGGCCGCCTCTGCCTCGGCGGCGGCCAGAAGGCGCGAAAGGTCGGCGACGCCGATGTTCGGTGTCTGGTTGAACCGGCGCAGAAGTTCACCCAGTTCGACCTCGCTGAGGCCAAGGCGCAGGTCCGAGGGCGGCGCGGGCAGATCCTCGACAAGGCGAAAGGGATAGACCCGGCCGCTGACGCGGTGGAAGGCAATCCCGGCCAACACCATCGCCGCAGTCAACAGCCCGACGGGGGCAAGCGCGAACATGAGGCCCGCGCCTTCGGTGCCCGAAGGGTCGAGTGCCGCGAGAAGCGCCACCGCCCCGCCCGGCGGATGCAGCGCCCGGAGCAGGAGCATGGCAAGGATCGCGGCCGCGACGGCCAGAACCGGCGCCAGCGAAGCGGGCGACACGAACACGACGACAACCGCGACCGCCGCGGAAACCACGTTGCCGGCCACCGCGGACCAGGGTTGCGCGAGGGGGCTGTTGGGCACGGCAAAGACCAGAACCGCCGTCGCGCCCAGAGGTGCGATCAGATGGAGCGGCAGACCCGCGCCATCCTGCAACAGGGCAACAAGCCCGGCGCAGACAAGGATCCCCGCCGCAGCGCCCAGGGGCGCGCGCGCGAGTTCCCGCGCCGCGGCGGCGGGCAGCGCGGGGGCCAGGTGGTGCAGGATCGCACTCAGACGGGATGTCACGTCAGCCTCTTGCGATTCGGTCGGCGGGTGCTGACAGGTCGGTTCGCTGGCTGCAAGCCCTGCGCGCGCGCGTGCAGGGGCAAGCCGGCGCCACCCGCAAAACCCCTGTCCGCCGCCAAGCCTGCGGGGAAGGATACCGCGCGCGCCACCCCCGCCGGACCGGTAACGGGCAAAGGCCAAGGCTGCCGATACCCGGAACGGCATCCTTTTTTGCGCCGTTGCGGCACCGGCGCGGCACGGGAACGCCCGCGCCAGCGCACTCAGGTCAACCGAAGTCGACGGGCCGGTCGCCCGTGACATCCTTGACGCGAGTCGGCAGGCCCATGCGGTTCAGGAGATTGATGAACGGCCTGGGGTCGAGATCCTCCACGTTCGCCATGCGCCCGACGTCCCAGGTACCGTTCGCGATCAGGATGGCAGCCGCGACGGGCGGCACGCCCGCGGTATAGGAAATGCCCTGGCTGCCAACCTCCTCATAGGCTTCCTTGTGGTCGGCGACGTTGTAGATGAAGACCTCGGCGGGCTTGCCGTCCCGGACGCCCTTCACGACGTCGCCGATGCAGGTCTTGCCGGTGTAGTCCGGCGCAAGGCTTGCCGGGTCGGGGAGGACAGCCTTGACGACCTTGAGCGGGATGACCTCCTGCCCTTCGGCGGTCTTCACCGGCTGCTCCGACAGCAGGCCAAGGTTCTTCAGGACGGTGAAGACATTGATGTAGTGATCGCCAAAACCCATCCAGAACCGCACGTCCGCCTGCGGATAGCGGGCGGAAAGCGAATGCACCTCGTCATGGCCGGTCAAATAGGCCTTCTGCCGGCCAACGACGGGCAGTTCCCACTGGCGCCCGACTTCGAACATTCTGTTTTCCTGCCACTTGCCGCCCTGCCACGAATAGACGGTACCGGTGAATTCGCGGAAGTTGATCTCCGGGTCGAAGTTCGTGGCGAACCAACGCCCGTGGGAACCCGCATTGATGTCGACGATGTCGATGCTCTCGATCGTGTCGAGATAGTCCTCTTCGGCCAGCCGCGCATAGGCGTTCACCACGCCGGGGTCAAAGCCAACGCCGAGAATCGCGGTGACGCCGGCCTTCTCGCAGGCCTCTCGCCGCTTCCACTCGTAGTTGCCATACCACGGCGGGGTCTCGCAGATCTTGCCCGGGTCTTCGTGGATCGCCGTATCCATGTAGGCCACGCCGGTCGCGATGCAGGCGTCGAGAACATACATGTTCACGAAGGCCGATCCGACGTTGATGACGATCTGGGCGCCCGTCGTCCGGATCAGGTCGGCGACGGCGGACGTATCCATCGCATTGACGGCATGGGCCTCGAACCTGCCTGGCACCTTCATCGCGCCCTTCTCGTGCACACTGGCGATGATCGCATCGCACTTGGCCCGCGTGCGGCTCGCGATATGCAGGTCGCCCAGCACGTCGTTGGCTTGCGCGCATTTGTGCGCCACGACCTGCGCGACGCCGCCCGCCCCGATGATGAGCACGTTCTTTTTCACTTCGGCTGTCTCCTTGTCCCAGAGGCCAGTGGAAGGGGAGCGTGTAACACGCTCACGACAGGCTGGAGGCGTAATCCTCGTAGCCAAATTCACGGACCAGGCGGATCTGCCCGTCCAGTTCCCGGATGGCGATGGACGGCATGTTCACGCCGTTGAACCAGTTCTTCTTCACCATCGTGTAGCCGGCCGCGTCCGCGACCGAAATGCGGTCGCCGACCGACAGCGGGCGTTCGAACCGCGCATCCCCGAAGATGTCGCCGGCCAGGCAGGACTTGCCGCAGATCTGGTATTCGTGCGCGCCCTGCTGCGGCAGCTTCGCCTTTTCGCGGTAGATCAGCAGGTCGAGCATGTGCGCCTCGATCGAGCTGTCGACGATGGCCAGGTCCTTGCCGTTGTTCAGGAGGTCGAGGACGGTCACTTCCAGCGAAGTGGAATTGGTGATCGCGGCCTCGCCCGGCTCCAGATAGACCTGTACGCCGAACCTGTCGGAAAACGCCTTCAGCCGCGCGGCGAGGTCGTCGACCGGATAGCCCTCGCCGGTGAAGTGGATGCCGCCGCCAAGGCTGACCCATTTCACCCGCTCAAGCAGGCGCCCGAATTCCTTCTCGATCCTGCCCAGCTGCTCGTCAAAAAGCGCGAAATCGCGGTTCTCGCAGTTGTAGTGGATCATGAAGCCGGAAATCCGGTCGATCACCTGCGCGATGCGGTTCGCATCCCACTCGCCCAGTCGCGAGAACGGCCGCGCCGGGTCGGCAAGGTCGAAGCCGGAGGTCGAGAAGCGCGGGTTGAGGCGCAGTCCCCGCTGGATGCCCGCCGAATGGTTGTCGAAGCGTTCCAGCTGGCCGATGGAGTTGAAGATGATCTTGTCGGCGTAGCCCACCGCCTCGGCGATCTCGTGATCCGCCCAGGCCACCGAATAGGCATGCGTTTCCTTGCCGAACTTTTCCTTGCCCAGCCGCAACTCGAAGAGAGAGGAGGAGGTGGTGCCGTCCATATGCTCGCGCATCAGGTCGAAGGCCGACCAGGTCGCAAAGCACTTGAGCGCCAGAAGCGCCTTGGCCCCGGACCCCGCGCGCAGGCGGTCGATGATCTCCATGTTGCGAAGAAGCTTCGCCTTGTCGATCAGATAGAAGGGTGTCTGAAGCACGGGCAGCCCCCCAACCGGCAAACGAGGCGTTCGTATAGGACCCCCCGCCCCCCGGCGCAAGGGCGATTCAGATCATGCGGATCGCGTCCTTGTTGACGGCCAGCATGTAGCCGCGCCGGGCGATGTTCTTCACCAGAAGTTCCGACACGATCTGGTTGCCGAGCGCATCGCGCAGTCGCTTGATGCGGACCGCACCCGCCGCCTCGTCGCAGTCGGCGGCCTTGCGTCCGGTGATCACCGCCTCGATCTCGGCGCCCGACAGGACGTCGTCGTCCATCCGCGCCTCGGCCAGGACGGCCAGCGTCTCGATCGCCGCATCCGTCAGCTTGAACTCGAGGTCGTTCAGCACCACCGCCTTCTCGTTCCGGCTGATGAGGAGCGAGGAGACCTGGATCCCCTGCCGCTGGATCTCCACCATCCGACGGTTGAGCGCGACGATCATGACAAGGAAGACCAGCGCCGCGATCAGCAGCGCGGCCGCGAAGATCATCAGGATGAAGATGACGACCCGGTAGCTGGTCAGGACCTGGGCAAAGGCGGTCCCGGACTGCGCGAGGATCTCGAGCAGCTTGATCTGCTCGCTGGTGGTGAGCGCGTCGTTCTCGATGAAGATACGCTCGACCCGGGCGTTGAAGACGTTGGCGTCGGGGAGCGAGAAGAACAGGAAACCCGCCGCAAGGACCAGGGTCGCAATGATGCCTGCGATACCCCAGATCACCACGCGGTTTCCGGCCTTGATCGCCACCTGGGCGGTGTTGGGATAGTCGGACACGGCAGATTCCCGGCTAGGACGAACTAGCCAAGGATGGCGACAATCGCCAGAAGCGTCCAGCCCTCGCGGGCCAGCATCGGCGCCAGGGCGGCGGCGGCGGCATCCTTCGACCCGCAGGCGCTGTCGGGCAGCGTCGCCTCGCCCGCCCTGAGTTGGAGAGGGTTGTCCTGCTTGGCCTTGTACTTGACCGTGCAATCCGCCAGTGCAGGCGAAGCGAAGGTCAGTGCGGCAAGCGCCGCAAGGGCGGAAAGGGTTCGTTTCATCGGTTTCAGGCCCGTGGTTCGGGGAAGTTGCGATCAACCTGCGCTCGCAGGCGCGGTTAATCAATATCAAAGCCGGGTGCCCGCCCTGTTATCGAATATCGGGGCTGCGTAATTGCCTGTCCCCCCGGACTGCCCGCATCTGGTTTCCATGAGCCGCGGCCCCAGCGCCGCCTGAGCCCGGAGAACCAGGATGAAAAATCGCATCACCGCTGCCATCGTAGCAGCCGCCATCGCCATCACAACGGCCGCTCCGGCCCGTGCCGACAACAACGACCTGCTGAAAATGACCATCGGCGCAATCGGTGTCGGCCTTCTTGTCCACGAACTTGACAAGAAGAACCGGGAAGAGATCCGCAACGCCTCCGACAACGAATGGTCGGACGATCGCTGGTCAAACGAGCGCCGTCCCTATGACGGATACGGCAGCGCCTATCGCCACAAGGGCAAGATCATTCCTGCGCAGTGCGTCTTCGACGGCAAGGTCCGCGGGCGCTGGCGCGAGGTCGTCTCCTCGCGCTGCATGAGCGAATTCGGCGCCGCGCGCCGGCTTCCCGGCGAATGCCGGGTCGAGGTGAAGGCACGCGGAGACCGGCGTCACGCCTACGGACTCCATTGCCTGCAGGACAGGGGGTATCGCGTCGCCTGGTCCCGCCGGTAACGCGACACAAGACCAATCGAGCAGACGGCGTGCCTTCCCCTTTGAGCATGTCGTGACTGGGGTGGATGTTTCGGCATCCGCCCCTTTTTGCTTGCGGGCCCGCACGCATTCGCCAAAGTCGCCGCATGAAGACCAGACCCGACTTTTCGTTCGAGAGTGCCGCGCTCATGCGCGGGGTCACCCGTATCGCGGGCGTGGACGAAGCCGGTCGCGGCCCGCTGTGCGGCCCGGTCGTCGCGGCCGCGGTGCGGCTTGAACCCGGCTGCATTCCCGACGGGCTGAACGATTCCAAGGCGCTCAGCCCGGCACGCCGCGAGACGCTCTTTGACGCGATCAACGAGGTCGCGGAGGTCGCCTGGGCCGAGGCGAGCGTGGCCGAGATCGACGCGCTCAACATCCTGCGGGCCAGTCACCTGGCGATGGTGCGTGCACTGGATGCCCTGCCCGGCGGCGCCGACCTGGCCCTGATCGACGGCAACCTGGCCCCTCGCGACCTCGCGATCCCTGCCGAAACCATCGTGAAGGGCGATGCACGGTCGCTGTCGATCGCCGCCGCTTCGATCGTCGCCAAGGTGGTGCGCGATCGCATCATGGTGGATTTGGCGCAACAGCATCCCGGCTACGGCTGGGAGCGGAACGCCGGCTATCCGACGAAGGACCATCTTGAAGCCCTCCGAAATCTTGGGCCAACCCCACACCATAGGCGTTCGTTCCGGCCGGTGCACAACATCTTGTATCAAGAGCAAACTATAACCCCTTGATTCAAAAAAGAATTTGACGGCGAATCGGTCCTGAATCATCTTCGGTAGCAACAAGTCCGGCCCCCAAGACGCCGGGATACCGAACGGCGAAACGCCGAAGACGAGGCAGAGATGACGACGACCAAGGCCATGGGCGCGCAGGCGGCGCTGCCCCTCAACCAGATCCTTGCGGGCGACTGCATCGAGGTGATGCTCTCTCTCCCCGAGGGAAGCGTGGATCTCATCTTTGCCGATCCGCCCTACAATCTTCAGTTGCGCGGCGACCTGCACCGCCCAGACAACAGCCGCGTCGATGCGGTCGACGACCACTGGGACCAGTTTTCGAGCTTCGAGGCCTACGACCGCTTTACCCGCGACTGGCTGGCAGCGGCGCGGCGGCTGCTGAAGCCCAACGGCGCGATCTGGGTCATCGGCTCCTATCACAACGTCTTCCGGATGGGCGCGGAGTTGCAGAACCAGGGTTTCTGGATCCTGAACGACGTTGTCTGGCGCAAGTCGAACCCGATGCCCAACTTCCGCGGCAAGCGCCTGACCAACGCGCACGAGACGCTGATCTGGGCCTCGAAGTCAGAGGGCGGCAAATACACCTTCAACTACGAGGCGCTGAAGGCGCTGAACGAAGGCGTGCAGATGCGGTCGGACTGGGTCATTCCGCTGTGCACCGGGCATGAACGACTGAAGGACGCAGCCGGAGACAAGGCCCATCCGACGCAGAAGCCGGAGGCTCTCCTGCATCGCGTCATCGTCGGCACGACCAACCCCGGCGACGTGATCCTGGACCCCTTCTTCGGCACCGGCACGACAGGTGCGGTCGCGAAGATGCTGGGGCGGGATTTCATCGGGATCGAGCGCGAGGCGGCCTATCGCGCCGCAGCGGAAAAGCGCATCGCGAAGATCCGCAAGTTCGACCGCGAGGCGCTGGAAACCTCCGTGTCAAGGCGCGCGGAGCCGCGCGTGCCCTTCGGGCAGGTGGTCGAACGCGGCATGCTGAGGCCGGGTGAGCTTCTGACATCGCCGCGCGGAGCGACCGCGAAGGTGCGCGCCGATGGCACGCTTGTCGGCAGCGACGTCAAGGGCTCCATCCATCAGGTCGGCGCGCATCTGGAAGGGGCCCCGTCCTGCAACGGCTGGACCTACTGGCATTTCCGGCGCGAGGGCAAACTTGTTCCCATCGACATCCTGCGCCAGCAGATCCGCGCCGAGATGGGCGACGCGCAGTCCCACTGAATCCGCACGGTTACCGCCGGTGCCTGTGGCCTGACCCACGGCACGACACTTCCCCGCCGGGCGACCGGCGGGGCTTTTTTTGTGCACCACCTTCGTCCACTCTGCGCAGGCGGCACCGAAGCGGAAGAATCAGGGATGAAATCGCTGCGCGACGTCGAACGGCCCCTCGACGCGATCGAGGCCGAGGCGCATCTTCAGGCTGACCGGGCCGTCGCCAAGCTTGCGCGCGGCGCGGTGGGGCGGCCTACCCTTGCGCCGGAAATCGCTGCGCTGACGCGGTTGCTCGAACTCGCGCGGTTGGCCGCGGCGAAGGGGCGCCGGTCGATCGGACCGGGGCAGCCTGCGCGCGGCGCGGAAACGCTGGAAATGGCGCGGCGGCTCAAGGCGCTGCGCGGCCGCTTCAGGGCGTGGAGCCGGGTGCTGGAAGCGCTACACCAGATCGAGCGGCGCAGGGCCTTTCCGCTCTTGGATCGCGGCGGTCATCTGCTGGACATTTCGACGACCCAACGCGCGATTTCGGACCGGTCGTTCACGCAGGTCCACCGCGCTGTCAATCCGCAGGTGCAGGCAGCCTCTGCCGGTGAGCTCGGTTGCTTTCCCGACATCGCGCTCAGCGTCTCCCTGTTCACGGAGATCGCCCATCTCGCCTATCGGATCCTGCTGGCCCGGAAGACGGGCAGGCCGGCAAGGTTTCTGGATGTGGGCTGCGGCGGCGGCCTGAAGGTCGTGATCGCGGCGCAGTTTTTCGATCGCGCGGATGGGATCGAATTCGATCCCGGCTACGCCGAGACGGCGCGGCGCACCTTCGCGGCCGTGGACGCGCGGCGCTGCTCGGTCATCGAGGGCGACGCCCTGAGTTTCGAGGGATACGGCGATTACGACGTGATTTACCTTTACCGGCCGATGCGGAACGACGCCCTGCAGGCGGCGCTCGAGGCGCGTATCGTCGCGATGGCCCGGCCGGGAACCGTGATCCTGGCCCCGTTCGGCACGATGGATCTGCAAGTGGAAGGCTGTCGCGCGATCCAGTCGGCGGTCTTCGTGGCCGGGATCAGCGCCGCCGAAGCCGAGGGCCTGAGACGGGAGACCTTGCGCATGGGCCCGCATGTCGCCTCTCCCGACCGGCCATTGCCGCGTGATCTGGCCTGGCTGTCCCCGCTTTGGCTCGCGTGCGAGGCGAACGGGTTCTGTCCGGCCAACTGGCCCTGACCGGCCAAACCTAGCTGGCCCCCTTCGGCATCGGCAGGCGCCCGCGGTTGTAGTCCTGCCAGTCGGCGATGCCGGGATAGAACGCCTTGCGCCAGGCCCGCACGCGCGGGTTCATCCGCCGCCGCCACAGGGGCGGAACCATCGCAAGCGCCGTCATCGCGGGATAGCCGAGCGGCAGTTGCGGGGCGTCCGCGGCCCCGTAGGTCTGCAACAGGGGAAAGCGCCGGTCGGGCCGGATGTGGTGGTCGGAATGGCGCTGCAGGTTGATCAGCATCCAGTTCGAGGCGGTGTGATCGGCGTTCCAGGAATGATGCGGGCGCACCGGTTCATACCGCCCGTCGCCCAGATGCTCGCGGGTCAGCCCGTAGTGCTCGACGTAGTTCACCAGTTCAAGCTGCCAGACGGCGACCAGGGCCTGCCAGAGGAACAGGCCCAGACCCGCCCAGCCGCCGACGAGATACGCGGCCAGGATCGCCAGCGCCTGCAGCGCGCCGTAGCGCCAGAACGGGTTCGACCGGTGCCACATGGTCCGGTTCGCCCGCGCCAGCAACTGACGCTCCGCCCGCCAGGCGGAAGCCGGCCCTTCGCACAGGACGCGGGGGAAAAAGCGGTGGAACCCCTCATTGTAGCGCGCGGTCACCGCATCGCGGGGCGTCCCGACATAGCGGTGGTGCACCAAGAGATGCTCGGTGCGGAAATGGCTGTAGAGAACGGTCGCCAGAAGCAGGTCGCCAAGCCACCGTTCCAGCCGGTTGCCCTGATGCATCAACTCATGCGCGTAGGTGATCCCGATCGAGCCGGAGATCACGCCAAGCCCGAAGCCCAGCGCGATGCGTTCCCAGGCGGCCAGCGTATCGGTCTGCGTCACCCACCAGATCGTGCCGTAGACCGCGGTGACCTGGATCGGAAACCACAGAAGCGTGATCAGCCGATACCAGAAAAGGTCCCTCTCCGGCGTCGAAGGGTCGGGGTTCTCCGTGTTCCGGCCGAAGACGGCGTCAAGCAGCGTGACCCCGCACCAGCCGTAAAGCGGCAGCAGGAACACCGTCCATCCGCCGAAGTGGGCGCCGATGGCCGCCAGCGGTAAGAGGGCAAGCGAAATCCAGAATGGCAGGGCGGAAGACAGGCGTGACATGGATCCGGTCCTTGGCAATGGTCGCAGCCTAGTGATCCCGCCCCGGCGCCTCAACTGCGGCGAAAGCGCCCGACGCTACGTCAAGCGCCTTGCGCATCAGCGTCGGCAGGTCGGTGGGGCGAAAGTCATCCCGTGACACGAACGTGCCCGTCAGCGCGGCGGAACCAGGGGCCAGCCGCGCCGCGCGCACATCAAGCACAAGGTGAAAATGGGTGAAGGTGTGCCGCGCCGTGCCCGCAGGTTGCCAGTTTCCCTCTGCCGGGGGGGCGGGTTCGGCAGGTGCCTCGGACCAGTCGCTTCCGGGCCAGCCGAGCATGCCGCCCAGCAATCCGCGCTCAGGCCGCCGTTCCAGCAGCACCGCGCCATCGCTGCGGATGCCGACGAAAACGATGCCATGTCGCGTGGGTTTCGCCGGCTTCGCCGCCTTCGCGGGCAGCGCGGTTTCAAGACCCGACTGGCGCGCCAGACAGGCCGCCGCAAGCGGGCAAAGCGTGCAGGCGGGCTTGCGCGGGGTGCAGATCGTAGCTCCCAGGTCCATCATCGCCTGCGCATGATCGCCCGGCCGGTCGGCCGGTGTCAGCCGTGCGGCAAGCTCTGTCAGCCGCGGCTTGGCTGCGGGAAGGGGCGTGCGGACGGCGAACAGCCGCGCCACCACACGCTCCACATTGCCATCGACCACGGTCGCGGGTTCATCATGCGCTATCGCGGCGATGGCTGCGGCGGTGTAGGGGCCGATGCCGGGAAGCGCGCGCAACTCCGCGGCGGTCGAGGGAAAGCGCCCGCCATGATCGGCGGCAACCGTGCGCGCGCATCTGAGCAGGTTGCGGGCGCGCGCGTAGTAGCCAAGTCCCGCCCATTCGGCCATGACCCGGCCGTCCTCCGCGGCGGCCAGGTCGGCCACCGTCGGCCAGAGCAGGGTGAAGCGGCGGAAGTAGTCGCGCACGGCGGCAACCGTGGTCTGCTGGAGCATGACTTCGGACAGCCAGACGCGATAGGGATCGGGCCGGACGCCCTGCCGCCGTTCCTCGGGCCCGACACGCCAGGGCATCACGCGTGCCTGGCGGTCGTACCAGGCCAGCAATGCGCGGCCGATCTCCTCTTCACGCAACTTTTCGCTCTCCGGCAGGGCGAGTTTCTGGGCAACGCCCGCTTTTCCGCCTAACATAGCCCAGAACTTCCGGAAGGACAGGGATGACGGACGCAGATTCTCGGCCAGAGCGGCGGCGGCGCGGCTTCGAGACCGCCGCAACCCTGTTGTCCGGACGGATCCGGAAACTGGGTGAGGGGCGCGGCTTTGCGGTCTCGCGGCTCCTGACGCACTGGGCCGAAGTGGTGGGCGAGGATATCGCGGGCGTGGCCATGCCGGTCAAGGTCAGCTATCCGCGCGACGGGTTCGGGGCGACGCTCACCATCCTCACCACAGGCGCCTCGGCGCCCCTGGTCCAGATGCAGGTTCCGACGATCCGCGATCGGGTCAACGCCTGCTACGGCTACAACGCGATATCCCGCATCGCGATAACCCAGACGGCGCCGACCGGCTTTTCCGACGGCCAGGCCGCATTCGAGCCTGCGCCGGCGATCCGGGAGGCGCCCATCGACCCCGCGAGGGCCGAAGCTGCGCGCAGGCTGGCGCGGGGCGTCGGCGACGAAGGGCTGCGGGCCGCCCTTGAAGCGCTGGGGGAAAAAGTCTTATCTCGCAGCGGGAAACAGAAAGGCTGATCTCATGTCGAAGAAACTGAAGCTGGCCGCACTCGTGGTCGCGGGCGTCGCCGGCGGCGCATGGTGGGCTTCCCAGCCGGAAGCGAACCTGCCACCGTCCCTGTCCACCGCTGCCGAGGCGCAAACAGCGGCAGCGACCTCCGAGGCGGCACTGGTGCCCGACATGGTGCTTGGGCAGGAAGACGCGGCGGTCACGGTCATCGAGTATGCCTCGTTCACCTGCCCGCATTGCCAGAATTTCCACGAAACCGTCTTCGATCAACTCAAGGCGGACTACATCGACACCGGCAAGATCCGCTTCGTCTACCGCGAGGTCTATTTCGACAAGTTCGGGCTCTGGGCCGCGATGGTCGCACGCTGCGGCGGGGCGGAGAAGTACTTCGGCATCTCCGACATGATCTACGACACGCAGAAGGAATGGCTTGCCGCCGAGAACGAGGCGGGCATCGCCGACAAACTGCGCAAGATCGGGCTGAAGGCGGGCATCGCGCCGGACGCGCTCGACGCCTGCCTGAAAGACAACGATATGGCCAAGGCGATGGTCGCCAACTACCAGACCAACGCCACCAACGACGAGATCACGGGAACGCCGAGCTTCATCATCGACGGACAGAAGTATTCGAACATGTCCTACGAGGACTTCGCGAAGATCCTGGACGAAAAGCTCGCGAACTGACCATGACACCACTTGCCGGGCTTAAGGTGGTCGAACTGGCCCGCATCCTGGCCGGTCCCTGGGCCGGTCAGACGCTTGCGGATCTGGGCGCGGGCGTGATCAAGGTCGAGGCGCCGGAGGGTGACGATACCCGGCGCTGGGGGCCGCCATTCATCGACCGTGACGGCGACAGGTCTGCCGCCTATTTCCACGCCTGCAATCGCGGCAAGCGATCGGTCATCGCCGATTTCCGCACCGCTGAGGGACAGGCCTTCGTTCGCGATCTGGTACGCGACGCCGACATCGTGATCGAGAATTTCAAGGTCGGCGGGCTGGCCAAGTACGGGCTGGACTACGCGGGCCTGCGCGCGGTCAACCCGCGGATCATCTACTGTTCGATCACCGGGTTCGGGCAGGACGGCCCCTACGCCCACCGCGCCGGCTATGACTACATCATCCAGGGCATGGGCGGCCTGATGAGCGTGACGGGCGATCCCGCAGGACAGCCGCAGAAGGTGGGTGTCGCGGTCGCAGACATCTTCACCGGCGTCTATGCGGCGACCGCGATCCTCGCGGCCGTCCACCAGCGGGCCACGACCGGCGTCGGCCAGCAGATCGACATGGCGCTTCTGGACGTCACCGTCGCCGTCATGGCGAACCAGGCGATGAACTACCTTGCCACCGGCAAGACCCCCGGCCGGATCGGCAACGCGCACCAGAACCTCGTGCCCTACGCGGTCTTCGACTGCGCGGATGGCTGGATCATCCTGGCGACAGGGAACGACGCGCAGTATCGCCGGCTGTGTGCCATCCTCGGCGTCGCGGACCTGGGAGAGATGCCGGAGTACCGGACGAATGCCGACCGCATCGCCAACCGCGTCGCACTGACCGAACGGTTGACGGCGCGCACACGGCTCTGGAAGAAGGCCGACCTCTTGGCCGCTTGCGAGGCAGAGGGCGTGCCCGCAGGGCCGATCAATGACCTGTCGGAGGTCTTCGCCGATCCGCAGGTCGTCGCGCGCGGGATGAAGATCGAACGCGACGGTGTGCCCGGCGTGCGCGCGCCCTTCCGCTTTTCCGGCGCCGACCTGGCGCTGGACCGGCCGTCGCCCAAGCTTGGCGAACACGATGCCGAGGTGAAACGCGGCCGCGGCTGAAAGCGGCGGAAGCGGGGGGCCGTCTGCCCCCCGCACCCCCCGAGAGTACTTGGACCAGACTGAAAGGGTCAAAGACCGAGGTCTGCGAGGCGCCGGTCGATCTCGGCCCAGTTCTCGATATGCAGGCGGACCGGTAGAGTCACCACGTCGCGACGGAAATCGTCGGGCAACCGGACTGCATCCTTCTCCGTGGTCACAAGCTGGAGGCCGCGCGCCTGCGCTTCGGCGGAGAGCCGGTGCAGGAGCGGCGGGCTGAAGCTCTGGTGATCCTCGAGCGCCTCGGCCCGCACGATCTCGGCGCCGAGCGCGCGCAGGGTGGCGAAGAACTTTTCCGGGTGGCCTATGCCTGCGAAGGCAAGGACGCGAAGGCCGTCCCAGTCCATGCCCGTGGGGAGCGGGCGAAGCTCTCCAGTCACCGGCGGGGCGTGCAACAGGCCACCCCAGCGCCCGAGGAACCCGACCCGGGCCGCGGCAGGGCCGATCGAGAGGACGAGGTCGGCGCGGGCAAGGCCGACCGGCACGGGTTCGCGCAAGGGGCCCGCGGGCAGGCAACGGCCGTTGCCGAACCCCCGTTCCGCGTCCACCACCACGATCGACAGGTCCTTGGCCAGCGCAGGGTTCTGGAAGCCGTCGTCGAGGATGACTGCCTGAGCCCCCGCAGCCACGGCCGCGCGCGCGCCGGCGGCGCGGTCCCTTGCGACCCAGGTCGGAACAAAGGCCGCGAGGAGCAGCGGTTCGTCGCCGGTATCTGCGGCGGTGTGGAGACGTTCGTCGACGCGCACGGGGCCTGCCAGCCGTCCGCCATGGCCGCGGCTGACCACATGCGCGGCGATACCGCGTTCGGCCAGTCTTTGGGCCAGCGCGATTACGGTCGGCGTCTTGCCGGTTCCGCCGACGTTAAGATTGCCCACGCACAGGACCGGCACCCCGACCTGTTCGGGCCGTCCCCTTGCCAGCCGGAGCGCCGTGAACGCGGCATAGATCCGTCCGACGGGGCCGAGCGCGCGGGCGCGCCAGCCGGGGTGATCGGGATCGGTGAACCAGAAGGCAGGTGCTCCCATCAGGCCGCCTCCGTCGTCCGGTCGCGGCGGGAGGCGAGCGTCTCGAGGATCGCCTGGGCGACACGGTCGGTGACCTCGGCGCCGCCCGAACTGACAGCCCAGGCATTGTGCGCCAGAAGGGCCGCGCGGTCGGGGGCCATCAGTTCCGATATCGTCGACGCCAGCGCCTCGGGCGTGGCGGCGCAGCGCGTCGCGCGCGCCTCGGCCAGACGGCCGTAGGCATCAGGGTAGGGATTCAGGTGCGGGCCATGCATGATTGCCGAACCCAAGGCGGCGGCCTCGAACGGATTGCGCCCGGCGCCGCCCGGCAGAAGCGTGCCGCCCATGAAGGTCACCGGTGCCAGCCTGTACCACAGGCCCATCTCGCCTTCGGTATCCGCGATGTAGGCCTGAACCTCCGGATCGGGTTCCTCGTCCGCGGACCGGCGCGCGACCACCCACCCCTCGCGCGAGAGCCGTTCGGAGAGCGCGGGCCCGCGCGAGGGGTTGGCCGGCGCGATGATGAGGAGCATGCGGTGCGAAAGCCGCATCGCATGGGCATGCGCCGCGATCACCGCTTCTTCCTCGGCCTCGGGACAGGCGGCGGCGAACCAGACCGGCCGCGCCTGCAGAAGCTGCGCCAGCACCTCGCGTTCCGCCTCGTTGCAGGTGAGCGGTTCGCTCGTCTCCTCGATCCGGCCGGCGATCTCGATGCGCCCGACGGGGGCGCCAAGGCGTTGCAGCCCCCGGGCGCTGTCGGGATCCTGGGCGAGAAGCCGCGAGAAACGCCCCAGCAGCGATGCGGTCATTCCACGCCGCAGACGTGCGCCGAGCGAAAGCCTGGCCGGGGCAGAGGCATCGACCAGAAGCAGGGGCACCCCGCGCCCGTGCGCCGCGACCACAAGGGCGGCGGGCAGGTCCGACCCGGCGAGGACGGCGACATCGGGTGCCCAGTGGTCAAGGAACCGGTCCGCCTCGGCCGGGGCCTCCGGCGGCAGCGCATCGGCCCTGGTCGCCTTGGGAAATCCGGCCAGGGCCGGCGGCGCGGCCTCCGTCGTCACCAGCAGGTGCAGCGATTTCTGTTCCCGCACGAGGCGCTGCGCCAGTTGCGCGAGGCTCGCGAGCGAAGCGGAGCGGCCGGCATGGAGCCAGACCAGCGCGCCCTTTGGGCGGGCCTCACGATCGGGCCGCGCCTCGGGCTGGGACCGCCGCGCGGCCAGAAGGTAGGCCCAGAGCAGGAGGGAACGCCCCATTGCGCGGCCTCAGGAACCGAGTTCCTCGGTCGGGCCGGCGGACAGTTCCTCATCGCGAAGGCGATGGATATGCGCGATGAAATAACGCATGTGCGCGTCGTCCACCGTGCGCTGCGCCTCGGCCTTCCAGGCGTCGTAGGCACTGGCGTAGTCGGGAAAGATGCCGACGACATGGATCTTCGAGACATCGCGGAAGACACTTTTCGTCGGCGTCACGAGTTCCCCGCCAAATACGAGGTGAAGGCGCTGGGTCATCCCGGACTCCCTTGAGGTCGGTCGGCGGTCAACCTAGTGCATGCGCCGGGGGGGCTCAAGCCAAGCCGTCACCGGGGATGGTTGGATTTCCCCGCGGTTTGTCGGAATATGCCCGCCAGTCATGGCGATCCCCGTGACCAAGAGGGCCCTGATGGCGCGACGCAAGACCATAGCAGATGTTGCCGTAGAGGCGGGCGTCAGCGTCGCGACCGTCGACCGCGTGCTGAACGGGCGCGAGGCGGTGCGGGAAATCACCGCGCGCCGGGTCTATGAGGCCGCCCACAGGATCGGCTACCATGCCGCGCCGCTGATCGGTCAGAGGATGCAGACCCGGCTGCCCGCGATGCGCTTCGGCTTCGTGCTGCACAAGGAAAAGCAGACCTTCTATCAGAACTTCGCCAGCGAGATCGCGAATGCCGTGCGGGGGGCGCAGACAGTCCGGGGCGAACACCTCATCGAATTCGCGGCATCGCAGGCACCCTCCGATTTCGCCGCGCTCATGCGCGGGATGATCGGGCGCGTGGATGCGATTGCTGCAACCGCCGTCACCCACCACGAGGTCACCGAGGCGGTCCAGGAACTCAAGGCGGCGGGCATACCGTGTTTTGCGCTGCTGAACGACTTCGCCCAGGGGGTGAGGCAGAACTACGTCGGGCTGAACAACCTGAAGGTGGGGCGCATCGCCGCCTCCATGCTTGTCACCGCGATCCACCGTCCGGGCAAGATCGCGGTCTTCGTCGGCGGCTATCGCTGGCACGGGCATGAGTTGCGCGAAACCGGACTGCGCAGCTATTTCCGCGAAAGCGCGCCGCAGTTCACGATCCTCGACACGCTGGTGAACCTGGAGACGCGTCAACTGACCTACGAGGCGACGCTCGACCTCCTGGCACGTCACCCGGACCTGCGCGGCATCTACTGCGCCGGCGGCGGGATGGAGGGCGCGATCGCCGCCCTGCGCGAGGTGCGGAAACCTGGCGACGTCGCGCTTGTCGTCAATGAACTGACGCCGGAATCGCGCAGCGCGCTTCTCGACCGCTACGTGACGCTGGTGATCTCGACCCCGCTTGGCGACCTGTGCCGGGACGTCGTGGCGCTCATGGCCGACGCCGTGGCGAACGGGATGTCGAACATCGCCGGGCAGCATTTCCTGCCGCCCGACCTTTTCATCCCCGAATCCGTGTGAGCGGCCTCAGCGCCCCTTCCAGACCGGATCGCGCTTTTCGGCGAAGGCGCGCGCGCCCTCAAGCTGGTCTTCGGAGGAATAAAGCCGGTCCACCGTCGGCATCTGCCGCTTGGTAATGCGGTTGAGCGCGTCCTGAAAACGCATGTTCTCCGCCTCGCGCACGACCTCCTTGATCGCCGCATAGACAAGCGGCGGGCCGGATTCGAGCAGCCGCGCAAGCTCCCAGGCCTTGTCCAGAAGCGACTCGCGGGTCGTGATCTCCTTCACGATCCCCCAGCGGTGCGCCTCTTCGGCATCGAACCAGCGCCCGGTCAGAAGCAGGTCCATGGCGACGTGGTAGGGTATGCGCTTGGGCAGCTTGATCGAGGCTGCGTCGGCCACCGTGCCCGAGCGGATTTCCGGCAGCGCGAAGGTCGCGTTGTCCGAACAGAGGATGAGGTCAGCCGACAGCGCCAGTTCCAGCCCGCCGCCGCAGCAGATGCCGTTGACCGCGGCAATCACCGGCTTGTTGAGGTTGGGCAGTTCCTGCAGCCCGCCGAACCCGCCCACGCCGTAATCGCCGTCGACCGCATCGCCCGCCGCCGCCGCCTTCAGGTCCCATCCGGGGCAGAAGAACTTGTCCCCTTCGGCCCGGATGACCGCCACGCGCAGGCTGTCGTCGTCGCGGAAGTCGCGAAAGGTCAGCCCCATGATCCGGCTGGTGACGAGGTCGATCGCATTGGCCTTCGGCCGGTCGAGAGTGACCTCGAGAATGCCGCCTTCGCGCCGGGTCCGGATCGGCCCCTCCGTCCGCATCTG
Source organism: Albidovulum sediminis (assembly GCF_025380365.1). GTDB lineage: Bacteria > Pseudomonadota > Alphaproteobacteria > Rhodobacterales > Rhodobacteraceae > Albidovulum > Albidovulum sediminis. The sequence continues at coordinate 117,275 of NZ_JAOCQF010000003.1, forward strand.
CATGTCCGCCATCAGAACGCCTCCCTTATCAATGCATCTACCGCGACCGCCCCGGTTTCGCGCACGAGGATCGGGTTGATCTCGATTTCTTCCAGCTCCGGCCGCGCGGTCATCAGCGCGCCAAGCCCGACCGCGATATCGGCCACCGCCTCCATGTCGGCCCGCGCCCGCCCGCGATAGCCGTCCAGAAGCGGCCAGAGCCGCAGGCCCCGCATCGCGGCCAGGATCTCCTCCCGGCCCGCGGGCAGGACCAGCGTCACGGTATCGGCCATGATCTCGGCCGTCACGCCGCCAAGGCCCAGCGTCAGCGTCACGCCGTAGACCGGATCGCGCCTGAGGCCGAGCAGGATTTCGGCCACCGTTCCGGTGACCATCTCCTCGGCTAGATAGCCCTGCGCGCCTGGCATCTCTGCCTGACCGTCCAGCGTCGCCAGGCCCAGACGGACAGCCCCCGCCTCGGTCTTGTGGGCAAATCCAAGCCCCTTGAGCGCCAGCGGCGGCCTCAACCCTTCCGCCTTCTGCCGCACTTCGTCGAGCGTGCGGCCGAGAACGCCCTTGGGGATCGCGACCCCGGCAACCTGCAGAAGTCGCTTGCCCTCGGCCTCGTCCAGCATCCGTGCCTCGCGCGGCGCGACGGCCGCCAGCGGGCGCCACCCCGGCGCACACGCCGGCGTCATCGCGGCCTTCAGCGCGCCCAGCGCGGTCTCCAGCCCCATTAGCGGCGCCACCCCCGCCTCGATCATCGCGATCGCCCGGCCCTCGTCAAAGTTCTCTGGCAGCGAGGCGACCGGAAAGGCCGGCTTTCCGGTGATCCGCCCGGCCGCGACGATGGCATCGAGCGCGGGCTGGAACGAGGACGGGTCACAACGGTCCGGCCGGGGCGGGTCGATGACGTAGATGCCGGCGTCATAACCCTCCAGCATGGTGGAAAAGACCGCCTCGGTCCGCGGCCCGTCCCCCCAGATGAAGGTGTGATAATCAAGGGGATTGGCGATGGTGACGATGGGCCCCAGGATATCGCCCAGCCGCCGGCGCTGGTCGTCGGTCGGCGGCTCGAACACATGGCCGAAGGGCGCGGCCAGATCGGCGACAAGCCCCGCCTCGCCCCCGGAACAGGAACAGGAACAGATCCGCGAACCGATCTTCGGGCCGTGAACGTGAAAGATCTTGAGCGTCTCGAGCAGTTCGGACAGCGTGTCGACCTCGGCCACGCCCGCCTGCCGCAGGAAGGCCGAGGACGCCGCACCACCCCCCGCAAGCGAGGCGGTGTGTGAGGCCGCCGCCGTCCGCGAGGCTTCGGTCTTGCCGGACTTGACGCAGACAATCCCCTTGCCCGCCGCGCGCGCCGCCTCGGCAAGGGCCGCAAAGGCGGGAGCGTCGTCGATCCCCTCGACATACATGCCGATGGCGGTCACGCGGTCGTCGGCCAGTAGCGCACCGGCAAGCTCCGCCAGGCCGATCTGCGCCGCGTTGCCAAGGCAGGCGACATAGGCCACCGGCAGCCCGCGCGCCTGCATGGTCAGGTTGATCACGATGTTGGAGGACTGCGACAGCAGCGCCACGCCCCGCTCCACCCGCCGGCCGCCATGCTGGTCGGGCCAGAGCAGGGCCCCGTCGAGGTAGTTGATGACGCCGTAGCAGTTGGGGCCGAGAATCGGCATGTTCCCCGCCGCCGCCACAAGCCGCGACTGCAGCTCCGGCTCACCGGCCTCGGTCCAGCCGGAGGCGAAGCAGATCGCACCACCCGCCCCGCGCGCCGCAAGGTCGGCCACCACATCGATGCTCGCGTACCGGTTCACGCCGATGAAGGTGGCATCCGGCGCCTCGGGAAGATCCGCGACAGAGGGATAGGCCCGCAGCCCGCCGATTTCGGCCTTCGTCGGATGAACCGGCCAGACTGGCCCCTCGAAGCCCATCTTCCGGCACTGCTCGATAACATTCGCCGCCCAGCCGGAGCCGAGAACGGCGATGCTTCGGGGCCGCAGAAGCCGACCAAGATCGCGGCTCATGCCCGGCGTCCTTGCAGGCGGCGCTCGCCGGGGGCGCTGCCCCCGGACCCCCGGGATACTTGGAAAAAGAAGAAGAAGGGCACGCTTCGCCCCCGCAGGGACGAAGCGCCTTCTCCTTTTACGGTCATCGGCGTCCCCGCCTGTACCGTGAACCGAACATTGCGCATGAAGGTTAACATTCTCTTGCTTCTTCTTTTTCCAAGTATCCTCGGGGGGAGCTCCGGGCCTGCCCGGAGCCGGGGGGCAGACAGCCCCCCGCCTTACGCTCCGAACGGACGCAGGAGTTCCCGGCTGATGATGTGGCGCTGGATCTCGGACGTGCCTTCCCAGATCCGCTCCACCCGCGCGTCGCGCCAGATACGTTCGAGCGGGAGTTCGTCCATCAGTCCCATTCCGCCGTGAATCTGGATCGCCTCGTCGGCGATCATCGCCAGAACCTCGGTCGCTTTCAGCTTCGCCATCGACATGTCGGCCTCGGTCACCGACCTCTGGTCATACTTCCATGCCGCCTCGCGCGTCAGCAGTTCGGCGGCCTTCAGTTCCATCGCCATGTCCGCCAGCTTGAAGGAAATGCCCTGGAACTTGCCGATCTTCTGGCCGAACTGCTCGCGTTCGGCCGCGTAAGCAATCGCGTGCGCGAGCGCCCTCTCGGCCCGGCCGAGGCAGGTCGAGGCAACCTGGAGGCGGGTCGCGCCGAGCCAGGCGTTGGCAACCTCGAAGCCCTTGTGCACCTCGCCGAGGATCTGACGCCGGTTCAGCCGGCAGTCGTCGAACTCCAGCACCGCATTCGTATAGCCGCGGTGGGAAACGTTGCGATACCCCTCCCGGACCGTGAACCCCCTGGTACCCTTGTCGACGAAGAAGGCGGTGATCTTCTTTTTCGGGCCGCGCGGTGTCTGCTCCTCCCCCGTGGCCATGAAGACGATGGCGAAGCCCGCGATGTCGGCGTGGCTGATGAAGTGCTTCGTCCCGTTCAGGATCCAGTCATCGCCGTCCTGCCGCGCGCTGGCCTTCATGCCGCGAAGGTCCGACCCCGCGCCGGGTTCGGTCATCGCGAGGCAATCCCAGGTTTCTCCGCGGATGCAGGGGTAAAGGTACTGCTCGCGCTGTTCATCGTTCCCGGCCAGAAGGATGTTGGAGGGGCGCGCGACGCAGGTCCAGTGCAGCGCGTAATTGGCCCGGCCCAGTTCCTTTTCGTAAAGAAGCCAGGTGAGCGTATCGAGACCGGCACCGCCGACCTCTTCGGGCATGTTGGCGGCGTAAAGGCCCGCGGCCATCGCCTTGGCCTGCAGTTCCCTGATCAGCTCGATCGGCAGATGGCCCGTCCGCTCAATCGTCTGCTCGTGCGGGTAAAGCTCGTTCTCGACGAAGGCGCGCGTCGTGTCGACGATCATCTGCTGTTCTTCGGTCAGACCGAAATGCATGGCATGTCCTTCCAGCATGGGGCGATTTGCACTGGTTAGCAGGGATTGCACCCGGTTTTCGTGCAGATTATGACATCAATCATGCCGATCTGGATGAAAAACACCGACCGGAGCTGCCAGGTTCTGCTGTGGCTGTTCGAGCGTTTCTCGATGCATTGCCTGGCCAATGTCGTCGAACCGCTGCGCGCGGCCAACACCATCGCCCGACGCCAGGTCTTCGACTGGCGGTTCGTCACCCTGGACGGCCGGGGTGTCGCCTCCTCTTCCGGTCTGCCGGTGCTGCCACATGCCGCAATTGCCGAAGCGGAGCGCGCGGACCTGCTGTTCGTCCTGCCAAGCTATGACGCGCGGAGCCACGCCACACCGCGCTGCCTTGCGGCCCTGCGCGAAGCGGCACAACGTCACGAGGTCGTGGCCGGCATGGACATGGGAAGCTGGCTGATGGCGCGGGCGGGCCTGCTGAAGGGGCGTCGGGCGACAATTCACTGGGACGAGATCGACGCCTTCGCCGAGACCTTTCCGGATGTCGAGGTCGAGCATCGGCGTTATGTCATCGACGGCAACCTGATGTCCTCGGGCGGCGCGATGACGGCCTTCGACCTGACCACGCGGCTGATCGGGGATCTCTTGGGCGAGGGCATGCGGCTCGAGGTGGCGGCCTTGTTCATGTCCGCGGACGTCGAGCGTCCGGATGAGCCGCTGCGCCATCGCCCGCGCGGGCGCCTTGTCGAATCGGCGATCGCACTGATGCGGTCGCATGTCGAGGAACCTCTGGCCTTGCCGGAGATCGCACGGCGGCTGGGCGTCGGCCTGCGCGAACTGGAGGCACGGTTCGATGCAGAACTGGGTGCGGGACCGCGCAACGTGTACCGGAGCCTCAGGCTCTCGACCGCGCGCAGATATGTCGAGCAATCCGCCTACCCCGTATCCGAGATCGCCTTGCGCTGCGGGTATCGTGACGCTTCGGCCATGACGCGGGCCTTTCGTGCCGAATTCGGGGTGACGCCCCGCAGCCTGCGCAGGGGTTGAGCATTTCTCTCGGTGTCACAACCAGATGTTGACAGGGACTGGGGGCTGCTGAACAAGATGCAGTCCGGGAATTGGCGCATGCCATCGGGACATTTGAAGCAGGATTACGCGCGGATGAGCGACCCATTGACCAGACTGGCCATCGTCTACGGCACCGACAAGTTCGGCTATCATGACTACACGCCGAATTATCACAAGCTCTTCGCGCATCTGCGGGACAGCCCTGTCAGGATGATGGAAATCGGCGTCGGCGGGTACGGCGACAGCGACCGGGGCGGGCAATCGCTCGAGGTCTGGCGCGACTACTTCCCGCAAGGCGAGATCACGGGCATCGACATTCAGAAGAAGGTGATGGACCTCGGGCCGAGGGTCCGGATCCTGCAAGGCAGTCAGGTTGACGAGGCGTTCCTGCGCACGGTCGAGGCGGAGAGGGGCCCTTTCGACATCATCCTGGACGACGGCAGTCACCGCAACGAACACGTGGTCGAGAGCTTCCGGATCCTGTTTCCGACCCTGAAGGCGGGTGGCATCTATGCCGTGGAGGATGTGCAGACCTCGTTCTTCCCGCGGTTCGGCGGGTCGATCACCCTTGATGCGCCGAACAGCGTCGGTCTGTTCGCGCGGCTGATGCGCAGCCTCGACGGGGATCATCCAGAGGTCGCGGACATCGTCGCCATCGAACGATTTCACAACATCGTCGTGGCGCACAAGCGCAGCGCCGGGGGGCAGGAACCCGACATGTTTGCCTCGCCCATCTTCGAGGCCGTGGCCGGGCCATCGGCGAAAGTCCTGGTCGTCGGGGACACCGGCTTCGACGCCGGCTGCCTTCCGTTCGCGACGGGAAGCGTTGCCCATGTCGCCACGCTCACGGCTGGCGCGCCCGCGCTCGATGGCTTTGACGTCGTGATCCTTTCGGTGTCGGGTGACGGGGCCGAGGCCGTTGCGGCCATCGAGACGGCACTTGCGGGCATGCGGGACGATTCGGTTCTGGCGGTCCGATGCACGGGCGGTCTGTCCGGGTTCGGGGCAGAGGGCGCTGTCATGGACTACGCCGCGCGGCGCTTCGTCGAGGTCGACCATCGCGAGATTGCGGTGAACTTCCCGACCTACGACTGTGCACCGATCGCGAAATCGATCTATGCCATCGAAAGGTTCAGGGGCGGTCTGATCTTCCGCAAGGCCGCGAACGATTATCCCTCTAACGTCGCCTTCGATCCCGATCATCCCGGCGCCGCACGCGCGCTTGCGTTGATGGAGGCTGTCCTGGATGGCGAGGCGAAGGAAGGCGGGCTTGTCACCTACGCCGACATGATCATCCGACTCCGATCAAGGGAAAGCGCCTCAGCGCTCATCGAGCGCCTGACGGCAATCGGGGCGACCTCACGCAGGTATTTCCTGATGGCGATCGCCCAGGCCAAGGGGGCGCGCGACCACGAAGAGGCGCTCCGGATATCCGAGAAGGCCCTCGAACACTTTCCGAACGATCCGCAGTTCGTCACCTGGCTGGCCGACGCGCTTGTCGGGCTACACGATCTTGACCGGGCAGAGCGCGAACTCCGCTCGCTGCTTGAAATCGACCCGCGTGCGCGCACAGCCGTTGCGGGACTGACGCGTGTCCTGTCGATCAAGGGCGCGCTGGAAGAGGCCGCCACGCTCACGCGGAAGACGATGTCGCTGTTTCCCGCGGCGGGGCGGGTCGCCCGCTTCCGCTTCCTGGCCAGCCTGCTTCGGCGCATGAACGACCCGGAGGGTGCCGAAGCCGCCATGGCTGCCGCGCTTGAATGGGAGGAAAAGGCCGCTTCGAAAGCCGCCGCGGCGAAGCCCGCCTGAGGGAACCGACCGTCGCCCCGATCGCTCAGCCCCGAAGGGCCGAAGCGTCGGGCGTGTCCGGAACCGGTGTGAATATCGCGGTGGCTGTGTCGCAGGCGTAGTGGCCCAGGTAGGCTTCCGCGTTCCGGGCCAGGTCCGCGACCGCGTCGATCACCCGGTCGGCCTCTGCATCCGTGAAGAGATAGCTGAAGTTGAGCCGGACGAACCCTGGCTTCGCGATCTCGTCCCCCGACAGGATGGCCGCACGCAGCGCACCGGAGGCGTCGGCATCGATGCCGAGCAGGCGGTGAACATAGGGCCCGGCACAGGCGCAGCCGCCGCGAGCCTGGATCCCGTGCAGGTCCGAGAGCATGCGCGTCGCGAGTTGCTGGTGGATGTATCCGCCGCGACCGTCTCGGATGCGGAAGGAAAAGATCGGCAGCCGGGGGGCTTCGGGATTGCCCAGAATCTCCAGTCGCCCCTCGGCGCGCCATCGCGCCATGGCGCGGTCACGCAGCGCGGCGTTGCGCCGGTCGATGAACGTCTGGCCGATCGCGTCCTTGAGGATGAAGCAAAGCGCGGCGCGGATATCCCCGATGACGTTCGGCGTTCCCGCCTCTTCCCGCGCCTCGACGCTGGTGGAGTAGTCGTGGAACGCGGGCGATACGAAGCGCACGGTGCCCCCGCCGGGAAGGGTGGGAACCGTGGAGGCCACGGCATCCTTGCGCATCAGCAGGAGACCCGACGCCGCCGGGCCGCCGGCGAACTTGTGCGGCGAGGTGACGATGGCGTCGATCGCGGCATCAGGCGCCGGGGTCATGCGGATGGGCAGGTAGGGGCCTGCCCCGGCATAATCCCAGACGACCTTCGCGCCCGCCTGCCTGAGCTGGCGGCTGATCCCCTCGACATCGGTCAGGATGCCGGTCACGTTCGATGCCGCCGAAAAGCTTCCCACCACCAGGCGCCGGCCCGAAGCTGCGGCAAGGGCGTCTGCAAGGGCCCTCCGATCCGGCCCACCGGCAGGGTCTTCGGGAATCTCCACGACCTCCGCCCCGCTTTCGCGCCAGGGCAGGATGTTGGAATGATGCTCATAGGGGCCGAGGATGACCAGCGGCACCTCGCCACGCCGCACCGCCGCGTCGATACCGAGCAGGTGGACAAGCCGGTTCAGGCCGGATGTCGCGCCTGAACCGGTAAAGATCACCGCCGTCTCCTCGCCCGCGCCGCACATGGCGCGGATGATGCCGCGCGCCTCACGGCGCATCCGTGTCATCACGCCGCCGCAGTGCGACGCCTCGGTGTGGCTGTTCGAATACCAGGGCAGGACTTCTTCCATGATGAAGTCCTCGACCGGCCGGACGGCGCGGCCCGAAGCCACGTAATCGGCGTAAAGAAGCGGGCGCGGCCCGAACGGTCCGTCGATGCGCGCGTCGCGCCCGATCTCCGCGGCATGGATGCGCCCGGCTACGTCATCGGAACCGAGGGCGGCGCGAAAGCGGTCGAAGGCGGAAAGGGTCATGGTCGGTCGTGATCTCCATCGGGTGCAGGTTCAATGATGATTGGACAATTGGCATGTTTCATCACATATATTACTCAACAATGTTTCATATTTGGGTCATATGATCTACAAAGCCAGAAAATCGATGCGATCGACAAGGCCATCCTCGATTGTGTCCAGGCCGACGGCACGCTGTCGCAGCGCGAGGTGGCGGATCGCATCGGGTTGTCGCAGAACGCCTGCTGGCGCCGGATGCAGCGGCTTGCGCAGAGCGGCATCCTCCAGGGGGCGGCGGCGCGGGTGAATGCGCGCGCACTTGGCCTCGACCTGACAGTGATGGTCTTCGTCAAGACGCGCAATCATTCGCCGGACTGGTCGAAACGGTTCCGCCAGAAGGTCGAGGCGATCCCGGAGATCACCGAGTTTCACCGCATCGGCGGCGAATGGGATTACTTCCTGAAGGTGGTGACGACCTCGATGTCCGGCTATGACACGGTCTATCAGCAACTGATCACCGTGGGCGATCTTGAGACCGTCACCGGCCACTTCTCGATGGAGACCATCCTTGAGGGGCGCCCGCTGCGGGTGCGCATTTCGGCCTGACAACCCCGCCCGTTCGTCACGGATTGCCGCGATCCTCCATTGTCCGGACGGGCCGCAGCGTCTACATCGCAAGGCATGAAACGTCTGATGAATGTCTTTCGCCCCAAACCGCGCGTCGCCGTCCTTCGCCTGCAAGGTGTCATCACCGCGGGCGGACGGGGCGGGCTGTCGGATCATGCCCTGGCCCCGGTGATCGAGCGCGCCTTTCGCAGGGGCAAGCCGAAGGCCGTCGCGCTGATCATCAACTCTCCCGGCGGGTCGCCTGTGCAGTCCGCCCTGATCGCGGCGCGCATCCGCCGCCTGGCAGAGGAGCGCAAGATCCCGGTTCACGCCTTTGTCGAGGATGTGGCCGCGTCGGGCGGCTACTGGCTGGCGACGGCGGCGGATGACATCTGGCTTGATGCCAATTCGGTCGCGGGCTCGATCGGCGTGATTTCGGCGGGGTTCGGCTTTGCGGAGCTGCTGGCCCGGCACGGGGTCGAACGGCGGGTGCATACGGCGGGCGCCTCGAAAAGCTTCCTCGACCCGTTCCGCCCGGAAAAGCCGGAGGATGTCGAACGCCTGCACGCGATCCTTGGCCCCATACACGAGTCCTTCAAGCAGCAGGTCGCCGCCCGTCGGGGCAGCCGGCTTGCCGCCGACCGCGACCTGTTCACCGGCGACGTATGGGTCGGGCAGGGCGCGGTCGACGTGGGCCTTGCCGACGGCATTTCGCACCCGGTGCCGAAGCTCAAGTCGCTTTACGGAGACAAGGTCCGGCTGATGCCCTATGGTGTCAGGAGATCGATCTTCCAGCGGTTCACGGGCCGCCTGATCGGCGCGGCAGTGGACGAGATCGAGGAACGCGCGCTGTGGTCGCGCTACGGGCTTTGAGGGCATGGTCAAGATCGTCACCCTCTTTCTGATCGCGATGGCCATTCTCGCCGTCTTCGGCCGACTCAGGGTGCCACGCATCGGCTCGCGAAGCTCCGAAGTGCGGCGCTGCCGCACCTGCGGAAGGCCGCTGATCGGCAAGTCGGACTGCGACTGCGGCAGGGGTGCCTCATGACAGTGATCGCGGGACGCGCGCTCGTGACAGGCGGTGCCCGCCGCCTTGGACGCGAGATGGTCCTGTATCTGGCCGGTCGCGGCCTCGACGTCGCCATCCATTACGCAGGGTCCGAAAGCGCGGCCAAGGAAACCGCGCGGGAGGCGCGTGCGCTGGGTGTGCGGGCGGAAACCCTTCAGGCGGACCTGCTGGACGAGGCGCAGAGCCAGGCGCTGGTCCCCCGCGCGACCCAGACGCTGGACGGGCCGCTTACGGTCCTGGTCAACAACGCGTCGATCTTCGAATACGACAACATCCGCACCGCGACCCGGCAAAGCTGGGACCGGCACTTCGAATCCAACCTGCGCGCGCCCTTCGTCCTGACACAGGCCTTTGCCGCCCAGGCACCCGGCGCCCTGCGCGGGCCCGGCGGCGCGCGGTCGCAGGCGCTGGTGGTCAACATGCTGGATCAGCGCGTGCGCAAGCTGACACCGGAATTCATGAGCTACACCCTGGCCAAGATGGGGCTTTGGGCTTTCACCCAGACTGCGGCACGGGCGCTTGCGCCGGATGTGCGGGTGAACGCGATCGGTCCGGGGTCGACGCTTCGGGGCGAACGGCAGAGCGCGGAACAGTTCGAGGCACAGCGCGCGGCGTCGGTTCTGGAGCGCGGCGCCAACCCTGACGACATCTGCGGCGCGCTTGGATATTTCCTCGACTCACCGTCCGTGACCGGCCAGCTTCTTTGCGTCGACGGCGGCCAGCACCTGGGCTGGAGGACCGCCGATATCCTCGGAATTCAGCCCTGAAGCAGCATCTGTGACAGCCCGCACCCTTGACTTGTCCACGTCTGCATCGGCAGTCACAAGGTTGTTACGATTCTCTCAATATTTTCAGATGTTTGCAGCACATGAAGTTTTTTATTCAATGATTTCATAGCCTTGCATAACTGCCTAAAAAACAGGCAATTCCCGGAACGGGGCAAAATCAAAGGAGAATTTCCGCGTGCCCGAAAACTTTCACCAGACTTATCCACAGAAACCGTGGACAGGTTTCCTCTTGCGCGCATCTGCGTAACATTGCAGCCGCAGACCGGAATCAGCCGCAGATGACAGAGCATCCACCCCCCCCCGCCGACGGGCCGCTGAAAGGCCATGCCGTGGTCCAGTCCTATCTGCGGACGCTGACCGCGCAGCCGGGCGTCTACCGGATGCTCGACGCGGAAGGGCGGGTTCTTTACGTCGGCAAGGCGCGCAACCTCAAGGCGCGGGTGTCCAATTATGCGCGGCCTTCGGGGCATTCGGCGCGGATCGCGCGAATGATCCATGCCACCGCCTCGATGATGTTCCTGACCACCCGGACAGAGACGGAGGCGCTGCTGCTGGAGCAGAACCTGATCAAGCAGCTGAAGCCCCACTTCAACGTGCTTCTCAGGGATGACAAGTCGTTCCCGAATATCCTGGTTTCCAAGGAATCCGGCTTTCCGCAGATCAAGAAGCACCGGGGCGCGAAGAAGGAAAAGGGCAGCTACTACGGCCCGTTCGCCAGCGCCGGCGCGGTGAACCGCACGCTGAACCAGTTGCAGAAGGTGTTCCTGCTCAGGAACTGCTCCGACGCGATGTTCGCCAGCCGCACGCGGCCCTGCCTGCTGTTCCAAATCAAGCGCTGCGCGGCGCCCTGCGTGGGCCGGATCGACGAAGCGGGCTATGGCGCGCTGGTCGCGGATGCCGAACGGTTCCTGCAAGGCAAGTCCACGCAGGTCCAGGCAAAGCTGGCCGAGGAGATGACGGCCGCCGCCGATGCGATGGAATTCGAGCGGGCCGCCGCGCTGCGCGACCGCATCCGCGCACTGACACAGGTGCAGTCGTCGCAGGGCATCAACCCGCGCGGCGTGGCGGAGGCCGATGTCATCGCGCTGCACATGGAGGGCGGCCAGGCCTGCGTGCAGGTCTTCTTCATCCGCGCCAACCAGAGCTGGGGCAACCGCGACTTCTATCCCAGGACCGGGTCAGGCGCGGAAGAGGCGGAAGTGCTGGAGGCCTTCCTCGGCCAGTTCTACGCCGACAAGGAGCCGCCCCGGCTCCTCCTGCTCTCGCATCCGATCGAGGATGCGGACCTGATGACGGAACTGCTGTCGGACCGCGCGGGCCGCAAGGTGGAGATCAGCGTGCCCCAGCGCGGGGAAAAGGCGGAACTGGTCGAAAACGCACTGCGCAATGCGCGCGAAAGCCTCGGCCGCAAGATGAGCGAGAGCGCCGCGCAGTCGAAGCTGCTCGAAGGGCTTGCGGAGACTTTCGACCTCGACACCCCGCCGCGCCGGATCGAGGTCTACGACAACTCCCACATCATGGGCACCAATGCGGTCGGCGGCATGATCGTCTCCGGCCCCGAGGGGTTCGAGAAAGGCCAGTACCGGAAGTTCAACATCAAGGGTGCGGATCTGACCCCCGGCGACGACTTCGGGATGATGAAGGAGGTTCTGACCCGGCGCTTCCAGCGGCTTCTGAAGGAAGACCCCGACCGGGAGACCGGCGCCTGGCCGGACCTGATCCTGATCGACGGCGGCGCCGGGCAGGTTTCGGCCGTAATGGGGATCATGGAGGAGATGGGGGTCGAAGACGTGCCGATGATCGGCGTGGCCAAGGGCATCGACCGCGACGCGGGGAAGGAGGAGTTCCACCGCCCGGGTCGGACCCCATTCGCCCTGCCGCACAATTCGCCCGTCCTCTACTTCGTCCAGAGGCTCAGGGACGAGGCGCACCGCTGGGCCATCGGCGCGCACCGCGCCAAAAGGGCGAAGACCGTCGGCGCCACGCCGCTCGACGAGGTCCCCGGGGTCGGCGCGACGCGAAAGCGCGCGCTGTTGCAGCACTTCGGATCGGCCAAGGCGGTCAGCCGCGCCGGCCTCGACGACCTGAAGGCCGTCGAGGGGATATCGGAAAAGGTTGCGCAGACCGTCTACGACTTCTTCCACGCAGGCGGGTGAGGCGCCTTAGCCCTTGTGGTGCTCGCAGGTCACCGCCGGGTTGAAGGGCACGTCGACCCCGTTGGGATTCTCGCGGAACAGCCAGACATGCTGGTCGAAATGCGGCATGAAACCGTGTGCCTCGTCCCCGGCTGTCGCGGGATCGTCGGACATGTGATCCCAGTGTCGGCCGTTGAACATGGGCGGGCCATTGCCGCCCGCGTCCATCCAGGCCTTCTCGAACACGAGGTTCTCGATCCCGACAAGCGCAAGCGATCCGTCCGCTTGCGGCTCATAGAGCAGGATCGCGGGCGCTGCGAAATCGGTATGCATGCCGACGCCGTCCACCCGTTCGCCCCCCTGCGCGATCCCGAGAAGGTCGGGCCGCAGATAGTGAATCCCCATCGCGCCCCATTCGGGCGGCAGCCCCTCATGCCCAGCGTCGATGCAGTGACCGGACGGATCGGGGATGAACCCGTCAGCCAGGGCGGCATTCACGTCCATGTACTTCTCGGTCGCCGCCCTCAGGGCATCAAGGTCATAGTCGTCGGCGTCGGCGGCCAGGGGCAGCCAGGCGGCACCCGCCAGCACCGCCGCAATCATCACGCGCTTCGTCATGGTTCCCTCCCATCAGGCCGGAACACGTGCCGTGATCCGGCGGCGGGATACTACCACCGATCGCGGGGTTTCGGTCGGGCCAAGGTGCCGGCCGGGGCAGGGAATCCACTCGTTTCGAGGGGTGCCGCGCTACCGGGACGGGAGGAGCGATCACGCCTGCACGCGCAGGCGGCGTGGTGCGCCTAGTGCAGGTGCCCGCGGAACTCCGCGACGACTCGCTCATAGACGTCGCGCTTGAACGGGACGATGCCGGCAATCAACTCGTCAGCGGTGATCCAGCGCCACTCGGAGAACTCCGGATGCTCGGTCGCGATGTCGATCTGGTCGTCGCGGCCCAGATAGCGGAACAGGAACCAACGCTGCTTCTGCCCGCGGTACTTGCCGCCCCAGACCTTGCCCAGAAGCTCGGGCGGCAGATCGTAGGTCAGCCAGTCGCTGCTGCGCGCGACAAGGCTCACCAGCTCGGGCGCGATCCCCGTCTCTTCCCGAAGTTCGCGCAGCGCCGCAGCGCGCGGCCTTTCGCACTTGTCGATGCCCCCTTGCGGCATCTGCCAGGCGGCAACCGGGCTGTCGAACCTTTGTCCGGCAAAGATCCGTCCCTCCGCATTGATCAGCATCACCCCCACGCAGGGGCGGTAGGGAAGATCTTCCGCCTTCACCGGCTACTTCGCCTCGGCGATGGCTGACAGGCCCTTGAGGATGTCGATGGCATAGGCCAGCTGATAGTCTTCCTGCCGCAGCTTCGCCGCCTGCTCCGCGCGCGCCTGTTCTTCCTCCAGCACGCGCTTCTCGTCCTCGGTGACGGAATCGTTCGTCAGGCTTCCGCGCAGGGTGGCCTCGGTGCGGGCGCGATCGGCCGCGCTTGCGTCTTCCTCGGGCTCCTGCGGGGCGACCTTGGGCTGCTCGACCAGGATGTCGGGCGCGATGCCCAGCGCCTGGATCGAGCGCCCCGAGGGGGTGTAGTAGCGCGCCGTGGTCAGGCGCATGGCGCCGTTGCCACGCAGCGGAATTATCGTCTGGACCGACCCCTTGCCGAAGCTCTTGGTGCCGACGACGATGGCGCGGTGGTGATCCTGAAGCGCCCCCGTCACGATCTCGGACGCCGAGGCGGAGCCGCCATTGATCAGCACGACGATAGGCTTGCCCTCGGCCAGGTCGCCCGGCTCGGCGTTGAAGCGTTCGCTGTCTTCCGGGTTGCGGCCGCGCGTCGACACGATTTCTCCCTTGTCGAGGAAGGCGTCCGAAACCTCGATCGCCTGGGTCAGCAAGCCGCCGGGGTTGTTGCGCATGTCGATGACGAAGCCGTTGACCTTGTCCATGCCGCCGGCATCGCTGACCGCCTTCTTCAGCCCTTCCTCGAGGTTGACATAGGTCTGGTCGTTGAACGTCGTCACGCGGATCACGACGGTATCGCCCTCAAGCCTGGCGCGGGCGGCGGTCAGCTTGATCGTGTCGCGGATGATGGAGACGTCGAACGGCTCCTCGATATCCTTGCGCACCACGGTGACCACGATCTCGGACCCGACCGGCCCGCGCATCATGTCGACGGCCTGGTCGAGCGTCAGCCCGAGGACGCTTTCGCCGTTCACATGGGTGATGAAGTCCCCCGCCTGAATCCCCGCCTCGGCCGCCGGCGTGCCGTCCATGGGCGAGACGACCTTGATGAAGCCCTCTTCCTGGGTCACCTCGATCCCAAGCCCGCCGAATTCGCCGCGCGTCTGAACGCGCATGTCGCTGAACTCGTCTGGCGGCAGATAGCTGGAATGCGGGTCGAGCGAGGTCAGCATGCCGTTGATCGCGGCCTCGACCAGTTCGCCCGGCTTGACCTCTTCGACATACTGCGAGCGGATGCGCTCGAAGATGTCCCCGAACAGATCCAGTTGTTCATAGACCGATCCCTCCTGATCAGCCTCCTGGGCGAGGAGGGGGCCGGCGACCTGGGTTGTGAAGACCGCCCCGGCCAGCGTGCCGCTCATCACGGCCATCAGATATTTCCTCATCGCCTACTCTTCCCTTGTTTCCACAAACCACGGCGCGGGGTCGATCGGCTCCGCATCCTGTCTCAGCTCTATATAGAGCGTTTCCGTCCGCTCTGCGCCAGTCCCTTCCACGGCGGCCAGATCCCGCCCGCCCATCAGCCCGACCGGAGCGCCGGCCTCGAGCACGTCGCCGGTTTCACCATAGACAGTCGACAGGCCCGCGAGAATCAGAAGATAGCCCGCTGCGGGTTCGAGGATCATCACGTTTTTGTAGTCTAGCAAGGGTCCGCGATACCGGATCGTCGCGGGCCACGGGGTGACAACCAGGGCTTCGGGGCGCGTGGCGACAAGCAGGCCGGGGCGCACGATCCCGGCTGCATCGGCTTCGCCGGCGCGGCGCAAGAGAGTCCCGACGACCGGAAGGGGCAGCGCGCCTTTTGCCCCCGCGAAATCGGCAATGGGCGGGCCGACGTCGGATTGCAGGCGCGCGACCCCACGGGCGAAGGCTTCGAGCGTCTCGGCATTGGCGACCAGCGCCTGAAGTTCCTCGGGGTCTTCAAGGAAGCGTTGCGGCAGATCAGTGCGGTCCTGGACCGCCTGGCTGAGCGCCGTGCGCGCCGCCTGCGCGGCGGCAAGCCCGTCTTCGAGTGCGCCAAGCGCGCTGTCCTGCAACGCGCGCATCCGGGCGATTTCCTGCAGATCGCGGCGCAGATCGGCCGCCTCCGCCTCCAGCGCCGGCCCGACAGAGGCCATGATCATGCCGCTGCGCGCCGCAGCTTCCGGCCCGCCGGGATGCAGCAGCACGAGGGGCCCCGGCGCGTCGTCCATCGCGACCATGGCGGCCAGGACCTGCTCGATCCTCTCCCGCTTGGCCTCGAAGGAGCCGCGAATCTCCGCCTCCCGCAGGGCGGAACTGCGCAGCCCCTCGCGCAGCGCCGTCAGGCCGAGTTCATAGGCCCTGATCGTCTCGGTCAGCGCGGCGATCCGGTTCCGCGCCCCCTCTGCCTGGTTCAGCACGTCGATGGCCGCGCGCAGACCGGCCGCCGCCTTCTCGGCGGCCTCGGTCGCGGTGTCCGCGCAAACGGACTGCGCGAAAAGGACGCAGCCCAGCAGGATCGCGGCGCGGGTCTTCATCTTTCGATCAGCGTCCGTCCCGTCATCTCGGGCGGCAGCGGCAGCCCCATCAGGTCAAGCAGCGTCGGCGCGAGATCCGCGAGCCGCCCGTTCCGGAGCCGGGCACCGGCGGGGCCTCCGACCAGGATCACCGGCACCGGGTTCGTCGTGTGCGCGGTGTGCGGCCCGCCGGTCTCGGGGTCGACCATCGTCTCGCAGTTGCCATGGTCGGCGGTCACGATCATCGCCCCGCCCGCCTTGCCAAGCGCGACAATTGCGCGTCCCAGACCCTGATCGACTGTTTCCACCGCCTTGATGGCCGCCGCCAGAACCCCGGTATGCCCCACCATGTCGGGATTGGCGAAGTTCACCACGATCAGGTCATATCCCGCGCCGATCGCCTCGACCAGTTTGCCCGCCACCTCGGGCGCCGACATCTCGGGCTGGAGATCGTAGGTCGCGACCTTGGGCGATGGCGCCATGTAGCGGTCTTCGCCCGGCTCGGGCGCTTCCTTGCCGCCGTTCAGGAAGAACGTGACATGCGGATATTTCTCGGTTTCCGCCAGGCGGAACTGCCGCAGCCCGTGCGCGGCCACCCAGGCGCCCAGCGTGTTGACCACGGGCCGCTTCGGATAGGCCGCCGCCATGAAGGTGTCGTGGGTCTTGGAATAATCCACCAGCCCCAGGATCGACGCCCAGTGCGGCCGGCGCTTCCGGGCGAAACCCGCGAAGTCGTCCTCACCGACGGCAAGAAGGATTTCGCGCGCACGGTCGGCGCGGAAGTTCAGGCAGAAGAACCCGTCCCCATCCCGCGCACCGGCATAGTCGCCGATCACGGTCGGCTGGATGAACTCGTCGGTCTCCCCGCGCTGATAGGACCGGGCGACAGCCTCGGTCGCGTTCGGCGCGTGCTGTCCCGCCGCTCCGATCATCGCGTCATAGGCCCGCTCGACCCGATCCCAGCGGTTGTCGCGGTCCATGGCGAAGTAGCGACCCGTCACCGTCGCCACGCGCACGCCGGCGGGAAGCCGGGCCATCAGGTATTCGACAAAACCCGCGGCGGAGGACGGCGCGACATCCCGCCCGTCCGTCACCGCGTGCAGGGAGACCGGCACCCCCATGTCCGCCGCCAGCCGGCAGGCGGCCAGGACGTGGTCGATATGCCCATGGACGCCGCCATCCGAGATGACGCCCATCATATGCGCCGTGCCGCCCGAGGCCTTCAGTGATTCAAGGAACGCAAGGATCGCGGCATTCGAAAAGAAGCTCCGGTCCTCGATCGCAAGGTCGATCTGCCCCAGGTCCATCGCAACGACGCGCCCCGCGCCGATGTTGGTGTGGCCGACCTCGGAATTGCCCATCTGCCCGGAGGGCAGGCCGACGTCGGGCCCGTGCGTCACAAGTTGCGCATGCGGGCAGTCGGCCATGATCCGGTCGAAGGCGGGCTTGAGCGCCTGCGCGACGGCATTCGCCTCCCGCTCGGGGCGCAGGCCCCAACCGTCGAGAATGCACAGGACCACGGGTTTCGGTCGGGTCATCGGCGGCTTCCTTTCGCTTTGCGCAACCTTCTAGGCCCCTTGGCGCGGCGGGGCAACGGGGCGCAGGTTCCGGAGTCGCAGGGGGACGTTCACGCCCGGTGATAGGGCAGGCCCGACAGGATGGAAGCCGCGCGATAGAGCTGTTCGGCCAGCATCGCGCGCGCAAGGGCATGGGGCCAGACCATCCGCCCGAGCGAGATCGCCAGATCCGCCCGGTCGCGCAGGTCGGCGGCGATCCCGTCGGCGCCGCCGATGACGAAGGCGACATCCTGACGCCCTTCGTCGCGCCACCGCGCAACGCGTTGCGCGAATTCGGGGGAGGTCAGCATGTCCCCGCGCTCGTCCAGAACCACGAGCACGGCACCGGCGGGGACGGCGCGCGACAGAAGTGCGCCCTCTGCCTCCTTGCCGCCGCCCTTCCTGTCCTCGACTTCATGTTCAATCGCAGGCCCAAGGCCCAGGGCTTTTCCCGTCCGGTCGAAGCGCCCGAGATAGTCGTCGATCAGATCGCGCTCCGGCCCCGCCCGGAGACGGCCGACCGCGCAAATGTGGAGCCGCATCAGACCTTGCGTGTCGCAAGCCCGGTTCCGGCGGGCATCCACATCTTTTCGAGCTGGTAGAAGTCCCGCACCTCGGGGCGGAAGACGTGGACGATCACGTCCGAAGCGTCGATCAGCACCCAGTCACCCTGGTCCTTGCCCTCGATCTTGCAGGTCCGGCCAAGGTCCTGCTTCAGCCGCTCGGTCAGTTTTTCGGCGATGGCCGCGACCTGACGCGACGACCGGCCGGAACAGATGACCATGTAATCGGCAACGCTCGAACGCCCGCGGAGATCGATCGTCACCACGTCCTCGGCCTTGTCATCGTCAAGGGAAGCAAGAATCCGCGCGAGCAGGCTATCGCTCGAAACCTCGGAGGACATGGCCTTCATCGGCATCGCCCCCGCAGCCATACCGCCGGCTGCCGGCACTTGGGAAAACAGGACATCGTCCTCCTTGGGTTGCGCGCCTGGAACGAGCCCCGGCGCCGGGCCTTGCAAAAGAAGTAGCATCCGCAAGGTGAAATCTCAATGACACGCGGCATTTTCGTCGGTATCGCCGGCGCGATGTCGCGTTTTCCGCGCAGTCGGCGGCCGCCGACGTGATCGCCGCGCCACCCGCGCCGACCTCGCCCCGGTCCGGCAGTCCTCGAAGGCGTAACGCGCGCGTTCCCTTCGCCCTTGCGGGAAAGGGGTGCAAGGAGTATCTGAACCGCCATGAACCGCTTTTTCGACATGGATGACCGCGCGCGCCTGCCTTGGCGCTTCTACGGGTCCACCGTATCGATCCTCGCGCGCGCCTGACTGGCGTTACCGCGCGCCCGACCCTGTATTTGCCCTTCGATCTGAGAGAAAGCCATGCCCGGCCCGAAAACGCTTTACGACAAGATCTGGGATGCCCATGTCGTCCATGAGGACGCCGACGGCACCTGCCTGCTCTACATCGACCGCCACCTGGTCCACGAGGTCACCAGCCCCCAGGCCTTCGAGGGCCTGCGGATGACCGGCCGCAAGGTGCGCGCGCCTGAGAAGACCATCGCCGTGCCCGACCACAACGTGCCCACGACGCCGGGGCGCGACAAGCACATCGACAACGAGGAGTCGCGCATCCAGGTCGAGGCGCTGGACAAGAACGCGCGCGACTTCGGCATCAACTACTACCCGGTCTCCGACATCCGCCAGGGCATCGTCCATATCGTCGGGCCGGAACAGGGCTGGACCCTGCCGGGGATGACGGTCGTCTGCGGTGACAGCCATACCGCCACGCACGGCGCCTTCGGCGCGCTCGCGCACGGGATCGGCACGTCGGAGGTGGAGCATGTGCTGGCGACCCAGACGCTGATCCAGAAGAAATCGAAGAACATGAAGGTGGAGATCACCGGGCACCTGCGCCCGGGCGTGACCGCCAAGGACATTACGCTGTCTGTCATCGGCGCGACCGGCACCGCGGGCGGCACCGGCTATGTCATCGAATATTGCGGCCAGGCGATCCGCGACCTGTCGATGGAAGGCCGCATGACCGTCTGCAACATGGCGATCGAGGGCGGCGCGCGCGCGGGCCTGATCGCGCCCGATGAAAAGACCTTCGACTACGTCAAGGGCCGTCCGCACGCCCCCAAGGGCGCCCAGTGGGAAGCCGCGCTGACCTGGTGGAAGACGCTGTTCACCGACGAGGGCGCCCATTTCGACAAGGTGGTGACCATCCGCGGCGAAGACATCGCCCCGGTCGTCACCTGGGGCACCAGCCCGGAGGACGTGCTGCCGATCACCGGCGCGGTCCCGGCCCCGGAGGACTTCCACGGCGGCAAGGTCGAGGCGGCGAAGCGGTCGCTTGACTACATGGGCCTGACGCCCGGCCAGAAGCTGACCGACATCGCCATCGACACGGTCTTCATCGGCTCCTGCACCAACGGCCGGATCGAGGATCTGCGCGCCGCCGCCGCGATCCTGAAGGGCAAGAAGATCGCCGTGAAGCGGGCGATGGTCGTGCCCGGCTCCGGCCTCGTCCGTGCGCAGGCCGAGGAAGAGGGGCTTGCCCAGATCTTCATCGACGCGGGCTTCGAGTGGCGGCTGGCCGGATGTTCGATGTGCCTGGCAATGAACCCCGACCAGCTTTCGCCGGGCGAACGCTGCGCCGCGACCTCGAACCGCAACTTCGAGGGACGCCAGGGCCGGGGCGGGCGGACGCATCTGATGAGCCCGGCCATGGCAGCGGCGGCGGCGATCACCGGGCACCTGACCGACGTCAGGGAGTTCATGTGATTCCCACGCAAGCGACTTGCGAGGCACAATCAGAAGACGAAAGCTGCATTGTCGCTTACACCGAAACGGCAACCGCCCACTTCCCATCGGCAAGTGGGCGTTTTTCTTGGGATTCCATGAAAAGGCGAAAATTCCGCTGCCACAAACTTGCCTTTTTTCATCCACGCTGACACATTCGCGACGTGTACTATACTTTAGCGTGTGCATTCCTCCTCTCGCCAACTTGGCGCTGGAACGGGCGGCAGGGCGTGGATGAAGGGTGTTAGGGGACGTCGGGAAATGAAAAAGTCGCAGATTCTTGCAGCCGCAGCGGTGTTCGCAGCATCATCCGCCAGCGCTGCCACCGTGACGATCGAGTCCGTCGAGGGAGCCTGGACGAGTGCGACGGCGGTCAACGGCGCCTATTCCAGCAAGATCACCGGCCTCGGCACCTCGGAACTGGGCTGGGGCATCCCGTTCTACAAGGGCGGCGCCCAGTCGGGATACGACTTCGTGGCGACCACGCCGCCGGCGGCGACGCTGTCCGAGGGGACATCGTTCGTCCTTGGCACCTTCACCCACAACAATTTCGTCATCCAGGGCGGAACCTCGATTGCCTCTGCGGTCCTGGAACTGACCTTCAACCTTTCCATCGACGGGGTCATGCACAGCTTTGCGCAGGCCTACGACTTCCTGCACTGGGAAACGCCGAACCTTGACAAGGTGTGCGCCAACGGCGCGGCGAACGGCAGCGGCGTGAACTCCAAGGGTTGCGCGGACCGGGTGCAGGCGGTCAACAACCCCGCGCTCAGCCCCAGCTTCATCGCGGACGGGATCGAGTACATCATCGAGATATCCTCCTTCGTCGGCTTCGGCACCGACAACAGCGGCATCCCGACCTTCTGGACGCGCGAGACCTACGCCAACTCCGCGCAGCTGACGGCCACCTATCACACCGTCGCCGCCGTCCCGCTGCCGCCCGCGGGCCTTGCCCTGCTGGCCGGACTTGGCGGTCTGGCGCTGCTGCGCCGGCGCCGCAAGATCGCCTGAAGCGGCTCTGAAGCCATTGGCAGCACGCGCCCCGCAGGGGGCGCGTTTGTCGTTCAGGGACCGCTTGGCGCGCCCGGCGCGTTGCGCTAAGAAGGCCCGCGTTCGGTCACGCCGTTCGTCTGGCCGCCGGCACTCCGTGCCCCTGAAAGGAGCGAATATGGACAAGTTCACCACGCTGACGGGAATCGCGGCGCCGATGCCGCTGGTCAACATCGACACCGACATGATCATCCCGAAGCAGTTCCTGAAGACCATCAAGCGGTCGGGCCTGGGCAAGAACCTGTTCGACGAAATGCGCTACAACGCGGATGGCAGCGAGATCGAGGGCTTTGTCCTGAACCAGCCGGCCTATCGCGACGCCCAGATCCTGGTGGCGGGCGACAACTTCGGTTGCGGCTCCTCGCGTGAGCATGCGCCCTGGGCGCTTCTGGATTTCGGCATTCGCTGCGTGATCTCGACCTCATTCGCCGACATCTTCTACAACAACTGCTTCAAGAACGGCATCCTGCCCGTGGTTCTGCCGCAAGACGCGGTGGAAGTGCTGATGGAAGACGCGCGCAAGGGCTCCAACGCCCGGATGACCGTCAGCCTTGAGGATCAGACCGTCACCACTTCGGACGGCCGGAGCTTCGGCTTCGAGGTCGACCCGTTCAAGAAACACTGCCTTGTCAATGGCCTGGACGACATCGGCCTGACCCTTGAAAAGGTCACCGCGATCGACAGCTACGAACGGACCGCGGCGCAGTCGCGCCCCTGGGTCTGAGCCCGAAAAGGCAGGGGAAAGCGGGCCGCCCTTCCGGGGGCGGCCTTTTGCATTCCGGTGCCCGCCAGATTCCTGCGCGGAAAATGATGCAATGCCGCACCAGTTAGGACACGAAAAGGCCGCATTGCCCCCGTTACTTGGTCAGCAAGATTGCGAGGGGAGCGGAATGTGGGCAAAAATGTGTCAGGAATGAGGCAGCCCGCCACAATCGCGGGAAGAGAACTGGAACAATGGGGTGGCGGTGCATCACCCCTGGCCAAGTCGAGGGACTGAGCAGTGATGTCGCGATTCACAGGCGCTCTGGCGCGCGCTGTGCTGGTGATGGTTCTCGTCGCCATGCCTTCGCTGATGCTGCCGGGCGTGCACCGCGACACGACCCAGATCGTCGCGCTGGTCGCCATCTTTGCCTCCCTGCTTACCTTCATCGAGTACGTTGCCACCTATCCTTCGCTGATGGAGTTCCGTGACGCGCCGCCATTCAACCGGCTGCGCTTCCTGTCCCTGTTCATCACCGTATTCCTTCTGGCCACCATCGTTCGCGGCCAGAACGAGCAGACCGCGCTGACGCTTTTCGTCGAAACCATCGGCAACCGCCTGGGCGAAATGATCGACGTGCCCTACAGCCCCGTGCGGCTTTTCGTGCTGATGCTGCCCGACGACATGAGCCTGTACCATATGATCCTGATCAGGACCGCGGCCGGCATCTCCTACACCGTCTCGCTTGTAACGCTCATCGTTTTCGTGATCGCGCTGCGCGTCATCGACTGGCCGGCCCGACTGGGCACCTTCAACGTGTGGATCAACCTGCCGACGTTTGACCCGACGACGGGGGGTGATGTCGTGCAGCGCCTGCGACGCGACGCGCGATTCAACATCGTCCTGGGCTTCCTGCTGCCGTTCTTCATTCCTGCGGGCATCCGTGCGGTGGCTTCGTCGTTCGAACCCGTCTCGCTGGAAAGCCCCCAGACGCTCATCTGGACAATGACGGCCTGGGCCTTCCTGCCCGCCTCGCTCCTCATGCGCGGGATCGCGATGGGCCGCATCGCCGGCATGATCGCCGAAAAGCGCCGCCGCAGCGAACGGCCCGCGCAGGGCGAGCTTCAACCCGTCTGACAATCGGGGCGGCTTGACCGGGCGCGCGCCTTTGGCTAGGCCAGCCCCGATCATCCTGTGTCAGCGCCGGAGTGCAACCCGTGGCCAATCCTTCCCTTCTCATTCTTCCCGGCGACGGCATCGGGCCCGAGGTCATGGCCGAAGTCCGCAAGGTCATCGGCTGGCTCGGCGAAAAGCGCGGCCTGAACTTCGACGTGTCCGAGGATCTGGTGGGCGGCGCGGCCTATGACGTTCACGGCGTGCCGCTTGCCGACAGCACCATGGCCAAGGCGCAGGCGGTTGACGCGGTGCTTCTGGGCGCCGTCGGCGGGCCGAAGTACGACAAGCTCGACTTCTCCGTCAAACCGGAGCGCGGACTGCTGCGCCTGCGCAAGGAAATGGACCTTTATTCAAACCTTCGCCCGGCCCAGTGTTTCGATGCTCTGGCGGATTTCTCGTCCCTGAAGAAGGACGTCGTTGCCGGTCTCGACATCATGATCGTGCGGGAACTGACCTCCGGCGTCTATTTCGGCGAGCCGCGCGGCATCTTCACCGAAGGGAACGAGCGGGTGGGCATCAACACCCAGCGCTACACCGAAAGCGAGATTGCCCGTGTCGCGCGGTCGGCCTTCGAGCTTGCCCGGCGGCGCAGCAACCGGGTCTGCTCGATGGAGAAGGCCAACGTCATGGAATCGGGCATCCTCTGGCGCGAGGTCGTGCAGGAGATCCACGACAAGGAATACCCGGATGTCGAGCTTTCGCACATGTATGCCGACAACGGCGCGATGCAGCTTGTCCGCTGGCCGAAGCAGTTCGACGTGATCGTGACCGACAACCTTTTCGGCGACGTTCTGTCGGACTGTGCGGCGATGCTGACCGGCTCGCTCGGCATGCTGCCCTCGGCCAGCCTTGGCGCACCGATGGCGAACGGCCGGCCCAAGGCGCTTTACGAACCGGTGCACGGTTCGGCCCCCGACATCGCGGGGCAAGGCAAGGCGAACCCCATCGCCTGCATCCTGTCCTTCGCGATGGCGCTGCGCTATTCCTTCGATCAGGGCGCCGAGGCAGACCGCCTCGAAAAGGCGGTCGAGAAGGTTCTGGCCGACGGCGTCCGCACCGCCGACCTGATGCAGAAGGACGGGGGAACGCCGGTCACGACCTCGCAGATGGGCGATGCCATTGTGGCGGCCCTCGAAGCGAGCCTCTGAGACCTGCCCGCGGGGGTGCCGGGGGCGGCTTTCCGCCCCCGCCGCGTCTGGATCTTGCGTTGACGCCGCGGACGGTTCATTGAGCGGGCGCAGTCACGGGGCGGGTTCATGAGCACACATGCCGGCAACAACATGCGCGCCGCACTGGTGATGCTCGCTGCCATGGGCGTGTTCGCGACGCATGACGTCGTGGTGAAGCTGCTGGGGGCGACCTATGCGCCGATGCAGCTTCTGTTCTTCGGCTCGCTTCTGGGCTTTCCCATCGTCGCCGTCATCCTTCTCAACGACCGCCGCCACGAAAGCCTGCGCGCGAAGCACCCCGGATGGGTTCTGGTCCGCACGGCCTGCGCCATCGTCACAGGGGTGAGCGCGTTCTACGCCTTTTCCGAACTGCCGCTGGCGCAGGTCTACGCAATCCTTTTCTCGACCCCCCTGCTGATCACGATTCTCGCGATCCCGATCCTTGGCGAACGGGTGCGGCTCAGGCGATGGGCGGCGGTGATCACGGGCCTGATCGGGGTTCTGGTCGTGCTCAGACCCGGACAGGCCGATCTGTCGCTGGGCCATCTGGCGGCCCTGACCGCAAGCATCTGCAGCGCGGCGGTCTCCGTCATTGCCCGCAAGATCGGCAAGGACGAACGCTCCGTCGTGCTGCTGCTTTACCCGATGGTCGGCAATTTTCTGGTGATGGGCGCGATGCTGCCCTTCGTCTACGTCCCGATGCCGATGGAGCATCTGGGCCTGATGGGCGTGATCGCCGTTTTCGGCCTTGCCGGGTCGTTCCTCGTGATCGTCGCCTACCGCGAGGGCGAGGCGGTGATCGTGGCACCCATGCAGTATTCCCAGATCCTCTGGGCAACCGGCTACGGCTACATCCTGTTCCGCGAGGGGCTTGACCTGGCGACCGCCATCGGCGCCGTCATCATCATCGCGTCAGGCGTCTACATCGTCTTGCGCGAAGCACGGCCAGGCACGTCCGGCAACCGCCCCGTGCTTGAAACCCGCGGGCGGGCAGAGGTCGTCACCGCGCCGCGATCCAGCGTGCTGCAACGGATCCTCTCGAACCGGACGGTGGGGGATCGCTGACACGACCGCCGACCACCGGCCCGAAAAAACCGCGCGTGAGCGGTTGTCACCGTTCACGCGCAGAAATGGCCTGAAATGGATCGGGTTCAATGTCCGCGAAGAATTCTTCGGGTGGCATTACCGGGCCGGCCGTCAGCCCTTGAAGCTCGCAATATCCTTCACCTGCGCTGCAGCGGCCTTCACCTTCTTGGTCGTGATGTCCGCGAAATCCGGCGACTTCGTGTCGATGTTCATCCGGCCCAGATCGAAACCTTCGAACTTCTGGAACTCCTTCCAGAAGACGCGGTTGTAGTTCTCAAGCTCCTTGACCGAGTTCGACACGCTCCGCCCGGCCTGCTTGATGTGCTTGTCCCAGTTTTCCGGCGTCGGGTCCGACAGGAAAGCCTTTGCGCCGATCACGAACTTCTTCAGCGAGTCGTTCATGTGGATCCTCGCCAGCTCCTGGCGCCGTTCGATCCTCTCGACCATCGCCTTGATGTCTGCTTCCAGATCAAGGCTCTTCAGTGTTAAGCGCTGCGTCTTGGCTTCCTTCACGATCGCCTCGATCGCCTTCACGACCGAACCGGCACCGATCATCTTCTTGACGTCCTTGATCGCGCTTTCAGCGGTATCGGCGACTTCGGTAAGGGCCTTTTCGTAGGGAACGATCGCCTTGGCATAGTAGTTCTTGACGGACTGGATCGCCGTCTTCAGCTCTTCCATATTGGCGGGGTTGTCCTTGCTGACCGCCATATCGGCCCAGTCGATCTTCTTGTGAACGGCCTCGGCCTTGTCGAGGGCATCCCCGATCCCGGTCTTTTTCATCTTGCCGATAAGGCCCTTCTTCTTTTGCCAATCCTTGTTGGTCAGAATGTCGGGGTATGCGAGATAACCGATCTTGACGCCTGCCAATGCACTTTCCTCCGTCACAGTCAAAGTTCAACACACGCAACGCTACGCGGCTGGCGCAATGCTTCACGGGGAAAAATGGAGTGTTGAAGGCAGAAATGCGTCCTTCGACGACTTGGTCGATTCCCCCTTGTGCTGCGCGGCCATAGGCATTAAACGCCACCCCGTCGGAGCGTAGCGCAGCCTGGTAGCGCACCTGCTTCGGGAGCAGGGGGTCGGAGGTTCGAATCCTCTCGCTCCGACCAGAATTCCCGAGATCACCGGACCGATAACCCGATTGAACGCGTTGAAGGTCGCTTTCGGCCCAGACGCAACCTGTCGGGGGTATAGCCTCCCGCGCAGGAGGATCGATCATGCGCAGAGTCGACCGGGCCCGGGGAGCCGGCGCCACAGGAAGCCAGGGTGCGCGCGGTGTGGACTACGGTCAGTTGTCCCACCCTTTCGCGCCGCAGTCCGTCTTTTCGGACGACGCGATCGCGGCGATGCATGAAACCGCGCTCAAGGTGCTCGAGAATCTGGGCATCCGGTTTCTCCTCCCCGAAGCTCGAAGCATCCTCGCCGCCGCGGGGGCGGTCGTCGATGAAGACAGCCAGATGGTGAGGATCGGCCGCGACATCGTCGCCGCCGCGCTGGCAACCGCGCCGCGTTCGTTCCGTCTGCGCGCCGCCCACCCGCGACATGAACAGGTCTACGCGCCGGGCCGGCTTCTGTTCGGCGGCTCGGGCGGATGCCCGAATGCCACGGACGCGGTCAGGGGCCGACGGCCGGGCCGGCTGACCGATTTCGAGGAGGCACTGAAGCTTCAGCAGCACTTCGACGTGATCCACATCCTCAGCCCCTCGGCCGAGCCTCAGGACGTGCCCGTTCATCTGCGCCACTACGCCATGATGCGGTCGCAGATGATGATCGGGACGAAACCCTTCTTCGTCTACGCACGCGGCCGCCGGCAGGTCGCCGACAGCTTCGAGATGATCCGCCTCGCGCTTGGTCTGGACGAGGCCGCGTGGCAGGACGGCGTCTGGGGCAAGACGGTGATCAACTCGAACTCGCCGCGACTGATCGACGTGCCGATGGCCGAAGGCATCATCGACTTTGCCCGCGCCGGGCAACTGACCATCATCACGCCCTTCTGCCTGGCCGGGGCGATGGCGCCCGTCACCGTCGCGGGGGCGCTGGTTCTCCAGCATGCCGAGGCGCTGGCCTGCATCGCGCTGGCCCAACTTGTGCGACCCGGCGCGCCGGTCAGCTATGGCGGCTTTTCGTCCAACGTCGACATGAAGTCGGGGGCGCCGGCCTTCGGCACACCCGAGCATCTGAAGATGCAGATCGGGTCCGGCCAGCTTGCCCGCCTGATCGGCCTGCCCTGGCGATCCGCCGCCGGGTCGGCGGGCAACGCCGCGGACGTGCAGGCGGCGACCGAGAACATCATGGGCCTCTGGGGCGCGCTGATGGCCAATGCGACGCTGACGATCCATGCCGCCGGCTGGCTCGAAGGCGGGCTGACCTTCGGCTATGAAAAGTTCATCCTCGATGTCGAGGCGCTCCAGACCATTGCCGAGCTTTGCGCACGTCCGGAGGACACACCTGCGGCCATGGCCTACGACGCCATCGCCGAAGTCGGCCCCGGCGGACATTTCTTCGGTGCACAGCACACGATGGAACGCTACGACCGTGCGTTCTATGTGCCGCTGGTGGCCGATCTCAGCAACTTCGGCACCTGGAGCGAACACGGCGCCCTGACCGCCACGGAGCGGGCCACCGCCATCTGGCAGCGGGTCCTGGCAGAGTTCCGGCCACATTCCGGCGCCGGGGACGTGGCAGAGCGGCTGGCCCCGTTCATCGAGCGGCGCACTGCAGAAGGGGGTGCCTCTCCGTCCGACTCATGATAGGCGCGGAGCCGGTTCGGTCGAAGCGACGACGCGAACAAGAGGGAGAAGACGGTGCGGCTGGACATCTTCGTGCTGATCCTCGGCTATGTGCTGAGCCAGTTCTATCGCGCTTTCCTGGCTGTCCTCGCCCCAGTGCTGGATCGGGAAATCGGCGTCACCGCCACCGATCTCGCGACCTCGTCTGGGTTGTGGTTCTTTTCCTTCGCGGTGATGCAGATCCCTGTCGGCATCGCGCTTGACCGGATCGGGCCGCGTGTGACCGCATCCGTTCTTCTGGCGGCGGGCGGGGCGGGCGGCGCCGCGATCTTCGCGCTGGCGCAGGGACCGCTCGCGATACACGGTGCGATGGTCCTGATCGGCATCGGCTGCTCGCCCGTGCTGATGGCATGCTATTTCATCTTCGCGCGCGTCTACACGCCCGCGGTGTTCGGAACGCTGGCGGGTATGGTCATCGGCTTCGGATCGCTTGGCAACATCGCCGGATCGGCACCGCTTGCGATGCTGGTCGACGCGATCGGCTGGCGTGCATCCCTGTTCGGACTGGCGGCGACGACACTGGCGGTGGCGGCGGCCTTGGCGCTGGTCGTCCGCGACCCGGAACGTGTCACCGCAGAAGGCGGGGCACGCGGATCGCTCCTCGATCTCCTGCGGCTGCCGGGGTTCTGGGCCATCCTGCCGCTGATGGCGGTTGCCTATGCCCCTGCGGCATCGATCCGGGGGCTTTGGGCGGGCCCGATGCTCAGCGATCTTTACGACGCCGACACCGCGAGGATCGGAACCGCGACGCTGGCGATGGGTCTGGCCATGGTCGCGGGCAACTTCGCCTACGGCCCGCTCGACCGCCTGTTCGGAACCCGAAAGTGGGTCGTCTTCTGGGGCAACGCACTAGCCGCGGTGGCACTTGGCACGCTTGCCCTGAACCCGGATTCGGGTTTCTGGTCCGTCACCGCGCTTTTTGCGGCGCTCGGCCTTCTGGGATCGTCCTTCCCCGCGATCATGGCGCACGGGCGCGCGTTCTTCCCCCCGCATCTGATCGGTCGCGGTGTCACCTTCCTGAACATGTTCGGCATCGGCGGCGCAGGTATCCTGCAATTCGGCTCTGGCGCCGTGTTCGGGGCCGCGGCGCAGGGGGCACCCGGCAGCGGCGCCTATTCGGTGCTGATGGCATTCTTTCTGGCGCCCCTTCTGATCGGCCTTGTCGTTTACCTGCTCAGCCGGGAAACCCCGCATTGACGCTTTCTGCCAACGCCCCGTTGCGTTAGTCAGGCAGGCAAAGGAGGCCTCGTGCGCATCGACCCGTCGAAGATCGAAGTGATCGCCCCGAACCTGAAGCGCCGCCTGTCCGGCGTCACGGCGACGATCGCGCGGCTGGTCCCGATCCAGGCGGAGATGATCGGCATAGCCGCTACGGGTCCGGGCCTGCCTGCGGACGTGCCGCACCTGCCGCTCTGGCGCTGCTTCCTTCTGTCGCGTGACCGGGTGCGGGTCTGGCACGCGCGGCGCAACACCGAAATGCTTCTGGGCCTGGTGCTGCGCGGGGTCTTTCGCCGCCGCCTGCGGCTTCTCTTCACCTCGGCCTCGCAGCGCCGGCACAGCCGCTACTCCAAGTGGCTGATCGCGCGGATGGACCGCGTCATAGCCACGTCGCAGAAGACGGCCGCCTATCTGGACCGGCCCGCCGACGTGGTGCTGCACGGGATCGGAGCCGAAGGCTTCTCTCCACCCGGAGACCGCCGTGCGCTCCGCCGTGCCCTGGGCCTGCCCGAAGACGCGATCATCTTCGGCTGCTACGGCCGCATCCGCGCACAGAAGGGGACCGACGCCTTCGTGCACGCCGCCATCCGCCTGCTGCGCGACAGGCCGGGTGCCGTCGCGGTCGCGATGGGACGCGCCACGGCCGAACACGCGGCCTTCCTGTCGGCGTTGAAGGACGAGGTCGCCGCTGCGGGCCTTTCGGACCGGATCCTGTTCCCGCCCGAGGTGACGGTCGACCGCATCGCCGACTGGTACCGGGTGCTTGACCTTTACGTTGCGCCGCAGCGGTGGGAGGGCTTCGGCCTGACGCCGCTCGAGGCGATGGCCTGCGGGGTTCCGGTCGTGGCCACCCGCGTCGGCGCGTTCGAGGAACTGGTCGACGATGGAACAACCGGCACGCTCGTCCCGCCCGGAGATGTCGAGGCGCTCGCCGTGGCGATTTCGGGCTGGATCGACACCCCCGGGCGGATGGCCGACGCGGGTTGCGCCGCCCGCCAGCAGGTCCTGTCCCGGCACCGGATCGAGGGTGAGGCGGAACGCCTGGTCTCGATCTATCGGGAACTTCTGTCCCGCGAATGACCGCTTGTTGCATCCCTGCCGAGTTGCATGGGGGTGGGCCTTCGGCTACCAGAAGCGGGGAACGCCGACATCGGCGACATCCCCTGAGCCAGACCACCTGACGCCGTGACCGAGACAGCAAAGCTTTCCCAACGCCTGCGCATGGTGAACGACTGGATCAGCGACCGCCTGATCCGGGCGTTTCTTGCCGCGCTCCGCGTCCTTCCATTCGATCTGCGGCGTGCGCTCGGGGCGCGCTTCGTCTCGGGGGTGATCGCCCCGGTTGCGGGCTTTCGCCGCCGGGTGCGCGATAACCTGGCCCTTGTCATGCCCGATCTGCCGCAAGCCGAGGTGCGCAGGATGATGCGCGCGGTTCCCGCCAACATGGGTCGGGCACTGGTCGAATTGTATTCGCCCGAGGATCTGACGGCGCGGGTCAGGGACGAACCCTTCCAGGGTCCGGGCGTTCCGGCGCTGGAAGAGGCGCACCGGACCGGGCGCGGCGTTCTGCTGGTGACGGGACACATCGGCAACTACGATTCGCTGCGCGCCGCGCTGATCGGGCGCGGATATCGCGTCGGCGGTCTTTACAAACCGATGCGCAACCCGTTCTTCAACGAACACTATGTCGCGACCATTTCCCGCATCGGCCAGCCGCTGTTCTCCCGCAGCCGCCAGGGCATGGCCGCGATGGTCCGCTTCCTGCGGGAGGGTGGCATGGTGGGGGTGGTCCTTGACCAGCACACAGGTCTGGGAGAGCCGGTGATGTTCATGGGCCGGCCGGCGATGACCGGCCTTGCCGTCGCTGAGATGGCGCTGCGCTACGACGCCCTCGTGCTGCCCTGCTACGGCATCCGGCGCAAGGATGGCGGCTTCACGCTCTGGTTCTCGGAGCCGGTGGCGCATTCCGACGCCCACGCCATGACCCAGGCGCTGAACGACGATCTGGAACGCCAGGTCAGGGCGCACATGGACCAGTGGCTCTGGACCCACCGCCGCTGGAAGGGTGTTCGGATCGACGAGAATACCGAAGGCAACCAGGCATGACGCGCCTTGGCTTTCTCCTTGCGCGCACGCTGCGGCAAGAGGGGCCGCTGGCCTCGCTCTCGGTTGCGCAGGACGCACTCATGAAGGATCTGTCCGGGCGCCAGGTCGCCCTGGTAGGCAATGCCCGCTCGCTCGCGGAGGGCGAAAAAGGGGCGCAGATCGACGCGGCGGATGTGGTGATCCGGATCAACCGCGCGCCCATGCCCGACCCGCAGAGCCATGGCACCCGCACCGACTGGCTGGCGCTGGCCGTCCGCGCGGGCCGGGGCGACCTGCGCCGGCTGGCCCCCGGCCGCGTCCTCTGGATGTCGCACAAGCGCAAGCGCCTGACCTGGGCGGCCGCCTCCTCACCCGGATTCTACCTGCACCCGCTGTCCGACTGGGCGGCGCTGCGCGACGAACTTGGCGCGCCGCCGACCACCGGGCTGATGATGATCCGCCTGCTGGCCTCCAGCGACCTGGCGTCGCTTGAGCTGTTCGGCTTCGATTTCTTCGCCTCGCTGTCGCTGACCGGCAGCCGGACGCAGGCGCAGGTTCCGCACGACTTCACCGCCGAGCGCGCCTGGGTCGAGACGCTGATGGCGCGTGATCCGCGCATCCGCATGGCGGGCACATAGCGCGCAACGCGCGGATGCCGCAGTGCCGCAACTTGCCCTTTCATTGCGCGGCGCTTTCGGCTAAGGGGCCTCGTCCTTAACTTGAGGAGATCCCAATGGGCTACAAGGTCGTTGTCGCCGGCGCCACGGGGAACGTGGGCCGCGAAATGCTGAACATCCTCGCCGAGCGGGAATTCCCCGTCGACGAGATCGCCGCACTTGCCAGCCGCAAGTCGCTTGGCACCGAAGTTTCGTTCGGCGACAAGACCCTGAAGACCAAGGACCTCGACACCTTCGACTTCACCGGCTGGGACATCGCGCTGTTCGCAGTCGGCTCGGAGGCGACGAAGATTTATGCGCCGAAGGCCGCGAAGGCCGGCTGCGTCGTGATCGACAACTCCTCGCTCTACCGCTACGACCCGGAGATCCCGCTGGTCGTGCCGGAGGTCAACCCCGAGGCGGTGGAGCAGTACAAGAACCGCAACATCATCGCGAACCCCAACTGCTCGACCGCGCAGATGGTCGTCGCGCTGAAGCCGCTGCACGACCGCGCGCGGATCAAGCGCGTTGTCGTCTCGACCTACCAGTCGGTCTCGGGCGCGGGCAAGGCCGGCATCGACGAGCTTTGGGACCAGACCAAGTCGATCTACAACCCGGTCGACGAGAAGCCCCCGGTGAAGTTCACCAAGCAGATCGCCTTCAACGTGATCCCGCATATCGACGTCTTCATGGACTCCGGCGAGACCAAGGAAGAATGGAAGATGGTGGCCGAAACGAAGAAGATCCTCGACAAGTCGATCAAGGTCACCGCGACCTGCGTGCGCGTGCCCGTCTTCGTCGGCCATTCCGAGGCGATCAACCTCGAGTTCGAGGATTTCCTGGATGAGGACGAGGCCCGCGACATCCTGCGCGAGGCGCCCGGCGTCATGGTCGTCGACAAGCGCGAGAACGGCGGCTACATAACGCCGATCGAATGCGTGGGCGAATACGCGACCTATGTCAGCCGCATCCGGCAGGACAGCACGATCGACAACGGGTTGAACCTCTGGTGCGTCTCCGACAACCTGAGGAAGGGCGCCGCGCTGAACGCCGTGCAGATCGCCGAGACACTGGGCAACCGCTGCCTGAAGAAGGGCTGAGAGGTCCGGGCGCCGGAGATTGACCGGCGCCCGACAGAGTCGTAAGCAATGCCATGCGGCCGTTGATTTTGACGGCCGTGTCGTAAGTTTTTCTTGGGACATAACTGATGAAGATTGCAGTCTGCATTCCCACCCGGGCAAGGCCGGAACTTCTCGGATCATGCCTTGAGTCCCTGGCAAGACTGTCAGTGCCAGACGGGTGCGCGGTTCAAGTGATCGTGGTCGAAAACGACGTTTCCGCGCAGTGCCGGGAAATCGTCTCCGGCGCTTCCGAATTGTGGTCCCGGTTCGGAGAGATCACATATCATCATCAACCGCGCCTTGGGATCGCGATTGCAAGAAATACCTGCGTCAGGCTGTCGATCGATTCCGGTGCCGATTTCATCGCATTCATCGACGACGACGAAACCCCCGAGCCGGATTGGCTCCTGAAGCACATTTCGGCGCAGGAATTCAGCCACGTTCACTTGCGGGGCGGACCCGTGCGCCTCGCCAGACCTGACAGAACGCGCGGCCTGCTGGATCGGATGATGCAGGCATCCCTTCTCAATCGCTACGAAGCGGTGGAAAGAAAGGCGCGCAAGGTTTCCACACGAAGCGATTCCGGCGCGACAACCATCGTCACGAACAACTGGTTCTGCAGCGCCTCGGTGTTTGCAGAGCACGGAGTCTGGTTCAACGAAGCGCTTGGCATGGCGGGCGGAGAGGACACGGAGTTCTACAAGGACTGCAAGCGACGTGGACTTCGAACCGGCTGGGTCGAGGACGCCGTGGTCTGGGATCATCTGCCGGTGGAGCGGCTTTCACCCCTCTACCAGTTCAGGCGCGCAAGGGATCAGTCCAACTCTCATTTCCATCTGAAGCGGCGACTGGGAGAGCTTTCCAGACCTGCAACGCTCATCTCCGTGGTCGTCAAGGGCATCAGCCTCGTGGTCTTCTCACCCCTGGTCCTGATCGCTCCGACCCACTTCCTGCTCCGCTTCCTGCGCACCTCCGGCTGGATTGTCGGCCGCGTTCAGGGGGTTCTTGGGAAAAGATCGGCGCACTACGCGTCCGTCACGGGGTCTTAGGCCGCGCAGGGGACGCCGGGAATTTGCCGGCGCTCTGAACCAGAGTCAGGCCGTTAGTTCACCGTCACCGACACGGCCGCGCTTCGGCCTTCGGCGTCGATCACCGAGAGCCGGTAGAAGCCGCGCCCGCCGAGTGAAAGGTGCGTCTCGGGTCCGGTCTGGCCAAGGGCGGCAGGCGCCCCGTTCACCATCCACAGGAAGGGCGCCGCGCCGTCGCGGACGCGCACGGCAAGCGTGCCGTCGGGTGCCTCGACCTCGGCCCCGTCCGGGGGGAAGGCGACCTTGGGGGCGTCGGGTGTGGCCGATGCCAGCGCGGCACCTCGGGGCCGGAACGCGCGCAGCGGCAGCGGCAGGCGCGCGTTGGGCAGGATCAGCGTCGCGGGCGGGGGCGGCGGCAGCGGATCGAAGCGGGGCTTCAGCCGCCCGAAGACCTCGAACAGGATGGGCGCCGCAAGGTCGCCCCCGAAGGCGCCGGGCACCGGCGTTCCGTCCGCGCGCCCCATCCACACACCGGCCACATGCGCCCCGTCGAAGCCCACCGCCAGCGCGTCACGATGGCCATAGCTCGTGCCCGTCTTGTAGGCGAGCCTTCCGGGCGCGGCCCCGGCGGGGGGCGGCAGGCGGGACAGCGTGTCTGCGACCAGCCAGGCCGCCTCTGGCGCGACAAGGCGTTGGGAAAGATCGCCGGCCCCGCCCGGCAGGGCGGACAGGTGCACGGGCCGGCCCAGCCGCGCCAGCCCCGCGTACCCCTGCACGAGATCCTGGAGCGAGATGCCAAGTCCGCCGAGCGCGACGGCGAGCCCAGGCTGGCCGCCCGGCACCTCGACCCGGGCCCCCGCCCGCCGCAGGGCCGCCAGCAGGTTGGCCGGGCCCAGCGCCTCGGTCAGGCTGACCACGGGAATGTTCAGCGACTGGATCAGCGCCTCTCGCACCGGCAGGGTTCCGCGGAACCTGCGGTCGAAATTCTGCGGCGCGTAGACGCCGAAGGCCATGGGCCGGTCGTCGATCAGGGTCTCCGGATGGGCCAGGCCCTGATCGAAGGCCAGCGCGTAGACGAAGGGTTTCAGCGTCGACCCGGGCGAGCGCAGCGCCTGCGTCATGTCGACGAATCCGGTGCGCCCTTCGTCCGCCCATTCCGCGGTGCCGACCGAGGCCAGGATCTCGCCGGTGCGATGATCGGCCACCACGATGGCCACCGACAGCCGGTCGCCCGCCCTGTCCGCCGCCTCTTTCGCGAGCGTTTCCAGCGCGCTCTGAAGGCCGCCGTCCAGCGTCGTCAGGTGCAGCCGCGCCGCAGGATCGGCCCGCCGCAACGCCGCTGACAGGAGCGGCGCGCGATCGGGGAAATCGCGGCGGAGTACGGGGACCCGTTCCTTCCCCGCGGCCACGGCGCGTTCGGGCGACAGCATCTCCGCCGCTTCCATCCGCTGAAGAACGCGGGCGCGGGCCTCTTCCGCGGCGGCGGGGAAGCGGTCGGGGCGGCGCCGTTCGGGGCTTTGCGGGATCGCGACCAGAAGTGCTGCCTCCGCAGGAGTAAGATGGCGCGGTTCCTTGCCGAAATAGGCCAGCGATGCGGCGCGCACCCCTTCCAGATTGCCGCCATAGGGCGCCAGCCGCAGATAGAGATCGAGGATTTCGGGCTTGGTCAGCCGACGCTCCAGCGCAAGGGCCACACGGATTTGCCGAAGCTTTCCGGACCAGCGCCCGGTCCCGCTGTCCTCCAGCAACCGGGCGACCTGCATGGTCAGCGTGGACCCGCCGGACAGGATCCGTCCGTTCGCCAGCGCCTGCCCCGCCGCCCGCAGGAGCGCCATGGCGTCGACGCCCTGATGGTCGTGGAACCGCCGATCCTCATAGGCCACGAGCATGTCGAGGAAGAGCGGATCGACGGCGCCCGGGTCAAGCCGCCAGCGTCCGTCAGCGACGGTGAAGGCGCGCAAAAGCCCGCCGTCACGGTCGCGAACCTCGACCGAGGTTTCGACAGCGAGCGGCGGCAGGGCCGTCGCGGCCACCCAGCTATCGAAGCCATCGCGCGCAAGCCCGCCGCCGAACAGGAGCGCCGCCGCGAGGAAGAAGCCCCGGGCCCGCATCTACTCTGCCACCGTCACCCGGCCTTCGTCCGAACGCGCGCGGTAGTCGGGGCGATACATGTCCTCGACCGTGGCCGCCGGCAGGCGGTAGCTGCCCGGCGACACCGCACGGACGACATAGGCCAGCCGGAACGTCTCGGCAGAGGTCCAGTCGACCGCCGCAAGGAACCGGTCCTGGCGGAACTCGACCGACCGGGTATCGCCGATGGTGTCGAGCCAGTCGAATGCGGCGATGTCGCCGCCGCGCAGAAGGTTCGGGTTGTCGATCTCGAAACCCGCGGGCAGCGGATCGTTCACCATCAGCCGCGCGCCGCCGCCGCCAAAGGGCGTGACCTCGACCACGGCCACCAGTCGCGTGCCCTGCGCCACCGATGAAAGGTCCACCGCCTCGCCTTCCAGGGTGTACCAGGTCCGGGTGATGGCATAGCCGTTGCCCCCGGCAGGTTCGGGCGTAGAGGGAACGCCGAAGGTGGACAGCGTCAGCGTCGCCTCGGTCTGGCCGGCATTGGTGATGACCTGCGCCTCACCCTCACCCGCCCCATCGGCCAGCGCGCGCACCAGGGGGCCCGTCAACGGCTCCCCGTTGGCGGTGAAGCGGACCCCGGCATCGGTCGCAAGGATCGCGTGCGTCGCCAGCAGCGCCCAGGTCGCCTCTTGCGTGGACAGCCGGCGAGAGGCGAGATGGGCGGCCACCGATTGCCCGATGGCATCCTGTGGCACCGCCTCCGACCCCGCCTCTGCCGCCAGTGCCAGAAGCGCCGTCGCGTCACGCAGGCCGGATCCGTAGTCCGCCCGCCAAAGTTGCGCCTCCTGCCCCGAACCCGCCAGCGTTCCGTCGCGCGACAGGATGTCGGCGGCCTGCCGGAACATCGCGTCCGCCCGGCGCTGGTCGCCGTAGAAGGCCAGTGCCGCGCCAAGCTGCGCCGCCGCAATCGGGGTGTCGAAGGCATCCGCCTTGACGTCGGCGTAATAGCGCAGATCGCCCAGGACCGCCGCACCCTCGCGGGCCAGAACCATCATCGCATAGGCGAAAGGCCCGCCATCGGAGTCGAACTCCGCCGCGTAGTTGAGCTGGTTGCGGAGGTTGTCGAGCGCGTTTCGGAACGCCGTGTCCGGCACGTCGTAGCCTTGCGCGCGGGCGCGGCTGAGAAAGTCGGTCACGAAGGCATCGAGCCAGAGATCGCCCGAGTCCGGGTACCAGAGGCCGAACCCGCCCGAGGAGGACTGATTCAGCAGAACCTGTCCGACTGCCTCCTGCAGGCGCTGACGGATACCACCGGCATCCCCGGCGTTGCCCAGGGCAGAGGCCAGTTCCTCGAAATACAGAAGCGGCAGCGCCCGCGACGCAATCTGTTCGGTGCAGCCGTATGGGTAACGGTCCAGCGATGCCAGGATGCCGGGCGCGTTGAACCGGGCGATCGGGCCCAGCGCAAGGGTCGCGCGCCCCGTTCCCGGAACGAAATCGGCGAAGACGTTGTCATCGAGCGTGAAGGACGCCCCCGCGGCCAGCGTGAACTGGTGCTGCCGGATCGTCTCGGGGTCGTTGGAGCGGACGGGAACCGTCAGCACCTTGGTCAGCTGGCGGCCATCCGGGGTTGTCAGGGCAATCCGGACTGACGCATCCCCCTCGCCCGCGGGGGCGGTCAGGGGGATCGACAGCTTTGCCTTGCCTTGGTCTTCCAGATCGACGCCTGAGGGCGCCGCGCCCAGCCCCAGCCCCTCGGCGGTGACGTCCAGCCCCATCCGGCCGGACGGGCCGGTGGCATGCACGATCTCGAGCCTGAGCGTGCTTTCGTCGCCCGGCGCAAGGAAGCGCGGGACCGAAGCCGTGACAACGACCGGATCGCGCACCAGCACATCCTGTTCGGCCTTGCCCACCCCCGATTTCGACCACGCCACGGCCATGACCCGCACGGTGCCGTTGAACGAAGGCAGCGCGAATTCCGTGCGGGCGTAGCCATCCGCGCCGACGGTCAGCGGGCCGGAGAAGTAGGCCACAAGCTCTTCGGTCGGGGGCGGCGCCTGAAGCCGCGCAGCCCCGGCATCCCCGCCCGAACGGACCTGCCCCATGGCGCCGTTCTGGCCGTCGATCAGGCGGCCGTAGACATCGCGGATCGCCATGCCAAGGCGCTGTTGGCTGAAGTAGTGGTCCACCGGATCGGGCGCCTTGAAGGCGGTCAGGTTCAGGATGCCCACATCGACCGCAGCGATGGTGACCTGCGCGGTTTCGCCCGGGGTAATCCCCTCCACCCTGACCGCGACCGGCAGCGGGCCGCGCGGGTCGACCTCTCCCGCAACCTCGATCTCCGTGGCCAGGCGCCTGATCCCCGGATCGACCTTGGCGTAGGACAGGCCCAGCGCGCGCGCGGGTGTCCGCCCCGCCGCCACATCCATCGGCCTGAGGACCGAGGCCGTCACATAGGCCCCTGCCCCCCAATCGTCCGTCACCGGCAGATCGACGGTGTTTGCCCCCTCGACGACGGGCACCGCCTTCATCGCGATCAGCCGGTTCGACACGACATTGACCAGCGCCACGCCAGCCGCGCGCGCCGTGATTTGGACGCGGGCGGTATCGCCCGGCCGATACTCCGCCCGGTCCAGCGCAAGCTCGAGCGTGTCGGGCGTGCTGGCGGTATCGGCGGGAACGTACCAGCCGGCGTAAAAGGACACCGACGCCGCCCCCGCGCCGCCATCGGCGGCTTCGACGACCAGTTCGTATTCACCCCAGTCGACACGGCCCGCGACACGGACCGGCTCACTCCCCAGATCCGCCACGCCCTCGTCGGCGACGGTTCGCGTCGTGGTCACGTCCCAGTTCCATTCGCCGTAAAGCGCATACCACTGATAGCGCCGTTCCAGCCGGTTGAGCCGCCACTTGACCCGAAGCGGCGCGGGCCGGGCGTCCGGCCCGACCGCGATCAACTGGAACTCGGCCGGCACGCCCTGCGGCGAAACGCCATCGGCAAAGGCGGGGCGAATGCCGATGACCGGCACATCGGGCAGCACCAGCCGATCGATGGTCCGTTCGACCGGACGGCCCGATCCTTCGGACAGGCGAATGCCGTAGCGCACCGACAGCGGCCGCATCGCATCGGCCCCAAGCTCGGGCAGCGACACCCGAAGCGATGCCTTGCCCTCGGCGTCGGTGGCGCCGGGGTCGGCGATATAGTCGTAATAGATCGGGAACTCCGCATCCTCGCGGCCGAAGCGGAAGCCGGGATGCCCCGGCAGTTCGCCCGCCGCGCTGATCCGGTAGTCGCCCTCGATCGGCAGGTCGGCGCCCGGCGCGCCGAACAGGTAGCGCGCGTCGATGTCGATTGCGGCGGCTTCACCCAAGCGCAACGGCCCCTCGGCCATCGACAGGACGAAATCTATCCGCTCGGGCAGGAAATCCTCGACCAGGAAGGCCTGCGAGGCCAGGACCGGCCCGTCCTCCTCGGCGCGCGCCTCCATGCGCCAGGTGCCGCGCGGGGCCGAACCGGCCAGCGCGAACGTCACCGCGCGCCCCCCTGCGCCCGCGTCCGGGGCGAGGCTGCGGGCATATTCCACACCATCCGGGCGCAGCAGCCGAACGGTCAGGGGAAGTCCCTCTATCGCGACGGTGTGCGCGTCGCGCGCCAGGATCGTCGCGTTCACCACCTCGCCCGCGCGGTAGGCGCCACGGTCGGTGGACAGGAACACGTCGATCGCCGGCGCCGCCGCCCGGCCGGCCACCCCACGGTCGGACAGGTCGAACTCCGGCTCGGTCAGCGACAGGTAGGAAAAATCCTCGTCCCTCTCGACGGTCAGCAGGGCGGGGGCAAGCCCGCCCGTGCCGGACACGAGGCCGGGCGGGAAATGGGCATAGCCGTCTGCATCGGTCTCAGCCGACGCGATCTCGGCGTTCGCGCGCGAATAAAGCCGCACGGTCGCGCCGGCCTTGGCAGACGCGTCGTTCAGGCTGCGCGCAAAGACATGCAGCCCGTCCGCCCCCTGCATCGTCGCAAACCCGATGTCGGAGATCACGAACCACTGCGTCGCCGATGGAATGAGATCGGGGTCGGTGTCCTTCACCGCCGCCCGCAGCGCGTAGATGCCGGGCCCGAGGTCCTTGAGCACCGCGTCGAGCGGCAGGCGCGTGGTCACATCGCGGTTCGTATCGGCCCGGGCGGTATCCGCCTCTCCGCGCCAGACCTCGGCGGCGTACTGGCTGGTGAAGTATTCGGCTGTCCAGTAGTCAAGCGGCCGGCCGATGAAATCGTCCCGGAAGGCGCCGACCAGGTTGCGATCCGAGACGCTCCAAAGGCTGAGCGTGAGGGCCGGCGCATTCACGGTTTCGACCGGAATGCCCGTCTCGGCCGCGCGCGGCAGGATGTAGGCGCGCCCGGGGAACCGGACCGCCGGCGCACGATCCCGGACGTAAGCCTGGATCGTGACATCCTTCATCAGGACTTCGCCATCGTCGGCGGGCAGGCCCTGCCGGAAGGTGATCGCGTAGCGCCTGCCATGTTCGACACCGCTGACGCAGATGTTATCCGCGTCGCTTTCGACGGCAAGCCCCGCCTCGGGCAGGGCGACGAAGGGCGCATAGTCGACCCCGTCGCCGTTCAGGTAATCGGTGAAGGTCACGCAGATGCGCGGAATGGCGCCTTCGCTCTCGACCCGGTGCTCAAGTATCCTGAAGCCGTACTTCCCGACCGCCACATCAAGCAGGGCGGCTGCCTCGTCGCGTGGCTGAACTTCCTGCGCCAGTCGCAGCGCCGGGATCATGTCGCGCCCGCGGTCTGCCATTTCCAGCGCGCGCGCCAGGACATGCAGGGCATTGGCGCGGTGCGCGGATCTGTCGGCGCGAAGATAGGCGTTGACCGCAGCAGAAACGGCGGTGCGCGCCGCCCAGCCGCGATCGACGCCCTCCGTCTCGCCGAAGGCGAGCAGCAGGTCCGCATATTCTGTCCAGTCGGGAGTCGCATCCGTAAGGGTGAGCGCCGCGCCCTGAAGCCGCATCGCCGCGGCGACATCGCCCGTCGCACGGGCGGCAGCAGCCGCAGCCAGAAGATCGTCGGCCGGCATGGTCGCGCCGATGTGGCGCTGCGCCAGATCCCGCGCCAGGGCGAGCGCGTCGTCAAGGCTGATCTCCCCGAGAAAGCGCAGGTCCTGAGCGCGTGCCGGAGCGCGTTCCAGAACCTGCGGGTCCGTCGCGTAAACCCGGCCCGAGATCGCGCCCGCGTAGGGGCGTTCTTCCGTGACATCCGACTTGAGGAAACATGCGTTGGACCGGGCGTTGAACGTCAGCGCCTGGCAATCGGGCGTGGCCAGGCAGGCGGCAGAACAGGCCTCGCTTGTCGTGTCGAACAGCGCGCGCAGGTCCGACCCGTAGAAATCCACGTCTGCCGACAAGACCAGCCGCCGTTCGGGAATCAACTCCCGATCCTGGGCGAGCGCCGCCGTGCCGATGATCGCAAGAGTTGCAAAAAGACAGAACCCCGGCAGGCGCATGCGAACCTCCTGTAACCAACGGATCAAGGGTGCCATGGCCCGGATAGGGACGCAATCGCGAAGGGCCTAGGCGGGCGATTGAAATCCGAGACGGAAGGCGGCCCCCGACGGCGCGGGAAGCAGGACGATCTCGGCCCGATGGGCGGCCAGGATGTTGCGCACGATCGACAGGCCCATGCCGGTCCCGCCACTGTCCCGCCGCGTGGTGAAGAACGGCTCGAAAATCCGCGCGGCATTGCCGGGGGAAATTCCTCGCCCGTCATCGGCGACGGTCAGCGACACGCCTTCCCGGCCCCGCTCCAGACGCAGCGTCACTTGACCTGCCCCGCTTTCCGCCGCGTTTCGCAACAGTTGCCCAAGCACCACGCGCAGGCCACCGGCAGACATCGGCAGTACCCCTTCGCCGCCGATCGGTCTCAGGACAAGGTCCGGATGGTCCTGCTGCAGGGCGGGCACCAGATCGGCCAGCACGGTCTGTCCAAGATAGCGCGTTTCGCGGGCGCGGGCAGCGGCGCGCAGCGCGGCAAGCCGGTCCTCGATCTGTGCGCGCGCGCCGTCGATCTCGCCCAGCAGTCTCCGGTCACCCGGCGCCAGCGTGCCGCCATCCTCGATCAGTTCGACCGCCGCGCGGATTGCCGCGACCGGGGACTTCAACTCATGCGTGACATGGTCGGTATAACTTCGGATCGTCGCTTCGCGGTCGCGCAGGGTTTCGGCCATGTCCATGACGCTGCGTGCGGTGCGGTGCAGTTCCCGCGTTCCGAAATGCGCGGGCGGCGGCACCGGGCCGGAAAGGCCGCCGACAACCTGATCGGAGGCATAACGCTCCAGCGCCGCGATCGGGCGTAGCAGGAGCCGCACCAGAAGCCAGCCCAGCCCCGCCGTCAGCACTATGATCGCCGCCCCGAGAAGGTAGGCGGCATTTCGGAACCCGATCTCCGGTCCGAGGTATCTGAGCGCGATCAGCCCCGCGAAGGACATCGCCAGCGTTCCGGCCAGCGCCCCGCCGAGGACAAAGCCGAGCGAGGGTCGCCAGCGCCGGTTCATGCGCACGGCCCCATCCGGACACCGACCCCGTGCACGGTCTCGACGGCATCCGCGCAGCCCGCATCGGCAAGCTTGCGGCGCAGGTTGCGCAAGTGGCTGTCCAGCGTCCGGTCAGAGACCTGGCTGCGCGCGCCCCAGATCCCGGCGATCAGCTGCGCCCGGCCGACAAGCCGCGCCGGCTGGGCGAGGAGAAGGCCAAGCAGCCGGAACTCGGTCGCGGTCAGCGCAACATCGGCGCCGTCGACCCGGCAAACATGCGATAAGCGATCGAGGGAAACCCGGCCATGGTGCAAAGGCGCTGCCCGCGCCCCGCCATGCGTCCGCTTGAGGATGGCGCGCACGCGGGCCACCAGTTCGCGCGGACTGAAGGGCTTGGTCACATAGTCGTCCGCGCCCATCTCCAGGCCGAGGACGCGGTCGATCTCGTCATCGCGTGCGGTCAGGAAGAGGATGGGCACATCGCCTTGCGCGCGGATGCGGCGGCAGACCTCGAACCCCTCCATTTCCGGCAGGCCGACGTCGAGCACGACCAGATCCGGCGCCTCGCGCGCGACATGGATCAGCGCGCGCTGGCCGTCTGCCGCCGTGACGGTCGCGAACCCCGCGCGTTCGAGCGTCATGGTCACGAGTTCGCGCAACCGCGGGTCATCGTCGACGATCAGGATCTTCATTCCCCACGCACTCCGGTCAGGGTGGGCTGAAGATAGAGGGACACGCGCCAGTTGCGAAAGCCCCAATCCCGCCAGCCTTCGATCCGTGGCGCGGCGATCGTGCAGGGCAGCGGTTGAGGACTGGCCGCAAGGGCCGCGGCGGCGGTGGGGCCAAGAGCGCAGAGGTAGTCCCAGTCCGGCTCGGCACGGGTCAGGTTGTGCGTCGCGATGATCGCCGCGAAGTTGACGAAGGCGCAGGCGTAAAGCGTTCCGAAGCCAAGCGTGGCTGCGCGCGAGAGCAGCCAGCGGTTCGGCAGGCCGCGCCCGATCTGCCAGGCGGTCAGCGCAAGGCCCCCGGCGACAAGGCCCATCCAGATGAAGGCATGCAGGCGCAGATAGGTCAGGCCGTAGGCCGCCACGTAGAGGTCAAGGCGCAGGGCCGCGGACAGGCACAGGAGCAGGTTCTGCGCCAGCCACAGGTGCAAAAGCGGCCTGAGACTGCGCCTTGTGTCCAGATAGGGCCGCGCGGCCAGCGCGAAGGCGCCTGCCAGCAGCGCCGTCGCCAGCAGCGGATAGGCGCCCCGATGGGCATAGCTCGCATGCGACATCCCGTCGGGAAGCTCCGCGCCGGCGGTCAGGATCGCGAGATCCAGCACATTCTGGCCGCCGATCAGCAGGTTGAAGACCCAAAGCGCCCTGAGCGTGGATCGGGCGTTGATGCCAAGGTGCGGCAGGCGCCACGAAGGCCGCGGGGCATGGGCCGGGAACGGTGCCATGCGGTCGAGCAGCGGCCAGGCCAGAAGCCCGAACCCTATCCAGAACGCGCCGCGCTGCATCAGGCTCGGGAGGTCGAGATCCTGCGTCAGCGCCCGCGACAGGAGCGGGTTGGCCTCTGCCAACAGCGCGCCGAAGGCCACCAGCCCGGCAACCGGAAACCCCCAGTCGCGCAAGGCGCCCCGCAGCAACGCGTTGTCTGGGCCGGCACCGGCCTGTCCCGTGCACG
This sequence comes from Albidovulum sediminis, assembly GCF_025380365.1. GTDB lineage: Bacteria > Pseudomonadota > Alphaproteobacteria > Rhodobacterales > Rhodobacteraceae > Albidovulum > Albidovulum sediminis. Next base: position 162,072 of record NZ_JAOCQF010000003.1, read on the forward strand.
AACGCAGGTCGAGGGTTCCGAGCCAGGCCACGAACGCCCCGAGACCGCCGAAGGGAAGGCGCGCGGCCAGGCGCAGCGCGGCCGTGCCAGACTGCCCGCCCCCTGCACCGGGCGCGCGGCACAGCACGATCGCGGCCGTCAGCCCCGCGATCAGGAACGCGACCGAAAGGGGCTGAGCCAGTTCGACCACGGGCGCGGCAGCCGCGGCCAGAAGGGCGGCTGGCCGAAGCAGCACCTTTCGCGGGCGCGCATCCGCGCAGGCCACAAGAAACACCCCCGCCGCGAAAAGCGCCATCGACAGGCCGGGGGTCTGGCGCCAGAAAAGCAGATCGGCCAGCCCCGCGATCAGAAGCAGGCGCAGGCCGTGGCCCTGCACCCGGCGCGACCCGCCCGACGCCGGGGGCGGCGCGGGTGGCCGCCCTTCGCGGCCGCCATCTTCTGTCGCCGCATCAAGCCACCAGCCATCCAGCGCGACTGACGCCGGCACTCCGGCGACGGAATAGTATCTGTGCATCACTTTCCCTCCTGCTGCGCGGGAAGGCTGCACCTGGCGCCGCGCAGAAGGTGGTGAGGGAACGTGCAGGAAATGCGCAGGACGGTGGTGACCGTCCGCGACAGGCCGCGCGGATCAGGCCGTTGCCGGGGTGTAACCGGCAGATGCAGCCAGGAGCGCCCGGGTATAGTCGGTTTCGGCCCGGTGCGCCGCCAGGGCAGCGCGCGTCAGCTCCTCGACCGCAAGCCCGTGCTGCATGACGATCAGCCGCTCGCACATGTGCGCAACGACGGCCAGATCGTGGGAAACCATCAGGTAGGTCAGGCCCCGTTCGGCCCTGAGCCGGTCGAGAAGGTTCAGAACCTCTGCCTGGATCGAGGCATCGAGCGCCGACGTGGGCTCATCAAGCAGCAGGATCTGCGGCTCGAGGATCAGCGCGCGGGCGACGGCGACACGCTGCCGCTGCCCGCCGGAAAGCTGGTGCGGATAGCGGAAGCGGAAGGAGGGGCCAAGGCCCACGTCCGCCAGCGCCTGTTCGATCCGCGCCTCGCGGTCGGAGAAGCCGTGGATCGCCAGCGGCTCGGACAGGACCTTGTCCACCGTGTGGCGGGGATGGAGCGAGGCGTAGGGGTCCTGGAACACCATCTGGACCTGCCGGTAGAAGGTCGCGGGCCTTGGCGTCGCGAGCGTCTGCCCGCCCAGCGCGATCCGCCCGGCACTGGTCGGCGCCAGCCCGCAGATCGCACGAAGCACGGTCGACTTGCCCGAACCCGACTCACCCACGATGCCGAAGCTTTCGCCCCTGGCCACATCGAACGAAACCCCGCGGACGGCGCGCACCGTATCGCCGCCACGGGTGAACGTGACCCCGAGCGACTCGACCGACAGCATCACCTCGCCCATGCGGCATCCCTTTCCAGCACCGGCAGCGGACGCTGGCCGCCCTCGATCTGCGGCAGGCAGTTCATCAACCCGCGCGTGTAGGGGTGTTGCGCCTGCTTGAGTTCCGACGCCTTCAGTTCCTCCACCACGCGGCCGGCATACATCACCAGCACCCGGTCGCAGAAGGACGACACCAGCCGCAGGTCATGGCTGATGAAAATCAGCCCCATGCCACGTTCGGCCACGAGGCGGTCGAGGATGCGCAGCACCTCGACCTGCACCGTCACGTCGAGCGCCGAGGTCGGTTCGTCCGCGATCAGGAGGTCCGGTTCGGTGACCAGCATCATCGCGATCATGGCGCGCTGTCCCATGCCGCCCGACAGCTCGTGCGGATAGGCGCGGAACACCCGTTCGGGGTCGCGGATCTGCACCGCCTCAAGCATGGCGATGGCGCGCGCCTTGGCCTCGGATCGAGGCTGCGTGGCGCCGAACTTCAGCGCCTCCATCAACTGCCGGCCTATCGTCATCACCGGGTTGAGCGAGAATTTTGGGTCCTGCATGACCATCGACATGCGCGCGCCGCGCAGGGTTCGCCACGTCGCGGGCGATGCGGCGCGCAGGTCGATCCCGTCGAAGTCCAGCACCTTCGCCATCGCCTTGCCCGGCGGCGGCGTCAGGCCCAGGATCGCGCGGCCGGTCTGGCTTTTGCCCGAACCGCTTTCCCCCACGATCCCCAGCCGTTCCCGCCCCAGCGTGAAACTGACGCCGCGCACAACCTCGGACGGGCCCTGCCGGGTCGGGAAGGTCACGCGCAGGTCTTCGACCGTCAGGAGTGTCGTCATCGGCGGGAGCCTCCGGCGGAGGTATTTCGGGCAAGATGAAAATGCGCGGTCATTTGCGGGCCTTCGGGTCAAGGACGTCGCGCAGCCCGTCGCCGAGCAGGTTGAAGCCGAGCGATACGATGAAGATCGCGATGCCGGGCACGGTCGCCACCCACCACTGGTCGATCAGGAACCGCCGCCCCGAGGCGATCATCGCGCCCCATTCGGGCTGCGGCGGCTGCGCGCCGAGGCCGAGGAAGCCGAGGCCGGCCGCGGTCAGGATGATGCCGGCCATGTCGAGCGTGACGCGGATGATGACCGAGGACAGGCAAAGCGGCGTGATGTGGTACCACAGGATGCGGGCCGAAGACGCACCCTGCAGCCGCGCGGCGCTGATGTAGTCGCTGTCCCGGATCGTCAGCGTCTCGGCCCGGGCCAGGCGGGCATAGGGCGGCCACGAGGTGATGGCGATGGCGATGATCGCGTTCTCGATCCCCGGGCCGAGGGCGGCGACGAAGGCAAGCGCGAGGATCAGGCGGGGAAACGCCAGGAAGATGTCGGTCACGCGCATCAGGACCGTATCGGTCCAGCCGCCGAAATAGCCCGAAGTGGTGCCGACCAGAAGCCCGATCGGGGTGGCGATGACCGCGACCAGAACCACGACCATCAGCGTCAGGCGCGATCCGTGCACGATCCGGCTGAAGATGTCTCGGGCCAGGTCGTCGGTGCCGAACAGGTGCCCCTCCGACAGGGGGGGCAGGAAGCGTTCCGTGCGCAGATCGCCCCCGATGACCGGATCGAAGGGGGCGATGACATCGGCAAGGACCGCCACGAGGATCAGGATGAGGACGATTGCTAGCCCGACCATGGCGAGCCAGTTGGACCGGAAGGCGAGCCAGGTCCGGTAGACCTGGCCCAGCCGCGCCTGCCGGCGTGACTTCGGCTGATCGGACAGGAGCCATTCCCGGCGGGAAAGCGCGGTCATGCCTGCCTCCGCACGCGGGGGTCGAGAAGGCTGTAAAGCAGGTCAGACAGCAGGTTCAGCCCGACGAAGATCGCGCCGATCAGCAGCGTGCCGCCCAAGACCGCGTTCATGTCCGAGTTCTGCAGCGAATTGGTGAGGTACTGGCCAAGCCCCGGCCAGGCGAAGACGGTTTCAGTCAGGACCGAGCCCTCCAGCAAGTTCGCATAGGAAAGCGCCACCACGGTGACAAGCGGCACGGCGGCATTCCGGAGCGCGTGCACCCAGATGATGCGCCATTCCGGCACGCCCTTGACGCGGGCGGTGATGATGTATTCCTGCGCCAGTTCGTTCAGCATGAAGCTGCGCGTCATCCGGCTGATGTAGGCCATGGAGAAATACCCCAGAAGCGAGGCGGGCAGGATGATGTGGGAAAAGACGTTGCGGAACGCCTCCCACTGGCCCTGCATGGCGCTGTCGATCAGCAGAAGGCCGGTCCTTGGCGTGATCGCGTATTCGTAGGCGATATCGACGCGGCCCGGACCCGCCACCCAGTTGAGCCGCGCGTAGAAGACGAGAAGCCCCAGCAGCCCCAGCCAGAAGATCGGCGCAGAATAGCCGACAAGGCCAAGGACGCGCACCACCTGATCGGCAAGCCGCCCCTGCCGCACCGCCGCCCAGACCCCCATCGGGATGCCGAGCGTCGTGCCGATGAGGATGGCCACGGTCGCGAGTTCCAGGGTAGCGGGAAAGACACGGGCGATATCCTCGACGATCGCGCGCTTGGTCAGGAAGCTTTCGCCGAAATCGCCAGTCAGAACCTTTTGCAGATAGATCCAGAACTGCTCGTAAAGCGGCTTGTCGAGGCCAAGTTCCACGAAGACGCGGTCATAGACCGATTTCGGTGCGCGGTCGCCGATGACCGCGAGCACGGGATCGACTGGCACCACCCGCCCGATCAGGAACGTGACGACAAGCAGACCCAGGAAGGTCAGCGCGACCGTGGCCAGAAGCTTTGCGGCCTTCACGAGGACATGAGGGAGGGCGCTGCCGCGCCCTCCGCCATCCGTTGAATTGCTCATGTCACTTGGTCACATGGGCATAGTTGTTGTCGTTGAACGACGGGCCGACGATGAAGCCGTTCACGTTGGCCCGCATCGCCGAAACCTCGATTTCCTGGAACATGATCACGAAGGGCGAGGTTTCCTGGCTTTCCTTTTGCAGATCGATGTACATCTGCGCGCGCTTGGCAGGATCGGATTCCAGCACCGCCGCATCTGCCATGGCCGTCATTTCCGGGATATCCCAGGCATTGCGCCACGCCAGCGGCTTCGATGCGGCTTCGTCCGAGTTGTCCGGGTTGCGCGCGAAGGTGTCGGCGTTGGTGTGCGGGTCCTGATAATCCGGGCCCCAGCGGCCGATGTAGATGTCGTGGTTGCGCGCGCGGTACTTGGTCAGCGTCTGCTGGCCGTCGCCCGGGATCAGTTCCATCTGGATGCCCGCCTGCGCCATCGTCTGCTGGATCGCCTGCGCGATGCCGGTGATTTCAGGCGTGTTGCGGGTGTCCATGGTCACCGAGAATCCGTCGGGCAGCCCCGCCGCGGCCAGAAGTTCCTTCGCCTTGGCGACATCGAGCGAGAACGGCGTCTCCTCCAGCGCGCCGAGGAAGCCCCGCGGCAGGAAGGCCTGGTGGACGATGACCTTGCCCTTCATGATCGTGTCGGCAATGGCCTGGTAGTCGACCAGATACTTCATCGCCTGCCGCACTTCCGGCTTGGCGAGGTTCTCGTTCTTCTGGTTCAGGCCAAGGTAGTAGATCGACCCCTTCGGCCCTTCCTGGATCTTGAGGTCCGGGTTCGCGCGCACCGCGTCGATCTCCTCGGCGGTGAGGGAACGCGCGATGTCGATGTCGCCCTGTTCCAGCAGCAGGCGCTGCGTCGCGCCTTCGGGGATGTGGCGGTAGATCACGCGGGCCATCGGCGCGGGATCGCCCGAATAGTTCGGGTTCCGCTCCATCACCACCGCCTCGTTCGCGCGCCATTCGCGGATGGTGAAGGGGCCGGAGCCGGCATAGTTGGTCTTCAGCCACTCATAGCCGAAGTCGCCATTCGCCTCATGCTCCATGACCAGCTTCTTGTCGACGACGAAGCCGACCGTGGCGGTAAGGCAGTAAAGCAGAAGCGTCGGCGCGTAGGGCTTGTCCATCTTGAAGACGACGGTGTCGTCGCCTTCCTGCACCACCATCTGGTCGACATTCTCGGCATTCAGGCCGAACTGGGTCAGGATGAACGCGGGCGACTTGTCGAGCTTGACCGCGCGGGTCAGCGAAAAGACCACGTCCTCGGCCGTGATCGGGTTGCCGGAGGCGAAAGTGCGGCCCGGCCGGATCTTGAAGCTGATCGACAGCCCGTCCGGGGCGACTTCCCAGCTTTCGGCGATCTTGCCGTAGATCTTGGTCACGTCGGCGGGGTCGTAGCCGATCAGCCCCTCATAGGCGTTGCCGGCGATTTCCGACGCTGTGAACTCGAATATCTCCGCCGGGTCGAGCGAGATGATATCGTCGATCGCCCAGGCCTGGATCAGCGTGTCGGCAGGTGTTTCCGCCCGGGCGCCGGGCGCGCCCAGAAGCGCGAAGACCGCGACAGTGGCAGCCAACAGTGTTCGACTGTGTAGCATTCCTTTTCTCTCCGCTGTTGATTTTGTTGTCTTTTGCCCCGCGCCCGGGTTCAGGGCGCCGCCTTGGGATTAACCGCCCGGTCAAATTCCAAGTCAAGGACAATCGCTGCGCCGGGGGCGGAAAGATATGGGCTCAGGAGGCAGGCCTGCGCGCCTGGGTGCCGGATGCAAGGACAAACCTCGGCTCGGGCAGTCCCGCGGCATCGATCGGTGCCGCGAAGGTCTGGCCCGCCAGCGGGAAGGCCGCCCGTTGCGCCTCATCCATGCCCTGTAGGGCCGTGGTGCAGCAGAGGGTGGTCAGGTCCGGGCCGGCAAAGGCCGGGCAGGACGTGTGTGGCGCCGGGAAGTCCACCGACCGCAACCGGCTTCCGTCCGGCCCGTAGCAGGACACCCGCGCCGCGCCCCATTCCGCCAGCCAGAACCGCCCCTGCGAATCGAACACCGCGCCGTCCGGGTTCAGCTCTTCCGCGGCGAGATCCAGCCAGACCTCGGGCTGACCTCGGGGCCAGCCATCAGGGCCCAGCGCAAGGCGCATCACCTTGCGCGTGGGCGTGTCGGTGAAGGTGGCGAAACGGCGGTCGGGCGCAAAGGCGATCGCGTTCGAGATGGTGACCCGGGCGACAAGCCGGCGGAGTTCGCCGCCATGGTAGCGGTAGATCGCGCCCCGTTCCGGTTGCGCCGCCTTTCCCATCGTGCCGATCCAGAAGCCGCCCCAGGGGTCGGCGCGGCCGTCATTCGAGCGGGTGACGGGGTCATCCGGTTCGAGCGCAACCATATCGGTTCTTTCTCCGCTGCCCAGATCGAACCGGAACAGCGCGCTTTCCGACGCGATCAGGAGCGTGTCACGGTCGATCCAGCCCGCGGCCGAGACATGTTCGTCGAAGAACCATTCGGCGGTGCCGTCCGCACTTTTCGACAGCAACCTTTTTCCGATGATGTCGAACCAGAACAGCGTCTCTCGCTCGGGGTGCCAGAGAGGCCCCTCGCCCAGGGTGCAGGGCCGGCTGTCAAAGACACCGCTCATGTCCAGGCCTCGTCGAAGGCTGCGACAACCCTTGCGGCGCGCTCCGCCGTCTCCGCCACGCCCTGACCGAGGCGATAGAGGGCCGTGCCCAAGCCGAAGCCGTCGGCCGAGGCCGCGCGCCATTGCGCAAAGTTTTCCGGGCCGGCGCCGCCGACGGCATAGACGCGGGTTCCGGCAGGCAGAACCGCGCGCAAGGCGGCCAGCCCGGCTGGGCCGGCAACATTCCCGGGGAATAGCTTCAAGCCGTCCGCGCCGGCCCTGAGCGCGGCAAACGCCTCGGTCGGGGTGAACACGCCGGGCCAGCTTTGCAGCCCCCGCGCCTTCGTCGCCGCGATCACCTCCGGATCGCAGTTCGGAGAGACGACCAGCCGCCCGCCCGCCTCGGCCACAGCCGCGACCTCCTCGCAGGTCAGGACGGTTCCCGCCCCGATCAGCGCATGCGCGCCGAGGGCCGCGGCAAGCGCGCCGATGCTGTCCAGCGGGCGGGGCGAGTTCAGCGGCACCTCGATCGTCGTGATACCCGCCTGCACCAGGGCCTCGCCGACGGCCACGGCCGCGTCGGGGGTGATCCCGCGCAGGATCGCGATCAGCGGCCGCCTCATGCCCTCGCACTCCTGATCCGGGCGCGGATCATCGCCAATCCGGCCAGCACCATGTCGGCACCCTCCGCGCATTCGGCCGCGACGCCTTGCGCGCCAAGCGCCTGCGCATAGGCCGCCGCCACCCCGGGCGCCCCGACGACCGCAACCCGTTGGCCAAGCCAGAAGGGGCGCATGGCGGCAAGTTCGGCGCCGATCAGGAGCCCCGACAGCCGCGATCGCGCCGCGCGCGGCGCAAGGCCATGTAGCAACCCCTCCGCCCGGATCGAAAACAACTCGGTGGCAAGCCTTTCGGGTCGCGACAGCGCCCGCGAAACGCCATCGAGAAAAGCCTCCGGGTCTTCGCCCTCCGGCGCCATTTCGTGGCGCAGGACCGACTGCGTGGACAGAAGCGCGAACAACTCCCCCGTCATCGCGGTGCGGAAACCGACCACCTCGCCCGCCGAGACCCGCGCCCATTTGCTGTGCGTTCCGGGCAGGCAGATCACGCCGTCAAAATCGGGGTTGCCGGCGATGAAACCGGCTATCTGCGTTTCCTCCCCGCGCATCACGTCGGCGGGCCGGTCCTGCGACAGGCCCGGAACGATGCGCAGGTCGAGCCTCGGATCGGCGGCAGGGGCCCTGACCAGGGCCTCCGCAGGATCGGTTCCGGCGGGCACCGCGCGATACTTCGCCTCGGTCCAGCCATGGCGGGCGCCGACCATGCCGCAGGCGATCACCAGCGTTGCGCGGCCCGGGGCAAGCCAGCCGCCGATGAGGTCCGCAAGTGCAGCTTCGTGTCCTGCGGCGCCGGGATGCGCGGTGTTCGCGGCTTCGGCGGTGGCGATCACGCCCTCCGGCCCCAGCGCAACTGCACGGATACGGGTCGAGCCCCAGTCGACCGCAATCCAGTCCAGCCTTTCGTCCATTCCGTCACCACCGTTCCGCATCACCTGGGCACCTGCCGCCGGTATATTCCCCGAAGCCGCGGCGGAAAGGAAGTGTGGGCAGACCGGGAAACCGCATGCGCAGGCCCGGGGCGGCGCAGGTTCACTGCGGATCGCGAGTCGGTCGTGAGAACTTGGCCATTTTGGGCTGGAACAGAGCCTTTTTCTACAGGATCGCCGTCCGCGGCTGCGAAGGCGATGCCTGCAACGCCTTGCCCTGTCGGTGCCGGCACTGCTACGCAGTCGTATCGATGTGATGGCAAGGCAACCGCTGTTCCCGTCGCGGGGGCGCCGCCATCGCAGGGGAACGGAGCGCGGGGAATGATCGAGAAGCTGGAAATGTTCCTCGCTGTCGCCAAGGAGGGCCACTTCGGACGCGCGGCGGCAAGCCTCGGGATCGCTCAGCCGACGCTGTCGACCGGCATCAAGCAGCTTGAGGATCAGCTTGGCGTTCAGTTGATCTTTCGCGGTTCGCGCTTCGGCGGGCTTACCCCGGAAGGGCACCGCGCGCTGATCTGGGCACGCCAGATCGTTGGCGACGCGCGTCAGTTGCGCGACGAGATGCGCTATTCCCGCGACGGCCTGACCGGCCACCTGCGCATCGCCGCGATCCCGACCGCGCTGACATGGGCGGGCAGGCTGACGACCCGGTTCGGGGAAAAGCATCCGAACGTGCGCTTCACGATCCTGTCGCGCACCTCGATCGAGATACTGTCGATGCTGGAAAACCTCGATATCGACGCCGGCATCTCCTACCTCGACAACGAGCCGACCGGGAAAGTCAGCACCGAACCGCTTTACAACGAAAGCTACACGGTGGTGTGCAACGCCAACTCCCCCTTTGCCGGGCGCGAGAGCGTGGGTTGGGAAGAACTGGAGGGGCAGCGTCTCTGCCTTCTCACCCCCGACATGCAGAACCGCCGCATCATCAACCGGCATTTCGAGGAGGCGGGCTTCACCCCCGAGGCGCGAATCGAGTCGAACTCGACGGTCGTGCTGGTGGCCAATGTGCTGAATGGGGGCTGGGTGACCGTGCTGCCGGACGACATGGCCACCTTTCTGACGGCGGGGAAACCGCTTCATGTCATCCCCCTTGCAGGCGCTGCGCGCGATCATGTCGTGGGGCTGGTCGCACCTTATCGTGAACCGCATACGCCGGTCCTGCGCGCGTTGCTCTCGGAGGCCCGCAGATTGTCCGAGGTTTAAGGCGAACTGTCAGCTTGATCACGAATTCATATCAATTGACGGAAATCTGTTATTGATTTACGATTAAGAATGAGCATGAGAGTTGGCCGGAGCAACCCGGAGGAATTCATGCCGCGCCCCAATGGCGAACCCTCTGCCGACCGGATTTCGGCGGTGATCGCGGACCATCTGCACTTGGAAGGCCCGCTTCTTCCCATGCTGCACGCAATGCAGGAAGAATTTGGCCACGTCCCGCAAGCGGCGGTCGATCCGATCGCGGCGGCGCTGAACATCGGCAAGGCCGAGGTCCATGGCGTGATCTCCTTCTACCACGACTTCCGCGAGGCCCCGGCAGGCCGTCACGTCGTCAAGATCTGCCGGGCTGAGGCCTGTCAGTCCGTCGGCGGCGATACGCTGGCCGAGGCAACGCTCGCGAAACTCGGGCTCGACTGGCACGGCACCACGCGGAACGGCGCGGTGACGATCGAGCCGGTCTATTGCCTGGGCCTTTGCGCCTGCGCCCCGGCGGCGATGGTCGACGGCAAGGTCGTAGGCCGGGTCGACGAAGCGAAGATGGCGACGATCCTGAAGGAGGCCGGCGCATGAAGATCTACGTCCCCCGCGACAGCGCTGCCAAGGCGCTTGGCGCCGACGATGTCGCCGCGGCGATCGCCGCCGAGGCGAAGCGCCGTGGCGATGCCGTCGAAATCGTCCGCAACGGCTCCCGCGGGATGATCTGGCTTGAGCCTCTGGTCGAGGTCGAGAAGGACGGCACCCGCCGCGCCTATGGCCCGGTGAGTCCCGCTGAGGTTCCCGCGCTGCTCGACGGCACGCTTGGAACCCTTGGCCGGGTCGAGGACATCCCCTTCTTCGCGCGCCAGACCCGCCTGACCTTCGCCCGCGTCGGCGTGACCGACCCGCTCAGCCTTGCCGACTACGAGGCGCACGGCGGCCTTGTCGGCCTGCGCCGCGCGCTGGGCATGACCGCTGCCGACATCGTTGCCGAGGTTACCGCATCGGGCCTGCGCGGCCGGGGTGGCGCGGGCTTCCCGACCGGCATCAAGTGGGAAACCGTCCGCAAGGCTGGCGGCGAGCGCAAGTACATCGTGTGCAACGCCGACGAAGGCGACAGCGGCACCTTCGCCGACCGCATGATCATGGAGGGCGACCCCTTCACCCTGATCGAGGGCATGGTCATCGCCGGTCTCGGTACCGGTGCGACGAAGGGGTATGTCTACATCCGCTCCGAATACCCCGATGCGATCGAGGTGATGGAAGCGGCCGTCAGGGCCGCGCGCGGGGCCGGGATCCTGGGGGCGGGCGTTCTGGGCTCCGGCCACGCCTTCGACATGGAAATCCGCATGGGCGCGGGCGCCTATGTCTGCGGCGAGGAGACCTCGCTCCTGAACTCGCTCGAGGGCAAGCGCGGGATCGTGCGGGCCAAGCCGCCGCTTCCCGCGCTGGAAGGGCTGTTCGGCAAGCCGACGGTCGTCAACAACGTCCTGTCGCTCGCCACCGTTCCCGTGATCTTCGAAAAGGGCGCGGGCCATTACGCGGGTTTCGGCCTTGGCCGGTCCAAGGGCACGATGCCGATCCAGATCGCGGGCAACGTGAAACACGGCGGCCTGTTCGAAACCGCCTTCGGCTTGCCGCTGGGCGAACTGGTCAATGACATCGGCGGCGGCACCGCCTCCGGCCGCCCGGTCAAGGCGGTGCAGGTGGGCGGGCCGCTGGGCGCCTACATGCCGGTGTCGAAGTTCGACACCCCCTTCGGCTACGAGGAATTCGACGGCCAGGGCGGCTTGATCGGCCATGCGGGCGTCGTCGTCTTCGACGACACCGCCGACATGCTGAAGATGGCGCGGTTCGCGATGGAGTTCTGCGCGGTCGAAAGCTGCGGCAAGTGCACGCCCTGCCGCATCGGCGCGGTCCGGGGGGTCGAGACGATCGACCGCATCCGCCGGGGCGATGCCGATGCCAAGGGGATCCTGACCGACCTGTGCGAGACCATGAAGGACGGCTCGCTCTGTGCGCTGGGCGGGTTCACCCCCTTCCCGGTGATGAGCGCGCTGACCCATTTCCCTGACGATTTCGCCCACCATAAGGAGGCCGCGGAATGAAAGACTTCATCATCCCCCAGGACGACCGCGACATGGGCACCCCCGCCCGCACCGGCGCGCCGGTCACGCTGACCATCGACGGTTTCGAGATCACCGTGCCCGAGGGTACCTCGGTCATGCGGGCCGCGGCCGAGGCCGGCATCAAGGTGCCGAAGCTCTGCGCCACCGACAGCCTTGAGGCGTTCGGGTCCTGCCGGCTCTGCGTCGTGGAGATCGAAGGCCGCCGCGGCACGCCCGCATCCTGCACCACGCCCGTGGCGCCCGGCATGGTGGTTCACACCCAGTCCTCCAAGGTCAAGAAGATCCGCAAGGGGGTGATGGAGCTTTACATCTCCGACCACCCGCTGGATTGCCTGACCTGCGCCGCGAATGGCGACTGCGAGTTGCAGGACATGGCCGGCATGGTCGGCCTGCGCGATGTGCGGTATGAGCCGGGCCGGAACCACTTCGAACAGCGCTTCGCCGTCGGGCCGAACCCGGAATACATCCCGAAGGACACGTCGAACCCCTATTTCACCTACGACCCCGCCAAGTGCATCGTCTGCTCCCGTTGCGTGCGCGCCTGCGAGGAGGTGCAGGGCACCTTCGCGCTGACGATCGAGGGCCGGGGCTTCGAAAGCCGGGTCAAGGCCGGCGCGGCCGCCGATGATTTCCTGTCGTCGGACTGCGTGAGCTGCGGCGCCTGCGTGCAGGCCTGCCCGACCGGCACGCTCCAGGAAAAATCGGTGATCGAGCTTGGCACGCCCGAGCGGTCCGTCATCACCACCTGCGCCTATTGCGGCGTGGGCTGTTCGTTCAAGGCGGAACTGAACGGCGACGAACTGGTGCGCATGGTGCCCTACAAGCACGGCAAGGCGAACCGGGGCCATTCCTGCGTCAAGGGCCGCTTTGCCTATGGCTATGCGACGCATCAGGACCGCATCCTGAACCCGATGATCCGCGAGACGATCCACGAGCCGTGGCGCGAAGTGTCCTGGGATGAGGCGCTCGGCTTTGCCGCGGCGCGCCTGTCGGGCCTGCAGGAAAAATACGGCCGCCGGTCGATCGGCGTCATCACCTCGTCGCGCTGCACGAACGAGGAGACCTATCTGGTCCAGAAACTGGCCCGCGCGGTATTCCGCAACAACAACACCGACACCTGCGCCCGAGTCTGCCATTCGCCCACGGGCTACGGCCTTGGCCAGACCTTCGGCACCTCGGCCGGCACGCAGGACTTCGACTCGGTCGAGCATACCGATGTCGTCATCGTCATCGGCGCCAATCCGACCGACGGCCACCCGGTCTTCGCCAGCCGCCTGAAGAAGCGGCTGCGCCAGGGCGCGAAGCTGATCGTGATCGACCCGCGCCGCATCGACCTGGTGAAGTCGGCGCACATCGCGGCCTCGCATCACCTGCAGCTGCGCCCCGGCACCAACGTCGCCGTGGTCACCGCGCTGGCCCATGCCATCGTGACCGAAGGCCTTTTCGACGAGGCCTTCATCCGCGAACGCTGCGACTGGGACGAGTTCCTGACCTACGCCGAGTTCGTCCGCGATCCGCGCAACAGCCCCGAGGCGACGGAACTGCTGACGGGTGTTCCCGCCGCAGAACTGCGCGCGGCGGCGCGTCTCTTTGCCCGCGGCGGCAACGGGGCGATCTACTACGGCCTTGGCGTGACCGAACACAGCCAGGGCTCCACCACCGTCATGGGCATCGCGAACCTTGCGATGCTGACCGGCAATATCGGCCGCAAGGGCGTGGGGGTAAACCCGCTGCGCGGCCAGAACAACGTCCAGGGTTCGTGCGACATGGGGTCGTTCCCGCATGAACTGCCGGGCTACCGCCACGTGAAGAACCCCGAGGTGCGCGCGATCTTCGAGAACATCTGGGGGGTGGAGATCGACGCCGAACCGGGCCTGCGCATCCCCAACATGCTGGATGCGGCCGTCGATGGCACCTTCAAGGGCCTTTACTGTCAGGGCGAGGACATCCTGCAGTCCGACCCCGACACCAAGCATGTGGCCGCCGGCCTTGCCGCAATGGAATGCGTGATCGTCCACGACCTGTTCCTGAACGAAACCGCGAACTACGCCCATGTCTTCCTGCCCGGCTCGACCTTCCTCGAGAAGGACGGGACGTTCACCAACGCCGAACGCCGCATCAACCGCGTTCGCAAGGTGATGGCGCCCCGGAACGGCTATGCCGACTGGGAAATCACCCAGATGCTGGCCAACGCGATGGGCGCGGGCTGGACCTACACCCACCCGTCCCAGATCATGGACGAGATCGCGGCGACGACGCCTTCGTTCGCCGGCGTGACCTATGACCTTCTGGAGGAGAAGGGCTCGGTCCAGTGGCCCTGCAACGAGAAGTCGCCCGAGGGCACGCCGCTCATGCATGTCGACGGGTTCGTGCGCGGCAGGGGGCGGTTCATCGTCACCGAATACGTGGCGACCGACGAACGCAGCGGCCCGCGCTTCCCGCTTCTGCTGACGACCGGGCGCATCCTCAGCCAGTACAACGTCGGCGCGCAGACCCGGCGCACCGCGAACGTCGTCTGGCACGACCAGGACGTGCTGGAGATCCATCCGCACGACGCGGAGAACCGCGGCGTCAAGGACGGCGACTGGGTGCGGATCGCATCGCGTTCGGGCGAAACAACGCTGCGCGCGCAGGTGACGGACCGGGTCGCCCCAGGGGTCGTCTACACGACCTTCCACCATCCCGACACGCAGGCGAACGTGGTCACGACCGACTTTTCGGACTGGGCCACGAACTGCCCCGAATACAAGGTGACGGCGGTGCAGGTCGGCCTGTCGAACGGCCCGACCGGCTGGCAGCAGGACTACGCGGTTCTGGCCGAGCAGTCGCGCCGCATTCTTCCGGCGGCGGAGTAGGCGCATGACCCGGCCGCTGGCGCGCAGCATGCCCGGCCTGTCCGTCCAGCCGGACGGGCAGCGCGCGATCGTGCGCGCCCTGCCCGAAGAGGTGCCGATCGCCCTGGTCTTCGACGGCACCACCCAGGCCGTGATGATGGCGACGCCCGGCGACATTGCCGATTTCGCCCATGGCTTCGCGCTGAGCGAGGGCATCGTCGACGACCTGTCCCAGATCGAGGACTTCGAGGAAGCCGACCATGGCGGCGGCATCGAGGCCCGGATGTGGCTTCGTACCGACCGGGCCGAGGCGCTGAAGGCCCGCCGCCGGGTGATGGCCGGTCCCGTGGGCTGCGGCCTGTGCGGGATCGACAGCCTTGACCAGGCGCTTCGCCCCCTGCCGCGGATCGCGGCGGGGAGTCCGCTTCTGTCGCGGGCCGATGTCGCCGGGGCGACCGAGGCCCTGGCCGGGCTTCAGCCGCTTCATGCCCAGACCCGCGCGACCCATGCGGCGGGGTTCCTCCTGCCCGGACAGGGCATCGTCGCCGTGCGCGAGGATGTGGGCCGGCACAACGCGCTCGACAAGCTGATCGGCGCGCTGGCCCGCACCGGCATCGACGCTTCGGCCGGGGCCTTCGTCATGACCAGCCGCGTGTCGGTGGAACTGATCCAGAAATCCGCGTTGGCGGGCTGTCCGGTGCTGATCGCCGTGTCCGCCCCGACCGCGACCGCCCTGCGCCTGGCCGAAGAGGCCGGGATCACGCTGGCCGCCTTCGCCCGTGGCGGCGGCTTCGACCTTTATTCCCATCCTGACCGCATATCGACCGGAGTGTCCCATGTCGCCTGAGAAGATGGTCCACATGGCCAATCAGATCGCCACCTTCTTCAAGACCCAGCCCGGCGAGGACGCGGCCGAAAAGGTTGCCGCCCATATCCGCGACTTCTGGGAACCCCGGATGCGCGAGCAGCTTCTGGCCCATGTCGCCGCGGGGGGCGCAGGCCTTGATGCCGTGGTGGTCGCGAGCACGCGGAAGCTCTGAAGCCGGGCAGGCGGTTCCCGCCGCGCGATACCTGGTGTAATCAGGGTCCATGTCACCCGCGTTCCGCCCTCCCGTCCCGCTGCGCAGGGGCCGCGTCCACGAAGCCTGTGGGCCCGGGGCAATGGGCTTTGCCGCTGCCACCTGCGCGCAGGGGTCGGGGCAGATCCTGTGGATCCGCGAAGCCTGGCGGGCCAAGGCGCTCAACCCCGTGGGGCTGTCGCTGTTCTTCGACCCGCACCGGCTTCTCTGGGCCTCGGTGGCCGACCAGACCGACGCCCTCGCCGTCGCCGAAGAAGCGCTGAAGGACGGCGCCGTACCCCTGGTCATCGTGGAACTCAGCGGCGCGCTCGACCTGCGCGAGGGGCGGCGGCTGCAACTGGCGGCCAAGGCCGGCCAGACCACCGGGCTGTGCCTGATCCCCGAAGGCATGGGCAGCAACGCCGCCGAAACCCGCTGGTACTGCACCCCCCTTGCCGCCGCGGGGGGGACGGACTCGACTCCGATGCGGTGGGCGCTTATCAAGAACAAATCAGGAACATTGGGGACCTGGGATGTTCGATGGGATCACGCGGCGCGTCGTCTCGATGTGGTTCCCCCGGTTGGCGAGCGACCGGGTCCTGCGCCTGCGCCCGGTTGACGCGCCCTTCGCGCTGACGCTTCGCCAGAACAATACCGAACGGCTTTACTGCCTGAACGACCGCGCCGAGGCGGCGGGGCTGCATCGCGGCATGCCCTTCGCCGATGCCCGCGCCTTCTGCCCTGACCTGCACAGCGCTCCGGCCGCTCCCCCGCGCGATGCGCGCTTCCTTGCGATGCTGCGCCGCTGGGCCACGCGCTATTGCCCATGGGTGGGTTTCGAGGGGGAGGACGGGCTGGTCCTGGACATCACCGGATCGGCCCATCTGTTCGGCGACGAAGCAGCGATGCTGACGGACATGCACGCGCGGCTGTCGCGCGCGGGGCTGACGGTGCGGCTGGGGCTTGGCGCCACGCGCGGGGCGGCCTGGGCCTTTGCCCGTTTCGGCGGGGCGGCGTTTCGGGCCGGGGGCGACAGGGATGCGCTTGGCCGCCTGCCCGTCGCCGCCCTGCGGCTTGAGGCGGATACGGTCACCGCGCTGGAGCGGCTGGGGCTGCGCACCATCGCCGACCTGGCCGCCACGCCACGCGCACCGCTTGCCCGGCGCTTCGGCCCCGCGGTGCTGATGCGGCTGGACCAGGCGCTTGGGGCCCGTGCCGAACAGATCGCGCCCGAGGCCGAGGCGCCCCACTACGGCGTCCGCCTGACCCTGCCCGAGCCGATCGGGCTGGTCGATGACGTGATGGCGGGAACCGCGCGGCTGATCGACCGGCTCTGCGCCCGGCTGAAGGACAACGCGGCGGGCGCCCGCGTCCTGTGCCTGACGCTGCGCCGGGTCGACCAGGCCAGCCAGCAGGTGGAACTGCGCCTGGCCAGCGCGCTGCGCGATCCGGCCCGCATCCTGCCGCTCTTCGAACGCGGGGTCGGTGCGGTTGAAGCAGGTTTCGGCATCGACCAGATGCGGCTTGAGGCGACGGTCGTCGAGCCCCTTGCCGTCGAACAGCTCGGCTCCATCCCGCGCCGGGGGGGTGGCGGCGGCGGCGACCGGATCGAGGATTTGATCAACCGCATCGGCACGCGGATCGGGCTGGAGAACATCCGCCGCTTCCTGCCCGCCGACAGCCATATCCCCGAACGCAGCTTCCTGGTCGCGCCCGCCGCCTGGTCCCGGTCCGAAGGGGCCTGGGTCGCGCTGCGCCCGCGCCCGCCGATCCTGTTCCGGCCCGAACCGATCGCGGGCACCGGCCCCCGCCCCCCCGGACAGTTCCGCTGGCGGCGAATGGGCTTCGACACGGCGCGCGCCACCGGCCCCGAACGCATCGCCCCGGAATGGTGGCTGGAGGACGACGGCTGGCGCACGGGCGTGCGCGACTACTGGCATGTCGAGACCCGGCAGGGCCGGCGGCTGTGGCTGTTCCATACGCCGCAGAACCCCGGCTGGTTCGTGCAGGGGGAATTCGCATGACCCGCAAGGCCGCCGCCCCGCTGCGCCCCCACAACCGGCCCGGCTATGCCGAACTGTGCGTCACCACCAACTTCACCTTCCTGACCGGCGCCTCCCACCCCGAGGAGATGGTCGCGCGGGCCGCCGAACTGGGGCTGGAGGCGATCGCCATCACCGACCGCAATTCGCTGGCCGGCGTGGTCCGGGCCTATTCCGCCCTGAAGGAGTTGCGGCGCGAAGCCGAGGAGACCTTGCGCATCCGGTCGCAGCACCGGATCGACCCCTGTTCGCGCCAGGAAATCGGCCAGCCGGAAGGCATCGCCCGCCCCGCTCTGCCCCATCCCGTCCCGCCCCATTCCCCCGGCCCGCGCCTGCCGCGGCTGATCGTGGGCTGCCGCCTGGTCCTGGCCGACTGCCCGGTCGAATGGATCGCGCTGCCCACCGACCGGCCCGCCTATCACCGGCTTTGCCGCCTTCTGACGCTGGGCAAGCGGCGGGCGGAGAAGGGGGGGTGCCTGCTCCATCTCTCCGACCTTCTGGAAGGGTGCCGGGGCATGGTCCTGATCGCCCTGCCGCCCGCCGACCTGTCCCGCGCCCTGCGCCCGGTCCAGACCATGCGGCGGCGCTATCCCGATCATGTCTTCCTCGGTGCCGCGCCGCGCTATGACGGCTCGGACCAGGCCTGGTTCGACGCCTGCGCGACGCTTGCGCTGCGCGTCTCGGCGCCGATGGTGGCGGTGGGCGATGTGCTGATGCACCGCGCCGGGCGGCGGCAACTGGCCGATGTGCTGACCTGCCTGCGCGAAGGCTGCACCATCGACCGGATCGGCACGCGGGCGCTGCCCAACGCCGAACGCCGGCTGAAGGGCGCGGAGGACATGGCGCGGCTTTACCGCAACCACCTGGCCGCGGTCCGCCGCACGCTGGAGATCGCGGCGCGCTGCAGCTTCTGCCTGAGCGAGCTGAGCTACGAATACCCGGACGAGATTTCGGACGGCGAAACCCCGCAGCAACGGCTTGAGCGGCTGACGGCCGAGGGATTGGCCCGGCGCTGCCCGGAGGGCATCCCCGACCGTTACCGCGCGCTTGCGGAAAAGGAGATCCGGCTGGTCGGAGACCTGGGCTTCGCCGCCTACTTCCTGACCGTCCACGACATCGTGAGCCATGCCCGCTCGATCGGCATTCTCTGCCAGGGGCGCGGGTCGGCGGCGAATTCGATCCTTTGCTGGGCGCTGGGCATCACCGATGTCTCGCCCGACATGATCAGCATGGTGTTCGAGCGTTTCGTGTCGAAGTACCGGGGCGAACCGCCCGATATCGACGTCGACTTCGAGCATGAGCGGCGGGAAGAGGTCATCCAGTGGATCTACCGGAAATACGGCCGCCACCGCGCCGGGCTCTGCGCCACGGTGATCCACTTCCGATCCCGCGCCGCGATCCGCGAGGTGGGAAAGGTCATGGGCCTGTCGCAGGACGTCACCGCCAGCCTTGCGGGCCAGATCTGGGGCATGTCGAACGGGGGCGCCGACCCCGACCGCATCCGCGAACTGGGTCTCGACCCGCGCGACCGGCGGCTGTCGCAGACCATCCGCCTGATCGGAGAGATCATCGGCTTCCCCCGCCACCTGTCGCAGCATGTCGGCGGCTTCGTCATCACCCGCGGGCGGCTGGACGAGCTTTGCCCGATCGAGAACGCGGCGATGGAGGATCGCACCGTCATCGAATGGGACAAGGACGACATCGACGCGCTGGGCATCCTCAAGGTCGACGTCCTGTCGCTCGGCATGCTGACCTGCATCCGCAAGGCCTTCGACCTGCTGCGGGATCACGACAGGACCGATCTGACCATCGCGACGATCCCGCAGGAGGACCGGGCGACCTACGACATGCTCTGCGTGGCCGATGCGGTGGGGGTGTTCCAGGTTGAAAGCCGGGCGCAGATGAACTTCCTGCCCCGGATGCGGCCGCGCACCTTCTACGACCTGGTGATCGAGGTCGCGATCGTCCGTCCCGGCCCGATCCAGGGCGGCATGGTGCAGCCCTACATCCGCCGCCGCCAGGGGCATGAGGCGGTCAGCTTCCCCTCGAAGGAACTCGAGGGCGTCCTGGGCAAGACGCTGGGGGTGCCGCTTTTCCAGGAACAGGCGATGCAAATCGCCGTGGTCGCCGCGGGCTTCACCGCCGAGGAGGCAGACCGCCTGCGCCGGTCGCTGGCCTCGTTCCGGCGCATGGGCACGATCGGCGCCTTCCGGGACAAGTTCATCGCCGGGATGCTCGCCAACGGCTACACCCCCGAATTCGCGGAACGCTGCTTTTCCCAGATCGAGGGCTTCGCCGACTACGGCTTTCCCGAAAGCCATGCCGCCGCCTTCGCGATGCTCACCTATGTCTCGTCCTGGCTGAAGCGGCACCACCCGGCTATCTTCGCCTGCGCGCTGCTGAATTCGCAGCCGATGGGCTTTTACGCCCCGGCGCAGATCGTGCGCGACGCCCGTGAACACGGGATCGAGGTGCGCCCCGTCTGCGTCAACCGCAGCGACTGGGACAACCGGCTGGAACGGCGCCCCGACGGGGCACTGGCGCTCAGGCTCGGCTTTCGCCAGATCCGGGGCCTTCGGGAAGAGGATGCGCGCTGGATCGTGGCGACGCGCGGCAACGGTTTTCCCGACCCCGAAAGCCTGTGGCTCCGGGCCGGCGTGTCGCCTTCGGTGCTGGAACGGCTGGCCGAGGCGGATGCCTTTTCCGGCATGGACCTGACCCGTCGCGACGCGCTCTGGCAGGTGCGTGCGATCCGCGCCCCGGCGCCGCTGCCGCTGTTCGCCGACCCTATCGACGGCGAGGGCATCCGTGAACCGCAGGTCGAACTGCCCGCCATGCACCTGGGCGAAGAGGTGGTGGAGGATTACGTGGCGCTGCGCCTGTCGCTGCGCGCCCACCCGATGGAGCTTCTGCGCGCCTCCCTCCCCGGCCTGACCCCGCATGTGGAACTGGCAACGGCACCGCCGCGGCCACTTTCCGTCTGCGGCCTTGTCATCACCCGCCAGCGCCCCGGCACCGCCTCGGGCGTGATCTTCCTCACGCTCGAGGATGAGACGGGCGTGTCGAACGTGGTCGTCTGGCCCAAGGTCTATGAACGCTTCCGCCGGGCGGTCATGGGCGGGCGGCTCTTGCGGGTGACGGGCCGGCTGGAGCGCGAGGGTATCGTCGTGCACCTGATCGCCGATCGGATCGAGGATCTGTCACACCGCCTGTCCGAGCTTGGCCACCCGCTGGACGGGGCCGTGGGGATCACGCAGCCCCAGGCCGACGACGCGCCGCGCCCGCCCCGCCAGCCGGCGCGCGCACGTCACCCGCGCGAACAGGCCAAGCAGCTGTTCCCCAGCCGCGATTTCCACTGAGCCGGCTGCGTCAGAACCGCAGCGACAGGCAGGACATGCCGCCGTCGAGCTTGGCACATTCGCTGTTGCCGATCTCCTGCACGCGGTAGCCGGCCTTGCGCAGGCTTTCGGCCGTTTCGGGAAAGCCCGCCGCCATCAGCACGACATCGTTGTAGCGGATCGCGTTGGCCGCGGCCTCCTCCCCCGGCGCGGTCAGGATCACGCGGTAGCCGTCGAAGCAGCCCGACTGCGCCAGCCGCCCGGTCGCCAGGATCGTCTGGCCGTCGAGGAGCGAGCAGTCGGTCTTGAAATGGAGAACGCCGTCCGGCACCCGGATTTCGCGCAGGCTCCGGCCCCAGTCGGCCAGGATCGCGCGCAGTTCCGCGATGCCCGCCGCGTTGGTGCGCGCCGACTGGCCCACCAGAACCTCCCGCGGGGTGAAAAGGATGTCGCCCCCCTCGATCGTGCCGGGGCCGCGGATTTCCCGCACCTCGGCGAAGAGCCCGCGGATCACGGGCGCCATTTCGGCGACCTCGCCCGCCCGCGACGGCGCGCCGGGCCGCATCAGGACCGCCCCTTCGGGCAGACAAAGCGCCGTATCCTCGACGAAAAGCGCATCGGGAAACGGCTCGAGCGGGGGCAGTTCGACCACCTCTGCCCCGGCCGCGCGCAGGGCCGCGACGTAATCGGCATGATGTTTCAGCATCAGGCCAAGATCCGGCGCGCCGGTATCGACGGCACGCAGGCCATGGGTGACGCTTTCGCCGGGGCGGCGGGTGATCGCGCGGGTGAACTGCCAGGAGGGGTCGGTCCGGGTCATCGGGTGCAGCCTTTCAATCGTCGGTCTGAAGGGGTCATGCCTCGGCCCGCTGGCCGGACAGGGACAGGGAATGCGCGACCATGCGACCGCTGGCGGTGCGGAAGCGGTCGTCGTCCACGGTCAGCGCCACGCGGACCCAGCCGCCCAGCGTTTCGCCGAACGCCGATCCGGGCATCACCGCGACGCCTGCATCCAGAAGCCCCAGGGCAAAGTCGCGGTCCGACAGGCCGCTGGACCGGACATCCACCAACGCGAACATCCCCGCCTCTGGCCGGTGGACGCCCAGCGCCGTCTGCTGGGTCAGAAGGTCGGCCAGATAACGGGCGCGGGCGGCGAACCGCGCCCGCATCCCGCGCGCGGCCTCGGAGGGCCGGGACACGGCCTGCGCGGTCATGTCGGCGATGAAGGGCTGGTTTCCGAACAGCATGGTTTCCGACAGGGCCAGCAGACGGTCCGCGAACTCCCTCGACCCGACGCACCAGCCCGAACGGAAACCCGGTGCGGCGTGGGACTTGGAGATCGAGGCCACGACGACAACCCTGTCGGCGAAGCCCGTGCGCGCCAGGGGCGAGACGAAGGTCACGCCGTCGAATACCAGTTCCTCGTAAACCTCGTCGGAGATGATCCAGAGGTCGTGTTCCACCGCCAGCCGCCCGATCGCGTCGATATCCCCGGCGGTCAGGACCGCGCCGGTGGGATTGTGCGGCGTGTTGAGGAGGATGGCACGCGTGCGCGGCCCGATCCGTTCGGCCAGATCCTGCGCCGACAGGCGAAACCCGTTTTCGGCCCGAAGCGGTACGGGAACCACGCGCGCACCGGATGCGGCGATGACGCCTTCGTAGGTCGCATACATCGGGTCGCCCACCAGGATCTCGCATCCCGGCTCGGCAATGCCCATCAGAACGGCATAAAGCGCGGTCTGGGTTCCCGGAAAGCACAGGACCTGATTGGGGTGCACCGGCCTGCCCAGGCGGGCGGCGTATCGGGCGGCCAGGGATTCGCGCAGGTTGTGCTCCCCCCGGCCGTCGGAATACTGCGTCCGGCCGGCGCGCATGGCGGCCACGGCGGCCTCGACCAGATCGGCCGGTGCGGGCACGTCCGGGTTGCCGATCGTCAGGTCGACGACATCCTCCCCCGCCGCAATGCGCTCCCGTGCGCGCACGTGCAGTTCCCACTTCGCGCCGCCCAACCCGGCCAACCTGTCCAGAACGGGTGAATATCTCATCCCTTCGCCTCGTCTTCCGCAAGATCAATGCCGATGATCGCCCCGACAGAGCGCAGGCCGATCCGTATCAGTTCGCCGCCTTCGAACGCCTCGGGCAGCGCTCCGGCCTCCAGCCAAAGTCCGTCGAGAACCGCGTTGCTGGCGATGGCCAGTTGCCGTTCCTCCGACGCGGGCACCCCGCGCCCGGCTTCGGCCAGCGCGTCGGCGATGCGGCGCTGAAGCAGATCCCGGTAGTGGAGGTAGGTGCCCTCGTGCGTCTTGCGCATGGCCGGATCGCGCCAGACCATGTGGATGAATCCGGCCCAGAGCGACAGCGCCTCGGGCGCGGCCACCGGCGGCGTGACGGAGGCTACGATCATCCGGGCCAGACGTTCCCGCGCGCCATCACGCCCCGGCATCGCGGCGGCGTCGATCACCTGGGTCTGGCCAAGCATGTGAAACCGGTAGGCGGCGTTCAGAAGATCCTCTTTCGAGCTGAAATAGTGACGAATCATGCCCTGCGTCACACCGGCCTCCTGCGCGATCGCGCGAACGGTCGCCGCCGCCGGACCATGCCGGGACACAAGCGTCAGGGTGGCGCGCATCAGCGCCTCCTTGCGGCTTTCGGGGGGTTCGCGCCGGAAGATGCGTCGGGGTTCGGCCATGGGTCCAACAAAATTATACAAACGCATAATTAAAGCAATCGCGAGCGCGCGCAACCGGAATCCGAGCCGGCAGCGGCAACTGTCGGCGGTATCGCGCGCCCCGAAGTTCGCCCCCGGGCGCCTGCCATTTCCGCCACCTTGCCGCCGGCCAGCCCTTCGCGCAGTCCCTATGCTTATTCCAAGGTCGATGAATGCCCGAAGCCTGCGCTGTCCGGGCGGTCCATCCCGGTTCGAGCGGTGATCGGGCGGTCGCTCGCAAGAACGATCCGCAGCGAAGGTCAGGAGATCCATGCAAGCGCCGTCGAAGACAGGGGAAGGAACCGCGAAGGAGGTCTTCCTCGCCCTCCTCAAGCTAGGGCTTACCTCGTTCGGCGGGCCCATCGCGCACCTGGGCTACTTCCGGGACGAGCTGGTGATCCGGAGGCAGTGGCTTGATGAGCGTGCCTATGCCGATCTCGTGGCGCTGTGCCAGTTCCTGCCGGGGCCGACATCGACGCAGACCGGGTTCGCCATCGGTCTGATGCGGGCGGGCTGGGCCGGAGCACTGGCGGCCTTCGTGGCCTTTACCCTGCCTTCTGCGCTGATGCTCGGTGCCTTTGCACTGGCAGGGGCAGGGATCGGACGACCAATCGGAGAAGGCGCGCTGCACGGGCTGAAGCTGGTCGCCGTCGCCATCGTGGCACAGGCCGTCTGGGGCATGGCTCGCAGTCTATGCCCCGATCGCACCCGGACGGGAATCGCCGCCGGGGCTTTGCCCTGCTGGCATTCCTGGCCGTCATGCTCCTCTTGCCCCTGATTGCGGGGACGTCGCAGGCCCTGGCCTTCGTCGACTGCTACTTCCGCGCGGGCGCGCTGGTCTTCGGTGGAGGGCATGTGGTCCTGCCCATGCTACAGGCCGAAATCGTGGCGCCCGGCTGGGTTTCGCCCGATCGGTTTCTTGCCGGTTACGGTGCGGCGCAGGCGGTTCCCGGGCCGCTGTTCACCTTCGCGGCCTATCTTGGCGCGGTCACCCCGGTCGAGCCGAATTGATTGCCCGGCGCGGTCGGGAACAGCACGGACTTTGCCTTGGCGCTTGCCAGCTTCCTGCTGCTGGTCGTCTGGAAGGCTCCGCCGTGGTTCGTCGTCGTCGCAGCCGCGATGAGCGGCGCGACCCTCACACTGCTTGCCTGACGGCCGCTGGCACGCTGACCCGAAGGGCGGCGCTACCTGCGATAGGTCCGCGGGTCCAGCGCGCCGCCCGAGGCAGGACCGCGCAGGGGCTGGATCAGCATCCGGTCAAGCCACAGGTCGCGCGGCGTGCGGAACTGCTCGATGCCGATCTCCATCCGATCATGCCCCTTTGCCGGCTGGGCGACATAGGTGCCCAGAAGCCGGTCCCACCAGGGAACCGAGAAGCCGAAGTTGGAGTTCGTCTCGCGCGGGTCAACCGAGTGATGAACGCGGTGCATGTCCGGCGTGACGAGGACCAGGCGCAACACGCGATCCAGCCCGGGCCGCAGGGTGATGTTGGAGTGATTGAAGAGAGAGGCGGCATTCAGGATCACCTCGAAGGCCAGGACCGCGATCGCGGGCGCGCCGATCGCGCCCACCACGGCAAGCTTGATCGCCATCGAGAGAAGGATCTCGATCGGGTGAAAGCGCAGGCCCGTGGTCGCGTCGAAATCCAGGTCCGCGTGATGCATGCGGTGCAGGCGCCAAAGCCCCGGAACGGCATGGAACATCACATGCTGAAGATAGATCGCCAGATCGAGGATCAGGATCGCGCCGACGAAGGCAAACCAGCGCGGCACCTCGATGACGTTGAAAAGCCCCCAGCCCTTCGCCTCGGCCATCCCGGCCAGGCCCACCGCGAGAACCGGGAACGACAAGCGCAGCACCGCCGTGTCGAGCGCGACCAGCGCCAGGTTGTTGGTCCAGCGGATCAGCCGGGGAATCTCGCGCCGGCGCCTTGGCGCCGCCAGTTCCCACACCATCATCGCGACCAGAACGCCCAGAAAGGCAGCCAGCCGGAAACCGGGCTCATGGACCAGCAGGAACTCGGACATCGTGGCGACCTCGCCGCGGCCTTGGCGCTCGCAAGGCATCCATTGAATGTCTAGGGTTCGCGGGCAATCCCTGTCAACAAAGGCAGAGGCCGGCGCGACGAGTTGTGCATTCTTTCTGCCCTTGCAGGCAGCTTGGCGCGTTCTGTGCATTGACGCCGCGCGCACAACCGTTCAGTTAAGGGACCTGAACCGCCCAGGCTCTGTCCACGCGGCCTCGCAACAACAGCCAGAGATGATCCCCATGGCAAAGCGGCTTTTCATCGCCATCATTCTTCTCGGTCTCGTGGTCGGGGGAATTGTCTGGTTCAAGTATTTCCGCGACGGGATGATCGCCCAGTTCATGGCAGGGCGCGTGCCGCCGCCGGTGCCGGTCACCGCGCAGACCGTCGAGCCCGTGACCTGGGAGCCGGGCATCGACGCCATCGGTACCGCGATCGCGGCGCGGGGTGTCGACCTGGCGATCGAGGCGGCGGGCATCGTCCGCGCCATCAACTTCGAGGCGAACGACAGCGTGGCCGAAGGCGCGGCGCTGGTGCTGATCGACGACGACAGCGAACGCGCCGCGCTTTCGGCTGCGCAGGCGTCCCTGGGTGTTGCCCTGACGGACGCACGCCGCGCGCAGACGCTGACCGAGCGCGGCGTCAGTGCCGCCAACACCGCCGAGACGGCCGAAGCCCTGGTCGAAAGCGCCCGCGCCCAGGTGGCGCAGGTCCAGACCGCACTTGATGCCAAGACCTCGACCGCGCCCTTTGCGGGCGTGATCGGCATTCCGCGGATCGAGGTCGGACAGTATGTCTCGACCGGCGCGATCTTCGCGACGCTTCAGGACCTGAGCCAGATGCGGGTGGATTTCACCGTCCCTGAACAGCAATTGGGCGCACTCGAACTGGACGGGCCGATCAGCGTCAGCACCGAGGTCGGGGATTTCCGGGCCGAAGGCCGGATCACCGGGATCGAGCCCCAGGTCGATGCGAACTCGCGCCTGGTGTCGGTTCGTGCGGAAGTGAGCAACCCCAGTGGCCGGCTGTTCCCGGGCCAGTTCCTGCGCGTGCGGGTGTCGCTGCCGGCCGAAAACGGCGTGATCGCGGTCGCGCAGACGGCCGTCATCTCCAGCCTATACGGCGATTCGATCTATGTCGTCCGACCGGGCGAGGGCGAGGGTGCGTTGACCGTCGAGCAGGTCTTCGTGCAACTCGGGCGCCGGTCGGGCGGGCTGATCGAGGTGACGCAGGGGCTGGCGCCCGGTGACCAGATCGTCACGTCGGGCCAGAACCGGCTGTCGAACGGTGCGAAGGTGGTGATCGACACGTCCGTCGACCTTTCGGTGACGGATGGGCAGTCTGACGGATAGGGGCGGCGAATGCATTTCTCCGAAATCTTCATCCGCAGGCCCGTCCTGTCGACCGTTCTCGCGGCGCTGATCACCTTCCTCGGGCTTGCCTCGGTGGTGAACCTGCCGGTGCGGCAGTACCCGGAGGTCGAGGAAAGCGTCATCACCATCACGACGGTCTATCCCGGCGCGGCACCCGACCTCATCCAGGGATTCGTGACTTCGCCCATCGCGGCTGCCGTGTCGACGACCGAGAACGTGGACTACATCACCAGCCAGTCGCGGCCCTCGGCCTCGGTGGTGACGGTGCAGATGCGGCTTGGCGCCGACCCCGACATTGCGCTGACCGAGGTCATGTCGAAGGTCCAGCAGGTGCGGGGCGAGTTGCCGCAGGATACCGAGGATCCGGTCATCGCCAAGGGGACGGGGCGCACCTTCGCGCTGATGTACCTGGCGGTCCGCAACCCGAACATGACGCCGGAGCAGTTGAACGAATACCTCTCGCGCGTGGTGCGGCCGCGGGTCACCAACATCGGCGGCGTGGCGCAGATGGAAATTCTGGGGGGGCAGACCTATGCGATGCGCATCTGGCTCGACCCGCTGAAGCTTTCCGCGCGGGGCGTGACCGCTTCCGAAGTGCTGGCCGCGATCCGGTCCTCGAATTTCCTCTCGGCCCCCGGAAAGACCGAGAACGAGTATTTCTCCTACGCCCTGACGCTCGATTCCACGATCCAGACGCCTGAGGCCTTCGGCGCGCTTCCGCTGGCCCAGGGCGCAAACGGCGTGGTCCGCCTGCGCGACGTCGCGCAGATCGAGCTTGCCTCGGGAACCACCGACGCCATCGTGATGTTCGGGGGCGAACGCGGCACGTTCATCGGGATCATTCCCGCGCCCGGCGAAAACCAGCTTGATGTCGCCACAAACGTCCGCGACGCCCTGCCCGCGCTGACCGCGACGCTGCCGCGGGGGATGACCATCGACCTCGTCTACGATTCGACCGAGACCATCGCCGCCTCGATCGAGGAGGTGTTCAAGACCATCGCCGAGGCCGTCCTGATCGTCGTCGTCGTGATCCTTCTCTTCCTCGGCTCGTTCCGGTCGGTGCTGATGCCGATCGTCACCATCCCGCTGTCGCTGATCGGCGTCTGTTCGGTGATGCTGGCGCTGGGGTATTCGATCAACCTGCTGACGCTTCTGGCGATGGTGCTGGCCATCGGGCTGGTGGTCGACGACGCGATTGTCGTGGTCGAGAACATCCACCGCCACATCGACGAGGGCATGAAGCCCGCGCGCGCAGCCATCCGCGGCATGAAGGAGATCACCGGGCCCGTCATCGCCATGACGATCACGCTGGCGGCGGTACTTTCGCCCCTGGCCTTCACGGGCGGTCTGACAGGATCACTCTTCACCGAATTCGCGCTGACGCTTGCGGGGTCGGTGGTCATTTCCGGGGTCGTCGCACTGACGATCACGCCCGCGATGTCGGCGCGCCTGCTCAGCCACGATGCGCCGGGCAGATTCCAGCGCACCGTCGACCGGGCGCTGGGCGGTCTTGCCAACTGGTACGAACGGCGGGTGTCCTCCTCGCTCGATTATCGACCGGTGACCATGCTCATGGTCCTGGCGCTGCTCAGCGTGTCCGGGTTCATGTTCGTGAACACCTCCTCGGAGCTTGCCCCAGAGGAAGACAACGGCGCGCTTTTCGCGATCATGAACGGCCCCCGCTACGCGACCCTCGAATACACGGACGCCTTCACCCAGGAGGTCAGCCGCCGCACTGCGGATATCGAGGAAGTGCGGACCTCGTTTTCCGTCGCGGGCATGGGCGGGGCCTCCAGCTCCGGTTTCTACATCTGGGCGTTCAAGGACTGGGCCGACCGCAGCCGCAGCCAGTCCGAGATCCAGCAGCAGATCCAGGCCATCCTCGACAACGCACCGGGGCTGCAAAGCTATGTCTTCGCGCCCCCGTCGCTGCCCGGCGCGGGTGGCGGGCTGCCGATCTCGATGATCATCCAGTCCATCCACGCGCCCGAGCGTGTGGTCGAGATCGCCGAGGAAATCCGTGCCAAGGCGATGCAGTCGGGCATGTTCATCGTCGTGCAGAACAGCCTGTCCTTCGACGCACCGCAGGTTCGGCTGACCATCGACCGCGACCGCGCCGCGCAGCTGGGCGTGGCCGTCAGCGACATCGGCTCCACCCTTGGCCTGCTTGTCGGCGGTGGCGCGGTGGCGCAGTTCGACCGCGATTCCAACAGCTACGACGTCATCACCCAGGTTCCGCGCGAATGGCGCGACAACCCCGAACGGCTGGGCGAGTTCTTCGTGCGGTCACGGTCGGGCGACATGGTCCCGCTGGCCTCGGTCGTCACCATCGAGGACACCGTCTCCGCCGCGGCCATCGAGCAGTTCAACCAGCTCAACTCTGCCACGCTTTCGGCCATGCCGATGATCGGCATCTCCAGCGGCGTCGCGCTGGCCGAGCTTGAGCGGATCACCAACGAGGTTTTGCCGGACGGGTTCTTCATCGACTATTCCGGCCAGTCGCGGCTGGAAAAGACCGAAGGCAACACGATCCTGCTGGCATTCGGCGCCGCGCTGGTGGTGATCTACCTGGTCCTTGCCGCGCAGTTCGAAAGCTTCCGCGATCCGTTCATCATCCTGATGTCGGTGCCGCTGTCGATCTTCGGCGCGATGCTACCGCTGTTCTTCGGTGCGAGCACGCTGAACATCTACACCCAGGTGGGGTTGATCACGCTGATCGGCCTGATCACCAAGCACGGCATCCTGATGGTAGAATTCGCCAACCAGCAACGCGAGGAACATGGGCTTTCGCGCCGCCAGGCCATCGTCGCCGCGGCCAAGACCCGCCTGCGCCCGATCCTGATGACGACCGCGGCGATGGTGCTTGCGGTGGTGCCGCTGATCATCGCCGAGGGTGCGGGCGCCGCCGCCCGTCAGGCCATGGGCCTCGTGATCTTCGCGGGCCTCATGATCGGCACGATGTTCACGCTTTTCGTCGTGCCCATGTTCTACACGCTCATCTCCCGCAGCGACGCGGACTACCTGCTGCACAAGCGCGGGGAAGAGATGCGCTTTGGAACGGCCTGAACAGCCATGACGCCGGAAGCCCCCGCACCCATGCCCTGGATCGGGACGCAAGGGGGCGACCTTGCGGCACGGCCGGCGCACCGCGACTGGCTGATGACGCAAGCGTGCGACCTGATCGGCTTCTTCCGCCGGGGCGCGCTCAATCCAAGCGGCGGCTTCTTCGCGCTTGACGATGCGGGCGGCCCGCTGCCGGCCTCCGGCCCTGGCGGGCCGGTGCGCCACCTGCACGAAACCACGCGAATGGTTCACTGCTTTGCCATCGCGCATCTTCTTGGCCTGCCGGGATCGGACCGCATGATCGGCCACGGCATGGCATTCCTGCGCCAGCGCCATCGCGACCGTGCACAGGGCGGCTGGTTCTGGTCGGTGGACGATGCCGGCCCGGTTGACGCCACGAAGCAGGCCTATGGCCACGCCTTCGTGCTTCTTGCCGCGTCGTCGGCCAAGGTCGTCGGCCATCCGGACGCCGATGCACTGATCGAGGATGCAACGGCGATCCTGAACCAGCGCTTCTGGGACGAGGCCGCAGGCGCCACGACCGAGGAATACGGCGCCGATTGGCAGCCGCTCGGCTCCTATCGCGGACAGAACTCCAACATGCACCTGACCGAGGCGCTGATGGCCGCCTATGAGGCCACCGCCGAACCCGACTACCTGCGCAAGGCCGAACGCATCGCCGGACTGATCATCGACCGTCACGCCCGCAGCCTTGGCTGGCGCGTGGCGGAACACTTCCGCGCCGACTGGAGCGTGGATCGCGATTATGCGGGCGACCCGATGTTCCGCCCCGCCGGCACCACGCCCGGCCACGCGCTGGAATGGAGCCGCCTTCTGATCCAGCTTTGGGAACTGGGCGGGCGCCGCCTGTCCTGGCTGCCAGATGCCGCGCGTAACCTGTTCCTGCACACCTGCGACATCGGCTGGGACAGGGAGACAGGCGGGTTCTACTACACGCTCGACTGGAACGACCGCCCGGACCGCGCGGACCGCTACTGGTGGCCCTGCGCCGAAGGCATCGCCGCCGCCGCGGTGCTGCGACAGACCGGGGGCGATGCCCGTTTCGAAGCCTGGTACCGGCGCATCTGGGATTTCACCGCAAGCCACCTGATCGACACGGAACGCGGAGGCTGGTTCCCTGAACTGGACGGAGACCTGAGGCCGATATCCGCGGTCTTCCGGGGCAAGCCCGACCTCTACCACGCATTGCAAGCGTGCCTGATCCCGCTTCTTCCTGCGGACGGCAGCATCACCCGCGGGCTTTCCCGCGCGTGAATCGCGTACCCGGCCCTTCGGGGCGGTCTTTTTCTGCACCTGCGAAAGCCCGCTTGCACGCCGCAGCGCAATATCATATCCCCTAGGCGACTTATCACGAAACTTCCTTGCGAGACGACCTGCCATGAGCTTTCGCCTTCAACCCGCCGCACCCGCCCGCCCCAACCGCTGCCAGCTGTTCGGTCCCGGCTCCCGCCCAGCCCTTTTCGAGAAGATGGCGGCATCGGCGGCCGACGTGATCAACCTCGACCTCGAGGATTCGGTCGCGCCCGACGACAAGGCGCAGGCACGCCGGAACATCATCCAGGCCATCGGCGACGTGGACTGGGGCACGAAGCATCTCTCGGTCCGCATCAACGGCCTCGATACCCCCTTCTGGTACCGCGATGTAGTCGACTTGCTGGAAAACGCTTCCGAACGGCTCGACCAGATCATGATCCCCAAGGTGGGCTGCGCGGCCGATGTCTATGCCGTGGATGCCCTTGTGACGGCGGTCGAGGCCGCGATGGGGCGCCGGAAGCGCATCGCGCTCGAAGTCATCATCGAATCCGCTGCCGGCATCTCGCACGTCGAGGAAATCGCGGCATCCTCCCCCCGCCTTCAGGCGATGAGCCTTGGCGCAGCGGATTTTGCCGCCTCCATGGGCATGCAGACGACCGGCATCGGCGGGACGCAGGAAAACTACTACATGATACGCGAGGGGGTCCGGCACTGGCCCGACCCATGGCACTGGGCGCAGGCCGCCATCGTCGCCGCCTGCCGGACCCATGGTGTCCTGCCGGTGGACGGCCCCTTCGGCGACTTTTCCGACGACGAGGGCTTCCGCGCCCAGGCGCGTCGGTCGGCCACGCTCGGCATGGTCGGGAAATGGGCGATCCACCCGAAGCAGGTGGCGCTTGCCAACGAGGTCTTCACGCCGTCTGAGGCCCAGGTGGCCGAGGCGCGCGAGATCCTTGCCGCGATGGAGGCCGCCAAGGCCGCGGGCCAGGGTGCGGCCACCTACAAGGGACGGCTGGTGGACATCGCCTCGATGCGCCAGGCCGAGGTCATCGTGCGGCAGGCGGAACTGATCGGCGGCTGACGCTCACCGCCACATGAGTTGCATTTCTCCGGTCGCGGCTTCATATATCCCGGGTCCTGAGCGGAGTGTCACATGAACTATCTCGAGTTCGAGAAGCCCCTGGCCGAGATCGAAGGCAAGGCCGAGGAACTGCGCGCGCTTGCCCGCAAGAACGAGGAGATGGATGTCGAAAAGGAAGCGGCAGCGCTTGACCGCAAGGCGGCCGAGATCCTGAAGGACCTCTACAGGAACCTCGACCCGTGGCGGAAATGCCAGGTGGCCCGCCATCCCGACCGGCCCCACTGCAAGGACTACATCGACGCACTCTTCAACGAGTTCACCACACTCGCGGGGGATCGCAACTTCGCCGACGACCACGCCGTGATGGGCGGCCTCGCCCGCTTCAACGATCAGCCCGTCGTCGTCATCGGCCATGAAAAGGGCAACGACACCAAGTCGCGGATCGAGCGCAACTTCGGCATGGCCCGGCCCGAGGGCTACCGCAAGGCGATCCGGCTGATGGACCTGGCCCAGCGCTTCGGCCTTCCCGTCATCACCCTCGTCGATACGCCGGGCGCCTATCCGGGCAAGGGCGCGGAGGAACGCGGCCAGTCCGAGGCGATCGCGCGCGCCACCCAGAAATGCCTCGAGATCGGCGTGCCGCTCATCTCCGTCATCATCGGCGAGGGTGGGTCAGGCGGCGCGGTGGCCTTTGCGACCGCGAACCGCGTCGCCATGCTCGAACACTCGATCTATTCGGTGATCTCGCCCGAAGGCTGCGCCTCGATCCTGTGGAAGGACGCCGAGAAGATGCGCGAGGCCGCCGAGGCGCTGCGCCTGACCGCGCAGGACCTGCTGAAGCTTGGCGTCATCGACCGCATCATCCCCGAACCTCTCGGAGGGGCGCAGCGCGGCCGCAAGGACGCGATCGACGCGGTCGGCAAGGCCATCGAGGTCATGCTGAAGGAGCTTGCGGGCAAGAAACCCGCCGAACTGGTCAAGGACCGGCGGCAGAAGTTCCTCGACATGGGGTCGAAAAGCCTCGCGGCCTGATCGCGGCCTTCCTGCTTCTTCGTTGTCCCACATGTTCCTGACGAAGGCCGCCCGAGCGCCTTCGCGGGACGTGAAGGGGCAAGAACCGGCTTGCGCCGCGGGCGCGCCATTGAAGGGCGGGCGCGCGCGTCACCCCGGCCGGTGAAAGCCCGCTTCCGTCATCAGCCGGTTCGACGCGCCTTCCACCACTTCCTCGATTTCCGCCATGAAGGCCTCGACGCGCTGGCCGGCCGGAATGCGCGGCAGGAACTCCACGACCGCCAGCCCCGGCTTGCGCAGAAGGCCATGCCGGGGCCAGAAGACACCCACATTCGTGGCCACCGGCACGCAGTCCTGCTTCAGTTGCGCATAGAGCACGCCGACGCCGACCTTGTAGGGCTTCGTCGCCCCGGCCGCGACGCGCGTGCCCTGCGGATAGATGATCAGTTGCCCCGGCCGCTCCTCGCGCGCGGCCTTCACCTCGGCCACCATCCTGCGCATCGCCTCGCCGCCCTTGCCGCGATCGACCGGGATGCAGCCCAGCCTGCGGGCATACCAGCCGACGATGGGCGCCCAGAGAAGCTCCTTCTTCATGATGAACTTCGGTCGCGGCACCACCGAAATGATCAGGATGATGTCGAAGAAACTCTGGTGCTTGGCGGCGATCACCACCTCGTCCTCAGGGATCTCGCCGCGGATTTCCGACCTTAGCCCCACGAGCGCGGCCGCGGATGCCCTGACCCAGCGGGCATAGGCGTGCACGGCCCGTATCGCGTTGTCGCGGTTCCATAATACCGCGGGCAGCCAGGCCAGCGCGTAGGCCACCATCGCGAGATACATCTGGGCGATGAAGACTGCGGACAGAAGGTATTGCAGCAGGATTCTCATGCGGGGTGCCTCATTCGCTCTGCCTCATGCCTCGTCCCTCAGCCGGCGAAGTGCCGCCGCGCGGGTGGCGACAAGCGCGGTAATCGCCGCGATGGCGGGAACGGACAGCGCCCAAAGCCATTCGCGGCCGGAAAAGCCGAGGTGAGTCAGAAACTCGCCGTCCGCGACCACGGGCAGAGCCGCAACCGCGGCCGCCGCGACCGTGGTTCCGGCCAGCGCACCAAGGGTCGCGCGCAGGGTGTAGCGGCGGACGAAGGCGCGCGCGATCGTCACATCCCGCGCGCCGATCAGGCGCAGAACCCGTATCACCTGCCCGTTGGCAGCAAGCGAGGCCTGCACGGCCAGCGTCACCATGGCCGCCGTCGCCCCCCCGATCAGCGCGAGCGAAAAGACGGCGATCCGTCTGAGCGCTACGGCGGTATCCGCCAGCGGCGCGCGCCAGCGGCTGTGATCGTCGAGCACAGCACCCGGCGCTTCCGCGGACAGGCGCAGGCGCAGCCCTTCGGCATCGAACGCCTGCGGCTCGGTGGTGATCGCGACAAGGCGCGGGATGGGCAGGGTTTCCACCGGCAGGTCGGGGCCGAACCATGGCGCCAGCAGCGCCCGGGTTTCCTCGGCCGGGATTTCGCGGCTGCTGACCACGCCGGGCGTCGTCGTCAGCACCTCGAGCACCCTGCGGGTCTGGAGGTCGGCCTGATCGGGGGCTGCCGAAATCCGGACGGTGGCCGTCGCCGCGAGGTCGCCAGACCAGCTGTCGGCCAGCCGATTGGCCGAGAATGCAAGCGCAAGCGTGAAGACCGCCAGAAAGGCCATCGCGGCGGCCGCGAGCAGCGTGAGCGTGGCACTCGCCCCGGCGGCAGGAACAATGCGGTCGATCCCCGGCGCAAAGGTGGCGGGCGCGGCGGACCGGGTGCTGATGGGCTTCACAGGTCTGCCCCCGCGGTCTGAACCTGACCATCCTTGATCCTCAGCACCCGCGCGGCAACCTGCGTCTTCGCGGTCCGGATCAGGTTGAGGTCATGGGTCGCGATCAGCACCGTCTTTCCCATCCGGTTCAACTCGACCAGCAGCGAAAGAAGCCGCATAGACATCTCCCAGTCGAGATTGCCCGTCGGCTCGTCAGCCAGGATCACGTCGGGTGCGCCGATGATCGCACGCGCCAGCGCGCCACGCTGACGTTCCCCGCCCGACAGTTCCGAGGGAAGCGCCCCTTCGCGGCCGCGCAGCCCCACCCATGCCAGAAGGTCCGCCAGATCGCTTTCCACAATCGGCCGCCCCGCGACGATCAGCGGCAAGGCAACGTTCTCGGCCAGTGTCAGATGGTCGAGGAATTCGCAGTCCTGGTGCACGACGCCGATCCTGCGGCGCATTCCGGCCAGATCATCCCGCGAAAGCTGGGCCAGATCCGCGCCGAAGGCAGACAGCCGGCCAGCGTTGGGCCGGAGCTCTCCGTAGCACAGCTTCAGGAAGGTCGTCTTGCCCGCGCCTGATGGTCCGGTCAGGAAATGGAATGACGCGCGCGACAGCGTCAGGCTCACGCCCGCCAGCAGCGTCCTGCCGGGGTAGCCGTAGCTGGCATCGTGCAATTCTATCACCTTTTCCTCCGCCTTAGCGTGGCATTCCCGCCCCGGTGCCCGTCCGTTTGCCGGCCTCTGGCCGCAAATGCTTGGATCGCGACGTCATGCTTGCTACAACAGGGCAAATACAAAGGCCAGAATGGCTTTGACATCAGAGGCTCGGGCAGGAAATCGGGTGACTACATGCGGCTGATATGCCCAAACTGCGGCGCACAGTACGAGGTTGACGACAGCGTCATCCCCGACAGCGGCCGCGACGTGCAGTGTTCGGACTGCGGAACCGCCTGGTTCCAGAAAAGCGCGGCCGCGACCGCCGCCGAAACGGAAGCGCGGCGCATTGCCGTCGTTGCCGCGGCAAGCAAGGGAACGGCGATGGAGTGGGCGGAGACGTCCAGGCTTGCCGGCGACACCGAAGAGGCCACCCCTGCACCGCCGCCGGAGGAGAGCGCTTCGGCGGGACCCGCTGAGATTGAGGCCGAGGTGGTGGCCGAGGCCGAACCCACGCCGCCCGTGGCACCCGAAGTCCCCGAAGAGGTGGCGCCCGAGTTGGAGCCGGAGCCGCAGGTCGTCTTCAAGCGCCGTGCGATCGACGAGACAACCCTGAACGTCCTGCGCGAGGAAGCGGAGCGCGAGGCGAAGGCGCGGCGCGAAGAACAGGGCGGCGCATTGCAGCGGCCCGCCGTGTCCGAACCCGAAGCCAGCGGGGAGCGCAGCCTGCAAGCGCGTGCCATGCCAGATGCGGCGGCGGTCGC
The DNA here is from genome assembly GCF_025380365.1 of Albidovulum sediminis. Classification (GTDB taxonomy): domain Bacteria; phylum Pseudomonadota; class Alphaproteobacteria; order Rhodobacterales; family Rhodobacteraceae; genus Albidovulum; species Albidovulum sediminis. The sequence continues at coordinate 198,805 of NZ_JAOCQF010000003.1, forward strand.
GCAGCCGGCCCCCGCAGCCGTGGCGACCCCGGCACCGGCCCCGGCGCCCGCAGCCGCGCCTGCCGAGGATGACCGACATTCCCGCAAGGAGCTTCTGCCCGATATCGAGCAGATCAAATCCACCCTGCGCTCCACCTCGGATCGTGATGGCGATGCGGCATCGCGTGACGCCCCGGAATACCAGCGCCGTCAGCGGGCGTCTTTCCGAACCGGTTTTGTCATGGCCATCGTCATGATTGCGGCCCTGTTCGCCCTCTACGCCATGGCGCCCGAAATCGTGTCGGCCATGCCGGGCACCGAGGGCCTGATGGCCGCCTATGTAGGCACCGTCGATGGTTTGCGGCTCTGGCTGCAGAACGTGACCCTGGCGGCGGCCGAGGCGATGGGCGGCCCGGGCCTCTGATCCCGGACGCCTGATTCCAGCGAGGCCCCCGCGCCTCAGAAGCGATCGAGCAGGCGCTTGAAGTAATCCAGTTCAAGCTGCGGTCGGGTTCCGTCGTTCGAGCGGCGCCGCAACTCGTCCAGAAGGTCGATGGCGCGGCGGTAGACATCCTTTTCCTGAAGCATGTTCTGGTCCGACTCGATCCCGCCCAGGCTGCCGGCGGTCCGGCCCAAGGGGTCGCGCGGTACCTCGCGCGTGCCGTCGCCCTGCATCTGGCCCTGGTTTCCGGGCTGGTCGTTGCGGTTCTGCGCCAGCGCCTCGCCCAGGTTGCGCAGGCCTTCGCGCAGGTTGCGGATGGCTTCGGCCTGACGGTCGAGTGCCCCCGACATGTCGCCATCGCGCAGGGCCCCCTCGGCCTCCTCCATCGCGCGGGCGGCATCGTCCAGGGCCTGCCGTGCGGCTTCGTCAAGGTCTCCGCCCCCGGTGTCGGGCAGACGGCCCTGCTGTTCCGCAAGCTGGTCGCGCAGGGCACGCTGGCGCTCCGCCAGACTGCGCTGGTCGCCCTCTCCCGGTTGCGATCCCTCGGGCGCACCCTCCTGGCCGGGCTGGTTCTGGCCGGCCTCGCCATCGGCGCGACCGCCGGGCTGGCCCGGCTGCGGCTGCCCCTCGCCGCCGCGACTGCCCTGCTGAAGGTTGCGGAACGACTCGTCAGACAGCTGCTGCTGCCCGCGCAGGGTTTCCTGAAGGTCCCGCATCGCCTGCCCGCCCGGCGTCTGCTGGCCTTCGCCGCCCTCGCCGCGCGTCACGCGCAGGTTCTCCATCATCCGGCTCAACTGGTCGAGCAGTTCCTGCGCCTCGGCCATGCGTCCTTCTTCCATCAGGCGCTGGATTTCATCCATCATCTGCTGAAGCTGATCGCCGGTCATCTGCTGGCCATCCTGCGCCTGCCGGTCGGGTTCGTCCGTACCGCCTTCGCGCTCGGCGTTCTCGGCAAGTTCGCGGATGTAATCGTCGGTCGCTTGCCGAAGGTCATCCATCAGCTTCTGGATCTCCTCGGGGCTGGCACCGTTGCGGATCGCCTCGGCGAGCCGTTCCTGGGCCTGCCGCATCTTCTCAAGCGCGTCGGCCAGGCCGCCATCCTCGATCAGAAGGGCCACCTCCCACAGCGCCTCGGCCACTTCGTCGCGGATGGTCGCGGACAGCGCCCCTTCCTCCAGCCCGGTGTCGAGCCTGCGCATCGCCACCCGCAGCATCAGATAGGCGCGCTCGTTCCGGATAAAGCCTTCGGGCCGATGCGTGATCGCGCGCAGGATCTGCGCCGAACGCCGGCCGTTGTCCCGCGACCACAGCAGATCGCGGCGCATCTCGGCCACCGCGGCGGCCAGCGGGTCGAAGAAACGTCGCCCGGGCAGGATGATGTCCCGCGCCTCGGTCTGCCCGACCTGACCGCGCGAATCCTCGACGAAAAGGCGGATGCTGACAGGCATGTTGGACCAGACATGCTGTGACGCGTCCTCGATCAGGGCATCGGTGAACTCCGCCCGGCTACCTGCAAAAGGCATGGGCAGGTCGTAGACCAGCGTTTCCTGCGGCTCGGGGTCGACGGCCAGGCCATGGCGCCGGTCGATGCGATCCGCATCGAGGACGATCTCGGCCCACCCGCGCAGAACGGAATAATCATCCGCCGCCGTGAAGGGCTGCGACATGACCCCGTCGGCCTCGCGCGTGATCTCGCCTGCGAAGGTCACCGTCGGCGCGGCGTCGGGCGCGACCGTCAGTTGCCATTCCCGACCGCCTTCGCCGCTGATCGCCAGCGTTCCCGACCGCGTGGCCTCGAAGTCATAGGCGCGCACGGGCGAGGCAGGGTCGGCGGCGACGGGATCGGCTGCGGATACGCTTTGCCGGAACGCGAGGTCCTCCGCCGAGGCATAAAGGCGCACGGTCACGCGGGTGCCTTCGGGAACCGTCAGACGCTCGTCCTCAAGGGTGTTGAGATAGAGGCTCGGCTTTCCGGTGTAGCGCGGCGGTTCCAGCCAGGCTTCCCACGACGGCCCGGCGGGCAATGCCGCGGCACCGCCGCCACCGGCGACCGACGCGACGGACCCCACCTTCCAGACCGACCCGAACAGAAGCGCAACGACGAGCAGCGTCAGGGCGGCATAGCGCAGGGCGAAGGGATCGCGCGCCGCCAGCCGGAGGTCGGGCGCCACCGGCCGGGCGGTGGCAAGGCGTGCCGCCATGCGGTCGAGATGCGCGCGCCAGACGATGGCGCTTGCAGGGTCCTTGTCGCCGATCGCCTGACGGTCCGTCAGCGCGGCCAGCGGCCGTCCGGGCAGCGACGCATCGAGACGGGCCATCGCCTCGGCCCGCGTCGGCCATCGGAAGCGTCGGACCCCGACGGCAAGCGCCGCAGCCGATGCGAGGAGTACGGCCACGGTGGCACCCCAGAAAACCTCTCTCGACAGGTGGTCCTGCACCCCGAAGGACAGGACGGCAAGCGATGCCGCCGCGATCGTCCAGAGCGGCCAGAAGCTGCGCGTCAGGCGTTCGGCCAGCATGCCCGCCCGCGTGAAGCGAAGCGGCCAGCGGATGTCCCGCATCGCCGAACGTGGGGTCGGTGTCCTGCGCGTCATTCTCCGTGCCCGTGACCTGACCGCGCCCAACTGCGGGTCAGAGCCACGAGGGGATGCTATCGCGGTTTATGATCTCGTCAAAGCTCGGACGGGCGCGAATGACAGCGAATTGATCCCCGTTCACCAGAATTTCCGGCACCAGCGGGCGGGTGTTGTATTCCGAAGCCATCACAGCCCCGTAGGCACCGGCAGAGCGGAAGGCGACCATGTCGCCCGGCCCGACAGGGGGCATCAGGCGGCCACGGGCAAAGGTATCGCCCGTCTCGCACACCGGGCCGACGATGTCGTAGGCCTTCGGCTCCTCGCCCGGCGCGGGTTCGACGACGGGCACGATGTCATGGTGCGCGCCATACATGGAGGGGCGCACAAGGTCGTTCATCGCCGCGTCGAGGATCAGGAAGTCGCGCCCCTCGCCGTGCTTGAGGTAGATCACCGAGGTCACCAGCAGGCCGGCGTTACCGGAAATCAGCCGCCCCGGCTCGATCTCGATCTCGCAACCCAGATCGCCCACCGTGCGCTTGATCACCTCGCCGTATTCGACCGGCAGCGGCGGGGCGGTGTTGGACCGCTCGTAGGGAATGCCCAGCCCTCCGCCCAGGTCCAGGCGCCGGATCGTGTGGCCGGCGCCGCGCAGCGCGCGGGTCAGTTCGGCAACCTTGAGATAGGCCTGTTCGAACGGCTCCAACTCGGTCAGCTGGCTGCCGATGTGAACGTCGATGCCCACCACCTCGATCCCCGGCAGGCGCGCCGCCTCGGCGTAAACCTCGGGGGCGCGCGCGATGGGAATGCCGAACTTGTTTTCCTTCTTGCCGGTCGCGATCTTCTCATGCGTCCGCGCATCCACGTCGGGGTTGACCCGGATCGCGATCGGCGCGGTCACCCCGAGGCTGGCCGCAACCTCGGACAGTGCCAGAAGCTCAGGCTCGCTTTCCACGTTGAACTGACGGATGCCGCCGGTCAGCGCCATCCGCATCTCGGCGCGGGTTTTGCCGACCCCGGAAAACACGATGTGGTCGCCGGGCACGCCCGCAGCCCTGGCGCGCAGGTATTCGCCCCCCGAGACCACATCCATTCCCGCACCGAGGTTGCCCAGAGTCTTGAGGACGGCGACGTTCGAAAGCGACTTGATGGCGAAGCAGACCAGATGCGGCAAGGGTCTCAGCGCCTCCTCGAACAGGCGGTAGTGCCGTTCCAGGGTGGCGGTTGAATAGACGTAGAAGGGGGTGCCGACCTGGGCCGCGATCTCGGGGATGGCCACATCCTCGGCGTGAAGGACGCCGTTGCGGTAAAGGAAGTGATCCATGCGTGCGCGCCCCCGTTCCCCGTTCGCAGCCGAGGCTTAGTCGATCGTCGCCGCGAAGGAAAGCGGTGCGGAATCGGCTTGATTTCAATCAATCGTTTGATTAAATAATCACCGACACAAGGATTGCACATGACCATCCCATCGACCGCACCGGAAGGGACGCAGGCCGCCTTGATCGCCGCCGGGCTTCACCTGTTCGGGCGAGACGGCTTCGCCGGCACTTCCACCCGCGACATCGCCGCCCGTGCGGGGACGAATGTCGCGTCGATCGCCTATCACTTCGGCGGCAAGGAAGGCTTGCGGCTGGCCTGCGCACGCGAAGTCGTGCGTCGGCTGGGCACCGTCATATCGGCGCCGGATGCGCAGGCCCTTTCCCGCGACGCGGCGCGGCGGCAGCTTGAGATGACGCTGCGCGCCCTTGTCCTGTTTCTGACCACGGCAGAGGATTCCGCCGATCTCGTCGCCTTCATGCTGCGCGAGGTGGGTGAAAACGGCCCGGCTTTGGCGGAAATCTACGCAACGCTGATTGAGCCGCGCCACCGCGCCGTTTGCGCCCTCTGGGCCACCGCCACCGGGCAGGAGGCCGAAAGCGAGGATGTGCGCCTGTCCGTCTTCGCCTTCCTTGGGCAGGCGATCTATTTCCGCATCGCCCGCCCGATCGTGGAACGCCGGCTGGGCTGGGGGCAGATCGGCCCGGATGAGGCCAACCGCATCGCCGACCGCCTTGTTCTGAACCTTCGCGCGCAGCTTTCCGAAAGGACCCCGGCATGATCCTGTGCTCGATCCCCCTCATCGCGTCGCTGTTCACCGCCTGCACCCCCGCACCGCCCTTCGCGACGGGCTACGTCGAGGGCGAATATGTGCTCGTCGCGCCTGTCGCGACGGCGGAGGTCGCGGAGATTCCGGTCCGGCGCGGCGACCGGGTGGTTACGGGCGCGATCCTGGCAGTGATGGAGCGCGAGGACGCCGAAATCGCGCTGGCCGAATCGCGCGCGGCCCTTGCGCGGGCAGAAAGCGAGCTTGCCAACCTGAAGGAGGGCCGTCGCCCCGAAGAGATACGCGTGCTGGAGGCGGCGCTGACGTCGGCCCGGGCCGAGGCGGCGGAACGGGATCGCGCGGCCGAACGGCTGGCGCAGCTTGCCGCGCGCGGAGCCGCGACGGAAGCGCAGCGCGATGACGCGGCCACGGCGGCCGAAGTGGCCCATGCCCGCGTGGCACAGGCCGAGGCCGATCTTGCCGTCGCCCGCCTGCCCGCCCGCGCGCAGCAGATCGCAGCGGCGGAGGCGACCGTGGATGGCGCTGGGGCAGCACTGGCGCGGGCGGAATGGACACTGGACAAGCGCCGCCTGACGGCACCGGCGCCCGGGATCGTCGCGGACGTGATCCGGACGCCGGGCGAGATTGCCGGACCTTCCGCCCCGATCCTGTCGCTGCTACCCGATGGCGCGGTCAAGCTGCGCCTTTATGTCCCCGAGACGCTTGTCTCGGCCGTCCACCCGGGGGACAAGCTCAATTTCCGCTGCGACGGCTGCCCCGGCACCGCCACCGCCACGGTCACCTACGTCTCCGACAAGGTGGAGTTCACCCCTCCCGTCATCTATTCGCGCGAGAACCGCCAGAAGCTCGTCTACCTGATCGAGGCCGCACCCGACGACGGCTCGGGCCTCAAGCCCGGCCAGATCGTCGATGTGACCCTGCCTGGTGCGGCGCGATGAGCGTCGAACCGGCGATCGAGGTGCGCGGCCTGGTCAAGCGCTTCGGCGGGCGGGCGGTGGTGGACGAGGTGTCGCTCTCCGTCCAGACGGGCGAGATCGCTGGCTTCCTCGGCCCGAACGGATCGGGCAAGACGACGACGATCCGGCTGCTCTGCGGGCTTCTGACCCCGGATGCCGGCGAGGGCCGCGTTCTCGGCCACGACATCCGGCGCGAGGGGCGCGCGATCAAGCGCGAAGTGGGCTACATGACTCAGCGCTTCTCATTCTACGAAGACCTGACGATCGAGGAAAACCTGCGGTTCGTCGCCGGGCTTTACGGGCTCAGCCCCGCGGCGCGGGCGGTCACCGACACGCTGGCCGATCTTGGCCTGACCTCGCGGCGCCGGCAGTTGGCGGGCACGCTGTCGGGCGGCTGGAAGCAGCGGCTGGCACTTGCGGCCTGCATCATGCACGGGCCGCGTCTCCTGATGCTCGACGAACCCACGGCGGGCGTCGACCCGAAGGCCCGGCGCGACTTCTGGGACGAGATTCACCGGCTATCCGCGGGTGGTCTGACCGTCCTCGTCTCGACCCACTACATGGACGAGGCGGAGCGGTGCCACCGGATCAACTATATCTCCTATGGCAAGCTGATCGCGCGGGGCAGCGTGGCCGAGGTCGTCGCAAACGCGGGGCTTGTCACGCTCGTTCTCGACGGCGGCGACATCGCGGGGGCCGCGAAAGCCCTTGCCGGCGCGCCGGGGGTGGAGCAGGTGGCACCCTTCGGCGCGACGCTGCACGTCGTGGGCCGCGACCCCCGGACCCTTGCCGCGACCGCCGGGCGGGTGGCGGAAGCACATGGCTGCGCCGTCCATCCCGCGGAGACGAGCCTTGAAGATGTGTTCATCCAATTGATGGGCGGCAGCCAGGACAACATGACATGACGCGGTTCTTTTCCCTCACCCGGCTTGGCGCGCTTCTGGTCAAGGAACTGATCCAGATGCGGCGCGACCGCATCACCTTCGCCATGATGCTGGGCGTGCCGCTGATGCAGCTCCTGCTCTTCGGCTTCGCCATCAACTCCGACCCGAAGAGCCTTCCTGCCGCACTCGTCGCGCCCACTCAGGACCGCTACAGCCGCGCCATCGTCACCGCGCTGGAACTGACCGGCTACTACCGCTTCACCCATCCCGACGCCTCGGCGGCCGAGGCCGAGGCGCTGATCGCGCGGGGAGAGGTGTCCTTTGTCGTCACGCTGCCTTCGGACTTCGGGCGCCGGGTGGACCGCGGCGACCATCCCCAGCTTCTGATCGAGGCGGATGCGACCGACCCATCGGTGGCCTCCGGGGCCATCTCGACCCTGTCGACGGTGGCGGCGGATGCGCTCCTGCGCGAACGCGGGATCGAGGCGCAGGCGCGCGAGGCATCAGGCCAGGCGCTCGATGTCGTCGTGCACCGCCGCTACAACCCCGAAGGCGTGACCCAGTACAACATCGTTCCGGGCCTTCTGGGCGTGATCCTGCAGATGACCATGGTGATGATGACCGCGATGGCGCTGACCCGGGAACTTGAACGCGGCACCATGGAGAATCTGCTGTCCATGCCCGCCACGCCGATCGAGATCATGCTGGGCAAGATCCTGCCCTATCTCGGCGTCGGCGCGGTTCAGGTCGCGGTCGTCCTCCTCGCCGCCCGCGCGATCTTCCACGTCCCGTTCCTTGGCCCGATCCCCCTGCTTCTGGCGGGGATATTCATCTTCGTCAGCGCGCTCGTGATCCTGGGCTACCTTTTCTCGACCGTGGCCCGGACCCAGATGCAGGCGATGCAGTTGGCCTTTTTCTACTTCCTGCCGTCACTGCTCTTGTCGGGCTTCATGTTTCCCTATCGCGGCATGCCGTCCTGGGCACAGGCCCTGGGCGAGGTTTTTCCTCTGACCCACTTCCTGCGGATCGTGCGCGCGGTGATGCTGAAGGGGGCCGATGCCGCCGCGGTCGCGCAGCCGATGGCGGCGCTGACGCTGTTCGCCGCGGGCTTTGCCACGCTGGCGCTTCTGCGGTTCCGCCAGACGCTGGACTGAGCCGCGTCCGGCGCCCGCAGGATCAGCCGGAAATGCCCACCGTGACCTGGCCGCTGATGCTCAGCCCGGGCGCCGGCTCAGCCGCGGGCGGTTTCGGCGGCCCGTCTGCCCCGCAGGCAGCAAGCACCAGGAGCGCGGCCAGCGCGATCAGCGTTTTCATCTCAGCACATCCTTCCAGCGGGCCACCTGCGCGCGGACCTGTTCCGGCGCGGTTCCGCCGTAGCTTTGCCGGCTCGCGACAGAGTTGTGAACCCCGAGCACCGAGTAGACCGACTGGTTGATCGCCGGATGGGCCGCAGTCATCTCGGCCAGCGTCAGGTCGGGCAGGTCGCAGCCCTTCTTCTCCGCCAGCGCCACCAGCGCGCCGGTGACGTGGTGCGCCTCGCGGAACGGCAGCCCCGCCTCGCGCACCAGCCAGTCGGCAAGATCGGTCGCGGTCGAAAAGCCCGAAGCGGCCGCGCGTTCCAGGTTGGCGACATTCGCGGTCATGTCGCGGACCATGCCCTCCATCGCCGCCAGCGCCAGCATCAGGCTGTCGGCGGCATCGAAGACCTGTTCCTTGTCCTCCTGCATGTCCTTGGAATAGGCGAGCGGCAGGCCCTTCATCACCATCATCAGCGCGACATTGGCGCCCATGATCCGCCCCACCTTGGCGCGGATCAGTTCCGCCGCGTCGGGGTTCTTCTTCTGCGGCATGATCGAGGAGCCGGTGGAGAATCGGTCGGACAGCGCCACGAAGCGGAACTGGGCCGAGGACCAGATCACCAGTTCTTCCGCGAAACGGGAAAGGTGCATGGCGCAGATCGAGGCGGCGGCCAGGAACTCCAGCGCGAAGTCGCGGTCCGAGACGGCATCGAGCGAGTTGGCCATCGGCCGGTCGAATCCAAGCGCCGCCGCCGTCGCGTGCCGGTCGATCGGGAACGACGTGCCGGCCAGCGCCGCGGCGCCGAGGGGGCATTCGTTCATCCGGACCCGCGCATCGCGGAACCGGCCGGTGTCGCGGGCGAACATCTCCACATAGGCCATCATGTGATGGCCCCAGGTCACCGGCTGCGCCGTCTGCAGATGGGTGAAGCCGGGCATGACCCAGTCGGCCCCCACCTCTGCCTGCGCCACAAGCGCGCGCGAGAGCGCCGTCAGGCCAGCGATCGCCGCATCGGCCTGGTCGCGCACCCACAGCCGGAAGTCGGTCGCCACCTGGTCGTTGCGGGACCGCGCGGTGTGCAGCCGCCCGGCCGGCTCGCCGATCACTTCCTTCAACCGCGCCTCCACGTTCATGTGGATGTCCTCCAGCGCGGTCGAAAAGGTGAACTTTCCCCCCTCGATCTCTGACAAGACCGTGAGCAGCCCTTCCCCAATCGCCTCGGCATCCTTAGTGGTGATGATGCCCTGCGCCGCGAGCATCGCGGCGTGGGCCCGGCTGCCCCGGATATCCTGGGCGTAAAGCCGCCGGTCGAAGCCGATCGAGGCGTTGATCGCCTCCATGATCGCGTCCGGCCCGGCGGCGAAACGCCCGCCCCACATGGCGTTGGAGGATTTGGTGCTGTCGGTCATCGTCAACGGGCCCTTCGGAGGCAAAATGCGCAAGATCCTGTCCGCCGTCCTCTACACGGCCCTCGCTCTCGGTGCAAACGCCCAGACGCTGGACACGGCGCCGGCGCAGGCCGCTGCCACCGGCGGCATGCAGAAGCTGGTCTTTGCCGAAAGCCCCGCCGAGGCCATCGACGCCGTTCTTCTGGACGAGGCCGAGGCCGAGCACCGCGTGTCCGACTGGCGCGGGAAGGTGGTCCTCTTGAACTTCTGGGCGACATGGTGCGCGCCTTGCCGGGCAGAGCTTGGTTCGCTCGACCGGCTCGAAGCGGCGCTCGGCGGGGAGGACTTTGCCGTCCTCACCGTGGCCACAGGGCCCAACCCAGTTCCGGCCATCCGCAAGCTGTTCGGCGAGGAAGGCATCACGAACCTGCCGATCCTGCGCGACCCGCGCCAGCAGTTCGCCCGTTCAATGGGGGTTCTCGGCCTTCCGATCACGGTGATCCTGGACCGCGAGGGGCGCGAGATCGCGCGCCTCATCGGCGATGCGGAATGGGATTCGCCCGAGGCGCAGGCGGTCATCGCCGCCCTTGTGGCAGGCTGAGCCTCAGCCCGACAGGTCCGCGTGGCGGGGGCAGGTCACGATGTGGTCGTTGACCATCCCCACCGCCTGCATGAAGGCATAGACGATGGTCGGCCCGGCAAAGCGGAAGCCCGCCTTCTTCAGGTCCTTCGAGACCCGCTCCGACAGCGGCGTGACGGCGGGCACCTCGGCCATGCCGCGAAGGTTGTTCTGAAGGGGCGTGCCGCCGACATAGCGCCACAGCCATTGATCGAACCCCTCGCCCTCGGCGATCCTCAGATAGGCCTGGGCATTGCCGATCGTCGCCTCGATCTTCGCCCGCGACCGCACGATCCCCGGATCTGCAAGCAACCGCGCCACCTCGGCCTCCCCCCAGCCGGCGATGACCTCGGGCTCGAAGCCGGCGAAGGCGGCCCGAAACCCCTCGCGCTTGCGCAGGATGGTGATCCAGGCCAGCCCTGCCTGAAAGCCGTCGAGGATGAGCTTTTCCCACAGCGCGCGCGGATCGTACTCGGGAACACCCCATTCGGTGTCGTGATAGGCGACATAGAGGGGATCGGTGCCGCACCAGGGGCATCTTTCGTTCATTTCGCGCTCCTTTTTCCTGTTCGCCTTTACAGCTTCTTAGGCGGTTCTGTCGATGCTGGCACCGAAGCGGAGGACCGGCATGAGAAAAGGCAGGACGAATCGTTCAGGGCTCGATCCCGCCGGCGAAAGCCCGCTGAACGCGGCCGTCGCGGCGCGCGACAGGAATGCGATCCAGATGGTGCAGACCGCGGTCGACCGGAAGGAGGTCATGCTGGCCTTTCAGCCCGTGGTACCCGCCTCCGACCCCGGCCGGCCCGCGTTCCACGAGGCGCTGATCCGCATCCTCGACGATACAGGACGCATCATTCCCGCGCGCGATTTCATCGACGCGATCGAAACGAGTGAACTTGGCCGCAAGATCGACTGCCTCGCGCTGGAAATGGGGCTTGCCGAGCTTCGCGCGGTGCCGGGGCTCCGGCTCTCGGTCAACATGTCCGCCCGGTCGATCGGATATCCGCAGTGGATGCGACTCCTTCAGCGCGGCCTGGCAGACGATCCGACCACGGGCGAACGGCTGATCCTCGAGATCACCGAAGCCTCCGCCATGGTCGTGCCCGACATCGTGATGGTCTTCATGCGCGACCTTCAGCAGCAGGGGCTTGCCTTCGCGCTCGACGACTTCGGTGCCGGGTTCACCTCGATCCGCTATCTCAGGGATTTCTACTTCGACATCCTGAAGATCGACGGCCAGTTCATCCGCGGCGTGGCGGGCAACCGCGACAACCAGTGCCTGACGCGGGCGCTGCTGGACATCGCCCACCACTTCGACATGTTCGCCGTCGCGGAATCGGTCGAGGACGCCCGCGATGCGACCTACCTGGCCGGGATTGGCATGGACTGCCTCCAGGGCTATCACTTCGGCGCGCCGGTCGTTCATCCCCCCTGGCGGCAGGCGGAGAAGGGGCGCCGAAGGGCCCTTACCTCGGGATAACGGGGCATTCACGGCGCCTTTCTCTTGACGCAGGCGCAGCATTGGTCATGCTGCAGGGCGGCGCGGGGGATCGTCAGGTCCGACCGCTTTCGGATCATGCCATGACAGGGGACCCACCATGACAAACGTCGTCATCGTATCGGCTGCGCGGACAGCCGTCGGCAGCTTCAACGGCTCTTTCGCCAATACACCGGCCCATGACCTTGGCGCCGCCGTGCTTGATGCGGTCGTCGCCCGCGCCGGCATCGACAAGGCCGAGGTTTCGGAAACGATTCTGGGTCAGGTTCTGACCGCGGGACAGGGCCAGAACCCGGCACGCCAGGCGCATATCAAGGCGGGCCTGCCCCAGGAAAGTGCCGCCTGGTCGATCAACCAGGTCTGCGGCTCGGGCCTTCGCTCCGTCGCGCTGGCCGCGCAGCACGTCCAGCTTGGCGATGCGTCGATCGTTGCCGCTGGCGGCCAGGAGAGCATGTCGCTCGCCCCGCATGTCGCGCATCTGCGGGCCGGCCAGAAGATGGGCGACCTGAGCTTCATCGACTCGATGATCAAGGACGGCCTCTGGGACGCCTTCAACGGCTATCACATGGGCACGACGGCGGAAAACGTCGCCCAGCGCTGGCAGATCAGCCGCGAGATGCAGGATACGTTCGCGCTTGCCAGCCAGAACAAGGCCGAAGCGGCGCAGAAGGCCGGCAAGTTCAAGGACGAGATCATCCCCTTCGTCATCAAGACCCGCAAGGGCGACGTCACGGTCGACGCGGACGAATACATCCGTCATGGCGCCACCATGGACGCGATGACCAAGCTGCGCCCGGCCTTCGCCAAGGACGGCTCGGTCACCGCCGGCAACGCCTCGGGCCTGAACGACGGCGCTGCGGCGGTCCTGGTGATGAGCGAGGCGGAGGCCGCCAAACGCGGGCTGAAGCCGATCGCGCGCATCGCCTCCTACGCGACCGCCGGTCTCGACCCCGCCATCATGGGCGTCGGCCCCATCCATGCCAGCCGCAGGGCGCTTGAAAAGGCAGGCTGGAAAGCCGCCGATCTCGACCTTGTCGAGGCGAACGAGGCCTTTGCGGCCCAGGCCTGCGCGGTCAACAAGGACATGGGCTGGGATCCGGCACGGGTCAACGTCAACGGCGGCGCCATCGCCATCGGCCACCCGATCGGCGCATCGGGGGCGCGAATCCTCAACACGCTTCTGTTCGAAATGCAGAGATCGGGCGCGAAGAAGGGTCTTGCGACCCTGTGCATCGGCGGCGGCATGGGCGTTGCCATGTGCCTCGAGCGGGCCTGATCTTCACGTTGCAGCGAAATCTTTCTGCAAAAGCAAAAAACGGGCGCAACAATGTTGCGCCCGCTTTCGCATTTGGCTAACAGGATTTCAAAGTCACGTCGTTTTCAGGAGGAATCATGACGAGGGTTGCATTGGTCACCGGCGGGTCCCGCGGCATCGGAGCCGCCATTTCCGTGGCCCTGAAGGCGGCGGGATACAAGGTTGCCGCCAACTATGCCGGCAATGACGAGGCCGCTGCCGCCTTCACGAAGGAAACCGGGATTCCGACCTACAAGTGGTCGGTCGCCGACTACGACGCCTGCAAGGACGGGATCGCCAAGGTGGAGGCCGACCTCGGCCCCGTCGACATCCTCGTGAACAACGCCGGGATCACCCGCGACGCGATGTTCCACAAGATGACCCCCGCCCAATGGAAAGAGGTGATCGACACCAACCTGTCGGGCGTCTTCAACATGACCCACCCGGTCTGGTCGGGGATGCGCGACCGCAAGTTCGGGCGCGTGATCAACATCTCCTCCGTCAACGGCCAGAAGGGGCAGGCGGGGCAGGCCAACTATTCCGCGGCCAAGGCGGGCGATATCGGCATCACCCGCGCCCTGGCGCAGGAAGGCGCCCGCGCGGGGATCACCGTGAACGCCATCTGCCCGGGCTATATCGGCACGGACATGGTGAAGGCGATCGACGAAAAGGTTCTGGCCGAACGCATCATTCCCCAGATCCCGGTCGGCCGCCTTGGCGAACCCGAGGAAATCGCGCGCTGCGTCGTGTTCCTTGCGTCCGACGACGCGGGCTTCATCACCGGTTCGACGATCTCGGCGAACGGCGGTCAGTTCTTCTCCTGACCGGAGGAGCATTGTATAGGGGGCCGGTCCACAGGGGCCGGCCCCTTGTCATGGGAGTATGGAATGACGAAGGGGCAGGCCACGATCACGGGCTTCATCGCGGTGCTTCTCTGGGCGCTTCTGGCCGCGCTGACCGTGGGCACGGCGCCGATGCCGCCGCTCCTGCTCACGGCCGTCACCTTCGCCATCGGGGGGGCGATCGGATTGGCGTGGATCGCCTGGACCGGCGGCTGGCGCGATCTGCTGCACGTCTCGCCCAAGGTCTATCTGTTCGGGACGGCGGGGCTTTTCGGCTATCACTTCCTCTATTTCTCGGCGCTCCGTCTTGCCCCGCCGGCGGAGGCAAGCCTGATCGCCTACCTTTGGCCATTGTTCATCGTCTTGCTGTCCGGGCTGCTGCCTGGAGAACGTCTGAACGCGGGCCATGTCGCCGGCGCGCTTCTGGCATTCGCGGGCGCCGCGCTGATCCTTTCGGGCGGCGCGGGCGGCGACCTGACGGGCGGCGCCATCGCGGGCCTGGGGCTTGCGTTCCTCTGCGCACTCACCTGGGCCGGCTATTCCGTCGGCTCGCGCCTTCTGGGGCAGGCGCCCACTGCCTCTGTCGCGATCTTCTGCGTGATGACCGCGGTGCTGTCCGCCCTCGCGCATCAGCTGACCGAGGTCACCGCCTGGCCGGCATCGGGCTGGGGCTGGGCAAGTTGCATCGCGCTGGGCGTCGGCCCGGTCGGGCTGGCGTTCTATGTCTGGGATATCGGCGTCAAGCGCGGCAACATCCAGTTGCTGGGCGTGACGTCCTACGCGGCGCCGCTGCTTTCAACGATTGTCCTGATCCTCGCGGGGCAAGCCGAGGCTTCCCCGCGGATCGCAATCTCCGCCGCATTGATCACCTCGGGCGCCGTCATGGCCGCACGGGCCGGCGCCCGCAAACGCCCCCTTCAGGCCTGACTGAGGCGAGCGATCTCTTCCTTGAGCCGCAGTTTCTGCTTTTTCATCTCCGCGATTTCCAGATCGTCGTAGCCAGGATGGCGCTGCGCCTCTTCCACGGCCTCGGACAGATTCTGGTGTTTCTTGCGAAGTTCCTGCAGGTGCGAACCCATCGACATCGTCGTCTCCTCTCCTGTGAAACCTGTCACGATCCCATCACATATGGTGAGTCGTGTCACGCGGAACCAGAGCGCGATCCGCGGTGGGACAGCATGACGCGCAGCAGGTTTACAAAGAATTGAAGCGTCAGACCGGAATCCCCAAACCGGACCGCAGAACCGCCTGCGCCGCCGGCGTGAAGCTCTCGCCGTCGCGCTCGTGGCGGTCGCCGGTGTGCAGGATGAAGGGGGCGAGCAATCGCAAGGGCGCGCGCCCTCCCTTGCGGGCCCGAAGGATCACGCGGGTGGCGTCGCGGCCTGTGCGCGGGGCGACCGGCAGGATCGTGATGCTGCCCGCACCCTTCAGATCCAGCATGTCCGCCAGTCGGTCCGCAGACTGGATCACGGTCAGCCAGCCGCCCGGTTTCAGTCGCCGCAGCGCAACCTCGAACCAGAGCGACAGCGGCGTTTCCTCGCGCAGCGCGCGCTCGCGTCCGGCATCGCGCGCGGCTGTTCCGGCATGCGCGGGATAGTAGGGGGGATTGGCGATGACGTGATCGAAGCTCCGCGTTCGCAAGCCGGGCGGCAAGTGCGCGATGTCCCCCTCGGCGACCTCGAGCGCGACGCCATTCCCGGCGGCGTTCCGACGCGCCAGTTCGCCATAGTCCGGCTGTATCTCGACGCCCGCGACCGACACCCCCGGAACCCGCACGGCGAGGCAAAGTGCGGCGACACCTGCACCGCAGCCCAGTTCCAGAACGGTTTGCCCCTGACGTGCGGGGCAAGCCGCAGCCAGAAGGACCGGGTCCATTGCCGCGCGATAGCCCTGCTTCGGCTGCCAGATCCTGAGGCGCCCGCCGAGAAATGCATCGCAGGACAGGTCCGCCTCGGCAAACATCAACCGTGCGGTCCGATGCCGTTGTCGCGCAGGATCGCACTCGCGATGAAGTGATCCTGATCGCGCACCATGAGCCTTTTCGGAAGCAATCCGATCGAGCCCTCCAGAATGCTCATGTGGACGTCCAGCTCAAACACCGCTATATCCTCCGCTTCAAGAAGGGCGGTTGCGAAGGCGATCACGGTCGGGTCGTTGGTGCGCACAAGCTCTTTCATGATCCGAGACTTAAGGACAAGCCCCAGCGTTTGTCGAGGGTGGACGGGACGGCGATGGGTTTGGACAGTACCGTGAAGAAACCGCATGACCGGCTCAGCGCGCATCTGGCCGGTGACATGGCCCGCGTGAACACGCTCATTCGGGAACGCATGGCGTCGGAGCATGCGCCGCGCATCCCCGAAGTCACCGCCCATCTGGTCGAGGCGGGGGGCAAGCGGCTGCGGCCGCTTCTGACGCTCGCCGCGGCCCGTATGTGCGGCTATGACGGTCCCTATCATATCCACCTGGCCGCGACGGTGGAGTTCATCCACACCGCCACGCTGCTGCACGACGACGTGGTCGACGAAAGCCGACAGCGGCGCGGGCGTCCGACGGCAAACCTGCTGTGGGACAACAAGTCCTCGGTCCTTGTCGGCGACTATCTTTTCTCGCGGTCGTTCCAGCTGATGGTCGAGACCGGGTCGCTGCGCGTCCTCGACATCCTGGCCAACGCCTCCGCGACCATCGCGGAAGGCGAGGTGCTGCAACTGACCGCCGCGCAAGACCTTCGCACGGACGAGGCGATCTACCTCAAGGTGATCCGCGGCAAGACCGCCGCGCTGTTTTCCGCCGCGACCGAGGTGGGCGGCGTGATCGCCGGCGCGCCGGAAGATCAGGTGCGCGCCCTTCACACCTATGGCGATGCGCTCGGCATCGCTTTCCAGATGGTGGACGACATCCTGGACTATGGCGGGGCGACCGAGGTTATCGGCAAGAACGTGGGCGACGATTTCCGCGAACGCAAGCTGACGCTGCCGGTGATCAAGGCCGTCGCGAAGGCCACGCCCTCCGAGCGCGAGTTCTGGCGCCGCGTGATCGAGAAGGGCGACCAGCAGGACGGCGATCTGGAACAGGCGATGGCGCTGATGGACCGGCACGGCACCATCGCATCGGCCAGGACCGACGCAATGGACTGGGCGTCGCGGGCCAAGGCGGCGCTGGAGGCGCTGCCGCCGCACCCGCTGCGCGCGATGCTGTCAGATCTGGCGGATTACGTCGTCTCGCGCGTCAGCTGAGAACGGCGGCCTCTTCCACCCACCAGCCGGGTTGCCGGTGCCTGAGGGCGGCGGCGGCTTCGGTGGCGGCGGTGCGATCGGCGAACAGCCCGAAGCAGGTGGCGCCCGACCCCGACATCCGCGACAGAAGGCAGCCGGGCTGATCGCCGAGGGCGCCGATGACCTCGCCGATCACGGGTTCCAGGGCGCAGGCCGCATCCTCCAGATCGTTGCGGCAGGTGGCAAGGTAGCGCGCGAGGTCGGCAACGTCCGCGAGCGGCGGCAAGGGCGGCAGGGGCGCACCGTCCCGCCGCCTCAGGGCGCCAAAGACCGCGGGCGTCGCCAGGGATACGCCCGGATTGGCCAGGACGAGATGCGCGGGCGGCAGGCCAGAGAGCGGCTCCACTCTCTCTCCGATGCCCTGAACCCGCGCCGGACGACCAATCAGGCAGACCGGAACATCGGCACCAAGCGGGGCGGTCAAGGCCGCCTCGGGAAGCGCGCGCCCCCTCAGCCGGCAGATCGCACGAATGGCGGCCGCCGCGTCCGCAGACCCGCCACCGATGCCCGAGGCGACCGGCAGGTGCTTGGTCAACCTGATCACCACCCGTTCCTCCCCAAGGAACCGGGCCGCACGCAGCACGAGGTTGTCAGGCTCGGCCGTAAGCGCACCGGCCATGGGGCCATCGATGATCAGCCGAAGTTCGGGGCCCGGCGTCACCGCCAACCTGTCGCCGACGCCGGCGAAGACGACAAGACTGTCGAGAAGATGGTAGCCGTCCGCGCGCCGGCCCGTCACATGTAGCGCCAGGTTGACCTTCGCCGGCGCGAAGTCCTCAGTTGTCATTCTTGCTGACAGCCAAGGGCTCTGCGCCCTCCTCGCTCAGCACGACATCCAGACCGACTTCAAGCTTGCGGCGGATGCGCGCGGCTTCTTCCTCGGTATCCGGTTCGAACGACAGGGCGCGCTTCCACTGGAACTCCGCCTCGCGCTGACGGCCGACCGCCCAGTAGACGTCGCCCAGATGGTCGTTGACGATGCTGTCGACCGGCATCAGTTCGACCGCCCGCTCCATGTGCTCCACCGCTTCCTCATAGCGGCCGAGGCGGTAGAGCGCCCAGCCGAGGCTGTCGACGATGTAGCCGTCATCGGGCTTCGCTGCGACCGCCTTCTCGATCATGGAGAGCGCCTCATCGAGGTTCGTCTTCATCTCGAGGAACGAATACCCCATGTAGTTCAGCACCTGCGGCTGATCGGGACTCAGCTCCAGCGCCTTGCGGAAATCGGCCTCGGCCGCCGACCAGTTCTTTTCGCGCTCGAAGCAGATCCCGCGGGTATAATAGACAACCCACTGGCCGGGCTGTTCCGGCGGCAGCGCGGCAATCGCCTTGTCATAGGCCGCCGCGGCCTCTGCGAAACGCTCCTCCCGACGCAGGATGTCGCCCAGGTTCGACCAGACGATGGCGACGTCGGGCTTGGTCTTGGCCAACGATTCAAGCGCCTCGATCGCGGCGTCGACACGGTCGCCCGCAACCAGCGCATCGATCCGCCCCAGTTCCGCGGTCAGGTAGGACGGATCGTCGGGGGCGATCCGGTTGTAGGTCTGGGTCGCCAGATCATACTGCTCCTGGCGTTCGAGGATGCCGGCGGACATCAGGATCGCGTCGACATAGTCCGGCCGCATGAATTCGGCCAGCCGCGTGAAGGTCAGCGCGTCGAGCGCCCCCGTCTCCGCGTTCAACACACCCGCGACCGTCGCAAAGACCTCGGCAACGCCGTCGGCGGGGCTGCGGATCACGTCGAAGGGCACCGTCTCGCCCGCAACCAGGCGCGCGCGCAGCGCGTCCAGTTCCGGGTCGACGGCACCACCAACAACCCGCTCGATCAGTTCGATCGCCGCCGGGTTGCGCTCCAGCTGGCTCAGCACTTGGGAATGGGCGATGACCCCACGCCGGGTCGCTTGCAGCGGGCCGCCCGCCTCGCCGGAAAAGATGCCGTCCGCGCCCTCGAAATCCCCGACCGAGGCCAGCGCCAGCGCCTTGTGGTAAAGGCCGAAGCTGCGCAGGCCGGATTGTTCGGCGATATCGTCGAACGCGGTGATCGCCTCGGACATCTGGCCCTGGCCGACCAGCGCCCAGGCCCTGAAGAGATGATCGACAAGCGGTCCGGCAGTGTGGCCCCCGTCCAGTTCGGCAAGCGCCCCGGTATAGTCGCCCTGCTGGGCAAGGTCGGCCAGGATGACCAGCGTCACCACCTGGCTGTCATACCCGCGGTCCCGTTGCTTGCGGGCGATCGGAATGGCCTTCTCGGGCTGGCCGCGGGCGATCTGCGACAGGATCGCCGTTTCGGCCACGGCGGAGTTCGTCGGGTCCTGCTGCAACGCCAGCGCAAGATAGATCGCGGCCTGGTCGTAGTTGAACATCGAGAACGCCTGCCGGCCCGCCAGATAGGGCCCGGCCAGACCCTCGGCAGACAGGGCATCGGACCCCTGGGTCAGAAGACCCAACGCAAGGGCAATGGAAAGACGTGCGGACAAGATCGGCTCCTCCGGGCAGACTTGAGAGGGAGCCTAGTGTGCGCCGCCTGGCAAGGCAATGCGGGAACGCAGCGGCGCGTTTTCCGCCGGTGGGTTCCCGCCAGACCTGTCACATGTTGGGATAGTTCGGCCCGTCGCCGCCCTGCGGGGTCGTCCAGTTGATGTTCTGGCTCGGGTCCTTGATGTCGCAGGTCTTGCAGTGGACGCAGTTCTGGAAGTTGATCTGGAAGCGCGGATTCCCCGCCTCGTCCGTCAGAACCTCGTAGACACCCGCCGGGCAGTAGCGCTGCGCCGGTTCGTCATACTTCGGAAGGTTGATACCAACGGGGACCGACGGATCCTTCAGCCTGAGGTGGCAGGGCTGGCTTTCCTCGTGGTTCGTCGCGGCAAAGGCGACGTTGGTCAGGCGGTCGAAGGACAGCACGCCATCGGGCTTCGGGTAGTCGATCTTGGGGAACTTCGACGCCTCGCCGGTCGCCGCCGCGTCCGACTTGCCGTGCTTGAGCGTGCCGAACAGCGACAGGCCGAACAGATGGTTGGTCCACATGTCGAACCCGCCGAAGGCAAGCGAGGCGACCATCCCCCAGCGCGACCACATTGGCTTGACGTTGCGCACGCGCTTGAGGTCCTTCGCCACCGGCCCGCTGCGCAGTTCGTCCTCATACGCGGTCAGTTCGTCGCTCTGGCGCCCGGCCATGATCGCCGCATGGGCGGCCTCGGCGGCATGGATGCCCGACCACATTGCGTTGTGGTTGCCCTTGATGCGCGGGACGTTGACGAGCCCCGCCGAGCAGCCCAGAAGCGCCACGCCCGGCGCCACCACCTTGGGGATCGACTGCCAGCCGCCCTCGCTGATCGCGCGCGCGCCGTAGGCCACGCGCTTGCCACCCTTCAGAAGGTCCGCCACCATCGGGTGATGCTTGAACCGCTGGAACTCCATGTAAGGGTAGAGATGCGGGTTCTGGTAGTTCAGGTGCACCACGAAGCCGACATAGACCTGATTGTTTTCAAGGTGGTAGATGAACGACCCGCCGCCCGCGTTCGAGCCGAGCGGCCAGCCCATCGTGTGCGTCACCGTCCCCTCGCGGTGCTTGGCGGGATCGATTTCCCAGATCTCCTTCATGCCGATGCCGAACTTCTGCGGGCAATGACCCCTGGAAAGTTCGTACTTCGCCATGACTTCCTTGGAGAGGGATCCGCGGACCCCTTCGGAGAGGAAGACATACTTGCCGTGAAGCTCCATGCCCGGCTCATACTGCGGGCCGGGCGTTCCGTCCGACAGAAGGCCCATCTCGCCAGCGACGACGCCCTTGACCTCGCCCTTGTCGCCATAGACGATCTGCGAACAGGACATGCCCGGGAAGATCTCCACGCCCAGCGCCTCGGCCTGCTCCGCCATCCAGCGGCAGACGTTGCCCATCGAGACGATGTACTTGCCGTGGTTGTTCATGAAGGGCGGCATCGGCCAGTTGGGGATGCGCATCTGCCCCGCTTCGCCCAGGACGTAGAAGCTGTCCTTCGTGACCGCGGTCCTGATCGGCGCGCCCTTGGCCTGCCAGTCGGGGATCAGGGCATCAAGGCCGGCGGTATCCAGCACCGCGCCCGACAGGATGTGGGCGCCGACCTCGGAACCCTTTTCCAGGACGACCACGTTGAGGTCCGCGTCAAGCTGCTTCAACCGGATCGCCGCCGACAGACCTGCAGGCCCTGCGCCCACGATCACAACGTCATATTCCATCGCTTCGCGCGTCACTTCGGTCATCAGCTTATCCCCTTGGTTGGCGGGCAGGCCCAAAAGTCCCGGAGTTCCTAGCTTACCGGATGGGTCTAGGCAATCTCGCCGCGACATGATCGTGCCCAAACGCGGCCCACCCGCAACTTTCTTTCGCTGTCGGGGATGCACGATATGTCGCCGCCTAGCAGTGCTTGACTTTACTGCCACATCCCGGATTTACAGTTCGGGTTGCAGATTTGTGGAATGGACCGCGGCAGAGGCACATGGAAAAGATACCGATGACCCGCGCGGGCCATGCCGCGCTTGACGAAGAACTCAAGACGCTCAAGTCGGTGGAGCGCCCCGCCGTGATCAAGGCGATCGCCGAGGCGCGCGAACACGGCGACCTGTCGGAAAACGCCGAGTATCACGCCGCCCGGGAACGCCAGAGCTTCGTCGAGGGCCGCATCAAGGAACTTGAGGCGATGCTTTCGCTGGCCGAGGTGATCGACCCGACCCGCCTTTCGGGCGCGGTGAAGTTCGGCGCGACGGTCACCCTGGTCGATGAGGACACCGACGAGGAACGCACCTACCAGATCGTGGGCGAATCCGAAGCCGACATCGAGCGCGGCCTTCTGAACGTCCGCTCGCCCCTGGCGCGCGCCCTGATCGGCAAGGACGAGGGCGACAGCGTCGACGTGCGCACGCCCGGCGGTCAGAAAAGCTACGAAGTCGTCGCGATTCGCTACATCTGAAGCAAAGGCAGGGCAGGGCCATGCCGAACCAGAAAACGGACCCCGACCGCATAAAGGCTGCGGACCCCTCTGCACACTATCCCGCGGAAGACGACCGTCGCCTGGCCGCCGGAGACGTGATCGCGTTCGGGCTCAGCCTGCTCTGGCTTGCGGTCTTCGGCGGGCTATTCTGGTATTCAGGTACCTCTGAGGGTGGTGCAGCACAGGTCGCCGTGATCCTGATCGCGATTGGGCTTCCGGTCGCGCTGATCTGGTTCGCCGCACTCACCTTGCGGGCGACCCGCGCGATACGCGACGAGGCGCGTCAGCTGCGCCACATGATGGATGCGATGCGACAGACCTATGCGGCGCAGGCAGAGGCGGGATCGGCGCAGAAGGTCGTCGAGAAGCGGCTGGACGAAATTGCCGCCGCCGCGCGCAAGACCGAGCAGACCATGGCGATGTTCGTGTCGGTGCGCGACGGCGCCGCCACGCAGCCCCCTCCGGATCGTGCCAGTGTGCTCATCGTCCCGTCGAAAGGAAATGACGGCTCGGAACAGCCCGACCTTGCCCTCGGCACGCCCCCCGAGGCGGCAGCAACCACCTTGTCGGTTGCCGACAGGATCAGGGCGCTCAACTTTCCTGACGGGCCGGATGATCGCGACGGGTTCCGCGCGCTTCGCCAGGCACTTCAGGACCGCCACATGGCCAAGATCATCCGGGCGGCACAGGACGTCCTGACGCTTCTCAGCCAGGATGGCATCTACATGGACGACCTGACGCCCGAGCGGGCCCGGCCAGAACTGTGGCGCCGCTTCGCGCAGGGGGAACGTGGCCGCCCGCTTGCGGCCCTGGGCGGCATCCGCGACCGGTCGAGCCTGGCACTCAGCGCCGCGCGGATGCGGCAGGACACGATCTTTCGCGATGCCGCACACCACTTCCTGCGCCAGTTCGACAGGACGCTGGCCGAGATCGAGCAGACGGCAACCGACGCGGAAATCGCCGCGCTATCGGAAACGCGCACGGCGCGGGCCTTCATGCTGCTGGGGCGTGTTTCAGGCGTGTTCGACTGAAACCTGCGCCACTGAACCCTGCGCCGTAGCGCCAGTTGTGGCGGGGATCAGTTCTCCGCTTCCGGAATCGCCGCTTCCTTCTGGATCAGCAGCACGCCGTGGTTGTTGTCCGGGTCGCCGTCCAGATGCACCTTCTGCGTGACGCCGGGCAGCTCGCCGAATTGCTTCATGATCTTGCTCGGGAAGAAGCTGTGCGAGATCGACTCGAAGCCCGGCAGGTCGCGCAGGATGCTGCTGACGGAATTTCCGCAGAAGGCCTTGTTCACGGCGCCATATTCCTCGGCGCGGCGGATGGCCAGTTCCGCCACCTGGGCGCTGACCGGGACGCGCTGTTCGATCACGTCATAGGTCTCGCGCGCGTGGTAGTCGATGTAGAAAGCCTTCATCCTTGGCGTGATGCCGTAGAACAGATCGTTCCGCTCCGGCACGGTCGAATGATGCCAGGTGCCCGCCGGATCGA
The DNA here is from genome assembly GCF_025380365.1 of Albidovulum sediminis. Classification (GTDB taxonomy): domain Bacteria; phylum Pseudomonadota; class Alphaproteobacteria; order Rhodobacterales; family Rhodobacteraceae; genus Albidovulum; species Albidovulum sediminis. The sequence continues at coordinate 222,410 of NZ_JAOCQF010000003.1, forward strand.
ACAGCACGCGCTGACTGCCGTCGATCATGATGCCGGAATGCTCACCCTCTCCCCCACGCTTGCGCACCACGGTGAAGAGCGTGATCGACGGCTCCTCTCCCGAGACGAAGCGCGCGCGCGCGACCGCCTCGTCCGGGGCCCAAACGGGTTCAGCCCCGCAAGACGCCAGAACGAGAGGCAGGGCAAGCGCGATCAGGGTGCGGCGCATCCGGAAATCCGCGACCGATCAGGCGTTGGCGAGCGCGAGGAAGATGAGAATGCCGATGACAACCGCCATCGCCCAGCCGGCAAAGCGGACGAAGCCGGCAAAGGTCTTTTCGTGTTCCCTGATGTTCATGGTGCCATGCTTGTGTTCGGCCATCTCGTGTCCCTCCTGGCGGTTTCGGCCCGAATAGCCGATTCAGCCTGCGCTGTCACGGCCTCCACGGCCGATTTCGCGCAGCTGTTACTTTCGATCCAGATCGGCCGCCAGACGAAAGCCGATGCGGCGCGGCTCATCAACTTCGGACGCTTTCGGTAGCGCCCGCAACATGACGTTCAGCTGGCTGACATGCTGGATGAGCTGGGTCCGCGCCTCCTCTTCGTCCCGACCGTAGAATGTTACGATGTCGGGGGCGAAATAGCCGATCCCCTCGATCCGGAGCACCCCCACGTCGCCGCCGGTGAAGCCCATCGCCACCTCGTGCTCGTCGTCCAGCTGTTCCTCGAAGTTGTTGATGTAGAGGATCAGCCGTTCATAGGCCCATTGCGCCGGGCTCTTCTCCTCGATCGACTCGGCGGCGATGGCCTCTGGCAAGGGCATCAGTTCCACCGTCTTGGGCGCGTCGGGCGCGGTGTGGACGACCCGCGCACATGGCAGCGCCGAGGCTTCGTGCACCTCTGCCGAAGTCTGGATTTCGTCGGTCAGTTGGCTTTTTGCCATCGCCAGACCCCCCTGTTGGTCAGCCGTCGCGTAACGCGCCCGGCCTTCAGAAGATGATTGAGATGGGCCACGGCTTCAACCAGGGCAAGGCCATATTCGGCCTCGCCGATCTCGCGTCGGAACAGGGCGGGGAAGCACTGCGCCGCCATTCGCGGCTTCTCAAGGAAGGTTTCCAGCCTCGACAGGGCGCCGAGGTGATTTTCGATCATCTGGGTCAGCCGCAGCGGAAGCCCGGTAAAGGGCAGCCTGTGGCCCGGCAGAACCAGTTGGTGGGGGTTGGCGAAGGCGCGGAAACGCTCCGCGCTGGCGATCCATTCGGCCACAGGATCGGCGCCGGGCTCGCTTGCGTAGACGCCGAGATTTGCCGAGATGGACGGCAGAAGCTGATCGCCGCCCAGCACCAGATTGTCCCCATCGGCCCAGAAAGTGGCATGTTCGGGGGCGTGGCCATCCCCCGTCCGCACGGCCCAGTCGCGCCCGCCGATGGTGATCCGGTCGCCGTCGCGCAGCCGGGTAAAGCCCAAGGGCAGCGGCGCCACGACGTCGCAGAAGTTGAAGGGCCGTTCGGCGGCCCGCCGCGCCAGACGCGCCGCGTCCATCCCCGCCGCCGTCCAGAACGCCAGCGTTTCGGCAACCGGAACCGGCTGCTCGTCCAGCGTCAGCATCCGCGCGAAAAGCCAGGACGTGCGCGTCGTCAAAAGCTCCGCGCCGCGCGTCAGGAACCAGCCGGCAAGCCCGATATGGTCGGGGTGGTAGTGCGTGACCACCACCCGGCGCACTGGCTGGCCGGCAAGCGGGCCCCCCAGCAGGTGTTCCCATATCCCACGGGCGCGGCGGGTATCGAGCCCGGTATCGACGATGGTCCAGCCGTCGCCGTCGTCCAGCGCGTAGACGTTGACATGGTCCAGCGCCATCGGCAGCGGCAGCCTGAACCACAGGACGCCCGGCGCAACTTCGCGCGCCTCTCCCTCCGCGGGCGGTGCCTCGAACGGGTAGCGGATCGGGTCGAGCGGCGCGCCAGCCATGTTCATCCGCTCAGAAATCCTCGTCCGCAAGGGCGTCAAGGGTTGCCGCCCCTTCCCGGGCTTCGGTCAGGCAGGCGGCGTGCCGGGGAAGGATGCGGCGGATGAACACCTCGGCCAGGGTGCACCGCGTCGCCTGCGCGGCCGCCGCCCTGAGATGGAAGTGCGCACCCAGGCAAAGCGCGAAGGCGTGCAGGTAGGGGACCGCGCCGGCAAACCGGTCGCGCGTGCCCTGGGCCAGAAGCCACTCGGTCGTCTCCCGCAGGGATTCGGCGGCCGACCACACCGCCTCGGCCAGATCGGGGCAGTTGGTGCGCACCGTCTCGGCGCCGGACTGGATCTCGTCCAGCAGGCGCATCGCGGCCTCGCCCCCGTCTGCCAGCTTCCGGCCGACCAGGTCCATCGCCTGAATGCCGTTGGTGCCTTCGTAGATCGCGGTCACGCGGACATCGCGATAGAACTGGGCGGCCCCGGTTTCCTCGATGAAGCCCATGCCGCCGTGCACCTGAACGCCGGCTTCGGCCACGCGCAGGCCAGTGTCGGTGCCATAGGCCTTGGCGATCGGGGTCAGGAAAGCGGCGCGATCGCCCCAGTCCTTGGCGCCCGTCGCGCGCGCCATGTCGAGCGCCACCGCGCAGGCGAGCGCAATCGAACGCGCGGCAAAGACCTCCGCCCGCATGGTTGCCAGCATCCGCCGGACATCCGCATGGCCGATGATCGCACCGGCCTGAACACGGTCGCGCGCATATTCGGCGGCCTTCTGGCAGGCGGCCTCGGCCACGCCCACGCCCTGCATGCCGACACCCAGGCGGGCGTTATTCATCATCGTGAACATGGCCGCCATGCCCTTGTTGGGCTCTCCCACCATCCAGCCTGTCGCCTCCTCGAAGGCCATGACGCAGGTCGGCGAGCCGTGCAGGCCCAGCTTGTGTTCGATGCTGACGACCCTGAGCGTATTGGCGGCACCCGGCTTCCCGTCCGGACCGGGCAGGAACTTGGGCACCATGAACAGGCTGATGCCGCGCGTGCCCGACGGCGCTTCGGGCAGCCGCGCAAGGACAAGGTGGCAGACGTTGCCGACAAAGTCGCAATCGCCCCACGAGATGAAGATCTTCTGCCCCGTGATCGCGAATGTACCGTCGTCGCGTGGCACCGCTTTGGTCCGCAGCGCGCCGACATCGGACCCCGCCTGCGGCTCGGTCAGATTCATCGTCCCCGACCATTCGCCGGTGATGAGCCTTGGCAGGTAAAGTTCGCGGATTTCATCGCTTGCGTGATGCTCCAGCGCCTCGATCTGGCCCTGGGTCAGGAGCGGGTTGAGTTGCAGCGACAGGCAGGCGCCGGACATCATGTCCTGCACGGCCATGTTGAGCGTCTGCGGCAGTCCCATGCCGCCGTGCGACACCGGCGCGGCGGTGCCGATCCAGCCGCCCTCGGCGATCTTGGCATAAGCCTCGCCATAGCCGCGCGTGCTTCGCAACGCGCCGTTTTCCAGACGCGGGGGGGCGATATCTCCGGCGCGCTGAAGCGGCGCCATCACCTGGTCGCACAAGCGGCCCGCCTCCTCGAGCATCGCGTCGATCAGGTCCGGCGTCGCCTCGGCAAAGTGTTCGGTCGCGGCGACCGGTGCGATCGGCACAACCTTGTCCAGGATGAAGCGGATGTCGTCGACCGGCGCGCGATAGGGCATCTGAGTCTCCCGGCGCGCTTGGCAAGTCACGCCCGCGCGCGTATGTGTCCTGAGCTTGGCGCATGGTGGCGGCACCTCGGAGGGCGGGCAACCCGAACGCTGCGTCACGGCTGAAACGGAGTTGCGGGTGATGCAGGTTCTTTCCCCGGATGCGAAGGGCTTGGCCGCCGCCGCAGACCTTCTGCGGCGCGGAGAGCTGGTCGCGTTTCCGACCGAAACGGTCTACGGCCTGGGCGCGGATGCGCGGTCAGACAAGGCGGTGGCCCGGATCTTCGACGCCAAGGGCCGCCCCCGCTTCAATCCGCTGATCGTCCATGTCCCCGGCGTCGAGGCCGCGCGGCAGATCGCTGTGCTGGACGACCGCGCCGAACGCCTGGCATCCGCGTTCTGGCCGGGACCGCTAACCCTGGTGCTGCCGCTTCGCCCCGGTTCGGGCCTGTCGCCGCTGGTGACGGCGGGCCTTCCGAGCGTCGCGCTGCGCGTGCCTGCGCATCCGGTCGCAAGCGCGCTTCTTGCGGCGTTCGGCGGGCCCGTCGCCGCGCCTTCGGCCAATCCTTCAGGCAAGGTCAGCCCGACACGGGCAGGGCATGTCCTGGCGGGGCTTGCCGGGAAGATCGCTGCGGTGGTCGACGGCGGGCCCTGCACCGTCGGCGTCGAATCGACGATCCTCGGGCTTGCCGGCGATGCCGAACTTCTGCGCCCCGGCGGCATACCGGCCGAGGTGATCGAGGCTTGCCTGGGCCAGCCGCTTCATATCGGAGGCAATGCGGTCCAGCCAACCGCGCCCGGCCAGCTTCTGTCGCATTACGCGCCGTCGTCCAGCGTCCGGCTCAACGTCTCCGCCCCCGATCCTGGTGAGTTCTGGCTGGGATTCGGCCCCGCGGCGGGGAAGGCGGACCTGAACCTGTCCCTGTCCGGCGATCTGGTCGAGGCGGCCGCGAACCTCTTCCATTTCCTGCAAGAGGCAGACAGGGTCGCCGACGGAAGCCCCATCGCGGTGTCGCCAGTGCCCGAACACGGGCTTGGGCGGGCGATCAATGACCGCCTGCGCCGGGCGGCGGCGCCCCGGCCATGAAGGGCGAGACAGATCTTTCGCGGATGCTGAAGGGCATGACCCCGGTTCTGCATGACGCGGAATTCGGCTATGGGCTGCTTCCGGCCGCGGCCGGTGTTCCCCCCGGGCTGACCCCTTTCGCGACAGTCCGCGAAGCCGAGGGGATCACCGTGATCGCGCCCCTCGCCGAGCTGATGCGCCACGGTATTCCGCACCGGGCGGGGTTTGCCTGCATCACGCTGACGCTGCATTCCGACCTGGACGCCGTGGGGCTGACGGCGGCGTTCGCGCGGGCGCTTGCGGATGCGGGCCTGGGGGCCAACGTCATCGCCGGCCTCTACCACGACCACATCCTCACGAACTGGGATCGCAGGGATGCTGCGATGGCCTGCCTGACGGCCCTCTCTGACCGGGCGTAAGCCTTCAGGCCCGCCCGGCGGAGGCAGAGAGCAGCAAAGGGTCTATTCCCAGAGACCTCAGCGCCGCTTCCCATTTGGCTGCGTTGTCGTTGGAAAACAGCAGTTCCGGCGTCGCCTCGCAGGTCAGCCAGCCGTTCTGGCGAATCTCGTCCTCCAGTTGGCCCGGCCCCCAGCCAGAGTAGCCGAACGCAAGGATCGACTGCCGCGGGCCTTCGCCCCGCGCAAACGCCTCCAGAATGTCGAGCGTCGCGGTCATGCCGAAACGCTCGTCCACCGCCAATGTGGCGGCCGCGTTCTGATAGTCGCCCGAATGAAGGACGAACCCTCGGCTATGCTCGACAGGGCCGCCGAAATGCACGCGGATGTCGCGCGAACGGGGCGTTACCGGGATGTGCAATTGTTCGAGCAGGTCGGTAAAGCGCAGGTCACGCGCGGGCTTGTTGACGATGAGGCCCATGGCCCCCTCGCCCGAATGGGCACACATGAAAACGACGCTGCGATCGAAGCGCGGATCACCCATGCCCGGCATCGCAATGAGCATCTTGCCGCTGAGATTCATATCGGCCTCCTTCGCTAAAGATTGCGCTCGCGCGGCCACATGACAAGAGGTGCGCGGCCCCTTCACGGCGATTGGCGGAAAGTTGACTTCTCCTTTCGTGGTCCCTCACCTACATTGGAGTCATGTGCATGACTGGAAGAACCCTGACGGCCTCGGCCGTGTTCGCGATGTGCGTTAGTGCCGCCTCCGCCCAGGAGGTGCCCGACAACCTTTACAGCGTCGAACTGCTGCCCGGTTGGCAAACGCCGGAGGGGACGCGGATGGCTGCCCTTCGCCTGACGCTGGCGAAAGGGTGGAAGACCTACTGGCGCGCCCCGGGCGAGGCCGGCATCCCGCCGGCCTTCGACTGGTCCGGTTCCGAAAATGTCGCCTCGGTCACCTATCACTGGCCGTCGCCCGAAGTGTTCGAGGTCAGCGGGTTCACGACCTTCGGCTTCCACGACGAACTGGTCCTGCCGATCGAGGTCGCGCCAGCCGATCCCACCCGCCCGATCCATGCCGACGTCGATGTCGAACTCGGCATCTGCGAGAGCATCTGCGTGCCGGTGGCGTTTTCGGTGTCGGGCGACCTGTCCGGCAACGCGCGCGACGCGCGCATCAGCCGCGCGCTTGCCGAGGCGCCGAGGGATGCCCGTCAGGCCGGTCTGAAGGGCATAAGCTGCGCGGTCGAACCGATCCGCGACGGGCTGAGGCTGACCACCACCCTCTCCCTGCCGCCGCTTGGCGGGGATGAGATCGCGGTGATCGAGGCAGGCCCGGGCGACATCTGGGTTTCCTCCACCGAAACCCGCCGCGATGGCGAAAGACTTGTCTCCGTCGCCGACCTCGTGCCACCTGCGGCCCAGCCCTTCGCGCTCGACCGGTCGTCGGTCGTGGTGACAGTGCTGGCCCATGGCCAGGCCATCCAGCAGGTCGGGTGCACCGGCTAGGGCCGCCTGCGCCGACGCTGCCCTGCGAACAGAAACAGCGCAAGCACCGACGTGATCACCATGACGCCTGCCCAAGACAGCAGCGCCGGGCTTGCCAGCCCGTTACCCCGCATCAGCGGTACGACCAGAAGGACGGCGGCGAGTGCCAATCCAGCCGCTGCGACAAGGATCGACCGGCGCAAACGCCCCGCCCGCCGATCGAAAACCCGACGCAAAGCATTGATATGGCTTGATATATCCGCCTGAATCGCCATCAGAACCGGCACGACAATCAGCACCAGTACCATTCCGAAGCCAAGGCCGTAAACCAGCGTGATCACGGTTGGCTTGAGAAACTGCGCCTGCTTCGACGTCTCGTACAGAAGCGGCGCAAGCCCGGCGACGGTCGTCGCCGTGGTCAGGAACACCGCACGGAGCCGGCCGGCGACGGCATCGACGATGGCCGGCAGCAGCGCGCGCCGCTCCGCCGCCTCGTCGACCGCGACGACAAGCACGATGGCGTCGTTCACGATGATCCCGGCCATGCCGATCATGCCCACGACCGAGAACATGGAAAGGGGTACATCCCACATCCAGTGTCCGTGCAGCGCGCCGACTAGGCCAAGGGGGATCACCGCCATGACGACGACCGGGCGCCACCAGCTTGCGAAGATCCAGGCAAGGACCGCGTAGATGCCCGCCAGAGCGGCGACGAGTCCCAGGAGCGCTTCGGACAGGAACCGGTCCTCGTCCTCGCTCAGGCCCGAGAGCTTGTAGTCGAGGTCGAACTCCTGGGCCAGCTCCGGCAGGATGCGCGCCTGCACCTCGTCGAGGATGGCGGCGGCGCGCGCGGGATCGTCATCCGCAAGGTCCCCCGTCACCTGGACCACCGCCTGCCCGTCTTCCCGGCGAATCGACGAAAAACCGCCGCGCAACGAAGCCGTGAAGATATCGGACAGCGGCACATGGCCGCCCCCGGGCGCGCGCAGCAGAGTATGGTCTAGGAAATCCGCCCGGATGTCCTCGTCCGGCATTTCCACCCGGATGGCCGCGGACCGCGCGCCGACAGGGAAGGTCGCCGCCTCGATGCCGGACAGGCGCGAGCGCAGCTCCCTCCCGACATCCTCGGTCCGGAAGCCCAGCGCCTGACCCTGCGGCGTCAGGTCGAGCACAAGCTCGTCCTTGTCGTAGGGCAGGCTGTCTTCCAGCGCGGAAACCTCGGGGTATCGCGAAAGCCGGGTCTTGAGCGCCTCTGCGGCCGACTTGAGGTCTTCGGCCGACGCTCCGGTCAGCTCGACCGTCAGCGCATCGCCTGCCGGCCCGAAACGCGCGCCGCGGAACGACAGCTCCTCAAGCAGGGGATGCGCCGGGGCGGCTTCCTGCAGATCGGCGAGGAACTGGAAGCTCGACCACGGGCGAAGGTCGGCGTCGATCAGCTCGATCGAGATACCGCCCATTAGGTCGGGGTCGCGGGTGTCGCCGGAACCGAAGAACCGGCCGGCGTTTCCGCCGATCTCCGCCAGGACATGCCTCAGCGGGTAGGTGCCGTAGCGTTCCTCGTAGTCGCGGGCAACCCGCTCCGTCGCCTCCTGCAGCGCATAGGCATAGGCCAGCGTGTCGTCGCGCCGTGCACCGGCCAGCATCGAGAAATTGCCAGACACCGCCCCTTGTTCGGGCGAGTTGAAGAAACGCCACGTGATATCGCCCTTCAGGAACAGCCCCGCCTCGAACGCGAGGAGCGCAAGGGCGCCCGCAACCACGGCGTAGCGCACCGAAAGGGCCGCCTTCGTGACCGGCCGCATGATCCGGTCGCGCACCCATGCGAAGCCGCGGTTCACCTGCCGGCTGGGCCAGTCGTACCAGTGCGCCTCTCCCGCGTGCGACAGCGCCTTGGCCATGTGGTTCGGCAGGATCAGGAACGCCTCGAGCAGGGACGCCGCCAGAACCGCCGTCACCGTCAGGGGGATGTCGGCGATCAGCGTGCCAAAGTTGCCGCCGATCGCCATCAGCCCCAGAAAGGCGATGACAGTCGTGACGGTCGAGGAAAAGACAGGCGCCGCCATGCGGATTACCGCGGTTTCCGCCGCGACAAGAGGTGGCTCGCCCAGGCGCCGGGCGCGGTGGTCGGCGTGTTCGCCCACAACGATGGCGTCATCGACGACAATCCCGAGGGTCAGGATCAGCGCGAAAAGCGACATCATGTTCAGCGTCAGACCAGCCGCATGCATGAACGCCACCGCGGCGAGCATGGAGGCGGGAATGCCGGCCGCCACCCAGAAGGCGGTGCGCGCGTTCAGGAACAGGAACAGGAACCCCAAGACCAGGACCAGACCCATCGCCCCGTTCTGAACCAGGATCGAAAGCCGGGCGGCGATGTCGGCCGACCGCGTTCGCACCAAATCTACCGAAACGCCTTGCGGCAGGGTTGGGCGCAATTCCGCCGCGATCTCCTCGACCGAGGTCTGGATGCCGATCGCGTCGCCCGACGCTGACCGGTCCACCCGGATCACCACGGCGGGGTTCGTCCCCACGAAATAGGCGCGCGACCGGTCGCCTGGCTGCTCAACCAGGCGCGCCACATCGCCCAGGCGCAGCGTCGTGCCGCCCGGCGCAGTCCGCAGGACGATCGCCGCCAGCGCCTCAGGCCCGCGCCGCTCGGTCCCGGTGCGAAGCCGGGTATTCGCCCCCTCGACCTCGCCCGCCGGGTTGGTTCCGGTCTCTGCCGCAATGACGTCGGCGATTTCCGTCAGCGTCAGGTCATGGCGCATGAGCGAGGAGAGCGGCACTTCGACCGTGATCTCGGGATCGGCAAGGCCCTGCACCGTGGCCCGTGTAATGCCCTCGGCGAACAGCCGGGTCACGAATTCGTCGGCGAACCGGCCAAGCTGTTCGGCCGACACGGGCCCGGTGATGACGACATCCGTCACCCTGTCACGCCAGGATGACCGCCGGATCTCGGGCAATTCCGCGTCTTCGGGCAGGTTCGACACGGCAGCCACGGCCGTTTCGACGTCGGCGACGCCGCGCGAAAGATCCCAGCCCGGCTCGAACTCCAGTTCGATGCTGGCGCTGCCTTCGCTGGCGACGGAACTGGCGCGGGCCACGCCCTCGACTGTGCGCAGCGCGGGTTCCAGCACCTCGACGATGCCGCGGTCCACATCGGCCGCCCCCGCGCCCGGCCAGGACACGGTGACGTCTACCTCAGGCACGACGACGTCGGGAAAATACTGCGTGCGCATCTTCGGGATCGCGGCAAGCCCGGCCAGCATGACCATGATCAGGACGAGATTGGCCGCGGTGGCGTGACGGGTGAAATAGGACAGGACCCCGCCAGCCAGACCTTCGCCGCGGCGTATCATCTCAGCCCCCGTTCCGGGCTTCGATGCGGCGAACCGTTGCCGCCGGGACCAGCGCCTGGCCCAGTTCCGCCAGAACGCGTGCCTTGGCGCCGACGGGCATCCGCTTGCATCCCTCCACAATCGCGACCAGCGCCGCGCGCCGTTCCGGTGTCAGCGGGATCAGCGCGGCTTCCTCGGGCGCGCCCTCGCGCACGGGACGGATGCGGATGCCCGGACCCAGAAGGGGCGACCGGCCCGCCACGATCTCGCGCCCGGCCAGATCGTCCACGGCGACGATCACGCTGTCGCCTTGCCGCCGCAGCACCGCGACCGGACGCGCCTCAAGCCGTTCTTCCTCGCCGACAACAAGCACGGTCCCGTCCGGACCAAGCGCCGCCGCCGGGATGACGGCCGCCCCGGCAAGGTCCGGCTCGGTGACGGAGACAGTGACGAAGTCGCCGGGCTTCAGCCCCTCGGCGCGGTCGAGCGAGGCAAAGACAAGTCGTCCGCTTTCCCCAGCAGCAACGGCTGCACCCGCCCGGTCCAGCCGTCCGGACGACGCGATCGCCACCCCGGACTCGACCTGCACCGGCAGGGGCAGAAGCCGCGCGTCGGCATCCAGAAGGCGGGTGAATTCGGCGGTCGAAATCCGGAACGCCACCTCAAGTGCCGCCGGATCGATCAGGTCGCCCAGTTTTTCGTTCCGGCTGACAAGCCCCCCCTCGACCACGCTGATCGCGGCGAGAACGCCGGAGAACTCCGCCCGCAGGACGGTATCGGCCACGCGGCGCTCGGCCTCGGCCAAGGTTATTTCGGCCCTTGAGACGGCCGACATGGCGCGGTCAAGCCGCGCTTCCGCCTCGGCCAGCGCCTGACGGCGCGCAAGCACGCCCTGTGCGGCAGACGAAACCGCCAGCGCCGCGGCTTCCCGGTCGGCCGCCGTTCCCAAGCCCTTGGTCGCCAGATCCTCCAGCCGCGCCAGGGCCTGTCCGCGCAGGTCGGCCTGCACCTCGGCCGCGGCCAGATCGTCGCGCGCAAGGACCAGCGCGCGTTCGGCCTCGGCCTTTTCCAGCCGCGCGCTGTCCAGATCGGAACTGGAAAGATCGCGCGCGGCCTCGGCATCGCGGGGATCGAGACGCACCAGGATATCCCCGGCTGCAACCGCGCCGCCTTCCACCAGGTTCGGATGTATCTCGATCACCGTTCCCTCGGCCGCGGAACGCAACTCCAGCGTCTTGCGGCTTCGCACGGTTCCGTAGGCGGTCAGGGTCGGCGCGACGGTGGCAGGCTCCAGCCGAAGCACGTTCGCTGCGAAGATCCTTTCCCGCGCGCCCTCGGCCGGAGCGGGCCCGGCCTGCCGCGTTTCCAGCGCATCGCGCAGCCACAAGCCAGCCACCAGCAGGAACGCGGCAGCAGCCGTCAGGTGCACCAGGCCGAGCAGGCTTCGAAAGGCGAAACGCATTACCTCAAACCCATCCGCGAGAAGGCAAATCCTATCCTGCCGGCCGGAATGCTCCAAGCTCAAAGCATTGCACGCACGCGGGCGTTACTTCCGTCGCAGATGCTCATCCAGCCGTGGCATGATCTCGACAAAGTTGCAGGGACGGTGGCGGTAGTCGAACTGCCATTTCAGGATTTCGTCCCAAGCGTCCTTGCAGGCGCCGGGACTGCCGGGCAGCGCGAACAGGTAGGTCCCCCCGGCAACCCCGCCGGTGGCACGGCTTTGCACCGCGCTTGTGCCGATCTTCTGCATCGACACGACGGTGAAGACCGTAGCGAAGGCCTCGATCTCCTTCTCGTAGACGTCCCGGTGCGCCTCGACCGTGACGTCGCGCCCGGTCAACCCGGTGCCGCCGGTGGAGATCACCACATCCACCCCCGGATCGGCGCACCAGGCCCGAAGCTTTGCCGCAATCTCCGCCCGTTCGTCGCGCACGATGTCGCGGGCGGCCAGCACATGCCCCGCCTCGGCGATCCGCGCGACCAGCGTATCGCCAGACCGGTCCTCGGCCAGGCCGCGCGTGTCCGATACCGTCAGGACGGCGATGCGGACGGGGATGAAGTCCTTGGTTTCGTCGATGCGGCTCATGTATTTCCGACCAGTTTCGATTTCAGCGACAGAAGATCGGCCCAGGCTTCGCGCTTGGCCGAGGGCGTGCGCAGAAGGTAGGCGGGGTGGTTCATCGGCAGGGCCGGACGGCCGAACGCCTGCGTCCAGTTCCCGCGAAGCCGGGTGATGCCGCGCCGGCCCAGCGCCGCCGCGCAGGCGGTGTTGCCCATCAGGACGATCAGGTCCGGATCGGCCAGTTCGACATGGCGTTGCACGAAGGGCAGCATCATCGCGATCTCGCCCTGCTCCGGGTCGCGGTTCTGTGGCGGTCGCCAGGGCAGGACGTTGGTGATGTAGAGCGCCTCGGCCGGGTGGTGCGCCATCCGCGACAGCCCGATGGCTGCGAACATCCGGTCAAGCAACTGCCCGGCCCGGCCCACGAAGGGGCGCCCCTCCATGTCCTCCTCGCGGCCCGGCGCCTCGCCCAGGATCATGACCCGCGCCTCGGGGTTGCCGTCTGCAAAGACGAAGTTGCGCGCGCCCTTCCTCAGATCGCAATGGTCATAGGACGCCTCGATCGCGGCCAGTTCCTCAAGCGTTCGGGCGCGCGCCGCCATCGCGGCAGCCACCGCGACGGGATCGGCCGCGCCGGGTGCCGCCGGCGCGGCCACCGCGGCAGGGGCCGCGACTTCGGCCGGCTTCGGCGCCGCATCCTCGTAGCGATTGACCGGATCATCCCCGATGGCCTCGTCCGCGCCCAGTTCCGCCTGCCACTCGTAAAGCGCGCGGGCCGTCGCAAAATCCATCTGGGAGAGGGCTGAGTCCATGGCCGCCAAGCTAGGCATCCGCCCGGCCGACCACAAGCATCGTATTGGCCATCGTATTGGCCGTTGCCCGATGCGCGGCCATTTGCCATAAGCCCTGAAACGGACCGGAGGCCCTGATGACATTCCGCGCGCGGCATCTTCTGGGGATCGAGCACCTTGCCCCGGAAGAAATTCGCACCGTCCTCGACCTTGCCGAGACCTATGTCGATCTGAACCGGCGCACGGTGAAGCATGCCGATGCGCTGGCAGGCATGACCCAGATCAACATGTTCTTCGAAGCCTCGACCCGAACGCAGGCGTCGTTCGAACTGGCCGGCAAGCGGCTTGGGGCGGACGTGATGAACATGTCGGTTGCCCATTCGTCGGTGAAGAAGGGGGAAACCCTGATCGACACCGCGCTGACGCTGAACGCGATGCACCCTGACCTTCTGGTTGTCCGACACCCCGCCTCGGGCGCGGTCGACCTGCTGGCGCAGAAGGTCAACTGCGCCGTGCTGAACGCCGGCGACGGGCGGCATGAACACCCGACGCAGGCGCTCCTGGACGCGCTGACCATCCGCCGGGCGAAGGGCCGCATCCAGCGCCTGACGGTCGCCATCTGCGGCGACATCGCGCACAGCCGGGTCGCCCGGTCGAACCTGATCCTGCTGGGCAAGATGGAAAACCGCATCCGCCTGATCGGCCCGCCGACGCTGATGCCCTCGGGCGTCGCAGACTTCGGCTGCGAACTTTACGACGACATGCGCGAGGGGCTGAAGGGCTGCGACGTGGTGATGATGCTGAGGCTCCAGAAGGAGCGGATGGACGGCGGCTTCATCCCCTCGGAACGCGAGTACTATCACCGCTATGGCCTCGACGCGGAAAAACTGTCCTTCGCGAAGGAGGATGCCATCGTCATGCATCCGGGACCGATGAACCGCGGGGTGGAGATCGACGGCGAACTGGCCGACGACATCAACCGGAGCGTCATCCAGGATCAGGTGGAGATGGGCGTCGCGGTGCGCATGGCCTGCATGGACCTCTTGGCCCGGAACCTGCGTGCCGAACGCGGGCGGCAGGCGGTGGGGGTGATGGTTTGATGGGCGCTTTTGACCACAGAGGACCGCGACCGGCCGAAGCAGGGGCGGGAAGAACGAGGCTGTCCACGACATGACCACCCTCCTCACCAACGCCCGCCTGATCGACCCAGAGGCGCTGACCGAGACCACCGGCAGCCTATTGATCGAGAACGGCCAGATCGCCGCCCTGAACGGCACCACCCCCAATGGCGCGACCGTGATAGACTGTGGGGGCAAATGCCTCGCCCCCGGCATCGTCGATCTCGGCGTCAAGATCGGTGAGCCGGGGGAGCGGCACAAGGAATCGTTCCGCTCTGCCGGTCTTGCGGCGGCGGCGGGCGGCGTGACCACGATCATCGCCCGGCCCGACACGAACCCGTCCATCGACAATCCTGAAACGCTGGAATTCGTCACCCGCCGCGCGGCCGAGGCGTCGCCCGTCCGCATCCGCCACATGGCCGCCCTGACCAAGGGCCGCGAGGGGCGGGAGATGACGGAGATCGGGTTCCTGCTCGACGCGGGGGCGATTGCGTTCACCGACTGCGACCACGTGGTAACGGATACCAAGGTCCTGTCCCGCGCGCTGACCTATGCGAGGTCATTGGGCGCGCTTGTCATGGGCCACCCGCAGGAACCGGGCCTGTCGAAGGGTGCCGCCACCACCTCGGGCAAGTTCGCCTCGCTTCGCGGCCTGCCGGGCGTGTCGCCCATGGCGGAACGGATCGGCTTTGACCGCGACATGGGTCTGGTCGAGATGACCGGGGTCCGCTACCACTTCGACCAGATCACCACCGCCCGCGCGCTGCCGCCGCTTGAACGCGCCAAGGGGAACGGCTTCGACGTGACGGCGGGCACCTCGATCCATCACCTCACGCTCAATGAATTCGACGTCGGGAACTATCGCACCTTCTTCAAGGTCAAGCCGCCGCTGCGCAGCGAGGATGACCGCCTGGCGACGGTGCAGGCCGTGGCCTCGGGCCTGATCGACATCATCAGTTCCATGCACACGCCGCAGGACGAGGAATCGAAGCGCCTGCCCTATGAGGACGCGGCATCCGGCGCGGTCGCGCTGGAAACCTTCCTGCCGGCGGCGATGCGGCTTCATCACGCCGGGCACCTCAGCCTGCCGCAGCTTTTCCGCGCCATGGCCCTCAACCCCGCAAGGCGGCTTGGCCTGCCGCAGGGCCGGCTTGCCGTGGGCGCGCCTGCCGATCTGGTTCTATTCGACCCCGACGCGCCCTTCGTGCTCGACCGGTTCAAGCTCCGCTCCAAGTCCAAGAACACCCCATTCGACGGGCAGCGGATGGAAGGCCGGGTTCTGGCGACCTGGGTTGCAGGCAAACAGGTATTCAGCGCGGAGGCTTAGGATGCCGGAACTGACAAGCGGGCCTTTGGCCCTGATCCTGGCGGCGATGCTGGGCTATCTGCTGGGATCGGTTCCCTTCGGCCTTCTGGTCACGCGGGCGATGGGGCTGGACGACCCGCGCGGGATCGGGTCGGGCAACATCGGCGCGACGAACGTGCTGCGCACCGGCAGCAAGCCCGCGGCGCTGGCCACGCTGCTGCTAGACGGTGGCAAGGGGGCGGTGGCGGTGCTGGTCGCGCGCGCCCTCTCCGGCGCGGATGCCGCGCAGGTCGCAGGCCTTGCCGCGTTTCTCGGCCACCTTTACCCGGTCTGGCTGAAGTTCCGCGGCGGCAAGGGGGTGGCGACCTTCATCGGCACGTTGCTGGCCCTGGCCTGGCCGGTCGGGATCGCAACCTGCGGCACCTGGCTTGTGGCCGCCGTCGTGACCCGCCGCTCGTCGCTGGGCGCACTCGTCTCGGCCGCGCTTGCGGCGGTCTGGGCCGGCTTCCTCGGCTACGGCGCGATGTCGATCCTGATCCTCATCCTCGCCACGCTGGTGTTCTGGCGCCACCGCACCAACATCGCCCGGATCCTGAACGGGACGGAACCGCGGATCGGGCGGAAGTGACCCGGCGCGGGACGACTGAGTCCCGGATGCAACTCAGGGAAGATCGTTGGGCGCGGTTCTTGCCAAGCCGGCTCACCTGACGGAAGCTTCCGCCGTCAGAACGGAGGAAGGCCGATGGACTTCACGACTGCTGTCAAGACCTGCTTCAACAAGTACGCCACCTTCAGCGGCCGCGCCGTGCGGTCGGAATACTGGTGGTTCGTCCTGTTCCTGATCATCGCGAACATCGTTGCCAGCGTCCTGGACATGGCAATCATGGGCAACGGCGGAATGGGGTTCCAGCCGATTTCCACCATCTTCGCGCTGGCCACGCTGCTGCCGAGCCTTGCGGCCGGTGCGCGGCGCCTGCATGACACGGGGCGGACCGGATGGTGGCTGCTGATCGCGTTCATCCCGATTCTCGGGGCGATCATCCTGATCTGGTTCCTCGCGCAGCGGGGCGAAGACGGTACCAACGCCTACGGCCCCGCACCGACCACCGGCGGCGCGGGAACCTCGATCCCCAGGGTCGATCGTCAGTAGCTGTATTCGGCGTAGATGCGGGACAGATCGCCCGCCCAGGCGCCGTGATACTTCTCCAGCAGTTCGTCGGCCGGGGTCTTCCCGGTTTCGACGCTTTCTTGCAGCGCGTTCAGGAAATGGGTTTCGTCCGGAACCATGCCGCCGGCGCCCGGCCGGGCGCGGGCCTTGAGGCCGGACTGCGCGATCGCCACGACCTCCCGCGCGAGATCGAGCATCCTTATCCCGCCCACTTCGGCCTGAAGCCCGTGGACAGACGCCGCCACGCGCAGCGCCTCGCGCGTTTCGTGGCTCCAGCCCTTCGCCAGGTCCCACGCGGCGTCAAGTGCGGGCTGATCGTAGAGCAGCCCCACCCAAAGCGCCGGCAGGGCGCAGAGCCGCCGCCAGGGCCCGCCATCGGCCCCACGCATCTCGATGTATTTCTTCACCCGCGCCTCGGGGAAGACCGTCGTCATGTGGTCGGCCCAGTCCGACAGCGTCGGCTTTTCCCCCGGCAGCGCGGGCAGTTCGCCCTCCAGGAAATCCCGGAAGCTTTGCCCCAGCGCGTTGATGTACTTTCCATCGCGGTAGACAAAATACATCGGCACATCTAGGACATAGTCCACGTACCGCTGATACCCCATGCCGTCTTCGAAGACGAAGGGCAGCATCCCCGTGCGCGCGCCATCCAGATCGCGCCAAATGCGTGAACGCCAGCTCTTGTGCCCGTTCGGCTTGCCGTCGAAGAAGGGAGAGTTGGCGAAAAGCGCTGTGGCCACGGGCTGAAGGCTGAGCGCCACGCGCAGCTTCTTCACCATGTCGGCCTCGGACGCGAAATCGAGGTTCACCTGCACCGTGCAGGTCCGGTACATCATCTGGGTGCCGTGCGTGCCGACGCGCCCCATGTAATCGGTCATCAGACGGTAGCGCCCCTTGGGCATCATCGGCATCTGCTCATGCGACCATTCGGGCGCCGCGCCTAGGCCGATGAACCGCGCGCCGATCCTGTCGGCAACCTCCTTCACCTCGCGCAGGTGTTCGTTCACCTCGTCGCAGGTCTGGTGAATCGTCTCGAGCGGCGCGCCGGACAGTTCAAGCTGCCCGCCGGGTTCCAGCGACACGTTGGCGCCGTCCTTGGTCAGCCCGATGATGTTGCCCTGCTCCAGCACCGGCGCCCAGCCGAAACGGTCGCGCAGCCCCTCGAGCATCGCCTTGATGGAGCGCGGCCCGTCATAGGGCAGCGGCTTCAACGTGTCCTGGCAATAGCCGAACTTCTCGTGCTCGGTGCCGATCCGCCAGTCGTCCTTGGGTTTCTCGCCCGAGGCCATGTATTCGGCCAATTGTTCGAACCGCTCGATCGGGCCGCCGCCGGACTGAGGAATGGACATGGTTGGGGCTCCGATCGTGGGCGTATGCAAGGCGCATAGAGGTCGCGCGTCCGGACGGTCAAGTCAAGGCCGCGCGGGCGGGCCTTTGCCACAGAACCTCTGTGCCTGCATGCGCATCCAGTGCGCGTGAAAGCGCGCCCATGTCGATGCCGGGCAGTGCGGCGAAGGCGTCGTGCAGCAGGTCCGCCCCCGCGGCGGCGATGGGCACCAGCAGGATCTGCCCATCCGCCTGCCTGAGCCGCCAGTGCTTGCGGCCGTTGACGACGATCATGCGGATTTCGGCCAGTTCGCGCAGGGCGACGTATCCGCCGAAACTGGGGCCGAAGTACCCGATCTGGCCTTCGTCGATCTCGATGACGCCGGGCGCGTCCACCGCGCGATCGAACCGGCGACGACGGACCGCGATGACCGCCAGCGCAAGGCCCAGGCCCGCAAGCATCACGCCAAGCGGCATCAGCAGGTAGCCGCCCAGCGTCACCAGCCACAGCCCGAGGCCCGCCACGGCCAGCGCCGACCAGACTTCGCGCCAGCGGACCAGCCGCGCCCGCACCTCGGGCCTGATGAAGCTCATTCCGTCACTCCGGCATAAGGGGCCCGGCGCCGTTCCGGTGTCATTTCGGTGAAGTCGCGGATTAACTGCGGCGTGCCGGCGTTCCGCTCCCACAGCGCACCGCGGTCGGCGTACTGCAGACGTCCCTGCCAGATGTCCGCCCATTCCCACCCGGTTTCGGCGCGCGTTCCGTCGTGCCCGATCAACGTGTAACGGTTGGAGATGATCGCCCGGTTGCGCGCCCCAAGCGCAAAGCTCAGTTCGATCAGCCCCCCATCCGGCAGGTCACGCGCAAGGACCGCGTCATAGGATTCGCCGCGCAACAGGCGCCAGCCGCGTGTCTGCATCAGCGCCACTTGGGTCGACCCCATGTGGAACCCGTCGGTCGAATGCGGGAAGGCATCGGCAGGCGCTGGCCGCAGCTCATCCGGCGGCAGGGTATCGGCCGGTCCGGACCCGTTTCGCCAGACGACTCCGGGTGCGGGAAAGGCGCCGCCGCCGCCCCAGGTGCTGTCCTGCGGGAAGAAGGCTATCGCGGTCAGCCAGGGCACGCGCGACACCGCCGTCCACCAGCGCGTTCCGCCCTTTCCCGCGAAGATGACAAGATGCCGCCCGTCCGGCGACAGGTCAGACCGGTGTTCGAAGATGCGGCCATGAAACCACTGGCCGGTCTGGAAGCTGTTGCTGTCGCGATCCCAGCCGATCGTCGCCACCCACCGGCTTGGCCCGCGCCGCAGGATCAGCGCGCCGGCGCAGTCGCGGGCGGTCAGGACGTGAAGGCGGGGCGGGGTCATCTGCGCATCGCCGCTCATGTCACGCGCCAGTCGCCCAGTGCCGCCTGCCAGAGGGTCAGCGCGGCCACGGCGGCGGTTTCCGCCCTGAGAATACGCGGACCGAGCGACACCGGCTGCACGAACGGCAGCGCACGCAGGCGGTCACGCTCGATGGGCGAAAAGCCCCCCTCCGGGCCGATCAGCACAGCCCAGGGGCCGGGCTCCTCCGACAGAAGAACCCCGAGGGCGGACGCACGGCCGGCCTGATCCTCATCGGCCCAGAGGATGCGCCGGGCGGGGTTCCAGTCCGCCAGGACCTTCGACAGCGGCACCATCTCCTCCACCTCGGGCAGGTGCAGCGCGCCGCACTGTTCCGCGGCCTCGCGCACATGGGACAGGGCTTTGTCGCGCCGCAGACGTTCCGCGTTGGTGCGGTCGGTCGCGATGGGCACGACCCGCGCCACGCCCATCTCCACCGCCTTCTCGACGATGAAGTCGGTCCGCGCCTTCTTCACCGGGGCAAACAGAAGCCAGAGGTCCGATCCCGCGGACTGTTCTGCAGTCTGCGCGATGCACGACAGAAGCCCCTTGCGCTTCCCCGCTTCGGTGACTTCTGCCAGCCATTCCCCGTCGCGTCCGTTGAAGACCAGGATGCGGCTGCCCGGCCCTTCGCGCATCACCCCGAACAGGTAATGCGCCTGCGGTTCGGTCAAGGGAACCGATTGCCCCGCCCCAAGCGGATGGTCTACACAAAGTCTGATCTTCGCTGACGACATGAGGCCGAACTTATGACCCCCTCCGCGCAAAAGCCAGAGCCCGAGGGACAGGTCGCGGACGCCGTTCGGAACAACTGGGTGGACCGCCTCGCGCCCGAGTTCGCCCGTCCCTATCTGCGCCTCAGCCGCGCCGACCGGCCGATCGGCACCTGGCTTTTGCTGCTGCCGTGCTGGTGGGGGCTTGCGCTGGCCGCGGCGGTGGACGGCTGGCGGCCGGGCGACCTGTGGATCGCCGCGGGTTGCGCGCTAGGCGCCTGGCTGATGCGGGGGGCGGGCTGCACCTGGAACGACATCACGGACAGGGAGTTCGATGCCGCCGTGGCGCGTACCCGGTCACGTCCGATCCCTTCGGGGCAAGTCACGGTCAGGGGTGCGCTGATCTGGATGGTGGCGCAGATGGCGCTGGCGGGGCTGATCCTTCTGACCTTCGCGCCGGTCGCTATCCTGCTTGGCGTCTCCTCGCTCGGGATCGTCGCCGTCTATCCCTTCGCCAAACGCTTCACCTGGTGGCCGCAGGCGGTTCTCGGCCTTGCCTTCAACTGGGGCATCGTGGTGGCGTGGTCGGCGCACACAGGCGGCTGGCCGGGTTTGCCCGCCTGGCTTCTCTACGCGGCCGGCATCGCCTGGACGCTGTTCTACGACACGATCTACGCCCATCAGGACAAGGAAGACGACGTCCTGATCGGCGTCAGGTCCACCGCCCGCCTGTTCGGCGTCCGGACCGGCCGTTGGCTTGCCAGGTTCCTGGTCGCCGCGGTCTGCCTGATGGGGCTGGCGGTCCTGCTCGCCCTCGCGCCCGAGGCATCGGCGCTGAAGCTGGTCGTGGCACTGGCCGCCGCATGGGCGCTGGGCTGGCATCTCTACTGGCAGATCACGCGGCTTGACATCGACGACGCCGACACCTGCCTCATGCTGTTCCGCAAGAACCGAGACGCCGGACTTCTGGTTGCGCTGTTTCTTGCCACCGCCGGGTTCCTTTGATTGATCCCGCATCCTGCGGACCTTAAGAGAAGGCGTTCCGTTATCCCAGCGAGGATCCCTGCCGGATGACCCTGCCTGCCAAAGCGATTGGCGCTGCCGCATTTGCCGTTGCGGCCGGCCTGTCGATTCTCGCAGCAGTTTGGGCGGCCTCCGCAATCGAGGGCAAGTCGCTGCGCGGCGTGCGCGCAGCACTCGAGGAAGGTGGCTATACCTGGGCCGAGGTCGCGGTGGATGGCCTTCAGGTCACGCTGACCGGCACCGCCCCCACCGAGTCATTGCGGTTCCGGGCACTGACCGCGGCAGGTGCGGTCGTCGACGCGCGCCGCATCATCGACGCCATGGATGTCGTCGATCCCTCAGCACTTGGCGTGCCGGAGTTCACGCTGGAGATCCTGCGCAACGGCGACGGGATTTCCCTGATCGGTCTGGTGCCCTCCGAGGGCGCGCACGCGGCAATCGTCGAACGGCTGGGCGATCTGGCGGGCGACGGCCAGGTGACCGACATGCTTGAAACCTCCGAACACGCGGAACCCGAAGGCTGGGGCGCGGCCGTCGATTTCGGCTTGCGCGCGATGGAAGCACTGCCCCGTTCAAAGATCTCCGTCACGGCCAGCCGCGTTGCGGTCATGGCGATTTCGGACAGTGCAGCCGAAAAGGCGCGCATCGAATCCGACCTGCGGCGGCGCACACCGCAGGGCGTGACGCTCAGCCTCGACATTTCGGCGCCGCGCCCGGTGATCGCGCCCTTCACCCTTCGTTTCGTGATGGACAAGGCCGGCGCGCGCTTCGACGCTTGTTCCGCCAACAACGAAAAAGCGCGCGACCGGATCGTTGCCGCGGCGACGAAGGCGGGCATGGCCGGAAAGGTGAACTGCACAATCGGCCTTGGTGTCCCGAGTCCCGACTGGGCCGAGGCAGTCGCCATGGGCATCGCCGCGACCGCCCAACTTGGGGATGCAGTGATCACCTATTCGGATGCGGATGTGTCGCTGGTTGCCGCTTCGGGCGTCGCGCCGGACCTTTTTGACAGGGTCGTGGGTGAGCTTGAGTCGAACCTGCCCGAGGTCTTCTCGCTGCACGCCGTCCTGACCCCTGCAGAAGCCAGCGAAACCCGGGATGGGGGCATCCCCGAGTTCGTCGCGATCCTGAGGGAAGACGGAAAGGTGGAGTTGCGCGGGCGCGTGCCCGACCCGCTGGTGCGCGAGGCGGTCGAAAGCTTCGCCCGGTCCCGCTTCGGCTCCACCGCCGTCTATGCGGCGACGCGACTGGACGCCGGGCTTCCTAAGGGCTGGTCGATCCGCGCGCTGGCCGCGGTCGATGCGCTTGCCCATCTTGACAGCGGGCAGGTCACCGTGCGGGCCGACCGCGTCAAGATCAGCGGAACCACCAGTCAGCCGGATGGCCGCGACGAAGTCGCGCGCATCCTCTCCGACAAGCTTGGCGAGGCACAGGGCATCGAGATCGCGATCTCCTACGTGCCGGTAGAGGTGCCCGAGGTTGATCTGCCCTCGCCCGAGGAATGTGTCGAGGGGATCAACGCGGCCCTCACCAGGCAGAAGATCGAGTTCGAGCCGGGGTCCGCGCGGATCGCCCCTTCGGCAAGCGGGACGCTGGACACCATCGCGGACCTTCTGAAGGATTGCGCCGATGCGCCGATCGAGGTTGCGGGCCACACCGACAGCCAGGGCAGCGAGGAGATGAACCTGAACCTGTCCAGGTCGCGGGCGCAGTCGGTCGTCCAGGCGCTGATGGGGCGGCGCGTGCTGACCGGCAACCTGTCGGCTGTGGGTTACGGGGAAACCTTGCCCATTGCCCCCAACGACACCGAGGACGGGCGGGAACAGAACCGGCGGATAGAATTCAGGCTGCTTCGCATCGCCGAGGACGGCACCACCGTGCCGATGGCGCTGATACCCGGACCCGACACGCCGCGGCCGAAGGCGCGCCCCGGCGGGTCGGACTCGGCGGAACCGGCGGCCAGCGAATAACCGGCAGCGAATAACGGGCGGGGAGGCTCGACGCGTGAACAGGACAGACTTCATCATTGCCACCGCGATCGTGCTTTTCCTGGCCTTCCTCGCGGGCTGGTTCGCATCCTGGCTGTTCCATCGCCTGACCCGTGTCACACAGGCGGGCATGGGCGATCTGGAACAGATGGCGCACGAACTGCACGAGGCCGAGGAGTCGCGCGACCGCGCCCTGACCTATCTTGAGGAGCGCGAACTGGAGATGACGCGCAAGCTGGCCCAGTGCGAAGCGGAACTGCGTGCCGCGATGGAGGGCTTGCGCATCTCGCGCGCAGAGGCGGACGAATTGCGCGCCTATATCGAGCGGGCGAACACCGGCGACTGAGGGCGACGCTACCAGCGCCGCAAGGCGGTTTCGTCGTCGTCGCGCGCCGCCACCCATTCCGCGCCATCGGGGCCGAATTCCTTCTTCCAGAAGGGCGCGCGGCTTTTCAAGTAGTCCATCAGGAACTCGGCCGCCTCGAAGGCGGCCTGGCGATGTCGCGATGCCGTCGCGACCATCATGATCGGCTCGCCGGGCAGAAGCGTGCCGAAGCGGTGGATGATCAGCACATCCGACAGCGGCCAGCGTGCGCCCGCATCGTCGGCGATCTTCGCAAGCGCCCGTTCCGTCATGCCGGGGTAGTGCTCAATCTCCATCCGCGACAGGCCGCCGGTTCCGCGCACGAGGCCCAGAAAGGTCACGACCGCGCCCGTCTCGCCGTCACCCTGCGCGAAGCGCGCAGATTCCGCGCCATAGTCGAAAGGGTCGGACTGAACCCGGACGTCCATCCTAGCCCCCGGTCATGGGTGGGAAGAAAGCCACCTCTCTCACGCCCGCGAGCGGGGCGGAGAAATCCGAAAGCTCCTGATCCAGCGCCACGCGCAGCGCGCGGGTGTCGGCAAAGGCCGCGGCATAA
This sequence comes from Albidovulum sediminis, assembly GCF_025380365.1. GTDB lineage: Bacteria > Pseudomonadota > Alphaproteobacteria > Rhodobacterales > Rhodobacteraceae > Albidovulum > Albidovulum sediminis. The sequence goes on from NZ_JAOCQF010000003.1 coordinate 246,122, forward strand.
CGCTCCTCCCGCGCCTTCAGTTCGGCGACAAGATCCGCGACGGTCGCGGCCCTGGTCTCGATCCGCTCCCTCGGGAGGCCGATACGCTCGCGCACCCAGGCGAAATAGAGGACGTCGATCATTTCTTGTCGTCTTTCAGGAACGGCAGCGCCTTCTGGAAATACTCCCATCCGGTCATGAAGGTCAGGACGGCGGCGACCCAGATCACCGCAAGCCCCATGGTCGTGGCCAGCGACGAACAGCCCCGGGTGCCGCAACTGCGGATCGGATCGGCCATTCCCTGGCTGACCAGTTCGGCATAGCGTTCTGGCGTAAGGCCGCGGCGGGCGATCCCTTCCAGATGCTCAAGCCCGGTGCCCAGGAACAGGATCGCGATCGCGATCATCTGCGCCGTGGTCTTCCACTTGGCCAGCTTCGTGACCTTGAGCAGGCCCGCCTTGGCGCCCAGGAACTCCCTCAGCCCGGACACGAACACCTCGCGGAACAGGATCACCGTGGCGGGCAGGATCAGCCAGGGGTTCATGCCGGAATAGCCGGTGATGACCATGATCGCGATCACCACCATCGCCTTGTCGGCGATCGGGTCCAGCATCGCGCCGAACTTCGATTCCTGCTTCCACAGCCGCGCAAGGTAGCCGTCGAAATAGTCGGTGACGGCCGCCAGCACGAACAGGGTCAGCGCGAACCAGTCGGCCCATGGGCGATGGAAATAGAGGAACATCACCGCCACGCCCGGCGCGGCGAAAAGACGAAGAACGGTCAGGATGTTCGGGATCGTCCAGCTCATGCCCGGCAACCTAGCCGGACCGGGCCGCAGTTGGAAGGGGGCAGGACCGGGGCGTTGCGCGAATGTGCGCGCGGCCGTCCCCGGTCAAAACGTGGGCGGCGTGCAGGCCGAGACCATCACGCAGTCGTCCGGCCCCGGATTGTGGAAGCGGTGGGGCGTCCGGCTGTTGAACAGGTAGCCGTCGCCGGCCTCCAGCAACTGCGTCTCGGTCCCGACGGTCACGTTGATGCGGCCGGAAAGGACGATGCCCGCCTCCTCCGCGTCATGGCTGTAAAGCTCCGGGCCGGTGTCGGCGCCCGCAGCATAGGTCTCATACAGCATCTGGATCGCGCTGGCGCCGGGCCGCCCGATCTGGCGGAAGGTGACACCCGCCTCAGCCTCGCCCCGCTTTGCCGAAGGCGTGATTTCCCTGAGTTCGTGCTTGCGGAAGTACCATTTCGGGCCGCCTTCTTCCGGTGTCGAGAAGAACGCGCTGAGCGTGATGTCGAGCCCGACGAGTATCTTCTTCAGCGTGGCGATCGACGGGCTGGTGCGATTCTGCTCGATCAGCGAGATCATGCCGCTGGTGACGCCGGTTACCGCAGCCAGCTGGCGCTGCGACATGCGGCGGCGTTCCCGCTCTTCCTTCAGCCTTGCCCCGGTGTCGAACTCCATCGCGTTCCCCTGTCCCGACGCCTTGCCGATCACCTCCTCATAATGATAAATTTATTAGGCATCAATTCGCAATATTGATCATTTGCTTCCACGCCTGTATGCATGCGCGCAAATTTCGCCAAGGAGGCTGCCATGCTGAACGCCGAGATCGAAGCCCGCCGCAAGTCCGCCATGTCGCGCGGCGTCGGCGTGATGACCCAGATTTTCGTGGACAAGGCCGAGAACGCCGAGATCTGGGACAAGGAGGGCAACCGCTACATCGACTTCGCTGCGGGGATCGCTGTCGTCAACACCGGCCACCGTCACCCCCGGGTGATCGAGGCGGTGAAGGATCAGCTTGACCACTTCACCCACACCTGCCACCAGGTCGTGCCCTATGAAAACTACGTGCGGCTGGCGGAGCGACTGAACAGCATCGTCCCGATCTCCGGCGAGAAGAAGTCGATCTTCGTCACGACCGGTGCCGAGGCTGTGGAAAACGCCGTCAAGATCGCGCGCGCCGCGACCGGACGTCAGGCCGTGGTCGCCTTTTCCGGCGCCTTCCACGGGCGCACCTTTATGGGCATGGCACTGACCGGCAAGGTCGTACCCTACAAGGTCGGCTTCGGCGCGATGCCGAACGACGTCTTCCACGTCCCCTTCCCGGTGCCGCTGCACGGGGTTTCGGTGCAGCAGTCGCTCGACACGCTCAACTACCTCTTCAAGGCCGATGTCGACCCCAAGCGCGTCGCGGCGATCATCCTTGAACCAGTGCAGGGCGAAGGCGGCTTCTACGAGGCGCCGCGCGAGTTCTTAAAGGCGCTGCGGGCGATCTGCGACGAACACGGCATCCTTCTGATCGCCGACGAGGTGCAGACCGGCTTCGCGCGCACCGGCAAGATGTTCGCCATGGAACACCACGACGTCGAACCTGACCTGATGACCATGGCCAAGGCCCTGGCCGGCGGCTTCCCGCTGGCCGCCGTGACCGGCCGCGCCGCGATCATGGACGCGCCCGCGCCGGGTGGACTGGGTGGCACCTATGGCGGCAGCCCGATGGGGATCGCCGCCGCGCACGCCGTTCTGGATGTGATCGAGGAGGAGAAGCTTTGCGATCGCGCCAATCAGCTTGGCTCGCGTCTCAAGCAGCATCTTGAATCGCTGCGCGGCGACATTCCCGAGATTGCGGACATCCGCGGCCCCGGCTTCATGAACGCGGTCGAGTTCAACGACGTTGCGACCGGCAAGCCCTCGGCCGAATTCGCCAACAAGGTGCGGACCGAGGCGCTTGCGCGCGGGCTGCTGCTCCTGACCTGCGGCGTCCATGGCAACGTGATCCGCTTCCTGTCGCCTCTGACGATCCAGGACGGCGTGTTCACCGAGGCGCTTGGCAAGCTCGAAGACGCGATGCGCGCCGCTCGGGCGGCGTGAACCGGCGCAACTGGCCACGGACGGCCGCCCCCCGGGGCGGCCGTTTGCATTTCCGCGCGGACTGTCAGAGGTCGAAGGTCGCGAAGACCGGCGCGTGGTCGGACGGCTGATCCCAGCCGCGTGCCGCGCGCAGGATGCGGCTGCCATGCGCCGCGCCCGCTATGTCCGGCGTCGCCCAGACATGGTCCAGCCTGCGGCCCTTGTCGGCCGCGTCCCAGTCGGGCGAGCGGTAGGACCACCAGCTGTAGAGGAGCCCTTGCGGGATATCCTGACGGGTCACGTCCACCCAGTTGCCGGCGGCGATGGCATCATTGAGCAGCGCGGTTTCCACCGGGGTATGGCTGACGATCTTCAGAAGGCTCTTGTGGTTCCAGACGTCATCCTCGCGCGGGGCGATATTCAGGTCGCCCACAAGGATCGACTTCCGCGGCTTTTCCCGGTGCGCCCAGTCGCGCATGGCGGCGACATAGTCGAGTTTCTGGCCAAACTTCTCGTTCGCCGTGCGATCCGGGATGTCGCCGCCCGCGGGGACGTAGAAATTGTGGATGGTGACGCCGTTCTCAAGCTCTGCCGAGACATGACGCGCATGCCCAAGATCGGCCAGGTCGAAGGCGCCGACCTCCCTCAGGGGGAGTTTCGACAGGATCGCCACGCCGTTGTAGCCCTTCTGCCCCCGCGCGACCATGTGGGTGTAGCCCAGCGCGCGGAAAGCCTCGGTCGGGATCAGTTCCACCGGGCTCTTGCATTCCTGCAGGCAGAGGATGTCCGGCGCCTCGTCCGAAAGGAGTTTCGCCACCAGTGCCTCGCGCAGACGCACCGAATTGATGTTCCAGGTCGCAAGCGTGAAGGGCATCGGCATCTCCTGTTGTCCGGGCCCGGACCTTAGACTCCGGGGGCGGCGGCGGCAATGCGCCGGAAGCCGCCCTGAGGGCTTGAGTGCGCGCGCCCTCCGTGCAAGATCGGCGTCGCCTATACGGAGAAACCTCATGCGCCTGGCCGCCCTGCTTATCTCGCTCGTCCTTGCCCTGCCGGCTGCGGCGCGCCCCCTGTCGCAGTCGGAGGCCGATACGCTGTCGGTCGCGGTCGACGCCTATCTGGGCGCCATCGGCGCGGGCAGCGCGGAAAAGATCGTGGCGGCCATGCCACCTCGGATCCTGAACGTCTTTGCAGGTGCGACCGGCGTCGAAGCGTCCCAGCTGACCGAAGTCCTGACCGGCCAGACCGCCGCGATGATGAAGGGAACACGCTTCACCGACCTGGCGGCGGGCAAGTCCCGCCTTGAAGCCGAAGAGGGTACGCTACCGGACGGAAGCCAGGTGACATGGGTCCTGATCCCGACGCGCTTCACCTCCACGACCGGGGGCGTTGCCACGATCAACGAGCAGCCCCTTCTTGCCGTCAATGAAGGCGGTTCGTGGTACTTCGTGCGCGTCGATGGACCCGAGCGCCAGCAGCTTGCCGCAGCCGCCTACCCGTTTCTGGCTGATATCCGGATGCCGGAAGCCACGGTCCGGCCCGCTGAGTGACGCCCCACATCGGGCGCCCGAGCAGGCAAAAAAAGACCCGGGCCAGGCCCGGGTCAGTCCAACAGGGAGGATGCCGCCTCATGACCCCGATGCGGCGAGGGGATTCGCTGGCTCACGCGACGAGCCGATAGCCTCCAGATTCCGTAACAAGAAGGCGCGCGTTTGACGGATCTGGTTCGATTTTCTGGCGGAGCCGATAAATGTGGGTCTCCAGCGTGTGGGTGGTCACGCCTGCATTGTAACCCCAGACCTCATGCAGGAGAACGTCACGCGGCACGACGCCGTCAGTCGCTCGATAGAGAAACTTGAGGATGTTCGTCTCTTTCTCGGTCAGCCGGATCTTGCGATCGCGTTCGTCGATCAGCATCTTCATCGCCGGCTTGAACGTATAGGGCCCAAGCTGGAACACCGCGTCCTCGGACTGCTCGTGCGTGCGAAGCTGGGCGCGGATGCGTGCCAGCAGCACCGGGAACTTGAACGGCTTGGTGACATAGTCGTTCGCGCCAGCATCGAGGCCGAGGATGGTGTCGGAATCGCTGTCGTGGCCCGTCAACATGAGGATCGGGCACTTGACGCCCTGCTTCCGCATCCGCTTGCAAAGCTCGCGCCCGTCGGTATCAGGCAGGCCCACATCCAGCACCGCGAGGTCGTAGATGCCGGCCTTGACCTTCTCGATCGCCTCCGAACCGCTGCCGGCCTCGAAGACATCGAAATCTTCGGTCATCACAAGCTGTTCGGCCAGCGCCTCGCGCAGGTCGTCGTCATCATCCACGAGCAGGATCTTCTTCAGGGTCGCCATAAGTTGCACTCCGCCTTGCCCCTCCCAGATGCGGCGTAGCGTGGCGTTCGGCAAGCCCTGCAACAGCTTTTCACACGGAGTTGTCGCCTCGTGCAGAAATGTTTCAATTTCCCTCATCCGCGATTATCTAGGGGTCGCAACTCCGGACGACCCATGCCACTTGGTCCCTCACCCCTCGAACGCCTGAACCGCGCCCGCGCAGATCTGCGCATGGGCGTTCCGGTCGTGCTGGCCGCAGCGGGCCGCTTTGCCATCGTCGTCGCGGCCGAAGAACTGGGCGCGGATCGCCTGGCGGCGCTGCGCGCGCTTGGCCCGGTCACGCTGGCCATCACCGTGCGGCGGGCCGAAACGCTGAAGGCTCGCGCCTATGACGGCGATCTGGCGAGGATCGTCGTGCCAGAGGATGTGGACCTGGCCTGGTTGCGCGGCGTCGCCGACCCGGCCGACGATCTTCGCGCGCCGATGAAGGGCCCGCTGAACAGCCAGCGCGATGGCGATGCGGGCCTGCACCGCTTCGCCATCCAGCTTGCCAAGTCGGCGCATCTTCTGCCGGCCGCCCTTGTGGTTCCGGTTCAGGACGGGGCGGGCATCGCGCGGCAGGAAGGCTTGACCTTCCTCGATCTTGATCTGGTGGCCCCCGAATTTGCCCGCGCCGCCCGGTTGCATCCGGTCATCGCGGCACGGGTCCCCATGCGCGCGGCCGAGGCCGGACGCCTGCATGTCTTCCGCCCCGAGGACGGAGGGGAAGAACATTACGCGGTCGAGATCGGCCGACCGCCGCGCGACAAGCCCGTGCTGGCGCGACTTCATTCGGCCTGTTTCACCGGCGACCTGCTGGGCAGTCTGAAATGCGATTGCGGACCGCAGCTTCATGCCGCACTCGAACAGATGGGGGCGGAAGGCACGGGCGTTCTGCTGTATCTCAACCAGGAAGGGCGCGGCATCGGCCTTGCCAACAAGATGCGCGCCTATTCGCTCCAGGATCAGGGGTTCGACACGGTTGAGGCGAATCATCGGCTGGGGTTCGAGGATGACGAACGCGACTTCCGGCTTGGTGCGGGCCTGTTGAAGGCCATGGGGTTCGGCGCCGTCCGGCTTCTGACGAACAACCCCGCGAAGATCCGGATGATGGAGGCGATGGGCATCACGGTGACCGAGCGTGTGCCGCTGCAGGTGGGGCGCACGCGTCACAACGACGCCTATCTGGCCACCAAGGCGAAAAAGTCGGGGCACCTCCTGTGATCGCCTCGTCTGCCGACATGGTCCTGACCCCGACCGGCCTGCGCTTTCGCGGGCGCCTGATCCCGGTGTCCTGGGGGCGTAGCGGGATTCGTGGCGACAAGCGCGAGGGCGACGGGGCGACGCCGGCGGGCGTTCACCGCACGCTCGGCCTTCTTTATCGGCCCGACCGCATCGCGGCAGATGCACTGCCGCCCTGGGCCGTTCCGATCCGGCTGGAGGATCGCTGGTGCGATGCGCCCGGCCATCCCGAGTACAACCACCTGGTCCGCGAACCCTTCGGCGACAGTCAGGAGCGTCTGCGCCGTGGCGACCCGCTTTACGACCTGATCCTGCCGCTGGACTGGAACTGGCCCGACGCGATACCCGGCAAGGGATCGGCGATCTTCATCCACCAGTGGCGCCGGCCCGGCTTTCCCACCGCCGGGTGCCTTGCCTTCGCGCGCCCGGACCTGATGTTCATCGCCCGCCATGCCGCGCCCGGCACGCGCGTGGTCATCCAGCCTCAGCCGTAGTTGCGCGCCCCGAAGATGGCCGACCCCACGCGGATGTGGGTGGCACCGGCGGCAATGGCGGCCTCGAAGTCCCCGCTCATGCCCATGGAAAGCCCGGCCAGGCCATTGCGCGCGGCCAGCGCCGCCAGCATCGCGAAATGCGGACGACTGTCCTGATCCTCGGGCGGAATGCACATGAGGCCGGCAAGTGGCAACCCCAGCGCGCGGCAGTCGCGGATGAAACCATCGGCATCGGCCGGCAGCACGCCCGCCTTCTGCGGCTCCTCCCCGGTGTTGACCTGCACGAAGAGTTGCGGGCAACTTCCCCGCGCCTCGGCCAGGCGCGCCAGCTTTTCGGCCAGCGAAGGGCGATCGAGCGTGTGGATCGCGTCGAAAAGCTCGACCGCGACCTTGGCCTTGTTGGTCTGCAGGGGCCCGATCATGTGCACCTCGACCGGGCCGAATCGCGCGCGCAGCGGCGGCCACTTGGCCTGCGCCTCCTGCACGTAGTTTTCGCCAAAGACCCGGTGACCTTCGCCCAGCACCGCCTCAACCCGGTCGAGCGGCTGGACCTTGGACACGGCGATCAACGTCACCGACCCCTCGGCGCGCCCCGCCGCGCGTTCCGCCGAAGCGATGCGGGCCCGGATCTCAGTCAGTGACATGCCCGCCCTCGCGCAGCGCATCGAGCATGGGCTTCAGATCCTTTTCAAACCTTTGCCAGCCCTTGACCGATTTCTTGCTGATCGGCTGGCGGACCTGGTAGATGCTGAGCGTCTTCACCTTGTTCTTGTTCTCGTGGAAGTTCAGGCAGGCGTCCTCCCACTCCAGCCCGCAGGCGGAGATGAGCTTGCGCGCCTCCTCCTCCGGGTTGGCGACCAGCTTTTCGTACTGCACCTCGTAGAACCAGTCGGGGATTTCGGACCGCCAGAAATCGATCATGTCGACGAAGGTGCCGTAGTAAAGCGCCAGTTCCCGCTGATCGTAGGCATAGGGGTGCGCGTTTTCGGGGAACTTGTTCTTGTACATCGACAGCAGGTTGTCGCGCGGGTCGCGCCGGACGACGATGAAGCGCGCATTGGGCATCGCCAGCTTGATCAGCCCCATGTGCATGTAGGTCTGGATCGACTTGTCGGTGATGTGGGCCACATCCCCGAACCGTTCGGCGTAGAACGCGCCAAGGTCGTGGCCCAGCCGGGTGATCTCCTCCTCGGGGACCTCGCCCAGCGGGCGCGCCTCTGCCCCGCCGGCCATGAACCGGTGGGCGGCCAGAACCGCGTCGCCGATCTCCCCCCCGCTCGTCACGGTGGAGTGGCTGGCGATGATCTGCTCGACCAGCGTGGTTCCAGAACGCGGCATGCCGGTCACGTAGATCGGCGCGCAGGCCGTCCGGCCGGGCCGGACCAGGCTTGCCCAGTCGGTGCCGCGATAGGCCTTCTTGGTCAGTTCGACGGCCCTGTAGCGGTGGTCCATGCTGTGGGGTTGCATCCGCCGCATGGCGGCGTTCGCGGCGTTGAGGTACTTGAACACCTCCTCGTCCTCACGCACGTCTTCCAGCGCCTTGGCCAGCGCGAAGCCGAGGTTCATCCGGTCGGTCTCGCTCAGCCGCGGGTCGGCGTAGCGTTCCTTCATCGTCGCGATGATGGGGTCGCCCGGCTCCGTCTTGTGCGAGGTGATGAAGACGCGGTAGGTCTCGCCGTTGTTCGGGTCGGCGGCCATGCTGCGGCGGAACAATTCGTCGACGACGTCGAACTGCCCCAGCGTCTGCATCAGCGACGCCTTGCTTGACAGCGCCGAGGCAAGGTTGGGGTTCAGCGCCAGCGCCCGGTCAAGATGGACAAGCGCCTCGTCGTCCTTGCCTTCCTTGACGCGGATCTGGCCCAGCATCGATTCCGCCTCGGCCGATTCGCCCTTCGACAGGACAAGCGCGCGGCGATAGGCGGCTTCGGCCCCGGCGTTGTCCTTCAGCTTGAGCCGGGCATCGCCGATGGCCATGTGCAGCGGATAGGTGTCGACGCCCTGCGCCCGCGCACGCTCCAGCAGCACGAAGGCCGCGTCGTGCTGATCGGAACGGCTGAGCGCGGTCGCCAGGTTCACCAGCGCCGAGGGCAGGCCCGGCGCCAGGATCACCGCCTGCCGGAACAGTGGGGTCGCCTCTTCCTCGCGCTTGAGGTCGATCAGGAACCGGCCGAGGTTGTCGTAAGCCTCGGCATAGTTGGGATCGATGCGCAGGATCTGGCGATAGGTCGCCTCGGCCAGCATGGACTTGCCCTGCATCGCCTGCGCGGTCGCGGCGATGTTCATGACGATGGCGGACTGCGGATGCTGGACCAGCACCGCCATGGCCGCGCTTTCCGCCTGCTGTGCGCGGCCCGCGTTCATCAGCCCAAGAAGCCGTCGAATCTCCTGCGGCGGCACACCGCCGGTCAGCGGCCTTGTGGCGCTGCGGCGGGCGCCGAAACGGTCCTGCAGGGTCAACTTCAGTTCGATCGGCAGGGTCGCGGATTTCAGCGCGGCGAGAAAGGTCTTTTCCGCCGCCGGGTCGCCGCCCAGCGCCAGCGCCTCGGCCCAGACCTTCCAGATCGCGGGTTCCGACGGCTTGATCGCCGCGGCCGCCTGCGCGTGCTTCAGCGCGCCGGGAAACCTGTTGGTCTGGTTCAGGACGATGGCGACCTGATAGTGCACCTCGGCGACCCTGGGGTTGAGGTCCAGGATCGATTGATAGGCCTTGAGCGCGGCCGGATAGCGGCCTGCCTTCTGGTGGGCCAGCGCCTGCGCGTAAAGATCGTTGATCTGCGTTGCCGACGCGACGGCCATGCCCGCTCTCCCTTGTCCAAGGTGGTGGGCGGAACCTAGTGGCTTGGGCCGGGAATGTCGAGAATCAGTGCCGGAAAAGAGAAAGAGCGGGCCGAAGCCCGCTCTCCCTGTCACGTAGGTCGCGTTCGATCAGAACGACAGGCCGAGACCGGCCGACCAGGTGTTCTCGCCGCCGCCGTTCCAGCTTCCGCAGGCAACGTCGCAGTCGGAGTGGCCGTAGCCGAACATGGCCACCGCGCCGCCGCCGAGGTCGTAGTTGGCGACGATACCGTAACCGGCGATGTCGCCGATCGAGGTGTCAAACACGCCGTAGTTGGCGCCAACGGTCAGAGCACCGGTGGTGTAGGCAACGCCCAGGCCCCACCAGGAGTCCGAAGCCGCCGAGGTGGCGACCACGGTCGACGAGTGGAACACGGTGTTGTCGAGGTCGGCATAGCCGAGGCTGACGGACACGCCGTTCGACATCGCGGCGCTGGCGCTGAGGCCCCAGACCGAGTTGACGCCGTTGTCCTGGAAGCCGAGGCCCGCGGACACGTCCATGCCGCCCATCGAGCCGGCCCACTTACCACCGACGGCGATGCTGGTGTCGCCGGTGCCCGGACCATTGAGGCCGTCATCCTGCTCGGCCGAGATCGCAACCGCGAAGTCGCCGAAGGAGTATTCGTAGCGCATGATCTGGTTGTCATAGAGACCATCAAGGCCGGTGAACCAGTAGGCGCCCGCATGGGTGGAGTGGTCATCGGCGAGCGCGGAGCCCGCATAGATTTCCGACAGGGCCCAGTCGAAGGCGCCGTCGGTTTCACCCAGCGTCACCTTGCCGAACGAACCCGAAACCCAGACGGCTTCGTCGTCGTACGCCGGACCATCTTCGTCCTTGCCGTTGATCGCATCGGCGCCGTTCTGGTCGTCGAGCTGAATTTTCGCACCGAATTCCAGACCGTTGTCGGTCGTGCCGGACATGTTGAAGTTGATCACGATGTCGTTGTGGAACTGGGTGTCGATGTCGCTGCCGCCGAAGATACCGATTTCGGCATAGCCCGAGAGCGAGACTTCCGCAGCCGCAGCGCCGGCGAAGCCGACGAGAGCGGTGGAAGCGAGAAGAACCTTTTTCATTTCGTTTTCCCTCGTTGTGTCAAAGGTAGGCCCAACTCAGGGGAATCCGAATTGGGTATGCCCCTATTTCCCCTCATGCCGGCGGCATTGCAACGGAAACGGCCCGCGTCCGGGGAAGATCGGTGGCGATGGTGCAGACTTGCCACAGTCACCTCGGACCGCCCCCCGGCGCGGTCGCCAAGGCCCTGCCGGAAAAGCCTTGTTCGCGCGCGGCCCGTCAGTTAGACAGCGGAAAAGGCAGACGAGGGCGGCGGAATGACGATCCGGGGCATGGTGCGCAATGCGATGGTGGGCGGCTGCCTTCTTTCCCTGGCCGCCTGCGGCGGTATCGGCAGCGGCGACAGCGGCTGGTTCCGGCGTGGCCCCACGACCGACCAGGAAACGCTTGACGCGCGCGCGGCCGCCGATCAGCAGCGCGCCGACCTGGCTGCGCTTGAACCCGAAAGCAACCGCGGCAACATCTGGGATCTGTTCGGCCAGCAGGACGACCCCAACGTCACCGTTCGGGTGAACAAGTACCTGTGGCAGGCCTCGCTCGAGGTGCTGAACTTCCTGCCGGTCGAATCCGTCGATCCCTTCTCGGGCGTGATCGTGACCGGCTACGGCACCCCGCCGGGCGGCGGGCGCGCCTATCGCGCGACGATCTACGTGCAGGACCCCGCGCTTGACGCCCGCTCGCTCAAGCTTGCGCTGGTCGCGCGCGGCGGCGGCCCGGTGTCGGCCGAGGTGTCGCGCGCGGTCGAGGATGCCATCCTGACCCGTGCCCGGCAGTTGCGCATCCGCGATCTGGATCTCTGACCGGGCCGACCCCGCGCGAGTCTCTGGACCTTCGCCGCCCGCCGGGTATAACCACGCCCGGCAGTCGCATGAGGAAGTCCAATGTCGCGCTACGATCCCGCAATCACCGAAGCCCGCTGGCAGAAGGCCTGGGACGAGGCCGGCGTCTTCACCGCGCGGCGCGACGAGAACCGTCCGAAGTACTACGTGCTCGAGATGTTCCCCTACCCCTCGGGGCGCATCCACATGGGCCATGTGCGCAACTACACGATGGGCGACGTCGTGGCGCGCTACAAATCCTCCTGCGGGTACTCGGTGCTGCATCCGATGGGCTGGGACGCTTTCGGCATGCCGGCCGAAAACGCCGCGATGGAAAAGGGCGGCCACCCCAAGGAATGGACCTACGGCAACATCGCGGTGATGCGCGACCAGATGAAGCCCTTGGGCCTGTCGATCGACTGGAGCCGCGAGTTCGCCACCTGCGACCCGGAGTATTACGGCCAGCAGCAGGCGATGTTCCTCGACTTCATGGAAAAGGGCCTGGTCTACCGCAAGGCCGCGGTGGTGAACTGGGACCCGGTCGACATGACGGTGCTTGCGAACGAGCAGGTGATCGACGGCCGGGGCTGGCGGTCGGGCGCCGAGGTGGAGCGGCGGGAACTGACGCAATGGTTCTTCCGCATCTCCGACTTCGCGGGGGAACTGCTCGAGGCGCTCGACGGCCTGAAGGACTGGCCAGAGAAGGTGCGTCTGATGCAGGCCAACTGGATCGGCAAGTCGCGCGGGCTTCAGTTCGCCTTCGAAACGGCAGGCGCGCCCGCGGGGTTCGACCGGCTGGAGGTCTACACGACGCGGCCCGACACGCTGATGGGCGCGTCCTTCGCCGCGATCAGCCCGGACCACCCGCTGGCCAAGGCGCTTGAGGCAAGCGATGCGGGCGTGGCGGACTTCGTGGCCGAATGCCGCCGTGTCGGCACCTCGGAAGAGGCGCTGGAAAAGGCCGAGAAGAAGGGGATGGACACCGGCATCCGCGTACGACATCCCCTTGATCCGGCTTGGGAATTGCCGGTCTACATCGCCAACTTCATCCTCATGGACTACGGCACCGGCGCGATCTTCGGCTGCCCCGCGCACGACCAGCGCGACTTCGACTTCGCGACGAAGTACGACCTCGCCATCCCGCCCGTCTTCGTGGCCGAGGGGGCCGAGGAGGCGCCGCTCGGCGAAGCCTTCGTGCCGATGAAATCCGAACGTGTCCGCTATGTCCGCGGCTTCGCGGGCGCGACGGTGCAGACGGGCGAGGAGGCGGTCAACGCCGCCATCGCCCACGCCGAGGCGAAGGGTTATGGCCGCGGCGTCACCAACTACCGCCTGCGCGACTGGGGCATCAGCCGGCAGCGCTACTGGGGTTGCCCCATCCCCGTGGTGCATTGCGCGGACTGCGGCGTGGTGCCGGAGCGGAAGGAAAACCTGCCCATCCGCCTGCCCGACGACGTGACCTTCGACGTGCCGGGCAACCCGCTCGACCGGCATCCTACCTGGCATGACTGCGCCTGCCCCGCCTGCGGCAGGCCCGCCCGGCGCGAGACCGACACGATGGACACTTTCGTCGATTCGTCGTGGTACTACGCCCGCTTCACCAGCCCCCGCGCGAAAACGCCTACGGATGCGGCCGATGTCGACTACTGGATGAACGTCGACCAGTACATCGGCGGGATCGAGCATGCGATCCTGCACCTGCTCTATTCCCGCTTCTTCGCCCGCGCGATGCACATCTGCGGCCACCTGCCCGCCAAGGCGATCGAGCCCTTCAACGCTCTCTTTACCCAAGGCATGGTCACGCACGAAACCTATGCGACGCGCGGGGCCGATGGCCGCCCGATCTGGCAACTGCCCGAGGACGTGATCCGCGACGAGGGCGGCGCGCGGCTGAAGGACGGCACGCCGGTCGAGATCGGGCCGTCGATCAAGATGTCGAAGTCGAAGAAGAACGTCGTCGATCCGATGGACATCATCACCCGCTACGGCGCCGACACCGCGCGCTGGTTCGTGATGTCCGACAGCCCGCCCGAGCGGGACGTCGAATGGACGGCCTCCGGCGCCGACGCCGCGCAGAAGCATCTGGCGCGCGTCTGGCGGCTGGCGCACGAGGTTACCACCCGCGGCGCGGGCGACCCGTCGCATGACCAGGCACTTCTGAAGGCGCTGCACCGGACCATCGCCGAGGTGACGGCCGGGATCGAGGGGTTCGCCTTCAACAAGGCGGTGGCGAAGCTGTACGAGTTCACCAACACCTTCTCGAAATCCGACGCCTCGGCCGGCGCGAAGCGCACCGCGATGCTGACGATGGCGCAGCTGATGTCGCCGATGGTGCCGCACCTGGCCGAGGATGTCTGGGCGATGCTGGGCGGCGAGGGCCTGGTGGCGCAGGCCGCCTGGCCCAAGGCGGACCCGGCGATGCTGGTCGAGGATTCGGTGACGCTGCCCATCCAGATCAACGGCAAGCGGCGCGCCGAAATCGTGGTGCCGAAGGACATGCCGCCGGCAGAGGTTGAAAAGATCGCCCTGTCCGACGAAGCTGTGATCCGATTCCTTGCCGGCCAGCCGGTGAAGAAGCTGATCGTCGTGCCGGGACGCATCGTCAATGTCGTCGTCTGACCGCCGCCACTTCCTGTTCCTCGCGGCCGCGCTGCCGCTTGCCGCCTGCGGCTTCCGTCCGGCCTATGGTCCGGGCGGACCGGCGCGGGGCTTGCTCGATCAGGTCACGATCGACGCCCCGGTGGACAGGAACGGCTTCGATCTGGTGGAACGGCTGGAGGAGCGCCTTGGTCGCACCAAGGCCCCTGCCTACACGCTCGGCTACCGGATCGAGACGACCGAAGTCGGGCTGGGCATCACCCCCGACGACACCACGACGCGCTACAACGTCAACGGCTCGGTCGCCTTCGAGCTGCGGGAAGTGGCCACGGGGCGCGATCTGTCGTCGGGCAAGGTCGCGACCTTCACCGCCTATTCCGCCACCGGGACCGTGGTCGCGACCGAATCGGCGCGCGCGGACGCCTACCGGCGGCTGATGCGCCTGCTGGCCGATCAGATCGTCACCCGGCTTCTGGCAACCTCGGCCGAGTGGGGCGGCGCGTGAAGCTGGCCGGGGCGGCGGCGGCGCGCTATTTCGCGCGGCCGGAGCCGGAACGGACGGGGCTTCTGATATTCGGTGCGGATGCGATGCGGGTGGCGCTGCGCCGGCAGGAAGTCGTGGCCGCGCTGATCGGCCCGGAGGGAGAGGCGGAAATGCGCCTGACCCGCATCGCCGCGGCCGACCTGCGCAAGGACCCCGCGCTTCTCGCCGATGCAGTCAAGGCGCAAGGCTTCTTTCCCGGCCCGCGGGTGACGCTGGTCGAGGACGCGGGCGATGGCCTGGCGCCCCTGATCGGCGGTGCGCTGGCCGATTGGCGTGCGGGCGATGCGGTTGTCGTTGTCACCGCGGGCGCGCTGGCCGCGAAATCCGGGCTGCGCGCCCTGTTCGAAAAGCACGCCAATGCCTATGCCATCGGCATCTACGACGACCCGCCGGGACGGGAGGAGATCGAGGCGGCACTGGCCCGCGCCGGTCTGAAGGACGTCGGCCGCGATGCCATGGGCGAGTTGTTGGCGCTGGCGCGCGATCTGGACCCCGGAGACTTTCGCCAGACCATCGAGAAGATCGCGCTTTACAAGCACGGCGACGCATCGCCCCTGACCCCGGCAGAGATCGAGCTTTGCGCGCCCGCGACCACGGAAGCCGCGATCGACGACCTTCTGAATGCCGCGGCAGAGGCGCGGGCGGACCGGATCGGTGTGCTGGTCCAGCGGCTGTCGGGGCAGGGCGTGACCCCGGTATCCCTATGCATCTCGGCCACGCGCCACTTTCGCATCCTGCACATGGCGGCGGCCGATCCCGGGGGGGTCGCCGCCGGCATCGCCCGCGCACGCCCGCCGGTCTTCTTCAAGCATCGAGAGCCGATGCAGCGGCAGGCGCAGGCCTGGGGAATGCGCAAGCTGGAACAGGCGCTGGCGATCCTGACCGACACCGACCTGACGCTTCGTTCCGCGTCGCGTGCGCCGGCGATGGCGGTGATGGAACGGGCACTTCTGCGTCTGGCCATGCTGGGGCGGCGGCAGTAGCCTGCGGGCCGGCGAACGCCCTTGCACGTTCCCGCCATGCGTGTCTCCATGGGCCAAAAATGGGGATGTCATGTACACTGTCATCGGAACCGCCAAAAGCCGTGCCGCCCGCGTGCTTTGGATGCTGGAAGAACTGGGCGTGCCGTTCGAGCATGTCGCCGCGTCCCCGCGGTCAGAAGGGGTGGTGGAGTTCAACCCGGCCGGCAAGATCCCGGTCCTGATCGAGGACGGCACCCCGATCACAGATTCCACCGCGATCATCCAGTATCTTGCCGACAAGCACGGACAGTTCACCCATCCCGCCGGAACGCTCGACCGGGCGCGGCAGGACAGCCTGACCCAATTCCTGCTCGACGAGTTTGACGCCGCGCTCTGGATGGCGGCACGCCACAGCTTCATCCTGCCCGAGGAACTGCGCCAGTCCGCGATCAAGGATTCGCTCAAGTGGGAGTTCGAGCGCAGCCAGAAGACCTTGATGCACCGGATGGGCGAAGGCCCATTCCTGATGGGAGAGGTGATGACGGTGCCCGACATCATCCTGACCCATTGCGGAAACTGGGCGCTGACCGCGCGCTTCCCGATCGTGGAGCACAAGCTGTCGACCTATCTCGACCGGATGCGCGAGCGGCCGGCGTTCAAGCGGGCGATGGCGCGCTGATCACAGCACCGGGCGGGCCTTCGGACCGCCGAACCAGCCGCCCGCCGCCGCCTCATAGGCCAGCCCTGCCCGGAAGACATCCGCGTCGGCATAGGTGCGCCCGACCAGCTGAATCCCGGTCGGCACACCATTCGCAGCTCGCCCGGACGGCACCGACAGCACGGGACAGCGGCTGAGCATGTTGAAGGGCGTCGTCATCACCCAGCCCAGCATGGGATTGACCACCTTGCCGTTGATCTTCACCGTTCCGCCGTGCTGATTGAAGTCGGCCGGCACCGAAGGAACCGCCGTCGTCGGGCAGATCAACAGATCGTAACGCTCCAGCAGCGGTCCCAGCGTGGCATACATCCGCCCCGCAACCTCGAGGCTTTGGACGAAGTCGATGGCGCGCGACTGCAACCCGGCCTCGGCAAAGGCACGGGCGTAGTCCGTCATCTCGTCCCCGTGTTCCGCCAGAAGCTGACCGAGGTAGGCCCCGAAGATGTGGCGGAGGTAGGTGAGCCCGGCGTCGAGTGCATCCGATGGCCAGCCCAGATCGACCTCCTCCACTGTTGCGCCAAGATCGCGGAACACGTCCAGCGCGGCGCGCGTGTTCGCCTGCACCTCGCGGTCGACCTCGAACAGGCCGAGGTCCATGGAGAACGCGATCTTCCAGCCCTTGATGGGGCGCATCTCCATGGGCAGCCGCAGGCGCGGCCTGAGGCTTGCGATGTCCCCCGGATGGGGGCCGGCCATGACGTTCTGCAACAGGATCGTATCGCGCACCGTGCGCGCCATCGGCCCGTTATGGCAGTAGAAGTCGAGGTTGAAGGGCGGATCCTCGGGGTTGCGGCCGTAAGGCGGCTTGTAGCCCACGGTTCCCGTCATCGACGCCGGAATGCGGATCGACCCGCCGATGTCGGACCCCGTGGCAAGAGTCGCCGAGCCAGCAGCGAGCGCCGCACCCGATCCACCCGAAGACCCGCCGGGGGTGAAGGCAGGGTTCCAGGGGTTGCGCGTCACCCCCCAAAGCCGCGACCAGCAATAGCCCGCGCAGGAAAACTCCGGCGTCGCGGTGCGCGCGTGCACGATCGCGCCCGCCCGCAGGATGCGGTCGTTGACCGGCGAGGTGTGGTCGGCCACATGATCCTTCAGGATCAGCGAGCCGTTCGAGGTCGGCTTCCCCTTGATGAAGCTTTCGTCCTTGATCGCGACGGGCAGCCCCTCCAGCGGCCGGACACGCCCGCCCCTGGCATAGCGCCCCTCGGCCTTGCGGGCCTCGTCCATCGCCTCGTCGAAATGGCGGAAGGTGATCGCGTTGAGGCCCGGTTCGGTCGCCTCGGCGCGGGCGATCACAGCGCGCATCAGTTCGACGGGCGACAGCGACCTGTCGCGGAACCTTGCCAACGCCTCGGTTGCCGGCATGTAGCAAAGATCTTCGTCGCGCATGGTGCTGTCCTCCCTCTCCGCCCTGCGGGCCACGCTAGATCAAGGCATGGCCGGGCGTCTACGGTGCCGTTGAGCCACGATTCGGAGAATCGCGTGACCAATGCCTTTGCCGACCTGCACGCCGCCTGTGCGCCCCTTGGCGCGCGCCTCTTCACCGTGACGGTCCACGACCCGGCCGCGCGGCTTTTCCGGCGCGTCTACACCTCTCATCCGGCGGACTATCCGGTGTCCGGGACCAAGCCCATGGGCGACGACGCCTGGACCCGGCACGTGATCGGTGGGGGTCGGAGCTTCGTCGCCAACACGACTGCGGAGTTTGCGCCGTTGTTCCCCGATCATGCGCAGATCAACGCGCTTGGCTGCCACTCCGCACTCAACATCCCGCTATTCGACGATGCGGGCGCGGTGGTCGGCACCGTCAACATCCTGCACGACGAAGGACATTTCACCCCAGATCGCGTCGCCGCTTTCGAGGCGCTGGCGATGCGCCACCGTCCCGCGCTTCTGGCCGCTGTCGCCACGACGGATCTGACGACCGGCTAGGGGCGCGCCGCGTGACGGCCGGCCCAGAGCCCCGTCGCCAGACACCCCGTCAGCAGATAGCCCCCCGTCGGAGCCTCCCAGTCGAGCATCTCGCCGCAGGCGAAGACGCCGGGCAGGGCCTTCAGTTCCAGCGCCTCCGTCAGGCTTTCGCGCCGGATGCCACCCGCGGACGAGATCGCCTCGGCAATCGGGCGGGGGCCTTCGTGGCGCACCGGCAGCGCCTTCAGAAGTTGCGCCATCGCGTCCCCCTCAGGCAGGGGGCGCGCCCATTCCATCACCAGCGCGATCTTCACCGGATCGAGCGCCAGCGCCTTGCGCAGGCGATTGGCAACGCTGTCCTTGCCTTTCGTCCGGGCAAGCCGCGCCGAGACCTCGGACGCGGCGACATCGGGCAGCAGGTCCAGCGTCAGGACCGCCCCGTCGCGCACGGCGGCCGAAACGGCATAGACGCCGCCGCCCTCGATCCCGCGCGCGGACACGACGAATTCCCCCCGCACGCGCCGGTCGCCCGCCTGAAGTGCTACACCCTTCACCGGGGTTCCGAAATGCGCCGCCATATGCGCGGACCAGCGCACGCCAAAGCCCATGTTCGCAGGCCGGAATGGTGCGATCCCGACCCCCATTTCCGCCAGCCAGGGCACCCAGGCGGCGTCCGATCCCAGGCGCGGCCAGCTTGCACCGCCCAGCGCCAGGATGGTCCGCGACGGTCGCACCAGCGCCGGGCCCGCGGGCGTCTCGAAGCCGGGATCCGCGCCCTGAAACCCCGACCACCGCCACCGCGTCCGCAGCTCCACCCCCTGCGACGCCAGACGCGCCAGCCAGGCCCGCAGAAGCGGCGAACCTTTCATCGCGACCGGGAACACCCGGCCCGACGTTCCAGTGAAGACCTGCTGGCCCAGCCCGCGCGCCCAGTCCATCACCCGGTCCGGGCCGAAGTCGCGCAGCACCGGTTCGAGCCAGGGCGCGCCGTAGGCGCCCAGGAACTCTGCCGCAGGCTCGTCCTTGGTCAGGTTCAGCCCGGATTTCCCCGCCATCAGGAACTTGCGCGCGGGGCTTGGCCTCGCCTCGGCCACGACGACGCGCCGGCCGGCGTCCGCCAAAGCCCCGGCTGCCATCAGCCCTGCCGGCCCTGCCCCGATCACCAGGGCGTCGATGCGTTCGATCTCTGGCACCTCTGCCCCTTGTCCCGTCCGGCTCCGCATCCCATCCTGTCGCAAGGACCGCCCCCGAGGGCAAGTGGGGAAGCATGACCGGCGCCGATGAAGACCCGATCTGCCCCCTTTGCGGGCGCCCCATCCCGCCGAACGTCCCGCAAAGCCTGCATCACCTCGTGCCCAGGCTCAGGGGTGGAAAGGGGGGCCCGGTCGTGCTTCTGCACCACATCTGCCACCGGGAAATCCATGCCGCGCTCAGCGAGACCGAGATCGCGCGATCCTATGCCACGATCGAGGCTCTGCGGTCCCATCCCCGGATCGCGCGGTTCGTCGAATGGGTGGCCCGCCGACCAACCGCGTTCCGGTCGCGCACGCCCGGCCCGCGGAGGAGGTAGCCGACCCTCAGGCCAGCATCGCCTTGATCGCCGCCACATGGTCGGCCGTCGCACCCCGCGCGTCGGAGGCGAGAGTCTGCGCCGTCGCCATCAGGTCGTCGGCCGCAACGACTTGGTCGACAAGCCCCCAGTCCATCGCCTCTGCCGCCGAGGCCCTGACACCCGCCATCAGGATCATCTTCGCCCGCGCCGGGCCGACGAGGCGCATCAGGCGCGCTGGATCGGACGGCTGCGGCAGGAAGCCGAGCTTCATCACCGGGTAGAAGAACTTCGCCTCCGGCACCGCGAGACGCAGGTCGCAGGCCAGCGCCATGCCGAAGGCGCCGCCGGCGAGCGTGCCGTTGAGCGCCGCGATGGTCAGGCAGGGCAGCGCCGCGATGGCGCCCGACAGCCGTTCCCAGACCGGGCTGGTGGCCAGTCCGGCCCGCGCCTCGTCCAGATCGGCGCCCGCGGAAAAGACCTTGCCCCGGCCGGTCAGGATCAGCGCCCGGGCGCCGTCCCGGCCCGCGCGGTCCGCGATGTCCGCCAGTTCCTCGAGCATCGCCCCGGTCAGCGAATTCGCCTTGTCCGGCCGGTCGATCGTCACCGTCCAGAGCCCCTCCGACATCTCGCATCCGATCAAGACAAATCCTCCCGCGCGGTCTATCGGACTTCGTAAGCGCCTTGCCCTAAAACTGTCCAGAACTTGTGCACGCTATTGACCTTGCCCCGCGCGAGCGGGATGCTGTCGATGACCCTTTCAGCCCCAAAAGGACAATCACATGACACGGTCACAGGGACTTGGCGCCTCTGCCTTGCTTGCCACGCTGTTCTGCTCGACGGCGGTGTGGGCAGACATCACGCCGGAAGAAGTCTGGCAGAACTGGACGGGTCTGGCCGAAAGCTTCGGGCAGACCGTCACGACGATCGCGACCGAGCGTCAGGGCGATACCCTGGTCGTGTCCGGCATCGCCTTCGCCCAGGAAAACCATGGTGTTACCACAAGCATCAGTATCGACGAGGTGCGGCTGCGCGACATGGGCGACGGGCGGGTCGAAGTGACCATGTCTGAGACCGTACCGTTCAAGGCCGAGGGCGCGCCTGAAGGCGGCAAGCCGGTCAACATGAACGCGACGATCACCCAGACCGGCATGTCGGTCATCGCCTCCGGCGCCTCGGACGATGCGACCTACGAATATTCCGCCCCGGCGCTTGCGCTCATGATGCAGGCGACGGGTGACACGGAGAACGCGCCCATCGACATCTCGGTGACGATGGCGGGGGCGACCGGCATCTATCATGTCGTGGGTGACACCAGTCGCACGGGCGAGTCGAGCTTCAACGCCCAGTCGGTCGCCTACAGTTTCTCGGGCCAGGACCCCGCCAATGCGACCGGCTTCAAGTTCGACGGGACGGTCGAAGGGCTGAGCGGCACGGGCGAGTTCAACCTGCCCGCAGGCGTCGACATGGAGAACCTTTCGGCCGCGCTGCAGGCCGGGCTCCGGATGGCCGGATCCTATGGCTATACGAGCGGCGCGGGCCAGTCGACGATCGAAGGGCCCGAGGGCGGCGGCTTCAGCTATACGGGCGGCGCCGGCACGTTGCGCTTCGCGATGTCGAGCGAGGGGCTGAGCTATGGCGGCGACGCGGGCGAGTTGTCGATGTCGATGCAGATGGCGCAGTTCCCGGTGCCCGTCGACGTGAAGTTGGGTCAGTCGGCCTTCGATATGAAGATGCCCGTCACGCCGGGCGAAACGGCGCAGCCCTTCGGCCTTGTGGTCAAACTGGTCGATCTTGAGGTTTCGGAAATGCTGTGGGGGATGTTCGATCCCGGCCAGCAACTTCCGCGCGACCCTGCCACGCTGATCGTGGATGTGTCGGGCGACGGGACGCTGGGCGTCGACATTTTCGACCCGGCCCAAGCCGAAACCCTTGCCGATCAGCCCCCCGGAACACTCAACTCCGTCTCCATCAACGAGGTCAGGGTCAGTGCGGTCGGAGCCGAACTGACCGGGTCGGGCGCGGCCACCTTCAACAATGATGGCCCGATGCCGGTTCCGAACGGCGCGGTGGACCTGCGGCTGGTCGGCGCCAACGCGCTGATGCAGAAACTGGTCGCAATGGGCCTTCTGCCAGAGGACCAGATGATGGGCGCGCAGATGATGCTGGGGCTTTTCGCGGTGCCCGACGGCGAGGATGCGCTGGCCTCCAAGATCGAGTTCAAGGACGACGGCACGATCTTTGCCAACGGCCAGCAAATCAAGTGAGGGATTGAATCCGCGGATGACCGCCCGGAGGACTTCGGGCGGTCGTTCCTTGCGCACCGGGTCGCGAAGGATTACCTGCGGTCGAAACACTGGCGGATTGTGATGACGGCATCGACCCTTGCTTCCCTGACCCATCAACTTCTCGAGGCGGCGCAGAAGGCCGGGGCGGATGCCGCCGATGCGATGGCGGTGGAAGGGACCGCCCTGTCCATCGACGTGCGGAAAAGCCGGCTGGAGCAGGCGGAGAGGTCCGAAGGCGTGGAGATAGGGTTGCGCGTGCTTGTCGGCCGCAGGCAGGCCATCGTTTCGGCCTCCGATCTGTCGGAGCGCACGATTGCCGCCATGGCCGAAAGGTCCGTCGCCATGGCGCGCGAGTCGCCGGAGGATCCGACGCTGGGGCTGGCCGATGCGGGGCAACTTGCGCAGGGCTGGGACCTGGCCGCGCTGGAGTTGTGCGACAGCGCCCCTGAACCCCTCCCGTCCGACCTGGAGTCCGACGCCCGCCGGGCCGAGGCGGCCGCGCTTTCCGTGGCAGGCGTCACCCAGATCGATTCAGCCTCGGCAAGCTACAGCCGGCGAAGCGTGCACCTGTCCGCCACGAACGGGTTTTCGGGCGGGTATGAACGCACCTCCCGGTCGATCTCGGCGGTCGCGATCTCCGGCAGCGGGCTGGGCATGGAACGGGACTGGGCCGCGGAAAGCCGCACCTTCCAGTCGGACCTGCCCGACCCCGAAGGCATCGGTCGTCTGGCGGGGGAGCGGGCGGTTGCCCGTTCCGGGGCGCGCAAGCCGAAAACCGGGGCCTTTCCGGTGATCTTCGACGAACGCGTGGCATCCTCGCTGGTTGGTCACCTTCTCGCCGCGGCGAACGGCAGCGCGGTGGTGCGTGGGGCCACCTGGCTCAGGGATGCCCTGGGGGCTCAGGTTCTTCCGAAGGGCCTTTCGATTGTCGAAGACCCTGCACGGCCACGCATCTCTGCATCCCGCCCCTTCGACGGCGAAGGTCTGGCGCCGCGCCGGCGCGCCATCGTCGACGACGGCGTCCTGACGGGATGGACGCTTGACCTTGGCACCGCCCGCAAGCTCGGGCTCGCCTCCACCGCATCGGCGGTCCGTGGCCCCGGCTCGTCGCCGTCCCCCGGTGTCACGAACATCGCCTTGACGCAGGGGACGAAAAGCCGCGACGCCCTTGCCGCCGACATGGGCACCGGCCTTCTTGTCACCTCGATGATAGGATCCTCGATCAACCCTACAACCGGCGACTATTCGCGCGGCGCCTCGGGTTTCTGGGTGGAGCAGGGGCAGATCGCCTATCCGGTGAACGAATGCACGCTTGCCGGCAACCTGCGCGACATGCTGCTGCGCATCGTGCCCGCCAACGACGCGCGGGGGCATCTGTCCTATGTCGTGCCCAGCCTGCTGGTCGAAGGGCTGATGCTGGCCGGAGAGTGATCCCCGGCCGTCACCCCAGCAGACGGCCCAGAACACCGCGACGCGACGCGCTCCGCCGCTCCACGATGAACGCGTGGGACGAGACGTAGCGCGCCGAAGACCGCCACGCCGGAACAAAGCCGCAGGCCGCGAACAGGGTCAGCCAGTCCGAGACGGGCAGGACGTTGAAGTGTGTGGGCTCATCAAAATCGTCCGGAGTGGATGAAAACAGGACACGGTCGCTGATCGCGCAGATATTGGCGATGGCCGTTTCGGCCTGTTCGGGCGGCAGATGCTCCAGAACTTCGATGCAGACCGCGAACTCGTATCGCTCCGCCCCGGAGAAGACCGGGATTGGGTCCACCACGGACTGCACCCAAAGCCGGTCCGCCATGTCGTCCCGCGCGTTCGAGACGGCGTAGGGGGACACGTCCATGCCATAGGCATCGACGCCGCGATCACAAAGAGCCTCGACCAGAAGCCCGAAGGCGCAGCCGATGTCGATCGCGTTTCGGGGCCGGTAACGCCGCACGATCCGGTCGGCCGCGTTGCCGAAGAACGACAGCCAGGGCTCATGCCGGCCATAGGACTCGTATCCTTCCACCGAACAGCCGCTCCGATAATAGGCCGCATCATAAAGCCGGGCGGGATCCCTCCGCGCCAGCTCAACGGTGACATGTTCGCGGGGGGGCAGGTCCGGGGTGCTCATGCGACTTCGACCTCACGATCGGCGGTTCGGTGGACCGGCAGCACGGACGGGCGCAAATACCGTCCAGGGTCCGCCTCAAGCGGTCGGGGCAGCCGATGCGCCACGCCATCGCAGGTCATCACCTCTTCCAGCACGGCGGGCGCCATGCCCTCGGCGAAGCCGCCGGCCAGCAGTTCGGCCCGTTGCAACCGGTACATGGGCTGGCGATCCTTCTTCAGGATCTGCCCCCTCAGCTTGCCCAGCATCAGGAGCGGATGCGCGATCAGCAGGTATTTCCCCATCTTCAGATCCCCGGCCAGCGCCATCACCCGTGTGCGCCACGCGGGATCGGCCGGATCGCCTGCGGCATAGGGCGCCAGTGTCGCGGCGTTGGAGGTATCCACCCGCATCTGATAGCGGACGACCTGCATCAACTCGTCCGGGGTCAGGGATCTCAACGCGATCATCGGGTCGCTGATCAGATAACGATAGCCGATCGAATATCCCCGGGCGCGAAAATGTTCGGTCATGGGGATCTCGCAGCGGCGGATGACCAGGTTCTTGTTGCTGGTCACGAACAGCCCTGCCCAGTAGTTGCGGAAGTCGGAAGTTGCGACCAGCCGCTTGCCGAAGGCGAAGAAGTAGGACTGCAGGTGGCTGCGGTGCCGGTTGACGCGGGCATTCATCACATAGCCGTAAAGGTCGTCATCCGCGCGGCGCATCCGGTCGATCAGGTCGCAGTCCGGGTAGAGCGGAAACCAGATGCTGTCGTTCATTACCAGCACCCTTCCGATCTCCGTGCCATGGTCCAGCAGGTGAAGAATGCCATCGCGATAGCCGCCGAAGTCGTAGCCGTAGTTGGGCCGCTCCATGATCGCGGCACAATGCGGCTTCAGCCGCGCGACATCCTCCGCAGACAGCGGTGCATTCGACACGACAAGCGGCGCGAAGCCCTTTCCGGTGAGATGGCGCAAGGTATGGAACAGCGACCCCGAAAGGCCCTGGGGCTGATAGATCAGCACGACGGCCACATCGCCCGACAGCGCATGGGCCCCGTGATGCAGCCGGATGCGGCGCGCCTTGCGAAAGTCGTGGATCCGGCGCAGCGCAGGCCCGTAGACCAGCCATTGCACCTGGCTGACTTGCAGCGCGACCCGACGGACTTCGCGCTTCAGCTTCCAGAGCGGCATCATCGTTCATGTCTCCGCGATCGGTTTCGGTTCCAGATCGAAAGACTGCGCCCTGACCTGCCCCTGCGGCAAGTCGCCGGGCGCGCCCCGCGCCCGACCCGCCGCCAACCGGCGGGAACCTGCCTTGGCGATGAGGGTCTCCGCCGACGATTCCGGCGGGAAGCCGCGCAGGAACACCCCTGACGCGCGACAGGGACCGCGCTGCGCGGAATGACGCTTGCCGGACAGGCTCCCCGCGTCTGCCCATGACCGGAGGGGTTCAGGCCCGGACCGGCCCGCGGTCAGGTGCCCGGAAGCGGGTCCATCGACGCAATCAGCATCGGATAGTTCCGGTTTTGGAGGTTAGCAGGTCTCACAGCGCCCGTTCGCGCCGCAAACAGACCACATCTCGTTCTACACGCACGGATCTGAAACCGACCGACTCCAGTAGTGTCAGGATTCGGTCGCTGTCCGCACGGTTCTTGGGATATGATTTAGGATGGGTTTCAAGAATAATCAGATCAACTCGCGAAAGCGCTCCTGCTTCGGATTCAACGAGTGCAAGCTCAGCGCCTTCTATGTCGCACACTAAAGCGTATGGTTCACCTGCAATTCGCTCTGCAATTTCTGCGAGCCTTAACGCGGGAACGGTCACGGTTCGCTTCGACCCTTCGCCAACTCGGCTCATATGCGAATTTTGTCCGATGGAAAACGAAACTGACTGTACTCCTGAATAATCGACAGCAGCATTGATTATTTCGGTTCTCGACGGGTCGCTATTCTGCATAGCATTGCGGCTAAGGATGGGTATTAGCGCAGGGTTGGCTTCAACGATGATATGGTGGGCGTCCGGGCCGATGGTCCTTCGGATCAAGGCCGAGACGACACCGAAACAGCCGCCAAGCTCGATCACGTTCGTGCCCGGTCGAAGGAAGTCCCGCACCATGCCAGCCTCTTCTGCCTCGTAGGGGCGCCCCTTGGCGAGAAGATAGGTAATGGCAAGGTCGCGGCCCTCTGGAATGTGAATCGGCACGCCGTGGGGCGCGAAATCCTCGTTGCTGTGACCGAGTTTCCTACGCAGCTTCAAGTACTGCCGCCGCTTGAACTGCTTGAAGCTCATGTTTGCCGCCCCGGTATCGAACTGCCGCCCAGACTTGCATGGACGATCCCACCCAGAAACGCCACCTGCTTCGCGCGCTTGCGCCGCGAGACGAGAACGACCGGCGAGAGAAGTTGCAGCGTCGCCTGGATCAACGCGTGCGTCCGCACCCAAGGCCGGTGATGCTTTCGCGCCGCATAGACGCGAGAGTGGCCCATGTGCCAGGCCTTCAGCGCGGCGATGTCGACACTGCGGGCCGATGAGGAACCGCCAACGTGCTGCACAAGCGCATCGCGGATGAACATCAGCGGCCCGCATTCGGCCTTCAGCCGCAGCGCAAGGTCATCATCCTCGTGGAACAGGAAGATCCCGGGATCGAAGCCGCCGACCTTCTCAAAGTACTTGCGGCGAACGAAGAAAGCCGCACCCGACAGGATCGACACCTCGCGGTCAGCCTCGGGCCAGCCACGCGGCATCCACTCGGCGCGTGGCATCAGATAGCTCTTGCGCTTGAAGAAGGGTGTGCCGTCGCTCTCGGCGATGCGCGGGTTGAACGCGCTTGCCGCCTGGTAACGATCGGCGGCCGCGACCAGACGGTCGAGGGTGTCCGGCATCAGCGCCGCGTCGGGATTGAGGAACAGCAGGAACTCCGTCTTCGCTCCCTCGGCCCCGAGGTTGCAGGCGACACCGAAGCCGAGGTTTCGCGCATTGCGAACCAGACGTACGCCATGCTCAGCGCAGAGCGCCGCCAGCGGTTCCGTGTCATCCGAGGCGTTGTCCGCGATGACGACCGACGCTTCCTTTGGGACCGAACCGAGCAGGCGCGGCAGGACGTGCAGGCTGTTGTAGCTGACCGTTACGACGGTCACGCGCGCGGCGGGGGGCGGTGTCATGCTCTGCCTTACGAATCGAAAGGGCCCGGGCAGTACCCGGGCCCCACTGGATTACGCCTCTTCGGCGCCTTCCTTTTCCTTCTTCTCCGGCACGATCTCGGCGCCGGTTTCCTGGTCGACCATCTTCATGCCGAGCCGGACCTTGCCGCGATCGTCGAAGCCGAGAAGCTTGACCTTCACTTCCTGGCCTTCCTTCAGGATCTCGTTCGGATGGTTCAGGCGCTTGTTGGTGATCTGGGACACGTGCACCAGACCGTCGCGCTTGCCGAAGAAGTTCACGAAGGCGCCGAAGTCGACAAGCTTGACCACCTTGCCGGTGTAAATCTTGCCTTCTTCCGGCTCGGCCACGATCGAATAGATCATGTCGTAGGCCTTCTTGATCGAATCGGCATTGGCCGAGGCGATCTTGATCACGCCGTCGTCGTTGATGTCGACCTTGGCGCCCGACACTTCGACGATCTCGCGGATGACCTTGCCGCCCGAGCCGATCACTTCGCGGATCTTGTCGGTCGGGATGGTCATGGTCTCGATGCGGGGCGCGTGGGCGGAGAACTCCGACCGGCCTTCGGTCAGCGCCTTGGCCATCTCGCCCAGGATGTGCATGCGCCCGTCCTTCGCCTGCGCCAGCGCCTGTTCCATGATCGCCGGCGTGATGCCCGCAACCTTGATGTCCATCTGGAGCGAGGTGATGCCGTTTGCCGTGCCCGCGACCTTGAAGTCCATGTCGCCGAGGTGATCCTCATCGCCGAGGATATCGGTCAGGACCGCCCATTTGCCATCCTCTTCAAGGATCAGGCCCATCGCGACGCCCGCGACCGGCGCCTTCAGCGGCACGCCCGCATCCATCATCGAGAGCGAGGAGCCGCAGACCGTGGCCATCGAGGAGGAGCCGTTCGATTCGGTGATCTCCGACACGACACGGATCGTGTAGGGGAAGTCGGTCGGCGCCGGCAGCACCGCCTGCAGCGCGCGCCAGGCAAGCTTGCCATGGCCGATCTCGCGTCGGCCCGGAGGGCCGAAGCGGCCAACCTCGCCGACCGAATAGGGCGGAAAGTTGTAGTGCAGAAGGAAGTTCGAGCGGAAGTTGCCGTGCAGCGCGTCGATGATCTGCTCATCCTCGCCGGTGCCGAGCGTGGTCACCACGAGGCCCTGCGTCTCGCCGCGGGTGAACAGCGCCGAGCCGTGGGTGCGGGGCAGGATGCCGACCTCGGACACGATCGGGCGCACCGTGCGCGTGTCGCGGCCGTCGATGCGGCGGCCGGCGGTCACGACATCGCCGCGCAGGATCGAGGATTCCAGCTTCTTGATCGCGGAGCCAAGGTTGGCATCCGCCAGATCGTCTTCCGAAAGCGATGCCTTGATCGCGGCAACGGCGGCTGAGATCGCGTTGGTGCGGGCCTGCTTGTCGAGGATCGCGAAGGCGGCGCGCATCTGCGCCTCGCCTGCGGCCTTCACCTTTGCGTACAGATCCGAATAGTCCGGCGGGGTGAAGTCGAACGGCTCCTTCGCGGCGTCTTCCGCGAAGTCGATGATCAGGTCGATGACCGGCTGCATCTGTTCGTGACCGAACTTCACCGCGCCCAGCATCTCGGCCTCCGAAAGCTCATAGGCTTCGGATTCCACCATCATCACCGCGTCCTTGGTGCCCGCGACGACAAGATCAAGCCGCTGCTCGGGGTTCGCGCGCAGGTTGTCCATGTCGGCAACCTCGGGGTTCAGGACGTAGGCGCCGTTCGAGAAGCCCACGCGCGCCGCGCCGATCGGGCCCATGAACGGGACGCCCGAGATGGTCAGCGCCGCCGAGGCCGCGATCATCGCGACGATGTCGGGATCGTTGACAAGGTCGTGGCTCAGCACGGTGCAGATGATCAGCACCTCGTTCTTGAAGCCATCGACGAAGAGCGGGCGGATCGGACGGTCGATCAGGCGCGAGGTCAGCGTTTCCTTCTCCGAAGGACGCCCTTCACGCTTGAAGAAGCCGCCCGGGATCTTGCCGGCGGCATAGGTCTTTTCCTGGTAATGCACGGTCAGGGGGAAGAAGTCCTGGCCAGGCTTCGCCTCCTTGGCGAAGGTCACGTTGGCCATGACGGAGGTCTCGCCCAGCGTGGCGACGACAGAGCCGTCGGCCTGACGCGCGATCTTCCCCGTTTCCAGCGTGAGCGTTTCCTGGCCCCACTGGATCGATTTCTTTGTTACGTTGAACATGTATCGTTTCCTCAAGGGACAGCCCGGCCCTCCGGGTGTCCCGTTCCTATGGCGGCCCCATTGCCGCCGCCCCCAATCCTTCGCATGCGCCCGGGGGCATGGGCTCACGTCACAGATGGACGGGGGCCATACAGGAAAACAGGCTGGTTGGGAAGGGGCGGCTTCGGTCGGCCCGTGGCGCGGCCCGAACCGCGAGGCATCGGGTCCGGGCGACCAAACCCTGAACGCCGCGCGCTGACATCGGGTCGCGGACGCAACGCCTGCTGCGCCAAACGTAAAGTCGCCATGACCCAGCCATCGTGTCGCAGCAACCCGCAAGAGCCGGGGCTCTGCCGATGCCGACCAGACCAAGGATGCCAGCATGTTCCAGATCGGCCTGTCCCTCGCCCAAGCGCCGGTGTCGCGCGCGGCGTCGTCCGCGCCTGACGCCCATGTCTTCGTGGTCGCCGGCGATTCCGTTGCCTCCGGCCGGGCGGCGGAAACGGATGCGGAGGTGTTTCCAGCCGGCGCGCGGCACTGGGCGGCAAGCAACGCCTGGGAACCGGTCGGCAGCCGCCTTCATCACGGCCCGTGGGAAACCGGCGCCGTCGCGCGCCCCGACGCAAGCGCGAACTTCGGCTGGGCACGGGCGTTCGCGAATGCCTACCAGGCCGCCAATCCGGGCGTCATATTGCACCTGATCGGGGTCGCCCGTGCCGGCGCGGGCTTTGCGAACGGCCTGTGGACCCCGGGCGGGGCGGCGTATCAGGCCGCGCTTGGCCGCATCAACGCCGCCCTTTCCGCCGCCCCGGCCAATGCGGTGCTGAAAGGCATCCTGTGGCATCAGGGCGGCGCGGATGCGCAGGATCCGGCGGCCCGCGCGACTTACGAGGCGGCCCTGACTGGCCTTGTCGCAAGCCTGCGCGCCGACGTCGTTGGCGCCGGCCCATCCACCCCTTTCGTCATCGGCGGTCACTTCCCCCTTTCAGCCCAGTATCACGCTGACATCCAGAGCGTCTGCCAGTCACGCCCGAACCGGATCGCCCATACCGGCTACGCCGATCCTTCCACGCCGACGGAAGCCACGCTTTTCGACGGGGTGCACCCGGATGCCGCCGCCAATCAGCGCCTGGGGCAGAGTTATCACCTTGCCCTGCTTCAGGCTGCGGCCAACCCCTCGGTCGCATCGACCGGTGCGATCACGACTGGCGCCATCGGGCACTATCCGCTGCCACGCGCGCTTGTCGCCACGGTCACAGGCGTCGCGCTCGGCTCCCCCGCCAGCGACCGGCTGCTGGTCGTCGCCGTCACGGCCCGGTCCGACACCGCCATCCGCCCGCTTTCCGTATCGGTTGGCGGCCTTCGCATGACGCGCGCGGGCGCGCCTGAAACCGGCGTCAACCATTGCGGTGCCACCCTTTACTATGGTCGCGTTCCGGACGGGACCGCCGCCACCGTCGAGGTCGCCTTCGACGCGCTGAACTACAACGGGCAGGCGGCGATTTCGGTGCTGCCGGTCTATGGCGCAAGGCTGCACCCTGCCAGCGCCAAGGGCTTCGCC
The DNA here is from genome assembly GCF_025380365.1 of Albidovulum sediminis. Lineage (GTDB taxonomy): Bacteria > Pseudomonadota > Alphaproteobacteria > Rhodobacterales > Rhodobacteraceae > Albidovulum > Albidovulum sediminis. The sequence goes on from NZ_JAOCQF010000003.1 coordinate 277,351, forward strand.
ATCGCCCGATCGGACTCGGGTACCACCACGCTTTCCGCGCCAATATCGGCAGAACCGGGAGAGTTCGTCTACGCCTTCGCCACCGGCATCTCCAACGCGCTGGCCGCGGCGGTCGTGAACCTGCCGCAGACCCTGTCCAGCCTGGCCGGCAACGCCAAATACGGCATCTACAGCGCCGCGGGCCTTTCGGCCACCAGCGGGCCAATGACCGTGACCTTCAACTTCGACATGAACCTGGTGCGGGCGACCCTTGCCGCCATCGTTCTCAAGCCGTCCTGATCGCTAGCGCCGTGCGCCCCGTGGCGCCGGCTGGTGCGGGCCGGGCAGGAACTCCACCCCGCCCGATTGCCGCACCGGCTGGGGATAGAGCATCATCATCTCCATCACCTCGTCCGGCATGTCGGTGGCGACGTTCAGCCCGATTTCCTGCGCCTCGCGGGCGGAGATCGGGTAGTCGTGGGTCCAGGTCCCCGACGCCAACACCTCTGCAATCTCGGCTGCCTTGTCCGCGGGCATCTGCGCCGACAGGATCTCCGTCGCGGCCTTGCGAACCTGGTCCAGCGCCTTCCGGCTGACATCGGCCAGAATCAGCGTCTCATCGTCGATCTCGGCGACGGGCTTGGCCTTCACAGCCTTCACGATCGAGGCTGCCGGATACTGGCCGATCTGCGGGTCGATCGGGCCCAGCACGGAATGGTCGCACATCACGATCTCGTCCGCCGCGAGCGCAACCAGCGTGCCCCCCGACATCGCATGGTGCGGGACGAAGACCGTGACCTTTCCGCGATGCGCCTCGACCGCCCGCGCGATCTGGAGCGCCGCCAACACCAGTCCGCCCGGCGTGTGCAGCACGATGTCGAGCGGCGTGTCCTTGTCGGTCATCCGTATGGCGCGCAGCACATCCTCGCTGTCCTGGATGTCGATGTAGCGCATCAGCGGAAAGCCGAGGAATCGCATCGTTTCCTGCCGGTGCACCATCAGGATGACACGGCTGCCCCGGCGGCGCTGGAACCGGTCGATCATCTGCATCCGCCGCAGGTCCAGAACCTTGCGCGCCAGGAATGGCTGCATCATCGACAGGATGATGAAGATCCACATGGCGTCCGAGATTGTCATGCGGCGCCCCCGGCGCGGTCCACGTGGCCCAGCGACCGCTCGGGGTCGATGCGGTCGCGCACCATCTGCTTCAGCACCTTGATGTCAGGAAACCCGCCGTCGCGCTTGCGTTCCCAGATTACCGTGCCATCCAGCGTGATCTCGAACGCGCCGCCGGTCCCGGGGCAGAGCGTGACCCCGCCGAGGTCGTTCTGGAAGGTCGAAAGCAGTTCCTGCCCCATCCACGCCGCCCGCAACAGCCAGTTGCAGCCGGTGCAATAGGTGATGCTGATCATCGGCAGCGACAAAAACCCCTCCTCTCAAGGTCCGGCGTCCGGGCCGGGGCGGTCCGGTGGCAGCGCGGTTCCGGGCCCGGTTCCGGGGCAGTCTTTCATCCCTGAGACGGCCGCGCAACTCCTGTCGCTGCCTCTTGCGGTGCATCCGGCGATCTGGCAGATTTTGGCATGAAATCACAGAACCTTACCCCCCGCCCCTGGTCCGACGTCGCACCCCGCCTGGTCGCGGTTGCCGCGGGCCGTGCCCCGGCCGACCGCGTGATCCGCGGCGGTCAGTGGGTCAACGTCCACACGCGCGAAATCCTTCCCGGCCACGACGTCGCGATCGCCGAGGGGCGCTTTGCCGCGATAGCCCCCGACCTGTCCTACGCGATCGGCCCCGAAACCGAGGTGATCGAGGCGCAGGGCCGCTACATGGTGCCGGGGCTGTGCGACGGCCACATGCATGTCGAAAGCGGCATGCTGACCCCGGCGGAATTTGCCGCCGCCGTCATCCCCCACGGCACCACGACGATGTTCGCCGACCCGCACGAGATCGCGAACGTCCTCGGGATCGAAGGCGTCCGCATGATGCATGACGAGGCACTGATGCAGCCCGTCAGCATGTTCATGCAGATGCCCTCCTGCGCCCCCTCCGCGCCGGGGCTGGAGACGACGCCCTATGAGATCGGGCCGGACGAGGTGACCGAGGCGATGGCCTGGCCCGGCATCGTCGGCCTGGGAGAGATGATGAACTTCCCCGGCGTGATCGCGGGCAGCCAGCAGATGCTGGCCGAGATTGCCGCGACCCAGCGCGCGGGCAAGACCGTGGGCGGGCACTACGCCAGCCCCGATCTCGGCCCCGCCTTCCTCGCCTATGCCGCGGGTGGCCCTGCCGACGACCACGAGGGGACGACCGAGATGGACCCGGTGGTGCGGGCGCGCCAGGGCATGCGGGCGATGATGCGCCACGGGTCGGCCTGGTTCGACGTGGACCGGCAGATCACTGCGGTGACGGAAAAGGGGCTGGACCCACGCAACTTCATCCTGTGCACCGACGACTGCCACCCCGGCACGCTGGTCGAGGAAGGGCACATGGACCGCGCCTATCGCCGCGCGGTGGAAAAGGGATGCGACCCGCTTGTCGCGCTGCAGATGTGCACCATCAACACCGCGACCCATTTCGGGCTGGAACGCGAACTCGGCTCCATCACGCCGGGGCGCCGGGCCGACCTGATCCTGACCTCCGACCTCAGGACGCTTCCGTGCGAGCGGGTCATCGCCCGTGGCCGCACCGTCGCCGAGAACGGTCGCCTGACCGTTACATGCCCGCATTACGACTGGCCCGCACATGCCAGGGACACGGTCAGGATGGGACGTGACAAGACAGCCGACGACTTCGTGATCCGCGCCCCCGAGGGCGCCGCAACGGTTCGTGTCCGCGTCATCGGCATCGTCGAGAACCAGGCGCCGACGCGCGCGCTGACCGCCGAACTTGCCGTCCAGGACGGCATCGTGGAACCGGACGAGGGACAGGACGTCGCCCAGTGCGCGGTGATCGAGCGCCATCAGGGATCGGGCCAAACGGTCAACGGCTTCGTCAACGGCTTTCGCTACAAGGGCCGGATGGCCATGGCCTCGACCGTCGCGCATGACAGTCACCAGATCATCGTCGTCGGCACCGACCGCGGGATGATGGCCGAGGCCGCCAATTCCATCGCGAAGATGGGCGGGGGCTTCTCGCTCTGGAAGGACGGGAGGGAGATTGCGGACATCCCGCTGCCGGTCGCCGGCCTCATGTCCGACGCGCCGGCCGCCGAGATGGCCGCGAAGGCATCCAACCTCGTCACCCGCATGCGCGATTGCGGATGCGACCTCAACAACGCCTCGATCCAGCATTCGTTCCTTGCCCTCGTCGTGATCCCGGAGCTTCGGATCTCCGACCTCGGGCTGGTCGACGTCACACGGTTCGAATTCACAGAGCTTTTTGCATGAACACCGATGCCGACGTGCTGTCCCCCGCGATGCCGGAGAGTGAGCCTTTCACCGACGCCGAGGCTGCCGTCTCGCGGCTAGAGGCGCTTTATGCCCAGGCGACCAACTTCCTCTACGACCAGTTCACCCGGACGCTGGGCGGCCATCGGCCTGCGGCGCGGGTGCGCGCCTTCTACCCGGAGGTGCGTCTGACGACGACCTCGCACGCCAAGGCCGACAGCCGACTTTCCTTCGGCCATGTCGCAACGCCGGGAACCTATGTCGCGACGATCACCCGGCCGGACCTGTTCCGGAACTACCTGATCCAGCAGATCGGGCATCTGCTGCGCAACCACGGCGTCCCGGTCCATGTCGGACCCAGTACGACACCGATTCCCGTCCATTTCGCCGTCGCCTCCAGCCCGCATGTGAATGTCCCGCAGGAGGGGGTTCTGGACTTTTCGCTGCGCGACGTTTTCGACGTGCCCGACCTTGCCACGACGAACGATGACATCGTCAACGGCACGGCGCGGCCGAACCCCGACGGATCAGATCATCTCGCGCCCTTCACGGCCCAGCGCGTCGACTACTCGCTGGCCCGGTTGAGCCACTACACGGCCACCGATGCGGGGCATTTCCAGAACTTCGTCCTGTTCACGAACTACCAGTTCTATGTGGAGGAGTTCGAGGCCTACGCGCGCCAGTGCCTCGCCGACCCCGCGTCGGGTTACACCTCCTTCGTGGGGCCGGGAAACGTCCAGATCACTTCCTCCGACGGCGATCTGGCGACACCGCTGAAGATGCCGCAGATGCCCACCTATCACCTGAAGCGCCGCGGCGGTCAGGGGATCACGCTGGTCAACATCGGCGTCGGCCCCTCGAACGCCAAGACGGCGACCGACCATATCGCGGTCCTGAGGCCCCATGCATGGCTGATGGTCGGCCACTGCGCCGGGCTTCGCAATTCGCAGTCGCTCGGCGACTTTGTGCTGGCACACGCCTATGTCCGCGAAGACCACGTCCTGGACGCGGATCTGCCGGTCTGGGTGCCGATCCCGGCGCTGGCCGAGATCCAGATCGCGCTGCAGGAGGCCGTGGCAGACGTCGCCCACATGGACGGCTTCGACCTGAAGAAGATCATGCGCACCGGCACCGTCGCCACGATCGACAACCGCAACTGGGAATTGCGCGACCAGTCGGGGCCCGTCCAGCGCCTGTCACAGTCCCGCGCGATCGCGCTCGACATGGAGTCGGCCACCATCGCGGCGAACGGCTTCCGCTTCCGGGTACCGTATGGAACGCTTCTGTGCGTGTCCGACAAACCGCTGCATGGCGAGTTGAAGCTGCCCGGCATGGCCACCGACTTCTACCGCACGCAGGTCAGCCGCCATCTGCTGATCGGGGTCAGGGCGATGGAAAAACTGCGGGACATGCCGGTTGAGCGCATCCACAGCCGCAAGCTGCGTAGCTTCGAGGAAACAGCCTTCCTTTGACGCCGCGAAAATCGGCTGAACGGGCATAATTTGCTTGCCATGCCCGACGAAGAAATGTGATTGACCACAACAGGCTGTGAACGACAGCGAATGACCCCCAACAGAACGGGGCCAGAGAGGAGACAGACATGTCCAAACCCATGACCAAGACCCAGCTCGTGGCCGCGGTGGCGGAAGCGATGGGCTCCGACAAGAAGACCGCTTCGGCCGCGCTTGACGCGATCGCTTCGGTGGTGACGTCGGAAGTCGTAGGCGGCGGTGCCGTGACCCTTCCCGGCATCGGCAAGGTCGTCTGCCGCACCCGTCCGGAACGGCAGGTCCGCAACCCCGCGACCGGTGAAACGATCACCAAGCCGGCCGACAAGGTCGTCAAGATCTCCGTCGCCAAGGCGCTGAAGGACAGCGTCAACGGCTGAGATGCCGCCACCGCGAAAGCGGTCGCGACGCATGCGGGGCCGTCCAGTGGACGGCCCTTTTCATTTGCGCCCGCCAAAGCCCCGATCCTCCGCCGCGGCCGCTCTTCACTTTGCCGGGGGTTCGTGGCAGGGAGCGGGCGAGCGACCGAGCAGCACCGGAAGGACGGATGATGGACCTGCGCGCAATCCTGATGGGGCTGGCCTTCGCGTTCATGTGGTCGTCCGCCTTCACTTCGGCACGGATGATCGTCGCCGATGCCCCGCCCCTGACCGCGCTGGCCTTCCGTTTCCTGTTTTCCGGCCTCATCGGCGTGTCGATCGCCGCGGCCCTCGGCCAAAGCTGCAGGCTGAGCCGCGGCCAGTGGCGTTCCGTTGCGATCTTCGGACTGTGCCAGAACGCCCTTTACCTGGGGCTCAACTTCGTCGCGATGCAGTGGGTCGAGGCATCGCTGGCCGCCATCATCGCCTCGACCATGCCCCTGCTCGTCGCCCTTCTCGGCTGGATCTTCCTTGGCCAGATGGTCCGGCCGTTGGGGCTTGCGGGCCTTGTTGCAGGGGTCGTGGGCGTGACCATCATCATGGGGTCGCGCTTTTCCGGCGGCGTCAGTGTCGAGGGTCTGATCTTCTGCGGGCTGGGCGCGCTTGCCCTTGCGGTCGCGACGCTCACCGTGCGGGGGGCTTCGTCCCAGGGCAACGTGCTGATGATCGTCGGCTTGCAGATGTTCGTGGGAGCGGCCGTCCTTGCCGTCGCGGCGCTGCTGACCGAAAGCTGGCAGATCAACTGGAACCTGCGCCTGGTCCTGGCCTTCGCCTACACGACCCTGGTGCCCGGCCTTCTGGCGACATGGGTCTGGTTCCGGCTGGTCGAACGGATCGGCGCCGTTCGTGCCGCCACCTATCACTTCCTTAACCCCTTCTTCGGGGTCGCGGTCGCGGCCGTCTTCCTGAGCGAGCAACTGGGCCTTGCCGACATCGTCGGCGTGGCCATTGTCGCGGCCGGCATCCTTGCGGTGCAGTTGTCGAAGGCGGCGCCAGTCAAAACCGGCTGAAGAAGGCCCAGATCTCGTCCGGCGAGGATATGTCCCGGTTGGTCGGGCCGGATCGGCCACCGGGGATTATCTTGCGCCCGCCGGGCCAACCGTGCCCACCGCCGCCCACGCTCAGAAACGCGGTCGGCGCTGAGCAGCCCCGCCCCTCGAACCGCCGGACGGAGCCGGAGGGCGCACCCTCGGCGCTTGAACCACAGCCGTTGCGCCGCTGAAATATCCGGTAGGTTTCTTCGGCCGACAGCACCGTATCGCGCGCGCGCCGACCCAGCGTGATCGGACCGCCACCATAGGGAACGATCGGGTCCGCCGTCCCGTGGATCATGAGAAAGCCGATGGCAGGCCCCTTGCGGCAGGCGCCCAGCGAGGCTTCGGGCAGCGGCATCGCCACCGGCGCGATGGCGCGCACCAGCCCCGGCCTGCCGCAGGCGAGCGCGTAGCTTTCCATGCCCCCGCGCGAAACGCCCGTCGCAAAGACGCGCGCCCGGTCGACCGGATAGGTGCGCGCCACTTCGTCGATCACGCGCGCCAGGAATTCCGCGTCGTCGCGTCGGGGGGAAAGGTTGGCGGAGATCTTGCCGACCCCGGTATCCCAGACGCGCCCGATCGCATCGGGATAGACGACCAGGAAGCCATGCCGCGCGGCCAGTTCGTCGAAGCGGCGCCGCGTCGACAGGCGAACCTCCCGCCCGCTCCCTCCGCCCCCGTGAAGGACAAGGACCAAGGAGCGCGGCCCGTCGAACCTGTTCAGCGTTTCGGGCACGAAAAGCCGATAGCTGCGCTGCGCGCCGTCCTGGGTCAGCGACCCCTCGACAAGCCCGGCCTTCAGCGCGCCGGGCAAAGCCAACAGCGCCAGGATGATCAGGGCTCTCAGCATCGTCGCCTCCTCCCGCGTGTTTCCTGTCACACGAGCAGAGGCGCGGTTTCCGTCGTCAGCGCCCGATAGGCCCCCGCCTGCCCCCAGTCTGCCCCCGGTCGAGGAGCAGATGGTCAAGGATGACGCAGGCCATCATCGCCTCGCCCACCGGCACCGCGCGGATGCCGACGCAGGGATCATGCCGCCCCTTGGTGACGATCTCGCGCGCCTCGCCGGTTACCGCGATGGTCCGGCGCGGGCTCAGGATCGAGGAGGTGGGCTTGACCGCAAACCGGACGACTACATCCTGCCCGGTCGAAATCCCGCCGAGGATGCCGCCCGCGTGGTTGGAGGAATACCGCGGACGGCCGTCGTCGCCCAGGGTGATCTCGTCGGCGTTTTCGACCCCGGTCAGTTCCGCGGCCGCCATCCCTTCGCCGATCTCCACCCCCTTCACCGCGTTGATAGACATCATCGCGGCGGCCAGATCGCTGTCGAGCTTGCCGTAAATCGGCGCGCCCAGGCCCGCGGGAACGCCCGCGGCGACGACCTCGACAACCGCGCCCACCGAATTGCCGGACTTGCGCAGGTCGTCCAGGTGTTCCGCCCAGATCGCCGCCGCCGCGGGATCGGGGCACCAGAACGGGTTCCGCTCGACCTCGGCCATGTCGAAGCGGTCCCGGTCGGCGCGAAGGCGGCCCATCTGCACCATGTAGCCGGTGATCGCCACCTCGGGCGCCAGTACTTTCAGCACCTCGCGCGCGACGGCGCCAGCCGCCACGCGCGCCGCGGTTTCCCGCGCGGATGACCGCCCGCCCCCCCGGTAGTCGCGGATGCCGTACTTCTGCCAGTAGGTGATGTCGGCATGGCCGGGCCGGAAGCTTTCGGCAATCTCGCCATAGTCCTTCGACCGCTGGTCAGTATTCTCGATCATCAGCTGGATCGGCGTCCCGGTCGTGCGCCCCTCGAACACGCCCGAGAGGATGCGAACGGCGTCAGCTTCGCGCCGCTGGGTGGTGTACTTGTTCTGCCCCGGCTTGCGGCGATCCAGCCAGTGCTGGATCATCGGCTCGTCCAGCACGACCCCCGGCGGGCAGCCATCCACCGTGGCGCCAAGCGCGGGCCCGTGGCTTTCCCCCCAGGTGGTGACCCGGAACAGGTGTCCGAATGTGTTCAGGCTCATGCGGCGCTCCCTCAGCTGTCCTCGCGCAATAGCGAAGCGTTCGGCCCGGCTCAAGCGATCTCGCGTCGCGACCTGCCGAAACACTGCCGGCCGGAGCGGGCACACGCCGCGCAGAATGCGGCGCCGGTTGGCCCGGACCTTGCGCACGGCCGGCCCCGGATGTAGGGTCGCGGCCACCTCGGGGTGTCCCGGACCAGGTCCGGGACTGAGATGCGAAAGCGGACCCGTTGAACCTGAACCGGTTAGCACCGGCGGAGGGAAGGTAAGGCGACACGCCCCCATCTCCGCCCGCCTGACCATTGGAGGATGAGAGATGAGACTTTCCCCGATGATCGCGGGTTTCCTGTCAGCCCTGGCGCCCTTCGCGGCGCTTGCTGAGGAAAAGCCCGTCCTGACGATCTACACCTACGACAGCTTCGTGTCCGACTGGGGGCCCGGCCCCGCCGTGAAGGCCGCGTTCGAGACCTATTGCGCCTGCACGGTCGAATTCGTCGGCGCGGGCGACGGCGCGGCACTCCTGGCCCGCGTCCTCATCGAAGGGGCGGACAGCCCCGCCGACGTCGTGCTGGGCCTCGACACCAACCTGACCGCCGAAGCCGCGGCAAGCGGGCTTTTCGCTCCGCATGGCCAGAACCCCGAACTCGACCTGCCGGTCTCATGGTCGGACCCGCTGTTCCTTCCCTATGACTGGGGCTACTTCGCCTTTGTCTACGACCGAACGAAAACAGTCTCTGTTCCGGCCGATTTTGAGGCATTGGCCGCCTCCGACCTCAAGATCGCGATCCAGGATCCGCGCTCGTCCACCCCCGGTCTCGGCCTGCTTCTCTGGGTCAGGAAGGCCTACGGCGACCGCGCGGCAGAGGTCTGGTCCGCGCTCTCCGACAATATCGTGACCGTCACCCCCGGCTGGTCCGAGGCCTATGGCCTGTTCCTGAACGGCGAGGCCGACGCGGTGCTGTCCTACACCACCTCGCCCGCCTATCACCTGATCGCGGAGGGGGATGACACCAAGGCGGCGATGCCCTTCACCGAAGGCCACTACCTGCAAGTCGAGGTCGCGGGCCGCCTTGCCGCCAGCGACACGCCGGACGTGGCCGACCGCTTTCTGGCGTTCATGACAACCGACGCCTTCCAGTCCGTCATCCCGGAGACGAACTGGATGTATCCCGCGAAAACGCCCGCGGGGGGCCTGCCGATGGGCTTCGAGACGCTGGTCATCCCGTCCGAGGCGCTCCTGTTCACGGCCGATGAGGCCCGTGACATCCGAGAGAAGGCGCTGGCCGAATGGCAGACCGCGCTCAGCCAGTAGCACGCACCCTGGCGACGGGAGGGGTGCCTGCGGCGCTTCTCCTGGCGCTGACGCTCGGCACGCTGGCCTTCGTGGCTGTGCGGGCCGACGGTTTCTCCGCGCTTGGCCCCGCGGATTGGGTTGCCGTGCGATTTACCCTGTGGCAGGCGTTCCTTTCCGCCCTTCTGTCCTCGCTCCTCGCCATCCCCGTCGCCCGTGCCCTCGCCCGCAGGCGCTTTCCGGGCCGGGGCCTGCTGATCGCGCTTCTGGGCGCGCCCTTCATCCTGCCGGTCATCGTTGCGGTCATGGGGCTTCTGGCCGTGTTCGGGCGGGCGGGTCTCCTGAACGACGGCCTTGCCCTTCTCGGCATCCCGCCCGTTTCGATTTATGGCCTTGGCGGGGTCGTGCTCGCCCATGTCTTCCTCAACCTGCCGCTTGCGATCCGCCTTCTGCTCCAGTCCTGGCTCGCAATCCCGGCAGAGCGTTTCCGACTGGCCGCATCGCTCGGGATGGGCCCGCAGGAGGTTTCCCGGTTTCTGGAGCGGCCGATGCTGCGCGCGGCGCTGCCCGGCATCTTCCTGGCGATCTTCCTGGTCTGCCTGACCAGTTTCGCCGTCGCCCTCACACTCGGCGGGGGGCCGCGCGCAACCACGGTCGAACTTGCGATCTATCAGGCCTTCCGCTTCGACTTCGATCTGGGGCGCGCCGCGCTGCTCGCGGTGATCCAGGCCACGCTCAGCCTGACCGCCGCAATCATCGCCCTTCGCGTCACCGTGCCCGCGGCCTTCGGTGCCGGCCTCGACCGCCCGATCGAACGCTGGGATGCGACCGGCGGCCTGCTGAAACTGCAGGACACTACCGCCATCCTTCTCGCCGCGGCCTTCCTCGTCATGCCGCTTGCGGCCATCGTCCTGCGCGGCCTTCCCGCTCTTGCAACCCTGCCCGGCCCGGTCTGGCAGGCAGCGGCCCGGTCCCTGACCGTCGCGCTTGCCTCCATGTCGCTGACCATCGCCCTCGCCCTGCCCCTGGCGATTGCGACAGCCCGCGCCCGCTCCGGCCTTGCGCGCGGGCTCGACTCCCTCGCGATGCTGCCGCTTGCCACCTCCCCGCTCGTTCTCGGCACGGGCCTCTTCCTTGTCCTGCGCCCCGTCGCCGATCCCGTGGCTCTTGCCCTCCCGGTCACGGCGCTCGCCAATGCGACGCTGGCCCTGCCCTTCGCGCTGCGCATCCTCCTGCCGGCAGCCCACGCGGCCGAGGCGGACTTCGGCCGTCTGGCCGACAGCCTCGGGATGTCCGGATTTGCGCGCCTTCGACTGATGACGCTGCCACGTCTCGCCAGGCCCCTGCGCTATTCAGCCGCCCTTGCGGCGGCCCTCTCGATGGGAGATCTCGGCGTCATCGCGCTCTTCTCGGATCCGGACCACGCAACCCTGCCACTGCAACTCTACCGGTTGATGGGCGCCTACCGCATGTCCGACGCCGCCGGGGCGGCCGTGCTTCTCCTCCTCCTCTCCTTCACCCTCTTCTGGGTTCTCGACAGGGGGGGCCGCCCGGATGCTCGTGCTTGAAGCGCTCAGGATCGAGCAGACGGATTTCCACCTCTCGGCCGACCTCACGGTCGACACCGGAGACCGGGTCGCCGTCATCGGCCCTTCTGGTGCCGGAAAGTCGACGCTGCTGGCAGCAATCGCAGGTTTCGTGCACCCGGCCTCCGGGCGTATCCTCTGGGAAGGCCGCGACATCTCGGGCCTGCCGCCGGGGGAGCGGCCCGTCTCGATCCTGTTCCAGGACCAGAACCTGTTTCCGCACCTGAGCGTGAGCCAGAACGTGGGGCTGGGCGTTCGGCCCGACCTGCGCCTGTCCGCCCCGGACCGGGACCGCGTGGACCAGGCGCTGGCGCAAACGGGGCTGGAGGGGCTTGGGGACCGGCTTCCGGGCACCCTGTCCGGTGGGCAGCAAAGCCGTGTGGCACTCGCGCGCGCGCTTCTGCGCGACCGCCCGGTCCTTCTCCTCGACGAGCCCTTCGCCGCCCTTGGCCCCGCGCTCAAGGCTGAAATGCTGGATCTTGTCGCAACGCTTTCCAGCCGCAAGCGCATGACCGTCCTCATGGTCACGCACGACCCCGCCGATGCCCGCCGCTTCGCCCCCCGCACGATCGTCGTGGCCGAGGGCCGGGCCCATCCGCCGGCGGACACCGGGGCGATTCTCGACACGCCGCCGCCCGCACTCGCGGCCTATCTCGGAAAATGAAGACGCGCCCCCGAAAGGACGCGTCTCCTGTTTCATTCTGGCGGAAATACTCCGGGGGTCCGGGGGCAGCGCCCCCGGCCTCCGCGACCGGGCTCAGGCCGCGGCCTTCTTGCCCTTGATACTGGCCCAGAGCCGCTTGTTGGTCAGGTAAAGCAGGACCGAAAGCAGGCCAAGGAACAGCACGCCGACGAAACCCGCCTGCTTGCGCGCCATCATCTTCGGCTCCGCCGCCCACATCAGGAACGCCGCGACATCCTCGGACATCTGTTCGACCGTCGCCGGTGTTCCATCCTGATAGGTCACCAGGTCATCGCTCAGCGGTGCGGGCATCGCGATCCAGCCGGTGGAGAAGGCGTGGTTCTCGTAGAAGGTCGTCCCGGCCTCTTCCTTCTCCTCACCAGTGTATCCGGTCAGAAGCGCATGGATGTACTCTGGTCCGCCGATGCCGCGGAAGAACTGGTTGATGCCCAGCCCGTAGGGGCCGTGGAACGCGGCCCGCGCCTTTGCGATCACGCTCAGGTCCGGCGCGCCCGCGCCGGTGTTCGGCGGGAACTTGTCGGCAGGCGTCGCCGGGCGGTCCTCGCCGGTTTCCTTGTCGACCACCGACAGGTTGGCGGCATAGGCGCGCACCTGATCCTCGGGCAGGCTCGGGCCGCCTTCTTCCGAAAGTTCGCCGATGCGCACCTGCTTCATGCCGTGGCAGGCCGAGCAGACCTCGGTGAAGACCTGCAGCCCGCGCTGCAACTGGTGTTCATCGAAGGTGCCGAAGGGCCCCTCGAACGAAAACGCGAAGTCCTCGATGTGCTGCTCGGTGCCGGCGGCATGGGCGCCGGACGACAGGGCCAGAACGGAAGCAGCCGTGATTGCGATATTTCTCAGCATCTCGATCGTTCCTTTCCGCTCATTCGGCCGGATGCGCGCCGTAGTGCGCCTTGAAGTCTTCCTCGATCGTCGCGGGCGGGGTCAGCGGCTTCTCGATGATGCCGAGGATCGGCAGGATCACGAGGAAGTAGGCGAACCAGTAGGCCGCGCCGATCAGCGAGATCGTCGAATAGGGCGGCTCGGCCGGCATGGAACCGCACCACATCAGCACGACGAAGTCGATGACCAGCAGGTAGAACCACCAGCGGAACATCGGCCGGTACTTGCCCGAACGCACGTTCGAGGTATCGAGCCAGGGCACCAGGGCCATGACTGCGATCGACCCGAACATCGCGATGACGCCGAAGAACTTCGCGTCGACGATGCCGAAGGTGACCCAGTTGGCGAACATCACCACCCAGACGTCCGAGGTGAAGGCGCGCAGGATCGCGTAGAAGGGCAGGAAGTACCATTCCGGCACGATGTGGGCGGGCGTCGCCAGCGGGTTCGCCTCGATGTAGTTGTCCGGGTGGCCGAGGTAGTTGGGCATGAAGCCCACGACCGCGAAGAAGATCATCAGGACGACGGCCAGCGCGAACAGGTCCTTGATCACGAAGTAGGGCCAGAAGGGCAGGGTGTCCTTCTCGGCTTCCGCCTTCGAGCCGCGTCGAACCTCGACGCCCGTCGGGTTGTTGTTTCCGGTGGTGTGGAAGGCCCAGATATGCACCGCGACCAGCGCTGCGATCACGAACGGAAGCAGGTAGTGCAGCGAGAAGAAGCGGTTCAGCGTGGCGTTGTCCACCGCCGGCCCGCCCAGAAGCCAGGTCTGGATCGCCTCGCCGATGCCCGGGATCGCGCCGAACAGGCCGGTGATCACCGTGGCGCCCCAGAACGACATCTGACCCCAGGGAAGGACGTAGCCCATGAAGGCCGTGCCCATCATCAAGAGGTAGATGATCATGCCCACGATCCAGGTGACCTCGCGCGGGGCCTTGTAGCTGCCGTAGAAGAGGCCGCGGAAGATGTGGATGTAGACCGCGAGGAAGAAGAGAGAGGCGCCGTTCGCGTGAAGGTAGCGCAGCATGTGGCCACCGTTCACGTCGCGCATGATGTGTTCGACGCTGGCGAAGGCCATGTCGACATGCGGCGTGTAGTGCATCGCAAGGACGATGCCCGTCGCGATCTGCAGGACAAGGCAGAAGGCCAGGACGATGCCCCAGATCCACCACCAGTTCAGGTTCTTCGGCGTCGGGATCATCAGCGTGTCGTAGATCAGGCTGACGACCGGCAGGCGCCGGTGCAGCCACTGCTCGAAGCCCGACTTGGGTTCGTAATGGTCGTGCGGAATACCAGCCATGGTCGTCCCCCTCAGCCGAGTTTGATGGTGGTGGCGTCGACGAAGGCCGCGATCGGCACGTCGAGGTTGCGCGGCGCGGGGCCTTTGCGGATCCGGCCCGAGGTGTCGTAGTGCGACCCGTGGCACGGGCAGAACCAGCCGCCGAAATCGCCCGAGGCATTGCCCAGCGGCACGCAGCCGAGGTGGGTGCAGACGCCCATCATCACCAGCCATTCACCCGCCTCGTCGAGCGAGCGGTTCTGGTCGGAGGCGTCCGCCTCGGGCCCGATGTTGGCGTTTTCGGCCTTCGCGTCGATCAGGTCGGTCAGGTTCACCGCCCGTGCCGCGTCAATCTCTTCCTGCGTACGGCGGCGGATGAAGACCGGCTTGCCGCGCCACTTGACCGTCAGCTGGGTTCCGACCTCGACGCCGCTCACGTCGACGAAGATCGAGGACAGCGCCTTGACGTCGGCCGAGGGGTTCATCTGATCGACGAGCGTCCAGACAGCGGCGCCCCCGGCGACCGCGCCGGCTCCGGCTGTGGCGTAGTAGAGGAAATCCCTCCGGGTGCCTGCGTGTTCTTCTGCGTGAGACACGAGATATTCTCCCTTCCTCGGCCAGCTGCCCGGCCATGCGACCAAAGGGCGGCGGTTTCCCGCTGCCTTCACGGGCGGTTATTAGCCGTCAATTTCAAGCCCGTCCAGCGGACAATGGAGCGCAGTCCCCCCGATTTGCCGCAACGCAACACGGGCGGCGCCGTCCCGGCAGCATGGAAGCGCGCCTGCGGGCTTCATGGCCCCTCGGCAATGCCGAACGCCAGCTTCAGCGCGAAGCCCGCGAAGAACAGCGCGACGGCGGCATTCACCGACGGCGCCGCCCTGAGATAGAAGCGTGCCGCCGGCCCGCTCGAAAAGACCAGCCCGTAGACGGCGTGGATCGTCCCCGCGACAGCCGAGGCGCCCGCGCAGAGAAGCGCGATGTCAAGCATGCCGGCAGAGGCCGTCGGAAACAGCGACAGGACGGCGACCCAGGTGGTCAGTGCCTTGGGATTGGTCGCGTTGACGCCAAGTGACCGGGCGAAGGCCGCCCCTGAACCCAGCCCCGACCGTCCGGATACCTGCCCGGCGCCCGCCCTCCAGCCGTGCAGGGCGGCACGGGCATAACGGAGGGCGAACCAGGCCAGCAGCAGGACGCCCAGCAGGGTCAGGACCGTCTGAAGCGGCGGGAACAGCCGGAACGCGGCGGCCATGCCCAGTGTCATCCCCAGACACCAGAAACCGATGCCCAACGCGACACCCGCGGCGGAGGCAAGTCCTGCCCCCCGCCCGGAGCCCATCGCGGTGGCGATCGTGTTAATGACGTTCGGTCCCGGCGACATCACGTTCAGGGCCAGGAACAACCAGACCGCCCAGAACGATGCGGGCTCAAGCGTCATGCCGCGGGCGGCTCCGTCAGGCGCATGTTTTCGCGCGCCGAAAAGCCTTGATACCATGCCGCCAGCCCGGGCCGGCCGCTGCGCCAGTTGCGCGCAACGTGGCGGAAATCGAGGTAAGACAGCGCGCAGCCGACCGCGACCTGCCCCATGTCGAGCGGCCCGTTCAGGTGATCGAGCCAGCGCGCCTCCAGCGCATCGAGCGCGCGGGCCACCTTGCCCCACTGCCCCTCGACCCAGGGTTCGTGACGCTTTTCCTCGGGGCGAATCCGCGCCTCGTAGACCATCAGGATGGCGGCATCCAGCATCCCGTCCGCCGTCGCCTCCAGCGTTAGCGTCTGCCACAGGCGCGGCGGCTCGGGGTAAAGCCGGCCACCGGCGCGCGCGTCGAGATAGCGGCAGATGACCCGGCTGTCATAGATCGCCTGGCCATCGTCAAGCACCAGCGCGGGGATCTTGCCCAGCGGGTTGCGGTCGACCGGCATCGACCCCGGATCGGTCGGCGTACCGGAAGCGGTAATGACCTCGACATCGCCTGCCTGCCCCGTCTCCAGCAGCAGGACCATGACCTTGCGGCCGAAAGGCGTTGTGGGGGAATGGAAAAGCTGCATCGCGGTCTCCCTGTCTGGCGGCATCGCGCCACCAGACGCCCGGCGATCCCGGGTGTCAAGCCGGCCCGCGCGAGCCTTTCTTGCGGCGACCCGGCCCTGGCCGTGGGGCCTGCGTCTCAGGCCCTGTCACGCACCAGAAGGTGGTTGCCTGGACCATGTTTCACCTCGAATCTCGGGATCGCGCGCAACAGGTCGGAAAGCTTGGGCTTGCCGTAGCTGCGGCTGTCGAAGTCCGGCGCAAGCTGCGTCATGAACTGACCAAGCTGGCCCAGCGAATACCAGTCCTGGTCGGGATCGATCCGCTTCATCGCATCCAGGATCAGGGGGACGGCGTCGAGCGCCGGTTTCTTTTCCGGGGTGGCATCCGCCGGTTTCTCCGGCTTGGGCATCGCTCCTTTCGGGGCGACGGCGCTTTCGGCCGGCTTCGCGGTATCGGGCTTGACCGGCTGCGCAGAGACGGTGCCCGACCCGCTGGTGATGTTCTCGATGAAGATGAAACGATTGCAGACCTTGCGAAGGGAATCCGGGGTCTTCGCCTCACCGATGCCGATGACCTGCAGCCCGTCCTCACGGATGCGGCTTGCCAGCCGGGTGAAATCGCTGTCCGAACTGACCAGAACGAAGCCGTTCACCTTGCCCGCGTGCAGGATGTCCATGGCGTCGATCACCAGCCCGATGTCGGAGGCATTCTTGCCCTTGGTGTTGGCCGACTGCTGGTGCATCACCAGCCCCAGGTCGCGCGCCTCCTGCTTCCATTGGGCAAGCGCCGGGCTTGACCAGTCGCCATAGACGCGCCGCAGCGAGGGCTCGCCGAAGGACGCGATCTCGTCGAGGATCGCCGAAGCGTTTTTCGCCGGGATGTTGTCGGCGTCGATCAGGACGGCAAGAAATGGGGTCTGTCGCGGTACCTGCATGAAAACTCCTGATGCACTCGTCGCGATCCTGCGCCACCGCCTTCGGGAACGCAACGCCGCACGCTCAGCCTTCGATCGCCCGCATCAGCGCGGCAAGGCCCGCGATCTCTGCCCCGATCCCCGCGGCCTCCATCCCGTGCGCCGCGCCAATCCGCGCGGGTTCGGGCTTGTTCTGGCCCAGCTTCCATGTCCCGTCGACCGAGGCGATCTCAAGCCGGACGGGAACAATCATCCGCATCAGCCGCTCCAGCGCCTCGGGGTTCATCTTGTCGGCCACCCAGGGTTTCTTGCCCGCGATCCGCCCCTCGAAAGTCGCGGCAAGCCGGTCAAGCTGTCCGCGAAGATCCTTGGGCGGAAGCAGACCAAGCTGCCCGCGCAGATGGACGGCGACATAGTTCCAGGTCGGCACCTGATCCTCCATGCCGTACCAGTCAGGGGAGACGTAGGCGTCCGGCCCCGTAACCGCCAGAAGCGCGGGAACCGGCGCGGCCAGGGCACGCGCGATCGGGTTCGACCGCACCAGGTGCATCTCGGCGAAACCGTCGCGCAGCGTGAACGGCACATGCGACACCAGCGGACCCTCGGGCCCCGCCATCGTCAGCATGCCGAACCCGCGCGCCCCCGCGAAGGCCAGGTTCCGCGCCGCCGTTTCCTGTCTGTAGATCGGATTGGGATGCATGGGTCACCACCTCCTGACCCTTCCTGCCGCCTGGCAACCCGTTTGTCACGGCCTGCATTGTGTCGGGGACATTGCCCCGAAACGCACGGGCCGGGGACATGCCCCGGCCCGCAGGCCCCGCAGATCGGGCTCCCTGTCGGAAGTCGTCAGTAGATCACGACCGACCGGATCGATTCGCCCGCATGCATCAGGTCGAAGCCTTTGTTGATGTCTTCAAGCTTCAGCGTGTGGGTGATCATGGGGTCGATCTCGATCTTGCCGTCCATGTACCAGTCCACGATCCGGGGCACGTCGGTGCGCCCGCGCGCGCCGCCAAAGGCGGTGCCTTTCCAGACCCGGCCGGTGACCAGCTGGAAGGGGCGCGTCTCGATCACTGCGCCCGCCGGGGCGACGCCGATGATGATCGACTGGCCCCAGCCGCGATGGGTGCATTCCAGCGCCGCGCGCATAACCTTGACGTTGCCGGTGCAGTCGAAGCTGTAGTCCGCCCCACCGATCTTGTCGAAAGGCGTCTTCGTCATGTTGACGATATGGGCGACGATATCGCCCTCGATCTCCGACGGGTTGACGAAGTGCGTCATGCCGAAACGTTCCGCCATCGCCTTTTTCGCCGGATTGAGGTCCACGCCGATGATCATGTCGGCGCCCGCCAGCCGCAGGCCCTGGATCACGTTCAGCCCGATGCCGCCCAGGCCGAAGACCACCGCCTTGGCGCCGATCTCCACCTTGGCCGTGTTGATGACGGCGCCGATACCCGTCGTCACGCCGCAGCCGATGTAGCAGACCTTGTCGAAGGGCGCGTCCTCGCGGATCTTCGCCAGCGCGATCTCCGGCAGGACGGTGTGGTTCGAGAAGGTCGAGCAGCCCATGTAGTGCAGGATCGGCGTGCCATCGAGCATGGAGAAGCGCGACGTGCCGTCCGGCATCAGGCCCTTGCCTTGCGTGTCGCGGATCGAGGTGCAGAGGTTGGTCTTGCGCGACAGGCACGACGGGCATTCCCGGCATTCGGGCGTGTAGAGCGGGATGACATGGTCGCCCGGCTTGAGGGATTTCACCCCCGGTCCCACCTCGACCACCACGCCCGCGCCCTCGTGGCCGAGGATCGCCGGGAAGGCGCCTTCCGGGTCAGCGCCCGACAGGGTGAACTCGTCGGTGTGGCAGATGCCGGTCGCCTTGATCTCGACCAGAACCTCGCCAGCCTTCGGGCCGTCAAGGTTCACCTCCATGATTTCGAGCGGCTTTCCAGCCTGCAAGGCCACGGCAGCGCGGGTGCGCATGACAATCCTCCCCTGTGAATGCGGTTGTTCTTGCCCGACCCTGTGCGATACTGGCCGCCAATGCAATTCGGGAAACGACATTCGGATGAAAGCTTCTGCCACGTTCGCGACACTTGCGCTCGTTGCTGCCTGCACGGCCGCGCCTGCCGACCAGCCGCCCCCGGCCGGGGGCGAATGCCCGGCAGACACGCTCCAGCACCTGCTGGGAGAGCCGGAGCAGGCCGCGCGCGACCTTGCGCCCCAGGGCCCGGTCCGCATCTTCCGCACGGGCGATGCCCTGACCATGGATTTCAACGCCGCAAGGCTCAACATCGAGATCGGCGGCGACGGCCGCATCGTCGCCATCACCTGCGGCTGAGGGGTCAGCGCACCTTCAGGACGATCTTGCCGACATGGCCGGAGCTTTCGATCCGCGCATGTGCCGCCGCGGCTTCGGCCAGCGGAAACTCGGAATCCATCACCGGCGCGATCCGCCCCGCCTCGATCAGCGGCCAGACCGTTTCGCGCAACGCGCGCGCAATCCGGGCCTTGGCCAGGTCCGACTGGGGTCTCAGCGTCGAACCCGTGATCGTCAGCCGCCGCGCCATCACCTGCGCGAAATTCAGCTCTACCTTGGGCCCGGACAGGAAGGCGATCTGCACCAGGCGCCCGTCATCGGCCAGGGCCTGAACATTCCGGGGCAGGTAGTCGCCGCCGACCATGTCCAGGATCAGGTTGGCACCGCCCTCCGCCTTCAGGACCGCGACGAAATCCTCCTCGCGGTAGTTCACCGCCCGCTCCGCGCCAAGGGTCAGGCAGGCCGTGCATTTCTCCGCCGACCCGGCGGTGGTGAAGACGCGCGCGCCAAAGGCGTGGGCCAGCTGGATCGCCGTCGTCCCGATGCCGGAAGATCCGCCGTGGACCAGGAACCGCTCGCCCGCCGTCAGGCCGCCGCGTTCGAAGACGTTCGTCCAGACGGTGAAGAAGGTTTCCGGCAGGCAGGCCGCCTCTCTCAGGCCCATGCCCTTCGGCACCGGCAGGGCGTGCGCCGCCGGGGCAAGGGCGTATTCGGCATACCCGCCACCGGGAAGCAGGGCGCAGACTTCGTCGCCGACCTTCCACTCCGCCACGCCCGGCCCCACCGCCGCGATGCGCCCCGCGGCCTCGAGCCCCGGCAGGGGCGAAGCCGAAGGCGGCGGCGCATAGGCGCCCGCCCTTTGCAGCGCGTCGGGCCGGTTCACGCCGGCGAAGGCGACCTCGATCAGGACCTGCCCGGCCTGAGGCACCGGCACTCGTCTTTCGCAGACCGCCAGCACCTCCGGCCCGCCGGGCTTCGTGATCTCCACCGCGCGCATCGTCGCTGGAACCGCCATCATCGCTCCTATGTCCTGAACTTGCCCGGCAGGTCGGCCGCCGCCGCCCCGGGCGCCCTGATGTTGCCCAAGAGGCGCAGCGGGCCCTCCAGCAACTTGCCCAGGGCCGGCGACTCTTTCAGCTGCGCCTTCGCCTTTTCGAAACGCATGACATCCTCGATGCGGCGGTCAAGGAATTCCCAGGTCGCCGCGCTGCCCTCGCTGTCATCGCCCAGCCAGTAAAGCACCGTCGCCCCGTAGACCGCCGACAGGGTGGCGCGCTTGGAGTACCAGTTGAAATCGCGCGAGGTGTCGCCCAGCGCAGACCAGATCGCGTCCGCCGTGCCCCAGATCAGCGCCGCGCCCGTTGCGGCGTGCGGCGGCAGGGCGAAAAGGGCCGCACCGCGGCGCACAAGCTCGCGGTCCGCCCCCTCAAGCCGGAACCGGACCGCGGCGGTGATCCGGTCACGGAAGCGCAGCGCGGACAGATCCTCTGCCGCCAGCCGCGCCCGCATCAGTCGGTCGCCGCGCCGGTGATATTCCACCGCCAGATCGACCGCGCCGCCTGGGCAGATCACCCGTGCCAGCGCCGGGTCCACGCCGGCATCCTTGCAGGCCGCCGCGAAAGCTACCGGGCTCCAGCCGTCGAACACGACATGCGCCAGTGCCGCCTCCATCAGCGATTCTCTCAACGCGCCTGTATCCATTCCATTGTTTTCCATGGATAAAACACCTCTGGCGCGATGGTGGACAAAATCCCGCGCCTCTGCTATACGACCGCTTCCTGCAAGCTCTTGCAACTCTAACTTAGGAAGGTGGTGACAACCACATGCAGGTCAGCGTTCGCGACAACAACGTCGAACAGGCGCTTCGCGCGCTCAAGAAGAAACTTCAGCGCGAGGGTGTGTTTCGGGAAATGAAGCTCAAGCAACATTTCGAGAAGCCGTCCGTCAAGAAAGCCCGTGAAAGGGCCGAGGCCGTTCGCCGCGCCCGCAAACTGGCGCGCAAGAAGGCCCAGCGCGAAGGCGCGCTCTGAGAGGCGACTGGAACGTCTGGCGGGGCAACCCGCACGGTGGAACCCCCGCGGCCCGGCCCGGGGGTTTTGCTTTGTCCGCCACTGGTTCCGGCAGGTTTCCGCCCGCCTGTCGTCCCCCCGTTCCCTTGTCCAGCGGCGGATGCTAGGCACGGGTCGGGGGCAGAGGAGGGATAACCGGATGATGGATCGCCGCACCATGCTAGGCCTGATGGCGCTGGGCCCGATGACTCTGGGCCCGGCCGCCTGCGGCCGCCGCGAACCGGCCGCGCCGCAGGGCCCGGCCGAGGTCAACCGCCTGATCAACCACTACGCCCGCGTCTACGATGTGCCCGAAGACCTGGTCCACCGCGTCGTGCGGCGGGAAAGCGGATACAATCCTGCTGCCCGTAACGGGCCCTACTACGGGCTCATGCAGATCATGCCGCAGACCGCCGCGACGATGGGCTACCGGGGGGCGCCCGAGGGGTTGCTGGATGCGGATACCAACCTGAAATACGCGGTCCGCTACCTTCGCGGCGCCTGGCTTGTGTCGCGCGGTGACCGGGATGACGCGGTCATGTGGTATTCGCGCGGCTATTATTATGAGGCCAAGCGCATGGGCTTGCTGGAGGAAACCGGGCTGAGGGCCTGACCGGCGCCCTTGACGCCGTCAGAGCGGGATCGCGGTTGTCTGGCGCACCGTGCGCAGGGCAAAGGACGAATGCATCTGCGCGACGCCCGGCAGTCGCGCCAGATGCTGCCGGTGGATGCGGGCGAAATCGTCGGTATCCCTGGCCACGACCTTGAGCAGGTAGTCGGCTGACCCCGCCATCAGGTGGCACTCCAGCACGTCCGGCACCAGTTTCACCGCCCGCTCGAACGCCTCCAGCACCTCGTCGGCCTGTCCCGACAGCGTGATCTCGACGAAAACCGTCGTCGGCCGGTTCAGCTTGCGCGCGTTCAGAAGCGCGAAATAGCCGTCGATGTACCCGTCCGCCTCAAGCCGCCCGACCCGGCGATGGCAGGCAGAGGGCGACAGATTCACGCGTTCGGAAAGCTCGGCATTCGACAGCCGGCCCTCCTTCTGCAAGAGGCCGAGGATTCGGCGATCCGTTGCGTCTAGCTGCACTGCGGCACAATCTTCTTCGAGGATATGGTTCAGAACTCGAATATTCTTCGAACAGTTTTACCGGGGACGCCTGCAAATTCAAGACAATTGCACACCATAGCATGCATCCTTGCGCAAGCGCATTCTGGAGGATCCCATGAAGATCGGCTGCCCCAAGGAAATCAAACCGCAGGAATTCCGCGTCGGCATGACGCCGAACGCCGCCCACGAAGCCGTCCGCAACGGCCACGACGTCTATATCGAGACCAACGCCGGGATGGGCGCGGGCTTCACCGACGCCGACTATGTCGCGGCGGGCGCGAAGATCCTCGGGACCGCGAAGGAGGTGTTCGACACCGCCGACATGATCGTCAAGGTCAAGGAACCCCAGGCGGGCGAGCGCAAGATGCTGCGCGAAGGCCAGATCCTCTTCACCTACCTGCACCTCGCGCCCGATCCGGAACAGACCCACGACCTGCTGAAATCCGGTGCGACCTGCATCGCCTATGAAACCGTGACCGACCGCATGGGCGGCCTGCCGCTTCTGGCGCCGATGTCCGAGGTAGCGGGCCGTCTGGCGCCCCAGGTCGGCGCCTGGACGCTGCAGAAGGCCAACGGTGGCCGCGGCGTCCTGCTGGGCGGCGTGCCGGGCGTGTCGCCCGCGAAGGTCCTGGTCATCGGCGGCGGCGTCGTCGGCACCCACGCGGCGAAAATCGCGGCCGGCATGGGCGCGGATGTGACCGTTCTCGACCGCTCGATCCCGCGCCTGCGCTATCTCGACGATGTCTTTGGCGGTTCGTTCAAGAACGCCTATGCCTCGGCCGGTAACACGATCGAACTGGCCCGCCAGGCCGACATGATCATCGGCGCGGTGCTGATCCCCGGTGCGGCGGCGCCGAAGCTGATCTCCAGGGCGCAACTGTCCGAACTGAAGCCGGGTGCGGCGCTTGTCGATGTCGCCATCGACCAGGGCGGCTGCTTCGAGACCTCGCGCGCCACGACCCACCAGGACCCGATCTACGAGGTCGACGGCATCATGCACTACTGCGTCGCCAACATGCCGGGCGCCGTGGCCCGCACCTCGACGCTGGCGCTGGGTAACGCGACCATGCCGTTCATGCTGGCGCTGGCCAACAAGGGCTGGAAGCAGGCCTGCGCCGATGACGTCCACCTGCTCAACGGGTTGAACGTCCATGCCGGCAAACTGACCTATGCCGCCGTGGGTGAGGCGCTGGGCCTGCCGACGATCTCGGCCGCGGATGCGCTGAAGATCTGAGCGGGACGACCCCGATAACGCCGGCCGCGCGGAAGTCTCACCGCGCGGTCGCATCTTGACCCATGTCATCGCGTCGCTCTCCGGCTTCGTCCAGATTTCCATACGATCGGGACTCTGGCGATCATGGGGGTTTACGGTGAGAACGCGAAAGACTTGGCGGACGTGGTCCGAAGCGGGTCTCTCGACCGCGCTGGCAACAGCCGTTTCTGCCTGCGGGGCTGCCGCACAGGAAAGCCCGTCGCAAGTCCTGCCCGCTGCGGACAAGTCGGTGCAACTGGGCGAGTTCGTTGCGACCGTTCCGTTGGAATGCGCCCCGACCGCGGGCCGGACCGGTCGTACCTCTGCCCTCCATTGCGAGTGGGCGACCCGCGACGGGACGACCCGCATCTACGATCTCAAGGTTACGACGAAGCGGAACGACCCGACCCTGTCGCAACTGGAGGGGCTGAGCACCGAGTCGCAGCGAATCATGCTGTCGGCAATGCTGCCGGCCTATCTGGGTACGCAACTGGAGTTCGGACCGCTCCCCGAAGCCGCGCCGCCGCAGGGGTTCACCCTGCGCAAGGTGACACATGGCGGATATCCGGCGCCGGGGCCGGGCGGAATGCTGGGCTGGTGCACGTCGGTCGGATATCGGGCGACCTCGGGCGCCGAGACGATCAGCGCCCTCGGGTTGGCCTGCGTGGTCGTGGCAGCCAATCACAGGGATCTGCTTCAGGTCGGATCGGTGCTCGGCGCAAGGCACAAGTCAGGCAGCAACCCGCCGACAGGTTTCGCACGCGACGCGGAACGAATCTCAGGCTCCCTGCGGCATCGTACGTAGGCCCGGTCCAGCCGCACCCGAATGCGGGACCGAACACTTCGGAAAGGCAAAGGCCCACCGACCGGGGCGGGCCTTTCGTCTGCGCTGAATCGGTGAGCGTTACTTCCGCAGTGCGTCACGGATTTCCATCAGGACATCCAGTTCGCTCGGGCCCGCGGGCGCGGCGGCGGCTTCTTCCTTCTTGGTGGCGGCGTCCTTGACCTTGTTCACTGCCTTGACCAGCAGAAACACCACGAAGGCGATGATGAGGAAGTTGATGACGGCGGTGATGAAGGCGCCGTAGGCGAAGACAGGTGCGCCGGCATCGCGGGCTGCAGAAAGGCTTGCAAACTCGCCCTCGCCGAGGTTCACGAACAGGTTCGAAAAGTCGATCCCTCCGGTCACAACCCCGATGATCGGGTTGATGAGATCCGCGACAAGCGAAGTCACGATCGCCGTGAACGCGGCCCCGATGATGATCCCGACGGCCATGTCCATGACGTTGCCGCGCGCGATGAAATCCCTGAATTCCTTTATCATGTCTTGTCCCTACTGGTTATGCGATCCGTTACGCGTCGCTTGTTTCCAAAGTCACGCCAATCAAGCTTAGCACGGGCGCCGGATTTGAGGAGTGTTTTCGCGCGATGGTAGATTGAAGGCCGGCGTCAGGCAGGCGGTGGCCGGGCGGCGGCAAGCGTGGCGATCACCTCCGCATCCGAGGTTTGCGGGAAGGACCGGTAGTGGGCACCGACCGCCCAGAAGTCCCGGGGTTCTTCGAGGATGAGTATATCGTCCGCCAATCCGGCGAAATCGGCCCGTGCCTCGACCGGGGCGACGGGGACAGCAAGCACGATCCTTGCGGTGCCACGCCCCCTGAGGGTCGCCAATGCCGCCCTGAGCGTGGCCCCCGTGGCGATCCCGTCATCGACGACAACGGCCGTGGCGTCCGTCAGGTCCGGATCCGCGGCGCCGCCCAGATAGAGGGCGCGCCGGTCCGCGATTTCCGCGCGTTTCGCGGCAACAATGCCCGCAAAGTCCTGTGCGCGTTTTCCGATGCTGGCCAGAACGCGCGCGTTGAAGACGGGCTCCGCGCCCTCGGCGACGGCCCCGGCCGCCAGTTCCTCGTGTCCGGGCACGCCGATCTTGCGCACGAAGATCAGCCCGAGCGGCGCGCCGAGGCTGCGCGCGACCACGGCCGCCACCGGCACGCCGCCGCGCGGCAGCGCCAGCACGACCGGCCTTGGCAAGGCCAGCGCCTTCACCCGTTCGGCCAGCCTGCGCCCCGCTTCAGCCCGGTCGGCGAACATGGCTCCTCTCCGGCAAGTGTTCAACCGAGTGTGCCAAAGCCGGAGCGAAACGCCAAGCGCGCGTCAAGACCACGCCTTGACGCCTGCCGCTGTCCGGCGGAAACAGGGCTGGCGATCAGACACGGAACCCGGAACCATGACCCTTTCCGTCACAGCCGACAGCTTTCCCCTGGCCGAGGTGTTCACCATCTCGCGCGGGTCGAAGACGCAGGCTCAGGTGCTGACGGTCACGGCCACCCGGGGCGGGGTCGCAGGGCACGGCGAATGCGTGCCCTATGCCCGCTACGGCGAAAGTCTGGAGAGCGTGGCGGCAGAGATCGGCGGTTTGCCCGCAGCGATCGGGCGGGCGGAATTGCAGCACTCCTTGTCGGCGGGGGCGGCGCGCAATGCCGTGGATTGCGCCTTGTGGGATCTCGAGGCGAAGGCGGCGGGGCGGCGCGTCTGGGACCTGGCGGGCCTGCCGGTGCCACGGCCGGTCGTCACCGCCTACACCCTGTCGCTCGACACGCCGGAGCGGATGCAGGCCGCCGCCGCACGGCAAGCGCACCGGCCGCTTCTGAAGATCAAGCTCGGGACGGCCGACGACATGGCCCGTCTCGAGGCGGTCCGGCGCGGCGCTCCGAGCGCGGCGATCATCGTCGATGCCAACGAGGGCTGGACAGCGGATGTCTACGGCGACCTTGCACCGCATCTGAAGCGTCTGGGCGTCGCGCTGGTCGAGCAGCCGCTGCCGGCGGGCGCGGATGACATGCTGTCCGAGATCGCCCGCCCCGTCCCGATCTGTGCGGACGAGGCGGCGCATGACCGTGCCAGCCTGCCGAGGCTGCGCGGCAAGTACGATGTCGTCAACATCAAGCTCGACAAGACCGGCGGCCTGACCGAAGCGCTGGCGCTTCGAGACGCCGCCCGCGCCGAAGGCTTCGGGATCATGGTGGGATGCATGGTCGGGTCGAGCCTGGCCATGGCGCCTGCGTTCCTCGTGGCACAGGGGGCGGACTGCGTCGATCTGGACGCGCCGATGCTGCTGGCGGCGGACCGGGCACATCCGGTTTGCTACGAGGGATCGGTGATGCAGGTGCCGGACGCCGCGCTCTGGGGATAGGCTTTCGCCCGCCCGGCGCGGGCGATCCGGGTGGGGGCGCTGCCCCCACACCCCCGGGATACTTGTCAAAAGAAGAAGATCGCAGGACCGGGCTTGACCTTGCCCCGGCTTGGGCAGAAGAAACGACGACCTTAGAAGGGAGCCGCCATGAGCCGCATCGTCTATGTGAACGGGGACTTTGTGCCGGAGGAGGAGGCGAAAGTTTCCGTCTTCGACCGCGGCTTCCTGATGGCGGACGCGGTCTATGAGGTGACGAGCGTCCTGGGCGGCAAGCTTCTGGACTTTCCCGGTCATCTGGCGCGGTTGCACCGGTCCTTGTCGGAACTCGGCATGGGTAGCCCGGTGACGGACGCCGAGCTGCTGGCGATTCACCGCGACCTGGTGGCGCGCAACGGGATCGTGGACGGGCTGGTCTATCTGCAGGTCACGCGCGGCAATCCGGGTGATCGGGATTTCACCTTCCCCGATCCCGCGGTGGTGAAGCCCGGAATCGTGCTGTTCACGCAGTCGAAGCCGGGGCTGGCGGACAGCCCCGCGGCCAGGGCGGGCTGGCGCGTCATCTCGATCCCCGACATCCGCTGGGGGCGGCGCGATATCAAGACGGTGCAGCTTCTTTACCCGTCGATGGGCAAGATGATGGCGAAGAAGGCCGGCGTGGACGATGCCTGGTTCGTCGAGGAGGGCAAGGTCACCGAAGGCACCTCGAACAACGCCTACATCGTGAAGGGAGGGCGGATCATCACCCGCGACCTGTCCAGCGACATCCTGCACGGGATCACCCGCGCCGCCGTCCTGCGCTTTGCGCGCGAGGCGCAGATGACGGTGGAGGAGCGCGCCTTCACACTGGAGGAGGCGAAAGAGGCGGACGAGGCCTTCATCACTTCGGCCTCGGCCTTCGTGATGCCGGTGGTGGAGATCGACGGTGTCAGGCTTGGTTCTGGCGCACCGGGGCCAGTCGCGACGCGCCTGCGCGACATCTACATCGAGGAAAGCCGCAAGGCCGCGGTCTGAACGCGCCGGGCTGCGCCGTTCCCGCCCGGCTCAGCCTTTCCCGGGTCCGACGTTCTCGCGGAAGGCGACCTCGAAGGCGGCTTTCGTCGCCACGTCCGCCTCGCTCTGGTTCCGGTCTTTCCAGATGTCGTAGGGCATGCCGTAGTAGACCTCGCGCGCCTCGTCCTTCGACATCGCAATGCCGCGTTCGTTCGCGGCCTCCTGGTACCAGCGGGCCAGGCAGTTGCGGCAGAACCCGGCCAGGTTCATCAGGTCGATGTTCTGCACATCGGTGCGCTTTTCCATCAGGTGGTGGCGCAGCGCACGGAAGGCTGCGGCTTCGATTTCGATACGGGTCCGGTCGTCCATGATGGGTCCTCAATGGCCGGATGCGGCCAGCACATCCTCAAGAATGGGGGCGAGACGGTCGGCCCACATGGCCTGACCCGCCGCATCCCGGATCAGGTCGTTGCGGACCTCGATCAGGACGTTCGGCCGTCCGTGGCGCAGGGCGTGGCGGTCTATGGCGTCACCGTCGAGGTGTCCGCTGTAGGGTTCGTTGTCGCCGGTGGCGTAACCCTCGGCCCGGAGACGGTCGATCAGCGGCAGTGCCAGCCGGTCGTCGAGATGGGAATAGAGGACGCCGACCTCCCACGGGCGGGGCGCGCGGCCGTTCAGGCGCGGGGTGAAGCTGTGGACGGCGCAGATCACGGTGTCGGGGCGGCGGGCGGCAAGCCGCGCGTAGGCATCGTGATAGGGGCGGTAGAAGGCCCGGAGGCGGCGCTCCACCTCCTCGGCGCCGGCGTGCCGGTTGGCCGGGATGATGGTGCCGTCGTACAACTTCATCAGGAGCGTCGGATCATCCTCGCCGCGGTTGGGGTCTATGACCAGCCGGGAGAAGGTGGACAGGATGGCCGGAGCGTCGAGCCGTGCGGACAGCGCGCGCGTGACGCCTGCCGCGCCCACGTCATAGGCAATGTGACGGTCCATGTCGGCGGCGCAGATGCCAAGCGAGCCGCCGCCCACCTCTGGCGGCACGGCATTGGACGCGTGGTCGCAGGTGACGAGCCATCGGGACGGGCGATCGGGCCCCAGGATCTCGCATGCCGAAAACGTCATCATTTCTTCCCGGAACTTTCGCGTAGGCTGGTTTAGACACTCTTGCAGGAAAGCACCAGTTGCCCTGAAAAGGGGAATAGGTCATAGAGACCCGCGATGTTACCGCAAACAGGGGGATGGGGAATGAGACGCCTGCGCAATGTGAAGATCGTGGCGACGCTTGGCCCCGCTTCCAGCGACTATGACACCATCCGCGCGCTTTTCGACGCGGGGGCAGACGTGTTCCGCCTGAACATGAGCCACGGCAGCCACGCGGAACAGAAGGCGCGTCACGACATCATCCGCCGGGTCGAGGCGGATACCGGCCGTCCGATCGCCATTCTTGCGGACCTGCAGGGGCCGAAGCTGAGGGTCGGGGTGTTCGCCAAGGGGTCCGAGGATCTGGCGGAAGGGCAGAAGTTCCGCTTCGACCTTGACCCCGCCGAGGGCGACGCGACCCGGGTCTGCCTGCCGCACAAGGAGATTTTCGCCGCGCTCGAACCGGGCGCCTCGCTTCTGGTCAACGACGGCAAGATTCGGCTGCGCGTCGATGCCTGCGGCGCCGATTTCGCCGAATGCACGGTGACCATCGGCGGCACGATCTCGAACCGCAAGGGCGTCAACGTGCCGGACGTCGTCCTGCCGCTTGCGGCGCTGTCGGACAAGGACAAAGCGGACCTGGAATTTGCCTGTGGCCTGGGCGTCGACTGGCTGGCGCTGTCCTTCGTGCAGCGGCCCGAGGACGTGGAGGAGGCGCGCGGCCTCGCGCGGGGCCGCGCGGCGATCCTGTCGAAGATCGAGAAGCCCGCGGCGGTCAAGGCCTATCCGGCCATCCTTGCGGCATCGGACGGGATCATGGTGGCGCGGGGCGATCTGGGCGTGGAACTTCCTGTCCATTCTGTTCCGCCGATCCAGAAACGGCTTGTACGGGGGGCAAGGGCGGCGGCCAAGCCGGTGATCGTCGCGACCCAGATGCTGGAAAGCATGATCGAAAGCCCGATGCCCACGCGCGCCGAAGTTTCGGACGTCGCCACCGCGATCTACGAAGGCGCGGATGCGGTGATGCTGTCGGCCGAATCCGCCGCGGGGCAGTACCCGGTCGAGGCCGTGGCAACCATGGACAGCGTCGCGAAGTCGGTCGAGGCCGACCCGACCTACCGCGAGGTGATCGAGGCGAGCCGGAGGGTCGATCGCAAGACCGTCGCCGACGGCATCGTCGCCGCGGCGCGCGAGATCGCGGAGGCGACGAACATCCACGCGATCTGCTGCTTTTCCCAGTCGGGCATGACGGCAAGCCTTGTCGCGCGCGAACGCCCGAACGTCCCGATCCTCGCGCTGACGCCGATCCAGTCCACCGCGCGCCGCTTGTGCCTGACCTGGGGCATCCATTGCGTACTGACGGCCGATATCATCGACCGCTTCAAGATGGCCGTCGTCAATGCAGCGCGGGCCGCGCGCGAATACGGTTTTGCGACCGAAAAGGACCAGATCGTCGTGACGGCGGGGGTGCCCTTCAACGTCAAGGGCACGACGAACATCCTGCGTGTCGCGCCCTGCGACGAGCGGTTGATCTATCGCACCGACCCGGAGTGACTTTCCGGGCGATGGCGTCGGGGGGGCTAGCCGGCCTTCCCGAGGATCTCCGCAAAACCGTCCGGAGTGAGGGCGACAGGATTGGCCTTGCTGGAAGAGGCCGCCACCGCCGCGACTGAAATCTCCGCGTGGTCGGCCGGGGCCACGCCCAGCGCGGACAGCCGGGGAAGACCCGCGCGATGCGCCCACGCGGCCAGTTCTTCCGGCACGGCGACGGGTGCGCAGCCGAGGGGATCGGCGAGCAGTCCAAGCGCCTCGTCGATCCGTTCACGGGCCGCGCCGTCGCTTCGCGCGCGGTTGACGGCCAGCGCCGGGCCAAGCAGCGCGCCACAGATGGCGCCATGCGCCGCACCGGTCATGCCGCCGATGACGCCAGCCAGCCCGTGAACCGCGCCAAGCCCGGCATTCGCAAGCGCCATACCCCCGATGAGCGAGGTGTAGGCCAGCGTGTCGCGCGCCGACGCGTCCTCCCCTTCCATCAACCGCATCAGCGCGGCAAGTCCGGGGCCGATGGCCGGGCGGGTCAGGGCATCGGTCCAGGGGGTCGCCTTGCAGGAGATGAAGGGCTCGACCACTTGGGTTACCGCGTCCAGTCCGGAGGCGAGGGTGACGGAGCGCGGGGTATGGTCGGTCAGTGCTGGGTCGACGATCGCGACCCGGGCGATCATGCGATCGTCGCGGAGACTGACCTTTCGCCGATGCTCGGGCAGGCCGATGACGGCGTTCTTGGTGGCCTCGGCCCCGGTTCCGGCGGTAGTCGGGATCGCGACGAAGGGCAAGGGATCGGCTTTCAGCGGCAGGCCCTTGCCCACCACTTCCAGATGCTCCATCGGCCCGTCCGGCGCCGGGATCAGCGCGGCCAGCGCCTTGGCAAGGTCGATGACCGAGCCGCCGCCAAGGCCGACCACGACCTGCGGCTCAAAACCGCGCGCCCGGCGAAGGGCATCCTCCAGCATTTCCAGGGTCGGCTCGCCCGCGCAGGGCAGACCCTGAACTTCCGCCTCGGGTATCCGCAGCCAACTGGCCCGATCCGGGTTCGCGCCATGGACCACCAGCACGCGGTTGCCAAAGGCGCGGATCAGACCGGCGGCCTTCGCAGCCTCACCCCGGCCGAACAGGATGCGCGGCGGCTGGAGTATCGAAAAGCTCATACCGTCATCGTCGCCTGCACGGCCCGGCTCCAGCGGGCATACCGCGCGCTGCGGTCGGCCTCACTCATGCGCGGTGCAAAGCGGCGCTCCAGCGCCCAGGCCTTGCCGAACTCGGTGGGATCGGGGCAAAGGCCGGCCTGCAAACCCGCCAGATAGGCGGCCCCCAGCGCCGTCGTCTCGGTCACGACCGGGCGATCCACCGGGGCGCCCAGGATGTCGGACAGGAACTGCATCGTCCAGTCGCTGGCCGTCATGCCGCCATCGACGCGCAAGACGCCATCGGCCTCGGCCCCCCAGTCGGATCGCATCGCCTCGAGCAGGTCGCGGGTCTGGTAGCCCACGCTTTCCAGCGCCGCGCGCGCCAGTTCGGCGGGGCCGGAGTTTCGGGTCAGCCCGTAGATCGCGCCGCGGCAGTCGGGGCGCCAGTAGGGGGCACCCAGCCCGGTGAAGGCCGGCACAAAGACAACGTCCTGTCCGGCGTCGGCCGCCTCGGCCAGGGGTTGGGTCTCCCGCGCCTCGCGAATGATCTTCAGCCCGTCGCGCAGCCACTGGACCACCGCGCCGGCGATGAAGATCGATCCTTCCAGCGCATAGGTCGTCCGGCCATTCAGGCGATAGGCGATGGTCGTCAGCAGGCGGTTCTTCGAGGGGACCATGTCGGCCCCGGTATTCAGGAGCGCGAAGCAGCCGGTGCCGTAGGTCGATTTCATCATGCCGGGGGCAAAGCAGGCCTGGCCCACGGTCGCCGCCTGCTGGTCGCCCGCGACGCCAAGGATCGGGATCTCGCGCCCGAAAAGGTCGGCGCGCGTGGTGCCGTAGTCGTCGGCGCAATCCCTCACCTCGGGCAGAAGCGCCATCGGAATGTCCAGAAGCGCGCAGATCTCGGCATCCCATGCGTTCGTCGCGATGTTGAACAGAAGCGTCCGGGCGGCGTTGGTGGCGTCGGTCGCATGGACGCGCCCGCCGGTCAGGTTCCAGATCAGCCAGGTGTCGACGGTGCCGAAGGCAAGCTCACCCCTCGCGGCCCGGTCGCGCGCGCCGGGGATGGTGTCGAGCAGCCACTTGAGCTTGGTGCCCGAGAAATACGGGTCAAGCAGCAGCCCGGTGCGCGCGGAGATCATCGCCTCATGTCCGGCGGCCTTCAGGGCGGCGCAGGTGTCGGCGGTGCGCCGGTCCTGCCAGACGATGGCGTTGTGCAGCGGCTTGCCGCTGGCTCGATCCCACAGAAGCGTCGTCTCACGCTGGTTGGTGATGCCGATCGCGGCGATATCCCCGGCGCCGGTCCCGGCCTTTTCGATGGCCGCGCGCGCGGTCGCCGCGACGCTGGACCAAAGGTCGGCGGGATCATGTTCAACCCAGCCGGAGGCCGGGTAATGCTGCGGAAATTCTTCCTGTGCCTGTGCCACCGGGCGCAGCGCGACGTCGAAGAGGATCGCGCGCGAGGATGTCGTGCCCTGGTCGATGGCTAGGATGTAGGTCATGTCTGCTGCCCTCCCTGCTTCACCGCGCCCCGCCCCTCTGAACCCAGCGCAGAAAGCGGCAGGGCGGGAACGAAATTGCCGTCGCGGCCGGTCATGTCGTCATTTGCGATCATGCTGTTCAGGATCGCCTCTTCTGTCGCCTGCACCACGGCCTCGAAGAAGGGATCGATATGCTCATCGGGAACGAAGCGGGCGGAGCAGAGGCGGGGCTGGCCCTGCCCCGAAAGCGCGCTTCCCGCGGTCGAGAAGGCGAGGAAGATGTCGCCCGATCCGTGCCGCGCGATGCCGCCCAGCCGCCCCACGCCAAAGCTGGCACGGCGGGCGAGCCGCTTCAGCTGATGCGGCAGGAACGGCGCGTCGGTGGCGATCACCGCGATGATCGAGCTCAGCTCCGGTGCGGGGGCATGGGTCGTCATCTCCGGCAGGCCGGGCAAACGGCCGACCCGGCGGCCAAGGACCGTCAGATCGGCGCGGGCGCCGAAATTGGCCTGGACGAAGACGCCAAGGTGATAGTCGGCGTCGTAGGTCACGACGCGCGAGGCCGTGCCCGACCCCGCCTTGAAGCCGAAGCATTTCATCCCCGTGCCGCCGCCGACGCTGCCTTCCTCGACGGGGCCGGCGGCAGCGCGGTCGATCGCCGCGATCACGTCCTCCTCCCGCACATGGAAGCCGTTGATGTCGTTCAGGAACCCGTCATAGGTCTCGGCCGCCACGGGCAGGGCGAAGTCGTCGCCCATCTGGTCCGGAAAACGCTGCGCCGCCCAGCGCACGGTCGCATCGCGCGCGGTTCCGCAGGAGTTGGTGTTGGTGATGGTGATCGGCAGGCTCAGCTTGCCCGCCTCCTCGACGTAATGGCTTCCGGTCATCTCGCCGTTGCCGTTCAGGCTGAAGAGGCCCGCAAAGACCGGGTCCCAGACACGATCGACCGGGCGCGGCAGTATCGCCGTCACGCCGGTCCGCACCGGACCCCGGCCGACGCTCAGCCGGCCCTCGCCCCGGATCAGCGTGCTGTAGCCGACCGCAACGCCGGGAACGTCGGTGATCGCATTGAAGGGCCCTGGCGTTCCATCAAGGCGCAAGCCCACGCCGGCGGCGCGCAACTTGCCCGAGGGCGTGGTGATCCGGGGGGATGTCATTCCTCTGTACGCTCCGTCGCCGATCCGGCAGCGAGTCTTTCAGGGGTTCGGAAAAATGGCAAAGCGAAAGGGCGAGGCGCAGGCGCCCCGCCCTTCCGTCGATCAGTTACTGCCAGGACTTGATCAGCTCGTCATAGCTGATGGTTTCCGGCGCCGGATCTTCGTTCTCCAGCTTGGCAACCGGCGAGCCGGGCTCGTCAAGCCAGACCTGCGGGTCCTGCGGTTCGTTCAGCTTCGGACCGATGTCGCCCTGGACGCCGGCACGCTCAAGCCGCTCCAGCACCTTCTCCTGCTCCTCGCAAAGGGCGTCGAGCGCCTCTTGCGGGGTCTTGGCACCGGACATGGCGTCGCCGATGTTCTGCCACCAGAGCTGCGCCAGCTTCGGATAGTCGGGCACGTTGGTCCCGGTGGGCGACCACTGGACGCGCGCCGGGCTGCGGTAGAACTCGACCAGGCCGCCAAGCTGCGGGGCGCGATCCGTGAAGGACTGATGCTGGATCGTCGATTCACGGATGAAGGTCAGGCCGACGTGGGATTTCTTCACGTCCACCGTCTTCGAGGTGATGAACTGGGCGTAGAGCCAAGCCGCCTGGGCGCGGTCGATCGGCGTGGACTTCAGCAGCGTCCAGGACCCGGCGTCCTGATAGCCGACCTTCATGCCGTTCTGCCAGTAGGCGCCGTGCGGCGAGGGGGCCATGCGCCACTTGGGCGTGCCGTCCTCGTTCATCACCGGCAGGCCGGGCTTGACCATGTCGGCGGTAAACGCGGTGTACCAGAACATCTGCTGGGCGATCGAGCCCTGGGCGGGAACCGGACCGGCCTCGCCGAAGGTCATGCCCTGGGCTTCCGGCGGAGTGAACTTCTGCAGCCACTCGATCGCCTTGGTCACGGCATAGACCGCCGCCGCGTCGTTGGTCGCACCGCCACGCGCCACGCAGGAGCCGACGGGACGCGAGTTTTCGTCCACGCGGATGCCCCATTCGTCGACCGGCAGGCCGTTCGGTTCACCCACGTCGCCCATGCCGGCCATCGACATCCACGCGTCGGTGTAACGCCAGCCGAGCGACGGGTCCTTCTTGCCGTAGTCCATGTTGCCATAGACGCCGGTGGCCGGGCCGCCGGCATAGGACATGTCGCGGCCGGTGAAGAACTCCGCAATGTCCTCGTAGGCCGACCAGTTGACCGGAACGCCAAGATCATAGCCATAGGCCGCCTTGAAGTCTTCCATGGTCTTGGGGTCCGTGAACCAGTCGTAGCGGAACCAGTAGAGGTTCGCGAACTGCTGGTCGGGCAGCTGGTAGACCTTGCCATCGGGGCCGGTGGTGAACTTGATCCCGATGAAGTCGTTGATGTCGAGGTTGGGGTTGGTCACCGCCGCACCTTCGCCCGCCATCCAGTCGGTCAGGTTGTGGGCCTGCTGATAGCGCCAGTGGGTGCCGATCAGGTCGCTGTCGTTGATGTAGGCGTCATAGACGTTTTCGCCCGACTGCATCTGCGTTTGCAGTTTCTCGACGACGTCGCCCTCGCCGATCAGGTCGTGGGTGATCTTGATGCCGGTGATGGCGGTGAAAGCGGGCGCCAGTACCTTGGCTTCGTATTCGTGGGTCGTGATCGTTTCCGACACCACCTTGATGTCCATGCCCGCATAAGGCGCAGCGGCGTCGATAAACCACTGCATCTCGGCTTCCTGATCGGCGCGGCTCAGCGTCGACAGGTCGCCGATTTCGGCATCGAGGAAGGCCTTTGCGGCCTCCATGTCTGCCCAGGCAGGCATGCCCATGGCCATCAGCGCCAGTGCCATGGCCGTTGTCGTGTGACGCAGTCTCATCCTGTTTCCTCCCAGTTTGCGAGACGTCGGTTCGGCAGTTCGCCGGGGACGATGTTTCCTGCCGCCCCCGGCGGTTCGTGTGCCCGTTTCAGACCCAGCGGAAGACCGCTGCGGCATAGACGAGGCTGAGAGCGAAGGCGCCCCAAAGCGGCGCCCCCGCGAAGAAAAGCCAGGCCAGGTGGATGAACGCCGACCCAAGAAGGCTGATGAACAGCCGGTCGCCGCGCGTGGTCTCGATCCTGAGGATGCCCAGGCGCGGCGTTTCCGGAAAGCGGATCGCCAGAATGGTGAAGGTGACCAGCAGGCTTGCGATCGACCAGAAGAAAAGCGCGACCGGCAGCGTCCAGGCCATCCAGCCCTGGGCGATCATCGGGGCGAACCAGTCGATGGCCCCCTCCTTGCGTGGCGCGAGGAGGACGAGCGCGGCAAGAGCCGTGCCCATGATGGCGGCGGCGCCGATCGTTATGGCGCCCCAGTTAGCCCGGCGCGAAGGGCCGGCGGTGTCGGTCATCACACCCTCCCCAGGGCGAAGCCCTTGGCGATGTAGTTGCGGACGAAGTAGATCACGAGAGCACCGGGCACGATGGTCAGCACGCCCGCCGCCGCCAGCACCCCCCAGTCCATGCCGGAGGCCGACACGGTGCGGGTCATCGTCGCTGCGATCGGCTTCGCGTTCACCGAGGTCAGGGTGCGCGACAGCAGCAGCTCGACCCAGGAGAACATGAAGCAGAAGAAGGCGGCGACGCCGATGCCGGAGGCGATCAGCGGCATGAAGATCTTCACGAAGAAGCGCGGGAACGAATAGCCGTCGATATAGGCGGTCTCGTCGATCTCCTTCGGGACGCCGCGCATGAAGCCTTCCAGGATCCAGACGGCCAGCGGCACGTTGAACAGGCAGTGCGCCAGCGCGACGGCGATGTGGGTGTCGAACAGGCCCACGCTGGAATAAAGCTGGAAGAACGGCAGCGCGAAGACGGCCGGCGGCGCCATGCGGTTCGTCAAGAGCCAGAAGAACAGGTGCTTGTCGCCCATGAAGCTGTAGCGGCTGAAGGCATAGGCCGCGGGCAGCGCGACGGTGATCGAGATCACCGTGTTCATGACCACGTAGATGATCGAGTTGACGTATCCCATGTACCAGCTCGGATCCGTCAGGATGACCAGGTAGTTGCGGAAGGTCAGGTCGTTGGGGATGAGCGTGAAGGACGAGGTGATCTCGGTGTTCGTCTTCAAACTCATGTTCACGAGCCAGTAGATCGGCACCAGCAGGAACAGCAGATAAAGGGTCATCACGACCGGGGACGATTTCAGACGCATCAGCGGGCCTCCTCCCGGTCGAGGTTGGTCATCACCGTGTAGAAGACCCAGCTGACCAGCAGGATCACGAGGAAGTACATGATCGAGAAGGCGGCGGCGGGCCCGAGGTCGAACTGTCCGACGGCCATCTTCACGAGGTCGATGGACAGGAAGGTGGTGGAGTTGCCGGGGCCACCGCCAGTGACGACGAAGGGTTCCGTGTAGATCATGAAGCTGTCCATGAAGCGCAACAGGATCGCGATCAGCAGCACGCCCTGCATCTTCGGCAGTTCGATATAGCGGAAGATCGCCCAGCGCGTGGCCTGGTCGATCCGGGCCGCCTGGTAATAGGCCTGCGGGATCGACTGCAGCCCGGCATAGGCCAGCAGCGCCACCAGAGAGGTCCAGTGCCACACGTCCATGACGATGACCGTGATCCAGGCATCCAGCGGGTCGTTGGTGTAGTTGTAGTCGATCCCGAAGGCCGCGAGCGTGTGCCCCAGAAGGCCGATGTCGACCCGCCCGAAGATCTGCCAGATGGTGCCGACGACGTTGAAGGGGATCAGCAGCGGCAGGGCCATCAGCACCAGAACGACGCTGCCCCAGAAACCCTTCTTCGGCATGTTGAGCGCGATGAAGATGCCCAGCGGCACCTCGATCGCGAGGATGATCGCGGAGAACAGGATCTGCCGGCCCAACGCGTCGTGCAGCCGCTCGGAGGTGACCATCTCCTCGAACCATTCGAGACCCACCCAGAAGAACTGGTTGTTCCCGAAGGTGTCGTTGACCGAGTAGTTGACCACGGTCATCAAGGGCACGATGGCCGAGAAGGCCACGATCACGAGGACCGGCAGCACGAGGAACCATGCCTTCTGGTTGACGGTCTTTTCCATCAGGCGGCACTCCCTTCCACGCGCCAGTCATCGGCGTAGACGCTGATCCGATCCTGCGCGAAACTCACATGTGTCAGGTCAGCCGAAACCGGCATCCCCTCAGGCACGACGATGCTGAGCGCCTGGCCCGCTGCCTCGGCCCGCACAAGGCGGTGCCGTCCGACATCCTCGACCCGGCGGATGGTGACGGGAATGCCCTCGCCGCGGGTCAGGACCGCGTATTCCGGGCGGATACCGATCTGCGTGCGGCCCGCGACGGAGCCGTATGAGCGGCCAAGTTCAACAGCACCGCCCGCAAGATGGGCGCGCGCGCCCTCGATCCGCGCATCGAACAGGTTCATCCCCGGAGAGCCGATGAAGTAGCCGACGAAGGTGTGCGCCGGCTTCTCGAACAGTTCTTCCGGCGTGCCCATCTGCACGACGCGGCCGTCGTACATGACCACCACCTTGTCGGCGAAGGTCAGCGCCTCGGTCTGGTCGTGGGTCACGTAGATCATCGTGTGGCCAAACTCGCGATGCAGCGACTTCAGCTGGGTCCGCAGCTCCCATTTCATGTGCGGGTCGATGACCGTCAGCGGCTCGTCGAAGAGGATCGCGTTCACATCCTCGCGCACCATGCCGCGGCCAAGGCTGATCTTCTGCTTGGCATCGGCGGTCAGCCCCTTGGCCTTGCGGTCAAGCCAGTCCTCCATGCCGATCATCCGGGCGACGTGCTGGACCCTGCCGGCCACGTAGGCCGCGTCCATCCGCCGGTTCTTCAGCGGAAACGCCAGGTTGTCGCGAACGGTCATGGTGTCGTAGACGACCGGGAACTGGAACACCTGTGCGATGTTGCGCTCTGCCGTCTCTTCTCCGGTCACGTCGCGGTCGCCGAACAGGACGCGCCCCTGCGACGGCCGCAAGAGGCCCGAGATGATGTTCAGAAGCGTGGTCTTGCCACACCCCGAAGACCCGAGAAGCGCGTAGGCGCCGCCGTCGTCCCAGACGTGGTCCATCTGCTTGAGCGCAAAGTCGGCCTCGCCCCTCGGGTGGGACAGATAGCTGTGCGCGAGGTTCTGGAGCGTGATCCGGGCCATCAGGCTGCCCCCTTCAGTTCCGCCGAGGCATAGGCGGCAGGGGCGGCAAGGCGCCCGTCGGCATGGAAGATGTAGATATGGGCGGGATCGAGCCAGACGCTGACGCGCGATCCTGGCGCGAGGTCGTGCACGCCATGCACCAGCCCAACCCAGCGGTCGGTTCCATGGCCGATGTGGACGAAGGTTTCCGATCCGGTGATCTCGGTCACGCCCAGGGCGCACTGGAACTCGACCGCCTGGCCCGAATGCCGGTTCAGCTCGAGGTGGTTGGCGCGGAAGCCCGCGACATAGCGCCCGTCGGGAAGCGCGGCAAAGGCGCCGTCGGCCGGGGCGTTGGCACGCTCGCCGAAGGTGATCCGGTGGCCATCCTTGAAGCAGGACACGAAATTCATCGGCGGATCGCTGAAAACCCGTGCGGTGACCATGTCGGTCGGCTGTCGGTAGACGGCGGGCGTGGGGCCGAACTGGGTCACCCGCCCTTCCCAGAGCGTCGCGGTATTGCCGCCCAGAAGCAGGGCTTCCTCCGGTTCGGTCGTGGCATAGACGAATATGGCCCCGCTCGCCTCGAAGATGCGCGGGATCTCGACCCGCAGTTCCTCGCGCAGCTTGTAGTCGAGGTTGGCCAGCGGTTCATCGAGGAGGACAAGCCCCGCGCCCTTGACCAGAGCACGCGCCAGCGCGCAGCGCTGCTGCTGGCCGCCCGAAAGCTCCAGCGGCTTGCGCTCCAGCATCGGCGTCAGGCGCATCAGGTCCGCCGTCTCGCGCACCCGGCGGTCGATCTCGCTGGCCGGGCGACCCTCGACCCTGAGGGGTGAGGCGATGTTCTCGTAGACCGAAAGGCCGGGGTAGTTGATGAACTGCTGATAGACCATGGCAACGCCGCGATCCTGCACGCGGACCCCGGTCACGTCGCTGCCGTCCCACAGGATGCGACCCTGCGACGGCACGTCGAGCCCCGCCATCAGCCGCATGAGCGATGTCTTGCCCGAAAGCGTGGGGCCAAGCAGCACGTTCATCGTGCCCTTCTGCAGCGTCAGGTTCGTCGGATGGATGTGAACCCTTCCGCCGACGATCCTGGAAACTGCCTGCAACTCAAGCGCCATACTCTCGTTCCTATTCCGCGGCCGGGACGGCGGCCCGGGCTCTCGTCATGTGGTTCTCCAGCGCGGCGATCTGGTCCTCGGTCATCCGTAGGCCCAGCTTTGTCCGACGCCAGACGATGTCGGCCGCGTGCCGGGCCCATTCCTTGCCCATCAGCCAGCGCGCCTCCGCCTCGGTCAGCGTGGCGCCGAAGTCACGGCCGAGGTCGGCCATGGACGCGGCGCCGCCCAGAACCGCGAAGGCCTCGGTTCCGTAGGCGCGGACCAGCCGAGCGGCGTGATAGTCCGAAAGGAACGGATACTGCACCCTCAGCCGCGCCAGCAGGTCCGCCACGCCGTCCTGAGGAAAATCGCCGCCCGGCAACGGCACGCGGGCCGTCCACCGGCCCTTCAGGCCGGGAAAGAACGGGGTGATCTTCTCCATCGCGCTTTCGGCAAGGCGGCGATAGGTGGTGATCTTGCCGCCGAAGACATTCAAGAGCGGCGGGCCATCCGCATCGACGGACAGGACATAGTCGCGCGTCGCTGCCGTGGCCGATTTCGCCCCGTCATTGTAAAGCGGCCGCACACCGGAATAGGTCCAGACCACATCTTCCGCGGTCACCGGCCGTGCGAAGTACTTCGAGGCGAAGGCCAGCAGGTAGTCCCGTTCCTCTTCCGTACAGCGCGCCTCGGACGGCTTGCCCTGATGGTCCTTGTCGGTGGTGCCGATCAGGGTAAAGTCCTGTTCGTAGGGAATGGCGAAGATGATCCGCCCATCCTCTCCCTGGAAGAAATAGCAGCGGTCGTGGTCGAACAGGCGGCGCGTCACGATGTGGCTTCCGCGGACCAGCCGGACACCCTCGGTCGACCTGATGCGGGCGACGTTGCGGATCACATCTTCGACCCAGGGGCCGCCGGCGTTCACCAGCATCTTCGCGCGGAAGGTCTGGCGGCCGCCCTCGCCCTCGGTCAGGATTTCCCAGTGGTCCCCCGTGTGGTCCCCCGTGCGCGTGGCGGAGATCACGCGCGTGCCGACCATGATCTTCGCGCCCCGCGCCTCGGCATCGCGGGCATTCAGCACGACAAGGCGCGAATCCTCGACCCAGCAGTCGGAGTATTCATAGGCGCGGCGGAAACGCGGCTGCAGCGGCTTGCCCGCGGGGTCGGTGGACAGGTCCAGGGTGCGGGTGGCGGGAAGGATCTTGCGCCCGCCCATGGTGTCGTAAAGGAAAAGGCCCAGCCGGATCATCCAGGCCGGGCGGCGCCCCTTCATCCAGGGCATGAAAAGCCCCAGAAGACGCCCCGCCGGCGTATCGCTTTCGAAG
Source organism: Albidovulum sediminis (assembly GCF_025380365.1). Taxonomy (GTDB): domain Bacteria; phylum Pseudomonadota; class Alphaproteobacteria; order Rhodobacterales; family Rhodobacteraceae; genus Albidovulum; species Albidovulum sediminis. The sequence continues at coordinate 319,224 of NZ_JAOCQF010000003.1, forward strand.
CGCATGCCCGCATGATAGGGCAGAACGAAGCGCATCGGCCAGGAGATGTGCGGCATCGCGACCAGCAGCGTCTCGCGCTCTTCCAGCGCCTCGCGCACCAAGCGGAATTCGAAGTACTCAAGATAGCGCAGGCCGCCGTGAAAGAGCTTCGTCGAGGCAGATGATGTTGCCTGCGCAAGGTCGCCCTGCTCGGCCAGAAGGACGGAAAGACCGCGCCCCGCAGCATCGCGCGCGATCCCGCATCCGTTGATGCCGCCACCGATGATGAACAGATCGGCCATCTCGGGCCGCCGCGCATCCGCCACGTCGCAATCCTCCCCCGAAGAGACTTTGCCCTTCCGGTCGCGACCATGCACCGAAGCGAAGCGGGGCGTCAATCGTAAATGTTCGCTATTGCGCGCTTTCATCAAAAGCGAGCATAGTAGAATTAATTCCGGTGCGTTTCCGGGCGTTCGAGACACGCCATGCTGCGCCGCGAAAGAAAACGAATGCTGGCGCAGCATGACCCGCCCGACCCGCGGAACCATGGGATCGGGGCGCGACGGGGGTGCTGTCCGGCCGAACGGCAGGGGAGACGGAAGCTTGGCCCTCAACATTCGCCAAAGCGAGATTCTCGAGATCGCGCGGACCGAGGGGCGCGTGATCGTGGAGGATCTGGCGCAGCGGTTCGACGTCACCCTGCAGACGATCCGGCGCGACCTGACCGAGTTGTCCGAAGCCGGGTTTCTGGATCGCGTCCATGGCGGCGCGGTCGCGCGCACGGGCGTGGTGAACATCGGCTACGAACAGCGGCGACGCATGAACGAAGGCGCCAAGGCCGCCATCGCCAAGGCCTGTGCGGCCGAGATCCCCGACAACTCCTCTCTGATCCTCAACCTCGGCACCACCACTGAGGCCGTCGCGCACGAGCTTCTGCATCACCAGAACATCACCGTCGTGACCAATAACATGAACGTGGCCAACATCCTTCTGGCCAACCCGAGTTGCGAGATCATGGTGGCGGGCGGCGCCCTGCGCCGATCTGATGGCGGACTGGTGGGCGATCTGACCACGCAGTTCTTCGAGCAGTTCAAGGTCGATTTCGCGATCGTCGGCACCTCGGCGCTGGACCACGACGGCGACATGCTCGACTTCGACCTGGTCGAGGTGCGGGTCAGCCGCGCGATCCTGCGCCAGGCCCGGCGCTCGTTCCTGGTCACCGACCACTCGAAGCTTGGCCGTTCCGCCCCCGCGCGGATCGCCTCGCTCTCCGAGATCGACACCGTCTTCACCGACCGGCCGCTGCCCGCCGATCTGGACGAACGCTGCCGGCAATGGTCAACCCGGGTCGTGATCGCCCCGCAGGCCTGAACCCGGGCACAGCAGCCCTTCGGGCCGCCCTTCCCCCTTGCCAACCGGGCCCTCCCCGGCTATAGGGCGCCTCTCGAATACCCTGCGGGGCCGGCCAAGTGGCATTGCCGAGTCGCGCATTCACGTCTGACCAGGAGATGAAAATGCCCAAGATGAAGACCAAATCCGCTGCGAAGAAGCGGTTCAAGATGACGGCCTCTGGCCGCGTCAAGGCGGGTGTCGCCGGCAAGCGTCACGGCATGATCAAGCGTTCGACGGACTTTATCCGCAAGGCGACGGGCACCATGCTCCTCTCCGACCCGGATGCGAAGATCGTCAAGAAATACATGCCCTACGACCGCTGAGGAGCCAGACACATGTCCCGCGTTAAATCCGGCGTCGTCACGCACGCCCGTCACCGCAAGGTCATCAAGAAGGCGAAGGGCTACTACGCCGCCCGTTCGCGCAACTTCCGCACCGCCACGCAGGCGGTCGACAAGGCGCAACAGTACGCCACCCGCGACCGGAAGACGCGCAAGCGCAACTTCCGCGCGCTGTGGATCCAGCGCATTAACGCCGCCGTCCGCGCCATCGACGAGACGCTGACCTATTCGCGCTTCGTCAACGCGCTCTCCAAGGCTGGGATCGAGGTCGACCGCAAGGTTCTGGCCGATCTGGCCGTGCACGAACCCGCGGCGTTTGGCGCCATCGTCGAAAAGGCGAAGGCCGCGCTCGCGTAATCTCTCATTCCGAGGGACAGTCGGAACCCCGCGAGTGCCGGAAAGGCGCCGCGGGGTTTTGTTTTGGCGGTCGCCGGCGGGCGACTTGCAATCGGGGGCTTCTGTGGTAGCACAGGGCCCGGATTTTCGAAGGGCCGAAAGATGGACGGTTTGGACGCGCTGAAGGGCAAATACCTGGACGGGATCGCCGGGGCGGGCGATGAGGCCGCGCTGGAGGAACTGCGCGTCGCGGCGCTTGGCAAGAAGGGCGAGATCAGCCTGAAGATGCGGGAGCTTGGGCAGATGGACCCGTCCGCGCGTCAGGCGGCGGGCGCCGCGCTGAACCGCCTGAAGGACGAGATCGACGCGGCATTGCGCGCCCGCAAGGCGGGGCTGGCCGATGCGGCGCTGGATGCGCGGCTCAAGGCCGAATGGCTGGACGTGACGCTGCCGGGCCGCCCGCGCCGTCAGGGCACCATCCACCCCGTCAGCCAGGTGACCGAGGAGGTCACGGCGATCTTCGCCGACATGGGCTTTGCCGTCGCCGAAGGCCCGCAGATCGAGGATGACTGGCACAACTTCGACGCGCTGAACATCCCGCCGGAACACCCCGCGCGGCAGGAACACGACACCTTCTTCATGGCGCGGGCCGAGGGCGACACCCGCCCGCCCCACGTCCTGCGCACCCACACCAGCCCCGTGCAGATCCGCGCCATGGCATCGCAAGGCGCGCCGATCCGCGTCATCGCGCCGGGCCGCGTCTACCGCATGGACATGGACCAGACCCACACGCCGATGTTCCATCAGGTCGAGGGGCTGGCCATCGACCGCGACATCTCCATGGCCAACCTGAAATGGGTGCTGGAGGAATTCTGCCGGTCCTTCTTCGAGGTGGACAGCGTCGAACTGCGCTTCCGCGCCAGCCACTTCCCCTTCACCGAACCCTCGGCCGAGGTCGATATCCGCTGTTCCTGGGAAGGCGGGCAGCTGAAGATCGGCGAGGGCGACAAGTGGATGGAGATCCTCGGTTCCGGCATGGTCCACCCCAAGGTGCTGGCGGCGGCGGGCGTGGACCCGACCGAATGGCAGGGCTTCGCGTTCGGCATGGGCATCGACCGGCTGGCGATGCTGAAATACGGGATTCCGGATTTGCGGGCGTTCTTTGAGAGCGACCTGAGGTGGCTCAGGCACTACGGCTTCGCGGCGCTGGATATGCCGACGGTGGCCGGGGGGTTGAGCAGGTGAGTGGTTACATATCCCCCTTTACCTTCAGCCAAACCAGCCCCGTACAAATCGCGAGAAGCATGACCAACCCCGCTATCTTGTCGAAGGGTGGTCCCAGTAGGAATCCGAGGCACAGCAAGCCGCTACCGATCGCCCAACTAATAAAGGCTCCTCGTAATTTCGGATCGCCGAATCTGGCGATCGCCGCGCAGACAATGAAGACAAATCCAGAATATATCGCCCACTCCATGACTTTCCCGTGCAATTCGCTTCGAACTGCGCAGCATGGTAATGGCACCGCTGGTCAAACCAAGAGAAATCCAACGCCGTAGGGCGGGCTTCAGCCCGCCATCCGATGAATTGGCGGGCTGAAGCCTGCCCTACGCAAACTGGGACGAAACGATGAAATTCACCCTCTCCTGGCTGAAAGACCACCTCGACACCACGGCCTCGGTTACCGAGATTGCCGAGGCGCTGACCGATCTGGGGCTGGAGGTGGAGGAGGTCTCCAACCCCGCCGCGCGGCTGTCGGCCTTTACGCTCGCCAAGGTGCTGCACGCCGAACAGCACCCCGATGCCGACCGGCTGCGGGTCTGCCGGGTGATGACGGACGAGGGCGAAAAGCAGATCGTCTGCGGCGCGCCGAACGCGCGGGCGGGGATCACGGTCGTCCTCTGCAAGCCGGGCGATTATGTCCCCGGCATCGACGTGACGCTGGGCGTCGGCAAGATCCGCGGCGTCGAGAGCCACGGCATGATGGCCTCCGAACGCGAACTTGAGCTTTCTGACGAGCACAACGGCATCATCGAACTGCCCTCGGGCGAGGTGGGCGAGCGTTTTGTCGACTGGCTGGCGGCAAACCGCCCCGGCGCGGTGGACCCGATGATCCACATCAAGATCACCCCCAACCGCCCCGACGCGCTGGGCGTGCGCGGCATCGCCCGTGACCTTGCGGCGCGCGGCCTCGGCACGCTGAAGCCGCTGCCGATGGAGCCGGTGAAGGGCACGTTCGACAGCCCCGTCGGCGTCGCAATCGACTCCGCGCTGAAGGACAAGGGCTGCCCGCTCTTCGCCGGCCGCACCATCCGCGGCGTAAAGAACGGCCCGTCGCCCGCCTGGCTTCAGGCGCGGCTGAAGGCCATCGGCCTGCGTCCGATCTCGGCCCTCGTCGACATCACCAACTTCTTCACCTTCGCGCTGAACCGGCCGCTTCATGTCTTCGACGTGGCCAAGGTGAAGGGCGACCTGCGCATCCACCCGGCGACGGGGGGCGAGGTACTGCTGGCGCTGGACGGCAAGACCTATACGCTCCGCGAGGGGATGATGGTGATCTCCGACGATCAGGGGCCGGAAAGCCTGGCCGGGATCATGGGCGGAGAGCATTCGGGCTGCACCGAGGAGACGACCGACGTCTTCCTCGAAAGCGCCTACTGGGACCCGATCACCATTGCGGCGACGGGGCGCGCGCTGCGCATCAACTCCGACGCGCGCTACCGGTTCGAGCGCGGCGTGGACCCCGACTTCACCCTGCCGGGGCTGGAGCTTGCCACGCGGATGGTGCTCGACCTCTGCGGGGGCGAGCCGTCGCATGTCGTGATGGACGGTGCGGTGCCCGACACGGCGCGCGCCTACCGGCTGGACCCCGCACGGGTCATCAGCCTGGTCGGCATGGATATCCCCGAGGCCACGCAGCGCGCCACGCTGGAGGCGCTTGGTTTCACGATGGCGGGCGACATGGCGACCCCGCCGACCTGGCGCCCCGACATCCTGGGCGAGGCCGACCTGGTCGAGGAGGTGGCGCGGATCGCGTCTCTGACCAAGCTGGAAGGCAAGCCGATGCGCCGTGCGCGCCCCGGCGTGCCGAAGCCGGTGCTGACGCCGATGCAGGTGCGGGAAAAGGCCGCGCGGCGGACGCTGGCGGCTCTGGGCTACAACGAATGTGTCACCTACTCCTTCATCGACGGTGCCTCAGCCGCGCTGTTCGGGGGCGGAACCGAAGCGACTCGGCTGGAAAACCCGATCTCGTCGGAAATGACGCACATGCGGCCCGACCTGTTGCCGGGCCTCTTGCAGGCCGCGGCGCGCAACCAGGCGCGGGGCTTCATGGACCTTGCGCTGTTCGAGGTGGGCCCTGCCTTCGCCGGTGGCGAACCGGGAGAGCAGGAACTGCAGGCGGCGGGACTTCTGGTCGGTGCCACGGCCCCACGCGACCCCTACGGCTCGCGCCGGGCGGTGGATCTCTACGACGCGAAGGCCGATGCGGAGGCCGTCCTGTCTGCACTTGGCGCGCCCGCCAAGGTGCAGATCAGCCGCAAGGTCGCGGGCTGGTGGCATCCAGGCCGTTCGGGCGTGATCGGGCTTGGCCCCAACGCGCTTGCAACCTTCGGCGAGGTGCATCCGAAGATCCTCAGGGCGATGGACGTGAAGGGGCCGGCGGTGGCCTTCACCCTCCATGTCGCGCGCATCCCCTTCCCCAAGGTCAGGACCGCGACCCGGCCCGCGCTGGCTGTTTCCGACCTGCAGGCGGTCGAGCGCGATTTCGCCTTCGTGGTGGACGAGGGTGTGGAGGCGCTGACGCTCGTCAACGCGGCGCAGGGCGCCGACAAGGCGCTGATCGAGGAGGTTCGCGTCTTCGACCAGTTCACCGGCGAGAGGGCAGAGGCGCAGATGGGCGCGGGCCGGAAATCGCTTGCCATCACGGTGCGGCTGCAGCCCCGCGACCGGACGCTGACCGACGAAGAGATCGAGGCGGTCAGCGCGAAGATCGTCGAGAAGGTCGCCAAGGCCACCGGCGGCACCCTGCGGGGATAACGGTGGGCGGAATCTCAGGGCGGTGACGCCCGCGCCGCGGCCAGCCGATCCAGTTCCGCCCCCAGCAGCGGCGCGGCGAAGTCGACGAAGGCCCGCACCTTCGGCGCCACGAGCCGGGAATGCGGATAGACCAGGTTCACCGGCAGTTCGGGCTGCCGGTCGTCTGCCAGCACCTCGACCAGCCTGCGGTCGCGGATCTGGTCCTGAACCATGTAGGACAGCGCCGGGGCGATCCCATGGCCCTGCTGGGCAGCCTCGATCGCGGTCAGGGCGTCGTTGACCTCGAACGCGGGGGCGAGCGGGAAGCTGACCTGGCGGGCGCCATCGTGGTAGCGCCATTCCCGCAGCGGCATCAGCCCGGTAAACCCGATGAACCGGTGTTCCTTCAACTCGATGGGCACATCGGGGCAGCCGTTCTGTTCCAGGTATCCAGGGCTGGCGACCAGCAGGCGGCGCACTGCGCCAACGCGCCGGGCGATCAACCCCGAGTCGGGAAGCGGGCCGATGCGAACGGCGAGGTCGATCCCTTCCTCGACCAGGTTCGCCACGCGATCAAGAAGCAGCATCGACGCGGTCACGCGCGGGTTCCGTCCAAGGAAACGCCAGACCACGGGCGCAAGAACGGATCGGCCGAATGACACCGAGGCGGTCAGCGTCAGGTGCCCATGCGGCACCGTCGCCTCTCCGGCCGCCTCGCGCTGGGCCGTTTCCAGATCAGCCAGGATGCGGCGCGCGCTGGCCAGAAAACGTTCGCCCGCCTCCGTCGTCGTCAGGCTGCGGGTGGTCCGGTTGAACAGCCGTGCCCCCAGACGGTCCTCAAGCGATGCGACGGCGCGTGTCACTGCGGGCGGAGACAGGCGCAACCGCGAAGCCGCGCGGGAAAGGCTTCCCGCGTCCGCCACCGCGACCAGAACCTCAAGCTCGTGCAGGCGGTCCATATAATTCCACCATTCGGAATAATGTATTGCCAATATCATCTATTCTTCCACAATCAACAATACCTCATCTTGCGTGGCAGCGGCGCCCGACAACGCCCGATTCCGATCACGCAAGGAGAACCCACATGGCCCGTGTAGCCGTCATCGACCCGAATACCGCCAGCGGAGACGCCAAGGCGCTGCTGGACGCCGTTCAGTCCGCTCTGGGGATGGTCCCCAACTTCATCCGCGTTCTGGCGAACTCTCCCGCGGCGCTGCAGGCGTTCCTCGGGCTGCACGGCATCGCCGGTGCGGGCGCGCTCGACCCCAAGACGCGCGAGCGCATCGCGCTGTCGGTGGCCGAGCAGAACGCCTGCCAGTACTGCGTCTCTGCCCATACCGCGATCGGCCGCAAGACCGGTCTCGACAACGAAGAGATGCTGGCGAACCGCGCCGGCCGTTCCTCCGACGCCAAGGCCGCGGCCGCGCTGACCTTCGCGCGCGCGCTGGTTGAACATACCGGCCAGGTCACCGGGGCCGAAATGGATGCGGTGCGCGCCGCAGGCCATTCGGACGGCGAGATCATCGAGATCATCACCCATGTGGCGATGAACATCTTCACCAACATCCTGGGCAGGGCCACGCAGGTCGAGATCGACTTTCCCAAGATCGAACTGAACCGCACCGCCTGAGTTCGTCCCCGGCCGCAGGGCCGGGGCAAACCATTTCATGAAAGGGACGCCGATGCTCCGTCTTACCCGCCGCGGCTTTGCCGCCTCTCTTGCCGCCCTGCCGCTTGCAGCGGCTGCGCCGACCGCGCTTCAGGCGCGCTCGACCGGCCCGCTGCCCCGGCTGCCCGTCGTCGCCCGCTACCAGATCGGCCGGTTCGAAGTGACGGTCATCTCGGACGGCTACATCGACTTCCCCTTCGACTTCTTCACCGGGGCCACACCGGACCAGGCCCGCGCAGCGGCCGGCGCCGTTCATGCGGCGGGCGTGGACGGGGTCCGCGGCAGCTTCTCGACCTATCTCATCAATGACGGGGAGCGTTACATCCTTGTCGACAGCGGGCCGGCCGGCACGGTCAGCGCGACCTCGGGCTACCTGCCCGAAACGCTCGCCTTCCTCGGTGTCGCACCCACCGACATAGACGCCGTGATCCTGACCCACGCCCATATCGACCACATCGGCGGCATGATCGCGGGAGGCCGGAACAACTACCCCGAAGCAGAGGTCTTCATCGACCGGCGCGACCTCGCGGCCTTCACCGATCCCTCGATCGAGGCGCGGGCGCCGGAGATCACGAAGTCGAGCTTTGCGGCGACGCAGGAACTGGCACGCCTTTATCCGCGGCTTCAGCCGATCGACGGCGATCGCGAAATCTCGCGCGGGGTTTCCGTCTTCGACCTTTCCGGGCACACCCCCGGCCAGATCGGCGTCAGGATCGAGGATGAGGGGCAGTCTCTCAATCTTGTGTCCGACATGCTGTTCCATCCGGCTGCCCACCCGGCTATTCCGGGCTTCGGCATCATCTTCGAGATGGACAAGGACGCCGCCGATGCCGCGCGCGCCCGCTTCTTCCCAAAGGCCGCCGACGAGGGACTGCTCTTGGCCGCGACGCACATGCCGTTCCCCGGCGTCGGCCGGATCGTCAGTGATGCGGGCGCGCTGAAATGGCTTCCCGCCGACTGGTCCTACGTCGGCTGAACCCGCTACACCTTTGCAACGTCTAGAGGAGACCTGAACCATGTCCCAAGCCACCCTGCCCGAAGGTGCGCGTCCGCCCCTGCCGCCCTTCACCCTCGAAACGGCCATCACCAAGGTGCGCATGGCCGAGGATGCCTGGAACTCGCGCGATCCGCAGCGCGTGTCCCTGGCCTATACCGAAGACAGCCAGTGGCGGAACCGGGCCGAGTTCCTGACCGGCCGCGCCGAGATCGTCGCCTTCCTGACCCGCAAATGGGCGCGCGAGATCGAGTACCGGCTGGTCAAGGAGATCTGGGCTTTCACCGACAATCGGATCGCCGTGCGCTTTGCCTACGAATGGCGCGACGATGCGGGCAACTGGTATCGCAGCCATGGCAACGAAAACTGGGAATTCGACGAGCGCGGACTGATGCGGCGGCGACTGGCAAGCATCAACGACCAGCCGATCAAGGAATCCGACCGCCGCTTCCTCTGGGCGTCCGGCCCCCGTCCCGCCGACCATCCCGGTCTGTCCGACCTGGGCCTTTGACGGGCGCGCCCACCCGAAAAGGAGAATGAGATGCCACACGGATTTGCCGAGATCGCCTTCACGCCTACCGTGAAGCGGATTCAGGAAGACATGGGAAGCCGGGCCGCCTATGCCCGCATGGAAGACGTGCCGGTCCCGGTGAACGTGCGGCTCGAAGACGCCGAGGCGGACTTCATCCAGGCCCGCGACTCTATGTACATGGCGACGGTGGGTGAAACCGGCTGGCCCTACATCCAGCACCGTGGCGGGCCGAGGGGATTCATCCGGGTACTCGATGAAGCGACGCTCGGCTTTGCCGATTTCCGCGGCAATCGCCAGTATGTCAGCGTCGGCAACCTTCAGACGAACGACCGGGTGTCGATCTTCTTCATGGACTATCCGAACCGCCGGCGGCTGAAACTGTTCGGTCGCGCGCGGGTCATCGGATCGGAACAGGCGGAAATCCTGGCCCGGCTCGAGGTGCCCGACTACCGCGCGCGGGTCGAACGCGGCATCCTGATCTCGGTCTCGGGCTTCGACTGGAACTGCCCGCAGCACATCACCGAGCGCTTCTCGGCCGCGGACGCGGCTGTCTAGACCGAACTGTCAGGGGCGGCCGCGAAACCCACCGGGCCGCCCCTGACATCACTTTCCAGCGAGCGGCGTAACATCCGGCACGCTCAACTGTCATCTTTCCCGGGCGCGCCTGAAGCCCGACCATGCGGAGAGTGACATGACCCGGACAGAGACCCGCCGAGGAACCCCGCGCAAGGGCTTCGGCCTGCTGTTCACCCGCCGCGCCGCCATGGCGCTTGGCCTGATGGCCGTCGCCGGTTCCGCGCTGGGTCAGGAGGCGGCGTTCCGCGCGGCCTGGCCGGAGACCGACTTTTCGCGCACCGCGATCGACCTTGGAGACGTGATGGCCGGCGGCCCCCCGAAAGACGGGATCCCCGCCATCTCGGACCCGCGCTTCATCGCCGCCGCGCAGGAAACGCGATTGGCCGACCGCGAGCCCGTCATGACCGTGCGCCCGGAAAACGGCCCCGCGCGGGCCTATCCCATCCGCTACCTGATGTGGCACGAGATCGTGAATGACGTGGTCGACGGGCAGCCGGTCGCCGTCACCTTCTGCCCGCTGTGCAATACCGGCATGGTCTTCGACCGGCGGGTGGGCAGCACAACGCTCAGCTTCGGTGTGTCGGGACTGCTGCGAAACTCCGACATGATCATGTATGACCGCGAAACCGAAAGCTGGTGGCAGCAGGCGCTGGGCGAAGGCATCGTCGGGCGCCACACCGGCAGCAAGCTGACCCAGTTGCCCGCGCGGATGGAAAGCTGGTCGGTGTTCCGGTCGGCCGATCCCGACGGGCTGGTGATGGATGAACCGGACTGGTCGCGCGCCTACGGCAGCAACCCCTATGTCGGGTACGACACGTCCCGCCCGTTCCTTTACGACGGGGAAAACCCGCCGCACGGCATCAATCCGCTGGAACGGGTGATCCGGGTCGGCAACCGTGCCTGGCCGATGACGCGCCTGATCGAGGAACGCCGGATCGAAGAGGCCGGCGTGGTCCTGACCTGGGAAGAGGGTCAAGCCTCTGCGCTGGACGGCCCCGTTATCGGCACGGGGCGAGAGGTTGGAAACGTCAACGTGCTTGACAGGGAAGGCCGCGATGTCATCCACGACATTCCCTTTGCCTTCGCGTTCCACGCCTTCCATCCGCGCGGCGAATGGATGATCGCGAAGTGAAGGCGGCCGGCTGGAAGGAAGCCGTCCTGACGAGCTTCAGCCGATGCGCCTTTGCGGCAACGCTCCTGCCCTGGTTCGCCATCTCGGCGCTGTCGCGGTTTCCGGGGCATGACCTGTCTATGGGCCCGGCCGTGGACGGCTGGTTCGTCACGATCGGGGCGGTTTATGCCTATCTGCCCGATACAGTTGCGACGGGACAAGCGGCGCCGGGCACGGCCGGAATGGTGTATGTCGCGGGAATGAGCCTGGCCGAACTGGTCCTGCCTGTTCTGATCGTGGCGGGACTTGCCGCGCGATGGGCGGCCGTCGGCCTTGTCCTGCACCAGGCAATCGCCATGGCGATGGCGTCCTCGTCAGGTTGGGCTGGCGCGCTGTTCGACGCCAGCCCGTTCGACATGTTGCCAGACCAGTTGCTGCTGTGGTGCGCGCTTCTGGCCCCGGTGATGATCCATGGCGCCGGGCCCCTGTCGCTGGACGCGGGCCTTCGGCGCCTGTTTCAGGCCAGGGCGTAGGGCGCGAACACGGCATCCACCGGCGTGGCCGCCAGATGGTTCACGGTGTTGGAAATCGACTTGCAGGCGATCGCAAGGACCACGCCCAGCACCTGGCTCTCTCCATATCCGGCGGCGAGGAAGGCATCGACCGCCGCACGGCCGGGATTGCCGCGCGACACCAGCATCGCCTCGGTGAACACCGCCACCGCGCGCAGTTTCGGGTCCGGCAGGTCGCCGCCCGCGCGCAAGGCCGCAAGGCTGTCGGCGGGCACGCCCGACTTGCGGTCGGCGATCATCGAATGCGCCGCAAGGCAGTAGCTGCACCCGTTCACCCGGCTGATGGTCAGGAAGACGGTTTCCTGTTCCGCCGGCGTGAAGCCCGATGCCTGGCGGAAGCCGTCGTAGCTGCCCAGATAGGTGGCCAGAAGCGGCGCCAGATTGGCCATGTAGCCGTACATGTTCGGCACGAAGCCAAGGCGCGCCTTGGCGCCGGCCAGAAGAGCCTGTGCTTCGCCGTCCGAGCCATCGATCTGGACGGGCGACATGTCGAGGAGTGGTGTCCTGGTCATGAGATTTCCAATGGTTTGAGACAGGACACCGCATATCGCGCCCGCGGGTGTATCGAAACTCACATCCCCGGCGCGCGGTTCAAATTGAGGTGAGGGCGCCGCGCGCTCAGACCTGGCCCGGGCTTTTCGAGATCGTCTTCCACAGATGGGTGTAGCGATACCTGCGGCGCATCTCGTCGGTCATGTCCATGACGCGGACGTGCCGCTTGATGCCCGCCCCTTCCAGGATGCGGTTCATGAAGTTGTAAAGTGCTGTGACCGAAATGACATCGAAGAAGCCCTCTTCGCTGAACCCGGCGTCATAGACGGCCTGGGCATCCGCCATGCCCGTTCCGGCCGGGTCGACGGTCAGTCGCCGGACGAAGGCCAGCACCGGGCGCATCCGTTCCGGGATGCCGGGATGATCGAGGTCGATCCGGACGTCTCCGAACACCTCGGCGGGAATGCCCCAGGCCTTCGCATGGTCCAGATGGGCGGAAAAGCAATAGTGGCAATCGTTCAGGGAAGACACGTAGGCCGCGATCAGTTCGCGCTCTCCCACGCTCAGCTCGCTGTCATTGCGCAGGATGGCGTCGTGGTATTCCAGCAGCGGAAGGATGCCCCGGTCGGGAAACTTGCGGAACAACGCGAGCAATTCGAGATTCGGGATCGACGGAAAATGTGACACGCGGGCGGCCTCGCTCTGGGAAAAGGGTCTTTCCGGGGTCAAGGACTAGCCCGGAAAGGTCCATCCGAAGCAACACATTTATTTTACCGCCTGTCACAGCCGCCGATTTGTTTCAGGAAAAGCCGGCGCAGGGCCGAGCGTTTCCTGTAACGGGCGCTGGTTCCGGCTGAATTCCCCGCCCGATCACGGGAACGTGACAAACCATTACTGTTACAGGGTTTTTTCAAAAAATCGGCGTGAGCGGACGTGAGGGAAGGGTGATTTCACATTGCGGCAGGGCACCCCCAGATTGGTCTCATCGGAAGGCAGGAACGCCTCCCACCACACAACCGAAACACACGTCTGAACCTGAAAGGACCACATCATGAAAACGCTCTTCACCGCCCTCGCCCTCATCGCTTCCGTCACCTCCGCCAGCGCCATGGCCGCGGACGGTCTCTCGGCCACCGACGCCTTTGCCGTCCGCTCGATCGTCCCGAACGCCGATCTCTCGGGCCTCACCTCGGCCCAGGCCAGCGCCATCAAGGGCGTGCTGCACGGCGACGACCGCGAAGTCGGCGGCCAGATCCGCGCCATCCTGCTGTGGAACTGATCGCCAGTTCCCGCTGAACCAACCAATGCTTCCTGAAAGGACCACATCATGAAAACGCTCTTCACCGCCCTCGCCCTCGTTGCTTCCGTCACCTCCGCCAGCGCCATGGCCGCGGACGGTCTCTCGGCCACCGACGCCTTCGCCGTCCGCTCGATCGTCCCGAACGCCGATCTCTCGGGCCTCACCTCGGCCCAGGCCAGCGCCATCAAGGGCGCGCTGCACGGCGACGACCGCGAAGTCGGCGGCCAGATCCGCGCCATCCTGCTGTGGAACTGATCGCCAGTTCCCGCTGAACCAACCTATGCTTCCTGAAAGGACCACATCATGAAAACGATCTTCACCGCCCTCGCCCTCGTTGCTTCCGTCACCTCCGCCAGCGCCATGGCCGCGGACGGTCTCTCGGCCACCGACGCCTTCGCCGTCCGCTCGATCGTCCCGAACGCCGATCTCTCGGGCCTCACCTCGGCCCAGGCCAGCGCCATCAAGGGCGCGCTGCACGGCGACGACCGCGAAGTCGGCGGCCAGATCCGCGCCATTCTGCTGTGGAACTGATGGACGAAATCTCAGGATGCCCCGGCTCCCAAGGGGCATCCTGATACTCCGGAACAAGGCGGGCCACGCGGCCCGCCTTTTCGTTTTGAGGTGGACGCGGGACGTGACAGTCCGGCACCCCGGCAAAGAGGCCCGGCGTGGCCCTAGGAGGCGCTGGTGTCGTCCACCGGACCCGCCGGTTCGGACGCCTCGGCCTCGATCCGGTCACCCCATTCCAGTACATGCGGGTCAAAGCCATCGGCCAGATGCGGCTTGACCACCTCGAAATAGGGGGACAGGTCGAAATCGCGCGGCGCGAACAGCGAATGATGGCGGATGTGAAGTATCTCCTTCCGGGCGAAGGCGGAACCATGGCGGGCCTTCACGGTGGTGACATCCGGCAGGATCGGATAGCGCACGGCCTGGAAGGCACGCGCGATCAGTGACGAGCAGATCGCGCGGGTCGGATCGCCCGACCCGAAGGCCAGCATGCGACGCCGCCAGCGGACCGGAACCGGCGGGTTCGGCAGGAAGTAGCGCAGAAGATCGAAGATGTTCTTCATGTCGTACTGAAGACCTATCCGGTCGATCATGAACCCCGTGACCGCCTGAAGCTCCCCCTCGGTCAGACCCACGGGCCGGCAGATGCGCGTATTGTGCCGCGCGTATTTCGTGAGTGGCGCGGAAATGCAGCCCTCGCCAAGATTGACCTCGACCAGCCGGTGCGGCTCATCCCCCTGCGCGGGGGGCGCCAGCCGGTCGCCGACATACATCGCCGCATGCGACCAGGTTGACTGGGTGAGATACTTGATCGCGTTCGACACGCGCTCGCGCCCCTCGACCAGGATCACGTCGCCGGGGCGCAGCACGCGGCAAAGCGTATCGAAATCCGACGGCGTGAAGGGAACGTAGCCGGCGCTGGGGCTGTTGAGCTTTCTGGCCAGCCGCGTGCCGAGACGTCGCAGGAAGCTGTCGAGGGTCTTGTCGAGCGCACGCGCCATGGGGGTACTCCGATCCGGGTCCGCAAAGGGGACTGACCCGGGTGCAGTTGCGTTACAGACCGGACCGGCAGATGTCGCCTTCGCAGACGATGCGCGGTATCGGGCGGCCCAGGAACCGCATCGCCGTCAGCGCCAGCCATATGCCCGCGACGATGCCGGCCCATGCGGGCAGCGCGTGCGGCGAAAGCGAGGGGATGCCGAACAGTATCAGCCCGTCATTGCCACCGGGGATGAGGGTGGAGCCCACGCCCATGGCGGATCCCGCCGCCAGGTGGCGCAGGGCTGGAAGCGGTCGAACCCGGCGCAGGCGGAAGCTGCGGCGGTACCATGCCGAAAGACCCATGGCCGCAAGTGCCGCAAGCGATACCAGCCAAAGCCCCGCCGGTTGCTTGCAAGCCGCAAGGGGAGCCGCACCCGCCGAGCACAGCGCCGTTGCAGTGAACGACCACGGCCGTTCCAGCAGCAGCAGCGCCGCATTCGCGAGCCCCAGCAAAAGCACGGAGAAAGACAGCGGCCAGTACGCGTCCAGGAGCGGGCCACCTTCCACACGGGCACGCCGGATCACGCGGAAACCTTCCCACAGCATCCACGCCACCAGCGGCACCGCCAGCCAGCCCGGAAACTGCGTCGGAACCGGGGGGGCGTGCAGATCCGGCAGCAGGGATGCCGCGCCGGTGATGCCAAGCGCCCAGCCGGCAAGGGTGAAAAGCATGATCGTGTGCCCCTCGGCCAGCCGCGCCAGTGTGGAGAACGAGCAGGCGCCATTCATGGCGGCGCCAAGGCCGAAGACCACTCCGCCAAGGACCGCGACCGGCGTCAGGGGTCGCGCCGCAAGATCGGGCGTGTAGGCTGCCAGCCTGGCCAGGGACAGTATCCCCGCCGTCCAGAGCGCAGCCTTGAGAAAGGACCACAGGACGTGCCCGCTCCCGCTGGTCATGACTTCTGCCACGGCCTTCACCGTGCAGAGCCCTGCGCGGTGCGCCGAGGCCCCGAGAACAGCGCCCGCCATCAGGGCAAGGATCAGATCGGGGGACATGGGGCCTCGGCGCGGGACAGGCGCTGCTTTCGCTCTCAGTACTTCAGATGCTCGGAGGTAAAGACAAGGTCCTCGCCGCCGCCCTGGTGGCAGGCGATGCACCCGTCGTCCATGCCCTTCGCGACGCGCCCTGCCATGGCGGGGCCGTCCGGCATCTTGTCCACCGAACCGTCGGGCAGATACTTGACCCAGAACCAGTCCTTGTTGTCGGCATCATAGCCCGCCTCGCGCCGGAACATGACGGTATAGGCGCCCAGGTGCTTGTCCGGATCGGCCAACGCCTCGTCCGCGGTGACCCCTTCGGGCCCGAAGTTGCGCTTGACGATCAGATCGCCTTCGTGGCCGTCGATGGTGGCCGTGGTGTAGAATGTTTCCAGCATCATGCCGTGCGGATCGGTGCCTTCATAGGGCGTTGCGCGGATCATGCCGGGACCGGAAAGGCGGTTGGCTGCCATGACTTCCCAGATGCGCTTGGCATACTCCACATCCGCATCGCTTCCGAACGGCATGTCCTGCGCCTGCGCCGCACCCGCGGCCAAGGCCAGCGCGACCACCAGTGACGTGAGTTTCGTGTTCATCGAGGTTCCTCCCTTTTCGGTCGAACGGAGACACGCGGGCACGCCAGATGTTTCGTCACGGCCTATCAATTCGCCGTGAAACGCGGGATCGCAATCTCTCGTGGGCAGCCGATAGTCCTTGGTAAAACCACGCAGGCGGGTAAGAGTTGGATCGCGGGTGGTCGGAGATGGTCGACATGGCAACGCACGATCACATTCTCTTCTTTCCCTACGGGTTTGCCGGGGTGAAGCGCGCGGCCGGCGTCGGCGAAACGGAGGTCACCTGTGCCGGCAAGGGCGTCATCGCACGCCCCGTCGCCGAACCCCACCCTTATCAGCCGGATCGAAGGTGATGGCAGATCATGCAGCGCGGCTGTCCCGGCGTCGCCTTCTGGCGGTGGGGCGAAGCCTGGCGCGGATTGCCCTGATCCTGGCCCTGGTCTGGGGTATCCATCTGCTGCTCGAATGGGCGAATACGCATGTTCCACACGGGCAGGGCGTCTTGCGCCTGAGCATGCTCCTGGTGTTCCTGCTGGCCTACGCGGCGCTGATCGCCGTGCCCTTCGTGCCGGGCATCGAAATCGGCCTGTCGCTGATGATCATCGAGGGTCCCTGGATCGCGCCGCCGATCTATGTCGCCACCGTGACCGGGTTGCTCCTGTCCTATGCGGCGGGGGAATGGTTGCCCTATCGGGTGCTGCACCAGATGCTGTCCGATCTGGGCATGCGGCGGGCCTGCGCGCTTCTGGACCGGACGCACCCGCTATCGCGTGAAGAACGGCTTTTGCTTCTGCAGGAACGTGCACCCGCATGGGTACGGCCCTTCGTGTCGCGATTTCGCTACCTCGTGTTGGCGGCGCTGGTGAATACGCCAGGCAATGTGCTGATCGGCGGCGGTGGCGGCATCCTGTTTGTTGCCGGTTTCAGCCGACTCTTCCGGCCCTTGCCCACGGTCGGGACCATCGCGCTGGCGGTGCTGCCGGTGCCGCTGCTGATCTGGGTGTTCGACATCGACCCGCGCGGGCTTCTCGGGTAGCGGCGGGCCGCGCGCCGGTGCCCTATCCCTGGTGCTGCGGGCCGATGCCCTGGAACATCGCGCGAAGATCCACCGTGCCGCGTTCTCCGATGTCGTCGAAGTGCCGATCCAGCCAATCCGAAGCGGTATCCCGGCCGAGATCGCGCAGTCGCGTCAGGAACGCCCATTCGGCGTTCATCTTGGACGAGGCACCCAGCGGCTTCAGCGCCTCCTGGTTCTCGATGATGTGGATGTGCGCGCGACGGTAGTGGCCGGGGTCCAGCTTGCCCTCGTCGATCAACCGGCAGACGAAGTCGATCGCCCGGAGTTCCTTGAGAAGGCTTGAGTTGAAGGTGATCTCGTTCAGGCGGTTCTGGATGTCGTGCGCACTGGTCGGCACGCCCTTGCGCTCCACCGGGTTGATCTGGACGATGATCGTGTCGGCGCTGTCGCTTTCGGTGTGGAAGGGGAAAAGCGCGGGGTTGCCCATGAAGCCGCCGTCCCAGTAGGGAACGCCGTCGATGACCACCGCCCGGAACAGATGCGGCAGGCAAGCCGAGGCCATCACCATGTCGACCGTCAGCCTGTGGCTGTCGAACACCTGCACCCGCCCGGTTTCCACATTGGTGGCCGAGATGAACAGGCGGATGCCGTTGCAGTGCCGCACGCAGTCGAAATCGATCGCGGCCTCGACGATGTCGCGCAGCGGGTTCATGTCGAGCGGGTTGAACTGGTAGGGCGACCAGAGCCGGGACATGAGGTCGAGCCACTGATAGCCCGGCGATCGCTCCAGGCTCCAGTTGCCCATAAGCACGTCTATGGGCGCCCTGCGGATCGGCGAAAAGCGGGCGGCCTCGCTGACGCAGCGCCAGAAATGCGCCAGCTTCTCGCGGGCGCCTTCAGGCCCGGCGGCGGTGAATCCGTCGGCAACCGCAACCGCGTTCATCGCCCCAGCCGAGGTGCCGGAAATGGCCGCGATCTCGATCCGCCCATCTTCCAGCAACCGGTCGAGCACTCCCCAGGCAAAGGCGCCATGCGCGCCGCCACCCTGCAACGCCAGGTTCACGCGCTTGCGGTTCCGTCCGCCTGCCATCCTAGTCCCCCGCCAATGCGCTTCGGATGATCGCCTGCCCGTGCAGTGTCTTGTGCACCGGGCACTTGTCGGCGATTGCCAGAAGGGCCGCGCGCTGGTCCTCGGACAGATCGCCGCGCAGGTGGATGGTGCGGTTGAACACGTCCACCTTGGACTGCGCCTTGTCGCACTCCTCGCAATCCTCGGTGTGGCAGCGGTCATGCGTCACGTCGCAGGCGACATGCGCTAGGGGTATGCCCTTGCGGCGAGCGTAAAGGCGGATCGTCATAGCGGTGCAGGCGCCCAGCGCGGCCGAGAGGAGCTGATAGGGACTGGGGCCGAGATCGGTACCGCCCATCTCGACCGGCTCGTCCGCGACAAGCTGGTGGCGGTTGTTCACGGTGATATCCTGACGAAAACCCGACGCTTCGGCCTCGGCCACCCGCACCACGCCTTCGGGGGCTTCGGGGCGCATGTGCTCCGGCGCAAGGTCCAGATAGCGCGAGGACCAGGAGGAAATCAGGTCGGCCACATATTCCGCATCCGCCTCGCGCGTCAGCAGGTGATCGGCATCGTCGAGCGAGACAAAGCTTTTGGGGTGCTTCGCCGCTACGAAGATCGCCTGAGCATTCTCGATCCCGACCACGCTGTCGCGCGGGGCGTGCAAGACAAGCAGGGCCGCCCCCAGTCGGGGCAGCGCATCGGTGAGAGAGGCGGCGGAAATGTCGTCAAGGAACTGTCGCCGGATCGTCAGGTCCCGTCCGGCAAGGGTGACGACCGCCTCCCCCTTGGCGCGGATTTCATCCAGCTTGCCGCCGAAGTTGTGGGCGACATGCGCCGGGTCCGACGGCGCCCCGATGGAGACGACGGCGCGCAGGCCGGGCACCTGCGGCGCAGCCTTCAGCACCGCCGCCCCGCCCAGCGAATGCCCGATCAGAAGCTGCGGGGCAAGGCCCTGGCCGGCCATCCAGCGCGTCGCGGCCAGCAGGTCGCCTACGTTGGACGAAAAGTTCGTGTTCGCGAATTCGCCCCCGGAATGGCCAAGGCCGGTGAAGTCGAAACGCAGCACCGCAATGCCGAGCGCAGCCAGACGGCCGGAGATGCGCCGCGCCGCCGCGATGTCCTTGGAGCAGGTAAAGCAATGCGCCAGCACCGCCGCCGCCCGCACCGGACCTTCGGGCCGGTCCAGCCGCGCGGCCAGGATGGCACCCGTGGCGCCGGGAAAACTGATGCGTTCGGTCTTCATCTCTACCCCCTTCGGTGCGAAGGCAGGGCGGCGGATCGACCCGGCCCCCTGCGGATCAGTTCAGCGTCCCGCGTTGCGCGGACGCCTTGACAGTCGCGGCGAGACCCGCGACGGCGCCGGACGCCAGGTTCGGCATTTCCGGGGTTCCTTCCGCTGCGGCCTCAGCCGCCCTGATGCCTGGCTTGGTTCAACTCGGCAAGAATGGCGTTGATGCGGCCATCGTCGGCCTCGGACATCATGTCGTCCAATGCGGCAGCGGCCGTCAATTCGTCTGTCGTGCGTATCTGGTCGACAAACCGTCCGCAGCCCTTGCACATTGCAAGGTGAACCTTCAGCTGCATGGCTTCCCATGCGCTCACTTCGCCGTCGACCATGGCGTTGGCCTTTTCGGCAACTTCCTTGCAACTCATCATCCGGCGGCGTCCTTCCTTACAGCCTTGCAGGGTAAGGACGCGCGAGAACCGCCTTCGTTACAGGGATGACCGGATTAATGCGCCCGTGGCACCGACCGCGAAGGATCAGGCCAGGGCGTCCAGCGCCTTGCGCACTGCCAGCCGGGCGCGGTGAAGCAGGACCCGGACGTTGCCTTCGCTGATCTCCAGCACCCTTGCGACCTCGGTCGCCTCCATCCCCTGCTGACTGCGCAGGATCAGGACCGATCGCTGCGCGGCGGGCAAGGCGTCGATCGCGGCGTTGACATGTTCCATCACGCTGCGCCCGGCGATGATCCGTTCCGCCGTCATCTCGTCCCAGAGGTCCGGCATGTTCTTCCACCGGCCGCGCCCGTCGAAGGCTGCGCTCAACGAATCGTCGTCGCCATCGCCGTCGAAGCTGATGGTGCGCCCGTCACGCTGCGCACGCGTGCGCGCCTTGTTGACGAGGATGGCGAAGATCCAGCCGGACAGCGACGATCTGCCCTCGAACCCGCCGATGCTCCTCAGCACCGCAACCCAGGTATCCTGAACGACCTCCTCGGCGGTGGCGCGGTTGCGGATCAGCCCCATGCACATGCGGACCATCGGCGCGTTCAGCCGGCGGTACAGCATTTCGAACGCCTTTCGGTCACCCGCGACAAGCGAGGCAACCAGTTGGCCTTCGTCGGGAAAATCCGTTCGCATACCGCACCTGAGCATCCTTGGACGCACCATGCAGAGCGCGCGCCCCGCAAGTCCAGTTACGTGTCAGGCAAAACAATGCTTCGTGATCGAATGTGAGTGCGCCGGCCCCGCCGGTGGCCACGATCGGGCGCTTGCCTCTGCCGGCCTGCGCGGATCGGGAAACCGGCCGACACACCGGCGGCGTCGGCGTGACCGGCCCCGGCCTCCGGGATCAGCGCGCCGCCGCCCTCGCCGCGGTGCGGCGCTCGATCCGGACGCGGATCGCAGCCACATCGGTCACCGGGGTCGCCGCGAACAGCGACCGGGTATAGGGGTGCTGCGGATTGGCGAACACGGCCTCTCGGCTGCCTTGCTCCACGGCCACGCCCTTCGAGATCACCATCACCTCGTCCGCGATGTAGCGCACGACCGAAAGGTCATGGCTCACGAACACATAGGTCAGGTGGAACTCGTCCTGAAGGTCGGCCAGAAGGTTCAGCACCTGCGCCTGCACCGACAGGTCGAGCGCGGAAACGGGTTCGTCCAGCACCAGAAGCGAGGGGTTCAGCATCAAGGCCCGCGCAATCGCGATCCGCTGCCGCTGCCCGCCGGAAAACATGTGGGGATAGCGGTTGAAATGCTCCGGCTGCAGGCCGACCCTTTTCAGCATCGCCTCGGCCCGGTCGCGCCGCTCGGCCGCGGCCACGCTGGTGTTGATGACCAGAGGCTCCATCAGCACATCGCCCACCTTCTGGCGGGGATTGAGGCTGCCATAGGGGTTCTGGAACACCATCTGCACCCGGGACCGCAGGTCGGGCCCGGGGCGGCGCTTGCGAATGTCGACGACGTCGCCTTCGATGCGCAACTCCCCTCCGGTGGGCGCGTCGATCAGCGCGATGATCCGCGCCAGCGTCGACTTGCCCGATCCGCTTTCGCCCACGATGGCAAGCGTCTTGCCCTTTTCGACCCTGAAGTCGATCCCGTTCAGCGCACGAACCGACTTGGCGCCGGTGAAGAGGCTTCCGGGAACCTGATAGTCCTGAACGATCGCCCGGCCCTCGACGACGGGAACTGCCTGCGTCATCGCACACCCTCACTCTCGAAGAAGTCCGATACCGTGGACAACCGGTCACCCGTTGCATTCTCGGGCAGGGCCGACAGCAGGGCACGCGTATAGGGGTGCTGCGGCGCCTCGAAAAGGCTGAGCACGTCGGCCTCCTCCATCTTCTTGCCCTTGTACTGCACCACCACCCGGTCGGCGGTTTCGGCCACCACGCCCATGTCATGGGTGATCAGGATCAGCGCCATGCCATGATCTTCCTGAAGCTTCATCAGAAGATCGAGGATCTGCTTCTGGATCGTCACGTCGAGCGCGGTCGTCGGCTCGTCCGCGATCAGAAGGCGCGGGTTCGAGGCGATGGCCATGGCGATCATGACCCTCTGGCATTGTCCGCCCGACATCTGGTGCGGATAGGCGTTGATCTTCACCTCCGGTTCCGGGATTCCCACATCGCGGAACAGGTCCAGCGCCTTGTCGCGCGCCGCGCGGCGGGACAGGCCAAGGTTCAGCCGCAACACCTCCTCGATCTGGAAACCCACCGTGAAGGACGGGTTCAGGGAGGCGATGGGCTCCTGAAAGATCATGGTGATCTCGCGCCCGATCAGCTGACGACGCTGCGCCTTCGACAGGTTGAGCATGTCGTGCCCGTCATAGGTCATCTCGTCGGCGGTGATGGTGGCCGAGTCCGGCAGAAGGCCCATGACCGCCAGCATCGACACCGATTTGCCGGAACCGCTTTCGCCCACGATGGCCAGGACATCGCCCCGGTCCACCTGAACGTCGATCCCGTCGACGGCGGTGAAGCTGCCGGTGGCGGTGGCGAACCGCACGGTCAGGTTGCGGATGTTCAGAAGCGCCATGTTGTCAGCTCCGCTTCAGCTTGGGATCAAGCGCATCGCGCAGCCCGTCGCCCATCACGTTGATCGCCAGCACCGAGATCAGGATGGCAAGTCCCGGGAAGGTGACGACCCACCAGGCGCGCAGGATGAACTCGCGCGCTTCGGCCAGCATGGTGCCCCATTCCGGCGCCGGCGGCTGCGCGCCCATGCCGAGAAAGCCGAGCGCGGCAGAGTCCAGAACGGCGGAGGAAAACGACAGCGTGGCTTGTACGATCAACGGTGCAAGGCAGTTGGGCAGGATGGTCCTGAACATCAGCCTGAGGTTGCCCGCCCCGGCGACGCGCGCTGCGGTGACATATTCCCGCTTCATCTCCGACATCACCGCAGCCCGGGTGAGGCGTGCGAAATGGGGCTGGTAGACGATGGCGATGGCGATCATCGCGTTTGTCAGGCCGGGCCCAAGGACGGCGACCAGAACCAGCGCCAGCAGAAGCGAGGGGAAGGCCAGGATCACGTCCATCACGCGCATGATCACACTGTCGACCCAGCCGCCGAAGAACCCGGCCAGAAGGCCGATGACGATGCCGCCGACCAGCGCGATCGACACGACGACGACACCGATGAAGAGCGAGTATTGCGCCCCGAAGATCAGCCGCGAAAGGATGTCGCGGCCCACCGCGTCGGTGCCTAGCAGGTAGCTTGTGCTGCCGCCCTCCTGCCAGACCGGTGGAAGCAGCAGCGCCTCGCGGTACTGCACTGTCGGATCGTGCGGGGCGAGAAGCGGGGCGAAAACCGCAACCACGACCAGAAGCGCGAAAACCGCCAGCCCGACGACCGCGCCGCGGTTCTGGCTGAAGTAGAACCAGAACTCGGCCAGCATGCGGCGAAAGATGGCGGCGTCCGACAGTCTGACCGTGGCGGCGGATTGGGGGGTATCGGTCATTTGACGCGGATCCTCGGGTTGATGAGGCCGTAGGTAAGGTCGACCAGCAGGTTCACGATCATGACCAGCGCCGCGATCAGCAGCAGGCCGGACTGCACGACCGGATAGTCCCGGCGCGAGATGGAATCGATCATCCATTTGCCGATCCCGGGCCAGGAAAAGATGGTTTCGGTCAGGATGGCGCCGGCCATCAGCACGCCGATCTGCAACCCGATGGTGGTGACGACCGGGATCATCGCATTGCGCAGGGCGTGGATCCCGATCACGCGGAAGGGTGGCATGCCCTTGGCGCGCGCGGTGCGCACGTAATCTTCGCTCATCACCTCGAGCATCGCCGACCGGGTCTGCCGCGCGATCACGGCAAGCGGAATGGTTGCCAGAACGATCGAGGGCAGGATCAGGTGGCTCAGCGCCGAAGCAAAGGCCCCCTTCTGACCCGAAAGGACGCTGTCGATCAGCATGAAGCCGGTTACGTTGGGGAAGAAATAGAGAAGGTTGATCCGCCCCGACACAGGCGTCCAGCCGAGGATGCCGGAAAACAGGATGATCAGCAGCAGGCCCCACCAGAAGATCGGCATGGAAAAGCCGACCAGCGCCACGGTCATCGAGATCTGGTCGAACCAGCTTCCGCGCCGGATCGCGGCCATGACGCCCACCGGCACGCCGATCAGCGTGGCGATGATGATGGCGCACAGGCCCAGTTCGACCGTTGCCGGGAAGAGCGTCAGAAACTCGCTCAGAACCGGTTTCTTGGTGACCAGCGAATTGCCGAAGTCTCCGTGCATCAGCCGGCCGAGGAAGTCGAAGTATTGCAGCACCACCGGCTTGTCATAGCCAAGCTGCGCCGACAGTTCGGCGTGACGCTCCGGCGTGACGCCGCGTTCGCCTGCCATCAACAGCACCGGATCGCCGGGCAGGATGCGGACGAAGCTGAAGGCGATGATGGTGATCCCGAGAAACGTCGGAACCAGGTAGAGAAGCTTGGATAGGATGAACCGGACCATGCGCCATCTTCCTTGAAGAACGCGCGGGGGCCGTTGCCCCCGCGCGCAGTTTCCGCTCGATCTGAGCCGATTACTCGGCGATGTCCACTGTCTCGAAGGTGAAGTCACCCAGCGGGCTCATCACGAAGCCCGACACCTTGTTCGACATCGGCACATACTGGGTGGAGTGCGCGATGGTGAACCAGGGCGCCTGATCCTTGAAGATCACCTGTGCCTGCTCATAAAGCGCAGTGCGCTCCGCCGGGTCTGCGGTGATCTTTGCGTCCTTCAGGAGCTTCGAGAAATCCTCGTTGCACCAGAAGGCGCGGTTCGCCCCGCCCTCGCCTGCGGAATCGCAGGACAGCAGCACCGACAGGAAGTTGTCGGGGTCGCCGTTGTCGCCGGTCCAGCCCAGGATGACGGCGCCGTCACGGCCCGCTTCCATCGATTTCTGCAGGTATTCACCCCATTCGTAGGACACGATCTCGGCGGTGACACCGACTTTCGAGAGGTCTTCCTGCATCAGTTCCGCCGTGCGGCGGGCGTTGGGCATGTAGGGACGCTGCACCGGCATCGCCCAGATCTTCATGGACAGATCGGTGACCCCAGCCTCGGCCAGCATGGCCTTGGCGGCTTCGGGGTCGTAGGGATCGTCCTGGATCGCGTCGTTGTAGGACCACATGGTCGGCGGGATCGGGTTCTTC
Organism: Albidovulum sediminis; assembly: GCF_025380365.1. Taxonomy (GTDB): domain Bacteria; phylum Pseudomonadota; class Alphaproteobacteria; order Rhodobacterales; family Rhodobacteraceae; genus Albidovulum; species Albidovulum sediminis. The sequence goes on from NZ_JAOCQF010000003.1 coordinate 344,595, forward strand.
GCAGGGGCCGCGGCTCCCTGGAACACAGCGTCCACGATGGCCTGCTTGTTGATCGCCATGTTCAGCGCCTTGCGGACCTTCGGATTGTCGAAGGGCGCGACGGTCGTGTTGTAGGCGAGGTAACCCACGTTCAGGCCGGCCTGCTCGTCCAGCTTCAGGTTTGCATCGGCCCGGATCGCCTCGATGTCGGCGGGTGCCGGATAGGGCATCAGGTGGCATTCGCCTGCCTTCAGCTTCTGCAGGCGCACGGCTGCATCCGGCGTGATGGCGAAGACCAGGTCGTCGATGATGGCGGGCGTTCCCCAGTAGTCCGGGTTCTTCGCGTAGCGGATCACCGCATCCTTTTGGTACGCCACAAACTTGAACGGGCCGGTCCCGATCGGCATGTTGTTCATGTCTTCCATCGTGCCCGCGGCCGCCAGCGTGTCGGCATATTCCTTCGACACGATCGAGGCGAAGGGCATCGCGATGTTGGCAAGGAACGGCGCCTCGGGCTGGCTCAGCGTGAACTTGACCGTGTAGTCGTCGATCTTCTCGATCGACTTGATCAGGTTCGGCATGTCCATCGAGGTGTAGTATTCGTAGGTGATCCCTGGGATGTACTGGTGCCACGGGTGATCGGCCTTGCCCTGACGGTCGTAGGAGAAGATCACGTCATCGGCGTTGAAGTCGCGCGTCGGCGTGAACTTTTCGTTGGACTGCCACTTCACGCCCTTGCGCAGGTGGAAGGTATACTCGGTCCCGTCGGCCGAGACGTCCCAGCTTTCGGCAAGCCCCGGCTCGACCTCGGTCGTGCCCTTCTTGAACTCGGTCAGCCGGTTGAAGATCGGGTGCGCCGAGGCGTCGAAAGTTCCGCCCGCGGTGTAAGGCGCAGGATCGAAACCCTCGGGCGAGGCTTCAGAGCAGTAGACGAAGGTCTTGGCCTCTGCCGCGGCCGCCATCATGGCAAGTGCCGAGGTCATGGCGAGTAAGGTCTTCATTGTTCTCTCTCCTTGTTGAGGTCTTGTGTCTGGCCGCCAATCATCCGGCGGGAAGTTCCGATGTGTTGTCGGCTGCCTGTGGCGCCGTCCCGTCCCGTCCCGTGTCGGCGCTCCTCTCGCGAGGGGTGTAGGCCGAGGGCGTGGCGGGGTGCAGCATCTTTCCGGTCCAGAGCAGCCGTGCCGGCCGATCGCCCGGGTTGGAATAGGAGTGCGGGTGCTGCCCCAGATAGTGCATGCTGTCGCCCGCGCGCAGCAGAAACCCCTGGTCATCCACCTTCTGCAGGATCTCCCCCTCCAGCACGAAGATGATTTCCTCGCCGGAGTGCTGGACGGTTTCCGACGTGTAGTGCGGCGGCACATCGAGAACGAAGGAAGTCAGTTCGTGCCCCGGAAAGTCGGCGCCGATCTGTTCGTAGATGACCGAGTTTCCCGCGACCGAGAAGCGATGACGCAACCCGGCGCGGGTGACGCTGTCGACCTGCTTCGGCGTTGCGATGAAATGGTCGATGCTCACATCCAGCGCGGCGGCAATCTCGGCCAACGTTCCCAGCGTGGGCACGGCATTGCCGCGCTCGACCTGGCTGAGATAGCTGACCGAAACGCCGCATGTGTTGCTGAGTTCCTGCAAGGTCATCGACATCAACTGGCGCCGCTTGCGGACGCGCTGGCCCAGAGCGGCAGGGATGCTCGATCGCTTCTTCGACATCACCCCCCCTTCTGTTCGTCCCGCGCGTCGCGCCGTCAACAAAGTGCATGTCGTTCACACACGCAACAACTTTTTTTGTTTTGCAAGAATCATTTTACTAGGCTTTGAGGGGTCCCCCGCAAAGCCGGGAAGGGCTGTCGAACGGCGGGCCTCAGGGCGCGTCCGGGCGCGTGGCGGGCGGGCAGAACCAGTTCGGCCCGGCATCGGTCATGTAGACGATATCCTCAAGACGAACGCCGCATTCGCCGTAGACGCACAGCATCGGCTCGATCGAAAAGCACATTCCCGGCGCCAGCGGCGTCGTATCGCCCTTCACGATCCAGGGCGCCTCATGGATGTCGAGGCCAAGCCCGTGCCCGGTGCGATGCGGCAGGCCCGGAACACGATAACCGGGCCCGAAACCGGCATTCTCCAGCACGTCCCGGGCGGCCTGATCCACCGACTCGCAACTGGCACCCGGCCGGGCGGCAGCGAACGCCGCCATCTGCGCACGGCTTTCGCATTCCCACAGGAATCGCTGGCGGTCGGTCGGCGTGCCGAACACATAGGTCCGGGTGATGTCCGAATGGTAGCCGTGAAGCCTTGCGCCCAGGTCCACCAGCACCATGTCGCCATCCGCCAGCCGCTGATCCTCTGGAACACCATGCGGATAGGCCGTCGCCTCGCCGAACTGAACCGCGGCAAAAACGTGCTGCATGCCCATCGTGAGGTGCGCGGCGGCGATGAAATCGGCAACCTCGCTGGCCATCATGCCCTCGCGCAACCCGGCATGGACCGCCTTCTGCACACGGTAACTGGCATCCATCGCCGTCTGCACGATCGCAAGTTCGGCGGCGGACTTGATCCGGCGCTGCGCGGCGATCATCGCCCCGGCGCCGGTCAGCGAGACGGCAGGCAGATCGCCGATGCGGGCGGCGGAGCGGAAGGGGGTTTCCGGGTCCAGCGCGATGCGCCCGGACACCTCTGCCGCGATCGGCGCGAACGGGTCTTCGTGCTCCTCCCACACCAGAATCTTGCCCGGCAGGCGCTGCATTCGTTCCAGCTTGGGTCGCTCGAAGTTCGGCGTGATGTAGACAAGTGATCCGTCATTCAGCACCAGCGCGCCGTGCAGGCGTTCGGAGGGGTGAAGTGACAGCCCGGTGTAGTATGTCAGCGAAGATGTGGCATCGAGCCAGACAGCATCGATGCCGGCGCGGCGCATGCCGCCGGCCAGGCCGATGAGCCTTTCGCCATGCTCCGCGGTCGGGACTGCTGCGGCGCTGACCGCCTCAAGGTTTCGCAAGGCGCTGTCGAAGTCTGTCATCCGCTGCCATTCCTGATCTGATGCACCCAAGGGCGCTGCCCGTTCTTCATCGGCTGTTTGCGCCGTGCCCCTGGTGTTTCGCACTCGCCACCAGATTTCGCAACTCGACCCGGGAAGCATGCCGGCGATTCCGGTGCGCGGCGCATTTCCCGCACCTTCGCTCAGGTGCGCGCAAGGATTTCCTCGACCAGCCTCTGGGCCGACGGGGTCAGGCGCGACCCGGTTCGCGTCACCAGGCTAAAGGCCGCGACCGTCAGCCCGAGGTCGATCGGAAGCGATACGAAGGGAACCGAGGGATTGCCCGAAAAGCTTTCGACCACCGGCGTCGCCAGCGGGGCGATGGCGTCCGTCTGGTTGATCAGCGCCAGCGTGAACAGGAACGAGGACGTCGAAATGCGCCGTCTCGGCATCGGCAGGCGGAGTTCGTTCAGCCGTGCGCGAACTGTCTGGGTCAGCAGGGTTTCGTCGTCTCCCATCACCCAGTCAAAGCGCATCACGTCCGCCTCGTCGATCCTGGGTTGCAGCAGCAGCGGGTGATCCCGGCGCACGACCAGCGACAGCGGCTCTCCGGCGATCAGCCGCGCCTCCAACTCGCGGTCGGCCGCACCGGGACGCGCCAGCGCGAAGTCCAGTCGCCCTTCGCGCAGCAGTTCGCAAAGTGCGACAGAGGTCGTGACCGTCACCTCGGCATGGATCTCCGGGTTCGTGCCCAGAAGCTCCCTCAGCGCCGGCAGGACAAGGCTGAGGGCCGGCCCCGTCACCGCGCCGACCCGGACGACGCCCGCCCGCCCCGTCGCGGCCTCGACCACTTCGCGCGCACCGTCGAGCAGTTCGATCTGGATCCGCATGGCGCGCCGCGCCAGGGCCTCGCCTACCTGGGTCAGGCGAAGACCACGCCCCTGCCGCTCATGCAGGCGCAGCCCCAGCATGGTCTCCATTTCCGCCAGAAGACGGGAGGCGACCGGCTGGGCGATGCCTATGCGTGCCGCCGCAAGGCCAAGGGCGCCCGCCTGGGCAATCTCGGCCAACAGCCGCAATTGCATGGGTTTGAGCTGCCGGAGCTGGCCGGCGACGTTGGTGGCGCTTAGATTCATGACCATTCCGTTATGAATATCTCCGCAAGTGTCATTTGACAGATATATGACTTTTGCGCAACCTGCGCCTCGTCCGCGGGCAGGGACCAGGATGCCCGTTCAAGGCGGATACGAACTGCACGTCATCGGGAGGAAACAGATGATCTTGACCCGCCGCGGCCTCATGGCCCTTGCCGGCACAACTGCTGCCCTTTCTGCACTTCCTGCCCTTGCGCAGGACAAGGGTGCCATCGGCATCGCCATGCCGACCAAATCCTCGTCGCGCTGGATCTCCGACGGCGAGTCGATGGTCCAGGCGTTCACCGAGGCGGGCTATGCCGCCGACCTGCAATATGCAGAGGACGACATTCCGACCCAGCTTGCCCAGATCGAGAACATGATCACCTCGGGCGTGAAGGCGCTGGTGATCGCGGCCATCGATGGCACCACGCTCTCGAACGCGCTGGACAACGCCGCCGCCCAAGGGATCAAGGTCATCGCCTATGACCGCCTGATCCGCGACAGCGGCTCGGTCGACTATTACGCCACCTTCGACAACTTCAAGGTCGGCGTCCAGCAGGCCGAAAGCCTGGTCGCGGGCCTGAAGGAACGCTTCCCGGACGTGAAGCCGTGGAACGTCGAGCTTTTCGGCGGCTCGCCCGACGACAACAACGCCTTCTTCTTCTACAACGGCGCGATGTCGGTCCTGCAGCCGATGATCGATGCCGGGGACATCGCCATTCCCTCCGGCCAGATGGGCATGGACGTGGTCGGCACGCTGCGCTGGGACGGCGCCGTGGCGCAGGCCCGGATGGACAACCTCCTGTCGTCGAACTACGGCGACAAGCAACTGCATGGCGCGCTCTCGCCCTATGACGGCCTGTCGATCGGAATCCTGTCGTCGGTCAAGGGTGTCGGCTACGGCTCCGGCGACCTGCCGATGCCGATCGTCACCGGCCAGGACGCGGAGATCCCGAGCGTCAAGTCGATGATCGCGGGAGAGCAGTATTCGACGATCTTCAAGGACACCCGCGAACTGGCGAAAGTCACCGTGAAGATGGTCGATGCCGTCCTGGGCGGCGGCGAGCCGGAGATCAACGACACGTCGACCTACGACAACGGCGTCAAGGTCGTGCCGTCCTACCTGCTTGAGCCGGTCTCGGTGAACCTGTCGAACTACGAGGAAGTGCTCGTCGGTTCGGGCTACTACACCGCGGACCAGCTGCAGTAAGCTGGCCGGAGATGCCTGCCCGCGCCGGGGTTGCGCGGGCGGGCACCCTCGGGGGAAGGCGCATGTCGACACTTCTGGAAATGCGGGAGATCTCGATGGTCTTCCCGGGCGTCAAGGCGCTCGACCGGGTGAGCCTGACGGTCGAGTCGGGCGAGATCCATGCCATTTGCGGCGAGAATGGCGCCGGCAAGTCGACCCTGATGAAGGTTCTTTCCGGGGTCTACCCCCACGGAAGCTTCGATGGCGAGATCCTGTATGACGGATCGCCCCTGCGCAATCGCGGCATCCGCGACAGCGAGGAGAAGGGCATCATCATCATCCATCAGGAACTTGCGCTGATCCCGCTCCTGTCGATCGCCGAGAACCTGTTCATGGGCAACGAGGTATCCTCACGCGGGGTGATCTCGTGGCCGAGTGCCTTCAAGAAGACCGAGGAACTCCTGCGCCGGGTCGGGCTGAACGAGCCGCCGAGCGCGGTCGTCGGGAAGCTGGGCGTCGGCAAGCAGCAACTCATAGAAATCGCCAAGGCGCTGTCGAAGAACGTGCGCCTGCTGATCCTCGACGAACCGACCGCCGCCCTGCAGGAAGCCGACGCGGACCGCCTGCTGCGGCTGATGCTGGAACTTAAGGCGCAGGGCGTCACGCAGATCATCATCAGTCACAAGCTGAACGAGATTTCCCGCGTGGCCGACCGGATCACCGTCATTCGCGACGGGGCTGCCGTGTCGACGCTGACCAAGGCGCAGATCTCCGAGGATCGCATCATCCGCGACATGGTCGGCAGGGACATGGCGCACCTTTATCCGGAACGCTCCTTCAACCCCGGAGAGATGCTGTTCGAGGTGGACGACTGGTCCTGCTGGCACCCCGAACAGGCGGGTCGCCAGACGATCCGGCAGGTTTCCCTGAATGTGCGCAGGGGCGAGATTGTCGGTATCGCGGGGCTCATGGGCACGGGCCGCACCGAGCTTGCGATGTCGATCTTCGGCCGCAGCTTCGGCAAGGGGCATACCGGCACGGTCCGGATGCACGGCAAGCCGGTGGATGTCTCGACCGTGCCAAAGGCGATCCAGGCCGGCATTTCCTATGTCACCGAGGATCGCAAGGCGCTTGGTCTGATCCTGGACGAACCGATCGTTCGCAACGTGAGCCTTGCCAACCTGTCGGCCGTTGCGCGGCGCTGGGTCCTCGACAAGCGGCGCGAGGCGCAGGTGGCCGAGACCTATCGCAAGCAACTGGCGATCCGCACCCCTGCCATCCAGCAGAAGGTGGTCAACCTTTCCGGCGGCAACCAGCAGAAGGTCGTGCTGTCGAAATGGCTCTTTACCGACCCGGAGCTGCTGATCCTCGACGAACCCACGCGCGGCATCGACGTCGGCGCGAAGTTCGAGATCTACACGATCATGAAGGACCTTGCCGGCCAGGGCCGCGGGATCCTCATGATCTCGTCCGAGATGCCGGAACTGCTTGGCATGTGCAACCGGATCTACGTGATGAACGAGGGGCGCATCGTGGGCGAATTGACACGGGAAGAGGCAAGTCAGGAAGGGATCATGGCGCTGATCGTGAAAGATGCCGGGAAGGTGGCTTGAATGTCGACTCAAGAACGCAACTCGCTTGGCGGTCACCTGCGCGAAAACGGAATGCTTCTGGCGCTGGTCGCCATCGTCGTCCTGTTCTCGATCCTGGTATCGGCTCAGGGCAAGCCGATGTTCCTGCAGGCACCGAACATCACCAACATCTTCCTTCAGAACGGCCATGTCATCATCCTCGCGCTGGGGATGCTCCTGGTCATCGTGTCCGGTCACATCGACCTTTCGGTCGGATCGGTAGCGGCCTTCACCGGCGCCGTGGCGGCCTGGCTGACGGTCGATCTGAAGCTTTCGGTCTACGCGGTCATTCCCTTGACGCTCGTCGTCGGCGGCCTCATCGGTGCGGCGCAGGGCTACTGGGTCGCGTTCTGGCGGATCCCGTCCTTCATCGTGACGCTTGCGGGGATGATGGTGTTCCGGGGCGCCACGCTCCTGCTGCTGGGCGGGCAGAACATCGGCCCCTTCCCGAAGGAGTTCCAGGCGATGTCCTCCGGCTTCATTCCCGACCTGACCGGGATCACGAAGCCGCACGGGCTGACCCTGATCATCGCCACCCTGGCCATCGGCGTGGTGGTCTGGATCGGCCTGCGCTCCCGCCGGCGGGACGTGGAGTTCGGGATCACCCCGGAACCGGCGGGCCTGTTCTGGGGCCGCACCCTGATCATCGCCGCCGCAACGGCCTTCGTGGGCTATCAGCTTGCCTCGTTCCGGGGGTTGCCGAACGTTCTTCTGGTTCTGGCGGTGCTGACCGTTCTTTACGCCTTCTTCACAGAAAACACCGTGCAGGGCCGCCGCATCTATGCCGTCGGCGGCAACGAGAAGGCGGCGAAGCTTTCGGGCATCCGGACCGAGCGGCTGGTCTTCTTCTGCTTCGTCAACATGGGGATGCTGGCGGCGCTGGCGGGCATGATGGTGACCGCGCGACTGAATTCGGCCACCCCCAAAGCCGGGACCGGGTTCGAGCTGGACGCCATCGCTGCCGTCTTCATCGGCGGGGCATCAATGGCCGGGGGATCGGGCAAGATCATCGGCGTCGTGATCGGCGCGCTGATCATGGGCGTGATGAACATGGGCATGTCCATCCTCGGGATCGGCATCGATTATCAGCAGATGATCAAGGGGCTGGTGTTGCTCGCCGCGGTGATCTTCGACGTCTACAACAAGACCAAGTGAGGCGGACCATGCATCTTTCCACCGTCAGGGATGTTGGCGTCGTCTTCCGCGAAGGGGCCGAGGCGCGCGCGGTGCGAAACACCGGATCGGCCTACGAACTCGCCCTGGCCGCAACTCGCGCCGGGCACGGCATCGCGGCCGAAGTCGCCCGGCGCGGGCTGGGCGACACCGTGGACCTGACCCGTGCCGTCTTCGACCTGCCGGTCAGCCACCCAGACCCGGCGCACCTGCACCTGACCGGGACGGGGCTGACCCATCTCGGCTCCGCCTCTGCCCGCGATGCGATGCACGCCAAGCTGGAAGCGGCCGAAACGCTGACCGACAGCATGAAGATGTTCCGCATGGGGCTCGAGGGGGGGAAACCGGCGCAGGGCGAGGTCGGCGCGCAGCCGGAATGGTTCTACAAGGGCAACGGTCATTCCGCGCGGGCGTCGGGGGAACCGCTCGAAGCGCCCGGTTTCGCCGAGGACGGCGGCGAGGAACCGGAGATCGCCGGGATCTATCTGATCGGTCCGGACGGCACGCCATGCCGGATCGGCTGGGCGCTCGGCAACGAGTTTTCCGACCATGTGACGGAACGGGTGAACTATCTCTGGCTTGCGCATTCCAAGCTGCGCGCGGCCTCGTTCGGGCCCGAGATCCTGATCGGGGATCTGCCCGCGCATGTCCAGGGAACCTCGCGCGTCCTGCGTGGCAACCGGACGATCTGGGAAAAGCCCTTCCTCAGCGGAGAGGCGAACATGTCCCACACGATCGCCAATCTGGAACACCACCACTTCAAGTACCCGATCTTCCGTCAGCCCGGCGACCTGCATGTGCATTTCTTCGGCACCGCGACCCTGTCGTTCGCCGACGGGATCAGGACCGAGGCCGGCGACATCTTCGAGATCTCGGCGCCCGCATTCGGCCAGCCGCTCCGCAACCCGCTTGCCTTCGCCGCCAGGGAAGCAGGCCCCGTTCGCATACTTCCGCTCTGAGGATCCAGGAATGACCCGTTTTGTACCCGCCCCCTGGCCTCGCAGGCTCCGCTCTCAGGAATGGTTCGGCGGCAGCGGCCGCGACCAGATCTATCATCGCGGCTGGATGAAGAACCAGGGCTTCCCCCACGACCTGTTCGATGGTCGCCCGGTGATCGGCATCCTCAACACCTGGTCGGAACTCACGCCCTGCAACGCGCACCTGAACGTGCTGGCTGATTTCGTCAAGCGCGGCGTCTACGAGGCGGGCGGCTTCCCGGTGGAGGTTCCGGTCTTCTCCACCAGCGAAAGCGCGTTCCGCCCGACCGCAATGATGTTCCGCAACCTTGCCGCCATGGCGGTCGAGGAGCAGATGCGCGGCCAGCCGATGGATGGGTGCGTCCTTCTGGTGGGGTGCGACAAGACCACGCCATCGCTCCTGATGGCCGCGGCCTCGACCGACCTGCCGTCGATCATCGTGACCGGCGGGCCGATGCTGAACGGGTATTACAGGAACGAGCGCGTGGGTTCGGGCACGCATCTGTGGAAGTTCTCCGAGGCGGTGAAGGCCGGAGAGATGACGCCCGAGGAATTCGCCGAGGCTGAGGCGTCGATGAGCCGCTCGGCAGGGTCGTGCAACACGATGGGCACGGCAAGCACGATGGCCTCGATGGCCGAGGCGCTTGGCATGGCGCTTTCCGGCAATGCGGCGATTCCGGCCGTGGACAGCCGCCGCCGCGTCATGGCTCAGCTGTCCGGGCGGCGGATCGTGCAGATGGTCAAGGACGACCTGAAGCCTTCGGACGTGTTGACCAGGGATGCGTTCGAGAATGCGATCCGCACCAATGCCGCCATCGGCGGATCGACCAACGCGGTGATCCACCTGCTGGCAATCGCGGGCCGCGTCGGCATCGACCTGACCTTGGACGACTGGGACCGCTGCGGCCGCGACGTGCCGACCATCGTCAACCTGATGCCTTCGGGCAAGTACCTGATGGAGGAGTTCTTCTATGCCGGTGGCCTGCCCGTCGTCATCAAGCGGCTGGGCGAGGCGGGGCTGCTGCACAGGGACGCGCTGACCGTCTCGGGCCAGACCGCCTGGGAACAGGTCAAGGACGTGGTCAACCACAACCCCGACGTGATCCTGCCCGCCGACAAGGCCCTGACCCAGTCGGGCGGCGTCGTCGTGCTCAAGGGCAACCTCGCACCGAAGGGCGCGGTGCTGAAACCCTCGGCCGCCTCGCCGCACCTGATGGTGCATCGCGGCCGCGCGGTGGTCTTCGAAGACATTGACGACTACAAGGCCAGGATCAATGACGAGGGGCTCGATATCGACGAAACCTGCGTCATGGTGCTGAAGAACTGCGGCCCCAAGGGCTATCCCGGCATGGCCGAGGTGGGCAACATGGGCCTGCCGCCCAAGGTGCTGCGCAAGGGCATCACCGACATGGTGCGCATCAGTGACGCCCGCATGTCGGGCACGGCCTACGGCACGGTCTGCCTGCACACCTCGCCCGAAGCGGCGGCCGGTGGTCCGCTGGCAGTGGTGCGCGACGGCGACATGATCGAACTGGACGTGCCGAACCGCCGCCTGCACCTCGACATCGCGGAAGAAGAGCTGACCGCACGCCTGGCCGCCTGGACGCCCACCCACGAGGTCGCGGAGAGCGGTTATCTCTGGCTGCACCAGACCCATGTCGAGGGGGCCGATACCGGGGCGGACCTGTCGTTCCTCAAGGGCGGCCGGGGCGCGCCCGTGGGCAAGGATTCCCACTGATGAAGGTTGCCCTGATCGGCATCGGCAAGATCGCGCAGGATCAGCACGTCCCCGCGATCCACTCATCACCGGACTGGGAACTGGCCGCCACCGTATCCCGCAAGGGGTCGGTCGCGGGCGTGCCGGCCTTCGACGACCTTGACCGGTTCCTGAAGGAACGGCCGGATGTGCCGGTCGTCTCGCTCTGCATGCCGCCGCTGCCGCGGTTTGACTATGCCCGGGCAGCACTTCTGGCGGGGCGGCATGTCATGCTGGAAAAACCCCCCGGCGCGACGCTTGCGGAGGTGCATGAGCTCGAAGCGCTGGCGCGTGACCGCGGCCTGTCGCTCTACGCGACCTGGCACAGCCGGATGGCCCATGCCGTCGCGCCCGCCAAGGCGTGGCTGGCCGACAAGACGATTGCCCGCGGCCACATCACCTGGCACGAGGACGTGCGGAAGTGGCATCCCGGCCAGGACTGGGTGTTCGAGCCGGGCGGGATGGGGGTTTTCGATCCGGGCATCAACGCGCTCTCGATCCTGACGGAAATCCTTCCCCGCCCCGTCCATCTCAGGCAGGCGCGGCTGGAGTTTCCCTCCAACCGACAGACGCCGATCGCTGCGCAGCTGGAGTTCTCGGGGCAGATCACGGCCGATTTCGACTGGCGGCAGGAGGGCCCGCAGACCTGGGACATCACCGTGGAGACGACCGAGGGCACCCTGGCGCTTCGAACCGGCGGCAACGTGCTGGAGATCGATGGCCGCGTCGTTGCGGGCCAAAGCACGATCATGGGCGAATATCCGGCGCTTTACGCCCGAATGGCCGAACTGGTGCGAACACGCAGTTCGGATGTCGACCTGTCGCCCATGGTCCACGTTTCCGATGCGTTGATGCTGGGCCGGCGCGAGATCACAGACGCGTTCCACTTCTGAGGGTCGGGCGGCAGCCCGCGCCTCAGCCGAAGGCCAGGGTCGGCACGTCGACGATCGTCGATCCGCCGTCTATCGTCAGGATCGCCCCCGTGATCATCGACGCCTCTGACGAGCACAGGAAGGCAATCGCTGCCGCGACCTCATCGGGATGCGCGGGACGGCCAAGCGGCACGTCGCGCGTCACCAGCGCATAGGCCTCCTCGCGCGAGGCAAGGTTCATCCGCGTCCGCAACTCGTCCATCTCGGCATCGGCCATCTCGGTCGTGACCCAGCCCGGGCAGACGGCGTTGCAGCGCACGCCCTGACGCCCGAAATCGCGGGCGACAGAACGGACAAGGCCGATCTGGGCATGCTTGGCGACGGTATAGCCGAAGGCGCCCGCGGGCGCGGCCAGGCTGGCAATCGAGGCCGTCACCGCAATCGCCCCCTTGCGGCGGACCAGTTCGGGCATGGCCGCACGAAGAAGGATCACGGCCGTATCGAGATTGGCCCGGCACGCGGCCGCCCAGTCGTCGTCGGTCGTCTCGGCAAGCGTGGCAAAGCCGTGGCCGCCGGCATTCGCCACCACCACATCCAGCCCGCCGAAGCGGTCGACCGCCATCGCCACCGCCGCACCCGCCTGTACCGGATCGGCGCAGTCCCCGACACATGCCGCGGCACCGATCGGTCCGGCGACGTCCTCCAGCGGCGCCTGCCTGCGGCCCATCACGACCACCCGGGCGCCCTCCCGTGAAAGCCGCCGGGCGACTGCGGCCCCGATCCCGGTGCCGCCGCCCGTGACCAGCGCGACCTTGCCTGCGAACCTGCCGCTCATGCTGGCCCCCTGCCGGGCGCGACGAGCCCCGCCGCGACCCATTCATCAAGCTTTGCCAACACGGCGTCGCAGAACGCGGCATCGTTGATATGGCAGTCGAGGGCGGTCATCCCTATCCGGCCGGTCATGGCGCGTTCCGCCTCATCGGAGAAGGCCGCCAGACCCTCGGGGTCGTGTGCCGCCTCGCCGGGCCGGTCCCATTCCTCGATTCCGCCCTTCGGCAGGAAGAAGTGCGTTGGGCCCTTTGCCGTGGCCAGACGGTCGGCCATGGCGCGGGCCATGGCGCGGCGTTCCTCGGCGTTGAAGCCGACGCTCTTGATCAGGCGGTTGTGTTCGTGGAAGGGGCGATCCTGGAACCGCGCGGGGATCGACTGCCAGCCGGCGAGATCGAGGATATCGGCCGCGCCGGGCGCCACCAGTTGCGGCGTGCCGCTGCGGCCCGCGCCGGTCAGTCGGTCGGCCCCGGCGCTGACCAGCGAGCCGTTCAACATGTTGACCAGTTCCTGCAGCGAGAAATCCATCACGCAGGCGAAAAGCCCGTCCGCCGCCAACCGTTCGAAGGCCATGCCGCCCATGCCGGTGGTGTGGAACACGGCGATGTCATAGCCGCGCCGCGTCAGTTCCGGGTGCAGCCGCTTCATGTATTTCAGGCAAGACGACCCGAGCGAGGTCATCCCGATCATCGGGCGGTCGAAGCTTGGCGGCTCGACCGCTTCCGCCGCCCCCAGAACCGCCCCCGCCGCCTGACTGAGCGAGGATTTGCAGAGCGGGTTCAAGCCGTAAAGACCGCCCGCCCAAAGGATGAACTGCACATCCGCCGCCATCCGTTCCGCCGCGATCAGGGGGGATCCGGCGACGGTCGAGACGATGTACTTCGGCACCCCGATGGGCAGGGCTTGCGCGCAGTCGAGCGCAAGGTCGGTGCCCATGGTGCCGCCCAGCGCGATCATGCCGTCGAAGCGGCCCGCATCGTGAAGCCGCCGGGTCAGGAGTGCCGCGCCCGCGCTCATCCTGGCGAAGGCTTCGCCCTCCTCGCCCAGCGCGATCAGCCCTTCGATGGTTTCGCCGACCGCCCCGGCAACGTCATGCTTGCTGACTTCGACCGGCATCCTGGCCTCGCCCAGAACGCTGACATCCATCGCCAGAACCTGGCCGCCCTGAGACTTGATCCGGCCGATCAGATAGGCCAACTCATCCGCCTTGGTGTCGAACGTGCCGATGACCAGAATGGTTTTCGTCATCTTTCCCCTTCCCCCTGGTGAACCCCGCTGTCGCGCAGGCAGGTCGCGCAAAGTTCCCGTGCCTCGGCCACGAAGCGCGCGTTCCTTTCGGCTCCGCCGTCCTCTGCCATGCGCGGCACGATCCAGCCGACATAGGTCAGCGCCCTGATGGCGATGAACAGGTCAAGGAGCGAAAGATCAAGCGCGCGCCGGCCGAGATAGCCGTCGATCAGGCATGCCTTCAGCGTGGGATAGTCAGGCTCCGCCATCGACTTCAGCAGGACCGTGGCCATGTCGAACAGGCGATAGCCGAAGCCGCCGTCGTCGAAGTCGATCATCCGGATGACCGGACCATCCAGCAGCACGTTCTCGCGGACAAGATCGGCGTGGATCAGGCCGAAGTCCAGCGAAGTGCGCGGATCGCCCAGCCGATCGCGCGCCACCTGCCGAAACCGCAGGAACAGGTCACGCGTCGCCGGGTCGAGCGTGGGGTTGTCCCAGAACCGACTCCATAGCGGCGCATCGCCAAGAAGGCCGTCGATGTCCCATCGGCAGCGCCGAAAGCCGGGGGGCTGCCGCCACGCATCGCAAGCGGCGTGCAGCCGGGCCATTTCCGCCCCCAGCACATGGAAGACCCCGGTTCTGTCGGCGACCGACAGGGGCGTGCGGCTTTTGCCCATCGGCTTGCCCGGGAGCCAGCCCAAGACATCGACAAAGTTGCCGCCAAGCCGCTCCAACAACCGGCCGGAGCGCGCGGTAACGGGGCGCGGAACATGCAGCCCGGCCCTGTCCATCGCCTCCAGCCAGACGAGTTCGGAGACCAGTTCATCCTCTTGCCGGTAGCCGGGTCGCTTGATCCTGAGCGCAAGGTCGCCGGTCGCGGACCGCACCCGGTAAACCCGGTTCTCGCGCCCCGCCACAAAGCTGCATTCGGCTCCCTCCAGACCCCAAAGTGCCAGGGCTTCCCTGACCGGATCGGTCATGCCGTCACCGGCGTTTCTGCCAGAACCGCATCCAGCGTGGTCATCAACAGGTCGAGGTGGTCCTCGCCGAAGGGCATCGGCGGGCGGATCTTCAGCGTGTTCTTGTGGCGTCCCAGCTTCGACAGGATGATCCCGCGCTGCCGCATCCTGTTGACCGCCCGATCCGCGTAGGCGGCGGCGGGTGCCTTGCTGTCGCGGTCCAGAACGAATTCAGCGCCGAAGACCATGCCCGACTGCCGGACATCACCGATCACCTCGTACCTGAGCGCGAGATCGCTCAGCCGCTCTTGCGCCAGCCGGCCGATCCGCGCGGCATTGGCCTGAAGGTCCTTTTCCTGCAACTCCTCCAGCACGGCCGTTGCGGCGGCACAGCTGACCGGGTTGCCGCCGAAGGTGTTGAAATAGCGGAAGGACCCGCGGAACCGCGCCATGATCTCCGGCCGCGTCACCAGCCCGGCGACCGGATGGCCGTTGCCCATCGGCTTTCCCATGGTCACGATATCGGGGACCACGCCCTGCTTCTGATGCCCCCAGAAATGGCTGCCGCAACGGCCGAAACCCGCCTGAACCTCGTCGCAGATCAACAAGCCACCCGCACGGCGCACCGCCTCCGCCGCCGGGCGCAGCCAGCCTTCGGCCTGCGCGGGGAAGCCTTCGTTCAGGAACAGGGGGCAGACGATGAGCGCGGCGAAGCCGATGCCGTCGCGGTCCAGATCGTCGATCGACGCCTGCACCTTGGCCGCGAACCTCTGGCCGTCGGGGTCGGGGATGCGGTAGCTGTCCGGCGCCTCGACATGGCGCACATATTGGCCCAGGCCAAAGCCCACCTCGGGCACGTTGCTTTTCGAGAGGTGGCTGACCAGCGTGGTGTTGCCGTGATAGGTGGCGTCCGTCGCGATGATCCCGCGCTTGCCCGTCATCGCCTCGGCCATGCGGAGCGCGATGTCGTTCGCCTCGGACCCGGTGCAGGTCAGGATCGCGGTTTTCAGCGGATCGTCATAAGTCGCCGTCAGACGCTCGACATAGTCGAGGATACCTTCGTGCAGATAGCGCGTATGGGTGTTCAGGGTCGCCGCCTGACGGCAGATCGCCTGCACCACGCGGGGGTTGCAGTGGCCGACATGCGGCACGTTGTTGTAGCAGTCCAGGTACCGGCGCCCTTCGGCATCCCACATCCAGACATCTTCGCCCCGCACGATGTGGACCGGATCGTCGTAGAAGGTGGAGACGTTCGGCCCCAGAAGCGCCCTGCGCCTCGCGATCAGGTCAGCCATCGGCGTTCTCTGCCCGCTTTGCGGCCCGCGCCTTCATCACGGACCAGACCTGCCCTGCAAGGGCGAAGAGGATCATCGCGAACAGGATGAAGGCGATCGGGCGGTCGATGAAGTCCCAGGGCTCGCGCACCCGTGCCATGGCGGTGCGCAGACGGTCTTCCATCAGCTTGCCCAGGACGATGCCGAGGATGATCGGGGAGGTTGGCAGGTCCAGCCGTTTCAGGATGAAGCCGAAGACGCCGAAGGCAGAGGCGATGGCCACATCGGTCAGAGAGTTGCGCAGCGTGTAGACGCCGATCAGGCTGAAGGTGAGGATCATCATCCCGAGGAACCGATTGGGGATCAGCATCACCTTCATCAGCGTCCGTGTCGCGAAGAAGAGGAAAGCGACCACGATCACGTTCAGCAGGAAGAGGTTGAGGTAAAGCGCGTAGATGAAGTCCATCTGTTCGGCGAACAGGCGGGGGCCGGGGATGACGTTGTGGACATAGAACACCGCCAGCATCATCGCGGTCAGCTCCTCGCCTGGAATGCCCAGCGCCAGAAGCGGGATCATCGCCGCTGCCGGCACCGAGTTGTTCGCCGCCTCCGAGGCGACGATGCCCTCGGGGTTCCCCTTGCCGAACAACTCGGGCGTTTTTGATGTTCGTTGTGCGTAGGAATAGGACATGAACTGCGACATGAACTCCCCCACGCCTGGGATCATCCCGCAGATCACGCCGAACGACGATGCGACCGTGGCAATCCGCCGGTAGACCCACAACTCCCGCATCTGGGAAAAGAAGCCGATCTTCGCGACCTCGGGCAGGTCGATGGGCTTGTCCTCGCTCATCAGCAAAACCAGTGCCTGGCTGATCGCGAACAGGCCCAGGACCACGACAATCAGGTCGACGCCCGATTGCAGCCAAGGCAGGCCGAAGGTGAAGCGCTGCGTATAGGCGGTGGATTCGATGCCGATGGTGGCCAGGAATATTCCCAGACAGGCCAGGATGGCGGCCGGCAGGACCTGTCCGCGATGGGTCACGATGACCAGCACGATCCCCAGCAGCGCCGCCAGGAAAATCTCCCGGGCGCCAAACATCGGCGCGACCTTCGCAAGGACCGGGGCCAGCAGGATCAGCGCCCCGATGGACAGGACCGCGCCGTAGAAGGACGCGGAATAGGCCAGGCTCAGCGCCCGCCGCGACTAGCCCCGCTTGGTCATCGGATAGCCATCATAGGTGGTCAGCGCGTTGACCGGCGTCCCGGGCGTGTTGACGAGGATGGCCGGAATGGCGCCGCCGAACATCGACGACCCGTAGATGCCCAGAAGAAGGGTCAGGCCGACGATCGGCTCCAGCGAGAAGGTCACCGGCAGCGCGATCGCAATGGCGACCGCCGCGCCCACGCCGGGCATCGCGCCCACGAGAACGCCGCCGATGGAGCCGATCACCAGGGCGGCGATCACGTCCCAACGCGCAAGCAGTTCGATGCTGGCAAGAAAGGTATCCATATGACCCTCAGAAATAGCGCATCAGGATGTAGCGAAACGGCTCGGGCGCGATCTCGTAGACCGATCCCGACGGGATCTTCACGTTCATCCCGGTCTTGAAGAACAGGACGACGAACAGACCGAAACCTGCCGCGATCCAGAGGGTTCTGCCGCGATACCCCGCCCGCAAGGCAAGGCCCGCACAGAAGGAGAGCGTGGCGGCGAGATAGCCGATCACCGGGATCGCCATCACGTAAAGCATGTACCAGCCGATGAACTCCAGCGACCGGAGCCACAATGCCGCCTCTTGCCAGCGGCCCGGCGTGCGGGCAACGCGGACGCGGGACAGGGCGTTCATCAGGCCGAACAGGACGACCCCAACCAGCGACAATGTCGGCCAGAAGCGGGGCTGCGCCGCCAGCCCCTTGCCCGGCAGCCATGTCGTCTGCCAGGGAACGGCGGCAAGAAGGATCAGCGCGATCGTCATGGTGATGGTCACGAACAGGATCTCGCCCGGCTTCCGCCCTTCTGGGAAGACATGCGGATGATCGTCTGCTTGCTGGCTCATCTGGCCAACCTCCAAGTCTGGCAGGTGCAGGATCCGGCCCAGCCCGGAACGGCGCGGGCCGCGGGAAGGTCAGGGAAGGGGCCTGGCCCTCCCGGTATTGTTCACAGGCCCCCGTGGCGCTGACCGCCGGGGGCCCGATCGGGCTTAGGGCTTACTCCGCCAACATTGTCGCGATGCGGCCCGACACCTCGATATCCGAGGCGATGCGGGCGGCGGCGGCATCGGCGTCCATCCAGTAGACGATCGCCCCCGTCTGCGCCGCAAGCTCCTGCGCGCGGGCTGAGGCCATGGTCTCCTTGGCCGAAGCGATGATCTTCTCGCGCACGTCGGCGGGGGTGTCCTTGTGGACAAACAGACCGTTCCAGAGCGAGATGTTCAGGTTCGGGGTCACAGACGCCAACGTCGGCGCATCCGGAACCACAGAAATCGGGGCTTCGGTGACGGTCGCAAGGATCTTCACGCTGTCGAGACAGGGCAGAAGCTGCTGGATCGTGGTGTTGATGACGTCGAAGTCGCCCGAGGCCAGAGAGTTGCAGTCAAGCGCGCCCGACGATGCCTCGCCACCCCATTCGAAGCCCAGCTCCTTGGCCGCCGCAAAGCTTGCCTGGGTGGGCAGCAGGAAGGCACCGAAGTGCCCCAGAAGCTGCGGCTCGGACTGCGAGTATTCGGCAAGCTCGGCCATGGTCGAGAATGGCTTGTCGGCCGAGGCGGCGATCACGAAGGGATAGGTCAGGAAGATGCCCAGCGGCTCGAACGGGTTCGGGTTCAGTCCGGGCACGCCGACATCGGGGCCGACAACCGGAATGTCGACGACGAACGAGCCGACGGTGTAGCCATCCGGCGCGGCTGCGGCGACTTCGGCGGCACCCGGGAAGGGGCCGCCTTCCGAGGGTTTGTTGACGACGGCCGCCGCGACCCCGTACTTCGCCTGGAAGTCCTCGGCGATCATGCGGGTCAGCACATCTTCGAGATCACCCGGAGGGAAGGGCACGACGAAGCTGACGGGGCGGTCGGGATATTCTGCCGCTGCGGGGCAGGCGAGACTGGCCGCGATCACGGCAAGCATGGCGAGATTCGGGTTAGGCATTGACGACCTCTCTGCGGTTTATTATTATCAACATCGGTTCAACAATAGCCCCTGCGCCGCGTTTCGTCAACGTGATTGACGCGTCGCAAGCGGGCCCGCCCGGGAAAGCCAGGTTTCGTAATGTCCAGCACCGTCGCCAAAGCGTTGTCTTTGCTGAATTATTTCTCCGAGTCGGAGCCGGAGATCGGGCTTTCTGAACTTGCGCGGCGATCAGGCGTCGACAAAGCGACGGTACACCGGATGCTGGCGGTCATGTGCGACCACGGCCTGCTGGAAAAGCGTGGCGACGCACGGCTTTACCGGCTGGGTGCGGGCGTCCTGCGCCTGGCGCGGGTGCGGGAAACAGCCTTTCCGGTCTCTTCCGTGTTCCAGCATTCGCTCGACACCCTGTCCGCGGAAATCGGCGAAACCGCGCATGGCTCGCTGATCGCGGGCCGCGCCCTTGCCACGATCGGCGTCAGCGAGAGCAACCGGGGCAGCCGCGTCTCTCTGGTTGCGGGTGAGATCCTGCCGATGCACAGCACCGCCTCGGGCATGGTCGTCCTTGCCTTCTCGCGGCCGGAATTTGTCGACCGCGCGCTGGGCGAGCCGCTGGTCGCCAAGACCTCCCGGACGGTCACCGACCCCAACATTATAAGGGCGCGGCTGCAGGAGGTGCGCCTGACGGGCTATGCCGAGGCCGACCAGACCAACGAGGACGACGTCTACGGCATCGCGATGCCCGTCTTCGACACCGACGGCACACCGGCCGGGGCGATCGCCGTGGCGATGCCCGCCCACCGCATGACGAACGAACTGCGCCGGCACACCATCTCGGCCCTGTTCGCCGAGGCCGACAAGCTGAACTTCGGCATCGGAGGCCGCCCGCCTGCCGAATTCCGCGCGGCGGCGGCCCGGTTCTCTCCGACCTGATCTTCTGGGCTTCCGGTCCCTTCCCTGGCGAACCGCCGCGGCGGGCCTGTCTGACCTGCGCAAATGTCCGGTTGACCCGCTGTCGGGATCGGTACATAATAAACACCGCTGGTGTAAATATAGAAACAACATGACGCAAGATCAGATCGAAACCCTTCGCACCACGCCACTGCCGCCGTTCCGGCACATCGTCGACGGCCAACCGGTCGCTGCCTCGGACGGCGGCACGATGCGCGTCGTGTCCCCCATCGACGGCAGCCTGCTGACCACTTGCGCGCGCGGCACCAAGGCCGACGCAGATGCCGCCATCGCGGCGGCACGCCGGGCCTTCGACGATGGGCGCTGGTCCGGTCTGCCCCCCGCCGCGCGCAAGAAGATACTGCTGAAATGGGCCGACCTGATCGAGGCCCGCGCGCTTGAGATCGCGGTTCTGGGCGTGCGCGAGAATGGCACCGAGATCGGCATGGCGCTCAAGGCCGAACCGCTCTCGGCAGCAGCGACGCTGCGCTACTATGCCGAGGCGATCGACAAGCTCTCGGGCGAGGTGGCGCCAACCGATCCGGCCTTCCTGGGTCTGGTTCACCGAGAACCGGCAGGCGTCGTCGGGGCCATCGTGCCCTGGAACTTCCCGCTGATGATCGGCGCGTGGAAGTTCGGCCCGGCGCTGGCAGCCGGCTGCACCATGGTGCTGAAACCGGCCGAGACAGCATCCCTGACCCTGCTGCGCCTCGCCGAACTGGCGCTTGAGGCCGGGGTGCCGCCGGGCGTGTTCAACGTCGTCACCGGCGAAGGCGCGGTCG
Organism: Albidovulum sediminis; assembly: GCF_025380365.1. Taxonomy (GTDB): domain Bacteria; phylum Pseudomonadota; class Alphaproteobacteria; order Rhodobacterales; family Rhodobacteraceae; genus Albidovulum; species Albidovulum sediminis. The sequence goes on from NZ_JAOCQF010000003.1 coordinate 365,426, forward strand.
TGGGCGCCGCCATCGCCGAGTCGATGGATGTCGACGTGCTGGTCTTCACCGGATCGGGCGCGACGGGCCGGCGCCTGCTGGAGGCCGCCGCGCGGTCGAACCTCAAGCGCGTCTACCTGGAGCTTGGCGGCAAGTCCCCCAACATCGTCTTTGCCGATGCCCCCGATCTTGACGAGGCGGCGAAGGTTTCCGCCCAGGGCGTCTTCCGCAACTCCGGTCAGGTCTGCATCGCCGGATCGCGCATTCTGGTGGAGCGCAGCATCCACGCGACCTTCGTCGAAAAGCTTGCCGCCCATGCCGCCGCGATCCGGGTGGGCGATCCGCTGGACAGCGCGACCCAGGCGGGGGCGATGAACTCTGAACGCCAGTTGATGCAGAACCTTGCGTTCGTCGGGGAAGCCAGGGCGGCCGGACGCCATGTGATCGGGGGCGCGAGGATCCTGGAAGACACCGGCGGCTACTACATGTCCCCGGCCATTGTCGCGGACGCCACGCGCGAAGACCGCGTCTTCCGCGAAGAGGTCTTCGGCCCCGTCGTCACCGTAACTCCCTTCGACACCGAGGCCGAGGCGGTGGCGCTGGCCAACGACACGACCTACGGGCTGGCCGCCGCGGTCTGGACCTCGAACCTGTCGCGCGCGCACCGCATGGTGCGAAAGGTCCGCGCGGGCCTTGTGCATGTGAACACCTATGGCGGGTCCGACCTGACGGTGCCCCTTGGCGGGGTGAAACAGTCGGGCAACGGGCATGACAAGTCGCTGCATGCCTTCGACAAGTTCCTCGATCTGAAAACCGCATGGGTGAAGCTTTGACCCGCGCGCTGGTTCTGGATTTCGGCGGCGTGATCTCGAAAACCCTGTTCGAGACTCATGCGATGTCCGAAGCTGCCCTTGGCCTTCAGCCCGGCACGCTGACCTGGCGCGGCCCCTTCGATCCGGAAACCGACGCCCCCTGGCGCACGATGCAGGCAGGCGAGATGACCGAACGCGAGTACTGGGCGCTCCGGATGCGAGAGACCGGCGCGCTTGTGGGCGAGGCGTGGTCCGAGTTCCCCCAGTTCGTCGGCCGGTTGCGCGGGGCCGATCCGGCGGCGGTGATCCGGCCCGAGGCGCTGGCCGCGATCGGAAAGGCCAAGGCGGCGGGTTGCAGACTGGCGATCCTGTCGAACGAGCTTGACCTGTTCTACGGCGAGGATTTCCGGGCAAGACTGCCCTTCCTTGCCGATTTTGACTTGATCGTCGATGCCACCCATACCGGCATCCTGAAGCCCGATCCGCGCGCGTTCGGCTTAGTGACCGAGGGGCTGGGCCTGCCCGCATCGGCCTGCGTCTTTGTCGACGACCAGGCCCGCAACCTGCGCGGCGCCGAAGCCGTGGGGATGCCGTACGTCCACTTCGATGTCACGCAGCCCGGCGACAGCTATTCCCGCGCGCTCGCGCTGCTTTGCCAAGGAGATTGATCCGATGAAAGACTCCAATTTCCTCAAGGAAAACAATGCGCGGCGCCTGTGGCATCCGATGTCGCACCCGGCCGAAAGCCTGGCCAATCCGCCGGACATCATCGTCGAGGCCGAAGGGGTGGAGATCATCGACGTCGACGGTCACCGGATGGTCGATGCCGTCGGCGGGCTCTGGAACGTCAACCTCGGCTATTCCTGCCAGCCGGTGAAGGATGCCATCGCGGCCCAGTTGAACCGGCTGCCCTATTACTCGATCTTCCGCGGCACGACGAACGACAACGTGATCGAGTTGGCGGAGATGCTGGCCGGGTTCTTCGCGCCTGACGGACTGTCGCGCGCCTTCTACACCTCTGGCGGTTCGGACGGGGTGGAGGTGGCGCTCAGGCTGGCGCGGCAATACCACAAGATCCGGGGCGAAGCCGGCAAGGTCAAGTTCCTCAGCCTCAAGAAGGGCTATCACGGCACGCATACGCTGGGCGCCTCGGTGAACGGCAACGCCAATTTCCGCACCCAGTATGAGCCGCTGATGCCGGGGTGCTTCCACACGCCCGCCCCCTACACCTACCGCAACCCGTTCAACGAAAGCGACCCGGCGCGGCTGGCGCAACTTTGCCTCGCCGCCATCGAGGACGAGATCAGGTTCCAGGACCCGTCCACCATCGCCGCCTTCATCATGGAGCCGGTGCTGGGCGCGGGCGGGGTGATCCCGCCGCACGAAAGCTTCATGCCCGGCGTGCGGGCGCTTTGTTCGAAGTACGGCATCCTGCTGATCGCTGATGAGGTCATCACCGCCTTCGGCCGGACCGGAAGCTGGTCAGGCTCGCGCCATTGGGGGGTGCAGCCGGACCTGCTGGTTTCGGCCAAGGCGATCACCAACGGCTACTTCCCCTTTGGCGTGGTGATGGTGGCCGATGCCGTGGCCGAGGTGTTCGAGGGTGACGCCACCGGCAAGGGTGCGATCGGGTCGGGCTATACCTATTCCGGCCACCCGGTCGGGGCGGCGGCAGCGATCGCCTGCCTCAAGGAAACCGAGCGCCAGCAGGTTCACCTGAACGCCGGTGCGCGGGGGGATCAGCTTTTCTCGGGGCTTCAGGCGTTGATGGCCCGTCATCAGGTAATCGGCGACGTCCGCGGCGGTCATGGCCTGATGTGCGCGCTGGAGCTTGTCTCCGACCGTGCCAGCAAGGCGCCGATTGACAAGAAGACCATCGGCAAGGTGCATCGTGCAACTTATGAGGCGGGCGTGATGATCCGAGTATCCGGCAACAACATCATCCTGTCGCCGCCGCTGGTGGTGACCAAGGCGGATGTAGCCAGGATCCTGTCGGCGCTGGATGCGGGGTTCGCGTCGCTCTGAGCGCAGCGGGTAAGGAAAGGCCCGCCTTCCCAGCCGGGGGCGGGCCTTGACATGTCACCCGGTTAGTCCGGCCGGCCCCCGCTGGTCGCGGCCAGCCGGATTGCCTCGCGCAGCACCCGGGCATCGCCGACATGGTTGGCCAGGATCAGGATCAGACGTGCGTTCATCCGGTTGGCTGCTTCGTCGCCCATCTCTCGCTGGCTGTCGACGAGGTATTCGTAGAACCCGTCCGGGTCCGCGATGTTGGGGGAAAGGTTCAGTTGCATCACAAGGCTCCTTCCGCGCCGCAGGCCCGGGCAAGGGCGCCGGCGATCGCCGCCGGATCGAAAGACCGCCAGCGCGCGGCAACATGCTGGTCGGGGCGGATCAGGTAGCAGGTTCCCGGCTTGCCGTCATAGCGGGCGGCAACCAGCCCTTCCGCGTCGTCCAGATCGCGGCCCACCATCAGCGGCAAAGCGGTGACACCGTTTGCCGTCACCGTCTCGGCATCGCCGAAGGACAGAAGGGTGAACCCCTGACCCAGATGGCGTATTAGCCAGTCCGGCTTGCCCCTCACCGTCACCGGCGCATCCGCACAGACAGTACCGGGCGACATCCGCCCCGCCCATTCGCCCGCATCCGCCGTGTTCAGCGCGCTGTTCGCATAGGGCGTGGGCGCCGACAACCGGCCCGAGTTCACCAGGGGCTTGGCAAAGTCGGCAACCCCGGCAAGGTCCAGCACCGCGTCACGGAACCGGCGCGAGGCCGCACTTTTCGGGGTGATGAAGTCGGTCGAGCGGGTGGAGTTCAGCAGGTTGTCGTCGGCCGCAAAGGCGCGTTCGTCGTGATAGCTGTCGATCAGGCTTTCGGGGGCCTGCCCCTTCAGCACCAGCGCCAGTTTCCAGGCGAGGTTGTCGATATCCTGCACGCCGGTATTGGCCCCCCGCGCGCCGAAAGGGCTGACCTGGTGCGCCGAGTCCCCGGCGAACAGCACCCGGCCATGGCGGAATTGCCCAATCCGGCGGCAGGCGAACTGGTAGACCGAGGCCCATTCCAGCTCGAACTCGACATCGTCCCCCAGCATGGCCTTGACGCGGGGGATGACCTTTTCGGGCCGCTTCTCCTCGGTCGGGTCGGTGTCCCAGCCCAGCTGGAAATCCAGCCGCCAGACATCGTCCGCCTGCTTGTGCAGCAGCGCCGACTGGTTGCGGTGAAAGGGCGGGTCGAACCAGAACCAGCGCTCGGTCGGGAAATCGGCCTTCATCACGATATCGGCGATCAGGAACCGGTCCTGGAAGAACTGGCCGGTGAATTCCGCCCCAACCATCCTGCGCGTGTCGGAGTTGGCCCCGTCGCAGGCGATGACCCAATCGGCCTCCATCGCGAAGATGCCGTCGGGGGTTTCCACCGTCAGGATGGCATGATCGCCTTCCTGCCGCAGGCTGATCAGCTTGTGCTTCCAGCGCAGGTCGATCCGGGGATGGGCGGCGATGGCCTCGACCATCCACTCCTCCAGGTAATACTGCTGCAGGTTGATGAAGGCCGGGCACTTGTGGCCGCCCTCCGGTAGAAGATCGAACTGATAGACCTGCCGGTCGCCGAAGAACACCTTTCCGACCTTCCAGCTGATCCCCTTGTCGATGAAGCGGTCGGCAAGGCCGAGACGGTCCCAGATTTCCAGCGGGCGCTTGGCATAGCAGACGGCCCGGCTGCCGACCGAGACGGTGTTGTTGTCGTCGATCACCACGCAGGGCACACCCCGCGCGGCAAGGTCCAGCGCCGCGGTCAGGCCCACCGGCCCCGCGCCGATGATGACGACCGGATGACGCATCGTCCGCCCCTCGACCTGTTCGGCCGAGGGGACGTAGGCATATTCCGGATAGCTGTAGGTCTGGAACATCACGGCGCCTCCACGCCGTCCTTGGACAGTTCCCGGGCGTGCAGCCAAGCCGCGTGCTGCGGCGCACGCTTGGTGCGGCTCCACTCCTCCAGCATGTCCCATTTCACGGCATCCAGCCGCTTGAGCATTTCTTCCTCGCGCGGGTCGGGGCAGGCCAGTTCGACGCGGTGTCCGTTGGGGTCGAAGAAGTAGATCGAGTGAAAGATCGAATGGTCGGTGACGCCCAGAACGTCCACCCCGTTCGCCTCCAGATGGTCCTTGAAGGCGATCAGCGTGTCGCGGTCCTTCACCTTGAAGGCGATGTGCTGCACCCATTTCGGCGTGTTCGGGTCGCGTCCCATCTCCGGCTTGGTCGGAAGCTCGAAGAACGCCAGTACGTTGCCGTTCCCGGCATCCAGGAACAGGTGCATGTAGGGGTCGGGTTCATGCGTGGATGGCACCTTGTCCTCGGCGATGGCGAGCACGAAGTCCATGTTCAGCATCCGGGTGTAGAACTCCACCGTCTCCTTCGCGTCCTTGCAGCGATAGGCGACGTGGTGGATCCGGTCGAGCTTCAGTATCGGCGCGGTCAAGGCGCATCCTCCCATTAGTTGCATTCGCAACCAATGATCGATTCGCGGTCGGCGCGACTTGATCCAGATCAAATTGTTGCGACTGCAACCAGTTTACCCTGTCAAAAACAGGATGCCGGGATGCTTCAGGACTTCTTTCCCTATCGGCTTGCCGTTACCTCCGCCGCCTTTTCGCGGCTTCTGGTCGATGTTTACCAGCGGCGCTTTGGCCTTGGCCGGGATGAATGGCGGCTTCTCTACCTGCTTGCCAATGTCGAGGCGGAAACCTCGCTCGACCTTGGCCGCAATACCTCGCTCGACAAGGTTCAGGTCAGCCGCGCCGCCGACCGGCTGCTCCGGAAAGGTCTGATCGAACGACGGACCCCGGAACTGGATCGCCGGCTCTGGCTCTATTCCTGCACGCCGAAGGGGCGCGCGATGTTCAACGAGGTTCACACCCTTGTCGACCAGCGGTCCGAGGCGGTTCTGCAACGCATGACGCGCGAGGACCGCACGGCGCTTGAGCGGGGGCTCACCGCGCTGCGCCAGGCCACGGAAAGCGTCGCGGCGGGGCTTTAGGTCAGGTATCCGGCCCGTCGGTTCGCGGCGAAGCCACGATCAGACGACGCAAGAGCGAGGCGAGCCTGTCGGCGCCCTCGCGCCCGAGTGTGGCCCTCAGTTGACGGTCGAAGCTGACGGCAAGTCCGCCAAGTTCTCCGAAGACATCCCGGCCTCTTGCGGTCAGCGAAAGAACCTCGGCGCGGCGGTCGGTTTCGCTGGGCGCGCGCGTCAGCATCCCGGACTGTTCCAGCGCGGCGACCGCCCGGCTGACCTTGGTCTTCTCGATATGGCTGATGGCGCAGATGTCGCGAGCGGTCATGGCGCCGAACTTTCCCAGGTTCGCCAGCACGCGCCACTGGGTGCGGGTGAAACCGTAACGGTCGCGGTAGACGGCCTGAAACCCGTGCGACGTAGCCTCGGCCGCCTGGTTGAGAAGGTAGGGCAGAAACTCTTCAAGATCGAAGCCACTAGTCGGGTCGGTCATCGTCGGCAGGGCGCCCTTGTCATGTTCCGGCGCCAGTATGGCACGCAGGCCGGACGACGTCACCCTGCCAGCTTCACCCGGTCGGGATGCGCCGCCATGAAGGCGGGCAGGCATTCCAGTGCCTCGGCAATGGCCACAACGCGCGGGAAGGGCTGCAGGTCCACCGTCCAGCGCCGGGCGTTGTAGACCTGAGGAACCAGGCAGATGTCCGCGAGGGTGACTGAGTCTCCATGACAGAAGCGCCCTTCGGGGTGCCGCAGCAGCAGCCCCTCCAGCCCTTCAAGCCCGAGGCCGATGAAGTGGCCCATCCAGCCCTCCATCGTCGCCCCAAGGCTGACGGCGTGGCGCGCGACACGCAGGTTGCAGACCGGGTGGATGTCCATCGCGACCGCATGGGCCATGGCCCGCACGACCGCCCGCTCTATGGGGTCCTTCGGCAACCAGCCGGGGGCGCGCGTTTCATCGAGGTATTCAAGGATCGCGAGCGACTGGGTCAGGCTGTGACCGTCGATCTCCAGCGTCGGCACCAGACCTTGCGGATTGCGCGCCAGGTTGTCGGCGCCGGCCTGTTCACCCGCCAGAAGATCGACCGTGACGGGCCGCCAGGGCAAGCCTAAAAGGTTCAGCGCGATCCGCACACGATAGGCCGCCGAGGACCGCCAATAGTCGTAAAGCACCGTCTCCGGCATCTCATGCTCCAGATCGTTACACTTGCAACTTTACCTTGACTTCGTTGCATCCGCAACTATAAACACCCTGACAAGCCGCCGCCGAGCCCGGCGCGGACTGCAGACCAGCTTGCTGGAGGAGCGCATGACGAGCCTATCCTTGCCCCAGGGCATGATCCGCGCAGCATCGATTGCCGGTCCGCATGAAGGCTACATGCCCGGTTTCGGCAACGACTTCGAAACCGAGGCGCTGCCCGGCGCGCTGCCGCAGGGCATGAACAGCCCGCAGAAGTGCAACTACGGACTTTATGGCGAACAGCTTTCTGGCACAGCGTTCACCGCGCCCAGCCACCAGAACGAACGCACCTGGTGCTATCGTATCCGCCCGTCGGTCAAACATACGCACCGATTCCGCAAGATCGACGTACCGCTGTGGAAATCCGCCCCCTGCATCGACCCCGACGTCATCAGCCTGGGCCAGTACCGTTGGGATCCGCTGCCGGTTCCGGCCGAACCGCTGACCTGGATCACCGGGATGCGCACGATGACCACGGCGGGGGACGTGAACACCCAGACCGGCATGGCGAGCCATGTCTATCTGGTGACGGAATCGATGCAGGACGAATACTTCTTCTCGGCCGACGGTGAGTTGCTGGTCGTGCCGCAGGAAGGGCGGCTGCGATTCTGCACCGAACTGGGCATCATCGACCTGGAGCCGAAGGAAATCGCCATCCTGCCACGCGGCCTCGTCTACCGGGTCGAGGTGCTGGAAGGCCCGGCCCGCGGCTTTGTCTGCGAAAACTACGGCCAGAAGTTCCAGCTTCCGGGCCGCGGGCCGATCGGCGCCAATTGCATGGCCAACCGGCGCGACTTCAAGACACCCGTGGCAGCGTTCGAAGACCGCGAGGTGCCCTCGGTCGTGACGGTGAAATGGTGCGGCCAGTTTCACGAAACCCGGATCGGGCACAGCCCGCTTGACGTCGTGGCCTGGCACGGCAATTACGCGCCCTGCAAGTACGACCTGCGCAGCTATTGCCCGGTCGGAGCGATCCTGTTCGATCACCCGGACCCGTCGATCTTCACCGTCCTGACCGCGCCGAGCGGGATCGAGGGAACAGCGAACATCGACTTCGTCCTGTTCCGCGAACGCTGGATGGTGGCGGAGAACACCTTCCGCCCGCCGTGGTACCACAAGAACGTCATGTCGGAACTGATGGGCAACATCTACGGCATCTACGACGCCAAGCCGAAGGGGTTCGTCCCCGGCGGCATGAGCTTGCACAACTGCATGCTGCCGCACGGGCCGGACAAGAACGCGTTCGAGGGCGCGTCGAACGCCGAGCTTGGTCCCGAGAAGCTGGACCAGACCATGTCCTTCATGTTCGAGACCCGCTTCCCGCAGCAACTGACGCCCTTCGCCGCGCAGGCCGGGCATCTGCAGGAAGACTACATCGACTGCTGGGGCAGCCTGGAGAAGAAGTTCGACGGGACACCCGGCGCCAAATGACAGGGCCGGGGGTTTCACACCCCCGGACCCCCGTGGGATACTTAGGAAAAGAAGAAGATGGGATTGATCCGTTCCTGGGTTGAAGGCGCAAATCGGGCGGACAGCCCGTTCCCGCTGAACAACCTGCCCTGCGGCGTGTTCTCTGCGGGCACGGATGAGCCGCGCTGTGGCGTCGCCATCGGCGATTTCGTGCTGGACGTGGCGGGGTTGGAAGAGGCGGGGCTGCTGTCGCTGGAGGGCGGGCCGCTCCTCGACGTGCCGTTCTGGAACGAGGTGATGGAGGCAGGCCCTGCGGTCTGGGCCGCATTGCGCGCGCGCCTGACGGCGCTGCTGGCGGAAGGGGCGGCGGAGCGGGCGGCGGTGGAGCCGTTCCTTCATCGGCAGACCGACGTGACGCTGCACCTGCCCTTCCTGGTCAGCGAATACACCGACTTCTACGCGGGCCGCCACCATGCCTTCAATGTCGGCACCATGTTCCGCGGCCCGGAGAATGCCCTGCCGCCGAACTGGCTCCATATCCCCATCGGCTATAACGGGCGGGCGTCCTCGGTGGTGGTGTCGGGCACCGAAATCCGGCGCCCCTGGGGACAGGTGAAGGGGCCGGACGAGACGATGCCGCGCTTTGCGCCATCGGCCCGCTTCGACATCGAGCTGGAAATGGGGGCCGTCGTCGGCCAGCCTTCGGTGCACGGACAGCCCGTCACGGTGGCCGAGGCCGATCAGATGATCTTCGGCTATGTGCTGCTGAACGACTGGTCTGCGCGCGACATCCAGGCCTGGGAGTATCAGCCGCTCGGCCCGTTCCAGGCGAAGGCGACGGCGACGACCATTTCCCCCTGGATCGTGATGCGCGCGGCGCTGGAGCCGTTCCGGTGTTCCACCCAGCCGCGCCAAGTCCCGCTTCTGCCGCATCTGGCCGAACCCGGGCCGATGCTTTACGACATCGCGCTGGAGGTCGGGCTGACCCCGGAGGGCGGGGAAGAGACGATCATCGCGCGCACCAACTACGCCGAGATGTATTACTCCGCTGCGCAGCAACTGGCGCATCACACGACAAGCGGCTGCGCGATGAATGTGGGTGACCTGTTGGGGTCCGGCACCATCTCGGGCCCGGTGAAGGAAAGCCGGGGCAGCCTTCTGGAACTGTCCTGGGGCGGCAAGGAGCCCATCGCCATCGAAGGTGGCACGCGCACCTTCATCGAGGACAACGACACGCTGACCCTGCGCGGAAGCTGCAGGGGCGACGGCTACACCATCGGCTTCGGAGAGTGTGCGGGCAAGGTGATCCCCGCATTGGCCGACCCCTACGCACGATAAGGAATCCGACAATGGCAAAGGCATTCGCCTCGCAAGGCGACCTCGCGGAAAAGAAGATCAGCTTTACCGAGATCGGCGAGGGGCTTTATGCCTTTACCGCCGAGGGCGACCCGAACTCCGGCGTCATCATTGGCGACGACTCGGTGATGGTGGTCGAGGCGCAGGCCACCCCGCGTCTGGCGCAGAAGGTGATCGACTGCATCCGGGGCGTGACCGACAAGCCGATCAGCCATGTCGTGCTGACGCATTATCACGCGGTGCGCGTGCTGGGGGCGTCAGCCTTTGGCGCGGGCCAGATCATCATGTCGGAAGCCGCCCGCAACATGGTGGCCGAGCGCGGGCAGGAAGACTGGGACAGCGAGTTCCAGCGCTTTCCGCGCCTTTTCCAAGGGCATGAGAGCATCCCCGGCCTGACCTGGCCCACCACGACGTTCAACGGCCGGATGACGGTCTGGCTGGGCAAGCGGCGGGTCGACATTCTTCAGCTGGGTCGCGCCCATACGGCGGGCGATGCGGTGATCCATGTTCCGGACCAGAACGTGATGTTCACCGGCGATATCGTCGAGGCGCATTCGGCCTGCTATTGCGGCGATGGCCACTTTGCCGACTGGGGGGGCACGCTGGAGGCGATCCGCGCCCATGACCTTGACGCCATCGCGCCGGGTCGGGGGGATGCCGTGGTCGGCCCCGCAGCCGTCAACGCTGCGCTGGACCGGACCAAGGACTTCGTCGAAAGCACCTACCGGCCGGTTGCGCGTGTCGCCGCCCGCAACGGCACGCTCAAGGAAGCATGGGACGCCTGCCGCGACGCCTGCGACCCGAAGTTCCGGGACTACGCGATCTACGAACACTGCCTGCCCTTCAACGTGGCGCGCGCCTATGACGAGGCGCGCGGCATCAGCCACCCCCGGATCTGGACCGCGCAGCGCGACCTGGAAATGTGGGCGGCCCTGCAGGGCTGACAGACGCTCAGGGAGGAGCACATGACGGACCTCGTTCCGGAACGCTATACGCTTGCGTTCCGCCTCTACCCGTATGCCAAGTCCCCCGATCAGGAGGCAGCCACCCCGGCCCGCCACAAGGTGATTGTCGTGGGCGGCGGGCCCATCGGCCTGGCCACCGCGCTGGACCTAGGCCGGCGCGGAGTGCCGGTCCTGCTGCTCGACGATCACGAGGGCGCAGGCCTGGGCAGCAGGGCGCTCTGCTTTTCCAAGCGCACGCTGGAGATATGCGACCGTCTCGGCGCCGCGGGGCCGATGCTGGACAAGGGCGTGCAGTGGAATGTCGGCAAGGTCTTTCACGACGACCGGCTGCTGTACGAATTCAACCTCCTGCCCGAAGCCGGCCATGCCTTCCCGGCTTTCATCAACCTGCAACAGCCCTGGTTCGAGAAGTTCATGCATGACGCCATTCTCGACGCGCAGGCAGAAGGCGCGCCGATCGAGTTACGCGGAAGAAACCGCGTCGACGCGGTGATCCCCGCGGCAGATCATGTCGCGCTGGACGTGATGACGCCGGACGGGCCCTACCGGCTTGAGGCCGACTGGCTGATCGCCTGCGACGGGGCGCGCAGCCCGTTGCGTGGCATGATGGGCCTTTCATTCGACGGGCGGGTGTTCGAGGACAACTTCCTGATCGCCGACGTGAAGATGAAGGCGGATTTCCCGACCGAACGCTGGTTCTGGTTCGAGCCGCATTTCAAGTCCGGCGACTCGGCGCTTTTACACAAGCAGCCGGACGACATCTGGCGCATCGACTTCCAGCTGGGCTGGAACATCGACCGCGCGAAGGAACTGGAGCCCGCGAACATCCGCGCCCGGGTCGACGCCATGCTTGGGCCGGGCGTCGAGTATGAGTTGGACTGGTGTTCCATCTACACATTCCAGTGCCGCCGGATGGGGCGGTTCCGCCATGGCCGGGTGCTGTTTGCGGGAGATAGCGCGCATCAGGTCAGCCCCTTCGGCGCACGGGGGGCCAATTCCGGCATTCAGGACGTGGACAACCTGGCCTGGAAGCTGGCGCTGGTGCTGGATGGGGCGGCGCCGGAGGCGCTGCTCGATACCTATGACAGCGAGCGGGTCCATGGCGCGGACGAGAACATCCTGAATTCCACCCGCGCGACCGACTTCATCACGCCGAAAACCCCGGTGTCGAAGATGCTCCGCAACGCCGTTCTGGAATTGGCCGAAACGCTGCCTTTCGCGCGGACGGTGGTGAACTCGGGCCGTCTCTCCCTGCCCTGCACCTATGACGGGTCGGCGCTGAATGGCCCCGACCACGCCGCGATGCCCGCGCGCACCCGGCCCGGCAGTCCCTGCCCGGATGCGCCTGTGGCGGGCGGTTGGCTGCTGAACCGCCTCGGGCGGGGCTTCACGCTGTTGACGATCGGCGCGCCGGCCCCCGAAGTCCTGACCGCCCACGGCCTGGCCGTGCCGCGTCTGGCGCTGGACGCGACGCCCGAGATTCGCGACCGCTATCTGGGCGACGCCGAAGCTGCCGTATACCTGATCCGCCCGGACCAGCATGTTGCCGCGCGCTGGGACCATTACAGCGCGGGTGCGGTGTCGGACGCCCTCGCCCGGGCGATCGGAAAGGAGTGAGAGATGCTGATCACGACCCCGAACCTGACCCGCCCGGACGAGACTTACGCCGCCTTGATTGCAACCCATGAAGGGCTGAGCGAGGCGGAAAGCCACGCCCTGAACGCGCGTCTCATCCTGATCCTGATGAACCACATCGGCGATGATGCCGTGCTGACCGAGGCTATGCGGCTGGCGCGTGACAAGGGCGGGCAGGCGGCCTGACGCAGTTTTCTCGCGCCTGCGCAGGGCGGATCAGAAGTTCAGGCGCACCGCACCGAAGGCGCCGAAGTCGGCCTCGAACCGGCTTCCGGGCGGGGCCTCGACCGGGCGGATGAAACTGCCCGACAAGAGGATGTCCCCGGCGACGATTCCCATTCCATAGCGGCTTAGCCGATGCACCAGCCACAGGATGCCGGTCACCGGATCGTTGAGGACCCCTGCGCCTAGCCCGGTTTCCTCGACCACGCCGTCGCGGGTCACGATGGCCCCGATCCAGCGCAGGTCGAAGGCTTCGACCGGATGGCGCTGCCGCCCCAGCACGACGCCCGCATTCGCAGCATTGTCGCTGATGGTGTCGGTGATGATCCGGGCCTTGCCGGTCTCCGGGTCGACCCTCTGGATGCGGGTGTCGAGAATTTCCAGGCTGGGCGCCACGTAGTCGGTCGCGGCGATAATCTGATCCCGCGTCACGCCCGCGCCGGCAAGGGGGGCCTTCATGACGAAGGCGATTTCCGCCTCGATCCGCGGCTGGATGAAGCGGCCTTCGGGGATCGTGTCTCCGTCCTGAAACAGCATGTCATCCAGAAGCACCCCGGAATCCGGTGTGGCGATGTTCAACGCCTGCTGCATCGCCCGGCTGGTCAGTCCGATCTTCCAGCCGATCACCTGTGCCCCCGCCGCGCGCTTCAACCCGACTAGGGCGGCCTGCACCGCATAGGCATCGTCGAGCGTCATCCCGGGATGGCTGAGCGAGAGGAGTCCGCACTGGCGCCCGCTCCGTTCCGCCTGAAGGAGCGTTTCCGCGGCGGTGGTGATCTCCTCCGGCGTCATTCGTCGGCCACTCCGTTCCTGAGGATGCCGATGCCCGGCACCTCCACCTCGATCACATCGCCGGGCCGCAGCCAGACCGGCGGATCGAACCGCGCGCCGGCGCCCGTGGGCGTGCCGGTCACGATGATGTCGCCGGCAACCAGCGTGGTGAAGGTCGAGATATAGGCGATCTGGCGGGCCACCGGGAACAGCATGCGTCCGGTGCGGTCGCGTTGGCGCACCTCTCCGTTCACGCGGGTGACGAGGTCCACATCGACGATCTGCGCGGGGTCGCGAAACGGCACCAGCCAGGGCCCGAGCGCGCCCGAGCGATCCCAGTTCTTGCCTTGCGTGACATTGAACTTGGCGTGGCGCACCCAGTCGCGGATCGTGCCCTCGTTGCACAGCGTCAGGGCGGCGATGTGCGACAGGGCATCGGTCTCTGGAATGCGGCGGCCGCCCGTGCCGATGACCACCGCAATTTCGCCTTCGTAATCCAGTTGCGGGCTTTCCGGCGGCCGGATCAGGGGCTGCCCGTGGCCGGTAAGGCTGCGGGCAAAGCGCGGAAAGAGCGACATGTTGGGCGGCGCGTCCTGCCCGTCCCTGTATTCCGCGTTGCGGTCGGGAAAGTTCACCCCGACACAGATGATCTTTTCGGGGTCGGGGATCGGAATGTCGTAGGCAAAGCGGCCATCCGCATGGCTGGCCTTCCGCCCCGCGCCCGCCGCCAAGACCAGGTCGATCGCCCCTGCCTCGATCACGCCCCGCAGGGTCTTCCATTGCGGGAAGTCGTCGGAAAGGGACAGGACACCGCCCGGCACGCTCACCCCCCAGTGCTGGCGGCCATCGGCGCTGAAGGTGACGAGGTTCATGGCGTCCCCGCAAGTTCGGACAGGACATCGAAGGCCATGGCGATATCCGCCTCGGTCGCGTCGAACTGGCCGGCCTGAAAGCGGATCACCAGGGCGCCGTCGACGCGGGTCTGGGTCAGGTAGATGCGCCCGTCGTCGTTGATCCGGTTGATGAAGTCCTGCTGCGCCGCGTCGTCCGCTCCCTTCAGCCGGAAGGTGAACAGCGACAGCACCGGTTCGGTCACGATCTCGAAGCGCGGATCGGCGGCAAGCCGTGCGGCCAGGGCCTGGGACCACCGGACATGGTTGCGGATGCGGGCGCGCAGGCCCTCAAGCCCGTAGTGGCGCAGCACGAACCACAGTTTCAGCGCACGGAAGCGGCGGCCGAGGGGGATCGACCATTCGGAATAGTTGATGATGCCGTCGGCGCCATGTGTCTTCAGATACTCGGGCCGAATCGCCAGGGTCTGCACCAGGCTGGCCGGATCGCGCAGGAAATGGGCGGCACAGTCGAACTGGACCCCCAGCCACTTGTGCGGGTTGAGGACGACGGAGTCCGCGCCATCGACACCCAGCCAGAGGCCGCGGAATTCGGGGCAGATCATTGCGGCCCCGGCCCAGGCGGCATCGACATGGGTGTAAAGGCCCTCTGCCTGCGCCACCCTCACCACGGCGGCGATATCGTCGCAGGCCCCGATTCCCGTCCCGCCGGTGCAGCCGATGATTCCACAGGGCAGATACCCGGCGACGCGGTCGGCGGCGATGGCGGCCTCCAGCGCCGCGATCGAGATTCCGCGGCGCGGGCCTTCCGTCGGGATGCGGACCAGGTTCTCGGCTCCGATCCCGGAGATCCAGATCGCGCGATCGATCGAGGTGTGGACCTCGCCCGAGGCATAGACCCGCAGGCGCGGCTGACCGGTCAAACCCGCGAGGTTTCCAGCCCAGGCCAGCGCCCTTTCACGCATCACCAGCACCGCCGCCAGCGTCGCCGAGGATGCGCTGTCCTGAATGACGCCCTTGAAATCCTCCGGCAACCCGACCGACTGCCGCAGCCAGTCCATCATCACCGTCTCCATCTCGGTCGCGGCGGGCGAGGTCTGCCAGAGCATGCATTGCGCGGCCACGGTGGTGGCGAGGAACTCGGCCAGCATCGAGGGCGGGGTAGCATTGGCCGGGAAATAGGCGAAGAAGCGCGGGTGCTGCCAATGGGTCATGCCGGGCATCACGATACGCTCGAAATCGGCGAAGATCACCTCCATCGCCTCGGGGGCCTCCGGCGGGGCGGGGGGCAGTTGTGCCGCCACCGCGCCGGGCCGGGTCATGGCGCGCACCGGGCGGTCGCGAAGCCCCTGATGATAGGCGGCACCCCAGTCGGCGATCCGGGCGCCCCAGCGGGCAAAGGTGTTCCAGTCCATGGCCGTTCCTCAGGGCGCGATGATCGGGGTGGCCTTCAGGTCGCTTTCGACAAGGGCTGCCCCTTCGAACTCCGACCCAAGCTCGAACCATGACCGGGGCGCGGGCGCGCCCCAGAGCGTCTGGCGCTGCGAGTCCTTTAGATCCCACTTGATCGGTTCAAGGTCAGGGTCGCAGGTCTGGTAGTCTGAGCAGTAGATCTCGGTCCGGTGGCCATCCTTGTCGCGGATGTACAGGAAGAAGGCATTGGAAATCCCGTGCCGCCCAGGGCCGCGTTCGATGTTCGAGAGGTAGCCGGTGGTGCTCATCAGATCGAGCAGGTCGATGATGTTGAGCGGCGTCGGCACCCAGAAGGCGGTGTGGTGCAGGCGCGGTCCGGTGCCGTTGGTGAAGGCGATGTCATGGACGCCGCCCTTGCGATGCATCCACGCCGCCCAGGTGCGGCCTGTCTCCTCATCGGCGGTGTATTCGGTGACGCGGAAGCCCATGTCGCCGTAGAACTCCACCGCCTGATCGACGTTCGAGAAGAACAGGTTGAAATGGTCGATCCTGAGCGGTTTCACCCCGCGATAGAGCCTGTAGTGCTGGTGGATCGGCGGCAGGCGGTCCATTCGCGCGTAGAATTCCAGTGGCACGCCCCAGGGATCGCGCGTGGCCAGCACGCGCCCCATGAAGGGCCGCTCGATCCACGACACCGGCAAGTCGCGCCCCGTAAACCAGGTCGCCGCGCGGTCCAGATCCTCCTCCGACCAGACCTTGAAGCCAAGCACCCCGACCGAGGGCCGATCGGCGCGCCGCAGGATCACCGAATGATGGCCGCGTTCCTCCATCGCCCGCAGGTAAAGGCCGTCGCCGTCCTCATGCGTGACTTGAAGCCCCAGCAGGTCGACATAGTAGGCGCGGCTCCAGGCCAGATCGGTTACGCGCAGTTCGACGTGGCTCAGCCGGACGATGTTGAAGGGCGGGTTCAGGTTCGGGGCAGGAAGGGGCATGGGTCAGGCTCCGAGGCGCTGGATCTTGTGGTTTCCAAGGGCGAAGGCGGTGTTCCTGGTTTCCATGTAGAATTCAAACGACCAGTCACCTCCGTCGCGCCCGATGCCGCTTGCCTTGACCCCGCCAAAGGGGGTGGGCAGGTGGCGGACGTTCTCGCTGTTCACCCAGGTCATGCCCGCCTCCATCTGGTCCGAGAAGCGCAGCGCACGCATCAGGTCGTTGGTCCAGAGATAGCCGGTGAGGCCGTAGGCGACCCCGTTGGCGATCGCCAGGGCCTCCTCCTCGTCCGTGAAGCGGATTGAGGTGAGGAAGGGGCCGAACACCTCTTCCTGCGCGATGCGCATGTCGGGGGTGGCGTCGGTGAACAGGGTCGGGCGGATGAACCAGCCCTTGTCGCCAACCCGACCCCCGCCCGCTGCCAGCGTCGCGCCATCCTGCTTGCCGATGTCCACATAGCCCGTGACCTTGTCGAAATGGGTCTTGTGGATCAGCGGCCCGATCTCGGTGGCCGGGTCCAGCGGATGGCCGACCCGGATGTTGTTCACCCGCGCGACCAGCGCCGCATGGAAGCGGTCCGCGATACTGTCCTGCACCAGAAGCCGCGAGGACGAGGTGCAGCGCTCGCCGTTCAGCGAGTAGATCATGAAGATTACCGCATCCAGCGCGCGCTCAAGATCGGCGTCCTCGAAGACCACGACGGGGTTCTTGCCGCCCAGTTCGAAATGCACCCGCTTCAGCGTATCCGCCCCCTGCTTCATGATCATGCTGCCGGTGCGGCTTTCGCCGACGAAGGCGATGGCCTTGATGTCGGGATGTTCGGTCAGGGCCTTCCCAGCCCCTTCGCCCATTCCGTTGACCAGGTTCAGGACACCCGCGGGCAAGCCCGCCTCGTGGCAGATCTCCGCGAGGATCCGCGCCGAGAGCGGGCTGAACTCGGCCGGCTTGTGAACGACGGTGCAGCCCGCCGCCAGCGCCGGGGCGATCTTCCATGTGGATAGCATGAAGGGCGTGTTCCACGGCGTGATCACCCCGACCGGCCCGATGGGATGGCGGCTGGTGATGTTCAGGTGGTCCTTCGTGGGCAGGCTTTTCCCGTCCCGCGCGGCTGGGGCGAGGTCGGCGAAGAAGCGGAAGTTCTCTGCCCCGCGCAGTGCCGCCTTGGACATGAAGCGCCAAGCCTGCCCGGTATCCCAGCATTCGCAAAGCGCGATTTCCTCGGCCCGCTCCTCGATCAGGTCGGCGATCCGGTGCAGGATCGACTTGCGCCTGTCCCCCGGCATCGCAGCCCAGGCCGGAAACGCCGCCCTGGCCGCCCTGGCCGCCGCATCGACGGTTTCCGCCGTGCCAAGCGCCACCCTGGCGATCAGGCTTTCGTCCACCGGCGAACGCGTCTCGAACCAACTTTCGGCCGCGACATCCTGCCCGGCAATCAGGTTCGGGATGCCCCCGTCCCGATAGCGGGCCAGGTAGGTGTCAAGTCTGGCCATGCGGGCTTCAAGATCGGTCATTGGCCATCTCCCGGCAGGTAGCGGCGGATGGAGGATGTCTTGGGGGACAGAGCGGCATCTATGTCGCGCATCTCGAACGACAGCATGAAGGAACTGGTTTCCATGACCCCCGCGCAATAGGCCTCGGCCGCGGCGAAGATCTCGGCCGTGGCCCGCGCTTTGTCCTCCGGACTGCGACCTTCGCGAAGGCGCAACGAAATATCGAGGAAGGCGTGGTCGGGCTGGCCATCGGCAATCACCACATGAGTGCAGGCCGTGGCACGCACCCGGATGCCGGCCAGCGGCAGGATACCCGTCGCGACCGATGCATCCCGCAGAACCCGGCACAGCCCGGCAATGTCGAGACGTGTTTCAAGGTTCGGCGAGTAGTCCATCTGGATGTGCGGCATCGTCATCCTCTTTTACTTGCTTTGTTAAGTAATATGGTTGCCGTGTCAACCAAATTCGCGCGGGCCTTGAGGCACCGCCTGCTTCGCGCGATAAACGCGCATGACGAACGACAGAAGCTTTTTGCGCACGACCCGCCGCTCGCTGCCCATCGCCCTCTTGCGTGCGCGCGAGACGTTGATGGCACCTATCCGCGAGATGCTGGGCGAATCCGGTGTCAACGAACAGAAATGGCGGGTGCTTCGTGTCCTGCACGAACTGGGGCCGCTTGAGCTTGGCCAGTTGGCCACCGAGGCGTGCCTGCTGCAATCCAGCCTGACCCGGATGGTGAAGCCGCTTGAGGGGGAGGGACTTGTCACCCGCCACACCCCGCCGGAGGACCGCCGCAAGACGGTGCTCGCGATCACCGAAGCCGGCGTGGCACTGATCCTCCGCCACTCCGCCCGGAGCGCCGACATCTTCGCCCGCATCGAAGCGGAGTTCGGAGCGGAGCGCGTGGAACTGTTGCTTAACCTTCTGGATGACCTGCAACGGCTTGACCTGCGCAAGGGCGGTGCGGAGCCCTGATGTCGGGCCGTCAGCGCAGGGTCGTCGCGACGGAAGTGTCGGCACGCGGGGCCAGGGTTGGGGGAAGGGAATTGCCCGACATGTCGAGCACAACGGGCAAGCCCCCGCCCGGGCAGACACGCCATCGGTAGACGCATCACCGGGCCCCGCACCACCCCGGCCAGGCAAGCCGCGCCGAGACGGAACGCGCGAGATCAGCGAAGGAAGCTCTACGGACAACCGCGGCCAGAAAACGAGAACGCCCGCTCCTTGCGGTGCGGGCGTTTCATTCCGGCGTGCGGAAGGATTAGCGGCGGATACCGAGACGCTTGATCAGGTCCTGATAGCGCGCGTCGTCCTTCTTCTTGAGGTAGTCGAGAAGCTTGCGGCGCTGGGCAACCATCATCAGGAGACCGCGGCGGGAATGGTTGTCCTTTGCGTGGGTCTTGAAATGCTCGGTCAGCGTGGCGATGCGCGACGACAGGATCGCGACCTGGACTTCGGGCGAACCGGTGTCGCCTTCCTTGGTCGCATATTCCTTCATCAGGCGGGATTTTTCTTCGGCCGTGATCGACATCGGGGTCTCCTTTCGGCAAGGGGTAATGGCGCAAGCCGGGATGTCGTCCAGCATGGCCCGTGGAGGTTCCGCCTTAACCGGCGGATGCGCGCGTATAGGGGAAATCGCACCAGAAGAAAAGACGGAATCAGGGCAATTCGTCGACCGTGCCCTTGCGTGGCACAATATGGACCTGCCCGGGATCGACATGGGGCGCGCCGCGCAGTTCCGCGATCAGCGACCCGTCGAGATAGATGCGCGTGAAAGCCCCGGGCACCCCCGGCTCTCCGTCCTGCGAAATCGTGATGCGGGCGTCGGGGTGGATGGCCGGGTCGCAGGCGATCTGCAACGTGTCCGTCGCAGGGTCGTAATCGTCGATGATCGCGCGGTCGCCCTTCAGCCAGTCACCCAGGACGAAGGTGTCCGCACCTTCCCCGCCGTTCGCCTGATCGGCACGCCCGAGCAAGAGCGTGTCATCCCCCCTGCCGCCGTTCAGGAAATCCTGCCCGTCCCTGTCGCCGCCCGCGCTGTCAGCGACCCGGCCATCAAGGGTATCGTTTCCCGCGCTTCCCTGCAGGTAGTCGTGGCCAAGCCCGCCCACCAGGCTGTCGTCGCCATCCGACCCATGCAGGGCATCGTCATCCACGCCCCCGTCCAGAATGTCGTCGCCCGCACCGCCGATCAGCGAGTCGCGCCCTTCGCCGCCCAGCAACAGATCGTCCCCGAACTCGCCCGACAGCGTATCGTCCCCGGCATCGCCTGCCAGGCTGTCGTCGTCCGCACCACCGATCAGGCGATCGTTGCCTTCGCCTCCCGAGAGGACGTCCCGCCCTTCGCCGCCGACAACATCGTCGTTGCCAGCCCCGCCCAGGATCGTGTCGTCCCCGGCGTAGCCGTTCACCTGGTCGTCGCCCGCGAGCGCATCGAGCATGTCGCCCGTCTCCTCGCCCGAAAGGACGTCATCGTCGTCGCTGCCGGGAAGGTATGGCACCGCCTCCGCCTCGTCTTCCTTCGGCTCCGGATCGATGCCTTCGTCATCGCTCGACATGTCGAGAACCGCGCCCAGCGCGAACAGCGCCATCATTCCGGCCAGAATCAGCATCTCTGCCTCCACGCGCCCACGCAGCCCGATGACTGCATCACCCGGGCTCATTCCAGCGCGGCGGCGGTTAAGACTTGGCGAAGGGCGCGCGGGATCGGTTGAATTTTACGCTGATTCAGGTCCAGCGTTCGGGCACGCGGGAATAGGCGACGTAGAGCGGGTGGCGCGGCGCGCCCGCCCGCGTCAGACCGAGATGCCAAAGGACAAGTCCCGCGTCGCGAAGGCGCGCAGCAACCGTCTCGCCGCGGCGCAGCAGATTTCCGTGCATGCCCCAGCCGCACAGCACGCGGCGCGCAGACAGGGCCGCCTCGGTCAGAACGGTGTCGGTCTCAGGCCCGACCGGGTCTTGCGCCGCCCGAAGGTCCGCCGGCCGCGTCGCGCGCCAGGCGAAGAGGTTGGTCACCGCAAAGGAATCGAAACCCTGCATCCGGGCCCTGCGCTCGCAGCGCTCAACGGTCGGGTCGTTTCGCTCCTCGGAGGCGGTGGAGGGGTTGAGCAGAACGAAAAGCAGGCTTTCCCCCGGTCCCCACCGTCGGGCAAGCAGGTAGCGATAGCTGCCGCAATCCGAATAGCGCGCCTCGGACGAAACGTCGCCGGATTCGTGCCGCCGGACGATCACCGGAACGGGCAGGGCGCCGTGAAGGTCACACCCTTTCCCGTCTCTGGGTGGTTGAAACGCAGGCTTTCGGCATGCAGCATCAATCGGGGAAACGCCCGCGCCGGCCCGGTCGCGTAGAAGGGGTCGCCCAGGATCGGGTGGCCGATTTCCTTCATGTGCACGCGCAACTGATGGCTGCGGCCGGTCAGCGGGAAAAGGCGCACCCGCGTGGTGCCGTCCGGATCGTGGCCCAGAACCTTCCAGTCGGTCTGCGCCGGCTTGCCATTGACCGGATCGACATGCTGAAGCGGCCGGTTCGGCCAGTCCACGATGAGCGGCAGGTCTACCCGACCCTCCTTGGGCTCCAGATGGCCCCAAAGGCGCGCGCGATAGGCCTTCTTCGTCGCGCGCCCCTCGAACTGCGCGCCAAGGTCGCGCTGGGCATGCCGCGTCAGGGCAAAGACCATGACGCCCGAGGTATCGCGATCCAGCCGATGCACCAATAGCGCGTCAGGATAGACCTGCTGCACCCGGGCGATCAGGCAGTCCGCCAGATGTTCGCCCCGTCCCGGCACGCTGAGAAGTCCTGCCGGCTTGTCGACGACGACGATCGCGTGATCGGCGTGGATCACGTTCAGGGGGGTGTCGGGCGGTGCATAGGCGGCATCGGTCATGGCGCGGCGTTAGCACGATCGGCCACCGCGCTGCCAGCGCGCAGATCAGACGATCCGGTGCCCGGCCGCGCGCAGACGTGCCGCCATCTCGGCGATATGGGCGGGCGTCGTTTCGCAGCACCCGCCGATGATCGTGGCTCCCATGTCCACCCAACGCATCGCGAAGTCGGCATAAAGCGCGGGCGTCATCTCGGGCCGGGCGTGCAGGACATCGACGGTGGGGCTGTCCTTCAGGAATTCCTTGGTGATCTGCTGGAAGCCGTTCGCATAGGCCCCGTAGGGCAGTCCAAGGGTCGAAAAGACTGCAAGCGCCGCCGCCATTGCCTCGGGCGCCGAGCAGTTGGCCAGCACCGCCGCCGCGCCGCCGTCGTACAGCACTGCGCCGAGGTTCTCCAGCGCCTCGCCAGAGCGCAGACGACTGCCGTCCTCGTCATCCACCGTGACCGACAGCCAGACCGGCCGCCCGTGCCCGCCCGCCCCGTCGAGAACCGCGCGCGCGTGGTCGAGCGAGGCGACCGTTTCGGCCAGGATCAGGTCGACGGCGGGGCTCAGCAAGGTGGCGATCTCGGCGTACTTCGCCACTGCCTCCGCATGAGGGGGATGGGCGTCAGGACGATAGGATGCCACAAGCGGGCCGATCGACCCGGCGATGCGGCCGCTGTCATGGCCTGCGCGCGCCGCCGCGGCCTCGGCCAGGGCCTGGGTATGAAGTGCTGCAAAGCGGTCCTCGATCCCCGCCTTCACCAGGCGGTCGCGGTGGATCGCATAGGTGTTCGTGGTCGCGACCGTGGCGCCGGCGCGGAAGTAATCCTCGTGCACCTGCCGGACCAGGCCGGGATGGTCGATCATCACCTGCGTCGACCACAGCGGCGTCGGCGCGTCACCGGACCGCGCCACCAGTTCCTGTCCCATGCCACCGTCAAGAAGCGTGACGTTTCCCATCTCTATCTTATCCCTCAATCAACAAGAAGCTTGCCGGCAAGCCCGGCGAAAAGCACCGCGGAGACCCGGTCAAGCACCCCCGCCCGCCGCGCGAGGAGGGTGCCGAACCGGCCGGCCAGCGCGCCGTAGCCCATGGTCACGATGGTGCCGGTTACCGTAAAGACACCGCCCAGCATCAGGATCTGCAGCCAGACGGGGCCGTATTGCGGATGCGCGAACTGCGGCAGGAAGGCCAGCACGAAAAGAGCAACCTTCGGATTGAGCGCATTTGTCACGAACCCGCGCCAGAGTGCACGCCCGGCCCCCCGCGCCCCGCGGGTGCCCGCAGCGATACCGCCACCGCGCCAGGACCGCCAGGCCAGCCACAGCAGATAGCCGGCACCCGCGTAGCGAATGGCCGTCAGCGCCGCGGGTTCCGCGGCGATCAGTGCCGACACGCCCACTGTCGCCAGCCCGACATGCCAAAGGCCGCCCAGCCCGACCCCCAGACCCGCCATCATCCCCGCGCGTGGCCCCCCCGCAAGGCCCGAAGCCGTCGCGAAGACGACGTCCGCACCCGGCGTCAGGTTCAGCACCAGCCCGGCCGCCAGAAAGGTCAGGAACTCCGGCAACGGATATTGGGCGAGAAGGTCGATCATGGCTACCAGTGAAACCGGGCGAGTTTCCCCACCCGTCCCCGATTGTACGTGTGCCGTCAAGCGCAAGCGGCGGGATTGACCGCGCCGCGCCGCGCTGAGAGTGTACCGGCGACGGATCGGGGGCGGACATGGATTTCGAGACGGTTTCGGCAGAGGATTTCGGTCGGGCGCTGAAGGGGCTTGGCCTCAACCTTCTCGTGCGCGATGCTGCGGCCGAGGCGTCGTTCCTTGCGGCAGTCTTCGGGATGACCGTCCACCGGCAAAGCCGCGACTTCGCGATCATGTCCTATCACGGACAGATCTTTCAGCTGCATTCGGACGGGACATTCGCCAGTCACCCCCTCTACGCCCTGCTGCCCGAGGCCGGGCCGCGCGGCGCGGGACTGGAGATTCGGCTTTATGAGACCGACCCCGACATCGCGGCAGCGCGGGCCGCGGCAGTTGCGGACGCGGTCGTCCTGCAAGAACCCAAGGACAAGCCGCACGGGCTGCGCGAATGCGTGATCATGTGCCCGAACGGCTATGCCTGGGTGCCCAGCCGGCGCATCTGACGGCCCGGGGCCTGCCCCGTCGGCCCGGGCCGTGCACTCACCATCGCGGGGCGCCGGGAAAGCTATCGTCAAGGTCGTAGTAGTCACCCTTCGAGCCGACGAAGATGTGATCTTCAAGCCGTCCGCCGGTGGCACCCAGCACTGACCCGGCCTCGATGGAGAACTCCCCGGCGACGGAGCGGAACCAGAGGCTTGATCCGCACGCCGTGCAGAACCCGCGCCGGCCACCGGCCGGGGTTTCGTATTCGCCAAGGGTTTCGCGACTTTGCCAGTCGATCTGGCCCTCATCCGCGTCGAAGGACGCCGCGTAGTGGCCCGAGAGCTTGCGGCACTGGATGCAGTGACATGCGGTGATCCCGCCCGCGGGGCCCGGCAGGCCAAACGCGACGCCACCGCAAAGGCAGCGGCAGTCGAGGCGCTGCACCCTGGCGGCGGGACGGGCCGGGGGTGCGCTGCCCGGCGTGTAATAGTCCCCCGCATCCTCGGCATGGATGTGTCGGGTCAGCTTCAGGCCCGTCGCCCCGTCGAAGGCGCCGGCCGCGACCGCCATCCGGGCCTCCGCCGCGGGTTTCCAGAAAAGGCTGGCGCCACAGCGCCGGCAGAACCCGCGCCGGGCGGCGGACGAACTCTCGAACCAGGCGAGCGTCCCTTCGGCGAGGAAGCGGAGCCGGTCAAGCGGCACGGAAGTCGCTGCCCAGTAGTGACCGCTGGTTCGGCGACACTGTCCGCAGTGGCAGGCCCAGACGTCGCGCAGGGGGCCCACCGTCTCGAAGCTCACGCCGCCGCAGAGGCAGCTGCCGTGCCGCAGGTCCATTCCATCCTCGCACCCGGTTTCCCCGCCGCATCATGCCGGAGAGAGCGGCCCGCCGGCAAGGCCGCGTCAGAGCCGCCCGAAGACCGACCGCAGGATCGCGGATAGCCCCTCGGCATCGGCGCGGGTGAAGGCGGACGGCTGATCGCTGTCGATGTCCAGCACCCCGATCAGGCGGCCGTCGCCCGCATGCACCGGCAGCACGATCTCGGACCGGGTCGAGGAGGAACAGGCGATGTGGCCGGGAAAGGCGTCCACGTCGTCGACAAGCTGCACCTCTCCGGTTCGCGCCGCCGCACCGCAGACCCCCTTCGAAAAGGGGATGACAAGGCAGCCGTGCCCGCCCTGGTAGGGGCCGATCTTCAGCACCGAAGTCGCGGTCACGCGGTAGAAGCCGGTCCAGTCGAACCGGTCGTCGGCGTGGTGCAGTTCGCACACGACCGTAGCCATCAAGGCAACCTCGTCGGTTTCGCCCGCGGTCAGGCTGTCAATGATCCTGCCGGTTTCGAGGTAGTCGATGGTCATACGTGGCCCCTTCCGAAAGCCGGGGGGCTGTCTGCCCCCCGGACCCCCCGAGGATACTTGCGAAAAGAAGAAGTCATGGGCGTTCGATCGCGATGGCCGTGCCTTCGCCGCCGCCAATGCAGATGGCGGCGAGGCCGCGCCGGAAGCCGCGCCGTTCGAGCGCGTTGAGAAGGGTCACGATGATGCGCGCGCCGGAGGCACCGATCGGGTGGCCGAGCGCGCAGGCGCCGCCGTTGACGTTCATCTTCTCGTGCGGGACGCCGAGTTCGCGCATGAAGGCCATGGGAACGACGGCGAAGGCCTCGTTCACCTCCCAGAGGTCGACATCCTTCACCGACCAGCCGAGGCGGTCGAGCAGCCTGCGCGCGGCGGGCACCGGCGCGGTGGGAAAGAGCGCCGGCGCCTGGGCATGGCTTGCGTGGCCAAGCACACGGGCGCGGATCGTCAGGCCGGCCGACTCTGCGGCCCGGCGCGAGGCCATCACGAGCGCCGCCGCGCCGTCGGAGATGGAGGAGGCGTTGGCGGCGGTCACGGTCCCGTCCTTGCGGAAGGCGGGTTTCAGGGTCGGTATCTTTTCGGGCCGGGCGGTCGCGGGCTGTTCATCGGCATCCACCAAGGTTTCGCCGGAGCGCGAAGCCACGGTGACCGGCGTGATCTCGCCCGAGAAGGCTCCGGTCGCCTGGGCCTGAATCGCGCGGGTCAGCGAGGCGAGCGCGTAGCTGTCCTGTTCGGCGCGGGAGAACTGGAACGCGCTGGCGCAATCCTCCGCGAAGGTGCCCATGAGGCGACCCCTGTCATAGGCGTCCTCCAGCCCGTCGAGGAACATATGGTCGATCGCCTGGGTATGACCAAGCCGCGCCCCGCCCCGCATCCGCGGCAGGAGATAAGGCGCATTCGTCATGCTCTCCATCCCGCCCGCGATCATGATGCCGGTCTGCCCGAGTGCGATCTGGTCGAAGGCGATCATGGCCGCCTTCATGCCTGACCCGCACATCTTGTTCAGCGTGGTCGCCGGCACCTCTTCGCCGAGGCCGGCGTGGAAACCGGCCTGTCGCGCGGGCGCCTGTCCCTGGCCTGCGGGAAGGACGCAGCCCATCAGCAGTTCCTCGACCTGGTCGGGGCGGGCGCCGGCGTCGGCCAGGGCGGCCCTGATCGCCGCACCGCCAAGAACCGCGGCCTCGGTCGTGGCAAAGGCGCCCTGGAACCCGCCCATGGCGGTGCGGGCGGCCCCAGCAATCACAACGTCCTGCATGAGATTTCCTTTCCGGTGCTGAGGGCAAAGACATACCGAATAGTAAGGATTGCCGTCTAGCCTGAGCGTGATGCGAGGTGTTCGGAGGCACGGATGAACCTGGAAGCGGCGGTGCTGGGCGACATGCTCGTGGTGCATGTCGACGCAGACCGGATCGATGCGGCCTGCGCGATCCAGTTCAAGGACCGGATGCGTGAGGTCGCGGCCGGCGCCCCGTCGCGCGTCGTCATGGATCTTGCCCGGGTGCGATTCGTCGACAGTTCGGGGCTGGGGGCGATCGTGGCGGTCATGAAGTTCCTGGCGCCGGCGCGCCGGCTGGAGCTTGCGGCGCTGACCGCGAACGTGGCCAAGGTTTTTCACCTGACGCGAATGGACAACGTTTTCACGATCCATGCAGAGGTGCCGGGAACCGGGATGGATCATGGCGGCTGATGCGGAGCTGCAGCGGAAGGCCGGCCCGAAGCAGGCCGGTTCGACCGGACGCCCGATCCGGTTCGTGGCAGAGGTCGAGGCACAACCACTGGCCGTCAGGATGCTGCTTTATGCGCTGCTCAAGCGGCTGGAGCATCACATCGGCCCGGCGGATGCCGGTTCGATCGAACTGGTTTTGGCCGAGATTCTCAACAACATCGTCGAGCACGCCTATGACGAGGGTCGCGCCGGCGCGCTCGAGGTCGTGGCGGAGCTGCGGCCTGCGGCGCTCGACTGCTGCGTGCGGGACTGGGGACGCCCGCTGCCGGATCACGCGATCCCGCTCGGTGGATTGCCCTCGACGGCGGTCGCGATCGAAGACCTGCCCGAAGGGGGATGGGGATGGGCACTGATCCGGGACGTGGCGCGCGACCTCCGCTATGGGCGCGAGGGGGAGTGCAACGTTCTGCAACTGGCGATCCCGCTCAGCTTCGATTGAATCGTCCCTGCCGTGCATCTCTGCCGCAATCATGCCCCATTTCGCTCAAAACTCGGCCCGATTGCCACGCGAGAGTGATCCTGTAGCTTCACAAGGCTTCCCTCGGCGTCGCGTTTAACAGCCCCCACCCATAGCGCGACGCCGAGGTCTTCCCTTTCATCGCAAGGACTCATAGCCTCCGCCCAGAAACGGAGGACATGATGCGCGATTTCCAGCTTCCCGGGCGATCCACGGTTCTGGCCACGGAAGGCATGTGCGCCACGTCGCATCCGCTGGCCGCGCAGGCGGCACTCAGGATTCTCCAGGATGGCGGAAACGCCGTCGATGCGGCGATCGCGGGGGCGGTTCTCCTCGGGTTTGCCGAACCGCAATCCTGCGGCATCGGCGGGGACTGCTTCGTCCTGCTGAAACCGGCGGGGGAGGAGCGAATCATCGCGCTCAACGGCTCCGGTCGCGCACCCGCGGGATTGTCTGCGGCCGATCTGCGCCATCGCGGTGTAGCCACCATCAGCACGGAATCGATCGAATCGGTCACTGTGCCCGGGGCGGTCGATGCGCTGTGCCGGTTGTCGGCGGACTGGGGCCGGGCCGGGCTTGGCGCCAGCCTTGCCCCCGCCATCCACTACGCGGACGCCGGGGTGCCCGTCGCCGCGCGCGTGGCCTTCGACTGGCCCGAGGCGGAAGACCGCCTGTCCGGCGCGGCACGGGCCTATTACCTCGACCAAGGCAAGGCGCTTCGCGTCGGGCAGATCTTCCGCTCACCCGGTCAGGCGGAGGTCTTGCGCCGCATTGCGCGTGAAGGGCGGGCAGGGTTCTATGAAGGCGCGGTTGCGGCCGACATGGTGGCATCGCTGCGTGCCGCGGGCGGTTGCCACACCGAGGCGGATTTCGCCGCCACCGCCTGCGCCTACTGCGACCCGGTCA
Source organism: Albidovulum sediminis (assembly GCF_025380365.1). Taxonomy (GTDB): domain Bacteria; phylum Pseudomonadota; class Alphaproteobacteria; order Rhodobacterales; family Rhodobacteraceae; genus Albidovulum; species Albidovulum sediminis. The sequence continues at coordinate 394,001 of NZ_JAOCQF010000003.1, forward strand.
GCGGCGATTATCGCGGCCATGAACTGGTGGAGCATCCGCCGAACGGCCAGGGCGCGACGGCCATCCTGATGTTGAACATCCTGTCGCATTTCGATCTGCCGTCGCTGGATCCGATGGGCGTAGAGCGCGCGCATCTGGAGGCCGAGGCTACCAAACTGGCCTATGACGCGCGCGACCGGTTCATCGCCGATCCGGATCACACCACCCGTCTGGGTCACATGCTGGCCCCCGAAACCGCGGCACGGCTGGCCGCGCTGATCAATCCCGCCAAAGCGATGGATCTGGTTTCCAGCAGGACGGAGGCGGTTCACCGCGACACCGTCTATATCACGGTCGTCGACCGCGACCGCATGGCGGTGTCGCTGATCTACTCCACCTACTGGGGCTTCGGCTCCGGGATCGCGTCGGAGAAGTTCGGCATCCTCTTCCAGAACCGGGGCGCGGGCTTCACGCTGACCGAGGGCCACCCCAACGAGGCGGGGGGAGGGAAGCGCCCCATGCACACGATCATCCCCGGCATGGTGCGCCGCAACGGCCGCGTGCTCATGCCCTTCGGCGTGATGGGAGGGGCCTACCAGCCCACCGGCCACGTCCGTTTCCTGACCAACCATCTCGACCACGGGCTGGACTTGCAGCAGGCGCTGGATGCGCCGCGTGCCTTTGCCGTCGATGGCGCGTTGAAACTGGAGCGCGGTTATGACGCAGCGGCGGCGGCACGGCTTGAGGAGATGGGCCACAAGGTCATTCGAGCTGACGAGCCCCTCGGGGGTGGACAGGCGATCCGCATCGAGGATTCGGGCGTTCTGATCGGTGCCTCCGACCCCCGCAAGGACGGTTGCGCGCTGGGCTACTAGGCTCAGTTCAGTTGAAAATGCAGGGAATAACGGCCATCCTCGAAGTCCCCGAACAGATCGGGAAGATCGGGATGACCAACCGGCCCCGCGGCCCCGTCGGGGATGAGGTTCTGTTCCGACACATAGGCGACGTAATAGCTTTCGTCGTTCTCGGCCAGAAGATGATAGAACGGCTGGTTCTTGGCAGGTCTGCTTTCTTCGGGGATCGCGTCATACCACTCCTCGGTATTCGAGAACATCGCGTCCACATCGAAGACCACGCCCCGGAATGTGTGCTTGCGATGCCTCAACACCTGACCAAGGTGATATTTCGCACTCGTCTTGAGCATAGATTTCGTCCCCATGCTGCCATAGCTACTCCCGTGGCGCCGCTGCTGTCCATCCTTGAAGCCGAATCACGCGGAAACAGTCTGTGAACGTCATCCTTACAGTCCTCCAGACGATCGCACCGGTGTTCCTGCTGGGCGCAGTCGGCTTCGCCTGGGTCCGGGCCGGTTTCGAGTACAAGGTCGAATTCGTGACCCGGTTGGCGATGACCTTGTCGGTCCCCTGCCTGATCTTCGTAGCCCTTATGAAGACGCGGATCGACCCGGCGGCGCTGACGACGGTCTCGCTGGCAGCACTCGCCGCCTATGCGGTCCTGACCGTCGTCTTCTGGGCGCTTGTCCGCGTCGCCGGGATGGATCAGCGCACCTATCTTGCGCCGATGATCTTCGGCAATACCGGCAACCTGGGCCTGCCGCTGGCGCTTTACGCATTCGGGGAGGCGGGTTTCGGCTACGCCGTCGTGATCTTTGCGGTGATGGCGATCCTGTCCTTCACCTTCGGCCTTTGGCTCGTCTCCGGCGGCGGCTCCCCGCTCCGGGTCCTGAGGGAGCCGATCGTCGGCGCGACGCTTCTGGGCGGGGTGTTCCTGTGGAACGGCTGGCAGACGCCCGCCTGGCTGACAAACACGCTCGAACTCGCCGGCCAGATGGCGATTCCGATGATGCTGATCACGCTCGGCGTCGCCATCGCCCGCCTGCATCCAAGCCGCTTCCTGCCGCCGCTCGGCCTCAGCCTGGTGCGGACGGTGATCTGCACAGCCGTCGCCTGGATGACCGGCCTTGGCCTTGGTCTTGAGGGCGTCGCCCTTGCCGTCCTGATCCTTCAGGTCGCCACCCCTGTCGCGGTCACCTCCTACATGATGGCCGAGAAATACGGCGCCGATGCGGACGCGGTGGCGGGCCTTGTCGTCGTCTCCACCATCGTGTCGATCGTCTCGATCCCGGCAACGCTCGGTTTCCTCGTCTGATGGCGACGGGATTGTGATTCCAACCGGCGCGCGAATTCGCTAAAATCGCCGGAAAAGAAAGAACGAGAGGCAGTATGAGCAGGTTTGTGTGCATCGCGCTGGTGATGCTGCTGGCGTCTTGTGGCGGCCACAGGGCGCCGCGCAATCTCGATGACGCCTGCGACATCGTCGATGAGCGGCCGGCCTATCTTCGGGCGATGAAGCGCACCGAAGACAAGTGGGGCGTTCCCGTCGCCGTGCAGATGGCGACGATCTACCAGGAGTCGAAGTTCATCGGCAACGCGAAGACGCCGCGCCGCTTTGCCCTGGGAATCATCCCGATGGGCCGGCAAAGCTCTGCCTATGGCTACAGCCAGGCGATCGACGGCACCTGGGAAGACTACCGCGCCGCGACCGGCCGCCGCGGTGCAAGCCGGACGGACATCGACGACGCGACCGACTTCATCGGCTGGTACATGGACCAGAGCGAGCGAAAGCTGGGCATCATGAAGTTCGACGCCACCAACCAGTACCTGGCCTATCACGAGGGGCAGTCGGGCTATTCCCGCGGGTCGCACCTTGGAAAGGCGTGGCTGCTGCGGGTGGCCGACGATGTCGGCACGCGGGCGCAGATGTACAACCAGCAGCTTTTCACCTGCGGCAAGCTCTAGGCGCGGTCAGTTCAGCCCGCGCCTGTTGACCTCGTAGCTGATCGAGAAGGCGGAGGGCTGGAACTTTCCGCCCGTCTTCAGATCATCGAGCACGACGGTCGTCCGGTTCCCGGTCTCGTCCGTCACGGTCCACTGGCGCAGCGCCAACGGGTCGGCGGAGAAGGCGAGCGTCAGCGTGCCGTATTCCGGATGGTCGGGGTCCTGCGCGATGACGGTGGTCAGCGGCCCGTCCTCGGCATGGCCCACGACCATCTTCGCGCGGGTCAGGTCGATATCTTTGCCCAGAATCAGGTTCAAGGGCGTCTTCGACAGCGGATACTGTTCGGGCGGCTGGTTCGACTTCGGGTCGAAGATGGCGAGCTGCCCGCCCGAAGCCAGGACGAGCGTGGCGTCGGGGGTGTATTCGAACCGCATCCGGCCGGGGCGCTGGATCAGCACGCGCCCCTCGGAGACGGAGCCGTCGGCATTCATCTGGGTGAAGGCCGCCTCGGCGGTGGAAAGGCCGTTGAGGTAACGCGAGATCTCCGCAAGCGACAGCTTCGCGGCGGCCGCGGGGCCGGCGGCAAGGACGAGGAGGGCGGCAAGGACATGCTTCATCATGCCCCCTATCTAGGGCCTTTCCCGCCGTTATGCCATAACGCCGGGGTGATATCGGCGGAAAGGGGGCGGGTCCGAGGGTGCGTGAGGGCACGCTCCTTACGCTTGATGCAGGTTGCTCGAATTCGCTAACTCCGCATTTTCGGAGGCCAGAACTGAAATCCTGTAATTTCCGTTGCTATCTGATCAATAAATTGACCCATTGCATGGTTGATGAATTCAACTAAGAGCCAGTTTGCTTGACCTGAGAGATGCCGGTCAAGACCTGCAGGATCATATCGCGAAAGCTCACTAAGACGATGCATGGCTGCGAACATCAAAGTAACGGTGTGCCGGGCCCCAACGTGATTGTTAGCAAGCTGTTTCTTTAAGTACCAAAGATCTCTCTCCCCGCCTATATTGACCACTACTCGCCTAGTAGTTCCATGATAATTTTGAAGCCGTTGAAGCGCTCGTTTCTTATCTTCTGAGTTTGTTCGACCGACATACCAATCAAAACGCTTCTTTCTTCTTACTAGCGTCTTACCGTCTGCGTCCCAGGTTTCGAAAGAATTAGGAAGGCTCCGAAGTGTACGCTGGTCTGAGAACCTTGGTACGATCTCAGCCTCAAACCACGCTTCTCGGGTCTTATCATGCCTAACGTACTTTGCGCTCTCGAGAGGTATAAACAGTTCTGCAGCGGAGGTAAAAGAGAGACAGAACGCGCGGTGTATAAAAGGAATGTTCCAAAGAATATCTCTTAACGAGTATTCAGCTGCAGTTGTACTTTCATTAAAGTAGCCACAAAGTGCGGGAAGAATACCTCCGTTCTGAAATTTCACCGTTTCATTCGCAAGTGACGCTCGAGCATCCTCCGATCTCTGGCCCGTCACCCCATGATGATCGCCGTGCTTTACCTTCTTGTGCTTAAGTAGAGCCTTACTTGCATTTAGAAAGGCGTAATAGATCGGTAGCGGGGCGGCTTCAGGGCTAAGTAATTCACTTGCTTCAGCAAATCTCCGAGCTTGCTGCCAATACGACAGAGCCTCCTTAGACTTCGCGCGCCTCAGCGAAAGCTCAACATACTGCCATGGGTCATTGCTGAGAACGTGCAACGCGCCGAAGTCCGGCGACGTTACGCCCTTGTGCATCCATATCCGCCGTTGACTAACCCTTAGCTGTTCTGGCAAATCGTCCCTCCGAAAAGTTGAATATCTGCCCGTAATTCATTAGTTCAAGCGTGCCAGTGCTCTCTTACTATCTCTTCTAGGCACACGTCATTATTGAGAAAAAAGTAACTTCTGCAACCAGAAAGTGTAGTACAAGGTGTGCTTGGCAATACGCAGGCTGACCCGCCCCCTCACCCCTCCGGCACCAGTATCTCCCGCTTGCCCACATGGTTCGCCGGGGACACCAGCCCCTGTTCCTCCATCTGCTCCACCAGGCGCGCGGCCTTGTTGTAGCCGATGCCGAGCTTCCTCTGGATGTAGGACGTGCTCACCTTGCGGTCGCGCAGGACGACCTGCACCGCCTGGTCGTAAAGCCCGTCGTCGCCGCCGTCCTGGCCAAGGCCGAGGACAAGGTCGATGTCGCCCTCCTTGTCCTCATCCGGCCCCTCGACCACGCCCGACATGTATTCCGGCGGGCCGAAGGACTTCAGGTGGGTCACGATCTCCTCCACCTCCTCGTCGCTGACGAAGGGGCCGTGGATGCGGGTGATGCGGGACCCGCCGGCCATGTAGAGCATGTCGCCCATGCCCAGAAGCTGTTCGGCCCCCATCTCGCCCAGGATGGTGCGGCTGTCGATCTTCGACGTGACCTGGAAGGAGATTCGGGTCGGGAAGTTCGCCTTGATCGTGCCGGTGATGACGTCGACCGAGGGGCGCTGCGTCGCCATGATCAGGTGGATGCCCGAGGCGCGCGCCATCTGGGCAAGACGCTGGATGCAGGCCTCGATCTCCTTGCCCGCGACCATCATCAGGTCGGCCATCTCGTCGACGATGACGACGATGTAGGGGATCGGCTTCGGCTCGATCTCCTCGGTTTCGAAGACGGGGTCGCCGGTTTCCTCGTCAAAGCCGGTCTGTACGGTGCGCTTGAAGGTCTCGCCGTTCGCCAGCGCCTCGCGCACGCGGCCGTTGTAGCCGTCGATGTTGCGCACGCCCATCTTCGACATCTTGCGGTAGCGCTCCTCCATCTCGCCCACCACCCACTTGAGCGCGACGACCGCCTTCTTGGGGTCGGTGACGACGGGGGAAAGGAGATGCGGGATGCCGTCGTAGACGGACAGTTCCAGCATTTTCGGGTCGATCATGATCAGCCGGCATTCCTCGGGCGAGAGCTTGTAGAGGAGCGAGAGGATCATGGTGTTGATGGCAACGGACTTGCCCGAGCCGGTGGTGCCCGCGATCAACAGGTGGGGCATCTTGGCGAGGTTCGCGACGACCGGTTCGCCGGAGATGTCCTTGCCAAGCGCAAGCGGCAGCCGGTGGTTACCGTCGCCGAAGTCACGCGCGGCGAGGATCTCGCGCAGCACTACCTTTTCGCGGTGGGCGTTCGGAAGCTCGATGCCGATGACCGAACGGCCGGGAACGGTCGAGACGCGAGCCGACAGCGCCGACATCGACCGCGCGATGTCGTCTGCAAGGCCGATGACCCGGCTGGCCTTCAGGCCCGGCGCGGGTTCCAGTTCGTACATGGTGACGACCGGGCCGGGGCGGACGGAAACGATTTCGCCCTTGACGCCGTAGTCGTCAAGCACGCTTTCCAGCATCCGGGCGTTCTCCTCCAACGCCTCGTCGGAAAGCTGGTGGCGCTGGATCGAGACCGGATTGGTCAGCAGTGACAGGGGCGGCAGTTCGTAGACCGGGCCGGACGGCTCATCGAAACGGAGCCGGGGCTGTGCTTCGGCCATCGCCTGGCGCGAGGGCGCGGCGGCCTTGCGGTCGGAGTGCTGGACCACGCGGCGCGGTTCGGACCGGGGCAGTGACAGCGGGCTGCCGTGCTCGACAAGGTCGAGGTCGTCGTAGTCCTCGTCTTCAGCCGCCTCAAGCATCTGGCGCGCTGTGAGGGGCGGTTCGGCCGGAAGCGTTGCGCCCGAAGGCGAAGGCGCCGTCACCACAGGCTCGGCACGCGCAAAGCCCGGTTCGACCCGATCTGCAGCCTGCGGCACGGAGCGGGCGCTGCTCTGCCCGGTGCGCAGTTTCACGGCGTCGGCGATCCGCTCGCGGATGCGGTCGGCGCTCGGCGCTTCGCCGGTCCAGGCCAGTCGACCCGTGTCGCGCTCGACCAGTTCCGGCTCAAGCCGCGCGCCCGCGTCCGGCCCGCTGCGCAGCATGGCACCCACGCGCGCGAAGATCCCCGTCCGCGCCGCGGCTTCGGCGGCCGGCGCAGCGACTGCGGAGGGGGCTGCAAACCTTGGCTCTGCCCGCAGGATGCCGGCGTTGCGATGGCGGACGGGTGCGACGTCGTTTTCGTCGCCCTCATGCTGCGCGTCGTCATTCCGGCTGCGTCGCCGCTCGTTCAGGGCTTGCGCACCCTTGAGCGAGGCAACCGCCCCGCGGCCCAGCATCCGCAGGACCCAGTCATATCCCACGATGGTACCCACGAGCAGGAATCGCGCGATCCGCGCAAGCTCTCGCCGGTCAAAGCCCAGCACGAAGGCCATCATGGCAACCGCAGCGATGCCGATCACGGCCGATACGATCTTGAGCGCCAGCCCCGCGTCCAGCGGCGCGATCCCGAGGACGGCGCCCAGAACCGTATCGCCGAACAGCCCGCCCAGCCCGAAGCTGTGCAGCCAGCCCGCGCCCGGCGCATGGGTCGAGGCGTAGACGGACAGGACCGCGATGGCGATCGGGGTGAAGATCGCCCGGGACAGCGCCCGTTCCTCGCCCGCATGCGCGACGAAGCGCACGCCCCAGACGGCGAAGGCCAGCGCAAGCCCCCAGGCCCCATAGCCCGCGATCACATAGAGCGGCGAGGCGACGGCGGCACCGAACCGGCCAAGCAGGTTCCGCGCGGGTTCGTCGGTGGCGGCAAGCCAGCTGGGATCGTCAGGGCTGTAGCTGCCGATGATCATCGCCGTCGCGATCCCCATCGCCAGAAGGGCGATGCCCAGCAGTTCCTTCCCCCGCCGCTCGATCGCGGCCTGGGTGTGCTGGTCCAGAAGCGGATCGCGCTGCCGTGCCTGATAGGATGCCATCTTTACCCGTCCTCAACCGTAAAGGCAGTCGCGAAGCCGCGTAAGCCCGCGCTGCATTTCTTCTTTCGGAGCCACCATCGCGACACGGATGTAGCCTTTGCCCGGATTTTCGCCCCCGACCTCACGCGCGAGATAGGCGCCGGGCAGGACCCGGACCCCGGTTTCCTGCCAGAGCCTCAGCGCCGCTGTCTCTCCGTCCTCGACCGGAAGCCAGAGGAAGAAGCCGCCATCAGGCCCGCGATAGGCTTGCAGGCCCGAGAAGATCTGATCGGCGATGTGGAACTTCTCGTGATAAAGCGCGCGGTTTTCCTCCACATGCGCTTCGTCTGCCCAGACCCGTTCGGACACGCGCTGGATCGGCAGGGGCAGGGGCGCGCCGCCGTAGTTGCGCAACTGGCGGAACCGCGCGATCGACTGCGATCCGCCCGCGACGAAGCCCGACCGCAGGCCGGGGAGGTTGGACCGCTTCGAAAGCGAATGGAAGACCGCGACCTTTTCGGGATCCGTGCCGGTTTCGGCGGCCACCTCAAGGGCGCCCGGTGGCGGTGCGGAACGCCAGATCTCCGAATAGCATTCGTCGGCCAGAAGCGTGAAGCCGTGCCGTTCGGCGAGCGCCAGCAGGTCCGCCAGATAGTCGCATGGGGCGATCGACCCCTGCGGGTTGGCGGGCGAACACAGATAGGCCAGCGCCACCCGATCCAGCGTCGCGGCCGGCAGGCCGGCATAGTCGGGCAGGAACCCGGTGGACGCAGTCGCCGGGACATAGATCGGTTCCGCCCCGACGCTGAGTGCCGCGGCGGCGTAGACCTGATAGAAGGGATTGGGCATCAGGACGACGGGGCGCCTGCCCGCCTTCGTCTCGGGGCAAAGCGCCAGACAGGCGTCGAACAGTCCCTCGCGCGTGCCGTTCAGGACCATCAGCCGCTCAGGGCCGAGACGGGCGCCATAACGCCGCGCGATCCAGGCGGAAATCGCCGCCAAAAGCTCCGGCGTGCCCTCGTTCGGGGGGTACTGGCCAAAGCCCTGGAGGTTCGCCGCCAGGACCTCGCCCACGAAGGGGGGCATCGGGTGGCGCGGTTCGCCGATGGTCATCGCGATCGGCTCGCCGCCCGGTTGATGGACGTCAAGCAGCTTCCGCAGGCGCGGAAACGCGTAATCAGGCAGGTTCGAAAACCGCTCGGGGAACGCCATTCATGCCTCAACTGCCGGGGTCATTGCGCCCCGTTTGACATCAAGTCTAGCCAAACCGGTTGGCCCGGTCCAGAAAAAGCGCCGGATTCCCGCCGGTTGTTCCCTGCGATTGTGGCATTTCAGCCGGCCCGCTCAGGCCAAAGCTGCTTCTGCCGCCGCGCCCAGACGCAGCAGCCGTTCCTCTGCCATGGGCGGCGCAAGCAGCGTGATCCCGCACGAGGGAATCCCCGTGGGCAAGGTCAGCCCGCACAGCCCCATGAGGTTGCCGATCCGCGTGTTGCGCAGGCCAAGCAGATTTTCGGCCGCGAAATAGTCCGGGTCCGACAGAAGCCGCTCCCGGTCCGGGGGCAGGATCGGCGATGTCGGGGTCAGGACTGCGTCATAGCCCGCGGTGCGCGCGTTCCAGAATGCGCGCAACTCGCGCAGCCGGCGCCAGCCGGCAACATACTCCGCACCGCTGAACCGCTTGCCCAGGCGGAAACGTTCCCGAACGGGTTCGAACATCCGATCTGGTTCCGCCTCGATCCGCTCGGCCCAGGTTCCGTAGGCTTCGGTGGTGAACAGAAGGCCCGCAAGGCCGTGCGCTTCCGCCAGTTCGGGCGCGGTGCCGGTTTCGACGGCAGCACCGGCGTTCTGAAGGCGGGCGACCGCGTTCTCGAAGGCAGAAAGCGGCGCTTCGCGGCAATCCGCAAGCGCCACGGTTTCCATGATCAGGAACCGCGCACCCCGCAACGTAGCCCCGCGAAGGTCGGCAGGGCGAGAGCCGTCCATCGCGGCCAGGAGCAGGGCCGCATCCTCGACCGTGCGGCACAAGGGGCCGACCGTATCGAAACTTTCGCACAGGGGAACCACGCCGGTCAGCGGCAGGCGACCGCTTGTCGTCTTCAGCCCCACGAGGTCGTTCCAGGCGGCCGGTATGCGAACCGATCCCCCCGTGTCGGACCCGATGCCTGCGGCGGCCAGGCCGAAGGCGACCGACGCTGCGGCGCCCGAGGAGGAACCGCCCGGCGCCAGCGCGGGGTCGTTCACGTTGGGCGGCGTCGCTGTCATCGGGTTCACGCCCAGCCCCGAAAAGGCCAGTTCCGTCATATGCGTCTTGCCAAGGCAGACCAGGCCTTGAAGGGTGGCCCGTCTCAGCACCTCGGCATCGGCGTGGGGTACCCGACCCTCCAGCAGGCGCGAACCGGCCTCGGTCGCCGTTCCCGCCGTGTCGAAGAGATCCTTCCACGAGATCGGAACGCCGTCGAGCGGCGAAAGCCGGTGCCCCGCGCGCGCCCTGGCGCTTGCGGCCTCTGCCTCGGCCAGGGCGCGGGCCTCTGTCGTGCGCGCATAGATGAGGTGGCCTGCGTCATGTTCGCGGATCGCGTCCAGATAGGTGGCCGTCAGGTCCACCGGGTCGATCTCCCCCGTCCCGATGGCCCGTCCAAGGTCGCCCGCGCTCATCTCCCGCCAGTCCGTCATTCCGCCCTCCGTCCGATCTTCGCCGGAACGGTAGCGGCAAGGCGGCGCATGGACAATCCCGCCCGGACGGGGATATCTGGTGCCATGAACTTCGACGCGGATGTGATCATTGTCGGCGGCGGGCTGAACGGCCCCGCCCTCGCGCTTGCGCTGGCACGGGCGGGACTGTCCGTCATCGTTGTCGATGCCCAGCCCGCGCGGGCCCGGGCCGAGTCGGCCTTCGACGGCCGCGCCTATGCCCTGGCCATCGCGTCCAAGCGCCTGCTTGCCGCGGTCGGCGTCTGGGACCGGGTGGCGGACAAGGTGCAACCGATCCTCGAGATCAAGGCCAGCGACGGTCGCCCCGGCGAAGGTGCGGCACCCTTCTTCCTGCATTTCGACAGCGCCGAGATCGAGGAAGGCCCGATGGGCTTCATGCTCGAGGACCGCCACCTCTACGCGGCCTTCCTCGACGCCATGGGCCAGACCGCCGGGATCATCCACATCCCGGCAACCTCGGTCATGGACCAGGCGGCGGATGCTGCGGGCGTGACGGTCACGCTGTCGGATGGGCAGGCCCTGCGCGGTCGCCTGATCGCCGGATGCGACGGCCGGCAGTCGGGCACCGCAAGCCGCGCGGGCATCGGCCGGACCGGGTGGAGCTATGGCCAGACCGCTCTGGTCTGCGCGGTCGCGCACGACCGGCCCCACCATGGCATCGCACAACAGTTCTTCATGCCGACCGGCCCGCTGGCCATCCTTCCCCTGCCGGGCAACCGGTCCTCGATCGTCTGGAGCGAGACCGAGGAGAATGCGCGCGTCATCGCGGCGCTGGACGACGATGCCTTCATGGCGGTGCTGCGCCCCCGGTTCGGCGACTATCTTGGCGATATCCGGCTGGCCGGGGCGCGATTCACCTATCCCCTGAACCTGACGCTTGCCGACCGCTACGTGGCGCCCCGCGTGGCGCTGGTGGGCGATGCTGCGCACGGTGTCCACCCGATCGCGGGGCAGGGCCTGAACCTCGGCTTCCGCGACGTGGCGGCCCTGGCAGAGGTGCTGGTGGCCGCGAAAAGGCGGGGCGAGGATATCGGCGCCGAAGAGGTTCTGGAACGTTACGAAAGCTGGCGGCGGTTCGATTCGACGACGCTCGCGCTTGGCATGGATACCGTCAACAAACTCTTTTCCAACGACAATCCGCTGTTGCGCGCAGCACGCGATCTGGGCATGGGCGCGGTGAATGCCCTGCCGCCCCTGCGCCGTGCGTTCATCCGCCAGGCCGCGGGGCTTTCCGACGATCTGCCGAAACTGCTGAGCGGCCGGGCGCTCTGACGGCGCGCCGTCACTCCAGTTCCCGCGCCTCGTCGACCAGCATGATCGGAATGCCGCCACGGATCGGAAAGGCGAGCTTCGCCGCGCGCGAGACAAGCTCCTGCGCCTCCGCGTCGTAGGTCAGCGTGGTGTGGGTCAGCGGGCAGACGAGCGCCTCGAGCATGCGACGGTCGATGCGGATTTCGTCGATCATTGCATGCGCTCCTCTCCGCCGCCGCGCAGAGCGTATTCCATCAGCGTCACCAGCGTCTCGCGCCGCGTGACCAGAGTCGGCGCCTCCAGGAGCGCCTGCTTGTCTTCCGGTTCAAGCGGGCAGAGGATCGACAGCGCGTTGATCAGCATCTCGTCCTCGGCCTCCTTCAGGCTTCCCCAGTCGGTCGAAAGCCCCTCGGCCGCGAAATAGCGCGACAGCAGCGCCAGAAAGGACTCGCGGTCGAACTGCGGATCCTCCTCGGCCGGGCCGCGGTCACGCTCGAAGGGCGACCAGTCCACCTCGGCGCGGCGATAGGGCATGAAGCCGCCCAGCTCCGAGACGACGCGAAAGCGCGAAACGCCGGACAGCGTGATCATGTAGCGCCCGTCCTCGGTTTCCTGGAATGCGGTGACGCGGCCTGCGCAGCCGATCGAGGAAAGGGTCTCGCCCCCGCCCGGTGTGGGGCGGGGCTGGATCATGCCGATCAGGCGTTCGCGCGACTTCAGCGCATCGTCCAGCATGGCAAGATAGCGCGGCTCGAAGATATGAAGCGGCAGGCGCGCCCGCGGCAGCAGAAGCGCCCCCGGCAGGGGAAAGATCGGGATCACTCCGGGCAGGTCCGCAAGCGTGGACATCGGTCCCCCAGTCCCTTTCGGACGGCTCAGGCGAAGATCAGCGACGACAGCTTGCGCCGGCCCTTCTGAACGATCGGGTCATTCGGCTTCAGCGCGTCGAAAATCTTGAAAAGCTGGGTCTTGGCAGCGCCACCGTTCCAGTCGCGGTCGCGGCGGAACAGTTCCAGCAACTCCTCTACCGCGCCCTCGACCTTGCCGGCGGCATGAAGCGCCAGCGCGAGATCATAGCGCGCCTGATGGTTGTCGGGTTCGGCAAGGACGAGGTTGAGAAGTTCGGCGACCGGGCCCGCATTGGCGGCCTGATGGGCCAGCTCCAACTGCGCACGGGCGGCCTCCACCTGCTGCGACTTCGCGATGGCGGCGGGGGCCGCCGCCAGCAGCCCCTGGGCCTGGTCGTGATTGCCAAGGGCCAGATGCGCGCGCACCAGCCCACCATAGGCCGCGGCATTCTCCGGCTCTTCACCCAGGATGGCGGCAAAGGTCTCGGCCGCGCCCACCGCGTCACCCTCGGCCAGCATCGCCTCGGCCGCCTCGATCGCCTCTCCCAGACCGCCATCGCCGGCAAGGCCGGACAGCTTGTCGACGAAGGCCTTGATCTCCGACCCCTGGATCGCGCCCTGGAAGCCGTCCACCGGCCGCCCCTGCCAGAAGGCATAGACGGTCGGGATCGACTGGATCCTCAGCTGCGACGCGATCATCTGGTTCTCGTCGACGTTGACCTTGACCATGCGGACCTTGCCGCGCGCCGCGGTCACGGCCGCCTCGAGCGCGGGGCCAAGCGTCTTGCACGGGCCGCACCAGGGTGCCCAGAAGTCGACAATGACGGGCACGTCCTTGCTGGCCTCGATGACGTCCGTCATGAAGTTGGCTTCGTTCGTGTCGCGGATCAGGTCCGCCGGTGCCGCAGCCGGTTTCTGGCCGAATTCGAGCATGACTGCCCCCCGTTGAATGCGTGTCGTCCCCTATATGAGCGCAAGCAGCGGAAAGGCCAAGGGGGTGCGTCAGCGCAGCTTGCGCAGGATCTCCAGGCTGGCGTAGCCGTCCGGGATCATGCCGATCGACCGCTGGAAGGCGCGGACGGCGGCAACGGTGTTTGGACCGATCTTGCCATCGACCCCGCCCGTGTCGAACCCGGCCTTTGTCAGCCGCTCCTGCAATTCCCTGCGCTCATCCAGGACAAGGGCGCGGTCCTCGCGCGGCCATGTGGCCTGAATCGGCGGGCCGCCCGCGATGCGGTCGGAAAGATGGCCCACCGCGATCACATAGGCGTCGGCGGCGTTGTAGCGCTCGATCGCGTGGAAGTTCGGGAAGATCATGAAGGCCGCGCCGCGCGCGCCGGCCGGCATCAGGATCGAGGCCGGGCCATGGTCGCCGACCGTGCGCCCGGCAGAATCGCGCACGCCGAGCGCGGCCCAGTCGGCGGCGGATTTCTTCACCTTCTCGCCCGTCAGCCCATAGTCGAACCCGGCCGGAAGCCGAACCTCGACCCCCCAGGGCTGGTCCTTGCGCCAGCCCGACCGCGCCAGATAGGCGGCGGTGGAGGCCAGCGCGTCGGCCGGGTCGTCCGACCAGATGTCGCGCTTGCCATCGCCGGTGAAGTCCACCGCGAAGGACAGGTAGGACGTCGGGATGAACTGGGTATGACCCATGGCACCTGCCCAGCTTCCGGTCATGTGGCGCACGTCCACGTCGCCGGACTGAAGGATCTTCAGCGCCGCGATCAGTTGGCTTTCGAAGAAGCGGCCGCGCCGACCGTCATAGGCCAGCGTCGCCAGCGCCTCGATCAGCGGGACGTCACCCCGGATCTCGCCATAGGCGCTTTCCAGGCCCCAGACGGCGACGACGACCTCCTTCTCGACGCCATACGCCTTCTCGATCCGTTCCAGAAGCTTGCGATGTTTCCTGAGCGCCTTGATCCCGTTGTCGATGCGGTTTTCCGAAACCGCACTGTCGAGATAGTCCCAGATCGCCTTGGTGAACTCGGCCTGATTGCGGTCCTTCTCGATCACGTAGGTGTTGTAGGAGATATCCCGGAAGGCGCGGTCGAGGACGGTTTGCGATATGCCCTGCGCCATCGCACGGCCGCGGAATCCGGCAATCCAGCGGTCAAATCCCAGATTGGCCGAAGCCGGGACAATCGATTCTGGCCCGCCCAAGATTCCCCCTCCGGTCGCTTCGGTGACCATCCCGACGCCCGCCGCATTCGCGCCAGCGCCCGTGGCCGTCAAGAAAGCTGCAAGGCAGCATGCCGCATGTTTCATGGATACCGCTCGTCGCCTGTTTTGCAGGAATCGTAGCGGCATTCGGCGCCTGTGGAAAGTGCCGGACACGCGGGCCGGCGACAGCCTGCCGGGATCAGCGGCGGCGGCGTTCCGCCTTGCGGCTCAGCTTTGCGGTCTTCGCCTTGTCCGCCCCCGCGCGCCGCATGACGCGCTTGCCGCGCCTGGCAGAGGCGCCGCCGGGCCGGCCCTGCCCCTCGATTTCGAGCAGCTCCAGCATCAGCCCGCCCGTCACCGGCACCGCCTCGGCAAGGCGGACGGTCACGCGCTGGCCGATGCCGATGACAAGGCCGCTGTCCGCGCCGGTCAGGGTCTGGGCGCTGGCGTCGTAATGGAAGAACTCGCGCCCCAGCGTGCGGATCGGGATCAGGCCGTCGGCCCCGGTCTCATCCAGCCGCACGAAGCAGCCGAACCGGGCGATGCCGCTGATCCGGCCCGCGAACTCGTTGCCGACCCGGTCGGCCAGATAGGCGGCCAGATAGCGGTCGCTGGTGTCGCGTTCGGCCGCCATCGACCGGCGCTCGGTCTCCGAAATATGGGTCGCCGTGTCTTCCAGATCCTCTATGTCCCGCTGAGACAGCCCGTCCCGGCCCCAGCCATGGGCCAGGATCAGCGCGCGATGCACGATCAGGTCGGAATAGCGCCGGATGGGCGAGGTGAAATGGGCGTAGGATGTCAGCGCCAGCCCGAAGTGCCCGAGGTTCGCCGGGTGATAGTAGGCCTGCTGCATCGAGCGCAGCGTGGTGATGTTCAAAAGCTCGTCGAACTCGCTGCCCTCGGCCTGTGCCAGCAGGCGGTTCAGATGCGCGGTCTTCAGCACCTGCCCCTTGGCGAGCGTGAAGCCCGAGGCTTCCGCCACCTCGCGCAGCGCGTCCAGCTTTTCGGGCGAAGGCTCTTCGTGCACGCGGAACAGAAGCGGGCGGCGCAGCCGGATCAGTTCCTCGGCGGCGGCCACGTTGGCGAGGATCATGAACTCCTCGATCAGGCGGTGCGCGTCGAAGCGGTCGCGGAAGGCGACTGACTTGACGTGCCCGTCCTCGCCGATCTCGATCTTGCGCTCGGGCAGGTCAAGATCCAGCGGCTGACGCATCGCCCGGGCGGCCTTCGTCGCCTCGTAAGCCGCATAAAGGGGGGCGATGACCTCTTCCATCAGGGTGGCGCAGCGGTCGTTCGGGCGGCCGTCGCGGGCCTCCTGCACTTCGGAGTAGTTCAGGCTTGCCACCGACCGGATCATGGCGCGGGTGAAGCGGTGGCTGACCTTGCGGCCCTTGCTGTCAAGCTTCATCCAGACCGCGATGACCGGCCGCACGACCCCTTCGTGAAGCGAGCAGAGGTCACCTGACAGGCGCTCCGGCAGCATCGGCACGACGCGGTCGGGGAAGTAGGTGGAATTGCCGCGGCGGCGCGCCTCCCGGTCCAGCGCGGACTGCGGAGTGACATAATGGGCGACGTCGGCGATGGCGACCCAGACGATGTGACCCCCTTCGTTCTTCGCATCCTCGTCCGGGTGGGCAAAGCAGGCGTCGTCGTGATCGCGTGCGTCGGCCGGGTCAATGGTCACGAAGGGCAGGTGCCGCAGGTCTTCCCTGTCGCCCAAAGCGGCGGGCGTGGCGCCGTCGGCCTCCGCGATGGCGTCGTCAGGAAAGTCGTCCGGAATGCCGTGCTGGTGAATCGCGATCAGCGATACGGCGCGTGGCGCGGCCGGGTCGCCCAGCCGTTCGACGATGCGGGCGCGCGGCAGGCCCATGCGGGCCTTCGGACCGGACTGCTCCGCCTCGACCAGTTCGCCGTCCCGGGCGTCCAGCGTCGCACCGGGCGCGACCATCCATTCCAGATCCGCGCCCTTGTCGATCGGCACGATGCGCCCGCCTTCCGCCCCCTTGCGGAAGATGCCGAGGATACGGTGCGGGTTGGTGCCCAGCTTGCGGATCAGCGCCGCCTCGTATCCATGATCCTCGTCCGCGACCTCGGTGATCCGGGCCAGGACGCGGTCCCCCTCGCCCACCGCAGCATCGCCCTTCCTGGGGCGGAAAAGCACGCGCGGCACGGGGCCTTCGCCCTGCCATTCGACCGGGCGGGCAAAGATGTCTCCGTCGCGGTCGGGGGCAAGGATGGTCAGCATCGCCACGGGGGGCAGCTTCGTCGGGTCGCGGAAGCTGCGGCGGCGGCGCTCGATGGCGCCGTCCTCCTCAAGCTCCTTGAGCAGACGCTTCAGGTCGATCCGCGCCGCCCCCTTGATCCCGAACGCCTTGGCGATGTCGCGCTTGGCGGCTGTGCCGGGATGTTCGGCGATCCAGGCCAGGATTTCGGCTTTGGTGGGCAGGGTTTTCATGCCCCGCGCCTAACATAGCCCGGCCGCGGCGTCATGCGGAAAGCGCAGGCGCCTCAGGCGAAGTAATCGTGCAGGATGCGGGAATAGATCGCCTTGAGCTGCCGGATATCCTCGACCGGCACACGCTCGTCGACCGCATGCATCGTCCGGCCGACCAGGCCGAACTCCACCACCGGGCAGTGATCCTTGACAAAGCGCGCGTCCGACGTGCCGCCCGAAGTGGACAGCACCGGCTCGCCCCCGGTCTTCGCCTTGACCGCGCCCGCCACAAGCCGCACGAACTCACCCGGCGGGGTCAGGAAGCTTTCGCCCGACACGTCCACCTCCATCGCGAAGGTCACGCCGGTGTCCGCCGTCACCCGATCGGCTTCGGCCCTCAGCCGGTCCATCAGACTGCGGGAACTGTGCGCGTCATTGAAGCGGATGTTGACCCGCCCGACGGTGCGCGCGGGGATGACGTTCGACGCGGTGTTGCCGGTGTCGATGGTGGTGATGGCCAGGGTCGAGGCATCGAAATGCTCCGTCCCTTCGTCAAGCGGCGCCGACGCGAGGCGGTCGAAAAGCCGGACCAGCGCATGCAGCGGATTCTTCGCGCGGTGGGGATAGGCGGAGTGTCCCTGCACCCCTTGCGCCGTGAAGGTCACCGTCATCGAGCCGCGGCGGCCGATCTTCATCATCTCGCCCATGCGGTCGGGGCAGGTGGGTTCGCCCACAAGGCAGACCGACATCGCTTCCCCCCGCGACTTCATCCAGTCGAGAAGCGCCACGGTCCCGTCCTTCGAGGGCCCCTCCTCATCGCCCGTGATGGTCAGGATCAAGGCGCCGTCGGGCGGCGTGCCGCAGACGAAATCCACCGCGGCGGCGACGAAGGCCGCCACGCCCGACTTCATGTCGGTGGCCCCGCGCCCCCACAGGAAACCTTCGGAAATCTCGCCGCCGAACGGGTCGCGGGTCCAGGCGGCGCGGTCGCCCACGGGCACCACATCGGTGTGGCCGTTGAAGCCGAAGGTCCGGTTGGCGCCCTTCCTGCCCCAGCGCGCGAACAGGTTGGGCGTGCCGTTGCGATCCACCCGCACGCAGTCGAAACCGGCCTCGCCCAGCAGGTCCGCCAGAAGCTGAAGCGCACCGCCTTCCTCCGGCGTGACGGAGGGGCAGCGGATCAGGCGGGCGGTCAGGTCAACCGGATCGACTGGGGAAATCGGGGCTGATCGTGTGTCGGTCATGGCTCGTTCCTCGGCGTTGAAGACAGGGTTAGCTGCTTCGGCACAGATCGGCAATTGGCATGCGCCTGTTGCAGGGGTGTCACCATTGATGCCGCGCAAGCCCGCAGCGCAACTGCCGCGATTCACAAACGGAACGGCTGGCTGCATAGTCGGGAACGACCGAAGGGTGAGGAAACATCCTCGAACGGAGCAGTCGGCGGGCAGGCTTTGCCGCGCAGGGGCAGGTGGGAATCGGATGGGCTGGCTTGTCGTCGCAAGTCACGCGCGTGGCCGAAAGGTCGCGCAGGGGCGGCCGAAGCACCGGCTGCTGTCGTCGGGCAGCCTGATCTGGGAACTGGACTTCGCCACGCTGCGCCCCGCGCCGCAACTGATCTATCGCGCCCGGACCGCGACCGCCTCCATCGACCTGAACATCCTCAGGCAAGACCGGGCGCACGTCATCTTGCGCGCCGGCGATCAATTCTGCCAGGTCGCGACGGGTTTCGACCGGACGGCCGCCCGTGGCGCACTGCGGCTGACGCTGCGCTGGGACTGCATTTCGGGGGAAACGACGCTGACGGCAGAGAACCTGGCCCAGGGAACGTTGCGCCAGCAGGTGGTCGATCAGGTTCCGGCCCTCGCGGCGGAGGAGCTTTCCAACCTCGCGCGGCAATGGGACGTTCGGAATCCGGCCCTGGTCTGGCACGCCGCGGCCGATCACCTTCACCCGGTGGGACCGGGCATCTGCATGGCGGGCGCCACGCCCATCGCGACGACGCGCGGGACGTTGCCGCTGTCCTCGGTGCGCGCGGGTGATCACGTTGTCACGCGCGGCGGGAGCAGAGCCGCGGTCCTCTGGTGCGGCTCGGTCGAGGTGCCGGCCCTTGGCGCCTATGCGCCTGTGCGGCTGAAGGCGCCGCCCTTCGGGACCGCCGGCGACCTGATCGTGCACCCCGGCCATCGCCTCGCGCTGTCGGGAACCGAGGTCGAGTACCTGTTCGGCGAGGAGGAGGTGCTGGTCGAGGCCGGCGCCCTGGTCGATGGGGAAACCGTCATCCCCGAACCGACCGGGCCGCTTTTCCGCTACCACGGCCTGCTTCTGGACGACCACCACATCATCGCGCCGGGCGGCTGCGCGATGGAAAGCCTGTGTATCGGTGCGCTGGCGCGCGACCGCGATCTGGCGCTGACGACCCCCCTGGGCGAACTTGCGCGGGCGGGGCACCTTCCGGTGCAGCGCCGCACCGCCCTGCGCGATGCCGAACCCTACGAAGCCGCCGCCCTCGCGATGGCGCGGCGTGCCGGCCGGTCCCTGTTCGCCGCCTAGGGCTTGTCGAAGAACGGCGTCATCTGCGCGACGATTACCGCGTTTTCGGCCAGCGCGCGATCCATCAGGGCGCGTTCCTCGTCGGCGATCTCGTGACCCTGGTCGATCCGCTCCTGAAGCGTGCCGTAGCCCGTCACGTCAAGCGGGTTGAGATCGGCCTGCTTGAGGACGGCGACGGTTTCGCGCACCGCCTCGTCCTCGTCCACACCCGAGGCATAGACCATCAGCGCGGCACCGGTCGCACCCTTGGGCAGGCCGTCGCCGGACTTGCGGCCAACCTGGACCAGCAGCGTGTAGACTTCCTGCGGGCGCTTCGTCTTGCGCGGCTTGTCCTCGGTCATGGCGGCCTCCTCTTGCCGGCGTTGGGTCGCGTGTCCGCGGTTCCGTGTCAAGGGCCGTGGCGATCAGCCGGGGTGCAGCGCGCCGTCCCGCACGACAAGGTCGGCGCGCGCCCTGGCCGCCATGACGCGGGCGGCATTGGGCAGGTCGTTGCTGCCCGCGCGATCGCGCGCGGCGTCGGGCGCAAACCCATAGGACAGCCAGCGATCCACCAGGCGGCGTTCAAGTTCCTGCATCGGCACGTCGAGAAAGATCGAAAGATCCCACAGCGGGGCTAGGCCGCGCCAGGGATCCTCGTCCAGCAGCAGATAGTTGCCCTCGACCACCACCAGCCGGGTTTCCGCGCGGATCTCGGCCGCGCCTGCGATGGCGATTTCCCGGTCGCGGTCGAAGACCGGCAGGATCACCGACGGCTCCTCGCGCACCCGGCGCAGGGTGGCGGCGAAGCCCGCGAAGTCGAAGGTCTCCGGGGCACCCTTGCGGGGCAGAAGGCCCCTCGGTTCAAGCAGCCGGTTGTCGAGGTGGAAACCGTCCATCGGCATCAGCACCACGGCATGACCCCGGGCCACCAGGGCCGAAACCGTCCGCTCCGCCATGGTGGATTTCCCCGCGCCGGGGGGGCCCGCCATCGCGACAATCCGGCGCGGTGCGTCGCGGCCGGGAACCAGTGGCGCGATCCGTTCGGCCAACGCCGTGGCGATCCGGTCCACCTCGTCCTGCATCCGTCCTCCCTTTCCTTGCCCAGCGCAGAGCATGGTCGCCGCCCTTCAGGCGATCCTGGCAAGCGCCGGTCAGACCCGTTCCAGGATCAGGGCCGCACCCTGCCCGACGCCCACGCACATCGTGCACAGCGCATAACGCCCGCCGGTCCTGCGCAGCTGGCGCGCGGCGGTCAGCACCATGCGCGCACCGGACATGCCGAGGGGATGACCGAGTGCGATGGCCCCGCCGTTCGGGTTCACATGCGCCGCGTCGTCGGGCAGCCCGAGCGCGCGCAGCGTCGCCAGCGCCTGGCTTGCGAACGCCTCGTTCAGTTCGATCAGGTCCATCTGGCCGATGGTCAGCCCTGTCCGCGCCAGCAGCTTCTGCGTCGCCGGGACCGGGCCGATGCCCATGATGCGGGGCGCCACGCCGGCAGATGCCATCCCGACGATCCGCGCAACGGGCGAAAGGCCCTGCGCCCTGGCCGCCGCCGCGCTGGCGACCAGAACCGCCGCCGCGCCGTCGTTCACGCCCGAGGCATTGCCCGCCGTCACGCTCAGGTCCGGGCCGTTCACGCCCTTGAGCCTGGCCAACGCGTCGGCAGTGGTTCCGGGGCGGGGGTGTTCGTCGACATCCACGATCACCGGGTCGCCCTTGGGCCGGGGAAGCGTGACCGGCACGATTTCATCCGCAAAGACGCCGGCGGCCTGTGCGGCCTCCCACCGTGCCTGGGAACGGGCGGCGAACGCATCCTGGTCCGCGCGGGCGATGCCGAAGTCCGCGGCGACATTGTCCGCCGTCTCGGGCATGGAATGGGTACCGTGGGCGCGCTCCATCTTCGGATTGACGAAACGCCAGCCGATCGTCGTGTCGTGGATGATGGCCGCGCGCGAAAAGGCGCTGGTCGCCTTGGGCATGACGAAGGGCGCGCGGCTCATGCCTTCGACGCCGCCTGCAATCAGAAGATCCTGATCTCCCGACCGGATCGCGCGCGCGGCGATGCCCACGGCGTCAAGGCCGCTGGCACACAGCCGGTTCACCGTGACCCCCGGCACCTCGATGGGAAGCCCGGCCAGCAGCGCGGCCATGCGCGCGACGTTGCGGTTGTCCTCTCCCGCCTGGTTCGCCGCGCCCAGGATCACGTCATCGACCGCGGACCAGTCGACCTGCGGATTGCGCGCCATCAGGGCCGCAATCGGGATCGCCGCGAGGTCGTCCGTGCGAATGCCCGACAGCGCCCCGCCGTAACGCCCGATAGGGGTCCGGACCCCGTCGCAGATGTAAGCATCCATTCGGTTCCTCCATTCCGGGCCGTCGGTTTCGGCGACCCGGCAGGGTCAGTCCAGGCGGCGCAGCCCGCCGATTACCAGATCGCAGACAAGATTGGCATAGGCTTCGCGCGCCGCCCGGTCCGCCTTTCCGTCCCATTGATAGTGCCAGTTCGTCATGGCGAAGACCGACATCGTCACCGCCCGAAGGCGTTCGCGATCCTCGGCAACCGACGCTGGCGCCAGGCGGCGCAGCCGGTCGCGCACCACCTGCACTAGATCGCGCTGGTAGCCGCGCAGGATCTCTTGCGAGGTTTCCGGCAAGGCGCGGATCGCGTTCAACTGGACACCGTGTTCGGCATCCGCCCCCTCATAGGCCAGAAGCAGTTCGGCGACGATGGCGCGAAGCTGGGCCCCGGGGTCCTCGCTGTCGAAGACCAGACCGGTGACGCGATCGCGCAGGCTGGACAGGTGGGTGTCGAGGATGTCGAACAGCAGCGCCTCCTTGCCCGGGTAGTAGTGGTAGATGTTGGCCTTCGAGATGCCGCAGGCCGCCGCCACCTGCGCCATCGACGCGCGGCCATACCCTTCCTCGGCAAACAGGCGCGCCGCCGTCTTCAGGATCGCGTGGCGCTTGTCGTCGTGGTCGCTGGCAATGGGACGTGCCACGGGATCAGGCCTTCTGCCGGTTGTCGACGACACGCCTGGCCTTGCCTTCGGACCGCGCGACCGTGCCGGGGTCGTTCACCACGACCTCGACCGAGATCCCTGCGACGTCGTGCACGTGCCGCGCGAGCTCCCGCGCCTGGGCCACACGCTCATCCTGCGAGGCATGTTCGGGCAGGGGCTCGACATGAATGCGCATCGCATCCATCCGACCCCTGGAAAGCATCTCGATCTGGAAATGCGGTGCAAGGCCGGCGGTGCGCAGCACCTGCTCCTCGATCTGGGTGGGGAAGACGTTGACGCCGCGCAGGATGATCATGTCGTCGCTGCGGCCGGTGATCTTCTCCATCCGCCGCATGCTGCGCGCCGTTCCGGGCAAAAGCCGGGTGAGGTCGCGGGTGCGGTAGCGGATGACCGGCAACCCCTCCTTCGTCAGGGTGGTGAAGACCAGTTCGCCCATCTCGCCTTCGGGCAGGACCGCGCCGGTCTCTGGGTCGATGATCTCGGGGTAGAAGTGATCTTCCCAGATGTGCAGCCCGTCCTTCGTCTCCACGCATTCGTTCGCGACCCCCGGCCCCATCACCTCGCTGAGGCCGTAGATGTCGACCGCGTGCATGTCGAATGCCTCCTCGACCTCGCGCCGCATGGCGTTGGTCCAGGGCTCCGCCCCGAAGATCCCCACATCCAGAGAGGAGCCGCGCGGGTCGAGACCCATCTTCCGGTACTGTTCCAGGATGTTGAGCATGTATGACGGCGTGACCATGATCGTCGAGGGGCGGAAATCCTCAATCAGCATCACCTGCCGCTCTGTCATGCCGCCCGAAACCGGGATGACGGTGCAACCCAGCTTCTCGGCGCCGTAATGCGCGCCAAGCCCGCCGGTGAACAGGCCATAGCCATAGGCCACATGCACCTTGTCGCCGGGGCGCGTGCCGCTGGCGCGCATGGACCGCGCGACCAGCCCCGCCCAGATCTCGATGTCGCCAGCCGTGTAGCCGACCACGGTCGGCTTGCCGGTGGTGCCGGAAGAGGCGTGAACGCGCACGATCCGGTCCTGCGGCACGGCGAAAAGGCCGAAGGGGTAGTTGTCGCGCAGGTCCGCCTTCGTGGTGAAGGGAAACTTAGCGATATCCGACAGGGTGCGCAGGTCGTCCGGATGCACGCCGGCGGCGTCAAAGCTTTGGCGGTAGTGCGGGACATTCTCATAGGCGTGACGCAGGGACCATTTCAGCCGCTGAAGCTGGAGGGCCGAAATTTCATCCCGGCTGGCAATCTCGATCGGATCGAGGCTGGCGCGCGGCGGGGTCAGGTCCTTCATGGCCGATCTCCTTCGGTGTCGAACAGGCTTCCCGGTATGGCGCGCGACTGGCCACGGAATTCGGCGATCGCGGTGCCGTCCTGACGGGCCACCGTCACGTCGTAGATGCCGGACCGTCCGCGCAGCTGCACCTCGCGCGCGCTGGCGGTCAGGACGTCGCCGACATGGCCCGCCGCCAGATAGGTGATGGTGTTCGTCTGTGCCACCGTGCGCTGTCCGCGGCTGTTGCAGGCGAATGCGAAGGCGCTGTCGGCCAGCGCGAAGGTCACGCCCCCGTGCAACATGCCATGGCCGTTGCAGTGATGCGGCGCGACCCTCAGCGTCAGCACGGCCGTGCCTTCCGCAACCTCGGCCAGTTCAAACCCCAGCCAGCGGGAGGCCGTGTCCTCCGCCCACATCAGGGCCGCCGCCCGTTCCGCGATGGTTCCGGTCATGGGCGGCCCCCGGCAAAGCGCGGCGCGCGTTTTTCCAGAAAGGCGCGCACGCCCTCGGCGTAGTCGGGCGAGGCGCCGCAGGTCTTCTGGAACTCCGCCTCAAGCTCAAGCTGCGCGTCAAGCGTGTTGGTCGCGGCCGCCTGGATCGCCCGCTTGGTCAGCGCAAGGCCCAGCGTCGGGCCATTGGCGAGCGACTCGGCCAGCGCCCGCGCCTCTGTCATCAGCGTCGCGTCGGGAACCGCCCTCCAGACAAGGCCCCAGTCGGCCGCCTCGCGCGCGGTCAGCGGCTGGCCGGTCAGCGCCAGCGCCTTGGCGCGCGCCTCGCCCAGAAGTCGCGTGAGGTTCCAGCTGCCGCCGGCATCGGGCACAAGGCCGACCTTGGCGAAAGACTGGATGAAGCGCGCGCTTTCGGCGGCCAGGACGATATCGCAGGCCAGCGCTAGATTGGCCCCGGCGCCCGCGGCCACGCCATTGACGGCGCAGATGACCGGAAAGTCGAGCGACCGGATGAGGCGGATCAGCGGGTTATAGAACTCGTGCAGCGTCCTCGACAGATCAGGCGCGCCGGTCATCTTCGCCGGGTCGCGGTCGCCAAGGTCCTGTCCCGCGCAGAAACCGCGCCCGGCTCCGGTCAGCAGGACCGCACGCGCCCCGCCATCGCGCGCCGATTCCAGTGCGGCGCGAAGCGCGCGGTGCATGTTGTCGTTGAAACTGTTCAGGCGATCGGGCCGGTTCAGCGTGATTTCCACCCACGCGCCATGGCCGGTCACGAGAATCGTCTCCGACATCTGCGTCCTCCTCCGCTTCCCCCTCGTCCGCGCCAAAAGCCTTGCATAAACCAACCGGTCGGTCAATATAGCCTTGCCCGTCGTACCGGTCCGAGAAGAGGAGCCGACCCGATGCAGGATATCTCGAGCCACGTTCTGGGCCGCTGGATCGGTCCCGGCCCCGGCGCCCGCGAGATTGCGAATGCGGTCACAGGCCGGCCCCTCGGGCGCGCGGGCAACGACGATCTGGACTTCGGCGCGATCCTCGACTTCGCCCGATCGCGCGGAGGGCCTGCCCTGCGCGCCATGACCTTCCACGAGCGGGCGCGGATGCTGAAAGCGCTCGCGCAGCATCTGAGCGCGCACAAGCAGGTGCTTTACGACGTGTCCTACGCGACCGGCGCCACGCTGGGCGACCACGCCTTCGACATCGACGGCGGGATCGGGACGCTGTTCGTCTATGCCTCGAAGGGCAGGCGCGAACTGCCCGACGCGCAGGTTCTGCTGGACGGCGGGCTTGAGCAGATGGGCCGGGCGGGCAGCTTTCTCGGCCAGCACATCTACACGCCGCTCCGGGGCGTGGCGGTGCATGTCAACGCCTTCAACTTCCCGGTCTGGGGGATGCTGGAAAAGCTCGCGCCCAGCCTGCTGGCCGGGGTGCCATCCGTGGTGAAACCGGCGACCGCAAGCTGCTACGTAACCGAAGCCTGCGTGCGCCTGATGATCGACAGTGGGCATCTGCCGGAAGGCGCGGTGCAGCTGGTGACGGGGGGGCTTGGCGATACGCTCGACCTGCTCGACAGCCAGGACGCCGTGACCTTCACCGGGTCGGCGGCGACGGCGGTCCGGCTGCGCGCGAACCCGAACCTGATCCGCAAGGCCGTGCGCTTCACCGCCGAGCAGGACAGCCTCAACGCCTCGATCCTTGGCCCGGACGCCGGGCCCGGAACGGCTGAGTTCGACCTGTTCGTCAAGGAAGTCACGCGCGAGATGACCGTGAAGGCGGGGCAGAAGTGCACCGCGATCCGCCGCATCATCGCGCCCGAACCCCTGGTCCAGCCGTTGATCGAAGCGGTATCGGCGCGGCTTGCAAAGGTGGTGATCGGCGACCCGAGGGTCGAAGGGGTGCGCATGGGCGCGCTGATCTCGCAGGACCAGAAGGCCGATGTCCTTGCCAAGGCGGCCGTGATCGCGACCGAGGCGGAATGCGTCTTCGGCGTGCAGTCGGGACTTGCCCCGGTGGGCCCCGATGTCGAGGGCGGCGCCTTCGTGGCGCCCACGCTTTTCCTCTGCGCCGACCCCGACCGCGCCCGGAAGGTGCACGAGACGGAAGCCTTCGGGCCGATCTCCACGATCATGCCCTATCGCGATGCGGAACACGCGGCCACGCTCGCCAATCGCGGACGCGGCAGCCTTGTCGCTTCCATCGTCACGCATGACGCGGGCTTCGCGCGCGATGTCGCACTGGAAATCGCGGCCTGGCACGGGCGTGTCTACATCAATGACCGCGACAGCATGGCCGAGGCGACGGGCCATGGCGCGCCGATGCCGCACATGGTCCACGGAGGACCGGGTCGTGCGGGCGGGGGCGAGGAACTGGGCGGGATACGCGGCGTGAAACACTTCATGCAGCGCACCGCCGTGCAGGGCAGTCCCGCCATGCTGACCGCGATCGGCGGCAGATGGGTGCCGGGGACCGCGCCGGTGACGGCGCCGGCCCATCCCTTCACCCGGCGCTTCGGCGACCTCGGCATCGGCGAAACGCTCACCACGGCGCCGCGCACCATCACGCTCGCGGATATCGAGCACTTCGCGCACTTTACCGGCGATACGTTCTACGCGCACATGGATGAGGCGGCGGCGGCCCGGAACCCGTTCTTCCCCGGTCGCGTCGCGCACGGTTATCTTCTTCTGTCCTTCGCCGCGGGGCTTTTCGTCGAGCCGAACGAGGGGCCGGTGCTGGCCAATACCGGGCTTGACGCGCTGCGCTTCGTCAGGCCCGTCGTGCCGGGCGACAGCATCCGGGTGACGCTGACGGTGAAGGAAAAGACGCCGCGCACGCCGGAATACGGCGAGGTGCGGTGGCATGCGCGGCTCGACAATCAGGATGGCGACAAGGTTGCGGACTACGAGCTTTTGACCATGGTGGCGGTCTGAGGCGCAGGCCGCCGCAGCCGGGGCGGCCGCCGCGCGAGGGCGCGGCAGGCCCGGACGACAAGCCGGATGACATGGGGACGCCCACATGCAACATTTCGGCAACAGGGCAGAACACCCGTATGGCGGCCATGCCGGGCGCGGCAAACTTCGACAGGCGGAACAGCCTGAACGGATACAACAAGGGGAGGAGACCGAATGGCTGATCGCAGAACAATTCTCGCCGTCCTTGGTGGCCTGGCGCTCGCCGCGGGGACGGCGACGGCGACGCTGGCACAGGACGTAACGCTGAAGCTGCACCAGTTCCTGCCGGCGCAGGCCAATGTCCCGAAGCTGATCCTCGATGTCTGGGCCGACAATGTGGAAAAGGACTCGGGCGGGCGGATCAAGGTCGAGCGCTTCCCGGCGATGCAGCTTGGCGGCACGCCCCCGGAGCTGATCGACCAGGCGATCGACGGCATCGCCGACGTGGTCTGGACGGTGGTCGGCTACACGCCGGGGCGCTTCCCCTCGACCGAGGTGTTCGAACTGCCCTTCATGGTCTCCGACGCGCGTGCCGCCTCCGCCGCCTACTGGCAGATGTTCGAGCGGCACATGAAGGAGACCGAATTCGCCGATGTCCACATCCTCGCGACCTGGGTGCACGGGCCGGGCATGTTCCATACCAACAAGCCGGTCGAGCATCCCGCCGACCTTCAGGGGATGAAGATTCGTGGCGGCGGTCGCATGGTCAACGAACTGCTGGACCTTGCGGGGGCGACCCCCGTCGGCATGCCCGTGCCCGCCGTATCCGAGGCGCTGGCGAACGGGGTGATCGACGGCGCCACGATCCCCTGGGAGGTCACGCCCGCGCTGAAGGTGCCCGAACTGGTGAAGAACCACACCGAATTCGAAGGCGCGGCGCTTTACAACCTGACCTTCGTGCTGGCGATGAACAAGGAACGCTACGAAAGCCTTCCCGATGACCTGAAAGCGGTGATCGACAAGAACTCGGGGCTGGAGTTCTCGGTCTTCGCCGGCGGCACGCAGGCGGATGCGGACGGCCCGGCGCGGCAGATCGCCGTGGACCTCGGCAACAACATCATCACCGTGAGCGCGGCCGACGCGGAGGAATGGCGCAAGGTGGTGGAGCCGGTCTATGCCAAATGGGTCGAGGACATGGCCGCGCGCGGAATCGACGGGCAGGCGCTGATCGACGAGGCCCGGTCCCTGATGGACGCCTACGGCAAATAGGACGCCGGAACAGGGCCGTCCCGTCCCGCGCCGGTGCCCGCGCGGGTTGCGGGGCGCCGCGTGCAAGGGGGTAGCGATGCATCGCAAGGTGACGAAACTGGCGCGGTTCATGGCCGTCCTCGGCGGGTTCGTGCTGGTTGCGCTGATCCTGCTGACGGGCGTCTCGGTGGCCGGACGCGTCCTCAACACCTTCCTGCACGGCAGTTTCATGCAAGGCCTCTCGCCCGACCTTGCGGGCCGGCTGATCGCCCTCGGCATCGGCCCGGTGAACGGCGATTACGAACTGGTCGAGGCGGGCATGGCCTTTGCGGTCTTCGCCTTTCTGCCGCTGTGCCAGATCACCGGCAGCCACGCCTATGTCGATGTCTTCACCGCCTGGCTTCCACCCCGCGCAAGCCGGGTTCTGCGCGCCGTGATCGAGGTCGCGTTCGCCGTCATCCTGGTGGTGATCGCGGTGCAGCTGCACGAGGGGCTGCAATCGAAAGTGCGGTCGGGCCAGTCCACCTTCCTGTTGCAGACGCCGGTCTGGTGGAACTACGCGGCCAGCCTGCTGGGCGCCGCCATCGCCGCGCTGGTCGGCGCCTACATGGCCGCGGTGCGGGCTCTGGAAGCGGTGAGCGGCCGGGTGATCGTCGCCGAAGGGCCGGAGGCCGTGCATTGAGCGGCCTTGAAATCGGCCTTTGGTCCTTCCCCGCACTTCTCGCGCTGATCTTCGTGCGCGTGCCGATCGGGCTGGCGATGTTCGTCACCGGCGGCTTCGGGCTCTGGCTGGTCAGCGGCATCAACCTGCCGCTCGCCAAGCTCAAGACCGAGACCTATTCGACCTTCTCGAACTATTCCCTCTCGATCGTGCCGATGTTCCTGCTGATGGGACAGTTCGCAACGCTCGGCGGCATGTCGAGCGCGATCTTCCGCGCCGCGGAAAGCTGGCTCGGGCACCGCAGGGGAGGCGTCGCCATGGCCGCGATCGGCGCCTGCGCGGGTTTCGGCGCGATCTGCGGCTCATCGCTCGCCACCGCCGCCACGATGAGCCGCGTCGCCCTGCCCGAGCTCAGGGCCTACGGCTATGCCGGCGGGTTCTCGACCGCGACGCTGGCGGCGGGCGGGACACTCGGCATCCTGATCCCGCCCTCGGTGGTGCTGGTGATCTACGCGATCCTCGCCGAACAGAACATCGCCAAGTTGTTCCTCGCGGCGGTCATCCCCGGCCTTCTGGCTGCTGTCGGATACCTGATCACGATCTCGATCTATGTCCGCCTGTACCCCGGCCGCGCCGGCGTGCGAGCGCCGGTCCCCTATGCCGAACGCTTCCGCGCGCTGATCGACGTCTGGCCGGTGCTTCTGGTCTTCGGGCTGGTTGTCGGCGGCATCTACCTCGGCTGGTTCACGCCCGCCGAAGGCGCCTCGGTCGGGGCGATCGGAACCGGGGTGATCGCCTTCCTGAACGGCGGCCTGCGCTGGCGGTCCCTGGTCGAAAGCTTCATGGTGACCGCCCGTTCGACCGCGATGATCTTCTTCATCATTCTCGGGGCCGCACTCTACAACGGCTTCCTCGCCCTGACGCAGGTGCCCCAGGAGATCTCGGCCTTCGTCACCGGCCAGGGTTTCAGCCCCTGGACGGTGCTCGCGCTCATCCTCGTCTTCTACCTTGTGCTGGGCTGTATGATGGACAGCCTGTCGATGATCCTGCTGACGATTCCGATCTTCTTTCCCGTCATCATGTCGCTCGACTTCGGGATGAGCGCCGAGCACACGGCGATCTGGTTCGGCATCCTCGTGCTGATCGCGGTCGAGGTCGGGCTCATCACCCCGCCGGTGGGGATGAACCTGTTCATCATCAACGCGATGGACCGGTCGACGCCGATGGTCGAGACCTACAGGGCGGTGCTGTTCTTCGTCGCCTCCGACATCGTGCGGGTGGCGATCCTGGCTGCTTTCCCGGTGATCACGCTGGTCCTGCTGCCCGGTTAGCGATCATCGCCGCCAGTCGGCGAAGGCCACGCCCCGCCGCGCGCAATCGGCGATCAGCGGGGCGGGCGCCCACGCCACCGCATCCTCCGCCGCCAGCGCCTCAAGCGCATCCTGCAGGGCGGGCGCGCCGATCACATCCGCATGATGCATAAGCCCGCCGCGCCAGCGCGGAAATCCGTAGCCATGGACGGTGACCAGATCGATGTCGGCGGCGCTTTGCGCGATCCCCTCGTGCAAGATCGCCGCGGCCTCGTTGATCATCGCCAGAACCAGGCGGCGCGAAATCTCCTCGGGCGCAAAGGTGCGCCGGGAAATCCCGGCGGCCCGCGCCTCGGCCAGGATCACCTCCTCCACGACGGGATCGGGCGTTCGGGCGCCACCGGCGTGACTGTACCAGCCAGCGCCGGTCTTGCGGCCCAGCCGGCCGGCCTCCACCAGGCGGTCGCCGATCGGGATATAGCGCCAGGCGGGGTCGCGGGTGGCATCCTGCCTGCGCCGGTTCGCATGCGCGATGTCGAGGCCCGACAGGTCCTGCGCGGCATAGGGCCCCATCGCGTAGCCGAACGCCTCCATCGCCGCGTCGACCTCCGACGGCAGCGCACCATCCATCAGCAGCGTGTCGGCCGCCTCTCGATAGCGGGCAAGGATGCGGTTGCCAATGAAGCCGTCGCAAACGCCGGCCAGAACGGGGACCTTGCGCAGGACGCGGGCCAGGGCGAAACCCGTGGCAAGGGCGGCATCCGACGTCGCTGCGCCGCGCACGATCTCCAGCAATTTCATGACATGCGCCGGCGCGAAGAAATGCAGCCCCACCAGCCGCGCAGGGTCGTCCAGCCTGCGCGCGATCGCGTCCACATCGAGGTAGGAGGTATTGGTGGCCAGGATCGCATGCGCGGGCAGGGCAGCCTGAAGGCGCGCGAAGACTTGCTGCTTGACCTCCATGCTTTCGAACGCGGCCTCGATGGCCAGATCGGCCGTGCCCGCGTCGCGGTAGTCATCGCTCGCCGCAAAGCGGCCGCGCCGCGCCTCGGCCCCGTCCCGGTCGATCAGGCCACGGTCCAGACTTTCCGCAATGATCTTTTCGACATTCGCTCGTGCCCGCTCCGTGCCTGCCGCATCGGTTTCAAGGATTGTCACCGACAGACCCGCGTTCAGCAGCGCGCAGGCGATGCCCGACCCCATCGTGCCGCCCCCCACCACCGCGACATGCCGCACCGGAACCGGCGCCGCCGTCAGCCAGTCGGGCGCGCGGGCGCCGCGTTCGGCGAAGAACAGGTGACGCAGGGCGCGCGCCTGATCGGACTGCCGAAGATCCAGAAACGCCGCTCGCTCGGTCCGGAGCCCCTCGGCCAGCGGCAAGCATTGCGCCTGTTCCAGAAGCTCGATCGCACGCAGGGGGGCGGCCTGTCCGCGCATCCTGCGTTCGGCAGTGGCGCGCGCGGCCGCGAAGGCCGCCGCCGGCGCCGCCGCGACCGGCCGCGCCCCCACCGGGACCGCCGCCGCAAGACGATCTGCCGGGAACTCCGCCGCGCGGGCCACCGGATCGTCGTCGATTGCATCGACGAGGCCGAGGCCAAGCGCCTCTGACCCCGGCACCGCCCGACCCGACGGTACCAGATCAAGCGCGCGTTCCATTCCGACAAGGCGCGGCAGGCGCTGGGTTCCGCCCGCACCGGGCACGACGCCCAGCGTCACCTCTGGCAGGCCGATGGTGGCGTCAGGGCGCGCGATGCGGATGCGGCAGGCAAGCATCACCTCGGCCCCGCCCCCCAGTGCCGCGCCATGCACCGCCGCGATCCAGGGCACGCGGCTTACCTCGATCCGGTTCAGGACGTCGGGCAGGTGCGGGGGTTCGGGCGCGCGGTCGAACTCGCGCGCATCCGCCCCGGCGGCAAAGCCCCTGCCCGCACCCGTCAGGATCACCCGCTCCAGCCCCTCGGCCTCGGCCCAGTCGACAGCGTCGAGCAAGCCCTGCCGGATCGCGCGGTTGATGGCGTTGACCGGCGGATTGGCCAGTTCGACATATCCGCAGGCGCCTTCCTTGCGGCGATTGACTGCCATCGTTTCCTCCGTTTCCGCGCCTGTCGCTGCCGCGGCGACACCTTCGCCCGGCCTTCGTCAGAAAACGCTGTCCGGTCGCCCAGTTCAAGCCCGTCGCCGCGCGCGCCGCGACCCCTTTCGATTTCAGAACTGGCCCAGATGCGGCTCCAGAAGTGCGCGGCAGGCGGACCGTGCAGCCGCGGCCGGCATAGAGTCGGGTTCGATGCAATGCTGGATGCCAAGCCCGTCGACCAGAGAGATCAGCGTTCTGGCCAATAGGTCGGTATCCACCGTCCGCCCGTTCCGCTCTGCCGCCTCCGCGATCGCGCCGGCGACGTCGCGCACGAATGCGGCATACTGGACGCGATGCTCCGCCCTCAGGTCGTCGTTTATCGAAATCTGGCCCCAGAGGGTCAGCCAGATGTTGAAGGATTCCCGGTTGAAGACCTCGGGCACGAAGAAGGCGTCGAGCAGGGCTGAAAGCCGCGTTTCGCCGGGGACCACCGGGCGCGTCAACCGGGTCGAGTCGCCGTACATATGCGCGTAGACGGCCGCCAGAAGCGCGTTCATCGAGCCGAAGTGATGGGTGATCAGACCGCGCGACACCCCCGCCTCGACGCAGATCCTGTCCACGGTGAATTCCTGGATGCCGCCGCGCGCCATGCAGGCAAGACCGGCGGCGACCAGTTCGGCGCGCCGCTCCTCGCTGCTCAGACGGTTGAAACGTGGCGCCCGTCGCTTGGTGTCCATTCCGCTTCCCCAGGGTCTGCGGCGCCCGGTCAAGGCGCCGCAGGTCATGCCAGTCAGATCCGCGCGAACCGTACCGGGTCGGGGTGACCGTCGGCAAGGATCACCGGCTTCAGGTCCGCATCGTGAATCGCGACCAGCGGTTCGAAGCAGATGAAGACGAATGAGCCGGATTCCTCCATCAGGTCCTCCATCCGGTTGAACATTGCCCGGCGCTTGTCCGGATCGCGTTCGGTCAGCGACTTCTGGTACAGCTCCTCGTATTCGGCGCTGTCGAAAAAAGTCCAGTTGTAGACACCGATCTGGTCGGGGCGGAACCAGACGAGGTTTTCCGTCGGGTCGACGCCGCCCGCGAAGGATTGCAGCACCAGTTCCAGCGACAGGTAGTCGTCGCCCGCCGTCTTGTCGCCCAGCGCCCAGTAGGCGGCTTCCTCGGTCGGTTGGATCTCGACCGTGATCCCGGCCTCCGCAAGGCTGGCCTGGATGATCTGCGCGATGGTCTGCGACGTCGAGTCGGTCAGCGCGACAAGGTTCAGCGTCAGCCCCTCGGCCCCCGCCTCGGCCAGAAGCGCCTTCGCCCTTTCCACGTCGCGCGTGTCGATGATGTTCTTCTCGCGCGCATAGGTGGTGCCGGGCTGGACGACCCCCGCGGACCGGCCCACAAGCCCGTCGTAGGCGCCTTGCAGGACGGCATCGCTGTCATAGGCGTACTGGATCGCCTGGCGCACGCGGATGTCCTTCAGCGGTTCGGCGTTCTGGTTGACCGTCAGCCAGACATAGCGGGTGGATTCCGCCTCGATCAGGGTGGCGCCTTCCGGCATCGCCGCCTTCAGCTGGCGGACCGCGCCGGCAGCGACGCGGGTATAGTCGAAGGCATCGGCCTCGTAGGCCAGTTGCGCCGCCTGATCGTCGGCCTGGATGTAGATTTCCACGGTCTCGAAGGCGGGTTTTTCACCGGTCCAGCCAGGGTTCGCCTTCAGCGTGACCTTCTGCTGCTGCTCCCACGCCTCCAACAGGTAGGGGCCGCACTGCGCCGGGATCTCGGTGGTGTAGCTGCCGCCCGCCGCCTCGACCGCCGCCTTGCAGACGATGTGGCCACCGTAATAGGGCATGGCGATGACGATGAAGGGCGCGAAGGCCTCGGTCAGGTGGATCACGCCGTTGCGTGCGTCGATGACCTCGACCTCCTTCAGCTTCTCGAACTGGTAGGCCCAGGCGCTGTCGGACCCGGCGATGCGTTCGTAGGAGAACTTCACGTCCTCGGCCGTGACCGGGCCATAGTCGCCCGTCCAGGTCAGCCCCTCGCGCAGGGTGAAGGCAAGCCGGGTATCGTCGAGCCATTCGAGCGTCTCGGCCGCGTAGAGTTCCCAGTTGTTGCCCTCGCGCATGTCGCCCATGCGCACCAGCGACACCTGCGTGCAGCGCGGGATGACCTCGTCAAGGCCGCCGATGATGCCCCAAGGGTCCAGCACCTGGAAATCGGCCTCCATCCGGATCCGCAGCGTGTCGCCCTCTGCGGCCCAGGCAAAGTTCGGCGCTGCCACCGCCGAGGCGAGGCCCGCCCCCGCGCGTTTCAGAAATCCGCGTCTGTCGGTCGTCCACTTCATCTCATCCTCCCTTTTTTGTCGTCTCGGGGAAATGGCACCGGGCGAAGTGCCCGGTACCGATGGTGTGCAGCGCCGGGGCGGTGCTGCGGCAAATGTCGCGCGCGATCGGGCAGCGGGTGTGAAACTCGCACCCCGTGGGACGCCGAAGGATACCCGGCACCTCGCCCCGGATCGCAAGATCGGCGCGGCGCAGGCGCGGATCCGGCCGGGGCTCCGCCGCGATCAGGCTTTGCGTGTAGGGGTGGCGCGGGCGGGCGAAGATTTCGGCGGTCGGCCCCGTCTCGACCAGGCGGCCGAGGTAGAGAACGGCGATCCGGTCGGCCACGTGGCGGATCAGGGCGAGGTTGTGGGTGATGATCAGATAGCTGAGGCCGTGCCGGTCCTTGAGGTCGGCCATCAGGTTCAGGATCTCCGCCTGCACCGAGACGTCGAGGCCGGCGGTCGGTTCATCCGCGATGACCAGCGCCGGCTTCAGCGCCAGCGCCCGCGCCACGCCCACCCGCCGCGCCTGCCCGCCGGACAGTTCGTGCGGATAGCGGGCGGCCATTTCGGGCGGCAGCCCCACCTCGGCAAGCAGGTCAAGCGCCTTCGCCCGGCGGTCTCCGGCCGGGGCGCGGTGGATCACGAAGGGCTCCACCACCGCCTCGCCGACCGACATGCGCGGCGACAGCGAGGCGGCGGCATCCTGGAACATCAGCGCCGTGCGTCGACGAATCGCCCGGAAATCCGAACCGCTTTCCAGCGGCGCGCCGTCGAAGCGCAGGGTCCCGGCGCTGATGGGCTGCAACCCGAGGACCGCCCTGGCCAGTGTCGTCTTGCCAGATCCGCTTTCGCCCACGAGACCCAGCGTCTCTCCCCGCTTCAGGTCGAGCGTGACGCCAGACAGGATGTTGATCGCCGGCCGCCCGCGCGACGGGAGCCAGCCGCCCGATGGCAGGTCGACGCCAAGCCCCTCGATGGCCAACAGCTCGTCGGTCACGGCGCGACCTCATGGCATAGGGCGGAACGGTCCGGGCCCAACACAACCCGCGGCGGCGCGTCGGTCAGGCAGCGCGCCGTGGCCTTGCTGCAGCGCGGCGCAAAGGCACAGCCCGGCGGCGGCGTGCGCAGGTCCGGCAACCGCCCGCCGATCGCGGGAAGACGGCCCGACCGCTCCTCGATGCGGGCGGGGTCGCAGGCCAGTAGCGCCTGCGTGTAGGGATGGCGCGGATCGTGGTAGAGATCATCCACCGGAGCCTCCTCCACCACCTGGCCCGCGTACATCACCGCGACGCGGTCGCAAAGCTCCGCGATCACGCCCAAATGGTGGGTGACGATGACGATGGCGCAGCCGTAGTCCGCCTGCAATTCCCGCAAGAGGTGGATGATCTGCGCCTCCATCGTCACGTCGAGCGCCGTGGTCGGTTCGTCCGCGATCAGCACCGCGGGCCGCATCAGCAGCGCGGCGGCAATCGCTGCGCGCTGGCGCATGCCCCCGGAAAACTCGTGCGGAAAGCGCCTCATGGCGTGATCGGGGTCGGATATGCCCACCCGCGCCAGCATCCCGCACGCGGCCTGCCACTTGTCGCGGCGCGAGGCCCCGGTGCGGTTGAACTGGAAATCTACAAGCTGCGCGCCGATGGTCAGGACCGGGCTGAAGGCGGTCATCGGGTCCTGGAAGACCATCGCCACCTCGGCACCGCGCAACCGCCTGCGATCGTCCGCAGAAAGGTGCAGGATGTCCTCGCCCCGCAGCCGGATCGCGCCCGATGTCCGTTCCGCATTGGCGCCGGTCAGGTCGATCATGGCCGCCGCCAGCGTCGACTTCCCGCAGCCGCTTTCGCCCGCGATGCCCAGCACCTCGCCCGGCCTGATCGCAAGTCTCACGTCGCGCAGGACATGGACCGCGCCACCCGGCACGCGGTAGCGCAGGGACAGGTTCTCGACCGACAGGATGGCTTCGGTCATCGCGCCCCCCGTCCCTGCAGCCGGGGATCGAGCGCATCGCGCAGCCCTTCGCCCAGGAAGGTGAAGCCGAGGGTGGACAGCACCAGCGGCAAGCCTGCGATCATCACCATGTAGGGCGCCGCCCTGAGCGAGGTGTAGCCGTCGTAAAGGATGTTGCCCCAGGACGGCGTCGGCGGCCGCACCCCGAGGTTCAGGTAGGAGAGCCCGGCCTCGAGCATGATGACCACGGGGATGTCCATCGACAGCAGTATGACCAGCGGCCCGACCACGTTGGGCAGCATGTGACGCAAGAGGATGCGCGCGCCCGATGCGCCCATCGCCCTTTCGGCGACGATGAAATCGGCCCCCGCCAGGGCCAGCGTCTGCGCCCGGATCAGCCTTGCATAGGCGGGGATCGACACCAGCACGACGACCAGGATCAGCGTGCCGGTGCCCGGCCCCATCACGGTGATGACGGCAAGCGCGAACATGATCATCGGCAGCGACGACAGGGAGTCGAACAGCAACACGAGCAGCCCGTCGAGCCAGCGCGGCCCGAACCCCGCGATCATGCCAAGGACCAGCCCTGCCAGACCCGCCAGACCGACCGCGGTGATGGCGATCGAAAGGGCCGTCCGCGCGCCGTAGATGATCCGCGAGAGGAGATCCCGGCCCAGCTGATCGGTGCCCGCCAGATGCGCAAGGCTGGGCGGCTGGAACTTTTCGACGACGTTCAGGCGGATCGGATCGGCGGGGGCGATCCAGGGCGCGAACAGCGCCATGGCGACGAACAGGGTCACCAGCCCCAGACCGAGCGCGGCCATGGGGTCGCGCAGAAGCGCACGCAGGACCGTTTTCCTACCGGCGGAAGGCATCGCGCACCCTGGGATCGAGCCGGGCGATCAGCAGATCGGCGGCGGTGACGATGAAAAGGTAGAAGGCGGTCATGAACAGGACCGTTCCCATGACCACCGGGTAGTTACGCTTCTGCACCGCCCCGGTGATCAGCGTGCCGATGCCCGGCCGCCCGAAGACGGTCTCGACGAAGACCGCGCTCGACAGGATCGACCCGAGCCCGACCGCCAGAAGCGCGATCGTCGGAATGATCGCGACGCGCAGGCCATAGCGCAGGACGACGCGGGTTTCCGGCAGGCCGAAGGCGCGGGCGGTGCGAATGTGGTTCTCCCCCATCACCTCGAGCAGCGAGGCGCGGACAAGCCGTGCAAGGTAGCCGACCCATCCGACGCCGAGCGCAAAGGCCGGAAGGATCAGCGCCCGGATCTGGCTGGCGGGGTCGCCCGGCGTTCCCGCCCCGATCGCCGGCAACCAGCGCAGCCAGACCGCGAAGATCAGGATGGCGTAGATCGCGACGACGAAGGCGGGGACCGAGATCAGGCCCACCGACACGACCCCCAGCAGCCGGTCAGCCCACGTATCGCGCCACACCACCGCCGCGGCACCAAGCGCGATGCCGAGCGCGAGCGCCCAGCCAAGCGCGGCGACGCCAAGGATCAGCGTATTGGGAAAGAACTCCAGGATCTGGTCCAGGACCGGCCGCTTGGACCAGACGTCATACCCCAAATCCCCCGTCAGCGCGCTGCGGAAGAAATGCCAGACCTGCCACAGGATCGGCTCGTCAAGGCCCATCCTTTCGCGTAGCAGCGCCTTGAGTTCCGGTGTCGCGCGCGGGCCCAGCGCCAGCGACGCCGGATCGCCCGGCACCAGAAACACCATCGCGTACATCGCAAGCATCACCGTGACCAGGATCACGACGGCAAGGGCGATGCGCTTGATGGCATATCTCAGCATGGCGCGCTGTGCCGGCTCCTTTCACAGATGGTCCCTGGGAATGCGCTCGTCCCAGCTGCGTTCGAAGATGGTGGCGCCGTTCTCGGTCACGCGCAACGTCGCCTCGACCCGGAAGTGGGTCGCGCTGCAGGTCAGCCGCCCGGTCGAGTGATGGCCGAAGCGGCCGTCCTTGCGGGCAATCTCGACGTTGCAGGCGGTCTCGCAGGTGGCCGACAGCGGATCGCCGTCGCGGATGCGATAGCGCGCGAAGGAATCCGAGGTGACGGTCTGTCCGATGTCCGTCATCTCCTTCGAAGAGGTCCAGCGCGGGAAATCCACCACCATCTCCCCGCTCAGGAGATCGCGGCGGACGCTGCGCCTGACCTCGGCTTCGACCGGCAGATCGACCGAGGGCGTCGGCGCCGCCATCTCTGCCGGCCCGAAGGGCCTGAGCGCGGCATCGGCGGGATCGGCGGGTCGGACAGGCAGGGCAAGCCGTGTCGCGCCGGTCTGCAGCGTGAGGGTCGCCAGTTCCGGCGACGGCCAGCAGATCGGCCAGTAGGTCGTTGACAGCGAGACCGCGATCCGGTGCCCCGCCGGGAAGGAATGCGCGATATCGTCAAGGTCCACCGTCGCCGCGTAGTCCCGCCCCGGTTCCAGAACCGCGGCATCTTCGTGGCTGTCACGATGCGTAAGGTTCAGGCAGCCCAGAGAAACCCGCGTGGACCGGCCATCCGGCATGACATCGTTCAGCCGAACCGCGACCAGGGCCAGGGGCTTGTCGACACTGAAGCGCAGGTGAAGCTGCGGCGCGCCGAGAATGTCGACCTGTTCCGTCAGCGGGTCGGACAGAAAGACGAGCGAGCCGCCGTCATCCTCGCGCTGGTCTGTCGGCCATTCGGCATCCTCTCCGTACCTGCCGACCTCTCCCGCCGCGAGGCCGACCCAGAGCGGTGAGCAGATCGAAGCCGGTGCAGACGGAGCGGCACGGTCGCCGAGATGACCGCCCGCGTTCAGGTGCAGGTCCCGCCAGTGGATACGCGGCGATGGCCATTGCGCCTCGGCCACCCAGCGCCCCGGACGCTCCAGATAGCAGGTCGACGGCGGGACGCTGTCCTGCATCCAGACGCGGTACATGGGTTCGTCCATGATCCCGGTATCGCGGCCTTTCATCCAGTGGTCGCACCACCGCGTCACCTCCTGAAGCCAGCCGATCGCCGGCTGCACGGCCACGTCGTGCGGGAACGAATGCGCCCAGGGCCCGATCAGCCCCATCCGCGGGCCCGACAGCCCGGCCAGCAGCCGCGGCACGCTTTCGGAGTAGTTGTCCGCCCAGCCCGAGACGGCGAGGACGGGGATCGCGATGGCCGATAGATCCTCGCAGACCGACCCGTGCTTCCAGTAGGCATCGCGGCGCTGATGGGCAAGCCAGTGCAGGATCCAGGGCTGGTTGTGCTCGATCCGGGCCTGCCACATCGCGCGCCACTGCGGGCCGACGATCTCGGGGTCGGGCGGAAGGTCGTTGTGGCCGAACATCGTCTGGGACCAGTCGAAATTGTCCTTCGACAGGCACCCTCCGACATAATGCACATCGGTCGCATAGCGGTCATCGGTGGACCCCACGGTGATGATCGTCTTCAGCGCGGGCGGCCTGCGCGCGGCAATCTGAAGGCCGTTGAAGCCGCCCCAGGAAATCCCGTACATCGCCACCTGCCCGTCGCACCAGTCCTGCGCGGCGATCCAGGCGATGGCGTCGCAGCCGTCGCGAATTTCCTGTTCGGTGTATTCATCGTCGATCAGCCCCTCGCTGTCGCCGGTGCCGCGGATGTCGAGCCGGAGGCAGGCATAGCCGTGCCCGGCCAGCCAGGCGTGCATCTTCTGGTCGCGCGCCCGCGTCCCCTCGCGCTTGCGGTAGGGCAGGTATTCGAGGATCACCGGAACCGGCCCCGCACCCTTGGGCCGCCACAGCTTTGCCGCCAGACGCGTGCCATCCGGCAAGGGCACGAAAATGCTCTCCACGATCTCGACCGCGTGGGGGAACTCATTCCGGATCATCGTCATCCCTGCCTCCTCGCTTCAGTTCATCGGCGCGCCGCCCTCGGCCTTGCGCCGCGCCACAAAGGCATCGAGCGCCTCGGCCACACCAGGGTCCAGCGCGGGTTCCTCGTATTCCTGCAAGAGCGTCTTCCACACGGTATTGGCCCGCGCCCGCGCGTCGATGCCGCCGCGGTCGAGCCAGGTCGGGTGGTTGTCCCAGTTAGACAGCAGCGGCGCATGGAACGCGGTCTCATAGCGTTCCATCGTGTGCGCGGTGCCGAAGAAATGCCCGCCAGGCCCGGCCTCGGCCACGGCATCGAGGGCCAGCGCCTCAGGCGAGGTGTCGATGGGTTCGAAGTAGGCGTCCATCATCATGAGGAGTTCCGCATCGAGGATCAGCTTCTCGAAGCTTGCCGTCAGCCCACCGTGGAGCCACCCGGCCCCGTGTTCCAGCAGATGCGCGCCCCCCATCAGCGCACCCCAGAGCGCCATCTGGGATTCGTAGGCCGCCTGCGCATCGACCTCGTTCGCGGCCGTGACGTTAGACGACCGGAACGGCACCCCCACATGCCGCGCCAGCTGGCCCGACGCCTGCGCGGCCTTCACGTATTCCGGGGTGCCGAAGGCAGGGCTTCCCGACCGCATGTCGACGTTCGAGGTGAAGCCACCATAAAGAACCGGCGCGCCGGGGCGCACGATCTGGGTCAGCGCGATGCCCGCCAACGCCTCGGCGTGCTGCTGTGCTAGCGCGCCCGCCAGCGTCACCGGCGCCATGGCCCCGGCGAGCGTGAACGGGGTGATCGCCAGCGCCTGCCCGTGTTCGGCCATGGCGATCAGCCCCTCGGCCATGGGAATATCGAGCTGCAGCGGAGAATTGGTGTTGATGACACCGACCAGCGCCGGGCGGTCGATCAACCCCTCGGGCGTGGTGCCAAGGGCCATCGCCGCCATTTCGATCCCGTCCAGGGTGCGCGCCCGTCCCAGCGTCTGCCCCTGCCAGGTCTTGTCGAGAAGGCCGATCTGCGCGCGGTAGATGTCAAGGTGCCGGGTGTTGGCGGGCAGGTCCATCGGCTCGAACGGCCCGCCGCCTTCCTGATGGATGACGTTCAGGACCTGCACCAGCTTCAGGAAATCGCACATCTCCTCGAAGGTTCCGTCGCGCCGTCCCCGGTCGTTGTCCATCACATAGGCCGGGCCGCCGACAGAGGTGTAGACGCAGAGGTTTCCGCCGACCCTCACGTCGTGCGCAGGGTTGCGGGCGTGGAGCGTGAAGCGGCGCGGAACCGTCCTCAATTGCTCCTCGATCAGGCCGGGTTCGAAGCGCACGATGTCGCCCGAAACCTCTGCACCGGCGTTACGGAAAAGGGCGCGCGCGCCATTGTCGAGCACGCGCATCCCGATCCGCGCCAGAATGTCCATCCCGGCCTGGTGGATGGCGGCGACCTGGTCGCCGCTCAGCACCTCGACCGGCGCGTAGGGACGGGGACGCTGCCCGAACGCGGGCTGGGCGACGCCGGCGGATCGGCCGGCCCGTGGCCTGCGGCGGGCGGTCATTCCGCCGCCTCGCGCGGGGGGGCGATGTCGCGCATCGCAAACGGTGCGTCGCGCCGTTCGCGCTGCGGGACCAGCCCGATTTCCCGCGCCGCACGGTGCCCCTGGTAGACGGCATGCGCAATGGCGCCGGGCGCGTTGGCATCCCCGGTCAGGACAACGGACCGCATATCTTCGCGCAGCGCATCGTAAAGCGGCGATCCCCCGGTGCGCTGCCCGACGACGATCAGCGAGCGCGCCGGGATCACCTGCTGCTCACCAGTGAAGATCTGCGCCAGCGTCACCCCCTCACCGTCGAAGTCCTCGACGATCTGCAAGGTCCGGCACGCGATGCCCGCCTTGCGGAACGCCTGATGCACCAGGGGCTGTTCGTTGGTCATGATCCCCCAGGACTGCGCCGAACCCGCACTGGTGACATAAGTCGTGGCCAGCCCCTGCGCGGCCATGTGTTCGGCGACGGCCGAACCCATGTAGTAATTGTCGAAGTCGAAGACGACGACCGGCCCCTCGACCCTCGCCCCGCGCGCGATGTCGTCAGGGGTGTAGACGCGCGGCGCGGCAAGCGGCCTGGTCGGGACCTCGTTCGCGCCGCACAGGTTGGCGGTCCAGCGCGCGCCGGTGGCGATGACCACGTGATCGGCGCCGAATTCCCGCACCTCATCCGCGCCCAACTCGCTTTCTGCATGCAGCGAAACGTTGGGCATCCGCCGCAACTGGCCCAGACGGTAGTCCACCACTCGGAACCACTGGCGAAGGCCCGGCAACCGGGTCTCCCACAGCAGCCGGCCGCCGAAGTCGCGCGCCGCCTCGGCCAGCACCACCTTGAAGCCGCGCCGACCGAGTGTCAGCGCCGCCTCCAGCCCCGCCGGTCCGCCGCCAACGACCAGCACGGACCCCTCTCCGTCCCGCCGCACGATCTCGGGGTGCCAGCCATGGCGCCATTCCTCCCCCGCCGTCGGGTTCTGCGTGCAGCGCACCCAGACCCCGTCATGCCAGGAAGAGATGCAGATGTTGCAGCCGATGCATTCGCGGATCTCGTCCTCGCGCCCTTCGGCAATCTTCGCCGGCAGGAACGGGTCGGCTATCGACGGACGCGCCCCTCCGATCAGGTCGAGCACTCCGCGGCGAACCATCGACACCATCGTGTCCGGCGAGGTGAAGCGGCCTACGCCGACCACCGGCCTTTCGGTGATCGTCCTGACGAAATCGACGACCGGTTCGTGGCTGCCCTCGGGCGCGAAGCGGGACGGGGCGCAGTCGGTGGCCGAATAGTCCATCTTGACGTCGAAGAGGTCCGGCGCGTCCTTCAGAAGCCCGATGACCTCATGCGCCTCGGATGGCGCGCTCTCCGACGGCCGCGCCCGGAGTTCCTGAAGCGAGATGCGCAGGGCGACCGCGCAACGCCCGCCCGTCGCCTCGCGCACCGTGTCGATCAGTTCCTCGACCAGGCGCACGCGGTTGCGGGGCGATCCGCCATAGGCGTCGGTGCGGTGGTTGTAGTCCGAAAGCAGGAACTGGTAGGGCAGGTATCCCATGCCCGCGTAGACATAGAGGATGTCGAACCCGGCCTGTTCGGCGCGAACGGCCGCCTCGGCGTGCCAGCGGATCAGGTCGCGGATGTCGCCGGCGTCCATGACCCGGGGCCGGGCCGAGGACATGAAACCCACATGGGTCGCCATCCACGGCACGCCCGACGGCGACAGCGGTGTGTGCCGGGTGGTGCGGTTCACCGCAGCCGCGCCGCCGTGCCAAAGCTCCACCGCCGCCAGTGCCCCATGCGCATGCACGGCCTCGGTCATCACCGCATGGGCGCGCACGTCGGCCTCGTCCCAGAGCGAGGCGAAGGGAAACGGGCTGTCGTCCGACGAAGGATGCACCGAACATGCGCCGGTCGAGACGACGGCCCAGCCGCCTTCGGCCTTCATGCCGCGGAAGGCCGCGCGGACGTGCGGGTTGGCGTTGGTCATCCCCGAGGCGTGCGGAACCTGGAAGAACCGGTTCTTCGCGGTCTTGGGGCCAATCCTGACCGGATCGAACAGGATGTCGAATCTCGGGTTGCGCGGCATCGGCGTGCCTTTGTTGAACTATCGTATAGTTGCGCTGCCGCGACACCCTGTCAAGCATTGCTTTTCAAGGGCGGCGCCAACCATGTGCGCAACCCGTCACCGCCATCCGGATGCAGTTTCGTCCTAAGCCTTGTCCGGGCTGTCGAGCGGGACCGAGAAGGAGTAGTTCTCCTTCATGAAGTCGATGAAGCTGTTTCGAAACTGGCGCGTGTGTGCATGGGCGAGCGCATCGGCCCGGCTGACGTCCCTGTCGCGGATCGCCTCGAGCATCGCGGCATGTTCATCGGTCAGCAGGTAGCCGTCCCGGGTTCGTTCGATGTACTGGAAATGAAGATGCAGCATGCGCCGCCCCTGATCCAGAAGGCGTTCGTAGAAGCCGGCGAGATAGGGGTTTCGCCCCGCCGCCGCGATGGCCATGTGGAATTCCTTGTTGGCCAGCGACATGGCCAGGTGCCGCCCGCCCTTAACCGATGCCTCGAAGTCCTTCTGCCGGCGCGCGATGGCCTTCAGATCGGCATCGGTCCGCAGTTCGGCGGCCAGGCGCGTGTTCATCCGCTGGGCGATGTCCAGTGCCTCGACGTACTTGGGAAACCCGATGACGTCGATGGGCGCCACGATGGTGGACCGGTTGGCCAGTGTCACCACAAGCTCCTCCCCCGCCAGGCGGATCAGCGCCTCGCGGACGGGTGAGCGGGACATGCCGAAGCGATCTGCCAGCGTGGTTTCGTCCAGAAGCTGCCCCGGCTCCAGCGCAAGCGACAGGATCTCGT
Organism: Albidovulum sediminis; assembly: GCF_025380365.1. Taxonomy (GTDB): domain Bacteria; phylum Pseudomonadota; class Alphaproteobacteria; order Rhodobacterales; family Rhodobacteraceae; genus Albidovulum; species Albidovulum sediminis. The sequence continues at coordinate 438,894 of NZ_JAOCQF010000003.1, forward strand.
CGCGCAGGGTGTCGTAGGCGAAGCGCCAGCCGGTCCCCTTGAGCCGCCGTGGTTCGCCGTCTTCAGACATCACTTCCTCCAGACTCGCGCAAATCCACCGATACCGGCCCGCGTGCCGCCTGTCGACAAGGTTCACTTCCAGTTGACATGTCGTCACTGTGTCGGCAAGGTTAATGTCGACACAGTGCCGACAATAAACGATATACGAAAGGATGCGCGATGAAGCTTCAAGGCGTGATGCCGGCCCTTGTGACCCCGTTCGATTCGGCAGGCCAGGTCGATTTCTCAGCGCTTGGGGCGCATATGTCGAACCTGCGGGCCGCCGGTGTCTCCGGCTGGGTGCCGTGCGGTTCATCGGGCGAATACAGCCTGATGAGCGACGAGGAGCGCGACAGCGTCCTGCGCTTCGTCAAGGACTTCGCGAAACCTGGCGAGACGCTGATCGCGGGAACAAATGCGCCGCACACCGCCGGCGTCATCGCGAACACCCGGCGCGCCAGGGACATCGGCTATGACATCGTGCTGCTGGCCGTGCCGTTCTACACCAAGCCCTCGCAGTCCGAGATCATCCGCCACTTCAACGCCGTGCTCGACGCGGTAGATGTGAAGATCGTCCTTTACTCCTACCCCGGCAAGGACGGTGTCGAGATCGGCTACGAGGCACTCGACGCGATGGCGGACCATCCGCGGGTCATCGCCATCAAGGAAAGCTCGGGCAGCCTGCAGCGGGCCATCGGTATCGCGACCCGGTATGACGGCCGCATCCAGCTGGTTTCGGGTTCGGACGACATCGCGCTCGACTTCATGCTCTGGGGTGCGGACAGCTGGATCTGCGGACCGGCGAACTGCATGGCCAGGGCGGTCTGCGACCTGGACCGGACGTTCCGGTCCGGCGATCTGGCGAAGGCCAAGGCGATCATGGCCCGCCTGTGGCCGGCGATGAATTGCCTTGAGGCCGGCAAGTTCGTTCAGAAGCTCAAGTACGGGTGCGAGCTTCAGGGCACGCCGGTCGGGGCATGCCGCCTGCCGCTGGGTCCGCTTGCGGACGACGAGAAGGCCGCATTCGCGGAAGCCATGCAGCCGATACTCGACTGGAAATGATCCGGACCCGAGGCTAGCGTCACACCCCGGCAATTCAACATCTGGCGGAACGACATGACAACCGTCGTCATCGGTGCGGGCATCATCGGAACCGCGATCGCCCATGAACTGGGGCGGCGCGGCAGGCCGGTCGTCCTGATCGACCGCGATGCGCCGGGGATGGGCGCATCCTTTGGCAACGCGGCCTCGATCGCGGTGACGGAGTTCATGCCGGCATCGCGCCCCGCCATCTGGCGCCAGATACCCGGCTGGCTGCTCGACCCCGAAGGCCCCGTCCGCATCCGCCCCGCCCACATGCCGCGGCTGATACCCTGGTTCCTGCGGTTCATCGCCGCGTCGCGTCCGGCGCGCGTGCGCGAACTGGAAGCGGCGGGCGCCGCGCTGTGCACCCGTGCGCTGGACGACACGCTGGCGCTTCTGCGCGACACCGGGCTTGAGGGCGAGATCACCGAACAGGGATGTCTTTCGATCTATGCCGACGAGGCGGAGTTTCGCGGCGACCGGGAGCATCTCGACCTGCTTGAACGCTTCGGCCTTCCGCATGAGGTGCTGGACCGGCAGGCCATCCGCGCGCTTGAGCCGGAGATCGCCGAGGGAATCTGCACAGCCGTCCTGCTGCCCCAGAACCGTTCGATCCGCGATCCGCACCGGCTTGTGAGCGCGCTGGCCGAACGTTTCGCCGGACTTGGCGGAAAGATCCTGCGCGGCGAGGTTGCGACCTTCACCCGGTCCGATGCGATCCGCGAGGTCGTGTTGACGGACGGGCGCAGGATCGCCGCCGACGCGGTGCTAATCAGCGCGGGTGCCCATTCCGCTGGAGACCGAGCGCGGCTATCACACGCAGATCATGTCGCCCGGGATTCACCTGCACCACTCGCTCATCTGGCCGGCGCGCGCCTTCATGGTCACGCCGACGGCGAGCGGCATCCGGGTCGGCGGAACGGTGGAGATGGCGGGCCTCGACGCGGCGCCGGACTATCGTCGGTCGAGGATCACGGTCAGGGCTGCGCAAATCGCCCTTCCCAACCTCAGGTGCGCCGACTTCACCGAATGGATGGGCCACAGGCCGGCCTTGCCCGACACTGTACCCATCATCTCTGCCTCGGCCCGGACCCGGGGCGTTTTCTACGCAACCGGCCACGGTCATCTCGGGCTGACCTGCGCCGCGACGACGGCGCGCCTGATCGGGGACCTCGTGACCGGGGCGAAACCGCCGATCGACCTGTATCCCTATCGTATCAACCGGTTCTGAGGAGGAATGAATGACGCAGAAAGTATGTCTTGTCACCGGCGGCGGTCGCGGCATCGGTGCCGCCGTCGCGCGTGAAATGCACGCCCAGGGTTACAGCCTCGTGCTGATGTCACCGTCGGAAAGCTGCGAAACACTGGCCGCGGAACTCGGCGGCGTCGCCCGCCGCGGCGTAGCGCAGAACCCCGACGACCTCGCCGGCATCGTCGACCTGGCGATGAAGACCCATGGGAGGATCGACGCGGTGCTCAACCACACCGGCCACCCCCCCAAGGGCGATCTGCTGGAGATCACGGACGAGAACTGGGACCTTGCCAACGACATGATCGTGAAGTCGGTGGTCCGGATGGCGCGCCTGGTCACGCCGATCATGGAAGCGCAGGGCGGCGGTGCCATCGTCAACGTGACGACCTATGCCGCGTTCGAGCCGTCGCCATGGTTTCCGGCCTCCTGCGTCTACCGCGCCGGGGTGTCGTCGTTCACCAAGCTTTATGCCGACCGCTACGGGCCGAAGAACATCCGGATGAACTGCCTGATGCCCGGCTTTACCGACAGCCTCGACGTCGGCAAGTTCGCGGACCTCACGGCACTTAAACGCATCGCCAGGGTCGAGGAGCAGGCGAAGGCCGCGGCCTTCCTGCTGACCGACGCGTCAAGCTACATCACCGGGCAGAGCCTCCGGGTCGATGGCGGGCTGACCCGGCATGTTTGATCCGGACCAGGCAGGGGTTGGAAAGGGCCGGCATTATGTTCGAACGCTGCCTTGATACCCTTCTGGTCCATTGCCAGGGCGAGATCGGAAAGGTGATCGTGGGCGGCGCGCCCGACCTTCCCGGCGCCACGATCCTTGACAAGATGAACCACCTCAACCGGACCGACGACAGCTTTCGCCGGTTCGCCGTGTTCGAGCCGCGCGCCCATGTCGCGATGACGACCAACCTGCTTTTGCCCCCGACCCGCCCGGATGCCGACGCAGGGTTCATCGTGCTGCAGTCCGACCGGGCCCATCCGATGAGCGGATCGAACGCGATCTGCGTGGTGACGGCCCTGATAGAGACCGGACGGGTCCCGGTCACGGGCCCGCAAGCCCTGGTGCGGCTGGACACGGCCGCGGGCCTGATCGTCGCCCGCGTGGAGGTCCGGGACGGCAGGTGCCTGTCGGTCAGTTTGGACAATGTACCGGCCTTCGCGCTTGCGCTTGACGCACCCTTGCGCACCAGCCGGTTCGGCACGATCCGCGCCGACATCGCCTTCGGCGGCGTGTTCTATGCCCTGGTCGACGTCGCGCAGATCGGCCTGAAGATCGAACCCGCCGAGGCGCGCGCGCTTGCCGAGGCGGGCATGTCCATCAAGGCCGATCTGGCCGGGCAGGTGACCGTCGCCCACCCCGAAATCGCGGATCTGACCCAGATCGCCTACGTGATGTTCCGTGATCGCGATGCGGATAGCGCCGTGCGCACATGCACCACCCTGATGCCCGGCCGGGTGGATCGTTCACCCTGCGGCACCGGGTCATCCGCCAATCTCGCCTGCCTTCTTGCCCGGGGGGAGGTGGGAACGGGCGACGTCCGGCTGTCGCGCAGCATCATCGGCGGAACCTTTGCCGCCGAGGCGCTGGGGGAAACCACGGTCGGCCCGTACCGCGCCGTCCTGCCCCGCATCACCGGGCAGGCGTGGATCTACGGGCGCGAACAGCTGCGGATCAGCCCCGACGATCCGTTCCCGGCGGGCTTTGCCCTGTCGGACACCTGGGGCCCCTACGCCGGCGACCTTTGACGGGGCAACGCGACGGGGCAGCCGATTGGGCACGGTGCCGCGGATCGTGTCCGCTAGAACCCAAAAGCCACGCAGCTTCTTCAAGCTGCGTGGCTTTTGTCTGGTGAGTGGTGCCGGTGAAGGGACTCGAACCCCCGACCCCATCATTACGAATGACGTGCTCTACCAGCTGAGCTACACCGGCACTTTCCTGCGACGTCGCGCGTCGCGATGCGCTGGCCGGTCTGACCCCGCCGCCGCATCGTGGCCGGGCTGATAGCATCAACACCGCCCAGTGTGTAGTCCTATTTTGCGTCTTTTTCTGCCGCCGACTCCGCTGCGTCACCGACGATCACGTAGTCCGCCGCGGGAACCGCAAAGTCGCCGGCCGCGGGCGGAGCCTCGGCGCGCTCACCCACGATCAGCGGCAACATGTCGGCACCTCCGGCCGGGCCAAGGCTGCCCTCCTGCGCCTCGCGCCAGCTGAACGTGTCGAAGCCGCCGCAATTCGCGCAGACCGGCGCCCAGTGCGGTTCGATGTTGTGGCAGTTGTCGCAGACCCATTGGGGGCCGCGACTGGCCGTCACGGCGCGGGCGAGCCAGCCGCGCACCACCGCATCGGGTGACCCCTCCCCCCGCTCTATGGCCGCCATGATCGTCAGGGCGCGGGCCGTGGGGTGCGCCTGAGCGAGCGTTCCCATCGCGCGCCGCGCGGCCGGGAAATCCTCGGCCGCGATGCTGAGTTCGGCCCTGAGGAGCCGGCTTTCCTCGTGGTCGGGACGGGCGGCGATCAGCACCTCGAACCGCTTCAACCGCGCCTGGGGCGTCTCGTTTGGGTCGATCGCAGCGAAGGCTGCGGCCAGGTCGGGGTGGGGTTGCGCCGACCAGGCCTTGATCAGCAGTCGCTGCGCCAGTTTGGGCTTGCCGCCGGTGATGTAAGCCTGCGCCGCCATCGCCGCGGCGGGAATGAGATCGGGTGAGGCCTTGTTCGCGGCGATCGCCGCCTCGCGCGCCTCGATCGAGGCGTTCTCATCGAAGACCTCCCGCGCCTCCTGGAGGGCGAGGACCGCGTCCCTGCGGCTGTGGACGTCGCGCGGCAGAAGCCCCTGCTTCAGCTTCGCGCCCAGCACCTTGCGCGCACCTCGCCAATCCCCCGTCCCGGTCTGAAGCCTGAGGAGCGTGTCCTGCACGCCCGCGTGGCGGGGGTTGAGGGAAAAGGCCTTCTCGGCCAGCTTCAGCGCAGTGGCGGTGTCCCCTTCCGACAGCTTCTGCATCAAGAGACCGCGCACCCCCACGAACCGGGTCCGGTCATCCGCGAGCAGCCGCTTGTAGACTTCGGTGGCGCGGCGGGTGTCGCCGGCCAGTTCGGCGGCCTGAGCCATCAGCAGGTTGGTCAGTTCGGGCCGCTCCAGAAACCGCTCGGCGCGGACGGCCTTGGCCATCGCCACGCGCCCGTCGCCGGAGGCTATCGCCATCATCCCCTCGGCCAGGGCCTCGAACCCCTTCCGTTCCCGGTTGCGGTTGAAGTAGCGGCTGATCGCGGTTTCGTCCCCGTTCAGGAACCGCAGGGTCGCGACAACCAGCCCCAGCGCCCGAAGGCCGATCCAGACCACCAGGACCGCCAGTACACCCGCAATCGCCGCCTGAAGCGGGCCCAGCGTGAATTCGGTGCTGCCGATGACAAGGCGCAGCCCCGGCCCCTGATCGGCCAGATGCCCCGCAAGCAGCGTCAGCGCCGCGACCACGGCGACGAAGGCCACTATCTTGATGAAGGACCAGATCATCGGACGCCTTTCATTCCACCGCCGCCACAAGGGCCGAAAGCGCGTTCAGCGCGGCCACCCGACGCTCTGCCAGCCCGATCCACTCTGCCATGACCGCCCGGCCGCCTTCCGGAAGCGCACCAATCTCGGCGATGGCCGCGGGGATGTCCCCTGCCGTCAGCGCCGCCCCGGCGCGCGACAGGACGGCATCGGGATCGTCGCCCGCGCGCGGCGTCAGCGACCGTGCCCCGGTCTGGCTGCGCAGGAATGCCGATATGCGATCCGCCCAGCTCTCGCCCGCCGCTTCGCGCAGGGACACTGTCAGGGCCTCGCGTGCGGCGGCTTCGAAGCGGGCCTGGAGAAGCTGCGCGGTCGGAATGCCCTTGGCCTGATCGGCAAGTTCGGCAGGCGCCGTGACCCCCGCAGCGGCAAGGTTCGCGAGTGCACCGTCGATGGCGCCACCGCTTTCAACCGCGGCGCGCAGATGGCTGAGCGCGGCACGCGCCAGGGCGCGCTGGCCCTCGGCCTCGGCCTCGGCGCGGATGCGTGCGGCATCCTCCTCGGCGGCGCGCAACCTCTCCTCGGCGGCGGCGGACAGGCTGGTCAGGCGCTCCTCCAGCGTGGTGCTTTCGCCGCGCTGCCGTTCGATCTCGGCCTTGAGCGCGGCAATCTCCCGCTCGAATGACTGAAGTGCGGCCGGGGAAACGCCGTCGCCCGAAACCGGCAGGCGTTCGACCGCGGTCACCCGCTCTTCCAGCGCCGTCAACCTGTCCCCGATGCCGGCAAGTCCGTCGGCCGCCGCCTGCCGCGCGGCCTGCGCCGATGCCTCTGCGGCCGAAACCCGTTCGGAAAGCGCGGCCAGTTCGGCCGGGTCCGCACCCGGAACAAAGGTGGCCACGCGCCCCTCGAGTGCTGTCAGGTCGGCATCCTGCGTGCCGATCTCGGCCTTCAGCGCCGCGATGGATTCCTTCAACTCGGTCGTCGGCGCGGCGCTGGGCAGGGCGTAGTAGGCCGCGCCGAATCCCGCGCCCGCCGCGATGATGCCGCCCAGGATCGGGCCGACCCAGCCGCCGGCCGACCCTTTCCGGCGGGGCGGGGATGGCTGTTCGTCCGGAACGCGGGGCTCGTCATCCGCATCCGCGGCTGCCGAAACCGCCTCGGGGGCCGTTACAGATGCCTCCGGCTCATGGGCCTCAGGTTCGCCGGCAGGAACGGTGTCCGCGGGTTCCTCGCCCTCTGTGTGCTTGCTTTTGGCCAATCGCGCCTCCCGATCGTCAGTCCCGCACCGGGGCCGCCATCTGCAATCTAGACCCCGAACGGGCGCGCCTCAAGCCGAACTGCCTGCGGCAATCAGCGCAGCCAGCGCGTCGAGCATCGCACCCGCGTCCGGATGCCGGGCGATGCGCATGGCGGCGGGTGCCAGCGGTCCCGCAGCTTCGGCGACGCGCGCGCTCATCGCCGCCACCAGCAGGGGGGCCCTTGCACCGGCCATCTCGGCGACGGCCCGGTGTGCCGATGCGGGGGAGAATAGCGGCAGGAGGAGCGGTTCCGGCCCTTCCAGCGCGTGCCGAAGTGGCGCATCCGCGGGGCGGGTGACCTGTTCGTAGACGATGGCTGAAACAGTCTCTATTCCAGCCGATATGAACGATTTTTCCAGATCGAAGGCAACCTCCGCGCCGCGCGGATAGGCGATGCGGCGCGGGTGGACTTCGCCCGCGATCCAGCCGGCGAGTGCTGCCGCGTCCCCGGGCCCGGTGCGCGCGTCGAAACCGGCGGCCCGTGCAATCTCTGCCGTCCGCGACCCGACACAGAGCGCGGGCAGGTCCCGGCGCGGGCAGAGGCGCGCGAAGCCCGTGACGGCATTGCCTGAGGTGAAGACGACGGCATCGCACCCCTCAAGCGGGATGGCTGCGTCCCTCGAGAAAATCTCGGTCAGCGGCGACAGGATCACCGGCCAATCCGCGCCGAACCGCGCGCGAAACTCATCCGCGAACTGCCGAGACTGCGGTTCGGGCCGGATCAGGATCAGCGTCGGTCGGAAAATCGCGCACCTCCTTCCGGCCCGCCGGGATTGTGTGACGTCCCTTCGGGTGTTACCTGCCGGAACGGGGCCGCGCAACCAGCAGGATCATGGGCGAAGGGATTACCATACTCGGGCTCGAAAGCAGTTGCGACGACACAGCCGCCGCTGTCGTCCGCCTGGCTGGAGAGAGCCGCGCGATCCTTTCGTCGGTGGTCGAGGGGCAGGCCGCTCTGCACGCCGCCTTTGGCGGTGTCGTGCCGGAAATCGCCGCCCGCGCCCATGCAGAGCGAATCGATGTCTGCGTCGAGCGCGCGCTGGAGGGGGCGGGAACGCGCCTGTCGGAGATTGACGCCATCGCCGTCACCGCCGGGCCGGGCCTGATCGGCGGCGTCCTGGCCGGGGTGATGTGCGCCAAGGGCATCGCGGCCGCCACCGGCCTGCCGATCATCGGCATCAATCACCTTGCCGGCCACGCGCTGACCCCGCGGCTGACCGACGGGCTGGCATTCCCCTACCTGATGCTCCTCGTTTCGGGCGGGCATTGCCAGTTCATCCTCGTCGAGGGGCCAGAGGATTTCACCCGCCTTGGCGGCACCATCGACGATGCGCCGGGCGAGGCCTTCGACAAGACGGCAAAGCTTCTGGGCCTGCCCCAGCCCGGCGGCCCCTCGGTCGAGGCCGAGGCGTCGCGGGGCGATGCCGCGCGCTTTGCCTTTCCGCGCCCGCTGCTGGACCGGCCGGGGTGCGATCTGTCCTTCTCGGGCCTCAAGACCGCGCTTCTGCGCGCGCGCGACGGGGTGGTGGCACAGAGGGAGGGGCTGACAGCCCGGGATCGCGCGGACCTTTGCGCCGGCTTCCAGGCCGCGGTGGTCGAGGTGCTGGCGGTCAAATCTGCCCGTGCGCTGGATGCCTGCCTTGACCGTTCGCCCGGCATGTCGGCCTTCGCCGTTGCGGGCGGGGTCGCTGCGAACCAGGCGGTTCGCGTCGCGCTCGAACGGGTCGCGGCGGAACGCGGCGTGCGGTTCCTGGCGCCGCCGCTTGCGCTGTGCACCGACAACGCCGCGATGATCGCCTGGGCGGGGATCGAGCGGTTCCGACTGGGCCATCGCGACGGGCTGGACCTGTCCGCAAGGCCGCGCTGGCCACTTGACCAGCACAGCGCGCCGATGCTTGGCGCCGGCAAGAAGGGGGCCAAGGCATGACCGTGGCGGTTCTGGGAGCGGGCGCATTCGGCACGGCGCTGGCCATTGCCCTTGCCCGCAACGGGGCCGAGGTCGGGATCTGGGCCCGCGACCCCGCGCACGCGGCCGCAATGCAGGCGACGGGGCGCAACGACCGGCGGCTGCCGGGGGTGGAACTGCCCGAAACCGTCACTGTTTCGGCCGATCTGGCCAGTTTCGTGGCGGCGCGGACCCTGCTTCTGGCGCTGCCGATGCAACAGCTTGACAGCTTCGTCCGCAGCCATGCGGCGACCCTGGCCGGCCGGTCCCTGGTGGCCTGCTGCAAGGGGATCGACCTGGCCACCGGCCGCGGGCCGACCGCCATCATCGCCTCTGCCTGTCCTTCGGCGACGGCGGCGATCCTGACCGGGCCCAGCTTTGCCGCCGACATCGCGCGCGGCCTGCCCACCGCGCTGACCCTTGCCTGCGCCTTGGAACGGGCCGGTGCAGCGCTTCAGTCCGAACTCTCCACCCCGGTCCTGCGCCTTTACCGGACCGAGGACACCGCCGGCGCCGAACTGGGCGGGGCGCTCAAGAACGTGATCGCGATCGCCGCGGGTGTCGTGATCGGCGCGGGCCTCGGTGACAGCGCGCGGGCCGCCCTGATGACGCGGGGCTTCGCCGAGATGAGCCGGATGGCCATTGCCCTGGGGGCGCGGGCCGAAACGCTGGCGGGGCTGTCCGGCTTCGGCGATCTGGTGCTGACCTGCACCTCGGCGCAATCGCGCAACTTCCGCTATGGCCATGCCCTCGGCGCAGGCGAAGGCTTCGATGCCTCCGTCACCGTGGAAGGTGCGGCCACCGCCGAGGCGGCAAGCGCGCTGGCGTCGCGGTCCGGCATCGACGTTCCCGTCACCGACATGGTCGCCGCCCTTGTCCGCGGCCGTGTTTCCGTTCCGCAGGCCGTCGAGGCGCTGCTTTCCCGTCCCCTCAAGAAGGAATGACCATGAACTTCGCCGTTCTTTGCCGCGACAAGCCCGGCCACCTGCAGACGCGTCTCGACAATCGAGCCGCGCATCTGGCCTATATCGAGGCGACCGGAATCGTCGCCCTTGCGGGCCCGCTGATCGAGAACGGCCAGATGTCCGGTTCCCTCATCATCCTTGACTGCGCCGACCGCGCCGCCGCCGATGCCTGGGTGGCGGGCGATCCCTATGGCAAGGCCGGGCTGTTCGAGGCTGTCACGGTCACCGAATGGAAGCGTGTGGTGGGCTGATGGCGTACTGGCTTTTCAAGTCCGAGCCCGACGCCTGGAGCTGGGACCAGCAGGTTGCGAAGGGCGCGGCCGGAGAGGAATGGACCGGCGTCCGCAACTATCAAGCCCGCAACAACATGCGCGCGATGAAGACGGGCGATCTGGGATTCTTCTACCACTCCAACATCGGGAAGGAGATCGTCGGCATCGTCGAGGTTTCGGCCGAATGCCACCCTGATTCCTCGACCGACGATCCGCGCTGGGAATGCGTCGACATTCGCGCCGTCAGAGCCTTGCCCCGCCCCATCACCCTTGATGAGGCGAAGGCGGACCCAAGGCTCGCGGATATGGCGCTGGTCAAGAACACGCGCCTGTCGGTGCAGCCCGTCACCGAAGCCGAATGGAAGATCGTCTGCGAACTTGCGGGCCTGTAGACCGGAGCGCCGGCTGACGGCATGATGGCGCCACGAAACAGCGCGAGGTTCCATCATGTCTCTTCTCAGCGTGCTTGTCGCTGCCGCGGCGGGCTATGCCTTGGGCGCGGTCTGGTACATGTCCCTGTCAGCCCGCTGGATTGCCGCTGCGGGCGTCGCCTGCGATGCCAACGGCAAGCCGGTCAACAAGAGCGTCACGCCCTTCATCCTGTCCGCGGTGGCCATGCTTCTGGTCGCCGGCATGATGCGCCACATCTTCGGCATGGCGGGGATCGACGGCCTGGGGGCCGGACTGGTGGCCGGCCTGGGTCTTGGTGCCTTCATCGCCGCACCCTGGATCATGATCAACTATGCGTATGCGGACCGCCCGCGGGCGCTGACCTTCATCGACGGCGGCTATGCCGTCCTTGGCTGCGCCCTCATCGGCGCGGTGCTTGGATTGTTCTAGAAATCGACGGGGTCCCGGGCGCACGGTCCGGGACCCCTTGCCACCCCGGCGCACCCCTGCACCATCCGTGACATGTTCGGTCTCGACCGTACTGGCCTGTTGATGCCGAACATAGCTTGCAGCCACGTCCCAGGCAAGCGCTGTTTCCTTACAAAATCAAATGAAATCAATGAATTGTCTTAACACAGCATTAACCCTGTTCCTGCCGTTTCAGGGGTGATGCGCCTCGGCGCCAAGCTGCACGACAAGCATGTAATAGAGAACCGCCCGATACTTCGGATCACCGGCGGTCCCGTACATTTCCACCGAGGCGCGGATCGCCTCGGACAGTTCAGGCCCATCGGGCAGGGCGAGCTTGCGCACCAGGAAGTTGCGCCGGATCCGGTCCAGTTCGGCGGGGTCGTCGACATCGACGGTGCCGCCGTCCGGCGCGAAGATGAGGGGGCCGCAGCCGTCAACCACCCGGTTCAGCAGCGCCGCATCGGGTTCCAGCGCGCATTTGCTGCGCAATTCATCGGCGTAGAGCGCGACCAACTCTGCCCTGCGGCCCGTGTTCATGACCCATCCTCCGGTCGGCAAGGATAGGAACGAAATCTGTCGCGGCAAGAAAAAACCCCCGCCGGGGCGGGGGTTCGGGCAGGTCGTATCATCAATAGCGGTAGTGGTCCGACTTGAACGGACCGTCGACCGTCACGCCGATATAGTCGGCCTGCTCCGGGCGAAGCTGCGTCAGCTTCACGCCGATCTTCGCCAGATGCAGGCGCGCCACCTTTTCATCCAGATGCTTGGGCAGGATGTAGACCCCGGGGGTGTAGTCCCCGCCCCTGGTCCAAAGCTCGATCTGCGCCAGGACCTGGTTGGTAAAGCTGGCCGACATCACGAACGACGGATGGCCCGTCGCGTTGCCAAGGTTCAGAAGGCGCCCTTCGGACAGCAGGATGATCCGGTTGCCCGAGGGCATCTCGATCATGTCCACCTGGTCCTTGATGTTGGTCCACTTGTGGTTCTTGAGCGCGGCGACCTGGATCTCGTTGTCGAAGTGTCCGATGTTGCCGACGATGGCCATGTTCTTCATCTCGCGCATGTGCTCGATGCGGATCACGTCGCGGTTGCCGGTGGTGGTGATGAAGATGTCGGCATCGCTCACCACGTCTTCGAGCACGACGACCTCATACCCGTCCATCGCCGCCTGAAGCGCGCAGATCGGATCGACCTCGGTCACCTTCACCCGCGCGCCCGCGCCGCGCAGGCTGGCAGCCGATCCCTTGCCCACGTCGCCATAGCCGCAGACCACCGCGACCTTGCCCGCCATCATCACGTCGGTCGCCCGCCGGATGCCGTCCACCAGCGATTCCTTGCAGCCGTATTTGTTGTCGAACTTCGACTTGGTGACGCTGTCGTTCACGTTGATCGCCGGGAAGGGCAGCAGGCCCTTCTTGTGCAGGTCATAAAGGCGATGCACACCGGTCGTGGTTTCTTCGGAAACCCCCCGGATCGCGTCGCGCTGCTTCGTGAACCAGCCCGGGCTTTCCTTCAGGCGCTTCTTGATCTGGTTGAACAGGCAGACCTCCTCTTCGGAGGAGGGTACCTCGATCAGCCCGGTTTCACCCGCCTCGACCCGCGCGCCCAGAAGGATGTAAAGCGTCGCGTCCCCGCCATCGTCGAGGATCATGTTGCAGGTGCCTTCCGCGAACTGGAAGATACGGTCGGTATAGGCCCAGTATTCCTCAAGCGTCTCGCCCTTGATCGCGAAGACGGGGATGCCCGCCTCGGCAATCGCCGCCGCCGCATGATCCTGGGTCGAGAAGATGTTGCACGACGCCCAGCGCACCTCGGCGCCCAGCGCCTGCAGCGTTTCGATCAGCACCGCGGTCTGAACCGTCATGTGCAGCGATCCGGCGATCCGCGCACCCTTGAGCGGTTTCGACGCGCCGAATTCCTCCCGCAGGGCCATCAGTCCCGGCATCTCGGTTTCCGCGATGTCCAGTTCCTTGCGGCCATAGCCGGCAAGCGCAATGTCCTTGATGATGTAGTCCTTGGCCATGTCTCAGCGTTCCCGAATATCTGTTTGCGGCTGCCATAGCATCCGGGCGGCTTTCGGGCAATCGCCCGGACGGTTTACATGGCCCTGTCAAGCGCCTAGTCATCGGCCAGGCGGAGGATTTCATGGCAAAGACCCCACGTGCTTGGCAAAGGATGCTGTCCGGCCGCAGGCTTGACCTGCTGGACCCGACGCCGGTCGATATCGAGATCGAGGACATCGCACACGGGTTGGCCTTCGTGGCGCGCTGGAACGGCCAGACGCTGGGCGACTGGCCCTATTCGGTGGCCGAACATTCCCTTCTGGTCGAGCAGATCTTTGCCCGCCTCAATCCCGGGATCGCGGTGCGATGGCGCCTGGCCGCGCTGCTGCACGATGCCCCGGAATATGTGATCGGGGACATGATCAGCCCGGTGAAGGCCGCGGTCGGGCCGGGATACGGCGCGCTGGACGAACGGCTGACGGCGGCGGTCCACCTGCGCTTCGGCCTGCCCGCCACCCTGCCCGCGCCGATCAAGAAGCAGATCAAGCGGGCCGACACGATATCGGCCTGGCACGAAGCCGTCAGCATCGCGGGATTCTCGCAAGACGAGGCGACGAAGTTCTTCGGACGGCCCGAAATGCCCCAGACAGGCGCGATCCGCATTGTCCTGCGCCCGCCGGTCGAGGTTCGTCTGGCCTATCTGGATCGCTTCGCTGCGCTTGTCGACGAAGGTTGAACACGCGCCGGGGGGTGCCCTCAACTCCGGTTCAGATGGCCAGATCGTCGAGCGTTTTACCCGCTTTCAGCGCGGCGACAGCCCATCCCGGCTTGCGGCCGCGACCGGACCAGGTGTTCGCGGGATTTGCCGGATCGGCATATTTGGCCTTTGCCGGGGCCCGCTTGCGCACCGGAGCGGCGCCGACCAGTTCATTCAGCGAAAAGCCAAGTGACTTTGCCGTTTCCTCGACTGCGGCGAGGGCGTCCTTCTTTCTCCGCTCTTCAAAGCCTTCGATGGCGCGCGCCACCTGCGATTGCAGGGCCTTGAGTTCCTTCAAAGACATATTGCTTAGATCGACAGCCAAGATGAAACCTCCATGGGGACTTGACCTGATGGGTCCCGGATAGAAAGCCCATTAATTCACCTTTTTTGCAACTCTAAAAATCGTCGCCCTATTTAGGGCTTCGCTTTGCAAGGATCCGCTGCAATGTCCGGCGGTGCATATTCAGACGCCGCGCGGTTTCCGAAACATTGCGATCGCACAATTCATAGACGCGCTGAATATGTTCCCACCGCACCCGGTCCGCAGACATCGGGTTTTCGGGCGGCGGCGGGAGCGTGTCTCCGCGCGCGAGCAGGGCATTGGTGATGTCGTTCGCATCCGCCGGCTTCGACAGATAGTCGGTGGCCCCGATCTTGACTGCGGCAACGGCGGTCGCGATGGCACCGTAGCCCGTCAGCACGACGACACGGCAATCCGGGCGCCTTTCGCGCAGGGTTTCCACCACATCGAGGCCGTTGCCATCCTCAAGCCGCAAATCCACGACCGCGTAGGCCGGAGGTCGCGCCATGGCCGCCGCCTTGCCCGCGGCAACGCTTTCGGCCGTCTCGGGGATGAAGCCTCGTTTCTCCATTGCCCGTGCCAGGCGCGTCACGAAGGGCGCGTCGTCATCGACAAGAAGCAGCGAGCGGTCCGGACCCAGTTCCGCAGTTTGATCTTCGGCCATGCTGCCCCCGGCTGATATCCATGGAATCGTTCTAAGGGCTGCACCGGCCGCGGTCAAATGCCGCTAGCCGGCGTGGTCCACGAAGCAGGCCACGTTCTCCGCCATCGTCTCGGGCGAAGTTTCGCGCGAATAGAACTCGACGAACCCGTGGCCGGGAAGCATCAGATAGGTCTGCGTCATGTGATCGACGAGGTAGTATTCATCCTCGGGGTTTTCGGGGACGCGGTAATAGGTCTTGTAGGCATTGGCGGCGGCGCGGATCTGCTCTTCGCTGCCGGTCAGCCCGACCAGACGCGGATGCAGATAATCCGTCCACTCCTTCAGCACTTCGGGCTTATCCCGGGCGGGATCGACGGAAATGAACACCGGGGTCACGTCGTAGCCCATTTCGTCCAGCACATCGATCGCGGCCACATTGCGGCCCATGTCTGCCGGGCAGACATCGGGGCAGAAGGTATAGCCGAAATAGACAAGGCTCGGCTTTGTGAGAACATCGCGGTCGGTAACAGTGGCGCCATTCTCGTCGACAAGCGTGAAGGCCCCGCCAATCGCGCCCGCTCCGCCGGCAATCACGCTCTGGCGGCAGTCCGCAAAGACATCCGCGCCCCTTTGTTGCGTCACGGCGAAGATCCCGATCAGAAGAACGGCAATGGCCGAACCCGAGGCGAGTGCAATTCTGCGGGTGGAAACGGACATCGAAGACCCCTCTGATCGGTTGAACGGCTTGCCGTCTGCACCTATCAATCTCCGGACCCGTTTTCC
This sequence comes from Albidovulum sediminis, assembly GCF_025380365.1. GTDB lineage: Bacteria > Pseudomonadota > Alphaproteobacteria > Rhodobacterales > Rhodobacteraceae > Albidovulum > Albidovulum sediminis. The sequence goes on from NZ_JAOCQF010000003.1 coordinate 454,593, forward strand.
AGAGCCGGGGGGAGCATGGCCCAATCAAATCCACCGGGCGCCGGTTTCGACCCCGATGCGTTCGATGGCGAGCGCGTCCGGCTTCGCACGCTGATCCTGCTGCGATGGGCCGCGATCGCCGGACAGGTCGCCGCGCTGACCGTGGCCTCCGGACCCCTCGCGCTGTCGATCCCGCTCGGCCCCTGTTTTCTCGTCGTCGGGATTGCGGTTGCGGCCAACATGGTGGCGATCACCGTGTTCCCCGAGACCAAGCGGCTGTCCGAAGGCCAGACAATGGCAATCCTGCTGTTCGACACCGGGCAACTTGCGCTTCTGCTCTCGCTCACCGGCGGGCTGTCCAACCCCTTCGCCTTCCTGATCCTTGCCCCTGCGACAATAGGCGCCACCGTGCTTGGGCCACGCCCGAGCGGCGCGGTCGCGCTTGTAACCATCGCCCTCGTCACGCTGGTCGCAGCCTTTCACCTGCCGCTGGCCACCGCCGACGGGGCGGTGCTGTCGCTGCCGCCGATCTTCGGGGTCGGGCACTGGCTGGCCATCGTCATCGGTGTGACCTTCCTGACCATATACGCCGGGCGCGTCGCGTCGGAGATCCGCTCGATGGGGCGGGCGCTCCTGGCCACGCAGATGGCGCTTGCGCGGGAGCAGAAGCTGACCGATCTGGGAGGTGTCGTCGCCGCGGCCGCGCATGAGCTTGGAACCCCGCTTGCCACCATCAAGCTGGTCAGTTCGGAACTTGCGGACGAACTGGGGGACCGGCCCGAACAGCGGGATGACGCGCTTTTGATCCGGCGCGAGGCCGATCGCTGTGCGGAGATTCTCCGCTCGATGGGGCGGGCCGGCAAGGACGACCTTCACCTGCGGGCCGCCCCCCTGTCCGCCGTCCTGCGCGAGGCGGGCGAGCCCCACCTGGACCGCGGGCGCGGCGTGCGCTTCGACCTGGCGCCTGCCACCGGGGCTTCCCTGCGCGAGCCCAGCATCGGGCGCCGGCCCGAGATCATCCACGGGCTTCGCAATCTGATCCAGAACGCCGTCGATTTCGCCCGCGCCACTGTCTGGGTCGAAGCCCGCTGGAGTGCGGACCGCCTGATCCTGCGGATCATGGACGACGGGCCGGGCTTTCCGCCGCATCTGCTGGGCCGCATAGGCGACCCCTTCCTGCGCAGGCGCCCGGCGGAAGTCGCGCCCGACCGACCCGAGTACGAGGGCATGGGACTTGGGCTTTTCATCGCCAAGACGCTTCTGGAGCGGACCGGCGCGGAGATCACCTTTGCCAACGGCAGCGATCCCTTTCTGGCCGAATCCGAACGTCCGGAGCGCTGCGGTGCCATCGTGCAGGTGGTCTGGCCGCTGTCCCGCATCGTGCGGCCGACCTCCGAGCCGCTGGGAGAAAACATAAGACACTGAAATGGCCACGAAATCGCCCGGATTGGTTAATCCGTCGTTAACCAATCTGCGGTGAGTCTGCGACATCGGGGGTAATGAATTGGGGATGCGACATGCCCTCGTCGTTGGTGCTGGCCGTTCTTGTCACGACTTCGGCCTTTTCGGCCGCGCTTTTCGGGCTCATGGCCATTGCCATGATCGACAACTGGCGCTGTGCGCGTTTGCGCCGCGATGCGAACAGCTCCACCGCCGAGCCTTATGTGTTCCTGTTCGACGATCACGACCTGATCGACGCCAGTACGCCGGCACGCGCACTGCTCAGAAGCCTGCCCACCGGGTCCAGCGACTGGAACCGGCTGGTTGCCTTCCTCGCGCCGCGGTTTGCGGGCTTCGCAGCCTCGTCGAACGCGGTTCCGGGGCCGGAGGGGCAGGAGTTCCGGTCGGCTGACGGCAGCGTGCTGGAGTTTACCGGCGGCGCGGGCCTGCCGCATCGTCTGCTTCTCCTGCCCGGCGAGGGCGCGGGGCAGGACCTGCGGATCGACGCGCTGTGCCACCGCGCGCAGGAGGACGAGGTTGCCAGTCTGCGGGACGTGTTCAACGCGCTGCCCATGCCGGTCTGGCGCACCGACAGCGAGGGGACCGTGATCTGGGCCAATGCTGCCTATCTTTCGGTATCCGCCGCGGCGGCCGGCTGCCTTGAGGAGGAGCTGTCATGGCCCCTGCCGAACCTTCTGGACCTACTGACGTCAACGCGCGATGTCGGGCCGCGCCGGATCGCCGTGCCGGGCCCGCAGCGGCGCTGGTTCCAGATCGACACCGCCCCCAGCGGGGATTTCCTTCTGCATGTCGCCACGCCCTGCGATGCCCTGGTTCGGGCAGAAACCACGCGCGACGAGCTGATGCAGACGCTGGCGAAAACCTTCGCGGACCTGCCCATCGGATTGGCCGTGTTCGACCGGCAGCGGCAGCTTGCGCTGTTCAACCCGGCCCTGTCGGACCTGACGGATCTGGGCCCGGAGTTCCTGACGATGCGGCCGGGGTTCCACGACTTCTTCGACCGCCTGCGGGAAAAGCGCATGATCCCGGAACCGCGGGACTATCACGGCTGGCGGCAGGCGATCGCCGACATCGAAACCGCAGCGGCGGCGGGGCATTACGAGGATACGTGGAACCTTCCCGCGGGGGCGACCTACCGCGTCACCGCACGGCCGCACCCTGACGGCGCGCTGGCGCTCTGGTTCGAGGACGTGAGCGCGGACATGTCCCTGACCCGCCGCTTCCGGGCTGAGGTCCAGACCTGTCAGGCGGTGTTCGACAGTCTTGACGTCGCGGTTGCCGTGTTCTCCGCCGCGGGCGTCATGACGCTGTCTAACACGGCCTTTTCCGATTTCTGGGGGTTCGAGGATTCGGTCGCGACGATCCCCGTGGATGCGGCCGATCTTGCGGCGCTCTGGCAGGCGCAGACCGAACCGACGCGGGTGTGGGATGATCTCGTCCGCTACCTTTCCGAACTTGGCGAGCGGGAGCCGTGGCGGGCCGAGGTTCGGCGGCTTGCGGGTCTGTGCGTGGTGCTGGATGCCCGCCCGCTCAGCGGTGGCTCGACGATGGTGGAGTTCCGGACAGAGGGGGCCCGCCACGTTCCACGATGCAGCCAGCCGGGGATGGGCGCGGTGCCGGCGATCTGAAAAGCCGGCGGCAAAAGTGCCCTTGCCGCGGCGCCATGCGCCGCTAAAAGTCGGGGCATGCACCCTGATAGCGCCTCTCAACCCGAGCTGAAGATTCACCTTGCGTCGACAGAGGCGACCGATGCCCTGGCACAACGGCTTGCGCCCCTTCTCGTTCAAGGGGACATACTTCTGCTCGAAGGCGACATCGGCGCCGGCAAGACGCATTTCGCGCGCGCGCTCATCCAGGCGCGACTTGCGGCAGCAGGCCGAAGCGAAGACGTGCCCTCGCCCACCTTTACCCTCGTGCAGACCTATGAGGCCGACGACACCGAAATCTGGCACGCAGACCTTTACCGGCTAACCGGACCGGAAGAGGTCTGGGAACTTGGGCTGGATGATGCCTTCCGCACGGCAATCTGCCTGGTCGAATGGCCGGACCGCCTCGGGCCCGCGCGGCCTGCGGATGCCCTGTCGCTTCGCTTTGCCGTGCTGCCCGACGACACGCGGGTGCTGACCGTCTCCGCCGACGGACCGCGATCCGGTGCCCTGCTCGGCGCGCTGAAAACGTGGGGCGGCCGGTGACGGAACGCGGCGGCGCCATCGAAGACTTTCTCCGCCGTGCCGGATGGTCGCGGGCGTCGCGTCACCCGCTGGCCGGGGATGCGTCAGCCCGGCGCTACGAGCGCTTGGTCCTGGACGGGCAGACGGCGATCCTGATGGACGCGCCGCCCGACCGGGGCGAGGATGTCGGGCGCTTCGTCCGCATGGCCAACTGGCTGCTTGCACAGGGTTACTCTGCCCCGAAGCCGATGGCGCAGGACCTGTCGGAGGGTTTTCTTCTGCTTGAGGATATGGGCGACGACCTTGTCGCCCGGCTGACGGCGGCAGACCCCTTGCGCGAGCGCGAACTTTACGCGGCTGCCACGGATTTTCTCGTCGACCTCGGCACCCGCCCGGTTCCCGGCTTCGTTCGCCCGCTCAATGCGGACGCCCTTGCGGCCCTGCTGACCTGGCTGGGCGAATGGTACATGCCAGCGATGGCGGCAGACCCCGCCGCGGTTGCGGAGGTGCCCGCCACCTTCGCGAGGCTTTACCGGGTACTTGCCCGCGATGCCCGCCCCGTGCTGTCGCTTCGCGACTTTCACGCCGAAAACCTGATCTGGCTGCCCGAACGGCAAGGCTGTGCCCGGCTGGGGCTTCTCGACTTCCAGGATGCCGTCGCCGCGCATCCGGCCTACGATCTCGTCTCGCTGCTCCAGGATGCCCGCCGCGAGGTGAGCTTGGCGACGGAAGCGGCGATGATCGAGCGATTCTGTGCCGCTTCGGGCTGGAACAGAGACGATTTCGGCGCCATCTACGCCCTTCTGGGCGCGCAGAGAAGCTTGCGCATCCTTGCCGTCTTTGCCCGGCTTTGTCTGCACCTCGGGCGGCCGCGGTACCTCGACTTCATGCCCCGCGTCTGGGGTTATCTGCAACGTAACCTCGCGCATCCCGCCCTGGCGCCGCTTGCCGCGGCCCTGGCCGGATTGCCCGCGCCGACCGAAGCGGCGCTCACCCGCTTGAAGGTAGATCGACCATGCCCGACGCGCTGATGCTTTTCGCGGCCGGACTGGGCACGCGCATGCGCGAACTGACCCGGGACCGCCCGAAGCCGCTGATCGAGGTTGCCGGCCGACCTCTGATCGACCATGCGCTCGACATCGCCCTGTCCGCGCGGGTGGCGCGTATCGTCGTCAACGTCCATTATCTTGCCGAACAGATCCGGGCCCATCTGGCGCACCGCCCGGTGATCCTGTCGGATGAAACCGCGGCACTTCTGGAGACCGGTGGCGGGTTGGCCCATGCGCTGCCACTTCTGGCCGCCGATCCCATCTTCACGATGAACACAGACGCCGTCTGGACCGGCGCCAATCCCCTTGACGAACTGCGCACCGCCTGGCTGGGGCAGGAGGAGGGGTTGCTGCTTCTGGTGCCGCGCGAGGCCGCCACCGGATACGCGGGCAGGGGCGATTTCGATCTGGATGACGCCGGGCGCGTGGTCCGTGGAACCGGCTATGTCTACACGGGCGCTCAGATCCTGCGAACGCCACACTTTGCCGCCCGCGCGCCCGGCGCCTATTCGATCAACCCTGTGTGGGACGAGATGATTGCCGAAGGATCCCTATTCGGCGCCGTTCACGCGGGCGGCTGGTGCGACGTCGGACGGCCCGAAAGCATTGCGCTGGCCGAGGCGATGCTCCACTCTTCCCGCGATGTTTGACCGCGCCCATTCGCCCCGCCTGTTCGCCCTTCCCCCCGGAGCCGATTTCCCGGCGCGTCTGGTCGAAGGGCTGATATCGCGACTGGCGCACGAGCCGCCCGAGGCGATGGCGCGGGTCACACTTTACCTCAGCACGGCGCGGATGCAGCGCCGTGTGCGCGCGCTGTTCGACGGGCAGGGCGCGCGCATCCTGCCGCGGATCAGGTTGGTTGCCGATCTTGGCCGCGATCCCCTTGCCGGGCTTCCCCCCGCCATTCCGGCGCTGCGCCGTCGCCTGGAACTGGTGGAACTGGTGCGCGGGCTGGTGAAGACCCTTCCCGACTTCGCCCCCGGCACGCCGGTTTTCGGCCTGGCAGACAGTCTCGCGCGCCTTGTCGAGGAACTGGAAGCCGAGGGCATTGCCCCCGCGGCGCTGGAGAATCCCGCGCTGGCCGAGAACCACGCCGCGCACTGGGAACGGAGCCTGGCATTCCTGCGGATTGTCGGGCGCTGCGTGGACAACAGCGCGGGCGAGGGCCGCCCCGGCACCGATGCGCGTCAGCGCAGGATCGTTTCGGCCCTGTCCGACCTCTGGCAGCAGGCCCCCGCCCAAGACCCGATTATCGTTGCCGGTTCGACCGGGTCGCGCGGGACAACCGCGCTTTTGATGGCGGCGGTGGCACGCCTTCCACAGGGCGCCGTCATCCTGCCGGGTTTCGACTTCGACATGCCTGCCGAGGCGTGGCAAATCCTGGAAACCGGCCCCGCTCCCGGCGAGGATCATCCGCAGTATCGGTTTCTGAAACTTGCGCGCGGGCTTGGGGTGACGCCGGACCACATCCACCCCTGGGCCGAAGGCGCGGCACCGGATCCGTCGCGCAACCGGCTGGTGTCCCTGGCGCTTCGTCCCGCACCCGTCACCGACCGATGGATGGCCGAGGGCGGCGGACTGGGCGACCTGCGCGACGCGGTGCGGAACGTCGCCCTGATCGAGGCCCCCGATCCGCGGTCCGAGGCGCTGGCACTGGCACTGCGGCTGCGCGAGGCCGTGCAGACCGGGACCCGCGCCGCGCTGATCACGCCCGACCGGACGCTGGCCCGGCGCGTCACCGCTGCGCTTGACCGGTGGGGCATTGTGCCGGACGACAGCGCGGGACAGCCGCTCAACCAGACGCCGCCGGGGCGCTACCTGCGCCAGGTGGCCGACGCCGTCGGGCAGAAGCTGACCTCCGAGGCGCTGCTGGCGTTGCTCAAGCATCCGCTGACGGCGACGGGTGCAGGGGATCGCGGGAACCACCTGCGGTTCACGCGGGATCTGGAACTGGCGATCCGTCGGTCGGGCCCGCCGTTCCCGACCGGCGAGACCATCGCCGCCTGGGCTGCCGCGCGCGGAGAGGCCGAGCGCCTGGCTTGGGCCGACTGGCTCTCCGGATGCCTTGGCGACCTGGAAAACCCGGCCCCCCGTCCGCTGGCCGATTGTGTCGCGGCCCATCTTGCGCGCTCCGAAGCCCTGGCCGCCGGCCCGGGGGGCGATCGGGCCCGGAGCGAGCTTTGGCAGGACGAGGCCGGGCGTGCCGCGCGTCTGGCGATGGACGGGCTTGCGCGCGAGGCAGAGAATGGCGGCCTTTACACGCCTCGACAGTACGGCGAACTTGTCGCCGGCATCCTCTCGACAGAAGTGGCACGCAAGACGGAGGGCGCCCATCCGCTGATCGCGATCTGGGGCACGCTCGAGGCGCGGGTGCAGGGCGCAGATCTGGTTCTTCTGGCCGGCCTCAACGAAGGCACATGGCCCGAAGCGACCCCGCCCGACCCCTGGTTGTCGCGCCAGATGCGGCTCAAGGCCGGTCTTCTGTTGCCGGAACGGCGCATCGGGCTGTCGGCACATGATTTCCAGCAGGCGGCGGCAGCCCCCGTAGTGGTCCTGTCGCGCGCCGCCCGCGACGACGAGGCCGAGACGATCCCTTCCCGTTGGCTGGCGCGCCTCACCAACCTTCTGGGCGGCCTGCCCGCGAACGCCGGTCCCGAGGCCTTGGGCCAGATGCGGGACCGCGGTCAGGCTCTCCTGACGCTTGCGCGGATGTTGGAGAAGCCCGGAATTACTAAGCCGGCGCCACGACCGGCGCCGCGCCCGCCGCTGGAGGCGCGGCCGGCCGAACTCCCCGTCACCGCGATCCGCACGCTGATCCGCGACCCCTACGCCATCTATGCCCAGCGCATCCTGCGGCTGCGCAGGCTTGACCCCCTGCGGGCCGAACCGGATGCGCGCATGCGGGGCACTGTGCTGCACGACATCGTTCACGACTTCATCCGCAACCGGCCCGAGGTCGAGCCTGCCGCCGCGGCAAAGGCCCGCCTGCTCGGCAGCGCCGAAGCCATCCTGACGCGGGAGATCCCCTGGCCCTCGGCCCAACGCCTGTGGCTGGCGAAGCTGGCGCGCATCGCCGACCGCTTCGTCGGCGCCGAAAGCCGGCGTGCCGGCCGGGGAACCCCGGTCGTGCTGGAGGAAAAGCACCGGCTGGCAATCCCCGAACTGGGCTTCACGCTGACAGCCAAGCCAGATCGTATCGACCTTCTGGAGGACGGGCGGGTCCACATCTATGATTACAAGTCCGGCCGTCCGCCCAGCCCGGATCAACAGAAGCATTTCGACAAGCAGTTGCTGCTCGAGGCTCTGATGGCCGAGCGTGGTGCCTTCGCGCCGCTGGGTCCGCGCGAGGTGGAAGGCGCGACCTACATCCACCTCGGCGGCGAGGGCCAGGACAAGCCGACGGACCTGACGCCGGACCTGCTTGACGAAACCTGGCGCGGGCTGACCGAACTGATCCGGGCCTACCACAGGCGGGACAAGGGCTACATCGCCCGCCGGGCCGTGTTCGAAAGCCGGTTCGAAGGGGATTATGACCACCTTGCCCGCTTCGGCGAGTGGGAAATGGGGGATGCATCGCATCCGGAGAATGTCGGATGATGGACGACGCTACCCGCGCGCAGGTACGCGCCGCCGATCCGCTGGCCTCGACCTGGCTTTCCGCCAATGCGGGCTCCGGCAAGACCCGCGTGCTGATCGACCGCGTCGCGCGCCTGCTGCTGCAGGGCACCGAACCGCAGCGCATCCTGTGCCTGACCTACACCAAGGCCGCCGCCAGCGAGATGCAGAACCGCCTGTTCGACCGGCTGGGTCAATGGGCCATGCTGCCTGAGCCGGAGTTGCGCGACGCCCTTTCCAGCCTAGGCGCCCCCGGCCCGGTGAATGCCACGGCGCTGGCGCAGGCCAGACGGCTGTTCGCCCGCGCCATCGAGACGCCCGGCGGGCTCAAGATCCAGACCATCCATTCCTTTTGCGCCGCGCTTCTGCGCCGCTTCCCGGTCGAGGCCGGGGTGTCGCCGGACTTCAGCGAGCTTGACGACCGCACCTCTGCCCTTCTGCGCGAGGAGATCGTCGAGGAACTGGCCGCCGGCGACGACGTCGACGCGGTCGATGCGCTGGCGAACCTGGTTTCCGGTGACGATCTGGACGGTTTTCTGGGCGATCTGGGCCGGAACAGTGACTTTTTCGCGCACCCGCTGATGCGCGACGAAGCGCTGAGTCTCTTTGGTCTTCCGGCCGGATTCGACTGGCCGAATCTGCTTGCCTCGATCTTCAACGGGGATGAGGCTGCGCTGTTCGCCTCCCTCGTTCCAATCCTTGAAACGAGCGGCGCAACGGACAGTCGCGCGGGTCGGCGGCTTGGCGCGCTCGATCTTGCCGCACCCGGGCCGGACACGCTCAAGCTGCTGGAGGATGTGCTGCTGACCGGCTCCGGGGCCAAGGTACCGTTCGCCGCCAAGATCGACAGCTTTCCGACCAAGGCCCTGCGCGAAGGGAGCGCCGCCGCCTTTGTGCCCGAACTGCAGGCGCTTATGCTGCGGGTCGAAGGGGCCCGGCCCAGGCGCCTGGCCCTTGCCGCCGCCGAAAAGACGCTGGCACTGCACCGTTTCGCGGGCGCTTTCCTGCCGCGCTACGCCGCGCGCAAGGCGCTGCACGGCTGGCTCGACTTCGACGACCTCATCAGCCGCGCCGCGGCCCTTCTCGGAGATCGGGAAGTCGCTTCCTGGGTGCTGTTCCGGCTGGACGGCGGGATCGACCACGTGCTTGTCGACGAGGCGCAGGACACCAGCCCCCGCCAATGGAAGGTCATCGAACGTCTGACGGAGGAGTTCACTTCGGGCGAGGGCGCGCGCGGAACCGGGCGCACCATCTTCGTCGTCGGCGACAAGAAGCAGTCGATCTATTCCTTCCAGGGCGCCGACCTGGAGGAGTTCGACGGCATGCGCCTGCATTTCGCGGCGAGGTTCAAGGCCCTTGGCCGCGGCATGGAACAACTGGAGCTTCTGCATTCCTTCCGTTCGGCCGATGCCATCCTGCGGGTGGTCGACCTGACTTTCGACGACCGGGTGAACCGGGGGCTTGGCGGCTCTCCCCTCCACCGGGCCTTCCATATCGACAAACCTGGCCGGGTCGATCTCTGGGCGCCGGTCCCCAAACCCGCGCGGGTCGAGCCCGACAAGTGGTTCGATCCGGTCGATGTCCTGCCCGAAGCCCACGAACATGTCGTGCTGGCCCGCAAGATCGCCGCGGAAGTCCGCCGCATGATCGACGCGGGCACCTGCATCATGGGCAAGCACGGCCCTCGCAAGATCCATGAGGGCGATTTCCTGATTCTCGTGCAGCGGCGCAGCGCGCTGTTTGGCGAGATCATCCGCGCCTGCAAGGCAGCGGGCCTTCGCATCGCGGGCGCCGACCGTCTGAAGCTTGGCGCGGAGCTTGCGGTCAAGGATCTGGCCGCACTTCTGAACTTCCTCGCCTTGCAGGAGGATGACCTTTCACTTGCGGCCGCCCTGCGCTCGCCCCTGTTCGGCTGGACCGAGGCGCAACTTTACGACCTGGCCCACGATCGCGCCGACAGGGCATTCCTGTGGGAAGCGCTGCGCGGCCGGCGCGAGGCGCATCCCGAAACGCTCGCCATCCTCGACGACCTGCGGAGATGGGCCGACTTCCTGCGTCCGTTCGAGCTTCTTGAACGGATCCTGACGCGGCATGGCGGCCGAAAGCGCCTGCTGGCCCGGCTGGGACCGGAGGCGGAGGACGGGATCGACGCGCTTCTGGCGCAGGCCCTGGCCTATGAACGGACGGAAGTGCCGAGTCTGACGGGGTTCCTGGTCTGGATGCAGACCGACGAGGTCGAGGTGAAGCGCCGCCTCGACAATGCCGGCGATGCGCTTCGCGTGATGACCGTGCACGGGGCCAAGGGGCTTGAGGCGCCGATCGTCATTCTTCCCGACACGGCGAAGCGGGGTGAACAGACCCGCGACGAGATTTACGTGAACGGGCAGGGCATCGCGCTGTGGAAGACCCCGGCGGCCGAAAGCCCCGCGCTGATCTCCGACCTGCGCGATGCCTTCAGGGAACGCCAGCGGCAGGAGCGGATGCGGCTTCTCTATGTCGCGATGACGCGGGCGGAAAGCTGGCTGATCGTCTGCGCCGCGGGCGACACCGGATCCGGCGAAGACAGCTGGCATGCGCTGATCGACACGGCGCTGGAAAAGGCGGGCGCGGCCCTGCATCCCGCGGAAGGGGGCGCGTGGGATTTCGGCGCCGGCAAACGCTTCGAGCTTGGGCACTGGCCGGCACCTTCGCCTGAAGATGCCGAACCGGCGCGGACCGCCGCCGAAACGCCGACTGAGCCGGACGCCTGGATGACCGATCCCGCGCCCGTCCCGCCGGAAGCGCCGCCGCCCCTGTCCCCGTCGGCGCTGGGCGGGGCAAAGGCGCTGGCCGGCGAGGCGGGTTTGGACGAAGAGGAGGCCAAACGTCGCGGCACCTGCATCCACCTGCTGCTGGAGCATCTGCCATCCTGGCCCCGCGACCGCTGGCCGGAGATCTCGGCGACATTGCTGGAAGCCGAAGTTGGCGCCAATCCGGCTGAATCAGAGACGTTTCTTGCGGAGGCGGCGCGCGTCCTCGACTCGCCCGATCTGGCCGCGATCCTGCCGGACGCGCTGCGCGAGGTCGAACTGACCGCGGAGCTAGAGGAGTTGGGGGGGCGCAGGCTTCACGGCACCGTCGACCTGCTTCTGGTCCGCGGTCGGCATGTTCTTGCCGTGGACTACAAGTCCAACGCCGTGGTGCCGGAGAACGCCGAGTCTGTCCCCGAAGGCATCCTGCGGCAGATGGGCGCCTATGCCGCCATGCTGGCGCCGATCTACCCCGACCATGAGATCGAAACCGCGATCCTGTGGACGCGGACCGGTCAGCTGATGCCATTGCCTCTCGATATCGTGAGGGGAGCGTTGCTATCGACCCCAACAGCTTGACGGCGGCGCCGCGGCTTCATACCTTCTGGCCAACGCATTCCCCTTAGGAGCCCCATCATGGCCACCGTCGCCGTTACCGATTCCACCTTCGATGCCGAGGTCCGGCAGTCCGACATCCCGGTTGTCGTCGACTTCTGGGCCGAATGGTGCGGCCCCTGCAAGCAGATCGGCCCCGCGCTCGAAGAGCTTTCGGCGCAATACGCCGGCAAGGTCAAGATCGCCAAGGTGAACGTGGACGAGAACCCGAATTCGCCCGCCCAGATGGGTGTGCGCGGGATCCCGGCGCTGTTCCTCTTCAAGAACGGGCAGGTGGTGTCGAACAAGGTCGGCGCCGCGCCCAAGGCCGCGCTTCAGAACTGGATCGAATCCGCGATCTGATCTCCGGAACGTCTCCAAGACTGGGGCGCCTTCGGGCGCCCCTTCTGTTTGTCGCGGTTGCGGCGCACGTCCCGGCCCGCCATATAGGGCGGTGAACCGGATGGAGGGCGCGATGGCCGAAGACAGGTTTCCCGGCTGGCACGGAACGACGATCCTGGGCGTGCGCAGGGGCGGAGAGGTCGTGGTGGCGGGCGACGGGCAGGTGAGTCTCGGCCAAACCGTGATCAAGGGCACCGCCCGCAAGGTCCGCAGGCTGTCGCCGGGCGGGCGCGACGTGGTCGTGGGCTTTGCCGGATCGACCGCCGACGCCTTCACGCTGCTGGAACGGCTTGAAAAGAAGCTCGAGGCGGCTCCGGGCCAGTTGACCCGCGCCTGTGTGGAACTGGCCAAGGACTGGCGGACCGACAAGTATCTGCAAAAGCTCGAGGCGATGCTGATCGTGACCGACGGGGTGACGCTTCTGGTCGTGACCGGCGCCGGCGACGTTCTTGAGCCGGAGCATGACGTGGCCGCCATCGGCTCGGGCGGGAACTTCGCCCTTGCCGCCGCGCGGGGGCTGATGGAAACCGACCTGACGGCAGAGGAGACTGCCCGCAAGGCGATGGCGATCGCGGCCGACATCTGCGTCTACACCAACGGCAACCTGACGGTGGAGAGGATCCGTGGCTGAGGCACCCGAAGGCATGGACCCCGCCGACATCCGCGCGGCTGTCAAGGCGGGCATCCTGACTTCGGCGCAGGCGGCCGAACTGAAGGCGCTGAGCGACGCGCGCGCCGGCCGCATCGCCGGGCGGGTGCGGGAAGACGAGCCCTTCGAGTTCTTCAAGGGCTTTGCCGAGATCTTCGTGGCCGTGGGTCTGGTCATTCTTCTGGGCGGGATCGCGCTTCTGCTTGGCGTGATCGGCGGGGTCGGGATACTGATCGTCATTCCCGCGATCCTGGCCGCAATCTCGTGGTGGATGGCGCGCTTCTTCACCCTGCGCTGGCGGATGAACCTGCCCTCGATGGTGCTGGCCAGCGCCTACGCCGGCGGCATCTACGTTTCCTTGCTGACCGTACTCGGCCAGTCGGACATGGGGCTGAAATCCGTCGCGATCCTGTCCGCCGCCGCGGCCGCGATTGCCGCGGGGCTGTGGTATCGCCGCTTCAAACTGCCCTTCTCGATGTTCATCCTCGGCAGTTTTGCCCTTATGGCGACCTACGCGCTGTTCACCCGGTACAATCCCGGCGGCAATTTCGAGGATATCGACAGCTGGGCCCAAAGCTTCGTTCCGCGCGCCAACCTAACCCTGGCGTCGCTGGTCTTCGGCATCGCCGCCTTTGCCGGTGCGATGGCCTTCGACCTGCGCGACCCGCATCGCGTCGGGCGGCAGTCCGCCACCGCCTTCTGGCTGCACCTTCTGGCAGCGGGGGCACTCGTGAACGCGGTTGCCGGCAATATCTGGAACAGCGGCGGCGGCGCGAACATCCTGCCGACCGTCCTGGTCCTGACGGCCTTTGCCGTGGTGGCGCTGGTGATCGATCGGCGGTCCTTCCTGACGGCGGGGATCGTCTACATCGCCGCCGTGATCTACTGGGCCGTCGCCGGAGAGGGCGAGGCCAGTCTGCGGGACTGGGCGCTGATCCTGATCCTTCTTGGCTCTTTCTTCACTCTGCTCGGCACCTGGTGGATTCCGCTGCGGCGCCGGTTGATGCGCGCGCTTCCGGATTTTCCCGGCAAGGACCGCCTGCCCCCCCACTCGGAGTCGCCATGACCAGCCTCACCCCGCGCGAGATCGTATCGGAGCTTGACCGCTTCATCATCGGCCAGAAGGACGCCAAGCGCGCCGTCGCGGTAGCGCTGCGCAACCGCTGGCGGCGCAAGCAACTGCCCGACGACATCCGGGACGAGGTCTATCCCAAGAACATCCTGATGATCGGCCCGACCGGCGTCGGCAAGACCGAGATCTCGCGGCGGCTGGCAAAGCTTGCCAAGGCGCCGTTCCTGAAGGTCGAGGCGACGAAGTTCACCGAGGTCGGCTATGTCGGCCGCGATGTGGAACAGATCGTCCGCGACCTTGCCGACGCGGCGATGATCGAGACCCGCGAACGCATGCGCGACGAGGTAAAGGCGCGCGCGCACAAGGCCGCCGAGGATCGCGTGATCGAGGCCATCGCCGGTGCGGACGCCCGCGAACAGACGCGGGAGATGTTCAGGACGCGGCTGAAGAAGGGCGAGCTTGACTCGACCGTCATCGAGCTTGAACTGGCCGAGGCCGCGCCGCAGATGCCGTTCGAACTGCCCGGTCAGCCGGGAATGGGCGTGATGAACCTGGGCGATCTGTTCGGGAAGGCCTTCGGCGGGCGCAAGACACGCAAACGCCTGACGGTGGCGGAAAGCTACGACCTGCTGATCTCGGAAGAGGCGGACAAGCTTCTGGACGATGAACAGGTCAAGCAGGCGGCGCTTGAGGCGGTGCAGGAAAACGGCATCGTCTTTCTGGACGAGATCGACAAGATCTGCGCCCGCGCCGAAACCCGTGGCGCCGATGTCAGCCGCGAGGGCGTGCAGCGCGATCTTCTGCCCCTGATCGAGGGGACGACCGTTTCGACGAAGTACGGGCCGGTCAAGACCGACCACATCCTCTTCATCGCCTCGGGCGCGTTCCACATCGCCAAGCCGTCGGACCTGTTGCCGGAATTGCAGGGGCGCTTGCCGATCCGGGTGGAACTGCGCCCGCTGACGGAAGAGGATTTCGTCCGCATCCTGACCGAGACCGACAATGCGCTGACCCGGCAATACACCGCGCTCATGGGAACCGAGGATGTCGCCGTGACCTTCCGCGACGACGGCATCGCCGCGCTGGCGCGGATCGCCGCCGAGGTCAACCGGAGCGTGGAGAACATCGGGGCACGGCGGCTATACACAGTGATGGAACGGGTGTTCGAGGAACTCAGCTTCACCGCGCCGGACCGCGCGGGCGAACAGGTGACCGTCGACGCGGCATTCGTGGAGCGCCACCTTGGCGATCTGTCGAGAAGCGCCGATCTTTCGCGCTATGTTCTTTAAGGCGGCCGCTTCGGGGGTCCGGATGAACCGCATCGCCTTCGCCGTTCTCACCGTCGCGCTCCTGACCGGCTGCACGCCGCGCGGGGCGGTGGTCATTGAGCCCGCCGCCGCGCGCACCGGTGCGGTCGAGACGGTGTTCATCGGGACCACGCGCGCGCCCGACCCGGAAAGCGGAGAGCCCTTCGGCTTCGGGCGGACCGAGGAAACCCGCTTCGTCCGTCTGGATGTCGCCGTTCCGCCTGAACGCGAGCCCGGTGAGATCGACTGGGCGCCCAAGGGGCGCGCGCCCGACCTCAGCCAGGAGTTCGTGGCGACGGCGCAGGACGTCTTCGCCGGGCCCGGGGCGTTCCGGACGGAACTCGCGCGGGACCTTCGCCGTCAGCCCGCGGGGCGGCGGGAGGCGATAGTGTTCGTTCACGGCTTCAACACCACCTTCGCGGAAGGCGCCTACCGGCTGGCGCAGCTTGGCCACGACCTGAAGATCGGCGCGACGCTTGTCCACTACTCCTGGCCGTCGCGCGCGCACCCGCTCGGATATGCCTATGACCGCGACAGCGTTCTGTTCGCCCGCGACGGCCTGGAGGACCTGCTGCGCGAGGTCACCGCTGCGGGTGCCAACCGGATCGTGATCGCGGCGCATTCCATCGGTTCGCTTCTGACGATGGAAACGCTGCGGCAGATGTCGGGGCCGCAGGACGCCCGGGTTCGCGACAGCATTGCCGGTGTGATTCTCTTCTCTCCCGACATCGACGTCGAACTGTTTCATGCGCAGGCCCGCGCCATCGGCGATCTGCCGCAACCCTTCCTCATATTCACCTCGAAGCGGGACAAGGCGCTGGCACTGTCGGCGCGACTGACTGGGGAACGCGACCGCCTGGGCAACATCGACAGCGCGGCAGAGGTGGCGGACCTTGCGGTGACGGTGATGGACACGACCGCCTTTTCGACCGGGACAGGCCATTTCGACGCCGCCCATTCGGCGGCACTCCTCTCGGTGCTGGGGCAGGTCGCGGCGGCGGGCAGTGTGCTGGAGGGCGAGGGGCGGATCGGCTTCCTGGCCGGGTCTGTCGTGACGGTTCGCAACGCCACGCAGATCATCATGGCGCCGGTCGCCGCCATGTCCGGCCTTGGCAACTGATCAGCGCGCGCGGCGCAGATAGACGTAATACGCCCCGGCACCACCATGCTTCAGATGCGCCGTCGCGACCTGGAGCACGAGCGGCCTGAGCGGCGGCTGGCTGAGCCAGTGGGGAACCTCGTGCCGAAGCGCGCCGATCCGTGCGGGGATGGGGCCGGGTTCGTCCTTGCGCTTTCCCTTGCCGGTGATGACCAGGACAAGGCGCCGCCCCTCGGCATGCGCGTTCAGGATGAAGCGGACAAGCTCCGGCCGGGCCTCGGCCAACGTCATCCCGTGCAGGTCGATCCTGCCCTCTGGCTTCAGGCGCCCGCGCGTCATTGACCGGTAGGCGGCGCTATCCATTCGCACGGTCTGCCGTGCCAGCGCCTCTTCAAGCGTCGGGGCAAGATCGTCCCTTTGCTTCGCCGCCACCGCCTCTCCGACCCGGAAGGCAGGCAGAATGGTTCGTGGCCGCAGCACCTCGGGCGCGAAGGGTTTCGGCGCGGGCTCTGCCTTGACCGGATGCTCGGGGTGCAGGGCGTGGGCCGTCCGCGCGACCTTCTGCCAAAGCTCCCGCTCTTCCGGGCTGATCGGGCGGGGGCGGCGGGTCACGGGCGAGGCTCGGTTCGGGGGTTAGTCGGCGGAGATCACTCGCCGGTTGCGACCAGTTGCCAGTTCGGGTCGTTGACCCCCATCTTGCGCGCGAAGGTCCAGACATCGCGCTGCTTGCGCGCGC
Organism: Albidovulum sediminis; assembly: GCF_025380365.1. Classification (GTDB taxonomy): domain Bacteria; phylum Pseudomonadota; class Alphaproteobacteria; order Rhodobacterales; family Rhodobacteraceae; genus Albidovulum; species Albidovulum sediminis. The sequence continues at coordinate 471,516 of NZ_JAOCQF010000003.1, forward strand.
GCTTGGGGTCGCCCTCGACCACGGTGCCGCTGCTGTCGCGTGCCGCCGAAACAATCTCGCCCACGAAGCGCACGCTGATTTCGCCTTCCCGCGTTTCGCGGTCGAACTCGGCCGAATCCAGCGCCAGTTCCCTCAGGCCCAGGAACTCGGCGGTGACGGTCAGTCCGCGGTTGCGCCGGGCGGCGACCGCGCCCGAGAACGCCTCGAACACATCCCGCGACAGGAAGGGGCGGACCGACTCCATATCGCCCTTCTCGAACGCCATCAGGATCATCTCGTAGGCGCCGCGCGCGCCCTGGAGGAATCCGGAGACGTTGAAGCCCGGCTCGACCTCCTTCATGGCGGCAAGCGCGCGGGCAGTATCGCTGCCCTCAGGGGCGTGGTCGATGATATCGCGGTCCGGCCCGCCCTCGATCACCTCGAAGTCACGCCGTCCGCGCCGTTCCGGCAGCGGTGTGGGTGCGGGCGCGGAAGGTTTTTCGAAACCGTCCCGCGTTCCCAGGACGCTTTTCAGCCGCAGGATGAGAAAGATTGCGATGCCCGCCAGTACGAGCAGCTGAATGATCGAACCGTTCATGCGTTTCAGGACCTCGATGCGCAGCGGGTTGGTATCTTCCGCACTTCCCACCTATGTAAGGGACGGGTGCCGTCAAGTCCACCGCACCCGCCAAAGTCGGAGCGTGTCATGTGGCTTCTCGTCGCCTTCATCCTGATCCCGATGATCGAGATCGGGCTGTTCATCAAGGTTGGTGGCCTGATCGGCATCGGCTGGACGCTGGTCATCGTGTTGGCCACCGCAATCGCCGGAAGCTGGCTGGTGCGGATGCAGGGCCTCAAGGCGCTGGCGGAGTTGCGTGGGTCGCTCCGCGATCTGGGCGACCCGACCGAGCCGATCGCGCACGGCGCGCTGATCCTTCTGGCCGGGGCCCTGCTTCTCACGCCGGGTTTCTTCACCGACACGCTGGGCCTTCTGCTTCTGGTTCCGGCGATCCGGCGCGCGCTGCTGCGATATCTGGCCAGCCACGTGCGGATGGAGCGTTTCACGGTCGGAGGAGGCCCGGCCCGGCCGCGCGCGCCTGATGACGTGATCGACGGCGAATTCTCGGTCATCGACCCGGAAAATCAACCCTTGCGGGGACCCTCGGGCTGGACCCGCCATTGAGGCGGCCGGGTCAAGGTGCTAAACCCGCCGCGACCCATTCGGATTTTCCTGGAGATTGACATGGCCGAACCCGCCAACGGCGCCGCACCGCAACCGACCCCGCAGCTGAAGATGCAGGTGCTGGGCCAGTTCATCCGCGACCTGTCGTTCGAGAACATCGTTGTCCAGAAGGGCATCGTCGCAACCCAGGTGCAGCCGGAAATCCAGGTGCAGGTCAGCCTCGATGCGCGCAAGCGGTCGGTCGAACACCAGTACGAGGTCCTGACGAAGTTCAAGATCACCTCGGTCAACGCCTCCGACAAGGCGCCGCTGTTCCTTCTGGAACTGGAATATGGCGGCATCTTCCACATCGAGGGCGTGCCGGAGGAGCAGATGCATCCGTTCCTGATGATCGAATGCCCGCGCATGCTGTTCCCTTACGTCCGGCGCATCGTCGGCGATGTGACGGCCGATGGCGGTTTCCCGCAACTGAACCTCGACACGGTCGATTTCGTGGCGCTCTACCGGCAGGAACTGGCGCGCCGCGCGGCGTCCATCCAGAAGCCCGCCGATCAGCCCGCGAACTGACGGGCCCGCCTTGTCCTCGGGGCTGCATGACCGGATCCCTGCCTGGGCAGACGGCGTGCTTGCCCCGATGGACAAGCTTGAGGTTCACCTGCAGGGCGTTCGGCACAAGGCCGTCTCGGTCTTCGTTCTGGATGGTCCGCGCGTGCTGATCCAGCGCCGCGCGCTGTCCAAGTATCACACGCCCGGGCTGTGGGCGAACACCTGTTGCACCCATCCGCATTGGGACGAGGCGCCGGCCGACTGCGCGACGCGGCGCCTGCGCGAGGAGTTGGGGGTTGTCGGGCTGGTTCCGACGCACGCCGACCAGGTGGAATACCGCGCCGACGTCGGCGGCGGCATGACGGAGCATGAGGTGGTGGACATCTTCGTGGCGGAGGCGCCCGCCGGCCTGCAGGTGACCCCCAACCCGGACGAAGTGATGGACACCCGCTGGCTCACGCTCGAGTCGCTGGTGGCCGAGGTGGCCGCCGAACCGCAAGAGTTCACACCCTGGCTGAAGATCTACCTGGCCGAGTTCCGTGACCGCATCTTCGGCACAGCCGCCTGAGGGTCAGCCGATCTCCATCTCTTCCAGCAGCACCGCCCAGGCCGCGCCGTGCATGTCACGGTCGGCGGCGGTGCCCTGCACAGTCGGGCGCGGGAACGAGAACTTGACGACATCCAGATCGGCGATGTCGAACCGGCGCACATCCGCTTCGGCCACGCCGTAAAGGGCCGCGACGCGGGCGGTTTCCAGTGCGCCGGAGACCCGCGCGAACACCTCGCGGCTTCCGCAGAACACATCTACCGTCAACCAGAATGGCCCTGCGTTCTTGGATCGCACCTTCTGGACGATTGCACCCAACTCAGCCATGACCCACCTCGCTCACCTGCAACCGGAAGGCCGCCATGGGATCGTCAAGCGCCATGACGTGATGGAGGCAGAATTCATATCCCGCCCCGCGCGCCATTTCGGCCGGCGAAAACGGGAAGGCAAAGGTGGGCATGGGTTCGTCTTCGGTCAGGGCGTGATGCAGGAGGTAGGGGTTCAGGATCTTCCCGATCTCGACCGCCTGCGCCTCGGTGGGCGCGGTGACGATTGCCAGCACACCGACCTCGACGGGCACGGTGCGGCCGGTTTCGAGCGGGCCCAGCGTCGCGTCCTGTCCGACAAGGCGCATTTCGATGGTGAACTCCGCCTCTGCAAGGCCGGTCCGATCGACCGCGACCTCGCGGCAGCGGCGCGCGATATCCTCGGCCCAGGCGCGGGCATTGGCGACATAGCGGCGGTCGCGCAGCAACGTCAGGCTGACGACCTGATACCCCGCGACCCGCGCGCCCTCCAGCTTCACCGTGTAACGGCCCGGCACCCAGACGGACCCCTCAACCCGCACCCGCCGATCGTCGAGCGCGATGTAGCGCGACGCGGCAACGTCGAGGTGCCCGCCGGGTTCGTGCAGGATGTAGGGGTCGGTATTCTCGTAAAGCATATGGGCCGAGACGGTATAGGGCGTCGCGCGGGCCGTCGCGCCCAAGGGTTCGAGGGTGAAGCCCCGTTCGTCGAAGTCGATCTGGATCACGCCTGACGCCGGGTTTGTTGTGGCCAGCGCCCCGCATTCCCCCACCTTGGCGCCGTGCCAGGCACCGCCGGCGTCGCAGTTTCGCGCGATCGGCAGCGCGGCGATGATCGCGGTATCGGTCGTGCGGCCGGCAATCACGATGTCCGCCCCGGTGTCCAGCGCGGCGCGGATCTGCTCCACCCCCGCCAACGCGACGATGTTGGTGCAGGAGCGCACCAGGTCTTCGTCGGCCAGGGGTGCGCCGGAGAGCGGCGTCACCCTGCCGGCGCGCATCGCGGCAGCGATGGTGTCTGGCGATTGCCCGGAGTAGAGGCGGGCGACCTTGACCTTCTGGCCAAGTTCCTCAGCCAGTTCGCGGGTGATCTCGAAAAGCCAGTCAACCGCGCTGTCCGCACCGCAGGTTCCTGCGGTTCCGATGACAAGTGGCACGCCAGCTTCGGCACGAGCGAGCATGAGGTCGCGCCATTCCGCCTTTGTCGTGGCGCGCGAATACTTCGACACGCCGCGCCCGAGGTAGGAGGGCCCACTGTCCGTGGACCCCCCGTCAACCGCGATGATGTCAGGGCGGTTCGCCACCCCCCGAGCCAGGGCCGCACGGTCGTAGGCAAGACCGAGTGCCCCGGTCGGGATCAGAACGCGCACCATTTCAGTCCTCGTTCGCGCTGTCGGGCACAGGCGGGCGCTTCAGCATCTTGCGCAGGAACATTGGCGCCAGGAAGCCGAGCACGGCGAAGGCCCAAAGCCCCACGGCAATCGGCGTGGAAAACAGGAACGTCCAGTCGCCGTTCGATATCACCATGGCGCGGCGCAGCGCATCCTCCATCTGCCCGCCCAGCAGGATGCCGAGGATCACCGGCACCGTCGGCACGTCAAGCTTGCGCAGGATGTAGCCGAGGACCCCGAAGGCGATCATCAGGAGCATGTCGAAGTAGCTGCCGGTCAGAGAAAAGATGCCGACGAAGCTGACCATCGTCACCATCGGCATCAGCACCCAGGCTGGCACCATCAGGATCTTCACGAACAGCTTCACCATCGGCACGTTCATGATCAGAAGCACGATGTTGGCGATGAACAGGCTGGCGATCAGGCCCCAGACGATCTCCGGCTGCTCCTTGAACAGGAGCGGCCCCGGCGTAATGTTCAGCGTCATCAGAAGCGCCAGCATGACGGCGGTGGTTCCCGACCCCGGCACGCCCAGCGTCAGCATCGGCACCATGGCGCCGCCTGCGGCCGCGTTGTTGCCGGCTTCGGGTGCCGCCACGCCGCGCGGGTCGCCCTTGCCGAAGTTGCCCTTCGCGCCGACATAGCTCTTTTCCGCCATGTAGGCCATGAAGCTGCCCAGCGACGCGCCGGCCCCAGGCAGAACGCCGGCGACGAAGCCAAGGCCGGTCGAGCGCATCATTGTGCCGAACGTGGCCTTCAGGTCGCCCCACGGGATCGTCAGCTTGCCCAGCGTCACGCCGATGGCGCTGTTGCGCCCATGGCTTTCGATGAAGATGAAGATCTCCGCGATGGCGAAGAGGCCGACGATGGCCACCAGGAAGTCGATCCCGTCCATCAGGTGCAGGTTGCCGCCGGTGTAGCGGGGCAGGCCGGTGGAATTGTCGAGCCCGATCATCGCAAGGCCAAGGCCAAGGCAGGCTGCGAAAGCCGATTTTGCCTGGTTGTTGGATGTCATCCCGCCAAGGGTCGCGAAGGCGAGGAGGTAGAGCGCGAAGTATTCGGCCGGGCCGAAGAGGTAGGCGATGGACGCAAGGATCGGCGCGATGACGACAAGGCCCACGGTCGACAGGAAAGACCCCGTGAAGGACGCGACACCCGAGATTACCAGCGCATCCCCCGCGCGACCCTGCCGGGCCATCGGAAAGCCGTCGAGCGTGGTCATCATCGCCGGTTCGTCGCCTGGAATGTTCAGGAGGATCGAGGATATCCGCCCGCCGTACATCGTGCCGTAGTAGACCGACGTCAGCAGAACCAGCGCCTGCGTGGCGTCAAGGCCAAGTGCGAAGGCCAGCGGAATCAGGATGGCGACGCCGTTCGAGGGGCCAAGACCCGGCAAGGCGCCGATGATCGTCCCCAGAAAACAGCCGCAGAAGGCAAGGAAGAGGGTGTAGGGCGTCAGCGCGACGCCAAACCCCATCGCGAGGTTGGCAAGGGTATCCATGAATCAGCTCCCTATCCCATCAGCGCCCGGGGAAAGGCGAAAAGGCCAAGGCCAAGGCCGAACTTGAAGATGACGAACAGGACGACGGAAAGCGCGGCGCCCATGACGGCGCTCTGCACGGCCTTCGGCTCGATCAGGTAGCCGATTGCGGCAGAGGCGATCGCGGTCGGGATCAGGAAGCCGAGAGGCACGATGGTATAGGCATAGGCCACCAGCACCACCAGCGCGACGCTCATCGACATCCAGGCGGCACGGGCCGGCCATTCCGGGTCAGGATCCGGGCGCGCGAGCATGGCAAGGCCGCAAAGAAGAGACGCGCCGGAGATCAGGATGGGAAAGACGCGCGGCCCCAGCGGGTCGGACATGAAGCTGGTCTGGATAGCCAGGGCGCCCGCGAAAAACGCGAGCGCCCCGATGACCACGACCAGACCGAAGATCCGGTCGCTGGCCATCACTGGATGACCCCGATCTCTTTCGAGAGGGTCGTGGTGTCAGCGATGACCTGGTCGATCCAGCCCTGGAAGTCCGCGCCGACCTTGGTGAAGGGCGCAAGGCCGTTGTCAGCCATGACCTGCTTCCACTCGGCACTGTCGGCCACGGTCTGGAGCTTTTCAGCCCAGGCGTTGAACTGGTCGTCCGAGATGCCCCTGGGCACGTAAAGCCCGCGCCAGTTCACCACCTCGACGTCGAAGCCTTGCGACTTGGCGGTCGGGATTTCCTCGAAGCCCGGCACAGGTTCGGCGGTCAGGACCGCAAGGGCGCGCACGTCACCCGACTTGATGAAGCCCGAGATCTCCGACATGTCGCCGGTCATGGCCTGGGTGAAGCCGCCGATCGTCTGGGTGATCGCCTCGGCGCCGCCGTCCATGCCGATGTACTTGACTTGCGCGAAGTCCGTGAAGCCCGCGGACTTCAGCACCATCAGGGGCTTCAGGTGGTCAAAGCCGCCAGCGGCGGAACCGCCCGCGAAGGTGACGGAGGTCGGGTCGGCCTTGATCGCCTCGACCAGATCGCCCAGGGTCTGGAACGGGCTGTCCTTGGCCACCACGATCACGCCGGGATCGCCACCGATCGCGCCAACCCAGCGCACCTGGTCCGCCGCCATGCCTGCGTAGGCATTCTGCGCAAGTCGCGTGGTTGTCGCGGACGATGCCGCGACGATCAGGTCTGCGTCCTCGTTCCGGTCGGACACGATGTGGGTGTAGGCAACGCCACCGCCGGCGCCGGCCATGTTCGTCACCTGAACCGGCTGATCGACCAGCTTCAGATCATAGAGAAGCTTGCCAATCTGGCGGCAGGTGAAGTCCCATCCGCCGCCCGCGTCGGCGGGCGCGATGCACTCGGTAGCCCAGGCCGACGACGTGGCGGAAAGGGCGAGAACGGCGCTGGTGCCCAGCGCCTTGAGAAGGGTAAATTTCATGCTGTCCTCCCAGACATGCTCCGCTGGTTCGGGTTTCCGCAGGTCATGCGGCTCCCTCCCCTTGCGGAACGCACGATTCGCGGGAAAGCTGACACGAACCTGTCACACCGGAGTTCCATGCGTTTCCTTCTGGTCGAGGACAATCCCGAACTGTGCCGATCGGTCGCTGACCGGCTTCGGCTGGACGGGCATGCCGTCGACCCGGCGGCGTCGCTGGCAGAGGCACGCGACTGCCTGCGGGCTGCCGCTTACGATCTGATCCTGCTGGACATTTCCCTTCCGGACGGCGACGGGCGCGACTTCCTCAAGTCCGAGCGTCGGGCGGGGCGCGACACGCCGATCATCGTGATGACCGCGCGTGCGGCAGTGTCCGACCGTGTCGATGTGCTGGACCTGGGCGCCGACGATTATGTCACCAAGCCCTTTGATTTCGCAGAACTGGAGGCGCGCTGCCGCGCCGTTCTGCGCCGTCGCGGCGGGGCGCTTCAGACCGTGCGCAGCTTTGCCGGGCTGACGTTCAACCCGCTCAGCGCGACCCTTCTTGTCGGATCGGAAACGCGGGAACTTCGCAACCGGGAACTGCGACTGCTGGAGATCCTTCTGTCCGCGCCCGAACGCATCTTCTCGAAGGCGCATCTGTGCGACCGCCTCTTTTCCTACGCCGAGGCGGTCACGGACAACGCGATCGAGGTCTATGTCGGGCGGCTGCGCAAGAAGCTTGAGGGCTCCGGGGCACGGATCGAGACCGTTCGCGGAATCGGCTACCGTCTGGTGGCGGAGTGAGACAGGCGCCGATGTCGCTGCGCCGGCGGCTGGTGCTTCAGCTTCTGGGCATCGCCGCCGTTCTGGCGATCCTGCTTTACCTGACGGTCAGGACGGTCGCCAACTCGGCAGCCGAGGCGACGCAGGACGGCGTCCTGGGGGCGGCGACCCTGGCCATCGCCGAACGACTTCAGGGCGGAGAAACCGGAGTCAGCCTCGACCTGCCTTACGAGGCATTCTCGATCCTGGGCTCCATCAGCGACGACCGCATCTTCTACCGCGTCGATGCCAATGGCGAAACGCTGACGGGTTACGCGGACCTGCCGCTGCCGCAGTACGAAACCCTTTCGGTCGAGCCGGTCTTTTTCTCGGACCTCTATGAAGGGGTGGCGGTGCGCATCGCGGTCGCCGCGCGCACCGTGCTGGTCAAGCGGGAACCGATCCTGGTCACCGTCGCCGTCGGCCAGACCCGGCAGGGGCAGGAGGCCATCGCCCAGCGGACGGCGAACCTCGCAGCGGCCATCGGCCTGGCGGCCTTCGCGCTCGCCGCGCTCTTGTCGATGCTGACGGCCGGCAGCGTGCTTGGCCCGATCAATCGCCTGGCGGATGCCGTCGGCCGACGGGGACCGCACGACCTGCGCGCGGTCGATCACCCCTCACCCGAGGAATTGCGCCCGCTTGTCACCGCGCTCAACGGGTTCATTGCGCGCCTGCGGGGTGCGCTCAGCCGGACGGAAACCTTCATCGCCGAGGCCGCGCATCATATCCGGACGCCGCTTGCGACGGTTCGGGCGCGGGCCGAGATCGCCTTGCGCCAGACCCAGGCGGACGAAACGCGCGAGGCCCTGCGCGCCGTCATCCGGGCGGTGGAGGAAAGCAGCCGATCGGCCGGCCAGCTTCTGGACCATGCGACGGTCGTCTACCGCTCCGACCGGCTGGCGGACGGGCCGGTCGACCTCGCGCGGCTTATGCAGGGCCTGGTGCGTTCGCACGCGCCGACCGCGGAGCTGCGCGATCTGGAACTGACGCTTTCGGGCGCAGACGCCCCTGCGGTCGTGCAGGGCGACAGGCTTCTGCTGGAAAGCGCACTGCGCAACCTGATCGACAATGCGATCAAGTATTCACCGCCGGAATCCGAGGTCAGCCTTGAGCTGGAGGCGCGCGCCGATGATGTCGCCGTCCGCGTCAGGGACCGCGGAAGGGGGCTGGCCGGGCAGGTCCAGTCGGATCTGACCCGCCGCTTCGCGCGCGGGGACAATGTGGATGACGTCGTCGGATCGGGCCTGGGCCTGACCATCGTCGCGGAAGTTGCCGAGGTTCATGGCGGCAGGTTCCGGCTTGAGGAACGGGAAGGAGGCGGCACATGCGCCGAACTGGTTCTGCCCTTGCGGTGATCCTGCTGCTGATCCGCCCGGCCATGGCCTTTGTGATCGAGGAGGAGGAATACTTTCCGGCGACCGGCGGTTCGTCACAGTCCATTTCGCTGCTCTCCACCACCGACACCGACGTCCTGCGCCCCGCGATCCTGGCGTTTCAGGAAGCCAATCCCGACGTTGCGGTGCGCTATGTCGTCGCCTCCAGCCAGGAGGTCTATGCGGCACTGGCCGATGACGGGCAGGCGTTCGACCTCGTGATCTCCTCCGCCATGGACCTTCAGATGAAGCTTGCCAATGACGGCTTTGCCGCAAGCTGGGCCTCTGCCGCGACCGCGCGGCTGCCCGACTGGGCCAAGTGGCAGGACCGTGTCTTTGCCTTCGCGCAGGAAAGCGTCGTTCTCATCGCCTCGCGCCGGGGTTTCCGGGGCCTTCCCATCCCGCAGACGCGGCGCGACCTGACCGAGTTGCTGCGCGACCATCCGGATGTGTTTCGCGGACGCATCGGCACCTATGACCCGCGCGCATCTGGCGCGGGCTATCTGTTCGCGACGCAGGAGGCGCGGCAGTCCGACAGCTTCTGGCGGCTGGCCGAGGTGGCCGGGGGGCTGTCCCCGCGCCTTTACATCTCATCCATCGACATGATCTCGGACCTCAAGGCGGGGCGCCTGGCGCTGGCCTACAACGTCCTGGGAAGCTACGCGGGGCCGCGGCTCGAATCCGACGCGGACGGCGTTGTGGTTGAGTTCGCGGACTTCACCCTGACGCTCTTGCGCACAGGCATGGTGCCGACGAATGCGGAAAACCCGGATGGCGGCGGCGCCTTTCTCGACTTTCTGCTCAGCACCCGCGGGCAGGCGCTGATCCGGGACCGCGCGGGCCTGCCGCCGATAGACGAGGCAGCCCTTGCCGCCCGCCCGCACCTTCGCCCGATCCGGCTGGACGCGGGGCTGCTGGTCTATCTCGACCGGCTGAAACGGCAGGCGTTCCTGGCGGAATGGTCTTCGGCCATGTCGCAGGACTGAGGCGGGCGAAATGACGCCGGGGGTGGTGCCCGTGCTGGCAATCCGCCCCGAAACTTGCAAGATAGCGGCAATGATCGCGAGAGTTGTCCGGGGGGATGTTTGCGCGACGGTAGAGCCAGACTGCGTCCCATGGCAGGGGCGGCACTTGCGGTGCTGCTTCTGGCGACGGCCGTCGGCCCTGCCGGCGCGCTGGAGCAGCTCGAGTTCCTGACTCCAGGCGCGGAGGAGAGCCTCAGGGACGATCTTCTGGCGGCCTCGCTGCTGCGTCAACTGCGCGAGGACGGTCGCGGCGACCCGTCGGAGGTTCTGGCAGCCGCGCGCGAGGATTATGCCCGGCTGACCGGCGCGCTTTATGCCCAAGGATACTACGGCGGTGAGATCCATATCCTTCTAGATGGACGGGAAGCGGCCGACATCGCCCCTCTGGACGTTCCCGACAGGATCGACGCCGCCGCGATCCGGATCGAGCCTGGCCCGAGGTTCCGTTTCGGCGCGGCGCGGATGCGTCCCTATGCGCGGGGAACCAGGCTTCCGCCGGCCTACGCCGACACCAAGCCCGCGCTGTCGACGGCGATTGCCGATGCCGCGAACGCGGGAGTCGATGGATGGCGCGCCATCGGCCATGCGAAGGCGTCCCTCGCCGGGCAAACGATCGTCGCCGATCATGGGCTTCAGACCCTCGATTCCCTCATCCTTCTTGAGCCGGGGCCAAAGTTGCGTTTCGGCCGGCTGACGATCCGAGGGCAGGACCGCACGCGCACCGATCGCATGTACGAGATTGCGGGCTTTCCATCCGGAGAGGTCTTCGATCCCGATGCGCTTGACGAGGTTTCGGACCGCCTGCGCCGCACCGGGGTCTTTCGATCGGTTGCGGTCGATGAGGCGGAAGCACCCAACCCGGACGGGACGCTCGACATCGCCATTTCGGTTGTCGAGGAGGCGCCCCGGCGGTTCGGCTTCGGTGCCGAAATTTCAAGCTCGGACGGCGTCGAGCTTTCGGCCTACTGGACGCACCGCAACCTGTTCGGCGGGGCGGAAAGACTTACCCTCGAAGGCGAGATCTCCAATATCGCGGGCGTTGCCGACGCGACGGACTATCGCATCGGGGCGCGGCTCGAGCGGCCCGCCACGCTGACCGCCGATACCTCCTTCTTCCTGACAGCCGAAGCGGAACGGTATGAGCTGGGCGATTTCACCGTCGACCAGCTGACCTTCGGGACGGGTCTTGCGCATGTCTTCAGTTCCGAACTCAGGGGTGAGGTCGCGCTGGAATACACCTATGCCCGCGTCGATGTTTTGGATCTGGACATCACCTTCAAGCAAGTCGCCCTGCCGGCATTTCTGGAATGGGACCGGCGCGACGATCGGCTGAACGCAACGAAGGGATTCTATCTGAAGGCCGAGGCCACGCCGTTCCTAGGCTTTGACGCGACAGGATCGGGCGCGCAGGTCAAGGGCGACTTCAGGGCCTACCGCCGTCTGGGCGGCGGGGAGCGGGTCGTTCTGGCCGGACGCGCCCAACTGGGCGCCGTCTTCGGGCCCTCGCTGGCCGAGACGCCGCCGGACTATCTGTTCTACTCCGGCGGCGGCGGAACCGTCCGCGGGCAGCCGTATCAATCCCTCGGCGCGGCTGGCGCGATCGGCACACGGACCTTCGAGACCGGCGGGCAAAGCTTCGCCGCCCTGTCGGGCGAGATTCGCACCCGTGTCACCGACACCATCTCGGTTGTTGGCTTCTACGATGCGGGCTTCATCGGCGCGGAAGACTTCGCCAACGGCCGCTGGCATTCCGGCGCGGGGCTTGGATTGCGCTACGACACCGGGCTTGGCCCCCTGCGTCTGGACGTCGCCGCGCCGGTCTCGGGCGATACCGGATCGGGAGTACAGCTGTATCTGGGCATCGGACAGGCCTTCTGATGCGCGCGCTGCTTCTCTCCCTTCTCATCGCGCTCTGCCCGTTGACGGCGCTTGCGCAAGACAGCGGGACAGCGGCCGAGGACAAGGGGTTTCTGACCACCTTCCTGGAAGACAACCTGTCCGGTGCCGGGCGCGAGGTGCGGATCGACGGATTTGCCGGAGCCCTGTCGTCGCGCGCGACCTTCACGCAACTGACGATCGCGGATTCGGACGGGATCTGGCTCACGATCCGCAACGGCGCAATCTCATGGAACCGGTCCGCGCTGCTGTCGGGCCGGGTGGAGATTGCCGAGATGTCCGCAGAGGCGATCCTGGTCGACAGGGGGCCTTCCACCGGCCCGGCGGCGGGCGGCGCGGAAACGGAGACGGGGGAGTTTTCCCTTCCGGAATTGCCTGTGTCGCTTCGCATCGGGCTTTTGCGTGCGGACCGCGTGGCCCTTGGGGCTGACATTCTTGGAGAACCGCTGGAGTTCCGCGCCGAGGGGGCGGCGGAACTTTCGGGCGGACAAGGCGAGGCCCGGTTCGAAGCGGAGCGCACGGACGGCGGCGCCACAGGCAACTTCACGCTGAGGGCGAGTTATTCCAACGCCACGAAACAGGCGGCGATCGACCTGCTGGCGGCAGAGGGCAAGGGCGGGCTGGTGGCCCGGATGGTGGGCCTGCCGGGCGATCCGTCGATCCTGCTTGCGCTGAACGGCGCCGGTCCGATCACCGATTTTGCCGCCGACGTCGCGCTGTCGACCGATGGGGCGCCGCGCCTGACAGGCAAGGTCGGCTTCGGTGCCACGGGGGCGGACCTTGCCGCCGGGCAGCGCGTCCGCCTTGACCTTGCCGGGGATGTCCGGCCGCTGTTTGCGGCGTCGTATCACGGCTTCTTCGGGGAAAGCTCCCGGCTTGCCGCCGAGGGTCGCCGCCACGCTGATGGCCGGATCGAGCTTTCGGCTTTTGACCTCCAGTCAAGCGCCTTGCACGCGTCCGGAGAGGCCGCCATCGGCGCGGGTGGCGAGCCCCGGCGGCTCAGGGCGGAAATTTCCCTGAGCGGAAGCGATGCCGCGCCCGTTGTCCTGCCGATGCCCGGGGCGGAAACGACGGTGACCGGCGCCGATCTTCGCATGACCTTCGACGCGGCACAGGACGAAGGCTGGTCTCTGGACGGCACCCTGACCGGCTTCCGCCGTGCGGAGTTGTTGCTGGGCGACGTCAGGCTGGACGGATCCGGTCGGATTGCCCCCGGGCGCGCAGGCGGGACCGTCACGCTCTCCGTCAGGGGGTTGCAGGCCGGCGGCCCCGACCTGGCATCTGCGGTGGGCGAACGGATCGACGGCCGGGTTGTCTTTTCCTGGCAGAAGGGCGGCGCACTTCGACTTCCGGTTCTCGTCCTCTCGGGCGAGGACTACGGGCTGACGGGTCGCGCGGCCATCCTGGGCGATACTCTGGATGCCAATGCCGCGATCCGCGCATCCGACCTTTCACGGCTCGCGCCACTGATCGGCGCGGGGCTGAGCGGGGCTGCGGACGTAGCGTTTTCCGGAAAGGTGGATCTTGCCGGCGGCGGGTTCGATCTCAGCCTTGGCGGATCCGCCGCGGACCTTGGCGTTGGCATAGCAGAGGTGAACCGGCTGCTGGCCGGAACGACGACGCTGCGCGCGGAGGCCGCAGGTCATACGGGCGATATCGCCTTGAAATCCGCAGAGTTTCGGGCCGACGGCTTTGCCGCCACGCTCGCCGGCCGCATCGCGCCTGGGGCGAGTGACCTGTCGCTCGAGATGACGCTCGATGATCTTGGTCGCCTGCGCCAGGGTCTTGGAGGCGCGGTCGGCGGGCAGATGCGGCTGACGGAAGAGGCGGGCACCCGCAGGGTCGAGGGTGCGATTCGCGCGACCGATCCACAGCTTGGCAATGCCACGCTGACGCGCCTCCTCCCCGGTCGGAGCGATTTGGACTTCGCGCTGAGCGCGCAGGATGGCGTGGTCAGGCTGGAGCGGCTCGATCTGTCAGGCGCGAAGCTGTCGGCCCGGGTCGGCGCAACCGACGCCGACCCGCAGACCCTGACCGTCGAGGCCCGACTGTCAGATACCGCGATTCTTTCCCCCGAACTTCCGGGCGTGACGCAGGTTTCGGGCACGATACGGAACGGAGCGGCCTATCGCCTCGATCTGGTCGCAACCGGCCCCGGCGGTATCGACGCGAAACTGACCGGGGACCTGGCAGCCGATCTGTCCCGGGCGGACCTTGCCGCGACGGGGCGACTGCGGGCAGAGGTGGCCAACGGTTTCATCGCACCGCGCGCCGTGACGGGAACGCTGGCGTTCGATCTGCGCCTGAACGGGCCGCTCGCGCTGTCATCCGTGTCAGGGACCGTTACGGCAGAGGGCCTCCGGGCCGCGGACCCGACACTGTTCATGGCGGCGGAGGGCGTGACTGCGCGTGCCAGCCTGTCCGGCGCAGATGCGCAGATTTCGCTATCCGGCGGCTTCCGCGATGGCGGCAACATCGGCGTCCAGGGGTCGATCTCGCTTGCGCCTGGCCTCGATTCGGATCTTTCAGTGACACTCGACCGGGCGAGGCTGCGCGATCCCCAGCTTTTCGAAACCGAGGCGAGCGGGGCGCTCAGACTGACCGGGCCGATCGCCAGAGGCGGGTCGATTGCCGGGACGATCCAACTGGGCCAGACAGACATCCGCGTCGGCACGGCGAGTCTCGGCTCCACCCGCATCATCCCCGATATCGTGCACAGGTCGGAGCCGGATCGCGTCAGGGCAAGCCGCGCGCGCGCCGGGTTGATCCAGTCAGAGGCTGCGCCGCGGGGATCGCGCAGGCCCATCGCGATCGACCTGCGCATCGCCGCCCCGCAACAGATCTACGTGCGGGGGCGCGGGCTTGACGCCGAGCTCGGCGGGTCGCTCGTTCTGGGGGGAACGACGGACAACATCGTGCCTTCCGGCCAGTTCCGGCTGGTACGCGGGCGGCTGGATATTCTCACGAAGCGCCTGAACATCACCGAAGGCATGGTCGAGATGCGGGGGGCGCTGGTGCCGCATGTGCGCTTCGTGGCCACCCATCAGGGCGATCAGGTAACCACGACGGTCACGATCGAGGGCCCGGCCACGGCACCCGAGATCCGTTTCAGCTCATCCCCCGAACTGCCGGAAGAAGAGGTGTTGTCCCAGCTGCTGTTCGGTCGGGGGGTCGAGACGCTTTCGGTATTCCAGGCTGCGCAACTGGCGTCAGCGGTGGCCACCCTTGCAGGTAGGGGCGGTGAGGGCATCGTCGGCCGCCTGCGTACCGCACTGGGCGTGGACGATCTTGACGTTTCCACGGACGAAACCGGGGGCACGACGCTGCGCGCCGGAAAGTATGTCTCGGAGAAGGTCTATACCGACATCACGCTGGACGGCGAGGGAAAGACCGAGATCAATCTCAACCTCGATATCCGCGATGGCCTGAAGGCGCGGGGGACCGTGGATTCGGAGGGGTCGACCGGGCTTGGCATCTTCTTCGAGAAGGACTACTGACGCCGCCGCGCCTGCGTCAGTTCGGCATTCACCACCGCCCCGAACAGCACGATATAGGCGGACATGTAGAGCCACACGAGGAGCGCGATCACCGCGCCCAACGAGCCGTAGACGCGATTGTAGTTCGCGAAATAGGTCAGATACACCGAGAAGCCGGCCGACCCCGCCGCCCATGTCAGCGCGGCCAGTACTGCGCCGGGCAGCACATGACCGATACGGACGCCTGGCGAATGCAGGCCGAAACGATAGAAGATCAGCAGGGCTGACATCACCACCAGCATCAGGACTGCCCAGGGCAACAGCGTCAGGATCGTGCTTTCCAGCGGCCCGAAGGTCACGAAGTTCAGCAGGATCGGCACGGCAACGACCGTCGCCAGCGCCGCGAAGAGCAGCGCGAACAGTCCCGCCGTCAGCGCCACGGTGCCGACAAGGCGCCAGAGTACCGGATGCCGTTTGCGGTCGTGGACGGCGTGAAGGCCGGCAACCAGAGCGTCGACACCGGAATGAACGGAATAGAGCGCGATCAGCAGGGAAAAGGCCGTCGTCCACCCCGTCGTGCCACCACCGGCGGCAAGCAGGGCGACAAGTTGCCCCTCGATCAGGTCGTAGGCCGCAGCAGGGATCAGGTCGCGCACCGAGACAAGGTAGAGGTCGATCACAAGTGGATCGGCGAACACGCTCCAGAACGCGATCAGGGCCACCATACCGGGAAAGATCGCGAGCATGCTGTAGAAGGCCACCCCTGCGGCGATCAGGGACAAATGCCGGTCGCCTGTCGCGGTCCAGACGGCACGCAGCAGCGCCCTTGCACCCGGGCCGGATGCCTTACCCGAGGCGCTTCCAGACCGCGCCATCGCCAAGCCCCGCAACGAATTCCGAGTGCGCCTTTGCCTCCGCCTCCGTCAGGCGCGGCGCCAGGGGAACCGGGCGCGGATACGGGCGCCATTCGCCGGTATCCTGCGGCCCGACCGAGGTGCTCGCGGACACCGAGAGCGCGAAATCCGGTTGTCGCCCACCGATCAGTTCCAGATAGACTTCGGCCAGAAGCTCGCTGTCGAGAAGGGCGCCGTGCTTTTCGCGCGCCGAGTTGTCGATCCCGAAACGCCGGCAGAGCGCGTCGAGCGATGCGGGCGAACCGGGAAACTTGCGCCGTGCAAGGGCGACGGTATCAAGCGCCCGTTCGCCTGCGATGATGGTGTGGCCGGCCCAGTTCAGTTCCGCGTTCAGAAACTTCATGTCGAAGGCGGCGTTGTGAATCACGAGCCTCGAGTCGGACCCGATGAATTCCAGGAACCCCATGGCTATTTCCACGAAGCGCGGCTTGTCGCGCAGAAAGTCGTCGCCGAGGCCATGAACCTCGAACGCTTCTGCCGGCATGGAGCGTTCGGGGTTGATGTACTGGTGATAGCTGCGACCGGTCGGCACATGGTTGAACAGCTCAACCGCTCCGATCTCCACGATCCGGTGGCCTTCGGCCGGCTCAAAGCCGGTGGTTTCGGTATCCAGTACGATTTCACGCATGGTCTGCCAGGATCCTCCGGATCAGGTTTCGCACGGCGGCGCGGGCACCATCAAGCGTTTCCGTTCCGATGACATGCGTGGCGCGCGCGCGCTTTTCCGCGTCCGGGATCTGTCGCGAGAGGATCAGGTCTAGCTGCGCATCGGTCATGCCGGGGCGGGCAAGGACGCGGGCGCGCTGGACCTCTGCCGGGGCCGACACCACGATTGTCGCATCCATCTCGCTGTCGGCCCCGGTTTCGAAGAGAAGCGGGATGTCGAGTACGACGATCCGCGCGCCATCCCGCGTGGCTTCGTCGAGAAACGCCCGCCGGTCGGCGACGACAAGCGGGTGCACGACTGCCTCGATCCGGCGAAGGGCGCCGGGATCTGCGGCGATCCAGTCCTTCAGCCGTGCCCGGTCAACAGCGCCGTCGACGATCGCCGGCGGGTGCAGTGCGAATATCGCGGGAACAGCCTTTCCGCCGCGGGCGTAAAGGCGGTGCACCGCAGCGTCGGCATCCCAGACCGGCACGCCTTCCTGGCGAAACATTTCGGCGGTCGTCGACTTGCCCATGCCGATGGACCCGGTCAGGCCCAAGATGATCGGTCGGCTCATGCGTTCAGGACTGCATCGCGGGTTTTCTGGTCGACCTCGGGCCGCTTCCCGAACCATCGTTCGAAGCCGGGCGCGGCCTGATGCAGAAGCATCCCGAGCCCGTCCACGGTGGTGCAGCCGATTTCGGCCGCCGCTTCCAGAAATCCGGTTCGCAGGGGCGTGTAGACCAGGTCGTTGACGACGGCCTTCGCCGACAAGGCGTCCAGAGGCACGCGCAGATCCGGCTTGCCCACCATCCCGAGAGAAGAGGTGTTCACGACGGTCGCCGCATCCTCCATCATGTTGCCGGCCTGGACCCAGTCGTAAACCGCGACACGCGCCCCGAACTCGGATCGGAGCGCGTCTGCGCGCGCGCGCGTCCTGTTTGCGATGCGCACTTCCGGCGCGCCTGCGTCAAGAAGTGCCGTGACGACGGCACGCGCAGCACCACCCGCGCCGATCACGGCGGCGGGGCCCGAACCCGGGCGCCAGTCGGGCGCGTTTTGCCGAAGGTTGGCGATGAAACCGTGCCCGTCGGTGTTGTCGGCGTGAATCTTTCCGTCCGACCGGAAGATCAGGGTGTTCGCGGCCCCGATCAGTGCAGCGCGGTCGGTCACGATGTCAGCCAGCGCGAGAACGCTTTCCTTGTGGGGAATCGTCACGTTGACACCGACAAACCCGGCCTTGGGAAGGGCGTGCAGAACCTCCTTCAGGTCTGCCTGGGCCACATCCATCGGAATGTAGTAGCCCGCAATGCCGTAGGTCCGGAGCCAGTGGCCGTGAAGCACGGGGGATTTCGAATGCGCGATCGGGGACCCGATGACGCCGGCGAGCGGGATGCGCGGATGGTCGGTCATGCTGCGATGTCGCCCCGAACCGAAAGCCACGTCAAGAGTTCGAGCAGCGGAAGACCAAGCACGTTGAAGAAATCCCCCTCGATGCGCGCCATCAGGCGCACGCCCTCTTCCTCCAGCTTGTAGGCGCCGACGCTGTGACGCACGCTGTCCCAGTTCCGCGCCAGATAGTCCTCAAGATAGGCCTCCGAAAACGGGCGCATGGTCAGGCGCACCTGGCCGACGTGCCGCCAGAGCGGTTCGCCATCTCGGTAGACGACGGCGGCGGACAGGAGCCGGTGGGTTTTCCCGCGGAGCGCGACCAGTTGCGCGCGCGCCTCATCCCGGCTTTCGGGCTTGGAGAAGATCCTGCCGTCCAGTTCCAGGATCTGATCGGCACCAAGGACCATCGCCCCCGGTCTGCGCGCGGAAACCTTTGCCGCCTTCGCCTCTGCGAGGGCATCGGCAATATCGCGCGGCCCGGCCCCTTCAGCCAGAAGGGCGGCGCGGATCGCCTCCTCATCGACGCGCGGGAATTCCAGGTCAATGTTCAACCCGGCGTTCCTCAGCAGTGTCGCGCGGATCGCGGAACCGGAAGCGAGAACGAGATCTGGTTTCATGCTGTGGACAGGTCTCGGGATGATCGGTTGCGGAGGCTGGGGACTTTCGACGCGAAAGGGGCGCTGGGGCTGAAAAGGTGGTCGCTCCGCCGGTTTGTCAAGCTGCCCGCCCCATCTTGCCCACCTGTGCACGAAGCTTTTCCACGCCGGTGCATAATCCCCATCCGCGCCCAAGTGTGGAAATCAATGCACAGGAACATCCCGACATGAACTTCCGTATCTCATTGTTAAAGAAAGACATTATGACGGCTTTCACGGTTTCTCCAGTTTTTCCCGGTGTTATCCACAACCTTTCCCGCCTGTGGATCATTTCACACCTGGCAAGCTTTTCCCAGCTGTCCACAACCCCAACATCATCATCATTCTTTTCTTTCCAATACTTATTTGATTAGGAGTAGGGGCCCCAGCGATGGAGACATCTCCGTGATTACCGATTTTCTCGCCGCCTACTATCCCTGGACGAAGTCGCTTCACGTCATCTCCGTCATTGCCTGGATGGCTGGCCTTTTCTACCTGCCGAGGCTGTTCGTCTACCATGCAGAACAGGTCGAAGCGGGGTCGGCGACCGACGCGCTGTTCCAGACCATGGAACGCAAGCTGCTGCGACTGATCATGAACCCAGCGATGATCGCCACCTGGATCTTCGGTCTTGGTCTGGTGTTCACGCCGGGCATCGTCGTCTGGGACGAGGTGTGGCCCTGGACGAAGGCCGCCGCCGTCCTCGGCATGACCTGGTTTCATCATTGGCTGGGCTATAGGCGCAAGGAATTCGTGGCCGGACGGAACACGCGGTCGGGTCGGACATACCGGATGATGAACGAGGTACCGACGCTTCTCCTGATCCTGATCGTCGTGTCGGTCATCGTGAAGTTCTGAGCCTTTGTTGACTCTCACCCCCGGTGGCGTGTATCAGCGGCTCTGGCCCTTCCGTCCGGAAATGGGCGTTTCCCGAACCCGAAATCCTCGTGCCCGGCAGGGCGCCGCGATGTGAGCATTTATTTCATGAACCAGGACCGTTTGAACCTAGCCGATCTGAAGGTGAAAAGCCCCGCCGACCTTCTGGCGATGGCGGAAGAGCTCGAGATCGAGAACGCGTCCACCATGCGCAAGGGCGAGATGATGTTCTCGATCCTGCGCGAGTATGCCGAGGAAGGATACGAGGTTGGTGGCGACGGCGTTCTGGAGGTGCTTCAGGACGGGTTCGGATTTCTCCGCTCGCCGGAGGCGAACTATCTGCCAGGCCCGGATGACATCTATGTCAGCCCGGACATGATCCGGCAGTATTCCATGCGAACGGGTGACACCGTCGAGGGTGTCATCCGCGCGCCAGGAGAGAACGAGCGTTACTTCGCCCTGACCAAGGTCACGCGCATCAACTTCGAGAACCCGGAGAAGGCGCGCCACAAGGTTGCGTTCGACAACCTGACGCCGCTTTACCCGGATGAGCGCCTGAAGATGGAGATCGAGGATCCCACCATCCGCGATCGTTCTGCCCGGATCATCGACCTGGTCGCACCGATCGGCAAAGGCCAACGGTCGCTTATCGTGGCGCCGCCGCGGACCGGCAAGACGGTACTTCTGCAGAACATCGCCCACTCGATCGAGAAGAACCATCCGGAGTGCTACCTGATCGTTCTTCTGATCGACGAACGGCCGGAAGAGGTGACCGACATGCAAAGGAGCGTCAAGGGTGAGGTGATCTCCTCCACCTTCGACGAACCGGCGACGCGTCACGTCGCGGTGGCTGAAATGGTGATCGAGAAGGCCAAGCGGCTTGTCGAGCACAAGCGGGACGTGGTGATCCTGCTCGATTCGATCACCCGCTTGGGTCGGGCCTTCAACACGGTTGTTCCGTCGTCGGGCAAGGTCCTGACCGGCGGTGTCGACGCCAACGCGCTGCAGCGGCCGAAGCGGTTCTTCGGCGCCGCCCGCAACATCGAGGAAGGCGGATCGCTGACCATCATCGCCACCGCGCTGATCGACACCGGCAGCCGAATGGACGAAGTGATCTTCGAGGAGTTCAAGGGCACCGGCAACAGCGAGATCGTCCTTGATCGGAAGGTGGCGGACAAGCGTGTCTTCCCGGCGATGGACATCCTCAAGTCCGGCACCCGGAAAGAGGAACTTCTGGTCGATTCCAAGGATCTGCAGAAGACCTACGTTCTCAGGCGCATCCTGAACCCGATGGGCACCACGGATGCCATCGAGTTCCTGATTTCGAAGCTGAAGCAGACCAAGACGAACGGCGAGTTCTTCGATTCCATGAACGCCTGACTTGTTGTTATAAAACAATAGGGTACTGACTATGGAAACGATCTTTGCACTCGCCTCGGCGCGGGGGAAGTCCGGCGTTGCGGTGGTTCGGGTGTCAGGCCCCGCAGCGTTCGGCGCCGCGCGCGCCCTGGTCGGCGACCTGCCGGAGCTGCGCCGTGCCGGCCTGAGGCGGCTGGTCTGGCAGGGGGACGTGCTTGACGAGGCGCTGGTGCTTTGCTTCGCGGCAGAGGCGAGCTTTACGGGTGAAGATACGGTGGAGTTCCACCTGCACGGGGCGACCGCAACCGTGGCCGCCGTTATTCGCGCCCTGTCGGCGCAGGAAAGGCTCCGCCTGGCCGAGGCGGGAGAGTTCACCCGCAGGGCGCTGGAAAATGGCAGGGTCGACCTGGCGCAGGTCGAGGGCCTGGCCGATCTGATCGAGGCCGAAACCGAGGCGCAGCGCAAACAGGCCCTTCGTGTGCTTTCGGGTCGGGTCGGGGCGCGGGCGGAAAGCTGGCGGCAAAGGCTGATCCGGGCGTCAGCGCTTCTGGCCGCCACGATCGATTTCGCGGACGAGGATGTTCCGGTCGACGTCAGGCCGGAGGTTTTGGCCCTGATCGCGGAGGTCAAGGCGGGCCTGTCCGCGGAGCTACGTGGCTATGGCGCGGCAGAGGTTGTCCGCGAGGGGTTCGAGGTTGCCATAGTTGGCCGGCCGAACGCCGGAAAATCCACGCTTCTCAATGCGTTGGCGGGCAGGGAGGCGGCCATTACGTCGGAGTATGCGGGCACGACCCGCGACGTGATCGAGGTCAGGATGGACCTGGCGGGTTTCGCCGTGACGCTTCTTGACACCGCGGGCCTTCGCGAGGCCGAGGATCATGTCGAGAGCATTGGAATCGACCGGGCGATCGCCCGTGCCGAAGTCGCGGACTTGCGGGTGTTTCTGGATGATGGTGGGGCGCTTTCTATGCTTTCGCCGCGCGGCGATGACATCGTGGTGCGCGCCAAGGCCGATCTTCATCCTGATGAACCGGGCCTGGCCGTCTCTGGCCTGACCGGTCAGGGGCTTGAGCGGTTGGTTGCCGAAATCGGGGAACGGGTGGCGCAAAAGGCGGCAGGCGCAGGGCTGATCACGCGCGAAAGGCACCGGGCGGCGGTTGTTCGGGCGTTGGGGGCTTTGGAATCGGCCGAATCTGAGGTAGTCAGCGGACACGGCCTAGAGGAACTGGCTGCCGAGGAGTTGCGGAGTGCGGTCCGGGCGCTAGATTCCCTGGTCGGTCGCGTCGATGTCGAGGATCTGCTGGACGAGATTTTCTCCAGGTTCTGCATCGGCAAGTAGGGAGTGTTTCACGTGAAACAGTTCGATGTCATCGTGATCGGCGGCGGGCATGCCGGAACCGAGGCGGCGCACGCGGCAGCACGGATGGGTGCGAGGACGGCGCTGGTGACGCTGCGGGCGGACGCTATCGGCGTCATGTCGTGCAATCCTGCCATCGGGGGTCTTGGCAAGGGCCACCTGGTTCGCGAGATCGATGCGCTGGATGGTGTGATGGGACAGGCCGCGGACCGAGCCGGCATCCAGTTCCGGCTTCTCAACCGCCGAAAGGGACCCGCTGTCCAGGGGCCGAGGGCGCAGGCAGACCGCAAGTTGTACCGCCTGGCGGTACAGGATTTTCTGTCGCTGCGCCCGGGCCTGACGATCATCGAGGCAGAGGCGACGGACGTCATCCTGGCGGGTAACCGCATCGCGGGCCTCGAGTTGGCCGACGGGACGACACTGTCGGCAGGGGCGGTGGTTCTGACCGCCGGAACGTTCTTGCGTGGAACGATCCATGTCGGTGACACGAAGCGCCCCGGCGGAAGGGTGGGCGATAAGCCCTCCATCCGGCTGGCGGAGCGGCTTGAGGCGCTCGGATTGCCGATGGGGCGGCTCAAGACGGGTACGCCGCCCCGGCTGGATGGCCGAACGATCGACTGGTCGCGGCTTGAGATGCAGCCGGGCGATGAGGAGCCCGTGGTTTTTTCCTTCCTGAACCGAAAGCCCTTTGCGCGGCAGATTTCCTGCGGAATCACGCATACGAACGAAGCCACGCACGACATCATCCGCACGAACATTCTTCGCTCCGCAATGTATGGCGGGCACATCGAAGGCGTCGGCCCGCGCTATTGCCCCTCTGTCGAGGACAAGGTGGTTCGATTCGCTGACAAGTCATCGCACCAGGTGTTTCTGGAGCCGGAAGGGCTGGACGACGATACGGTCTATCCCAACGGCATCTCGACTTCGCTGCCCGCCGATGTTCAGGAGGCCTATGTCCACACGATTGCGGGGCTTGAGCGTGCGCGCATCATGCAACCGGGCTATGCGATAGAATACGACTATGTTGATCCGCGGGCGTTGCGCGAAACGCTCGGTCTGAAGGCGCTACCGGGTCTATATCTTGCGGGTCAGATCAACGGCACCACAGGATATGAGGAGGCCGGTGCCCAAGGCCTTGTTGCGGGTCTGAATGCCGCGCTCGAGGCGACGGGCAGGGATCCCGCCGTCTTCAGCAGGTCCGACAGCTACATCGGCGTTATGATCGACGATCTGGTAACGCGCGGGGTGAGCGAGCCGTATCGGATGTTCACCTCGCGCGCGGAGTTCCGGCTTTCGCTCCGCGCAGATAACGCGGATCAGCGGCTGACCCCGCTTGGCCTGTCCCTGGGGTGCGTAGCCGACCAGCGGAAAAAATCGTTTGGCGACAAGATGGAAGCAATCGCGTCCGGCCGGCAGATGTTGTCTGAACTGGTCCTGTCTCCGAATGAGGCTGCGGCCCATGGTCTGAAAGTCAGTCAGGATGGGGTCCGGCGGAACGGTTTTACCCTTCTGGCTTTCCCCGATATCGGGTTCGATGACCTCTTGAGGGTCAGGCCATCGCTATCCTGCATCTCCGACGAAGTCCGGAACCAGATCGAGAGAGACGCGTTATATGCCCAATATCTCGACCGCCAAGCCGCTGACATTGATCAGGTTCGAAGGGATGAAGGCCACGAAATTCCGGAGGATTTTGATTATGGCAGCCTTTCCGGGCTGTCTGCCGAGCTCAGTTCCAAGCTGTCGCGCATTCAACCCCGGACGCTTTCTCAGGCCGGACGCGTGGATGGAATGACGCCCGCGGCGCTGACGCTCATCCTGGCGCGCCTCAAGAAGGCGGATCGGCAGCGGTCAGCCGGATGAGCAAGGAAGACTTCGTCGCGCGTCGTCGTGTTTCACGTGAAACAGTGGCCCGGCTGGAGCGGTATGCGGAGCTTCTGGGCAAATGGAATCCGGCGATCAACCTGGTTTCCCCCTCCACTCTGAAGGAGGTCTGGACCCGGCACTTCCTTGATTCGGCGCAGCTTCTGGATTTGGCGCCCGCGAGAGCCATGCACTGGGTGGACCTGGGGGCCGGTGGCGGCTTCCCCGGTCTGGTGGTGGCAATTCTGGCGAAGGAAGAGAGGCCTGCCCTCAAATTCACCCTGGTCGAGTCGGATCGGCGCAAGGCGGCGTTCCTTGCGCATGCGGCGCGCAGTCTCGGCGTGGATGCGGAGGTGCTGGGCGACCGGATCGAAACCATCCCGCCCTTGGGCGCGGACGTGATTTCGGCGCGGGCGCTGGCGCCCTTGGAACAGCTACTGTACTTTGCTGCGCGCCACATGAGGACGGGAGGCGTAGCGATTTTTCCCAAGGGCGCGCGCCACGAGGACGAGATCCGTCAAGCACTTGAAAAATGGCGCTTCGCTTGCGAGAAACACCGCAGCATGACGGATCCGGAGGCCGTCGTGCTGACAGTCGGAGAGATCGCCCGTGTCTGACCCAACCCGCCCGCCAGGCCCAAGGATCATTGCGATTGCCAACCAGAAGGGCGGCGTCGGAAAGACCACGACTGCGATCAACCTCGCGGCGGCGCTTGCAGAAAACGGCTTGCGTGTGCTTCTGGTCGATCTGGATCCCCAAGGAAATGCGTCTACCGGCCTTGGCGTCGAGCAAACGCAGCGGGGGCTGACCACCTATGATCTGCTGATCGAGGACGCCGCGCTTTCAGACGTGGTGCGCCAGACCGAGGTGCCGGGGATCTGGATCTGCCCTGCGACCACAGACCTGTCATCGGCCGACATCGAACTCGTCGCGAACGAGAAGCGCAGTTTCCTGCTGTACGACGCGCTTCGGCAACCTGCGATCGACGCCTATGGTTTCGACTACGTGCTGATCGACTGTCCGCCGTCGCTCAGCCTGCTGACGGTCAACGCGATGATCGCGGCGCACTCCGTGCTCATTCCCCTGCAGGCGGAGTTTTTTGCTCTGGAAGGGTTGTCGCAACTCATGCTCACCGTGCGGCAGGTTCGCCAGACGGCGAACAAGGACCTGCGCATCGAAGGAATCGTCCTCACGATGTATGATGGCCGCAACAACCTGGCACAACTTGTTGAGGCTGATGCGCGCGCCAACCTCGGGGACCTTGTTTTCCGGACGATCGTTCCCCGCAACGTCCGTGTGAGCGAGGCGCCATCTTATTCGGTGCCGGTCCTGATCTACGATACGACATCGAAGGGAAGCCTGGCCTACCGCTCGCTGGCGCAGGAGCTTCTTGCCCGGCACGCCCGCGCAGCTTGAGAGGAACAGAATGACCGACAGGAAACTGGAACGCCGCGGGCTTGGCAGGGGACTTTCGGCGCTGATGGCCGATGTGAACCTCGGAGGCGGTCATGGGGATGAACAGGCCGCACCCCGGCGCGCGGAAGTCTTTGTTCCGATCGAGAAGATCGTGCCGAACCCCAACCAGCCGCGCCGCGATTTCCTGCCGGAGGCATTGGCCGAACTGAGCCAGTCCATTCGTGAAAAGGGGATCATCCAGCCGCTTATCGTCCGGAAAAGAAAAGACAATCCAGACGGCTACGAGATCGTGGCGGGTGAGCGCAGGTGGCGTGCGGCGCAGGCGGCGCAGATCCACGAGGTGCCCGTCATTGTGCGCGACCTGGACGACACCGAGGTTCTGGAAGTCGCCATCATCGAGAACATCCAGCGCGCCGATCTCAATGCCTTAGAGGAGGCGATGGCCTATCGTCAGTTGATGGATCGCTTCGGCCACACGCAGGAAAAACTCGCCGAGGCCCTGGCGAAAAGCCGAAGCCACATCGCCAACCTCCTCCGTCTTCTGCACCTGCCGGAGGAGATTCAGACCTGGTTGCGCGAAGGCAAGCTGACCGCCGGCCATGCCCGCGCGCTCATTCCTTGCGAGGACCCGGTGCCCTTGGCGCGCGACGTCATCGCCCGGGGGCTGTCGGTGCGTCAGACCGAGGAGCTGGCCCGCAAGGCGAAAGGCGCGACAAGGGTAGCGAAGCCGCGTGCCCCGTCCGAAAAGGACGCCGACACGCGGGCGCTAGAGGGCGATCTGACCGCAAATCTTGGTATGCGTGTAAGTATCAACCACAAGGGGTTGGATGGTGGCCAGCTGACCATCACTTATCGCTCGCTTGAGGAGCTGGACGAGCTTTGCCAGAAGCTCTCCGGCTTTGCCTAGGCGTCGGGCCGCGACCACAGAAAGGCCATGACACCGCTCAGGGCCGCGGCCTGCACGACAAGCACCGGCACACCGAAACCCAGTTGCCAGCTCAGCGCCAAGGCCGCCAAGACCGAAGCCGTCGCAAACACCTTGGCGCGGCGACTGACGGCTCCGCGCTCCTGCCAGTCGCGTATCGGCGGGCCGAGCGTTTCGTGGTGGACAAGCCAGGTGTGAAGGCGGCGAGAGGATCGGGCAAAGCAGAAAGCAGACAGAAGCAGGAACGGCACCGTCGGCAGAAGCGGCAGAAAGAGCCCGATCAGCCCGAGCGCGAGCGCGGTCAACCCGGATACCAGCCATAGCGGGCGAATCATGGCATCAAGTTCCTGATGACACTGTTCAAGACGGCGCGCCCCGCGGCGGTTGCCCGCAGTCGGACGCCGTTACTCACCATCAACCCCATCCTGCACAGGTCGTCGACGACCCCTGCATCGAGCGACCTGCCAGCCAGAGCGACGTAGCGCGCCAGATCCAGCCCTTCGCTCAACCGCAGCGCCATCATGAGATACTCGGTCGCCTGTTCCCCGGGCGTCACAACGTCGACGACGCCGTCACCGGAACCGCGCTCCTCCACCGCCGACAGCCAGTCACCGGGCGCGCGCGGCGCTTCTGTCGCCAGGCGCCGTCCGTCCAGTGTCAGTCGGCCATGCGCCCCGGGGCCAACGCCAGCATAGTCGCCGCAGCGCCAGTAGATCAGGTTGTGCCGGCTTTCCGATCCGGTTGCGGCGTGGTTCGACACCTCATAGGCCGGCATTCCGTGCTCGGCGCAAACATCTTGCGTTTCCAGATACATATCCGCCGCGATCTCATCCTGCGGCAAGCCCTTCAGGCCACCAGCGGCGTGCCGGGCGCCAAAGGCGGTGCCGTCTTCGATCGTCAACTGGTACAGCGACAGATGATCCACCGCCATGCTCAGCGCCTCGCGAAGTTCGCGCCGCCAATCTGCGGGTGTCTGGTGTTGGCGGGAATAGATCAGGTCGAAGCTGACCCGTGGGAACGCCTCCCGCGCGACATCGAAGGCCCGGCGCGCCTCGGCGACGGTGTGAAGCCGCCCCAACCGCCGAAGGTCCGCGTCGTTCAGGGCCTGAATGCCCATCGAAATGCGGTTCACACCCGCCGCGGCATAGCCCCGGAAGCGGCCCGCATCCACCGATCCGGGATTGGCCTCCAGCGTGATCTCGATATCGTTGGCCGGAACCCAGCGGGCGCGGACGCGATCGAGGATGGCGCTGATCACGTCCGGGTCCATCAGTGACGGCGTGCCGCCTCCGAAAAAGACCGAGTTCAGAACTCTTCGACCGGTCAGCGCCGCAACCCGGTCGATCTCCGCCAGGTAGGCCGCCTGCCAGCGTCGTTGATCGATGGCGGCGGCGACATGGCTGTTGAAGTCGCAATAGGGGCACTTCGAGGCACAGAACGGCCAGTGCAGGTAAAGGCCGAACCCGCCGTGCCGCCAGTCCTCCACGCGTCAGCCCTTGAAGGCAGTGACTTCGATTTCAATCTTCATCTCGGGCTTGATGAGGCCCGCGATCACCATCGTCGCCGCAGGCCGGATTTCGCCCAGATGCGCCCCCAGGACCGGCACGACCTCATCGACAAGCGCCGCGTCGGTGAGGGTGTATTGGACGCGGACGATGTCCTGCATCGCAAATCCGCCCTCGCCCAGCGCCCAGGCGATCGTGGCAAAGCAGTTGCGCGCCTGCTCGGCGACGCCTTCCGGGATGGTCATGGTCGCGTAATCGTAACCCGTGACTCCCGAGACGAAACACCAGCCGCCCTTCACCACGGCGCGGCTGTAGCCGAACGTTTTCTCGAAGGGTGATCCGGTCGAGATCAGCTTGACGGTCATTCGGTTTCTCCCATGTGGGCCAACAGCTTGCGGAATGCGTCTGCGCGATGGCTGATCCGGTTCTTCATCTCCGGGTCCATCTCTCCGAAGGTCAGGCGATGGCCCTCGGGCTGGAACATCGGGTCGTAGCCATGGCCCCTGTCCCCCCGCATCGGCCAGACAACCTGGCCCTCGACCTTACCCTCGAAAACCTCGTCGCGACCATCCGGCCAGGCCAGAACCAGCGTCGACCGGAACCGCGCGGTGCGCGGATAGGTGGCGTTCGCGGCCTCCAGTTCGGTCCAGGTGCGGGTCATCGCCTGCACGAAGTCGCGGCCCCGGGGCGTTTCTGCCCAATCTGCCGTGTAGACACCCGGCGCGCCACCCAGGCCGTCCACCTCGATCCCGCTGTCATCGGCCAGCGCGGGCAGTCCTGTCGCCCGGGCCGCGGCGTGGGCCTTGATGCGTGCATTGCCGACGAAGGTATCTTCCGTCTCGGCAGGTTCACCGAGCCCCAGTTCGGCCGCGCCCACGCAGGAAATACCCAAGGGCGCTAGCATCGCCGCGATCTCGTCCAGCTTTCCCCGGTTGTGCGTCGCGACGAGAAGCCTGCTGCCGGCGATCCCAAGCATCAGACGGCGGCCTTCTGCGCCTCGACAAGCGCGGCGATGCCGGCCTCGGCCAGGTCCAGTAGCTGACCCATCTCGTTGCGGCTGAACGTCGCGCCTTCGGCCGACATCTGCACCTCGATCAGCCGGCCGCGCCCGGTCAGGATGAAGTTTCCATCCGTCCCCGCCTCGCTGTCCTCGGCATAGTCGAGGTCGAGAACGGGCTGTCCGGCATAAATCCCGCAGGACACCGCCGCGACATGATCGACGATCGGGTCGCTGACGATGGCGCCTGCCTTCAACAGCTTGTTGACGGCAAGCCGCAACGCGACCCAGCCACCCGTGATGGAGGCGCAGCGGGTGCCGCCGTCGGCCTGTATCACGTCGCAATCGACCACGATCTGCCGTTCGCCCAGCGCCACGCGGTCCACCCCAGCCCGCAGGGCGCGTCCGATAAGTCTTTGAATTTCCTGTGTTCTTCCAGACTGCTTGCCAACCGCCGCCTCGCGCCGGTTGCGCGTGTTGGTGGCGCGGGGCAGCATGCCGTATTCCGCCGTCACCCAGCCCAGCCCGGTTCCTTTCAGGAACGATGGCGCCTTGTCCTCGATCGTGGCGGTGCAGAGCACATGCGTGTCGCCGCAGCGGATCAGGCAGGACCCCTCGGCATGCCGGGTCACACCCGTCTCGATGGAAACCGCGCGCAGTTCGTCCAGCTTGCGCCCAGAGGGTCTCATGTCCGCGTCCTTTCCTTGCTTGCCGCCACTTACCGCCTGCCAGCATCGCGGCGCAACCCCGATTGACGCCCGACGTGCCAACTCCTTAATTTCAAGCGTGGAACGGTCAATGTACATGGGCGAAACACCAAAGATTCTTGCGGAACTGAACGAACGCTCGCGCGAAGTCTTTCGGCGGGTGGTCGAGGGTTATCTGGACACCGGCGACCCCGTCGGCTCCAGAACACTGACGCGCAGCATGTCCGAAAAGCTGTCCGCCGCCACGATCCGCAACGTGATGCAGGATCTTGAGTATCTCGGATTGCTCGACAGTCCCCATGTCTCCGCGGGCCGGGTGCCCACCCAACTCGGGCTGCGGCTGTTCGTCGACGGTCTGATGGAAGTGGGGTCGGTCTCGATCGAGGATCGGGAGCGGATCGACGCGACGCTGGGTGGCAACGAACCCGGTGTAACGGCGATGCTGGATCGGATCGGGGGCGCGCTGTCCGGCATCACGCACGGCGCCAGCCTTGTGCTCACGCCCAAACACGAAGCGCCGATCCGGCACGTCGAGTTCGTTTCCCTGTCGCCGGAGCGGGCACTTGTCGTGCTCGTCTTTGCCGACGGGCATGTGGAGAACCGGCTGTTCAGCCCCCCGCCCGGCCAGACCCCGTCCTCGATGCGCGAGGCGGCGAATTTTCTCAACGCGGTGGCAGAGGGGCGAACGCTTTCCGAACTCCGCTCCCACATGCGCAGCGAGATCGCGCGGCGACGCCAGGAACTCGACGTCCTCGCCAGGGAGATGGTCGAAAGCGGGCTTGCGCTTTGGGAAACGACCGGGGATTCGCATGAGCGCCTGATTGTTCGCGGCCGCTCGAATCTAGTCGACCAGGCGGATGCGGCAGACCTTGACCGGATCCGCACGCTTTTCGATGACCTCGAACGCAAGCGCGACATCGCCGATTTCCTCGAACTGGCGGAAAAAGGCGACGGGGTGCGCATTTTCATCGGCTCGGAGAACAAACTTTTCTCACTTTCCGGTTCCTCTCTGGTGGTGTCTCCCTATATGAACGCTGACCGGAAGATAATCGGCGCCGTTGGCGTGATCGGGCCGACGCGGCTCAATTATGGCCGCATCGTTCCCATCGTGGACTACACGGCGCAGCTTGTCGGGCGGCTTCTGTCCGGCGGGCACAAGGGACAAGACCAATGAGCGACATGAAGAAAGACGAGATTGCCGAGGATCAGGCCCTGATGGGCGACGAAGGGATCGACGCGGAACCCGCCGAGGCGGAGATCGAGGCGCTTCGTGCGGAACGCGACGACTTCCGCGACCGGTTCATGCGCGCGCTGGCAGACGCGGAGAACGCCCGCAAGCGAGGGGAACGCGACCGGCGCGAGGCGGAACAATACGGCGGCTCGAAGCTCGCGCGTGATCTGCTGCCGGTCTACGACAACCTCAAGCGCGCGCTCGACGCGGCCGGCGACGAACAGCGCGCCGCGGCGCAGGCGCTGATCGAGGGCGTGGAGCTGACGTTGCGCGAACTGGTCAACGTCCTGACCCGCCACGGGGTCCAGCCGGTCACCCCGGCGGTTGGCGATACCTTCGACCCGCAGATTCATCAGGCCATGTTCGAGGCACCCGTGCCCGGCACCCGTGCCGGCGATATCATCCAGGTGATGACCGAGGGTTTCCTGCTGCACGAGCGGCTTTTGCGGCCTGCGCAGGTCGGCGTCAGCTCTACTCCGAAATCCTGAACATCACGGACTGGCAGGCGCCGCAAGGCAGTGCCGGTCCACAACCCGCTGCACCATCGGCGCAAAGTGCCAGTAGTCGGGCGTGGTCATGTCCGCCCGCTTGCCGGCGTCGTCCAGATAGCGGACCTGGATGATTTCCTTCAGGTTGGGATTCGTCTCGAACGCGGCCACCTCCTCGGCCGACATCGGCCCGCCCTGTAGACTGAGCGAGTGGATCGACGCCTCCGAAAGTCGCCTGAAGTATTCGGGCCGTGTCGCGCACAGGTAGCGTTTGGCCGCGACGTGGTGTCGGACGCAGTCGGTCACGACGCTCGGGAAAAACCGCTCCAGCAGTTCTGCGCCGGCTTCCTCGTGGAACCTGTCCTCGGTGTCGTCCATGCGGAAGGTGCCGAATTCGGATGTGAAGTGACCGATGTCGTGCAGCAGGGCGGCCACGACGATTTCCTCGGGCATCGCGTTTTCGGCGGCGAGGGTCGCGCCCTGAAGCATGTGCTGCGCCATAGTCACCGGCTCGCCCAGGTATTCCTCTCCGCCCCGCCTGTCGAAGATGTCGCCAATGAAGGCCACGATGGTCTCGCGCGACAGGGTCGTGAGATCCGGCCGGGTCATTCCGCCGCCTCCCTCACCGAAAGCGCGGCAAGCCGTGACAGCAGCCCGTCCTTGTCGGCGTAGCACCCCTGAAGCCAGCGCGTTCCCGTTCCTGAATAGCCCTTGCGGGCATGAAGAACGCGGGTGTTGTCGACCACGAAGCATTCGCCGGGGTTCAGGCGGAATGTTACTTCCATGGCCGGATCGTCGATGATCTCACCGAACCGGCGATAGGCCGCGTAATAGCCCTCCATCTTGTCGAAGGACACGTCCGTGATTGCGGCGGCTGAGCGGTTGTTGAAGCGGACCGCGACAAGTTCTCCGTCCGGCGCAAGCTCGATCATCGGGCGGCGCGACCGAAGCACCACGCCGGCCTCGCCCGCGTATTCGAACCGCGCGCAATGCTGCGTCAGCAGGTCGAACCCGGCCGGGCTTTCCTCCCGCAGTCGCTCGGCGGCCCGGAAACCGTCCACAACCATGTTCTCGCCCCCCGCGGCGGAACTTTCGAGGCAGTAGAGCACCTGGATAGTTGGCACCGGATCCCGGTAGGGGTTGTCGGTATGGGCCTGAAGCCCCAGCCCCGTATAGGCGAGGTTCGTCGGGTTGACGGTAGTCCGCACCTCGAAGTGGCGGCCGTAATTGGTTTCACGGACGTAGCCGAAAAGGTCCACCACCCGCATCAGCGCGCCGTCCTCAACCGGCCCGCCCAGAAGCTTGCCGAAGCCGTAGCGTGCCACACCGCCAAGCCAATGGCACAGTGCCAGCGGATCAGCCGAAACGCTGGCAAAATCGCCGGTTGGGACCGCGTGCGTCAGGCCCGCATCCCAGGTCTCGATGCCGGGCGATGTCCAGCCGGGGCGGCGATCCTGCGCGCGGTCGTAGCTGCGGTCCAGCAGCCAGGCGGGATCGAACTCAACCGTCTTGCCATCGGGCGCGAAGGACAGGCGCAGCATCGCCCCCGACATCGCGGCGGTGGCAATCCGCGTGTCCTTGGGTATGTCGGCAAGCGTGATCAGCCTTTGCCCGTTGCCGGGCGACCGGGTCTGCGCATCCCAGGCGTTGTCGCGCAGCCAGATCGCGTGAAACCGTGCGGTTCGGGTGCCGTCCGAAAGCGTCAGCACGCCGCCGTCGGAAGAGACGGTGACAGTCGTCATGTTTCCCTCCTGCAGTCCTGTTCGACGGCATGATTTCTTGAAGAAAGCATAATGGCAACTTAGAAGAACGAAGGTGTCTTCATCGAAAGCCTTATGAATAATTGCGATCTGTCAAACCTGCCGCTGGAATGGGTCCGCGCCTTCGAGGCGGCCGGCCGCACGGGAAGCTTTTCCGCAGCGGCCCGCGACCTTGGCGTGACGCAGGCGGCGATCAGCCAGCGCATCGGCCATCTGGAATCCCGCCTGGGAACGCCGCTTTTCCTGCGCCGGCCGCGCCGCACGGTCCTGACCGTCGAGGGGGAGGCCTGGCTTCCCTTCGTCAGCGATGCCTTGCTGACGCTTCGGCAAAGCGCGGAGGATCTGTTTTCCACACGTCGCGCGCGGATCGCGATTTCCGCCAGCGCCTCGGTGACCGAGCTTTGGGTGGCGCCGCGGCTGGCGCGCCTGACGCCCGAAGGCGGCCCCGATCTGGTCTTCCATACCATGGTGCTTGCTGCGGAGGCGGCCGCGCCGGGTCCGCAGCCTGTCCGCATCCGCTACGGCTCCGGCGCCTGGCCGGATGCGCTGCAAGCACCCCTTTATGCCGAGGCGCTCAGCCCTGTCGCGGCGCCTGCCTTGCTGAGCGGGGGGCAGGACTGGCGCCGGCTGCCGCGCATCGGAGTGACCGGGCCGCGTCAGGGCTGGAAGGAATGGTGTGCGGCGACCGGAGATTCCGCCTTGCCCGCGCCATCGCTCCGGTTCGACGGCTTCGCCGCCGCCCTCGCCGCAGCGCGGGCGGGGTGCGGCGTGCTGCTGGCGTCGCTGCCGCTTGCAGCCGGCGATCTGGAGGGGCGGACCCTTGTGCGGGTCAGCGACACGGTTCTTCGCCCCCGCGAAACCTACTGGATTCTGGCCGGAACAGAGACTGTTTCATGTCGCCAATGGGCCATCCTGACGGATCTCTTGTGCGAAGCCGGCGCGGTCTAGTCGCGCAACAGTCCCTTCAGGTCGTAAAGCGCGCTCAGCGCGTCGAGCGGCGTCATCTCGTCGGGGTGAAGGGCGCGCAGGCGTTCCTCGACGGGCGAGGGGCCCCTGGCGGTGCGCGGCGGCGCGGCGGGTGCGGCGCTGAACAGCGGCAGA
Organism: Albidovulum sediminis; assembly: GCF_025380365.1. GTDB lineage: Bacteria > Pseudomonadota > Alphaproteobacteria > Rhodobacterales > Rhodobacteraceae > Albidovulum > Albidovulum sediminis. Next base: position 506,128 of record NZ_JAOCQF010000003.1, read on the forward strand.
TCGTCGATCAGCGCATGCTTGCGCGTCCCGCCTTCGCGTTCGCCTTTCTCCAGCGCCTCCAGCACCACTTTCGCGCGTTCGACCACGCTGGCGGGCAGGCCTGCCAGCCGCGCGACCTGCACGCCATAGCTGCGATCCGCAGCGCCCTTGCGCACCTCGTGCAGGAAGATGACCTCTCCCTCCCACTCCTTCACGGTGACGGTGGCGTTCTCCACGCCCGAAAGCTTGTGCGATAGCCCTGTCATCTCGTGGTAGTGGGTGGCGAAAAGCGCGCGACAGCGGTTGACCCCGTGCAGATGCTCCAGCGTCGCCCATGCGATCGACAGGCCGTCGTAGGTCGCCGTCCCGCGCCCGATCTCGTCAAGGATCACCATGGCCCTGTCATCGGCCTGGTTGAGGATGGCCGCGGTTTCAACCATCTCGACCATGAAGGTAGATCGCCCGCGCGCCAGGTCGTCCGCCGCGCCCACACGGCTGAACAACTGGCTGACCAGACCGACATGCGCCCGCCGCGCGGGAACGAAGGATCCCGCCTGGGCCAGCAGGGCGATCAGCGCGTTTTGCCTCAGGAAGGTCGACTTGCCGGCCATGTTGGGTCCGGTCAGAAGCCAGATCGCCGGCGTTTCGCCCGAAGTCAGAAGGCAGTCATTGGCCACGAAGCTTTCGCCTGACCGCTTCAGCGCCCGTTCGACCACGGGGTGGCGCCCCGCCTCGACCTCGAAGGCGCGGCTGTCGTCCACCACCGGTTCGCACCAGTTCTCGCCCCGCGCGAGATCGCCGAAGGCGGCGGCAAGGTCGATCTCGGCCAGTGCGCGGGCGGCCTGAGAAATCCGCGGCGCGGTGTCCAGCACGGCGGCCTTCAGGCTGTCGAACAGCCGCCTTTCGATCTCAAGCGCCAGGCCGCCCGCGTTCAGGATCCGCGTCTCCATCTCCGACAGCGGGAGGGTGGTGAAACGCACCTGGTTGGCGGTGGTCTGGCGGTGGATGAAGGTTTCGTTCAGCGGCGCCGAAAGCATCCGCTCGGCGTGCGTCGCAGTTGTCTCGATGAAGTAGCCCAGCACGTTGTTGTGCTTGATCTTCAGGCTCTGGATGCCGGTCTGGCCGACGTATTCGGCCTGCATCCGCGCGATCACGCCGCGCCCCTCGTCGCGCAGCTGCCGCGCCTGGTCCAGTTCATCGTCGTAGCCCGGCGCGATGAATCCGCCGTCGCGCACCAGAAGCGGGGGCTCCTCGACCACGGCCGCAGCAAGCAGGGCGACGAGGGTGTCGAAGCCGGTCAGATCGCCCGCGGCCTGCGTCAGACGGGGCGGGGCGGCCGCATCCAGACGGCCGGCGATATGCGCCCCCTGAACCAGCCCGGCGCGGATCGCCGAAAGGTCGCGCGGACCGCCGCGATCCAGCGCCAGGCGCGACAACGCGCGGTCGATGTCGGGCACGCGGCGAAGATCGGCGCGAAGGGCGTCGGCCAGGCGCGCCTCCTCCACCAGAAAGCGGACCGCCTCATGCCGCGCATGAATCGCCACGAGATCGCGGGAAGGTGCGGAAAGCCGCCGTTCCAGCAGCCGCGCACCTGCGGCGGTCACTGTCCGGTCCACCGCCGCGATCAGCGATCCTTCGCGCCCGCCGGAAAGCGCTTGCGTGATCTCCAGATTGCGCCGCGTTGCCGCGTCGATCTGCACCACGCCGCCCGGCGCTTCCCTGACCGGGCGGCGCAGCAGGGGCAGCTTTCCCCGCTGCGTCAGGTCCAGATACTCGACGATCGCCCCCAGCGCCGCGGTCTCCGCCCTGTCGAAACTGCCGAAGCCCTCGGCCGTCGCGACCTGGAACAGGGCGCAGAGCCGCCGTTCCGCCCCGGCGCTGTCGAAGGCCGCGCGTGGCAGGGGCGTGACGGCGACACCCAGATCGTCAGACAGTCCGGCCAGGCCGGGTTCGCGCGCCTCGCTCAGCAGGATCTCGCGCGGGGCAAGGCGCGCAAGCTCCGGCCCGAGCCGCCCGAGGGGGCAGGGGATCACCCGGAACTCGCCAGTGGAGATGTCGGCCCAGGCCAGTGCCGCCGCCTCGCGCACCTCGGCCCAGGCGGCAAGGTAGTTGTGCCGCCGCGCCTCCAGAAGCGTTTCCTCGGTCAGCGTGCCCGGCGTGACAAGGCGCACCACGTCGCGTGCCACCACCGCCTTCGATCCACGCTTTTTCGCCTCCGCCGGATCTTCCATCTGTTCCGCGATGGCCACGCGAAACCCCTTGCGGATCAACGTCAGCAGATAGCCCTCGGCCGCATGGACCGGCACGCCGCACATCGGGATATCCTCGCCCAGATGCTGGCCGCGCTTGGTCAGGGCGATGTCGAGCGCCGCCGATGCCGCCTCTGCGTCAGCAAAGAACATCTCGTAGAAATCGCCCATCCGGTAGAAAAGGAGCGCATCGGGATAGCGCCCCTTGATCTCCAGATACTGCGCCATCATCGGCGTCACGATGCCGTCGCTTGCGGTCATGCTGCCCCCTCGTCCGCAGCGACCCTACAAAAGCCCGCGCGGGGCCGAAAGGGGCAAGTCTTTTTGCGCTAACGCCGAAGACGCCGTTATTGTGGACAGGGACCGCCCCGGCTATGACGGCGCAAAGGCACAAGGAAACGTCGCTTATGGCCCCCAAGAACCGCATCACTCCGGAAGAGGCGCTGTCATATCACCTGAATCCGGTGCCGGGAAAGTACGAGATCAACGCATCGAAGCCGATGGCGACGCAGCGCGACCTTTCGCTGGCCTACAGCCCCGGCGTCGCGGTTCCCGTAGAGGCGATCGCGGAGCGGCCAGAGACGGCCTATGACTATACCACCAAGGGCAACATGGTCGCGGTAGTGTCGAACGGCACGGCAATCCTCGGACTTGGCAATCTCGGCGCGCTGGCCTCCAAGCCGGTGATGGAGGGCAAGGCGGTGCTGTTCAAGCGGTTCGCCGACGTGAACGCCATCGACATCGAGCTTGATACCGAAGACCCCGACGAGATCATCAAGGCGGTCTCGCTCATGGGTCCGACCTTCGGCGGCATCAACCTTGAGGACATCAAGGCGCCCGAATGCTTCATCATCGAGCAGCGCCTGAAGGAGATCATGGACATCCCGGTGTTCCATGACGACCAGCACGGCACGGCGGTCATCTGCGCGGCGGGGCTGATCAACGCGCTCGAACTGACCGGCAAGAAGCTGGAGGATTGCCGGATCGTCCTGAACGGCGCGGGTGCCGCGGGGATCGCCTGCCTCGAACTGCTCAAGACGATGGGCGCGCGCCACGACAACTGCATCATGTGCGACACCAAGGGCGTCATCTACCAGGGCCGGACCGAGGGGATGAACCAGTGGAAGTCGGCGCATGCCGCACGGACCGAGGCGCGCACGCTTGAAGACGCGATGCGGGGCGCGGACGTGTTTCTGGGCGTTTCGGCCAAGGGTGCGGTCACGCCGGCGATGGTCGAGGCGATGGCGCCCAATCCGGTCATCTTCGCCATGGCCAACCCCGACCCGGAGATCACGCCCGAAGAGGCGCAGGCGGTGCGGCCCGATGCGATCGTCGCCACCGGGCGGTCCGACTATCCGAACCAGGTCAACAACGTCCTGGGCTTTCCCTACCTGTTCCGCGGCGCGCTCGACATCCACGCCCGCGCGATCAACGACGAGATGAAGATCGCCTGCGCCCACGCGCTCGCGCGGCTGGCGCGGGAGGATGTTCCCGACGAGGTGGCGATGGCCTATGGCCGCAAGCTCAGCTTCGGGCGCGACTACATCATACCCACGCCGTTCGATCCGCGGCTGATCTACGTGATCCCGCCGGCGGTCGCGCGCGCCGGGATGAACACCGGGGTCGCGCGGCGGCCGATCATCGACATGGCGGCCTATGAGCTCAGCCTGAAATCGCGGATGGACCCGACCGCCTCGATCCTTCAGGGCATCCACGCCCGCGCCCGCGCCGCGCAGGCCCGCATGATCTTTGCCGAAGGCGACGATCCCCGTGTCCTGCGGGCGGCCGTGGCCTATCAGCGCGCGGGCCTTGGCAAGGCGCTGGTCGTTGGGCGCGAGCAGGACGTGCATGAAAAGCTGACGGCAGAGGGTCTTGCCGATGCCGTGCGCGAGATCGAAGTGGTGAACGCCGCCAACACCCGCCACCTGGGCGACTACAAGGATTTCCTCTATGCCCGGCTTCAGCGCAAGGGGTTCGACCGGCACGACGTTCACCGGCTGGCGGCCCGAGACCGGCATGTGTTTTCCGCGCTCATGCTGGCGCACGGCCACGGCGACGGTCTGGTCACCGGCGCTACGCGCAAGTCGGCGCATGTCCTGCAACTGATCAACCATGTCTTCGACGCATCGGCGGCGGATGGCGCGGTGGGCATTACCGCGGTTCTGCATCGCGGGCGGATCGTGCTGATCGGCGACACGCTGGTTCACGAATGGCCGGAGGAAGAGGATCTGGCCGACATTGCCGAGCGTGGCGTTGCCGTCGCGCGCGGCCTCGGGCTTGAGCCGCGAGTGGCGTTCCTGTCGTTCTCGACCTTCGGCTATCCCGTCTCCGAACGCGCGACCAAAATGCACCGTGCGCCTCGCGTGCTCGACGCCCGCGGTGTCGATTTCGAGTATGACGGCGAGATGACCGTCGACGTGGCGCTGAATGCCGAACAGATGTCCCACTATCCGTTCTGCCGGCTGTCCGGGCCCGCGAACGTTCTGGTGGTTCCGGCACGGCATTCCGCCTCGATCTCGGTCAAGCTGATGCAGGAAATGGCCGGCGCCACGGTCATCGGCCCGATCCTGACGGGGGTCGACAAGCCGGTGCAGATCTGTTCGACGGTTTCGACGGTCAATGACATCCTCAACATGGCGGTGATCGCGGCCTGCCGGCTGGGCAGCGCCAGATGACGATCTTCAACCTCGGCTCCATCAACATCGATCACTTCTACCGGGTGCCGCATCTGCCCGCGCCCGGTGAGACGCTGGCCGCCACGGGCTATGCCTTCGGCCTGGGCGGCAAGGGCGCGAACCAGTCTGCCGCCGCCGCGAAGGCGGGCGCGCGGACCGTTCACATCGGTGCCGTAGGGCCAGAGGGCGCCTGGACCGTCGACCGGCTCAAATCCTGGGGGGTGGACACCGCGCAGATCGTGACACTCGACATGCCGACGGGCCACGCGGTCGTTCAGATCGACGACCGCGGGGAAAACGCGATCATCCTCTGCCCGTCTGCCAACAGGGCGATCCCGTTCGACCATGTGGAGCATGCCCTGACTTCGGCCAGGCCGGGCGACACGTTGCTGTTGCAGAACGAAACCGATCACCAGGCCGATGCCGCCCGCCACGCCCGAGAGAAGGGGCTGAGCGTCATCTACTCCGCCGCGCCGTTTGATCCGGAAGCCGTCCGCGCGGTCTTGCCGTTCGTCTCGCTCCTTGTCCTGAATGCGGTGGAGGCGCAGCAACTCAGCGCGGCTCTCGCAACGCCCGTCGAGTCGCTGGACGTGCCGGAACTTCTGATAACCCGCGGGGCGGAGGGCGCGGAATGGCGCCAGCGCGGCGGTGCACGCGCTTTCGCCCCGGCGCTCTCGGTCACCGCCGTCGACACGACCGGCGCAGGCGATACATTCGCCGGCTACTTCGCCGCCGGGCTGGACCTTGGACGCGCGCCGGAAGACGCGCTTCAGTGGGCCGCGACGGCTGCCGCGCTCAAGGTCACGCGGCCCGGCACCGCCGATGCGATCCCGACGGCCGCGGAAGTCGCGGCCTTCCGGGCCTGAGGGCGCCCGTATGGGACGTCGCGATGCAGGTCAGTGAACGAAGGGGGCGGCATCGCCCCAAAGCTCCTTCACGCGCGCATCCCGGCCGCAGGCCTTGCGGTAGAACTTGTAGGCGTCGGACTGTGTCTTGAAGCCGCGCCGGGTCAGGATGATGCTCGTCCCCTTGTAGTAGTCCTGGTGATAGCCCTCGGCCGGCCAGAATGTGCCAGCCTTCAGGATCGGGGTCACGATCTTCTGGCCCAACGCCGCCTCCGCCTCCGCCTTTTCCTTTTCGGCGGCTTTGCGCTGGGCATCGTTCTGCACGAAGATCGCCGTCCGGTAGCTGGCGCCGCGGTCGCAGAACTGACCGCCGTCGTCCGTCGGGTCGATCGACCTGAAGAAAAGCTGGATCAGTTGCGCGTAGCTTATCTGCGCGTCGTCGAAGTGAATCTCGACCGCCTCATAATGCCCGGTGCCGCCGCCCCCGACCTGCTTGTAGGTAGGGTCCTCCAGATCACCGCCGGTGAAGCCGGCAATGACCTCGCTTACGCCGGGGACGCTCTCGAAGTCGCTTTCGACACACCAGAAGCAGCCACCCGCGACGATTGCCGTTCTCGGCGCCGCCAGGGCGGGGCCGGCGATCAGAAGGCCTAGGACCAGAGCGAGATAGTGCATGGGGAGTCTCCTTTCCGCGCGCATCCTGCGCGGATGGACCCTCGCCGCAAGTCATCTTCCCGTGATCGGGCCCCTGTCCTCAACCCGTCTTCGCCGTTCTCCTTGCGCCGGCGGGCGCGTCAGGTCACCCCTGACCGACAGGAAGCCGGCCCGCGATCAGCCCTTCACGCGCGCGTTCCGGGTCGCGATCAGCTTGAGCCGCAGGGCGTTCAGGCGGATGAAACCGGCGGCGTCCTTCTGGTCGTAGGCGCCCGCGTCCTCCTCGAAGGTCACGTGCTTTTCGCTGTAAAGCGAATGGTCTGACCAGCGCGCGACCGTACGCGCGGAGCCCTTGTAAAGCTTGACCCGCACCGTGCCGGAGACGTGTTCCTGGCTCTTGTCGATCAGCGCCTGGAGCATCTCGCGTTCCGGGCTGAACCAGAAGCCGTTGTAGATCAGTTCCGCGTAGCGCGGCATGATCGAATCCTTCAGATGCCCCGCTCCGGCGTCGAGCGTGATCTGCTCGATCCCGCGATGCGCCTCCAGCAGGATTGTCCCGCCGGGCGTCTCGTACACGCCGCGCGACTTCATGCCGACGAATCGATTCTCGACCAGATCGAGAATGCCGACGCCGTGCTTGCCGCCCAGCTCGTTCAGCCGGGTCAGGATCGTCGCCGGGCTCATCGCCTCGCCGTTGATCGCAACCGCGTCGCCCCGATCGAAGGTGATCTCGACGAACTCGGGCTCGTTCGGCGCATCTTCGGGCCGGCTGGTGCGTTGAAGCACGTAATCGGGGAACTCCTCGGCCGGGTTCTCCAGAACCTTGCCCTCGGACGAGGTGTGCAGCAGGTTCGCATCGACCGAAAACGGCGCCTCGCCCCGCTTGTCCTTGGCAATCGGGATCTGATTCGCCTCGGCATAGGACAGAAGCTGGGTCCGCGACTGCAGCGACCATTCCCGCCAGGGCGCGATCACCCGCAGGTGAGGGTCAAGGGCCAGCGCCGACAGTTCGAACCGGACCTGGTCGTTGCCCTTGCCGGTCGCGCCGTGGGCCACGGCATCGGCGCCGCATTCCGCCGCGATCTCGACCAGCCGCTTCGCGATCAGCGGCCGCGCAATCGAGGTGCCGAGAAGGTAGAGCCCTTCGTAAAGCGCATTGGCCCGGAACATCGGGAAGACGAAGTCGCGCACGAACTCCTCGCGCACATCCTCGATATGGATGTTTTCAGCCTTGATCCCCAGCATCAGCGCCTTGGCGCGCGCCGGTTCGAGTTCCTCCCCCTGGCCCAGGTCGGCGGTGAAGGTGACGACCTCGCAGCCGTATTCGTTCTGCAGCCATTTCAGGATGATCGAGGTATCGAGACCGCCGGAATAGGCAAGGACGACTTTCTTCGGGGCAGACATGGGGCGGCCTCATTGCGTGGCGTCAATTCGGCTGCCGTTTATTGGGTTTCCGCGCATCGGGCAAGGGCAGAGGGCCCGGGCCCGCCAAAGTCGCCCTCAGGCGTCGATCCCGAGGACTTGCCGGATCATGTCGATCGCTTCGGGCGACAACGGACGGCCATTGGCGGCGGCGTCCAGGGCCCGCGCCTCGGCGGCTTCGGCGGCCTCAAGCCGCGCGCGATCGGAAGCGGCGCCGCTACTGTCGTACTTCGCTTTGGCAGCAATGGTTGCTTCGGCCGCGCGCAGATAACTGCGATACCTGCCGATCTGACTGGTGGTGCTGGCACGCGCCAGGGTCGCCGGATTGATCTCTATGGACTCGAGCGCCTTCAGTTCGGACGCCAGCAGGCCGAAGTTGGCGTTCGCCGCAACCTTGATGTTCGGCGCGGCAGTGGGCTTGTGCTTGCCCTTCGCGTTGCCGTTGTTGTTCCCGTTCCCGTTCCCGTTCCCGCTCCCGTTCCCGTTGCTTCCGCCACCGTTGCCGTTCCCGCCACCATTCCCGCCGCCGTTGCCTTCGTTCTTCGCAAGCGCGGCGTCAAAACCTACCAGAGCGACGACGGGTGACATCGGACCGCCGATAAGGCCGGCCAGCAGGAAGGAGACGACAAGGCTACGGGCTCTGAATCCAGACATTCTGTCCACCAGGGCGGCACCCGGACCGGGTTGCTGCACGCGATACGCTGATTCCATCAAGCCAGAGAGAGTTGTCAGAATTGTGGCCAGCGGACGGTATGAGGCCCGCGAACGGCATGGCGGCGGAAATCGGCCGGTCCCAGGCTTGACATCCCGCCGATTGAATGACGCAAAGGGTAAACTCGCAAAACCACAGGAACCGGCGACGTGACCACCTTCAACGATCGTGCGCTTGAGGCAACGGAATCACTTCGCGCGCTCTTTCCCGAAACACCGCTGCAGCTCAATGTCCACCTGTCGCAACGCTATGGTGCCGAGATCCACCTGAAGCGCGAGGATCTGACCCCGGTTCGCAGCTACAAGCTGCGCGGGGCCTTCAACGCAATGCGGAAGATTCTGGCGCGCGATCCGGCCCAGCGCCACTTCGTCTGTGCCTCGGCGGGCAATCACGCCCAGGGCGTTGCCTTTGCCTGCCGCCATTTCGGCGTGTCCGGGACGGTCTTCATGCCGGTCACGACGCCGCAGCAGAAGATCGACAAGACCCGCACCTTCGGTGAGGGCGCTGTCGAAATCCGCCTGACCGGCGACTATTTCGACCAGACTCTCGCCGCCGCGCAGGCCTATTGCCGCGAAGGCGGGGCGTGGTTCCTGTCGCCCTTTGACGACGAGGATGTGATCGAAGGGCAGGCCAGCGTGGGCGTGGAAATCCTGCGCCAGCTTGGCCGCGCCCCCGATATCGTGATCCTGCCGGTCGGCGGCGGCGGGCTTTCGGCCGGTGTGACGTCCTACCTGTGCGATGTCGTGCCCGGGGTCGGCTTCCGCTATGTCGAGCCGGCCGGCGGCGCCAGCCTTGCCGCGGCCCTTTCGGCGGGCGAGTCGGTCACGCTCAAACGGATCAACAGTTTCGTCGACGGTGCCGCCGTCGCGCGGGTGGGCGAGCGCACCTTTGCCCGGCTTCGGGGGACAGATCCTGCCCATGTGCTTTCCGCCCCGGAGGACCGCATCTGCATCACCATGCTCGAGATGCTGAACGTGGAGGGTATCGTTCTTGAACCGGCAGGGGCCCTGTCGGTTGACGCCTTGCCCGAGCTTTCGGACCAGATCGCGGGAAAGACCGTCGTCTGCGTGACCTCGGGCGGCAACTTCGATTTCGAACGGTTGCCCGAGGTCAAGGAACGGGCGCAGCGATACGCGGGGCTGAAGAAGTATTTCATCCTTAGGATGCCCCAGAGACCCGGAGCCTTGCGCGAATTCCTGGAAATGCTTGGCCCTGACGATGACATCGCGCGATTCGAGTATCTGAAGAAGTCGGCCCGCAACTTCGGCTCGGTGCTGATCGGGATCGAAACCAAGGCCGCCGCGAACTTCGTTCGCCTCGCCGAAGCTCTCGACCGGGCCGGCTTCGTCTACCGCGACATCACGAATGACGAGACGCTGGCCGAATTCCTGATCTAGGCCGCCGAGGATCTGCCCGCGATTCCCGCCATGAAGGTCTTGCGTGACCGCACGTAGGACTCGACGACCGCGCCGATGTCGATCGCAGTGGGGTTACCACGCGCGGCCAACCGTTCTCCGTCCTGGCAGATGGCGCCGAAATCTGCAAAGCCGAGGTTCCAGGCGCTTCCCTTGAGAAAGTGCAGATCCTGTTCGTAGGTCACGGGGTCGGGATGCAACCTCAATCTGGAAATCACCGTTTCAACTTCATCAAGGAAAAGCTCCACGACCTCATCGAAGCTGTCTTCCCCGATTTCATCCCTGAGGCTGTTCACCCTTTCCCAATCAATCATTCCAAAGACCCCCAGCTCCACCGGAATGCCCGATGCTAGGCACGGCCGCGTTGATACCGGGTTAATGCGCGCCCGCAGAAGGATTCAGCTTGCCTTAACGATCGAATCCTATCGTCGAGGCAGCGGCACAGGCCCGGGCTATTTCGTGCATACCAGTTCATTTCCTGACCAGATCGACATGGCATCCATCGCCCCGCCGGCTTGCAGCGGGCGGCGTGTTCTGGTGGTTGACGACAGCCGCGTGCAGCGCCGGATTCTCGCCTCTCAGATCGCCCGGTCGGGTTACCGGGTGGAGGAGGCAGGCTCTGCCGAAGAAGCCCTCGCGCTGTGCCGACGCAACCCGCCCGATCTGATCATCTCCGACTGGATGATGCCGGGGATGAGCGGGCTCGACTTCTGCAAGGCGCTGCGGGAGCTGAATGCCGGCGGATACATCTACTTCATCCTGCTCACCTCGAAGACCGAGACGGCCGAGGTCGCCATGGGCCTCGATGTCGGGGCGGACGACTTCCTGACAAAGCCGGTCTCGGGCGATGAGCTGCGCGCCCGGATTGCGGCGGGCGAACGGATTCTCCGGATCGAGCGGGAACTGAAGGACAAGAACCGCCTGCTGACCTCGGCGCTGGGCGAGTTGCAGGGGCTTTACGATTCGATCAACCGCGACCTGATCGAAGCGCGAAAACTGCAGCACAGCCTGATGCGGGAACGGTTCCGCAGCTTCGATGCGATGGATGTCGCGCTGCTTCTGCGGCCGTCGGGTCACGTGGGCGGCGACCTTGTCGGGTTCTTCCAAATCTCCGGAACGCGGGTTGGCGTCTTCTCCATCGACGTGTCGGGACACGGGATCACCTCGGCCCTGATGACGGCGCGGCTAGCGGGATTGCTCTCGGGCAACAGGCCGGAGCAGAACATTGCGCTGGTGCAGGCCGGCGCCGGCTATGGCGCGCGCGCCCCGGCAGAGCTGGCGCGCCAGCTGAACCGCATCGTGCTGCGCGAAATGCGTACCGAAACCTATTTCACGCTCGCCTACGCGGAAGTCGACCTGCAGTCGGGTCGTGTCGCGCTGGTGCAGGCGGGGCATCCGCATCCGGCCATCCAGCGGGCCGACGGAAGCGTGGAGTTCGTGGGGCACGGCGGCTATCCGATCGGCCTGATCGAGGACGCGGACTATCGGACGATCGAGGTGCGGCTGTCCCCGGGCGACAGGCTTTTCCTCATGTCGGACGGGATCACCGAGGCGCCTGATGCCAATGGCGCCGAACTTGGCGCCGAGGGTCTGGCGCGGTTCATGCACCTTTGCCGGTCCCAGCGCGGGCCGGGGTTCCTTGATGCCATGATGGCGCATGTCGATGCCCACGCGGGCGGGGAGTTTCCCGACGACGTCTCGGGCGCGCTGATCGAATTCAGGGGGCCGGTCTAGCGCATAAGGCGGCTGATCGCCGTTGCCAGGAAGTGCCGGTCGCCGTCGTTGTCCAGGATCCGGGCCGCGTCCCGCGCCGGAACCCACAGCGCCTGGTGACCCGGCTCCGAGGGCGGGCCAAGCCGCCGGACAGGGCGGGCGAGGTAGATCGCGCACAGCTTTTCCGCCCACCTGTCGTATTCCGGCATGTAGGTGAAGCGTCGGAAAGCCCCCAGCCGCTTCGGCTGGGCGATCGACCAGCCGGTTTCCTCGTAGACCTCACGATGAAGTGCGTGCAGGGGTGATTCGCCGGGGTCGATGCCGCCGCCGGGCAACTGATACTCCGGTTCAGGCTCTGCCTGATGCGTGATCAGGACTTCGTCACCCAGCAGAAGAACGGCATAGACACCATGCCTTACCCGGTATTTCCGGTCTGCCCTGACCGCCTCGCCGAACCGCCTGATCATCGTCGCCCCCTTGGCGCGCAGGTTGCCGTTCCCATATGGACGCGGTATGCCAAGGCCTCGGCCCAAAGGAAACCCCATGACAAGCCTGTCGCAGATCGTCTGGGACGATACCGTCCTGCCATTTCAACTCGACATGTCCGACATCCGCGGACGGATCGCGCGCCTTGATGGCGTGCTGGAGCGGATTCTGGGCCAGCATGACTATCCCGCCGCGGTCGAGGGGCTGGTGGCCGAGGCGGCGCTTCTGACAGCACTTATCGGGCAGACGATCAAGCTGCGCTGGAAACTGTCGCTCCAGATCCGGGGCGACGGGCCGATCCGCATCATCGCCACCGACTACTACGCGCCGGCGACCGAAGGGGCGCCCGCCCGCATCCGCGGCTGGGCGAGCTTCGATGCGGAACGGCTGGTGCCGGACGGGCATGCCTTCAGCCAGATCGGCAAGGGCTATCTGGCGATCCTGATCGACCAAGGCGCCGGCAATGTGCCCTACCAGGGCATCACGCCGATCGCCGGCAGCTCCCTTTCCGCCTGTGCGGAGGCTTATTTCGCGCAGTCGGAACAACTGCCCACTCGGTTCGAACTATCCTTCGGCCGATCGCTCCTGCCCGGACAGGGGGAGCATTGGCGGGGAGGCGGCGTTATGCTTCAGCACATGCCGAAAGCCTCGCCGCTGTTCGCGAAGGAGGCGGCGACCGGCGAGGGCGGCTTGCTGACGGCGACCGACATCCTCGACGGCGAGGATGGCGACAACTGGCGCCGCGCAAACCTGCTTCTGGACACGGTCGAGGAGCTTGAGCTGATCGGCCCCACGGTGCAACCGACCGAGTTGCTGGTTCGGTTGTTCCACGAGGAAGGGCCGCGGGTCTTTGACGCCCAGGCGATCCAGTTCGGCTGCACCTGTTCGGAGGAGAAGGTCCGTCAGAGCCTGTCGATCTATTCGGCGAAAGACATCGCCCACATGACCACCGAAGACGGGATCGTGACGGCGGACTGCCAGTTCTGCAACGCGCATTACGAGTTCGACCCCGCAACGCTCGGGTTCGAGGCGCGGGAGCGCCCCGATGGCGGCGAGTGATCCGTTCGGCGGGCTTAGGGCGGCGCTGGCGGGTCCGGGCCGCCCGACCTCTGACTTCGACCTGAACCCCGAGACCAGCCTGCCCGAGGGACGCCGCCTGATCCGCGCGGCGGTGCTGGTGGCGTTCCAGCCGGGCCCGGCGGGGCTTGAAGTCATCCTGACCAAGCGGTCGTCGCGGCTGAAGCACCATCCCGGGCAGATCGCCTTTCCGGGGGGCAAGGTGGACGCAACCGATGCGGACGCAGTGGCCGCCGCCCTCCGGGAGGCGGAAGAGGAGATCGGCCTGTCGCGCGCAAGCGTGGCGATCCTCGGCACGACTGACGCGCACGAGACCGTCACCGGGTTCTCCGTTACCCCGGTCCTCGGCTGCATCCCGTCGCCCTTCGAACCCCGGCCCGAGGCCGGCGAGGTGGACGAGGTCTTCACCGTGCCTCTGGCGCACCTTCTGGACCCTTCGAACTACCGGATCGAGGGGCGGCGCTGGCGCGGACAGTGGCGGCGCTACTATACCGTGCCCTACGGCCCCTATTACATCTGGGGCGCAACCGCGCGTATCCTGCGCGCGTTGGCGGACCGGATGGCGTGATGCGGATAACGGACGACTGGATCACGGCCGGGCATGTCCAGCGCGTGCTGGGGATGCTGACGGATGCCGGCCATCAGGCATTCATGGTGGGCGGATGCGTGCGCAACGCGCTTCTGGCGCAGCCGGTCGCGGATATCGACATCTCAACCGACGCGCTGCCGGAGCGGGTGATGGCGCTGGCCCGTGCGGCCGGGCTGAAGGCGGTGCCCACCGGCATCGACCACGGCACCGTCACCGTGGTTGCCGAGGGCGTAGGGCACGAAGTGACCACCTTCCGCCGCGACGTCGAAACCGACGGGCGGCGCGCGGTCGTGGTCTATTCCGACCGGATCGAGGATGACGCGGCGCGGCGGGACTTCACCATGAACGCGCTTTACGCCGACGCGGCCGGGCGCATTGTCGACCCCATCGGCGGTCTGGCCGACCTGAAGGCCCGGCGCGTCCGCTTTGTCGGCGACGCCGGGGAACGCATCCGCGAGGACTACCTTCGCATCCTGCGGTTCTTTCGGTTCCACGCCTGGTATGGCGACCCGGTCGAAGGGCTAGACCCCGAGGGCTTCGCCGCCTGTGCCGAAAATTCGGCCGGAATAGAGACACTTTCACGCGAAAGAATAGGCCACGAGATGCGCAGGCTTCTGGCCGCGGTCAACCCGTCGCAGGCGGTTGCCGCGATGCAGGCCGCGGGGATTTTGGCGCGGGTTCTGCCGGGGGCGGATGCCCGCGCCCTGGCCCCCCTGGTGCATCTGGAGCCGCCCTATGCTCCAGACTGGCTGCGTCGGCTTCTCGTTCTGGGCGGTGCCGGTCCCGCCGAACGTCTGCGCCTGTCGAGGGTTGAGGCGCGGCGCATCGAGCTGCTGTCGAACACCTTGGCCACTGGCGAGAGGCCGGAGGCCACGGCCTATCGCCATGGCGCCGAAATCGCTCGGGACGCGGTTCTCATCTCGGCGGCCGTTGCCGGCACGGTCTTGCCAGAGGGGTGGGAGGAACGGGTCGCGCGCGGGGCGGGCGCGGTGTTCCCGGTCCGGTCCGCCGATCTGATGCCCATGCTGTCGGGCCCGGCACTCGGCGCACGGCTCAGCGAGCTCGAGGAACGCTGGATCGCCTCGGGCTTCGAATTGTCACGGGAACAATTGCTGGCTTGAAGCCGCCGGCGCGCGCGGCAAGAGTCCGCCCTCGAATCCATCTTCCGGGATCTGTCATGCCTCCCGAAACACTCATCGCGCTCATCTCGCTGGCCGCCGGTACGCTGTTCACCCCCGGCCCCAACAACGCGATGCTCGCGGCATCCGGCGCGACCTTCGGGTTTCGCCGCACGCTTCCGCACATGCTGGGGGTCGCCGTGGGCTTTCCGGCGATGGTGCTGATCGTGGGCCTGGCGCTGGGCGGGCTTTTCCAGACCAGCCTCGCCCTTCAGGAAAGCCTGCGTTGGGGCGGCGCGGCCCTGCTGATGTGGATCGCGTGGAAGATCGCCACCTCGGGCGGTGTGTCGGCCGGGGGCGGCCCGGCGCGGCCGATGAGCTTTCCGGCCGCTGCGGCATTCCAGTGGATCAACCCGAAGGCCTGGGTGATGGCGGTCGCGGCGACCTCGCAGTTCGTCACCGGTCCGGGCCCGGCCCTTGCGGCGGGCATTGTCGCGCTGACGTTCCTGGGAGGAGGGTTGATGTCTTCCGCGACCTGGGTCATGGCCGGCCAGACGATCGCAAGGATCCTGACCTCATCCGGGCGCCGTCGCATCTTCAACCTGACGATGGCGGCGCTGATCGTGCTTTCGGTCGCGCAGCTTGTCTGGCACTGACATTCCCCTTTTGGCCGGGGCGCGGTATACGGGATCGAACTTGCAAAGGTTTCCCCATGTTCCGGTTCTTCGAGAACCTCGTCGATCCCTATGTGGCCTATGAGGAAAGGGACGAGCCGCCCCGGCGCCTTGTCCCCTTCCTGAGGGAGTACGCCCGGCCGTTCCGCGGCGTCTTCGCGGTTGCGATCGTGGTCAAGGTGCTGACCGCGCTGACCGAGGTCGGGCTGATCTGGTACATGGGCCGCATCGTCGATTTCCTGTCGGGCGACGATCCGCGCGCGGCCCTTGCGGCGCATTGGCTGGAGATCGCTGCCGCGGCGGTTTTCGTGCTGTGCCTGCGCCCCTTCGTCGCCGGGCTGGACGTCGCGCTTCTGCACAACACCATCGTGCCGAACCTGCGCACGCTGGTCAGCTGGCGCGCGCACCGGCACATCCTGCGCCAGCCGGTGGGATGGTTCGAGAACGACTTTGCCGGACGCATCGCAAACCGCGTGATGCAGACGCCCCCCGCGACCAGCGATGCCGTCTATCAGCTGCTTGACGCGATGACCTTCGCGTTCACGACTTTCCTCGGTTCGGTCGCCCTGCTGTCAACGGTGGATTCCCGGCTCGTGGTGCCGCTGGTCCTGTGGTTCCTTGGCTATCTCCTGCTTCTCAAGGTCTCGGTCGCGAAGGTGGCCCCGGCGGCGCAGGCGGCATCTGGTGCCCGGTCGGCGGTCACGGGGCGGATCGTTGACAGCTACGCCAACATCCACTCGGTCAAGCTCTTCGCCCACGACGACCGGGAAATCGCCTATGCCGGCGAGGTGATCGAAAACGCCCGGACCGCGCTGCAAAGGGAAATGCGGATCATCACCCGCATGGACATCATCCTGACCGCGCTGAACGGTGCGCTGATCGTCGGGCTTTCGGGGCTGTCGATCTGGCTCTGGTACAGCGACGCGGCTTCGGTCGGGATCGTCGCGGTGGCGACGACGATGGCGCTCAGGCTCAACAACATGACCTACTGGATCATGTGGGCCTCGACCGCGCTGGTGCAGGCGCTGGGCACCGTGGCCGAGGGGATGGAGACCATCGCGCAGCCGATCGGCCTGGTGGACCGGCCGGCCGCCAGCGACCTGCAACTCAACGAGGGCCGGATCGAGATCCGCGGCCTCAGCCATCACTACGGACGCGGCTCTGGCGGGCTGGCCGCCATCGACCTGACCATCGAGCCGGGCGAAAAGATCGGGATCGTCGGGCGATCGGGGGCAGGGAAATCGACGCTGGTGAAACTGCTCCTGCGCTTCTACGACGCCGAGGCCGGGTCGATCCGCATCGACGGGCAGGACATTGCCACGGTCACGCAATCCAGCCTGCGCCGCCATATCGGCATGGTGCAGCAGGAAACCAGCCTGTTGCACCGGTCGGTGCGGGACAACATCCTTTACGGACGACCCGACGCGACCGAGGCCCAGATGATCGAGGCGGCCAGACGGGCTGAGGCGCACGACTTCATCGAAACGCTGCGCGACCCGGCCGGGCGCGGTGGTTACGATGCGCAGGTGGGCGAACGCGGGGTGAAGCTGTCGGGCGGCCAGCGCCAGCGCATCGCGCTTGCCCGCGTGATCCTGAAGGACGCGCCGATCCTGGTGCTGGACGAGGCGACATCGGCGCTTGACAGCGAGGTGGAGGCGGCGATCCAGTCGACGCTTTACGGCGTCATGGAAGGCAAGACCGTGATCGCCATCGCGCACCGGCTCTCGACCATCGCGCGGATGGACCGGATCGTGGTGCTGGACGACGGCAGGGTTGCGGAGGAAGGGACGCATGCCCAGCTTCTGGCCATGAACGGTCTTTACGCACGCTTCTGGGAACGCCAATCGGGCGGCTTCATCGGCATCGACGATGAGGCCGAAAAGGCCGCCGAATGAAGCTCGCCACGCTCTTCGACGCTTTCGCGCCCGCCGATGGACAGCCGCCCAACCGGCTGCTGCCGTTCTTCGGCTGGTGCCTTTCAGGATCGTGGCCTACCCTTATCATGGCCGCCGCCGCGTCCTCGGTCGCGGGGGTGATGGAGGTGGTCACGGCCTATTTTCTGGGCCAGGTCATCGATGCGGCCAGCGCGACGGGGCCGGAAGGGTTCTTTTCCGCCAACCTTTCGCTTCTGCTGTGGATCGCCTTTTTCTTCATCGTTCTGCGCCCGCTTGCCTTCGGGGCTTCCTCAGCGTCGAACGCCATCGCGGTCGGGCCGAACCTGACGCCGCTTGTCCTGTCGCGGCTCCACCGCTGGACGATGGGTCAGGCGGTGACCTTCTTCGACAACGACTTTGCAGGGCGCATTGCGCAAAAGCAGATGCAGACCGCCCGCGCCGTCACCGATGTCGCGACCGAGTTCATCAACACCGTATGCTTCGCGCTCGCCTCGCTGATCGGGTCGGCGATCTTTCTGCTGGCGATCGACTTCTGGGGGGCGGTCTCGCTTTCGGTCTGGATCCTCGCCTATGTCGGGTTGATCCGCTTCTTCATCCCGCGGGTGCGGCAGAACTCCGCGGCGCGGGCGGGTGCGCGGGCAATGGTGACCGGGCAGGTCGTCGACACGATTACCAACATCAAGACCGTCAAGCTTTTCGCCCACGCCGAACACGAGGATCGCGCCGCGTTGTCGGCCATGCGCGTCTTCCGCGAACGCTCGCTCGAGTTCGGGGTGATCTCGGCCTGGTTTCGGCTGGCGCTGATGACGCTGGCCGGTTCGCTGCCAGTGATCCTGGTCGGCGGCACGCTGGTGATGTGGACGCATGGGCTGGCCAGCGCTGGCGACATCGCGGCTTCGGGCGCCATTGCCATCCGCATTGCCCAGATGACCGGGTGGGTCAGTTTCACGTTGATGGCGATCTATGCCAACATCGGCGAGGTTGAGGATGGCATGCGCACACTGACGCCGCCGCACACGCTGACCGACGCGCCGGACGCGGAGGAGATGACCCGCGCGCGGGGCGAGATCACCTTCGACCACGTCAGCTTTGCTTACGGGCGCCGGGTTGGCGGGATCGAGGACATCTGCCTGACCGTCCGGCCGGGAGAAAAGATCGGCATCGTCGGCGCCTCGGGCGCGGGCAAGTCGACGCTGGTAGCACTTCTCCTGCGGCTCTACGACAGTGAGAAGGGGCGCGTACTGGTCGACGGGCAGGACGTGACACGCGTGACGCAGGAAAGCCTGCGCCGACAGATCGGCATGGTCACGCAGGAGACGGCGATGTTCAACCGCTCCGCGCGCGACAACATCCTTTACGGCCGCCCGGACGCGACCGAGGCCGAAGTGATTGCCGCCGCCGAGGCCGCCGAGGCGGACGAATTCATCCGCGGCCTTGTCGATCACAAGGGCAAGACCGGCTATGACGCGCAACTTGGCGAACGCGGCGTCCGCCTGTCCGGCGGGCAGCGGCAGCGGATCGCTCTGGCCCGCGCCTTTCTCAAGGACGCGCCGATCCTGGTGCTGGACGAGGCGACCTCGGCGCTTGACAGCGAGGTGGAGGCCGCGATCCAGAGCGCGCTTGGCCGCGTGATGCGCGGAAAGACGGTCCTCGCCATTGCACACCGGCTTTCGACCATCGCGGCGATGGACCGGATCATCGTCCTTGACCGCGGCCGGATCGTCGAGGAGGGAAGCCACGAGACGCTTCTGGCCCGGGGTGGGCTTTATGCGCGCTACTGGAATCGGCAGTCGGGCGGCTTCCTCGGGACCGAGGAAGAGGCGGCGGAGTGAGGCTGACCATCGACAGGCTTGGCCATCTGGGCGACGGCATCGCGCCCGGGCCCGTGTTCGTTCCGGGCGCCCTTCCGGGCGAGGAAGTCGAGGGGGAGGTCACGGGCGACCGCATGCAGGCGCCGCGTATCGTCGCGCCGTCGCCGGACCGGGTCAGGGCAGCCTGCCCGCACTATCGCGCCTGCGGCGGCTGCAATTTGATGCATGCCT
The DNA here is from genome assembly GCF_025380365.1 of Albidovulum sediminis. Lineage (GTDB taxonomy): Bacteria > Pseudomonadota > Alphaproteobacteria > Rhodobacterales > Rhodobacteraceae > Albidovulum > Albidovulum sediminis. The sequence goes on from NZ_JAOCQF010000003.1 coordinate 525,673, forward strand.
CGGACGATTTCATCGCCGAATGGAAGAAGGATGTGGTTCGCTCCGCACTGTCCGGCCAAGCGCTCGAGGCGCCGGTCCGGTCGATTACCACTTCTCCGCCGAATTCACGGCGTCGGGCGACGCTTTCGGGCCGGAGAACCCGGAAAGGAGTCGTCGTCGGATTCCACGGCCGCGCGTCCGATACGGTGGTGCCGATCCCCGGCTGCCTGCTTTTGCGGCGCGAACTTCTGGCGGCCTTGCCTGCGATGGAGGAGATCACGGCCATCGGCGCTTCGCGCAAGGGGGAGCTTTCGCTGACCGTAACCTTGTCGGACGGTGGCATCGACATGGCGCTGACGGGGGGAAAGCCGCTTGAACCGGGGCTTTTCTCAGCGCTCGCCGCGATCGCGGGAAAGGCGGATCTCGCACGGCTGACCTGGGATGGCGAAACCGTGGTGACGGCACGCCCGCCTGTCCAGCGGTTCGGCCGGGCGATGGTGCTTCCCCCATCGGGCGGATTTCTTCAGGCAACCCGAGAGGGCGAGGCGGCACTTTCAGCCTTTGTGGCAGAGGCGGTCGGGACAGCGCGGCGGGTGGCAGACCTGTTCGCCGGTTCGGGCACATTCGCCCTGCCGCTGGCCGAGACGGCAGAGGTTCACGCAGTCGAGGGAGAGGTCGACGCCATTGCCGCCCTCGATGCCGGCTGGCGCCGAGCGGCCGGCCTGCACCGAGTGGCAACCGAAACGCGCGACCTCTTCCGCCGTCCCCTGCTGCCGGACGAGTTGCGCGCCTTCGATGCCGTCGTGATCGACCCGCCGCGTGCCGGGGCAGAGGCGCAGTGCACGGAGCTCGCCCGAAGCGGCGTTCCCGTCGTGGCAATGGTGTCGTGCAATCCCGTCACTTTCGCCCGGGATGCGCGAATCATGTGTCATGGCGGCTATGCGATCGACTGGGTCGAGGTGGTCGATCAGTTCCGGTGGTCCCCGCATGTCGAACTTGTCGCCCGGCTTTCGCGCAGAATCAGCAAATCGTGAGCGGAAATTTGCGCACTTCCCGGAGCGGCCGGTCCCGTGTATCACGCAGGAAAAGACCAACGGCAGGACAGGCAATGAACGGTATCGGAGCAGGTCTGGCGATCGTTGCGGCGGTGGCGCTTGCAGGCTGCGAGAAGTCGAAGTTCCGGAGCTATGACGGACCCGAGGTGACGCAGATCCTCGTGCTCAAGGAAAAGCGGACGATGTTCCTGCTGAACGGGAACACCGCGCTGAAGAAGTACGACATCGCGCTTGGCGGCGATCCGATCGGCGACAAGAAGATCGAGGGTGACCAGAGAACCCCCGAAGGCGTCTACTACATCGACCGGCGCAACCCGAACTCGGCCTTTCATCTGTCGCTGGGAATCTCCTATCCGAACGAAGCCGACGTCGAAGAGGCGAAAGCGCTTGGCAAGCCGCCCGGCGGCGACATCTTCATCCATGGCCGGGCGGGCAGGAACCGGGGGTTCGGCTCCGACTGGACCGCGGGTTGCATCGCGGTATCCGACGATGAGATCGAGGAAGTCTATTCCATGGTCCGGACCGGCACGCCGATCTTCATCGCGCCCTAGCGCCAAACGGTGCCGGAAGGCTTACACTTCAAAGGATTAGCTGCCGGTCAGCAGGGTCCACCAGAGCTTCCCGCTCGGCTCCTGGAACCAGGAGAATCCGATCTGGCGTGCCGCCGGATCAAGGATGACGGCGCGTGTGTCGGGCACATCCATCCAGGCCGCAAGCGTCTCGACCTCGGTCTCATAGGTCTCGGAAATGTTCTCGCCCAGCATCTGCCCGGTGTAGCCCACCCGCCGTACGCGATCGACTGGCGACGACCCGTCGGACCCGAAGTGCCAGGGGCGGTTCTGCACCGACATGTCGCGCGAATGGGTCGCCGCCGCCGCCGTCAGTTCGGCGTTGAGCGCAAGGGGCGGGACCCCGGCCGCCGCGCGCAGCGTATTGACCGAGTCGACCATGGAGAAGGTCACGCGCGATGTATCGCCCGGCTTGATCATGTAGACCTTGGGCAACGGCTTGCCGTCCGGCCCGATCTGCAGGGGCTCGGTCGCGCAGGCCGAAAGCGCCAGGATCGCAACGGCGACAAGACCGAAGTAAGGTTTCATCTGGGCGGTTCCCTGATAGTGCGGCTCCCTCCTTTACAGCCGGCGAATCCATTGTTCAAACGCCATCTTCCGCCGTCGGCGGGAACCTGACGACGGCGTGAGTTGCTCTGCCCGGAAATGAGGGGTAGGTTCCGCGCACCATGACGCCCCGCGTCCAATCAACATGGAGACAGGCATGAGCTCCGATACCTCTCGCAGGCTCGATCGACGCAGCTTCCTTGGCGCTGCCGCCCTTCTGGGCGTTGCCGCCGCGACACCCGTCCGCGCGCAGTTCGGCGCCGAGACGACCGAGTACGAACAGGATCCGACATCCAACTTCCGCCGCAACATCTCGAGCTTCCGCGCCCTCGACTGGCGCCCGTACTTCGAGAACACCCGCAAGGGCGCGATCCTTGTCGACATCACGTCGCGGGCGCTGCACTTCTGGTCGGAGGACCAAAGCATCTATCGCCTGTTCCCGACCAGCGTCCCCTTGAGCGAGGACCTGACGCGTCGCGGCCGCACCGAGGTTGTCCGCAAGGTGGAGGGGCCTGAATGGCGCCCGACCCCGGCGATGAAGGAACGCAATCCTGACTGGCCGGACTATGTTCCCGCAGGACCGGACAATCCGCTCGGGACCCATGCGCTCTACCTGTCGTGGCAGTTCTACCGCATCCACGGCACCCACGACACGCGCAAGATCGGCCGGCGTTCGTCGAACGGTTGTGTTGGGCTTTACAACGAGCACATAGCGGAACTTTTCGGCATGGCGAAAGTTGGTACGCAGGTGTTGCTTATTTGACGACAGGGGCGAAACCTTTGTCCCTGCTGCATAAGGGGCGTTGCAAAAAATGCGCCGTGTGGGTTAGTGGGCGATACGAGGTACTGAATGAATGCCCGGGCGTTCCTCATGAAACCTGTGCCGGGTGAACTTGGAGACTCTAAAATGAAAAAGCTTGCACTTGCTGCCGCTCTCTCGCTCGCCGCGACCACCGCTTTCGCTGGCGGTATGGCTGAGCCGGTGATGGAAGAAGAAGTTGTGACCCAGGAAGCGTCGTCCTCGAGCGCCGGTATCGTGGTTCCGCTCCTCCTCCTCCTGCTCGTTGCCGCTGCGGCTTCGTCCAACTGATCGGGAAACCGTTCAGGAAGGGGGCGGTGGATTTCCACCGCCCCTTTTCATTGCTCAGACCCAGCCGGCAAGATTGTCGCCAATGACGGCCATCAGCGCAGCGATGTGCGCGTCGTCGTCGTTCAGGCAGGGGACGTAGGTGAAGCTTTCACCGCCGGCGTGTTCGAACGCCTCCCGGATCTCGCCCTGAATCTCTTCCAGCGTCTCGATGCAATCGGCGGCGAAGGCCGGCGAGATGACGGCAATCCGTTTCTTTCCCGCCTTGGCAAGTTCGGCCACATGTTCGACCGTGTAGGGTCGCAGCCATTCCTCGCGCCCGAAGACGGATTGGAAGGTGGTGTCAATCGAATCCGCCTGCCATCCCAGCCGCTCCCTCAGCAGGCGAGAGGTCTTCTGGCACTGGCAATGGTAGGGGTCGCCCTGCATCAGATAGCGCTTCGGCATCCCGTGGTAGGACGCCACCAGCACGTCCGGCTTGTGGTCCAGGCCCGCATAGGCCCGCTCCACCGATTGCGCGAGGGCCTCGACATAAAGCGGGTGGTCGAAGTATTCGGGCGCGACGCGCACCGCGGGCTGGCGCTTTTCCTTCATCAGCGCGCGGAACAACTCGTCGTTGGCGGTGGCTGAGGTCGCGCCGGCGTATTGCGGATAAAGCGGCAGGAACAGTAACCGCTCACACCCCTCGTCAACCATCCTGCGCACCACGCCTTGCGTCGAGGGGTTGCCGTAGCGCATGCAGAACTCGACCATGACATCGGCGTCGTAGCGCGCCGCGACAGCCGCGCGCAGCTTTGCGACCTGCGCCTTGGTGATCGTCATCAGCGGGCTTTCCCCCGCCTCGTGATTCCAGATCGAGCGGTAGTTCGCGCCCGAGGTGAAGGGCCGCTTCGACAGGATGATCAACTGCAGAAGCGGCTGCCACTTCCACGAGGGAATGTCGATCACCCGCTTGTCCGACAGAAACTCGCCCAGGTAGCGGCGCATCGACCAGTAGTCATGGTTGTCGGGCGTTCCGAGGTTCGCGACCAGAACGCCGATGCGGCGGCGCGGTTGCGGCGGGTGGTCTTTCGGCGCGTGCGCAAGGCGGCCCTCTCCGGGCCGGTCGATTATCGCAGTCATCAGGCTCCCCTTCTGTCCCGGCCGCTCCGAGATAGTCGTTTTTGCAGCCGTATCAAAGCGGCTTGGCGGAAGTGTCGCGGCCGCCGCCCGGGCGAAGGGCATCGGCCAGCCGGTGCGCAGCACTTCCGGGCCGCAGCGGTTTCTGCTGCGTCTCGTGCGGGGACCAGCCCGTCAAGAACATCATCTCGAACGTGGCGCGAACCCGGCCCTCGTCGGCGGGGAAGCTCTGGGCGTAGATGCGGGCCGCTTCGGGGAAGAGATCCCGCCGTGGCCAGCGGCGGTTGCGTGCGGCAAGGGCGTTGCCCTCGCCCATCGCCCGAAGGTCGGCCATGAGGTGGAAGGCGGTCCGGTAGGTGACGGTCTTGACGACCGAATCGGCGACCGGAAGGGCGAATCCCGCCCGCTGCAACAACCCGCCGATGTCGCGGATCTCGCCCATCGGCAGAACGCGCGGCGACAGCCCGCCGGTCAGGGCGGCCTCGGCCTCGGCCAGCGCGGCGCGAAGTTCGCTGAGCGTCCGCCCGCCGAACATGACCCCCAGGAACAGCCCGTCGGCCACTAGGCCCCGCCGGCACTGCACAAGCTGTCCGACAGGGTCGTTCGCCCAGTGGAGCCCGAAGGCGTGGATGATCAGATCATGCGCCTGCGGCGTAATGTCGAGCAGGTCGTCATCGGCGATCCGACGCGCGTCGGGCCACAGGTCCCCCCAGGGATCAGGAAATCCGCCGATGATCAGCGGCGTCGTAAACCTTCTGTTAACTTCGCCGAGCCTTTCCTTGATCTCGACGGCGGCTTCCTCCTGCAGGAAGGCTTCCGTCCCCTGCCGCTGCGCCCGCAAACGGTTGCGGGCAAGGGCGGCACGGTCGGTGATATCGGGTGGCTGCTGCATGGCGCGACCCTAGGGGTTCGGAATGGGATTGCAAGGTCTCGCGCGGGTGTTCTTTCCGCCTCAATGCGTCAGCTGCGGGGCGCCGACATCGACCGAATTCGGCCTGTGCAGCGCGTGCTGGCCGAAGACGCCCTTCATCACGGGGCTGGTCTGCGACACCTGCGGCGTCCCACTTCCGGGCACCGACGAAGGCAGGCCGGAACATTGCGACGACTGTCTGACCCTGGCGCGGCCCTGGGCGCGCGGGCGCGCGGCGCTGCTTTACACGGACAACGGCCGCAGCCTGGTGCTGGGCCTGAAACACGGCGATCGTCTCGACCTCCTGCGCCCGATGGCCGAATGGCTGGAGCGGGCGGCAGGGCCGATCCTGGCCCCCGACATGCTGATTGCGCCCGTGCCGCTGCACTGGTCGCGGCTCCTGCGGCGGCGCTACAACCAGTCGGCGCTCCTGTCCCGCGCGCTTGCCACACGCACCGGGCTGGAACATTGCCCGGATCTTCTGTTGCGCCGCCGCCGCACGCCATCGCAGGACCATCGCGACCGCGACGCACGGTTCGCGAACCTTTCCGGCGCCATTGCCGCCCATCCCCGCCACGCCGGCCGCATCCGTGACCGCCGCATCTTTCTGGTCGACGACGTCATGACATCCGGAGCCACCTTTGCCGCGGCTGCCGATGCCTGCCTCGCAGCCGGCGCAAAGGAGGTGTGCGTTCTTGCACTGGCACGTGTTGCGAAGGATGCCTAAGTTCCTGTAGTTACGCCAACAGCCCGGCAGGAAATCATGGCAGTCGTTGAAATTTATACTACCCCCTATTGCCCCTATTGCACCGCAGCCAAGCGGTTGCTGGCCCGCAAGGGCGTGAGCTTTCAGGAAACCGACGTGTCGAGGCAACCCGAGCTTCGCAAGCAGATGATGGTTCGTGCCGGTGGACGCCACACCGTGCCGCAGATATTCATCAATGGCCGCCATGTCGGCGGATCCGACGATATCCACGCGCTGGACCACCGTGGCCAGCTTGACCCGCTTCTGGCAGGATAGTGCATGAAGATCGGCCTTCTGCAGCTTTGCTCCTCTGATCAGCCGGACGAAAACCTGGCGGTGACGACGGACCTGCTGCGCAAGGCCGCCGAAGGGGGCGCGTCCTTCATCCTCACGCCCGAGGTGACGAACTGCGTGTCGTCCGACCGGGCCCACCAGGACAGGGTGATCCGGACCGAAACCGAGGACGCGACGTTGTCGACGCTCGCGTCCGAGGCGCGGGCGCTGGGCATCTGGCTTCTGATCGGATCGCTGGCGTTGAAGACCGAAGGCGGCGACGGGCGATACGCCAACCGTTCGTTCCTGATCGCCCCGGATGGCCGCATCGCGGCGCGCTACGACAAGATCCACATGTTCGACGTGAACGTGTCGGAAACCGAGCAGTACCGGGAATCCGCAGGCTTCCGGCCGGGTGCCCGCGCGGTGGTGGCGGCAACGCCCTTTGCCAGAATCGGGCTGAGCGTCTGTTATGACCTCAGGTTTCCCCATCTCTATCGCCGGCTTGCGCAGGCGGGGGCAGAGATCCTGACCGTTCCCGCCGCCTTCAACGACACCACGGGTGCCGCGCACTGGGAAAGCCTGCTGCGGGCGCGCGCGATCGAGAATGGCGCCTTTGTGCTGGCGCCGGCGCAAAGCGGAAGCCACGCCGTCCACAACGGCCGGCCACGCCGGACTTGGGGGCATTCGATGGTCGTCGCGCCCTGGGGCGAGGTTCTGGCGGACGGCGGAACCGACGTCGGCGTGATCCTTGCGGACATCGACCTGGCAGAGGTCGCGCGCGCGCGGCAGCGGATTCCGTCCCTGACCCACGACCGCGACTTCGAGGGGCCCTGAGATGGCCGATCCGCACGAACCCCTTGCCATCGCGCTCTTTTCCGAGGTCTTTATGGCCGACCAGCTGGCGCGCAACCGGATTTCCCGCGCGTTGCCGAAGGGGATGGAGCTGTCGCATTTCTCCGTGCTCAACCATCTGGCCAACATTTCCGATGAGCGGACACCGGCGCAGCTGGCCGATGCCTTTCATGTCACGCGTGGCGCGATGACCAATACGCTCGCCAAGCTGGAATGGGCGGGACATATCCACATCCGGCCCGACTGGGACGACGCACGGCGCAAGTTCGTGTCGCTGAGCCCGGCAGGGCGTTCCGCGCGCGACGCCGCCCTTGCCTCGATCGCGCCGATCCTGACCGACCTTGTGCGCGCGATCGGGCACGACAAGGTACGTGCCGTCCTGCCGGTCCTGCGCGACCTGCGGTTGCGGCTTGGCCAGGACGGCTGAGCCGCCTCACGGATGGCGCGCGGCCATCACGTAGTTCACCGACAGGTCGCGGTCCGAGATTGACCACTGCCAACTGACCGGGTTGAAGACGAACCCCTTGCGGTCGACCGGCGCCAGCCCCGCGGTGCGCAGCAGAGCCTCAAGCTCGGCGGGCGTGATGAACCGGGACCAGTCGTGGGTGCCCTTCGGCAGCCATCGCATCACCCACTCGGCACCGATGATAGCGGCCATGAAGCTCTTTGCGTTCCGGTTGATCGTGGACGCGATCATGAGCCCGCCGGGTTTCAGCAGCGCCCGGCAGGTTGCAAGAAAGCCCGCCGGATCCGCCACATGCTCGACCACTTCCATGCACAGCACGACGTCGAAGCGTTCGCCGGCCTCGGCCATCCGTTCCGCCGTGGTGTGGCGGTAGTCGATGGCCAGCCCCTGCGATTCCGCATGCAGGCGGGCAACGGGGATGTTCCGCTCGGCGGCATCCGCCCCGACCACATCGGCGCCAAGCCGCGCCATCGGCTCGGACAGGAGCCCGCCACCGCAGCCGATGTCGAGAAGCCGCAGACCGGCGAAGGGCGCTGAGGTGGCAAGGTCGCGCCCGAACTCGGCGGCGATCTGGCGGGTGATGTAGTCGAGCCTGACCGGGTTCATCATGTGCAGCGGCTTGAACTTGCCGTGCGGGTTCCACCATTCGGCTGCCATCGCCTCGAACTTGGCGATTTCGGCGGGATCGACGGTATCTTGCGTGTGCTGCATCCGGTTCTCCGGTCGGTACTGGCCCCCATGGCGGGACGCTTCTTTTGCGGTATATAGTCCAGGCATGGACCGCTCCGCAGGGCAAAAGCGCACAGGCGCCAATCTTTATTCGCAGGTCGAACCCTTCGACCGGCAATTCCTCGATGTGGGCGAGGGGCATCGCGTCTACGTCGAACAATGCGGGCAACCGGACGGGCTGCCGGTTCTGGTCCTGCACGGCGGACCCGGCGGCGGATCGTCGCCCGCCATGCGGAGGTTCTTCGACCCGTCGGTCTATCGCGTTGTCCTCTTTGACCAGCGCGGCTGCGGACGGTCGGAGCCGAATGCCGCAGTTCAGGCGAACACGACCTGGCACCTGGTTGCCGACATCGAACGCATCCGCAAGGCGTTGGGAATCGACCGCTGGATCGTCTTCGGCGGAAGCTGGGGTGCCACGCTGGGCCTGATCTACGCCGAGACGCATCCCGACCGCGTGATCCACCTCGTCCTGCGCGGCGTCTTCCTGATGACGCAGGCCGAGCTTGACTGGTTCTACGGCGGCGGGGCCGGGGCCTTCTGGCCCGAACTGTGGCAGCGTTTCGCCGGCATGGTCCCGGCGGATGAACGCGCCGACCTGATCGGCGCCTACCACAAGCGGTTGTTCTCGGGAAACCCCGCCGAGGAGGCGCGATTCGCGCGCGCCTGGACGGGATGGGAAAATGCCCTTGCCAGCATCGAGAACGAAGGCCTGACGGGCGATGCGCCCAGCGATTACGCCCGCGCCTTTGCCCGGCTTGAGAACCATTACTTCGTCAACCATGGATTTTTGGAGACGGACGGCCAGATCCTCCGCGACCTCCCGAAGATTCAAGATATCCCCGGCACCATCGTGCAGGGCCGTTACGACATGATCTGCCCGCCGCTGACGGCGTGGAAGCTGACACAGTCATGGCGCCGGTCCGAGTTGCGGATGATCCCCGTCGCCGGTCACGCGCTGTCGGAACCGGGCATCAGCGCGGAACTGGTGCGGGTGATGGACGGGCTCAGGGCATGAGTGCGGGCTGGATCTTCGCGGCGTTTCTTCTCGGCTCGGGAGCTGCGGCGGCAAGCGGCGCCGTCTTCAAGCCGGGCAGTTGGTACGACGGCCTGAAACGGCCGCGCTGGACACCGCCCGGATGGGTGTTCCCGCTGGTCTGGACCACGCTTTACATCCTGATGGCATGGGCGGCGACACGCGTCGCGCTGCGGCCGGAAAACGGCGCCGCACTCGCGCTTTACGCCGCGCAGATCGCGCTGAACACGCTCTGGACGCCGGTCTTCTTCGGGGCGAGGCGGATCGGCCTCGGGGCGGTCGTCCTTCTTGCCCTGCTGGCGACTGTTGTCACGATGATCCCCGCCTTCTGGAGGGTGGACTGGTTCGCCGGCCTGCTCCTGCTGCCCTATGGCGCGTGGCTTTGTCTTGCGTCGGTGCTGAACCTATGGATCTGGCGGAACAACCGGTCGTCAGCTTAGCGCTTAGCTTAGCGCTTGCAGACTCACCCCCGTTCCCCTATATCGCCTTCAACAGCGGCGTTGCGGGGTCCAAACTCGCAACCCACCGGGAAAGATCGACGGGCCGCAGGGCCCGTTTTTTATTGCTTGGAACCCATGACCGACCTCATCGCGAAAACCGCCATCGACCGTCGCCTGGCCGAGATCGTGACCCCGACCATCGAGGGCCTGGGGTTCGAGCTGGTGCGTATCCGGCTGATGGGCGGCAACACCAAGACGCTTCAGATCATGGCCGACCGACCCGACGGCGGCATCGATGTTGACGACTGCGGGCGGATTTCAACCGCCGTTTCCGCCGTGCTCGATGTCGAGGACCCGATCGAGGAGGCCTATACGCTCGAAGTCTCCTCGCCGGGGATCGACCGACCGCTGACGCGGCTGAAGGATTTCGACGCCTGGAAGGGATACGAGGCCAAGATCGAAACCGCCGAGATGATCGACGGGCGCAAGCGGTTCAAGGGCGAGCTTGCCGGAACCGAAGGCGACGAGGTCCTGATCGAGATCGAGGAAGGCACGATCGGGCTCCGGTTCGACTGGCTTTCCGACGCAAAGCTGGTCCTGACGGATGAGCTGATCACCGAAATGCTGCGGCAGAAGAAGGCGCATCCCGCGCCGGACGAAACGCAGTTCGACCACATCGAAGAAGATACTTCCGAGGAGGAGTGACATGGCGATTACCTCTGCCAACCAGCTCGAGCTTCTGCAGACGGCCGAGGCGGTCGCGCGGGAAAAGATGATCGACCCGGATCTGGTGATCCAGGCGATGGAGGAAAGCCTCGCCCGTGCGGCCAAGTCCCGCTACGGCTCCGAGATGGACATTCGCGTGAAGATCGACCGCAAGACGGGCCGCGCGAACTTTACCCGCGTCCGCACCGTGGTCGAGGATGACGCGGTCGAGAACTATCAGGCTCAGCTCACGGCCCAGCAGGCGAAGCAGTACCTCGCCGACCCGAAGGTGGGCGACACGATCGTGGACGAGGTGCCGCCGGTCGAACTTGGCCGCATCGCCGCGCAATCCGCCAAGCAGGTGATCCTTCAGAAGGTCCGCGAGGCCGAGCGCGACCGCCAGTTCGAGGAATTCAAGGACCGCAAGGGCTCGATCATCAACGGCGTGGTCAAGCGCGAGGAATACGGCAACATCATCGTCGACATCGGCCGCGGCGAGGCGATCCTGCGCCGGAACGAGAAGATCGGCCGCGAAAGCTACCGCCCGAACGACCGCATCCGCGCCTATATCAAGGACGTCCGCCGCGAGGCCCGCGGCCCGCAGGTCTTCCTGTCGCGCACCGATCCGCAGTTCATGGCGGAACTGTTCAAGATGGAAGTGCCGGAGATCTACGACGGCATCATCGAGATCAAGGCCGTGGCCCGCGATCCGGGCAGCCGCGCCAAGATCGGCGTCATCTCCTACGACAACTCGATCGACCCGGTCGGCGCCTGCGTCGGCATGCGCGGCAGCCGCGTTCAGGCCGTGGTGAACGAGCTTCAGGGCGAGAAGATCGACATCATCCCGTGGAACGAGGATCAGGCAACCTTCCTTGTCAACGCGCTTCAGCCGGCCGAGGTTTCGAAGGTCGTCATCGACGAGGAAGGCGGCAAGATCGAGGTCGTGGTGCCGGACGAGCAGCTGTCGCTCGCCATCGGCCGCCGGGGCCAGAACGTGCGGCTCGCCAGCCAGCTGACCGGCCTCGACATCGACATCCTGACCGAAGCCGAGGAAAGCCAGCGCCGTCAGGCCGAGTTCGCCGAACGCACGAAGCTGTTCATGGAGGCGCTCGATCTGGACGAATTCTTCGCCCAGCTTCTGGTCGCCGAGGGCTTCACGAGCCTCGAGGAAGTGGCTTACGTCGAGCTTGACGAGCTTCTGTCGATCGAGGGCGTCGACGAAGGCACTGCCGAGGAACTTCAGGCCCGCGCCCGCGACTTCATCGAGGAGCAGAACCGCAAGGCTCTGGAAACCGCCCGTTCGCTGGGCGTCGAGGACAGCCTGATCGAGTTCGACGGCCTGACCCCGCAGATGGTCGAGGCACTGGCCAAGGACGGGATCAAGACGCTCGAGGATTTCGCGACCTGCGCCGACTGGGAACTGGCCGGCGGCTGGACCACCGTTAACGGCGAACGCGTGAAGGACGAGGGCCTGCTCGAGAAGTTCGACGTCAGTCTTGAAGAGGCGCAGCACCTGGTGATGACCGCGCGCATCCAGCTTGGCTGGGTCGATCCGGCGGAGATGGATGCCGAAGGCGAGGCCGATGACCAGGAGGAGGCCGAGGCCTGAGCCTCGGACAGTGCCGATGACCCGAGGCGGACGCGAAAAGGACAGGGACGGGCCGGAACGGCGCTGCATCGTCACGGGTGACGTGCAGCCCAAGGCCGGTCTTGTCCGTTTCGTCGTCTCCCCCGCGGGCGAGGTCATGCCCGACCTCGCCGGCAAGCTTCCCGGCCGCGGCATCTGGGTCACGGCGGATCGCGATGCCATCGCGAAGGCTGCCGCCAAGGGGCTGTTCGCGCGCGCGGCGCGGGCTCAGGTCACGGTCGCCCCGAACCTTGCCGATGTCGTCGAGGAAGGTCTGGCGAAGCGCGTCGTCGAACTGGTTTCGCTGGCGCGCAAGGCCGGTCTTGCCGTCGCCGGGTTCGAGAAGGTCAAGGGCTGGCTGGCGGAGGGCAAGGCAAAGGTGCTTCTGCAGGCGTCCGACGGATCCGACCGTGGCAAGGGCAAGCTCTGGACCCCGCAGGGTGGGCGCTGGTTCGGTTGCCTGACATCCTCGGAACTCGGTCTGGCCTTCGGTCGGGATTATGTGATACACGGCGCGCTTGCGTCTGGCGGACTCAGCATCCGTGTTGTAGAGGAAGCCGCAAAGCTTGATGGCTTGCGAAAGATTGACGGCGGAAATTCCGCCGGGAAGGAAACGAAGTCGGCATGAGCGATACAGACGGTAAGAAACCGCTTGGTCTTGGGGGCGGTCGTCCCGGTCAGGTGAAGCAGAGCTTCAGCCACGGCCGGACGAAGAGCGTCGTGGTCGAGACGAAGCGCAAGCGTGTGGTCGTGCCGAAACCGGGTGCCGCGCCGGCGGCTGCGGGCAAGCCCGCGATGTCCGGCGGTGATCCGTCGCGCCGCCCTGCCGGCATCTCAGACGCCGAGATGGAGCGCCGGCTGAAGGCGCTTCAGGCCGCGAAAGCGCGCGAAGTCGTCGAGGCCGAGGCCCGTGCCGCCGAAGAGCGTGCGCGCGAGGAAGAACGGGAACGCCGCCGCGCCGAGGCGGAGGCGAAGGAGCGCGAAGAGCGCGAGCGCGAAGAGGCGCTGCGGCTGAAGGCCGAGGAAGAGGAACGCCGCGCCCGCGAGGCCGAGGTGCGCGCCGCCCGCAAGGAAGAAGTGCGCAAGCCCGCGCCGGCGAAGCCCGCGCCTGCCGATCCGGCCGCCGCCGAGGCTGCCGCCGCACGCGCCGCCACCAAGGGCGTTGCCGCTGCGGGACCCCGCAAGACCGACCGGGAACGCGACGACCGCGGCGCCCCGGACCGTGACAGCCGCAATCGCGGCGCCGCCCGCGATGAGGCGCGCCGTTCCGGCAAGCTGACCCTGTCCGAGGCGCTGGACGAGGGCGGGCGCCAGCGGTCGCTCGCCGCGATGAAGCGCAAGCAGGAAAAGGCCCGCGCCAAGGCGATGGGTTTCGGCCACAAGGCCGAGAAACAAAGCCGTGACGTGCAGTTGCCCGAAACCATCGTGGTCAGCGAACTGGCCAACCGCATGGCCGAACGTGCCGCCGACGTGGTCAAGGCGCTCATGAAGATGGGCATGATGGTCACGATGAACCAGTCGATCGATGCCGACACCGCGGAGATCGTGATCGAGGAATTCGGCCACCGCGCGGTCCGGGTCTCGGATTCGGACGTCGAGCAGGTCATCGACACGGTCGAGGACAAGGACGAAGATCTTCTGCCGCGGCCGGCGATCGTCACGATCATGGGCCACGTCGACCACGGCAAGACCTCGCTTCTGGACGCGATCCGCAAGACCAACGTCGTCGCGGGCGAAGCGGGCGGCATTACCCAGCACATCGGCGCCTATCAGGTGAAAACCCCGAACGGCAGCTTGGTGACCTTCCTTGACACGCCGGGCCACGCTGCCTTCACCTCGATGCGCGCGCGCGGCGCGCAGGTGACGGACATCGTCATCCTGGTGGTTGCCGCCGACGACGCGGTGATGCCGCAGACGGTCGAGGCGATCAACCACGCCAAGGCCGCCAGGGTTCCGATGATCGTCGCCATCAACAAGTGCGACAAGCCCAGCGCCAACCCGCAGAAGGTGCGGACCGACCTTCTCCAGCACGAAGTCGTGGTGGAAGCGATGTCGGGCGAAGTGCAGGACGTCGAGGTTTCGGCGCTGACGGGCAAAGGCCTGGACGAACTTCTGGACGCCATCGCACTGCAGGCCGAGATCCTGGAGCTGAAGGCCAATCCCGAGCGCGCCGCGGCGGGTGCCGTGATTGAGGCGAAGCTTGACGTGGGGCGCGGCCCGGTGGCGACCGTTCTGGTTCAGAACGGAACCCTGCGTCAGGGCGATATCTTCGTCGTCGGCGAACAGTGGGGCAAGGTCCGCGCGCTGATGAACGACAAGGGCGAAAGGGTGCAGGAAGCCGGCCCCTCGGTTCCGGTCGAGGTTCTGGGTCTGAACGGTACGCCCGAGGCCGGCGACGTCCTGAACGTCGTCGAGACCGAAGCGCAGGCGCGCGAAATCGCGGCCTACCGAATCCAGGCCGCCAAGGACAAGCGCGCGGCGGCAGGCGCGGCCACGACACTCGAACAACTCATGGCGAAGGCCAAGGCCGACGAAACCGTTGCCGAACTGCCCATCGTCGTGAAGGCGGATGTGCAAGGCTCGGCCGAGGCGATCGTTCAGGCGATGGAAAAGATTGGCAACGACGAGGTGCGTGTGCGCGTTCTGCACTACGGTGTGGGCGCGATCACCGAATCCGACATCGGTCTTGCCGAAGCCTCGGGCGCGCCGGTCATCGGCTTCAACGTCCGCGCCAACGCGCCCGCGCGCAATGCCGCGAACCAGAAGGGTGTGGAGATCCGCTATTACTCCATCATCTACGACCTTGTGGACGATATCAAAGCCGCTGCCTCGGGTCTGCTCAAGGCCGAGGTGCGCGAGAACTTCATCGGCTACGCCAAGATCCTCGAGGTCTTCAAGGTGTCGGGCGTCGGCAAGGTCGCCGGCTGTCTTGTCACCGAAGGGGTGGCGCGGCGTTCCGCGGGCGTCCGTCTCCTGCGCGACAACGTGGTGGTCCACGAAGGCACTCTGAAGACGCTCAAGCGCTTCAAGGACGAAGTCAAGGAAGTGCAATCGGGCCAGGAATGCGGCATGGCCTTCGAAAACTACGATGACATCCGGCAGAACGATGTCATCGAGATCTTCGAACGCGAAGAGGTCGTGCGGAAGCTGAACTGACGCCGCACGGTCGAACGAAAGAGAGAGGCCGCCTTTTCAGGCGGCCTTTTTCGTGACTGGCAGGCCTTCGAAAACCCTGCTGCCGACGCGAATCTGGATCCGCCCGTCGGTCAATTCCTTCTCGAAGGTGCCCTGAACCTGCACGCAACTTCCGATCACGATGGTTCGCAGCATGGCCCTCGCCCCCCCTGTTGGGCTGCTGATTTCATCCCGGTCGTTGCCTGTTTTGAGCCGAGTTGGCCCATAATTTGCATGTTCGATGCGATTCTGGAAACAAATTGACTCCGCATGGCCCAGATGGCCGCTAAAGCCAATCGCGCAGGATCGGGATCAGCGGCAGATCGGCCGGTGGCATGGGGTAGTTGCGAAGATCGTTTGCACGCACCCAGGCCAGCGCCTGCCCTTCACGGGCGTGGGGAATGCCTTGCCATTTCCGGCAGGCGAACAGCGGCATCAGCAAGTGAAAATCCTCGTAGGCGTGGCTCGCGAAGGTCAGGGGCGCAAGACAGCTTTTCCAGGTGTCGATCCCCAATTCCTCGTGCAGTTCCCGGATCAGCGCCGCCTCCGGGCTTTCTCCGGGTTCGACCTTGCCGCCGGGGAATTCCCACAGGCCGGCGAGCGACTTGCCCGCCGGCCGCTGCGCCAGCAGAACCCGTCCGTCGACATCGATCAGCGCGACCGCCGAAACCAGGACGACCCGCGTCACGACCGGTAGTCGGCGTTGATGTCGATGTAGCGATGCGTCAGGTCGCAGGTCCAGACACTTTTCGCGCCCTTGCCGAGCCCGAGGTCGACGCCAATGACAAGGTCCTGCCGCTTCATGTAGTCGGACGCCGCCTGTTCGCTGTAGTCGGGAACGCGCCAACCCTTCTCGGCCACGAGGAGGTCTCCGAACCGGATCGAGATCAGGTCGCGGTCGGCGCGCGCACCGGATTTGCCGATCGCAGCGACGATCCGGCCCCAGTTCGCATCCTCGCCGGCAATCGCGGTCTTGACCAGGGGCGAGTTGGCGATGGCCATCGCGATGCGGTGGGCATCCGCCGCATCCGCGGCCCCCGTAACCCGAACCTCGACGAATTTCGTGGCCCCTTCGCCGTCCCGCACCACCTGATGCGCAAGATCCATCATCACGCGGCGCAGCGCCGCTTCGAATTCGCGCGCGACCTTGCCGCGCAGATCGGTGATCGGGGCCGCGTCGGACATGCCCGTGGCGGCGACGATCAGCGCGTCCGAGGTCGAGGTGTCGCTGTCCACCGTGATCGCGTTGAAGGTGTCGTCGACCTGGCGCGAGACCATCTTTTGCAGCGCCTTCGAGGGGATGGCCGCGTCGGTGAAGATGTAGACCAGCATGGTTGCCATGTCGGGCGCGATCATGCCCGATCCCTTGGCGATGCCGGCGATGCGGATGGTGCCGCCTTCGCCCGCCAACTCGGCAGCCGCCCCTTTGGCAAAGGTGTCGGTGGTCATGATCGCGCGGGCCGCAAGCTCTATCGCGCCGTCATCCAGACCGGCAACCAGCTCAGGAAGGCTGGCGGTGATCCGTTTATGTGGCAAAGGTTCGCCGATCACGCCGGTCGAGGAGGACAAGACGCGTGACGGAGGCAGGCCAAGGGCCGCTGCAACGCCGGAAGTCACCGCGTCCACGGCCTCCTGCCCGGCCTTTCCGGTGAAGGCGTTGGCGTTGCCGGAGTTGACGATGATCGCGGCGCCATCCTCGCTTTCGGCGGCAATTTTCAGCTTCGACTGGCAGTCCAGAACGCAGGCCGCGCGGGTAGATGAGCGGGTGAAGGCGCCGGCCAGGGCGGTTCCCGGGGCCAGCCGCGCCAGCATCACGTCCGTGCGACCCGCATAGCGCACACCGGCCGCGACCGTCGCGAACTCCACACCCGCGATGCGGGGAAGGGTCGGAAAGCCGTTCTTCGGCGCAAGCGGCGACACTGTCGCGGCCGTCTTGCCGGAACCGACCGTATCCTTCGCGGCCTTCTTGACCTTCTTGCGAAGCTTCTGGACCTTTTCCTTCAGCTTCTTCACGTCGGCCTTCAGATCGGCGCCTTTCCTGGCCATCGTGCCCCCCTGTGGCGGTGCGTCAATTGTCGATCAGTGCGGTGTTCTTCAGGATTACCGGATCCATGCCTTCCGAGTTCCGCTTGATCTCGGCAGATTCGGTCAGCGCGGTCACTGCGGCCTCGACCGCCTTCTGCTGCAATTCCCCTGCAAGTTCGTCCCGCGTCTCATCAAGCGTCGGAACCGTCGCTGCCCGGGTCTCCATCAACTTGATGATATGCCAGCCGAATTCGGTCTGGACCGGATCGGACAGCTGGCCGGCTTGCAGGGCAACGACGGCATCCTCGAACGGCTTGACCATCATGCCAAGCCCGAACCAGCCCAGATCGCCACCGTTCGGGCCGGACGGCCCGGTCGACATCTCGGTTGCAACCGTGGCGAAATCGGCGCCGCCGTCCAGTCTCGCGCGCACGGCCTTGGCCTCTTCCTCGCTCTCCACAAGGATGTGGGCGGCGTGATACTCGGTGCCCGGATCAACCTTGCCATAGCGTTCGTCATAAAGGGCCTGAAGCGCCTCATCGGTGACCGCGGCATCGGCGATCGTGTTCAGGGCCTCGTTCGACAGATAGGCAAGCCGCTGGGTTGCGAGCATCAGTTCGGTGCGTTTCGACAGCGGCTGCGGAACCTGCTGCGCCAGGGCGGTCTGCTGGATCAACTGCTCGAGAATTCCGTCGAACAGCGTCTTGTCATCCATCGACAGATATTGGGCCGGCAGGGCTTCGCGCAGCGCGATCATCTGGCCCAGGGTGATGTCTGTGCCATTGACCGTGGCGACGACCGTTCCCGCCTCGGGCTCCTGCGCAAGCGCCGGCGTCGTCAGGGTCAGCACACATGCCGCCGCCCAGAGTATCGTCCGTCTCGACATCGTTATAGCTCCTGCTCGTGCTGCCGGCCCTTGCGGCGTTGACTATCCCGTGCCAGCCGCTTACATCGCGTGGGGTCCTGCGGGGCTCCGCCGGCCCGGGTTTCGTTGTTCTTCTAGGCAACGCTGAGGGTGGCGGCAAGCCGCATTCGCAGGAACCGTCAGTCCTACCCGAGCGGAGAAAAGATGCTGGGCCTCGGAACACTCGCGAAGAAGGTCTTCGGCACGCCGAACGACCGCAAGGTCAAATCGGTTCGCCCGCTGATCGAGAAGATCAACGCGCTGGAGCCGGAGTTCCAGAAGCTCAGCGATGACGGGCTGAAGGAAAAGACGCGCGCCTTGCAGGAGCGGGTGCAGGGCGGGGAAAGCCTTGAGGCGGTCCTGCCCGAGGCTTTCGCCAACTGCCGCGAGGCGGCCAAGCGCGCCCTTGGCCTCAGGGCATTCGACGTGCAGCTGATGGGCGGCATCTTCCTTCATCAGGGCAACATCGCCGAGATGAAGACTGGCGAGGGCAAGACCCTGGTCGCGACCTTTCCGGCCTATCTGAACGCCCTGACCGGGCGCGGGGTGCATATCGTCACCGTCAACGACTATCTCGCCAAGCGGGATGCCGAGTGGATGAGCAAGGTCTACACTGCGCTCGGCATGACCACGGGTGTGGTCTACCCGTTCCAGCCGGACCAGGAAAAGCGCGACGCCTACCGCGCCGACATCACCTATGCCACCAACAACGAACTGGGCTTCGACTACCTTCGTGACAACATGAAGGGCCGGATCGAGGATATGGCTCAGCGCGGCCATTACTTCGCCATCGTCGACGAGGTGGACTCCATCCTCATCGACGAAGCGCGGACGCCGCTCATCATCTCGGGCCCGAGCCAGGACCGGTCGGAGCTTTACAAGACCCTCGACCGGTTCATCCCGCAGCTTTCGGAAGAGCATTACAAGCTCGACGAGAAGGCGCGCAACGCCACCTTCACCGAAGAGGGCAATGAGTATCTCGAGAAGATCCTGTGGGAAGCCGGCGTCCTGCCGGAGAACCAGACGCTTTACGACCCGGAATCGACGACCATCGTCCACCACGTGAACCAGGCACTCAGGGCGCACAAGCTGTTCAACCGCGACCAGCACTATATCGTGCGCGATGGCGAGGTGATCCTGATCGACGAGTTCACCGGCCGCATGATGAAGGGCCGCCGCCTGTCGGACGGGCTGCACCAGGCGATCGAGGCGAAGGAAGGCGTGCAGATCCAGCCGGAGAACGTCACCCTCGCCTCGGTCACGTTCCAGAACTACTTCCGCCTCTATGAAAAGCTTGCGGGCATGACCGGCACCGCGGCGACAGAGGCCGAGGAATTCATGGAGATCTACAAGCTGGGCGTGGTCGAGGTTCCGACGAACCGCCCTGTCCAGCGGGTCGACGACCACGATCAGGTCTATCGCACAGCGCGAGAGAAGTATCTGGCGATCATCGAGCGCATCCGCGAGGTCCACGCCAAGGGGCAGCCGATCCTGGTCGGCACGACCTCGATCGAGAAGTCGGAGATGCTGTCGCAGATGTTGACGAAGGAGGGCATCGCGCACGATGTGCTCAACGCCCGCCAGCATGAGCGCGAGGCGATGATTGTCGCCGATGCGGGCAAGCCCGGCGCCGTCACCATCGCCACGAACATGGCCGGACGCGGCACCGACATCCAGCTTGGCGGCAACGTCGAGATCAAGGTGATGCAGGCGCTGGCCGCCGACCCCACCGCCCATCCCGATGAGGTCCGCGCCCGGATCGAGGCTGAACACGCCGGCGAACGGCAAAAGGTGCTGGACGCCGGCGGGCTTTATGTCCTGGCCAGCGAGCGTCACGAAAGCCGGCGCATCGACAACCAGTTGCGCGGCCGTTCGGGCCGTCAGGGCGACCCGGGCCGGTCGTCGTTCTATCTCTCGCTCGAAGACGACCTGATGCGGATCTTCGGGTCCGAGCGGCTCGACAAGGTGCTGTCCACCCTCGGCATGAAAGAGGGCGAGGCGATCATCCACCCCTGGGTGAACAAGTCGCTGGAACGGGCGCAGGCGAAAGTCGAGGGCCGCAACTTCGACATCCGAAAGCAGTTGCTGAAGTTCGACGACACCATGAACGACCAGCGCAAGGCGATCTTCGCGCAGCGGCTGGAGATCATGCAGTCGGAGGATCTGGAAGAGATCGTCCAGGACATGCGGCATCAGGTGATCGACGACCTTGTCGACGAATACCTTCCGCCCAAGTCCTATGCCGAGCAGTGGGATACGGCCGGCCTGGCGCAAAAGCTTCGCCAATCCATGTCGCTGGACCTGCCGATCGCCGCCTGGGCCGAGGAGGAAGGCGTCGATCAGGAGGTCATGCGCGAACGGCTTTACGAGGCAAGCGACAAGCTCGCGGCGGAAAAGCTGGCGGCGTTCGGTGCCGACACCATGCGGCAGATCGAAAAGCAGTTCCTGCTGCAGACGATCGACAGCAAGTGGCGCGAACATCTTGTCACGCTTGAGCACCTTCGCTCGGTGGTCGGCTTCCGCGGTTATGCGCAGCGCGATCCGCTGTCGGAGTACAAGACCGAAGCCTTCGCGCTGTTCGAGACGCTTCTGAACGGGCTCCGGACCGAGATCACCGAAAAGCTGGCCAAGGTCAGGCCGCTGACCGAGGACGAGCAGGCCGCGATGCTTCAGCAGATGGTCGCCGCCCAGCAGGCGCAGCGCGCACCCCAACCGGCCGAGCCGGAGCCGACACCCGCGCCGGCACCTGCGGCGAAGCCGGCTCCGGCGCTGGCTGCGGCAACGGCTGCTGCCGGTTTCGTCGAGGATGATCCGGCAACCTGGGGCAACCCAAGCCGGAACGATCCCTGCCCCTGCGGGTCGGGGGAGAAGTTCAAGCACTGCCACGGCAAATTGGCCTGAAAGGCCCCGCGCCCGGTGATGCGTACCGGGCGCGGCCTGCGCCCTATTGGCGCCATGCATCCGTCAAAGTTCTCCGCTAGCCACGGCTGGGGGCATGGAGGGTGGAATGCGCGTCTCCGCTGCGCGTGCAACGATGATCGGCGCTGTCGTGGCGGCGCTGGCAATGACAGTCTGGGCGGAGAATTCCGCGCAGGCGCGGCGTTTTGCGGACACGGATGAAGGCGCCCTGCCACCCGCGCCGGTGCAGGTGGCCGTCGGCGTTCTGGGCGATGCGCGCCCGACGCTGCCCGCCGAGCGGCCGGATGGCGCGGTTCCCGTGCTGGTGGCCGATGCGCGCCTGTCGGAACGTGTCGCCTCGCTGGAGCGGCCGGATCCGCGTCAGACGTCTGCAGCCAGCCAGAGCTACAGCGCCTATGGCATCGCCTGCCGGCGCCCGGACCTGTCGGTGACGGCCCTTCCGGGGGGGTTCCTGCGCCTTGAGGTCGCCGCGCCGTGCCTTCCGGCGACGCCGGTGGAGGTGACCTATGGAGCGCTCCGCTTTCGATTGCCGCTCGATGGGTTCGGCCGGGCGGCACAGACCCTTCCCGCACTGGCACAAAAATCCAGTGTCACGGCCGAATTTGCCGACGGATCGCGGGTGATCCGGCGCAAGACCGTGGCGGATTTCGACCGCGGTCGTGTCACCGTCCTCTTGAACGACGAAACCGGGCCTGAACCGGCCAGTTCCGCCCCGGTCTTTCGCGCGCTTCTGGATGCGGTCACCGGTGCGCCTTTGGAGCTTCTGTCCGTCGAAGGCGGCGGGCAACTCAGCCTCGACACCGGGGCCGCGCCCGATCTGTGCGGCCGCGACCTTCAGGGCTGGTTGCTGCAAGGGGCGGAGGAGGGCGAGGCGCAGCGCTTCGCCGTTGCCATGCCCGACTGCACGCTTGCCGGTGCAAGGATCGTGCTCGATTTCGGTCGGCTGGCGGGCGGCCCCGACCAAACCCGCTCAGAGTAGGCCGGCCGAGCGAAAGCTGGTTTCGCGGGACTT
This sequence comes from Albidovulum sediminis, assembly GCF_025380365.1. GTDB lineage: Bacteria > Pseudomonadota > Alphaproteobacteria > Rhodobacterales > Rhodobacteraceae > Albidovulum > Albidovulum sediminis. The sequence continues at coordinate 547,845 of NZ_JAOCQF010000003.1, forward strand.
GCCAATGATGAGGTGATCGTGAAGGACGATTCCCATCACCGTCAGCGCATCGAGAATCTGGTTGGTCAACAGGATGTCCTGCTGCGAGGGGGTCGGGTCGCCCGAGGGGTGATTGTGAACGAGAATGAGCGCGGAGGCGTTCAGTTCCAGTGCCCGCTTCACGACCTCTCGCGGGTAGACCGGAACGTGGTCGACCGTGCCGCGCGCCTGCTCCTCATCCGCGATCAGGACATTCTTGCGGTCCAGGAACAGGATGCGGAACTGTTCTGTCTCGCGATAGGCCATGGCGGTGTGGCAGTAGTCCAGAAGCGCACTCCAGGATGAGAGGATGGGGCGGTGCAGCACCTTCGCGCGTGCCAGCCGCTGCGCCGCCGCCTCCACCACCCGCAGTTCGGTGATCACGGCCTCGCCCACCCCCTCAACCTCGGCCAGGCGGTCCTGAGGCGCGGTCAGGACGCGGCTGAAATCGCCGAACCGGTCGATCAGGCGGCGCGCAAGCGGCTTGACGTCCTGCCGGGGAATTGCCCGGAAGAGGAGCAGCTCCAGAAGCTCATAATCCGGCATCGCAGCCGAACCGCCCTGAAGGAAGCGTTCGCGCAGGCGCTTGCGATGGTCGCGGATGTAGGAGGGAAGCCGACCGGGGTTGAGCGCGGATTCCGGCGCCTCGTCGGCGTCGAAAAGAAGGGGCGATTCCTGGAAGGCACGGGGCTGGCTCATGCGCACAGCCTCGTTGCAGGAAGTGAATGAAAGCTTAATGCGGGCCGGCAGGCGGGGACTTACCCCTTCATCCCGTCCCAGAAGCTGCGAACCTTGGAGAAGAAGGAGGAGCTTTCGGGGTTGTTGTTCTCCGAAAGCTTCTCGAACTCCCGCAGAATCTCCTTCTGGCGGGCGGTCAGGTTCACCGGCGTTTCCACCGCCAGTTCGATCAGCATGTCGCCATGCCCGCCGCCGCGCAGCGCGGGCATGCCTTTGCCGCGCAGCCGCATCTGCTTGCCGGTCTGCGCCCCTTCGGGGATGCGCACGCGGCTGCGGCCGCCGTCGATGGTCGGCACCTCGACCTCGCCACCCAGCGCGGCCGTGGCGATGGATACGGGGATGCGGCAGAAAAGATTGGTCCCGTCCCGCTGGAACAGGGCATGCTCGCGAACCTCGATGAAGATGTAGAGGTCACCGGACGGTCCGCCGCGCATGCCCGCCTCGCCCTCGCCGGCAAGGCGGATCCGTGTGCCGGTTTCGACACCCGCCGGGATGTTGACGGAAAGCTGGCGCTCCTTCTCCACCCGGCCCGCTCCCTGGCAGGTGCGGCAGGGGTTCTTGACGATCTGTCCGGCGCCGGCGCAGGTCGGGCAGGTCCGCTCGACGGTGAAGAATCCCTGCTGCGCGCGCACCTTGCCCATGCCAGAGCAGGTCGGACAGGTCTGCGGCTCCGATCCGCCCTCTGCGCCGGTTCCGTTGCAGGATCCGCAGGCGATCGAGGTCGGTACGTTGATAGACTTCTGCACACCCGCGTAAGCTTCCTCGAGTGTGACCCGAAGATTGTAGCGCAGGTCCGAACCGCGCTGCGCCCGACTGCGGGGGCCGGCACCGCCGCGCCCGCCCATGAAGTCGCCGAAGAGGTCCTCGAACACGTCCGAGAAGGCCGAGGCGAAATCGCCCTGGCGGCCCTGACCGCCTCGCGGCCCACCCCCCATGCCGCCGTCAAAGGCCGCATGGCCGTAGCGGTCATAGGCGGCCTTGCGGGTCTCATCCTTCAGGATGTCATAGGCCTCGTTGATTTCCTTGAAGTCAGACTCGGCCTGCGGGTTGTCCTTGTTGCGGTCGGGATGAAGTTCCTTCGCCTTCGCGCGATAGGCCTTCTTGATCTCGTCGGCAGATGCGCCGCGACCGACGCCGAGAACCTCGTAGTAGTCCCGCTTGGCCATTCCTCATCCCCTCGGGAAACGCGCGAAGCCGGCCCGGTGCTTGCCGGGCCGGCCTTGGTAGGAGTTCGGTTTACTTGCGCTTGCGGTCTTCGCCAAGATCCTCGAAGTCGGCGTCGACGATATCGTCGTCCACCCCGCGCGGGCCTTCTTCATCCTCGGACGCCGCCCCTTCGGACTGCTGCGCCTTGTAGATGGCCTCGCCAAGCTTCATCGCGGCGTCGGTCAGGTTGTGGATGCCGCCCTTGATCTTGCCGACATCATCGGACTTGAGCGTTTCCTCCAGCGCGCCAATGGCCAGTTCGATCACCTCGACGGTCGAGCCGTCGATCTTGTCGCCATGCTCTTCCAGAGACTTCCTGGTCGAGTGGACGAGGCTTTCGGCCTGGTTGCGGGTTTCCACCAGTTCCTTGCGCTTCTTGTCGGCGTCGGCGTTGGCTTCGGCATCCTTGACCATCCGGTCGATCTCGTCGTCGCTGAGACCGCCCGAGGCCTGGATGGTGATCGCCTGTTCCTTGCCGGTCCCCTTGTCCTTGGCCTTGACCGAGACGATGCCGTTGGCGTCGATGTCGAAGGTCACTTCGATCTGCGGCATGCCGCGCGGCGCGGGCGGGATGTTTTCAAGGTTGAACTGGCCCAGAAGCTTGTTGTCGGCCGCCATTTCCCGTTCGCCCTGGAACACGCGGATGGTCACCGCGTTCTGGTTGTCCTCGGCCGTGGAGAAGATCTGCGACTTCTTGGTCGGGATCGTCGTGTTGCGGTCGATCAGCCGGGTGAAGACCCCGCCCAGGGTCTCGATACCAAGCGACAGCGGCGTGACGTCGAGAAGGACCACGTCCTTCACGTCGCCCTGCAGCACGCCGGCCTGGATCGCGGCGCCAAGCGCCACGACCTCGTCGGGGTTCACGCCCTTGTGCGGCTCCTTGCCGAAGAAGGCCGTCACCTCTTCGATGACCTTGGGCATGCGGGTCATGCCGCCGACCAGGACGACCTCGTCAATATCGCTCTTGGAGATGCCGGCATCCTTCAACGCGGCGTCGCAAGGCTTCAGCGATTTCTTGATCAGGTCGCCCACAAGGCTTTCCAGCTTCGCGCGGGTCAGCTTCATGACCATGTGAAGCGGCGTGCCCGACTTCATGTCCATCGAGATGAAGGGCTGGTTGATCTCGGTCTGCTGGCTGGACGAAAGCTCGATCTTGGCCTTTTCGGCAGCTTCCTTGAGCCGCTGAAGCGCCATCTTGTCCTTCGTCAGGTCGACGCCGTGTTCTTTCTTGAACTCGTCGGCGAGGTAATTGACGATCCGCATGTCGAAGTCTTCGCCACCGAGGAACGTGTCGCCGTTGGTCGACTTCACCTCGAACAGGCCGTCGTCGATTTCAAGGATGGTGATGTCGAAGGTGCCGCCGCCGAGGTCGTAGACCGCGATCGTCTTCGAATCCTTCTTGTCGAGCCCGTAGGCAAGCGCGGCCGCCGTCGGTTCGTTGATGATGCGCAGCACCTCGAGGCCGGCGATCTTGCCGGCGTCCTTGGTCGCCTGGCGCTGGGCGTCGTTGAAGTAGGCGGGCACGGTAATGACGGCCTGCGTGACCGTTTCGCCCAGGTAGGACTCGGCCGTTTCCTTCATCTTTTGCAGGACGACGGCGGAAATCTGTGCGGGCGAGTACTTTTCGCCCCGGACCTCGACCCAGGCATCGCCGTTGCCGCCGTCGACGATGGCGTAGGGAACGAGCTTGCGGTCCTTCTCGACCTCCGCGTCGGTCACGCGGCGGCCGATCAGGCGCTTGACCGCGTAGACGGTGTTGGAGGGGTTGGTGACGGCCTGCCGCTTGGCTGCCTGGCCGACAAGGCGTTCATTTTCGGTGTAGCCCACGACGGAAGGCGTGGTGCGTGCCCCTTCGGAGTTCTCGATGACCCGCGGCTGCGACCCGTCCATGATGGCGACGCAGGAGTTCGTGGTCCCGAGGTCGATCCCGATGACTTTGGCCATGTGTATACCTTTCCTTCGGCGATATTGTGGGGGCGAGACCCGAATTCGGCTTCCCGTCCCCGATCCCAGGTTGTGACCGGCGGGCATCGCCCGTCAGCTTCCCGGGGTATATAAGAAGGGCCATTACGGCCTGCAAGCGCGGAAAAGACGGCAAAATGGTGGAAAATCGATCGGAAGGAACGCACCGGCCAGAGCTGCCGCTTCCCCGCAGGGCGGCGGCACTTGACCTGCGCGGGGCCGCGTACTTTCCGGGATTCCTCGACCCTGCCGCGCAGGCAGCCCTGGTCGAGGATCTGCGCCGCGTGGTGGCCGAGGCGCCGCTGTTTTCGCCGACCACGCGCTTTGGCGGAAAGATGACCGTTCGCATGACCTCGGCCGGGCGCTACGGCTGGTACTCCGACCGGCGCGGATACCGCTACGAGGCGCTTCACCCGTCCGGCCGGCCGTGGCCGGCGATCCCGGAGCGCGTTCTTTCGGTCTGGAAAGAGCTTGTGGGCCCGGCGCGGCTTCCCGATTGCTGCCTTGTCAATCTTTACGAGGGCAACGCCCGCATGGGCCTGCACCAGGACCGTGACGAGGCCGACCTGTCCTGGCCGGTCCTGTCGATCTCGCTGGGCGACGAGGCGCTGTTCCGCATCGGCGGGACGGAACGAGGGGGGCCGACGGAGTCGCTCCGCCTGCGTTCGGGCGATGTGCTGATCCTGGCGGGCGCGTCGCGGCTGGCCTATCACGGAATCGACCGCATCTATCCTGGCACGTCCGGACTGTTGCCGCGCGGCGGGCGCATCAACCTGACGCTGCGAGTGGTCGACTGACCTCAGCCGCCCCACCATCCCTGGGACCGGTGCTTGCGGGCATAGAATTCGCCCATCAGGCCGATCATCACGGCCGCGACGGTGATCGCCAGCGGAACGGCAAGCGTGGTGGTGTGCGGTTCATAGTTGATGAACACGTATCCCCGCGCCTGGTCGACGATGTGGAACAGCGGATTCCATTCGAACATCCGGTGAAGTCCGTAAGGCATCGCGTTCGCGATGAACATCTTGCCGGAAAACAGCATGTTGGCCCTGCGGAACACGGTTTTCAGGATATGGGCGAGACGCGGCGCCCAGGGTTGCAGCGCCAGGAAGACGAGGCCGATCGCGCTTCCGCTTGCCCAGCTGAACAGGATCATCCCCAGAAAGCCCAGCGGATCCTCGATCTCGATCGGCCCCGCGACGACGTGATAGCCGAAGCCCAGAATGAAGATCGCGGCGAGTTGCTGGTAGAGCGCGCTGAGCGCAGATGACGCGATCGCCACGGTCGTGTTCATGGGTGAATGGGCCATCATCGGGGAATTCGGCCCCTCCGCCCCGCAGACCGCCCCCAATGCCCCGTTGAACGAGATGAAGGTGAAGATTCCCGTCAGCAGGAACAGGACAAAGTCGCCATGGATGCCGATCCGCCGCACGCCGAAAAGCCCGGTCATGAGGTAGAAGAACCCCAGCATGACCAGCATCTGGAAAACGGTGCTGAGAATCGCGACGCCGGGGCTGGAGTGGCGGCCGCGAATCTTGCGGACGGTGAGGTGATAGGTCACCGCCAGCATCGACGCCGCGGCAGCCAGACCCGTCCGTTTCCGTTCGACCGTGAACATCGCGCGCCTTCGTCGGTGTTGCCGTTCAATTCCTATCAGGCAAAACTTGCCGATCCCTTAGCCTGCAAGCATAAGTGGAGCCGCCTGCCCGATCAACGACCCGGAAAGGGAAGACCTTGGATTTCGATCGACTGACCCATGTGATGCGCCACCTTGCCCTGATCGCCGGGGACCGCATCATGGATATCTACGACGCCCCCGATTTCGAGGTGCGCGCCAAATCGGACGCAAGCCCGGTGACGGCGGCGGACGAGGCAGCCGACGCGCTGATCGCCGAAGGGCTGGCGGAGGCCTTTCCGTCACTTCCCATCGTGACCGAGGAGCAGGCACACACGCACGCCCAGTCCGCGCGCACCTTCCTGATCGTCGATCCCCTGGACGGCACCAAGGAATTCGTCCAGCGCCGCGGCGATTTTACCGTCAACATCGCCTATGTCGAAGACGGTGTGCCCCTGCGCGGCGTCGTCTATGCCCCGGCGAAGCGGCGGCTGTTCTACACTCTCGCCGACGGGCGCGCGGTCGAGGAAAAGGGGCCCTTCGACAAGCTCCATCCGGGCGAACAGGTGCCGATCACGGTCTCCGTCCCCGACAACCGCGCGCTGATGGTCGTGGCGTCCAAGTCCCACCGCGATCAGGCCACCGACGACTACATCGCGCGTTATGCCGTCCGCGACATGACCAGCGCGGGATCCTCGCTGAAGTTCTGCCTTGTCGCGACCGGAGAGGCCGATCTTTACCCCCGTCTTGGCCGGACGATGGAATGGGACACCGCCGCGGGCGACGCGGTCCTGCGCGGGGCAGGAGGAGAGGTCGTCCGGTTCGACGATCACGCCCCCCTGACCTACGGCAAACCCGGTTTCGAAAATCCCTTCTTCATCGCCTATGCCCCCGGCGTCCTTCTGGTGAACTGATGAGCGTTCTTGTCGCGATCCCCGCCCGCTATGCCTCGACCCGTTATCCCGGCAAGCCGCTGGTGCCGCTCCGGGGGGCGGATGGCGTGTCCCGCACCCTCGTCCAGCGCAGCTGGGAGGCGGCGATGGCGGTGCAGGGCGTCGACCGTGTCGTCGTCGCAACCGATGACGACCGCATCCGGGCCGAGGCAGAGGGCTTCGGGGCCGAGGTTGTCATGACCTCGTCGGAATGCCGCAACGGCACCGAACGCTGCGCCGAGGCGCATGAGGTTCTTGGCGGCGGGTTCGACATCGTCGTCAACCTTCAGGGCGATGCGCCGCTGACCCCGCACTGGTTCGTCGAGGATCTGGTCGCGGGTCTCAGCGCCGATCCCGCGTCCGAGGCCGCGACGCCAGTCCTGCGCTGTGATGGCCGCGCGCTCAACGGCTTCCTCGACGACCGGCGCGCGGGCCGCGTCGGCGGCACCACAGCCGTCTTCGGCCATGACCGGCAGGCGCTCTACTTCTCCAAGGAAGTGATCCCCTACACCACGCGCCGCTACGAGGATGATGAACCCACGCCGGTCTTTCATCACGTCGGCGTCTATGCCTATCGCCCCGCGGCGCTGGCCGCCTACCCGGGATGGGAGCCCGGCACGCTGGAAACGCTCGAGGGGCTGGAGCAGCTTCGGTTTCTGGAACGCGGGCGACGCATCCTGTGCGTCGAGGTTGCGGCGCGCGGTCGCCAGTTCTGGGAACTGAACAACCCCGAGGACGTTCCGCGGATCGAGGCGATGATGGCCGAGATGGGGATGGCATGACGGGCATGCTGCCCGTCAGCGTCATCGTCGTCTCGCGACACCGGCCGACCGAACTGGCCCTGTGCCTCGCGGGGATCCGCAGGCAGGATCATCCGAATTTCGAACTGATTGTCGTTGCCGATCCTGCGGCCGCCGCCACATGCCCCGTTGATGCCAAGTCGGTCCTGTTCGACGAGGCCAACATCGCCGAGGCGCGCAACCGGGGGCTTGCCGTGGCGGCGGGGGACGTCGTCGCCTTCATCGACGATGATGCCGTGCCCGAACCCCGCTGGCTCAGCCGGTTGACCGCGCCGTTTGCCGATTCCGAAGTGTCGGCCGCGGGGGGCTTCGTCATCGGCCGCAACGGAATTTCCCATCAATGGAATGCCTCCGTAGCCGACAGGCACGGCCGGTCCGTTCCGCTGGAGGTGGACCTGGCAGGCGTCAGCGTCCTGCAAGGCGCCCCCGGCCGCGCCATCCGCACCGAAGGCACGAACTGCGCCTTCCGTCGCAGCACCCTTGCGGAAGTGGGCGGCTTCGACCCGACCTTTCGATTCTACCTCGATGAGACGGACCTGAACATGAGGCTGGCGGAACGGGGGCTGAAGACGGCGATCGTGCCACGGGCGCGGGTCCACCACGCCTATGCGGCCAGCGACCGTCGACGGGCCGACCGGACGCCAACCGACCTGACCGAGATCGGTGCCAGCCAGGCGGTGTTCCTGCGCAAGCACGCGCCCGAAACGGAACACGTCGGAGCCATGGGCGGCTTTCGCGCGGAGCAGGAGCGGCGGATCCAGCGCCTTTTGCGCAGCGGCTCGATCGACGGCGAAGCTGCCGCCCGGCTGCTGGAGACGCTCGACCGGGGGATTGCCGAGGGCATGAGGCGCCCGCTTGGCCGGCTTGCTCCGCTGCCGGGCACCGCGCCGGACTTCCTTCCCTTGCCGGCCGGAAACGGCCGGGTGCACGTCTCGGCGGGATGGACCTGGCAGTCGAAAGCCCTTTCGCAAGCAGCGCGGGCGCGGGGCGAATCAGAGACGGCGGTGGTCCTGCTTTTCAGCCCGACCGCCCGCTATCACCGGCTGCGGTTCACCGGCACGCACTGGGAGCAGCGCGGCGGTCTTTTCGGCAAATCCGACCGTTCCGATCCGTTGTTCCGATTCTGGCGCCGCAAGTGGAGGTTCAACCGCGAGGTGAAACGCCTTGATTTCTAGTCGCCTTTTCGTCTCCGGAGCGCTTTGCGCACAAAAGAGCGCTGGGCGCCTCAATTTTTGACCAGACGGCCACAATATTTCCTTGCCCGCACCCAATCCTGCGTCCATGGCTTGCCCACATCGGCACGGAGGCATTAACTGTTCGGGTGCAGTTGTCGGTGGCGCGAATTTGGCGCGTGGTTCGGGGGATTGGAATGAAGCGCAAGGTAACCAAGGCCATCTTTCCCGTCGCCGGACTGGGCACGCGCTTCCTGCCTGCGACCAAGTCGATCCCGAAGGAGATCATGACGCTCGTCGACCGGCCGCTGATCCAGTACGCCATCGACGAGGCGCGCGCCGCCGGCATCAAGGAGTTCATCTTCGTCACATCGCGCGGGAAAAGCGCGCTCGAGGATTACTTCGACCATGCCAACGAGCTTGAGGCGCATCTGCGGCGCAACGGGCGGGAAGACCTGCTGGCGATCCTCAAGACCACGAACATGGATTCCGGCGCCATCGCTTACATTCGCCAGCACAAGGCGCTCGGTCTTGGCCATGCCGTCTGGTGTGCCCGGCGCTTGGTCGGGAACGAGCCTTTCGCGGTGCTGCTGCCGGACGACGTGATCGCGGGCGACAAGCCCTGCCTGCAGCAGATGGTGGAGGTTTACGCGGAAACCGGCGGCAACGTCGTTGCGGCGATGGAAGTGCCGCATTCCAAAACCTCCGCCTACGGCATTCTCGACGTGAAGGAGGATCTGGGCGCGCTCGTCTCGGTCAGGGGGATGGTCGAGAAGCCCGCGGTGGATGCCGCCCCTTCGAACCTCGCGGTGATCGGGCGCTATATCCTGACGCCGGCGATCATGCGTAACCTTGACCGGATCAAGGCCGGGTCGGGCGGAGAGATCCAGCTGACCGACGCCATCGCCGAGGAAATCGTCCGGTCCGACAACGTCTACGGGTTCCGCTTCCGGGGGCAGCGTTTCGACTGCGGGTCCAAGGCAGGATTCCTTCAGGCGACGGTCGCCTTTGCGCTGGCGCGCCCCGACCTGAGGGACGAGTTTTCACAGTTTCTGGCCGAAATGACGGCAGTGCGCCGCGCGGCCGAGTAGGCGATGGCGCGTCACGTCCTTGTCACCGGCGGCGCCGGCTATGTCGGCTCCCATGCATGCAAGGCGCTTGCCCGCGCGGGCTTCGTTCCCGTCACCTTCGACAACCTCTCCACCGGGTGGCGCGATGCCGTCCGGTTCGGTCCGCTGGAGGAGGGAGACCTCACGGACGCAGAACGGTTGGCCGAGGTGTTCGCGCGCTGGAAACCTGTCGCGGTCCTGCATTTCGCAGCGCTGAGCCTGGTGGGCGAGGCCGTGCGCGACCCCGGCCTCTACTGGCGCATGAACGTGCTTGGCGCGCTCAACCTGATCGAGGCGGCGGCGGCGGCGAACTGCCTCGACTTCGTGTTTTCCTCGACCTGCGCGACCTATGGCGATCAGGATGGCGTCGTGCTGGACGAAGACACGCCGCAGGCCCCGATCAACGCCTACGGCGCGTCCAAGCGCGCAATCGAGGACATTCTGCGGGACTTCGGCGTTTCGCATGGGCTGCGTTCGGTGATCTTCCGCTATTTCAACGTGGCCGGCGCCGACCCCGAGGCGGAAGTCGGGGAATTCCATCAGCCGGAGACGCATCTTGTCCCGCTCCTGCTCGATGCGGTGGCGGGGCGGCGGCCGGCGCTGACGGTGCATGGCTCCGACTACGCCACCCCGGACGGCACCTGCATCCGCGACTATGTCCATGTCGCGGACCTGGCCGACGCCCATGTGCTCGGGCTCGAATGGCTGCTGAACGGGCGCGGCAGCCGGGTCTTCTGCCTGGGGACGGGCCGCGGGTTCTCGGTGCGCGAGGTGATCGAACACGCCCGCATCGTCACCAACCGCGCTGTGCCGGTCGTCGAGGGGGAGCGCCGACCCGGCGATGCGGCACGGCTGGTCAGTGGCAGCGCGCGCGCGATCGAGGAGCTTGGCTGGAAGCCGGAGCGGTCCACCCTTCCGGCGATGATCGCCGACGCCTGGCGCTGGCACCAGACAGGCGGATATGAACGCTGAGCCGAAAGCCCGGCTTCTGGATGTCACGCGGCTTGTCTCGCGGATCGGGCGCGGGCCGCTGACGGGCGTGGACCGGGTCGAACGTGCCTACCTGCGCGCGCTCCTGGCGCGGCACACGCCGCTTTTCCTGCTTCTGCGCACACCTTTCGGCCATCTCATCCTGCCGCGAACGGCGGGCCCTTTGGTGCTGGGATGGATCGCATCGCCCCAGACGGTGCCGCGCCCCGACTTTCCGTTCGGCCTGGGTCGGGATCTGCCGATCCTGAAGCGGGCGCGCATCGCCTTGCGCGATCACCGGCTTCGGTCCTGCCTGCCGTGGCGGTTGACGCGCGCGGTCCATGCGACGATGCCGCAGGGCGGGGTCTACCTGAACGTCGGGCATGCGAACCTGTCGGAGCGCACCTTGGCGCAGTTGCAGGATGTTCCGGGCCTTCGTGTGGCGGTGATGATCCACGATACCATCCCGCTCGATCATCCCGACCTGTGCCGGGAATCATCGGTGGCCGCGTTTCGCGACAGCTTGGCTGCGACCGCGCACCAAGCGGACCTGATCCTCTGCCCCTCGCAGGCGGCGGCAAAGGATATCCGGCGCTGGTGCGACAGCTTCCGCCGCGTGCCCGAGGTGAAGGCCGTCCATCTGGGCGTCGATCCGGTTGAGCCGGACCTGGGAAACCTGCCCGCGACGCTTGACCTGGGCCGTCCGTATTTCGTCACGCTGGGCACGATCGAGCCACGCAAGAACCACGCGCTCCTCCTCGATGTCTGGGTGGAGATGGCCAATCGCATACCCGCCGGGCGTCTTCCTCAACTGATCATCATCGGGCAGCGGGGCTGGCGAAACCAGGCGGTGTTCGACCGTCTCGATGCGCTGCGCGCGCCGGACAGCCCGGTGCACGAATTCGGAAGCCTGGGCGATGCGGCGGTGGCCGCGCTGGTCATGGGCGCAAAGGCCTTGCTGATGCCAAGCCTGGCCGAAGGTTACGGCCTGCCCGTGATCGAGGCGGCGCGCCTCGGAACCCCGGTTCTGTGCAACGATCTGCCTGTTTTCCGTGAAATTCTTGGCGACTATGCAGTTTACGCAGATGTGGCCGACATGTATTCTTGGACGACAAGAATAATTGAATTTTCAGGGAGAGTTCGGGCAGCAGGTCCCGGTCGCGTTCTGGAGACGGACGTTGGCTGGACGGAATACTTCAAGACCGTGTTAAGCACCGTCTGAGACCATCCCCCAGCACATGGGCCTGAACCCGCCGGATCGAGATGCGAGCCTTGGAACGATACAGACTTCGCCTGAGGCGAAAGCGATTTCTGTGGCGAGCGTTCCGCCGGCGGCGTGATCTTTCGACAGTGGCGGACAGGACCGCCACGCTTGCCCCCGATGCCATCCTTCTGTTTGCCACGCTGCGCAACGAACGGGTCCGGCTGCCGTATTTCCTGCAGTACTACCGGCGGCTCGGGGTAAGTCATTTCCTGTTCGTGGACAACGGTTCGACCGACGGGTCGGGCGACTACCTGTCCCGGCAGGACGACGTGTCGGTCTGGCGCACGGAGGCCAGCTATCGCAAGTCGCGGTTCGGCCAGGACTGGCTGACCTGGCTTCTGCGCAACCATGCGAACGGCCGCTGGGCCCTGACAGTCGACCTGGACGAATTCTTCGTCTACCCGTTCTGCGATACCCGCCCGCTCCGGGCGCTGACCGACTGGATGGACGGCCTTGGCCTTCGCGCTTTTCCGGCGATGGTACTCGACATGTATCCGCGCGGCCGCATCGATGCGCATCCTTACCGCGAAGGGCAGGACCCGTTCGAGATCCTTCAGTGGTTCGACAGCGGCAACTACGTGATCTCGCAGAATCCCACCTACGGGAACCTGTGGATACAGGGTGGCCCGCGCGCGCGCTGCATGTTTGCCGACACTCCGGCGGAAGCGCCATCGCTCAACAAGGTTCCGCTGGTCAAGTGGCGGCGCGACTACGCCTATGTCAATTCGACCCACATGCTGCTGCCGCGCAGCCTGAACCAGCTTTACGACCGCGACGGCGGCGAAATGGCGTCGGGTTGTCTTCTGCACGCCAAGTTCCTTTCGGTCCTGGGCGAGAAGGTCACCGAAGAGCTTGATCGCAGGCAGCACTTCGCCGAAGGCAGGGAGTATCAGCGATATGCCCGCGCGCTGAACGACGATCACGACCTGTGGTGCCGGTGGTCTGAGAAATACGTCAACTGGCGGCAGCTTGAGATATTGGGGCTGATGTCGAAAGGCTGCTGGGCATGAGGCGTCGCTGATGGGTGTGGGCTTCATCATGCTCTGCCATACCGCGCTCGACCGGGCGGCGGCGGTCGCGCGTCATTGGGCTCGGGCGGGCGCGCCCGTGGTCGTTCACGTGGACAGGCGCGTTCCGCAGGATCAGTTCGCGGCGATGCAGGCGGCCTGCGCGGATGTGCCCGCCATCGGCTTTTCGCGCCGCTATCCCTGCGAGTGGGGCACGTTCGGCCTTGTCCGCGCCACGCAGGCCGCCGCCGAACGGATGCTGGCCTATCATCCGGAAGTGCGGCACTGTTTTCTGGTGTCCGGTTCCTGCCTGCCGCTCAGGCCGTTGCGTGAACTTCAGACCTATCTTGCCAGTCACCCTGACACCGACTTCATCGAAAGCGTTACCACGTCCGATGTGGGCTGGACGGTCGGTGGTCTCGACACCGAAAGGTTCACGTTGCGCTTTCCGTTTTCCTGGCGGCGCAACCGCCGGCTTTTCGACGCCTACACGCGCCTGCAACGCCGGCTTGGCGTAAGGCGCCACATTCCTCTGGGGCTGGTTCCGCATCTGGGATCGCAGTGGTGGTGTCTGACCCGGCGCACCTTGTCGGCAATCCTGAACGACCCGAACCGGCCGGTCTACGACCGCTATTTCCGCCGCGTCTGGATCCCCGACGAAAGCTACTTCCAGACGCTGGCCCGGCTGCATTCGTCGCGGATCGAGAGCAGGCCGCTGACGCTTGCCAAGTTCGATCACGAGGGCAAGCCGCATGTCTTCTATGACGACCATCTGCAACTGCTGCGGCGGTCGGATTGCTTCGTGGCGCGCAAGATCTGGTCGGGCGCGGACAGGCTTTACGACGCCTTCCTCAATCCGCTTCCGGATGCGTCGCGGATGGCGGAGCCGAGCCCGGGCAAGATTGACCGCCTGTTTGCGAAGGCGGCCGAACGGCGGCGGCTGGGGCGTCCGGGCCTTTACATGCAAAGCCGCTTTCCGCGCGCCGGGCGGGAGAATGGCCGCACTGCGGGCCCCTACTCGGTCTTTCACGGCTTCTCGCCCTTGTTCGAGAACTTCGACGCCTGGATTTCAAAGTCGCTCGGCCTGCGGGCGCATGGCCACCTTTTTGCGCCCGGGCGCGTGGAGTTCGCCGGCGGGGACGACGTCTTCAACGGCGCGCTTTGCAACAGCGCAGCACTGCGCGACTACAACCCCCGCGCCTTCCTGACCAATCTCCTGTGGAGCACGAGGGGGGAGCGGCAGTGCTTTCTTCTGGGGCCGGCCGACAATCTCGGCTGCGTCCCCTTCATGGCCGGCGACAGCAACGCGCAGATTTCCGTCGTGACGGGCGCCTGGGCGGTTCCGCTGTCCCGTGCGCAGGGCGATTTCTCCGCGATCCGGCGCGAGGCAGCCCGGCTGCAACGGGCCGAAGGGGAGATGCTGGCCGCACTCGATCTGCCGCATGCCAAGGCGTCCGTCCGGGTCTGGACGCTGGCCGACTTTGTGGAGAACCCGATGGAGGCGATTCAGGCGATCTTCGACGAGATCAATCCCCGCGCGCCCCATCGTCTGACCGAGGTGCCGCGCATGGTCGATCTCAGCGGCCTTTCGACCTTTCTGCAGCAGTTGAAGAACCAGGGCATGTTGCCGACTCTGGTTGGGGATTACGCGTCCATAGACGATATGCTGTCCGCGCCGCCCGAGCGTGCCCGGCCCTATCTGGTCCGCTGACCGTGACCGATACGCCGCGCTTCGACTGCTTCGTGATCCTTGCGTCGATGCGGACGGGATCGAACCTTCTGGAGGAAAGCCTGAACTCGCTGACGGGTCTGACCTGCCATGGCGAGGCCTTCAATCCGCGCTTCGTGGGTGGCCCCCGGAAGGAAGAGGTGCTTGGCCTCACGCTGGAGGAGCGGGACGCTGACCCCGGCCTGATGCTTGACCGGATCGCTGCCGCAGAAGGGTTGAACGGATTTCGGTATTTCCCCGACCATGACCCCAGGGCCTTCGACCGGTTCATGCGCGACCCGCGCTGCGCCAAGATCGTGCTGACGCGCAATCCGCTCGAAAGCTACGTGAGCCTGAAGATCGCACGGCAGACCGGCCAGTGGAAACTGGGACGCGCCCGGGATCACAAGGCGGGTAGCATCACCTTCGATGGCCCCGAGTTCGAGGCCTATCTGGAAGAACTCATGGGTTTTCAGCTTCAGGTGCTGCGGCTGTTGCAGACGACCGGGCAGACGGCCTTCCACCTCGACTACGAGGATGTCAGGGACCCTGCCGTGCTGACGGGTCTGGCGGCCTATCTCGGCCTTGCCGCGGAAAGCGTGAAACCCTCCACCCGGCTGGTGAAGCAGAATACCGCCGGCCTGGATGAACTGGTTGAGAACCATGGCGCGATGGAACAGGCGCTGACGCGGATCGACCCGTTCAATCTGCACCGCGTGCCCAATCTGGAGCCGCGGCGCGGGCCGGGCATTCCGGGCTTCATCGCGTCCGCCAGGGCACCGCTGCTGTTCATGCCCGTGCACGGCGGGCCGACGGCGCGCGTGGTGGACTGGATGGCCCGGCTGGGCGGCGGGGTCGAGCGTGATTTCACCCAGAAAACCCTGCGCGACTGGATGCGCACCCGGCCCGGCCACCGCAGCTTCACGGTGCTGAGCCATCCGGTGGCGCGCGCCCACCGGGCCTTTGCCGAGCTTTTGCAGAACGCCGCGACGGCCGAGTTTCGCGACTATCTCAAGCGCGCGCATGGTCTTGACCTGCCACGGCCGAACGCACGGGGCGACATCGGCGCGCGTGAACACCGGCGCGCCTTCCTCGGGTTCCTGAAGTTCCTGCGGGCCACGCTGAACGGGCAGGCGTCGATCCGGCCGGACCCCGCCTGGGCAAGCCAGTCCGCACTTGTGACGGGCTTCGGCCAATTCGCCCCGCCCGGTCTGATTCTGCACGAAGAGGCGCTGGAGGATGGTCTTGCCCATCTTGCCGGGTCGCTGGGGATGGCGATGATCGACCTGCCGCCCGCCGCGCCGGAAACGGACCTAGCCGGGATCTACGACGCGGAGGTGGAAAAGGCCGCCCGTGCGGCCTATCCGCGCGACTACCTGGTTTTCGGTTTCGGTCCCTGGCGGGATCAGGCCGCCTGACTGGGCCGCGCCTCTGTCAGGACCGCGTGCAGTGCCGCCGTATCGGAATTGGCCCGCAGCTTGGCGCAGGTGGCCGCCTCCCGCATGGTGCGGGAGACGAGCGCCAGCGCCTTCAGATGCTCGACCCCGGAGTCTTTCGGGGCAAACAGGGCGAAGACAAGGTCCACGGGCTGCCGGTCGACCGAATCGAAGTCCATCGGCTTTTCAAGCCGCATGAACACGCCCACCACGCGGTCCAGACCGTGCAGCCGTGCATGCGGCAGGGCGACGCCGTGGCCGACGCCGGTCGGACCAAGGCTTTCGCGTTCCTGAAGGGCGTCGACCGTTTCGGAGGCGTTGAGGCCGTAGACCGTGTGCGCGATGTCGGCGAGGTCCTGGAACAGGCGCTTCTTGCTGGTGACGTGGCCGAACACCTTCACCGCGGCGGGCTTCAACAGGCTTGATAGTTCCATGCGCCTTACTGTCCTTCGCCGCGGCGGAGCCGGTTCATTTGGTGTTGACCGGGTCTATCCAGCCAACGTTGCCGTCTTCGCGACGGTGCACGACATTGACGCCGCCGTGCTTTTCGTTGCGGAATACAAGGACGGGTGCCCCTGCCAGCTCCATCTGCATCACCGCCTCACCGACCGAAAGCGAAGGAATCTTCGTCTCCATCTCGGCAATGATCATCGGCTGGAGCGTTTCGGGTTCCCGGCCTTCGTCTTCCTCGTTCGCGGCGAGCACATACATGGGCGCACCGGCAAATTCAACGGGTTCGGAACGATCGCGGTGATGGTCGCGCAGGCGGCGCTTGTAGCGGCGCAACTGCTTGTCCATTTTCTCGATGCAGGCGTCGGCGGCGGCGTAGATCTCGGTCGCGGCGGCGCGGGCCGACACCGTCAGCCCGGTGGACAGGTGCACGGTGGCCTCGCAGACGAATTCGTGCGCGTCGCGGGAAAAGACCATGATCGCATCGGTGGGGCGCTGCGAGTACTTCTCGATCGTCTGACCAAGCTCGGTCTTGACATGCGACTGCAACGCGTCCCCGACGTCGATCTGTTTTCCGCTGATCTGATAACGCATGGTGCCTCCTTGGGACGTGATGGAGCCCTACCCCGCAATGGGGAAGGATCCGGTTAAATTCAGGGGGTTGAAGACCCGTGCCCGGGTTGCGTGCGACCCGCTCGGGAAACCTTCCGACGCCGGCGTTCGAAGGATGAGGGTATGCGCATGCATTTGCGATATTTGGCGACAGTTCGGCGCGCTATGTCAACGCCCTCCAGCATGAGTTGGGCACGAATCTCGTCGTCCGCAAGGGGCTGTTCCGGGTCTTCCGCCAGGATAAGCGCACGGATGCGCCTTTGGGCGTCGAAACCGGAAACCGCGTCCTCCGGATCGCCCAGTGCAGCGCTGAAGAAGAGCGAGAACGGGTAAACCCGGCCGCCGAACATCAGCGACTTGCCGGACAGGGCGCGACCGACGGTCGATGCATGCAGATCGAGGGCGCGGGCCAGATCGGCGCGGCTCAGCGGGTCCAGCCGATCCTCCCCGAGCGAGAAGAAGCGCGCCTGACGCTCCACGATTGCGGCCGCGATTCGCAGGAGCGTGACCTGGCGGGCAGCAATCGCGTTGGCGATGCGGCGCGCGCGCTCGGTGTGCTCGGGCAGCCCGCCCGCGGTATCGGCAAGCGCGACGCGCGGCAAGGCATCGGGGTTCAGGCGCACGCTCACCCGGCCTTCGGGCGTGCGCTCGACCACGATTTCCGGAACCCGCGGCACCAAGTGATCAGGCACATCGGCGACCGGATGCGGGTTCAGGCTGCGCAGAAGGGCGCCGATGCGCTGCGCCTCGGCCTCGCTGATCTTCAGTGCGGCGGCGATACGCGCCCATGCGCCCTTCGCGAAGTCCCCCAGCCGGGCCACGACCTGGGCCGACAGCCGGGCCCCGAGTCCGGCGTCCCGAAGCTGCAGTTCGAGGCACTCCGCCAGGCTTCGCGCGCCCACGCCGCAAGGCTCGCAAGCCTGAACCGCGCCCAGTGCGGCGGAAAGAACCGGCTGCGTCAGGCCGTAGTCGGCAGACAGTTCTTCGAGTGTCGCATCCAGAAAGCCGTCTGCCCGCAACTCGGAGACGATCAGGCGCGCAGCCTCATCCACGCCGCGCTCAAGGCGCTGCAGTCCGATCTGGCGCAGCAGCGACTGGCTCAGGCTTTCCTCGGCGGCGACAAACTCCCTGGCGACGTCGAAGGTCGAGGGTTCCGGCCAGTACTCGACGATCAGGCAAGGATTGTCTTCTGCCTCGCGCAGGATTTCCTCGGACAGCAGTTCGGTCGGCAGGGCCAGGATTCGCAGGCCGAGGCGCATGGCGGGCGTTAGACCCAGACGTTGCCTTTGCCGCAGGTCGACGCGCTGCGCGAGCGGCGCCCTGCCGGCCCCGTCAGGAGATGCGGAAGCTTTGGCCAAGGTAGACCCGGCGCACGTTCTCGTCGCGCACCACTTCGTCGGCGGTTCCGCTCATCAGCACCGCGCCATCGTGCAGGATGTAGGCCCGGTCCACGATCTCAAGCGTCTCGCGCACGTTGTGATCGGTGATCAGCACGCCGATACCGCGGTCCTTCAGGTCATGGACCAGCGTGCGGATGTCGCCCACCGATATCGGATCGACGCCGGCAAACGGTTCGTCAAGCAGAAGGTACTTGGGATCGGCGGCAAGGCAGCGCGCAATTTCCACCCGCCGCCGTTCACCCCCCGAGAGCGACAGGGCAGGCGCCCGCCGCAGATGGGTGATCGAGAACTCCGACAGCAGTTCCTCAAGCCGCTCGCGCTGCTTGTGGCGGTCCTTCACGGTGATTTCCAGGATCGCCAGGATGTTGTCCTCGACCGAAAGGCCGCGGAAGATCGACACTTCCTGCGGCAGATAGCCGATCCCGAGCCGCGCGCGGCGATACATGGGCAAACCTGTCACATCGCGGCCGTCGATGATGATCTGGCCACTGTCGGGCGTGATGAGGCCGGCGATGTTGTAAAAGCAGGTGGTCTTGCCCGATCCGTTCGGCCCCAGAAGTGCGACGACCTCGCCCCGGTTCAGGTGCATCGAGACGTCTCGGATGACCGGTCGGCGGCGGTAACTCTTGCGCAGGTGGACGATGCGCAGGCCGGCGCTGCCTTCCGCAACGGTCAGTTCGGGCCGTCCAGCCATCAGTTGCTCCCGGGCTGGAGCACGGTCTTGACCCTGCCGCCCATCTGACCGGTGCCGGCCGCAAGGTTGAGAGACAGGGTTTCGCCTGAAAGCACGGTCGCCCCCTGCGTCAGAAGAACGGAGCCGGCCAGCACGATTTCACCCGAATCAACGGTGTATTCGGCCGTGTTCGCCTTGGCCGCGTCGGGCCCGCTGGTCAGCACGACATTCCCGGTCGCGATCAGGCGCTCGATCCGGTTCTGGCCACCCGCGCCATATTCCACGCGAATCTCGTCGGCACCCAGACGCATCTCGCCTTGAGACACCACCACGTTGCCACTGAAGACGGCGGTTCCGTCGGCCTGGTTCACCGCAAGCTGGTCGGCGGTCACCTCCACCGGCAGGCTGGTATCGGCCTTGATCCCGCCGAAGGCAATTTCGCTGCCTTGCGCCTGCGCTGCGCCGCTGGCTGCAAGGATCAGGCTGAAGGCAATAGTGATCGCGCGAAGGAACATCCGAACCTCAATTCTCCGGCTCATATATCAGCTTGACCCCCTGGTTGAAAACCAGAACGTAAGCCTTCGCGTCCCCGTCCGTGGCGGCAAGCGACATGGCGCCGGCCTCCAGCGTCCCGAAGGGCGCCAGTGCCCGGATGGCGCCCTCGGAATGGACCTCGGTCACCGACGTCGAGGCGGAAAGCCCCTGGGTGTCGATCGTGTAGCCGGTCGAGGTCTCGATATGCACGCCTCCGGTCAGAAGCAGACCTCCCGCCGCCGGATCCATGCTTCCCGTCCCGGCCGCCATCGTCAGGTTCAGCCCGTCGGTCGTCTCCAGTTCGGCTGTCACGCTTTCGGCCAGCCCGCCGCCATCGGCCAGCGGGCGCGCGACGCCGGCGCGCACCAGAAAGGTCGTCCCGTCGCCGGTCACGCCGGAATATTCGGGCGCGGTCAGGCGCTGCTCTCGCGCCAGCGCGTCCACGTCCACCTCGGCGTAGGGCAGCGTTTCCTCGGTATCGATCCGCCGGGAGACGAGAAAGAGCGTCGACAGGATCACCAGCGCCGCAAGCGGCAGCAGGATCTTCAGCCAGAAGACCAGGAGCGTGCGGAGATCCGTCTGTTCCGACATCGGTTTCAGGCCACGCCGGCCCGCAGGCAGTCGTGGATGTTCAGAATACCGGTCGCACGTCCGTCGCCGGCGGGGTCCAGCACGAACAGGCAGGTGATCTTGCGGTCGCGCATCTCTGCCACCGCCTTCTCGGCCAGCGCGCCGGGGGGAACCGTGCGCGGGTTCTGCGTCATCACCTCGCCGGCCGTATGGGTGAGCAGCCCCTCCATGTGGCGCCGCAGGTCGCCGTCCGTCACGATTCCGACAAGACGCCCCGCGGCATCCGTCACGCCGGCCACGCCAAAGCCCTTGCTGCTCATCGTGACCAGCGTATCGCTCATCGGGGTCGTCTCCGTCACCATCGGCACCGCGTCGCCCCCGTGCATCAGGTCCGCGACCTTCAGAAGCCGGGCGCCCAGCTTGCCGCCGGGGTGGAAGGTGCGGAAATGCTCGGGCGTGAAGTGGCGATGCTCCATCAGCGCGACGGCCAGCGCATCGCCCAGCGCCAGGGTCATGGTGGTGGATGTGGTGGGCACGATGCCGGTGCCGCAGGCTTCTTCCGCGTGCGGCAGAAGGATCGCAACATCGGCTTGGGTCAGAAGGGTCGATCCCGCGCGGCTTGCAACGCCGATCAGCGGAATCCCGAAGCGGCGGCTGTGGGCGATGATGTCGGCCAGTTCCGGCGTCTCGCCCGAGTTCGACAGGACCAGCGCCACATCGCCCCCGGTCACCATGCCGAGGTCGCCGTGACTTGCCTCGGCCGGGTGCACGAACTGCGCCGGCGTTCCGGTCGAGGCCAGCGTGGCGGCGATCTTGCGCGCGATGTGGCCCGACTTGCCCATTCCGGACACGATGACGCGGCCTTTCGCGGCCAGGATCAGGTCGACGGCGGCGGCAAAGCTTCCGTCCAGCGCCTCGGCCAGGGCGGCAAGACCGCGCGCCTCGATCCCGATGACGCGGCGGGCGGTGGCGATGAGGGTTTCAGCGTCGGTCATGTCAGTGCCTGAAGATGTCGGTCTCGTCGCCCCAGCCCATCAGGTCCAGTTCGGCGCGCGCAGGAAGGAAGTCGAAGCACGCCTGCGCGATTTGGGTGCGCCCCTCGCGGGCCAGGCGGCGATCAAGCTCTTCCTTCAGGCGATGAAGATAAAGGACATCGGATGCCGCATAGTCCTGCTGCGCCTCCGTCAGCGTTTCCGCCCCCCAGTCCGAGGTCTGCTGCTGCTTGGAGATGTCGATGCCGATCAGTTCCTGAAGCAGGTACTTCAACCCGTGCCGGTCGGTGAAGGTGCGCACCAGCTTCGAGGCGATCTTGGTGCAGTAGACCGGCGCGGTGGTCACCCCGAACGCGGTTTTCAGCGCTGCGACGTCGAACCTGCCGAAGTGGAAAAGCTTGAGCACGCGCGAATCGCCCAGCATGCGTTCGAGGTTGGGCGCCTGCGTCTGGCCGCGGGCGATCCGGACCAGATGCGCGTCGCCGTTGCCCGAGGACAGCTGCACCAGGCAAAGCCGGTCGCGTCGCGGGTCCAGGCCCATCGTCTCGGTATCGATCGCGACCACCGGACCAAGGTCCAGATCCGCCGGAAGATCGTTCAGATGCAGGTGGATCGTCATGCTAACCCCTCATTGGCGAAGGGGTCTGGTGCCCAGAAGAGGACTCGAACCTCCACGCCTTGCGGCACTGGTACCTGAAACCAGCGCGTCTACCAATTCCGCCATCTGGGCTGATGTCGTGGTCCGCGATGTATAGGGGGCGAAAGTCGGTGTCAACGGGGTCCGGCGGGAATTTGCGCGGCATGATTGCGCCTTGTTTGGCGGGGGCTGAGCCGCTAATCAGGGGCGCAACCAGCTGTGCGGAGGTCCCCATGTCCAGGCTCGTCACCATCTACGGCGGTTCGGGTTTCGTCGGGCGGCACGTCGCGCGCCGGATGGCGAAACTGGGCTGGCGCGTGCGCGTGGCGGTGCGCCGCCCGAACGAGGCGCTGTTCGTCAGGCCCTACGGCGCGGTCGGACAGGTCGAGCCGGTGCTCTGCAACATCCGCGACGACGCCTCCGTGCGCGCCGCGATGAAGGGTGCGGATGCGGTCGTGAACTGCGTCGGCATCCTCAACCGTTCGGGGCGCAACACCTTTGCCGCCGTGCAGGCCGAAGGGGCCGGGCGCGTCGCGCGCATCGCCGCGGAGGAAGGTGTGGGACAGCTTGTCCACCTGTCCGCCATCGGCGCCGACGCGCAGTCGGACAGCGCCTATCAGCGGTCCAAGGCCGCGGGCGAGGCGGCAGTGCTGGCCGCGTTCCCGCAGGCGGTGATCCTGCGCCCCTCGGTCATCTTCGGGCAGGGCGACGGCTTCTTCAACCGCTTCGCCTCGATGGCGCGGTTCGGGCCGGTCTTGCCCGTCGTCGGGGCGGCCACGAAGTTTCAGCCGGTCCATGTCGAGGATGTGGCCGAAGCCGCCGTTCTGGGCGCGACCGGCGCCGCCGCGTCGGGTATCTATGAACTTGGTGGGCCCGAAGTGCGGTCGTTCCGCGACTGGATAGGCGTCATGCTGGGCGTGGTCGGCCGCCGCCGCCTTGTGCTCAACCTGCCGTTCTGGCTGGCGCGGATCATGGGCGCGGTTTTCGACTTCGCCCAGGTCGCGACCGGCGGGTTGTTCGAGAACCGCCTGCTGACCCGGGACCAGGTCCGCAGCCTTGGCCGGGACAATGTCGTGGCGTCCGGGGCACGGACGCTTGCCGATCTCGGGATCACGCCGACCGCTGCCGGTGCGGTCCTGCCGGAGTACCTGTGGCGCTTCCGCCCGTCCGGCCAGTATGACGCGATCAAGTCCTCGGCCAAGAACCTCAGAAAGCATTCCTGATGTTCGATGCCGTCGTGGTCCCGCTCCTCCTGGGGTTCCTGGAGGGGTTGACGGAGTTCATCCCGGTTTCCTCGACCGGGCATCTCCTGATCGCGAGCCGCTTTCTGGGGTTTCACAGTGCCGGCGGCACGTTCGAGGTGGTGATCCAGCTTGGCGCGATCCTTGCCGTGGTGTGGATCTATCTTGCCAAGATCGTGCGCACGCTGGGCGGTCTGGGGCATGATCCGCAGGCGCGGCACTTCGCGCTGTCGGTCCTGATCGCCTTCCTGCCCTCCGTGATGGCGGGGCTTCTGCTTCACGACTTCATCAAGACCGTGCTTTTCGAAAGCCCAGGGATCATTGCGACGGCGCTCATCATCGGCGGCATCGTGCTTCTGATCGTCGACCGGCTGCCGATCCCGCAAAGGCATGTGGATGCGGAGCATTTCCCGTGGAGGATGTCGCTTGGCATCGGTCTGGCGCAGTGCCTTTCGCTGATACCCGGCGTATCCCGGTCCGGGGCGACGATCGTGGGCGCCTTGCTCATGGGTGCGGACAGGCGCGCCGCGGCCGAGTTTTCCTTCTTCCTGTCGATCCCGACCATGGTTGCCGCCGTATCCTACGACCTGTGGGAAAACCGCGCCGGTCTTGACGCAGGCGCCGTCCACGAGATCGCGATCGGATTCGCCGCCGCCTTCTTCAGCGCAATAGTCGTGGTGCGCTGGTTGCTCGCCTACCTGAACCGCCACGGGTTCGCGGTGTTCGGATGGTGGCGAATCATCGTGGGCGCGGGGGTCTGGGGCCTGCTTCTGACTGGTCACGCATAAAAACGTAAACTATCCTGACCTAAATTTGCGCTGCTACGCCCCATTCTGAGCTTACTGGCTGAAAAAACTTGAAAATAGGTAAACTATACTGACTTTTATTCTCTGCGCTGGCAGAGTAGCTATGCGCACCCGGAATCTGCCGAAGGGAGGCGCAGTCATGGCTCAGGAACGGATGCTCAAGTTCGTGACCGTCTCCAGGGAGATGCCCGAGAAGCGTGACGCCAGCGTGCGCGCGCAGGACTTTCACGAGATCTACCGCGAATACGCCGAGGCAAAGGCGGCCGAACAGGCAAGCCGGTGTTCGCAGTGCGGTGTGCCCTATTGTCAGTCGCACTGCCCGCTTCACAACAACATTCCCGATTGGCTGCGCCTGACCGCGGAGGGCCGCCTGCAGGAGGCCTATGAGCTTAGCCAGGCGACCAATACCTTCCCGGAGATCTGCGGCCGCATCTGTCCGCAGGATCGGCTGTGCGAAGGCAATTGCGTGATCGAGCAGTCCGGCCACGGCACCGTGACGATCGGTTCGGTCGAGAAATACCTGACCGACACCGCCTGGGACCGTGGCTGGGTCAGGCCGATCCGGCCGCATGCCGAACGCGCCGAAAGCGTCGGGATCATCGGCGCCGGTCCCGCGGGCCTTGCCGCGGCAGATGTCCTGCGCCGGGCTGGCGTGCAGGTCACGGTCTACGACCGCAACGATCGCGCGGGCGGCCTTTTGACCTACGGTATCCCCGGCTTCAAGCTGGAGAAGGATGTGGTCCTGGCCCGCATCGCGCAGCTGGAGCAGGGCGGGGTCAGCTTCGTGCTGAACTGCAACGTCGGCGTGGATCTGAGCTTCGATGCCATTCGCGGGAAGCATGACGCAGTACTGATCGCGACCGGCGTCTACAAGAGCCGAGAACTGGACGGCGACTCCGCATCGGCGGAGGGCATCGTTCGTGCCATCGACTACCTGACCGTGTCGAACCGCAAGGGATTCGGCGACGAGGTGGCTGAGTTCGACTCGGGCGAACTGAACGCCGAAGGCAAACGGGTCGTCGTCATCGGCGGTGGCGACACCGCGATGGACTGCGTCCGCACCGCGATCCGGCAGGGGGCACAGTCGGTCAAATGCCTTTACCGCCGCGACCGGGACAACATGCCCGGCTCGCAGCGCGAGGTCGCGAACGCCGAGGAGGAGGGCGTGGAATTCGTGTGGCTGGCGGCCCCCCGTGGCTTCGTGGTGGGCGCCGGCGTGGAGGGCGTGGCGGTGCAGAAGATGCGCCTTGGCGCCCCCGACGCCAGCGGTCGGAGAAGCCCGGAGGTCATTCCCGGCGCCGACTATGTCGAACCGGCCGAACTGGTCATCAAGGCGCTGGGGTTCGAGCCTGAACCGCTGCCCGCGCTGTGGAAAGTGGAGGGGCTTGAGGTGACCCGCTGGGGCACGATCAAGGCCAACTTCGCCACCCACGCGACCAGCCTTCCCGGCGTCTACGCGGCCGGCGACATCGTGCGCGGCGCCAGCCTCGTGGTCTGGGCCATCCGCGACGGGCGCGAGGCCGCCGACGCGATCCTGACCTATCTCGCGCAACCCGCGCAGGTGGCGGCGGAATAGGGTAGGATCCGATGCGACCTGACGCACCGGAAGCGAGTGGTTCACCGGGTTGCCGCAAGCCGCGCAACCGCAGCACGCAGGAGAGACCGTCATGACGACCCTTCGCACTGTCCTCGCGCTTGGCGCCTGCTGGCTGGCCATGCCGGCTTCGGCCGGACAATTTCCCCTGCCGCAGGGCTGCACGGCCTACGCGACGGTGCAGATGCGGTCCTGCCTGGTATCGCAGCACTACCGCTGCGAGGGGGAACCCGAGGACAATCAGTGGGCGGTGCAATCCGACGGACAGGGGCCGTTCTTCGCCAACCTGATCGACGGAGAGACGCGCTGGCTGCAAAGCTACGACCTTTACACGGGCGAGCAGGACAGACTGGGCGAGGAGAACGATCCCGCCTCCTTCTCCGAACTGCTGGAGCGGGGGCGCGACGACTTCGATTTCTTCACCGAAAGCAGCTATGGCGAGCTGCGCCGCTACGTGGGGCACGATCGCCTGACCGGCCAGACCGCCACGATCGACGGCATCGTCCTGGAACAGACCGAATTCGAACTGACCGCCTATGATTCCGACGGCGCGGAGGTCTGGAGCCGCAAGGGCAACCAGTACGTTCACCGCGGCTGGCGCATCTTCTTCCCCGGCACCGAACATTTCGAGAATGCCTTCGGTGACAAGGCCGACACGGTCGAGAACCCGGTGGAATTCGCCCTGCCTGGCGACAAGGGGTTCCTTGAGAACGAGCCGAAATACGACTGCGACACGCTGACCGCTTCGCTGAAACTGACCCCGACGGACGGAGGACCACGGCCATGACGATCTTTGACCAGGACTGGGTGCAGGCCGAGGAGACCAGGCGCGCGTGGATGAACGAGCACAGCCTGTGGCGCGAGGAGGACGAGCATTCGTCCTGCGGCGTCGGGCTTGTGGTTTCGATCGACGGGCGCGCATCGCGACGGGTCGTGCAGAACGGCATCGACGCGCTCAAGGCCGTCTGGCACCGCGGCGCGGTGGACGCCGACGGCAAGACCGGCGACGGCGCGGGCATCCATGTGCAGATCCCGGTCAAGTTCTTCTATGACCAGGTGCGCCGCACCGGCCACGAACCCGATTTCGGCAAGCTGATCGCCGTGGGCCAGATCTTCCTGCCGCGCACCGACTTCGGCGCGCAGGAACGCTGCCGCACGATCGTCGAAACCGAAGTCCTGCGGATGGGGCACTACATCTATGGCTGGCGTCACGTTCCGGTCGATACCAGCGTCCTGGGCGAGAAAGCCAACGCGACGCGGCCCGAGATCGAGCAGATCCTGATCCGCTGCGAAAAGCCCATCGACCAGGAGCAGTTCGAGCGGGAGCTTTACATCATCCGCCGGCGGATCGAGAAGGCGGCGCTGGCGGCCCATATCGCCGGGATGTATCTGTGTTCGCTCAGCTGCCGGTCGATCATCTACAAGGGGATGATGCTGGCCGAACAGGTCGCGGTCTTCTACCCGGACCTGATGGACGAACGCTTCGAAAGCGCGTTCGCGATCTATCACCAGCGCTACTCGACGAACACCTTCCCGCAATGGGCGCTGGCGCAGCCTTTCCGCATGCTGGCGCACAACGGCGAGATCAACACGCTGAAAGGGAACGTCAACTGGATGCGGAGCCATGAGATCCGCATGGCATCGTCGGCCTTCGGAGAGATGGCCGAAGACATCAAGCCGATCATCCCGGCCGGCACGTCGGATTCCGGCGCGCTTGACGCTGTGTTCGAGGCGCTGGTGCGCGCCGGCCGTTCCGCCCCGATGGCCAAGACCATGCTGGTGCCGGAGGCCTGGTCGAAGACGGCAATCGAGATGCCGAAACCCTGGCAGGACATGTACGCCTACTGCAACAGCGTGATGGAGCCGTGGGACGGCCCTGCTGCGCTGGCGATGACCGACGGCCGCTGGGTCGTGGGCGGTCTGGACCGCAACGGCCTCAGGCCCATGCGCTACGTGCTGACCGGCGACGGCATGCTGATCGCGGGGTCCGAGGCCGGCATGGTCCCGGTCGACGAGATGACGGTGCGCGAAAAGGGCGCGCTTGGCCCGGGGCAGATGATCGCCGTCGACATGGCCCAGGGACGGCTTTACCGCGACTGGGACCTGAAGGACAAGCTGGCTGCCAGCCAGCCCTTCGGCGACTGGGTGCAGAAGGTCGTCGAACTGAACGCGCTGATGCAGGACGTGCCGGAACGCGCGGTGTTCGAAGGCGCGGACCTCCGCCGCCGCCAGATCGCCGCGGGCTACACGCTTGAGGAGCTGGAGCAGGTTCTGGCGCCGATGGCCGAGGATGGCAAGGAAATGGTCGCCAGCATGGGCGATGACACGCCGCCCGCAGTGCTGTCGTCGAAATACCGACCGCTGTCGCACTATTTCCGCCAGAACTTCAGCCAGGTCACCAACCCGCCGATCGACAGCTTGCGCGAAAGCCGGGTGATGAGCCTCAAGACCCGGTTCGGGAACCTGACGAACGTGCTGGCCGAGGATTCGAGCCAGACCGAGATTCTGGTTCTGGAAAGCCCGTTCATCGCCAACGCCGAGTTTGGCGAGATGGTGCGCCAGTTCGGCGACCGCGTGACCTCGATCGACTGCACCTTCCCGGCCAGAACGGGGGACGATGCGCTGCGCCAGGCCCTGGAGCGCGTTCGCGCGGAGGCGGAGGATGCCGTGCGTTCGGGCGCAGGGCATCTGGTCCTGACCGACGAAGGCCAGGGCGAGGATCGCGTGGCCATGCCGATGATCCTTGCGACCTCGGCGGTGCACAGCTGGCTGACGCGCAAGGGGCTGAGAACGTTCACCTCGCTCAACGTGCGGTCCGCGGAATGTATCGACCCGCATTATTTCGCGGTGCTGATCGGTTGCGGGGCGACCACGGTGAACGCCTATCTGGCGCAGGATTCCATCGCCGACCGCATCCGCCGCGGCCTGATCGAGGGAAGCCTGGAGGACGCGATGCGCCGCTACCGCGCTGCCATCGACGCGGGCCTTTTGAAGATCATGTCGAAGATGGGAATCTCGGTCATCTCGTCCTACCGCGGCGGGCTGAACTTTGAGGCGGTCGGGCTTTCCCGCGCGATGGTCGCGGAATACTTCCCGGGCATGCACAGCCGCATTTCCGGCATCGGGGTCACCGGCATCCAGCACAAGGTCGCCGAGATTCACGCGAAGGGATTCTGCGGCGGGTCCGACGTGTTGCCGGTCGGCGGCTTCTACAAGGCGCGCCGGTCGGGCGAAAGCCACGCCTGGGAAGCGCAGACGATGCATATGCTGCAATCGGCCTGCGACCGCGCGTCCTTCGACCTGTGGAAACAGTATTCGGCGCGGATGCGGGCCAACCCGCCAATCCACCTGCGCGACCTGCTGGACATCAAGCCGATCGGCCGCCCGGTGCCCATCGACGAGGTGGAATCCATCACCTCTATCCGCAAGCGTTTCGTGACGCCGGGCATGTCGTTGGGGGCGCTCTCGCCCGAGGCGCACATGACGCTGAACATCGCCATGAACCGCATCGGTGCGAAATCCGACAGCGGCGAAGGCGGCGAGGATCCCGCGCACGCGCACCCGCTGCCGAACGGCGACAACCCCTGCGCCAAGATCAAGCAGGTGGCGTCCGGCCGCTTCGGCGTCACGGCAGAGTACCTCAACGCCTGTGAGGAGCTTGAGATCAAGGTGGCCCAGGGCGCCAAGCCCGGTGAGGGCGGGCAGCTGCCGGGGATGAAGGTGACCCAGTTGATCGCACGCCTGCGGCATTCGACGCCGGGCGTGACGCTGATCAGCCCGCCGCCGCACCACGACATCTACTCGATCGAGGATTTGGCGCAGCTCATCTACGACCTGAAGCAGATCAACCCGCGCGCCAAGGTGACGGTGAAGCTGGTGGCCTCGTCCGGCGTCGGCACGATCGCGGCCGGCGTGGCCAAGGCCAAGGCGGACGTGATCCTGATTTCGGGCCACAATGGCGGCACCGGCGCCAGCCCGGCGACCTCGATCAAGTATGCGGGCCTGCCCTGGGAAATGGGCCTGACCGAGGCGCATCAGGTGCTGGCGATGAACAAGCTGCGCGACCGGATCACGCTGCGCACCGACGGTGGCCTGCGCACCGGGCGCGACATCGTAATCGCCGCGCTGATGGGGGCCGAGGAATACGGCATCGGCACCGCCGCGCTGATCGCGATGGGCTGCATCATGGTGCGCCAGTGCCAGTCGAACACCTGCCCGGTGGGCGTGTGCACGCAGGACGAACGCCTGCGCGCCAAGTTCACCGGATCGGCGGACAAGGTGGTGAACCTCATCACCTTCTACGCGCAGGAGGTGCGGGAGATCCTGGCCGAGATTGGTGCCCGGTCGATGGACGAGATCATCGGGCGCGCGGACCTTCTGACGCAGGTCAGCCGCGGCCACGCCGATCTTGACGACCTCGACCTGAACCCGCTTCTGATCACCGTCGACGGTTTCGACCGCATCGTCTACGACCGGTCCAAACCCCGCAATGCGGTGCCCGACACGCTGGATGCCGAGATCATCCGCGACGGTGCGCGGTTCTTCGAGGATGGCGAGAAGATGCAGCTGTCCTATGCCGTGCGGAACACCCACCGCACCATCGGGACGCGGGCGTCGAGCCACATCGTCAAGAAGTTCGGGATGCGCAACAACCTGCAACCCGACCACCTGACGGTGAAGCTGACGGGGTCCTGCGGGCAGTCGCTGGGGGCCTTTGCCGCGCCGGGGCTGAAGATCGAGGTGTCGGGCGATGCCAACGACTATGTCGGCAAGGGCCTGTCGGGGGGCACCATAGTGGTGCGCGCGCCCATGGCCTCGCCGCTCGACGCGGGCGAGAACACGATCGTCGGCAACACGGTGCTATACGGCGCGACCGATGGCCACCTTTTCGCGGCGGGACGGGCGGGCGAACGCTTTGCCGTCCGCAACTCTGGCGCGAAGGTCGTGGTCGAGGGATGCGGGTCGAACGGTTGTGAGTACATGACCGGCGGCGTCGCGGTGATCCTCGGCTGGATCGGCGCGAACTTCGGCGCGGGCATGACCGGCGGCATGGCCTATGTCTGGGATCCGGAGGGCGAGGCGGAGGATTTGATGAACTTCGATTCGATCGTCACCTCGGCAGTCAGCCACCCGCACTGGGAGGCGGAGTTGAAGGGCCTGATCGAACGTCATGCCGCGGAAACCGGCAGCCGTCGCGCGGCGCGCATCCTTCAGCACTGGGACACCGAGCGGGCGAACTTCATTCAGGTCTGCCCGAAGGAGATGCTGAACCGCATCCCCAATCCGCTCAGCCTCGACGCGCAGGCGGTACCGGCGGAGTGACACACAGGCGGGGCCGGATGCCAGATCCGGCCCCGCGCCCGCTTGACCACGGGGGCAAAGCCGTGGCTAAGGTCGGGCGATGGTCAAGCAGGCAAGAAAACCGAGAAAGAAGAAGGCGGCCAATCCCGTCGCCGGTATCCCGCGCATGCCGAGCGCGCGGCAGATGCTGCGCTGGGCAGGGCGTGGTCTTGTTGGGGCTGCGGCGTTCTTTCTGCTGCTGGTTCTGGTCTACACTGTCCTCAATCCGCCGATGACGGCCTACATGCTGGCCGAAAGCGTCCGATACGGCGGGATCAAGCATGACTGGGTCAGCCTTGAGGAGATGTCGGCAGAGGTGCCGCGTGCCGTCGTCGCGGCGGAGGATGCGAATTTCTGCCTGCACTGGGGTTTCGACATGGCGGCGATCCGCGAGGCGATCGACCAGGGCGGGACGCGTGGGGCCTCGACCCTGACCCAGCAGACGGTCAAGAATGTCTTTCTCTGGCATGGACGAAGCTGGCCCCGCAAGGCGCTCGAAGCCCTGATGACGCCGGTGGTGGAACTGGTCTGGACCAAGCGCCGGACGCTGGAGATCTACCTGAACGTCGCCGAGTTCGGGCAGGGGGTTTTCGGAATCGAGGCCGCCGCGCAGCATTACTTCGGCATCCCCGCGCGGGAGCTGAGCGGGGCACGCGCCGCACTTCTGGCGGCGGCGCTGCCCGATCCGAAGGACCGCAACCCGGCGCGGCCCTCGGGCTACCTGCGCAAGCGCGCGCGCCAGATCGCCGAGGGGGCCGACACGATCCGCGCAGATGGCCGCGCGGACTGCTTCCAAGGTTGAACGGCGCCGGGGGCGGGGCTATCACGACATCAAACCGAGGCTCGAGATGACCCGACTTTACCACGTTCCACTGTCCCCGTTCTGCCGCAAGGTCCGCCTGACGCTCGCCGAGAAGCGGGTCGAGGTGGAACTTGTCGAGGAACGTTACTGGGAACAGAGCCCGGATTTCCTGCGCCGCAACCCGGCGGGAAAGGTGCCGGTGCTGAAGATCAATGGCCGGCTTCTGAGCGAAAGCCAGGCGATCTGCGAATACCTGGACGAGACGGTGCCCGAGCCGCGACTGATGCCGCGCGACGCCGAAGGGCGGTGCGAGGTGCGCCGGCTTTGCGCCTGGTTCGACGACAAGTTCCACACCGAGGTGACCTCGAAGCTGCTTTACGAGCGCGTCAACAAGAAGATCATGGGGCAGGGCTATCCCGAAAGCCGCAACGTCAAGTCCGGCGCGCAACGCATCAAGTTTCACCTCGACTACCTGAGCTGGCTTCTCGACCAGCGGCGGTGGCTGGCCGGGAACGAGATGACGCTGGCCGACTTCACCGCCGCGGCGCATCTGTCGAGCCTCGACTACATCTCCGACGTGGACTGGAACCGGAGCCAGAACGTCAAGGACTGGTACGCCAAGATCAAGTCGCGGCCGGCGTTCCGCTCGATCCTGGCCGACCAGGTGCCGGGCTTTCCTCCGCCCGCGCATTACGCCGATCTGGATTTCTGAGGGGTCGCGCCGGGGGCGCTGCCCCCGGACCCCCGGGATATTTTCGAAAAGAAGAAGGGGCGATCGTGGAGGCTCTGGCGCTGAAGGCGCGGCTGGTGGAGACGGCGCTGGCCGAGGGATTCTCGGGCGTGGGGTTTTGCGCGCCGGACGCCATCCCCGAGGCGGCCGGGCGGCTGGCGGCCTTTGTGACGGCCGGGCGGCACGGGCAGATGACGTGGATGGCCGAACGGATGGGATGGCGCGGCAATCCCGCCGCCCTTTGGCCGGAGGCGCGAACGGTGATCATGCTGGCCGAGGTCTATACGCCTGAGAGCGATCCGATGGCGGTTCTGGCCCTGAAGGACCGCGGCGCGGTATCCGTCTACGCGCAGGGGCGCGACTATCACGACCTGGTCAAGAAACGGCTGAAGCGGGTCGGGCGCTGGCTGCTGGCCGAGGCTGAAAAAGGCTCTGATCCAGCCGAAATCAAGGTTTTCGTGGACACTGCGCCGGTGATGGAGAAGCCTTTGGCGCAGGCGGCGGGGCTGGGTTGGCAGGGCAGGCACACCAATCTGGTCAGCCGGTCGCTGGGCAGCTGGTTCTTCCTGGGCGCGATCTTCACCACGCTCGACCTTCCGAAGGATGCGCCCGAGGCGGATCATTGCGGTTCGTGCCGCGCTTGTCTGGATGTCTGCCCGACGCGGGCTTTCCCGGCGCCCTACCAGCTGGATGCGCGGCGCTGCATTTCCTACCTGACGATCGAACATGTGGGGCCGGTGGACGATGACCTGCGCCCGCTGCTGGGCAACCGGATCTATGGTTGCGACGACTGCCTGGCGGTGTGCCCATGGAACAAGTTCGCGCAGGCGGCGCGCGAGACGGGCTATGCGGCGCGGGTTGGCGCACCTGCGCTGGCCGAACTTGCGGCGTTGGACGATGCAGGGTTTCGCGTGTTGTTCTCGGGCAGTCCGGTCAAGCGGATCGGGCGCAACCGGTTCGTCCGCAACGTCCTTTACGCGATCGGCAACTCCGAGAACTCCGCGCTGCTTCCCGTCGCCAGAGGGCTGGTCGGGGATGAGGATGCCGCGGTGGCCGACGCCGCGCGGTGGGCCTGCACGCAGCTTGTCAAAGTCGCGCCATGATTGTGCGATAGAGAGGCAGACCGGGCCTGTCACGCGCCGGGGACCGATGGATGCACGAAGAGGCGGATCGATCATGGACTACTTTCCGCAGCCGGGGACGACGGGATTCCTGATCCTGTGCGTCGGCATCTACCTTCTGATGATCAACGCGGTGACGCGGCTTCTGTGCAGGCAGGACAAGATCTGGCGCGAGGCGCAGAAACCCGGCATCGAGGCGCCGATCTTCATGGTTCTCGCCCTCATGGGGGGCTGGCCGGCGATGAAGTACGAGCTTTGGTTCGAGGGCAACCGCGCTGGCGGGAACGCGACGGCCTGGATCGTGACGCTGGTGGCGACCGCTTATGTCGGCGGCTACGCGGTGCTGGTGCTGCCGGGACAGTTGCCGGACATGACGGCGGGAGAGATGCTGAGCTACCTGATCCAGGGCGGTGAAGGGGACAGGGCCGCGCGTCTTCCGCGCCGCTTCGGGCCGGGGGCCGACGATTGACGCCGCGCTTCGTGAGGGTGGCGGACTCCGGTATGGTCATGCGGCCGATTCTGCCGCATGCTTGGGTTGTCCCTTCGGGGACGGACGAAAACCGCAAGGAGGAAAGCATGAGCCGGCACATCACCGACCGTCACGCCGCACCCGAGGGGGGCCGTCTGAAGAACTACATCGCGGTAGAGCGCGCCTCTGGCGAAAAGCGCCATCCGGCGATACGGGAACTGCATGAACGCGCCGCGACGCGGGACGATGCGGTCAGGATGCGCGAATACCTGCGTATCGAACGGGGCATTCGCGCCTGAAGGGAAGCGGCGCGCCCGGGGGCGCGCCGAAAGACCGGATTGGCGGCCGATCAGCTGCGGACCAACTTCTCGTATTCAAGCGCAACGCGCTTCGTCAGGTCGCCGACTTCGAAATTGTAGGTGCCGATCCGGCCCACCGGGGTGACCTCTGCGGCGGTGCCGGTCAGCCAGCACTGTTCGAAGCCCTCAAGTTCCTCGGGCATGATGTGCCGTTCGTGGACCTTGATCTGCATGTCCTTCAGCATCTGGATCACGGTCTGCCGGGTGATGCCGTTGAGGAAGCAGTCGGGCTTGGGCGTATGCACCTCGCCGTCCTTGACGAAGAAGATGTTGGCGCCGGTCGCCTCGGCGACGTAGCCGCGGTAGTCGAACATCATCGCGTCCGAGCAGCCCTTGGCCTCGGCCGCGTGCTTGGACATGGTGCAGATCATGTAAAGGCCCGCGGCCTTGGCCTCGGACGGGATGGTCGCGGGGTCGGGCCGGCGCCACTTCGCGATGTCGAGCTTGGCGCCCTTCATCTTCGCGTCGCCGTAGTAGTTGCCCCATTCCCACGCGGCAACGGCCAGGCGCACCGGGTTGCGTTTGGCGGCAACGCCCATGTCCTCGCCCGAACCGCGCCAGGCGATGGCGCGAACATAGGCGTTGTCCCAGCCGTTCGCCTTCAGCACCGCGTCCTTGGCGACGTCGATCTCCTCGGCGGAATAGGGGATCTCCATGTCCAGAAGCTCTGCGGAGCGGCGCAGGCGGTGGGAATGTTCGTGTCCCTTGAAGATCTTGCCGTTGTAGCAGCGTTCGCCTTCGAACACCGAAGAGGCGTAGTGCAGCGCGTGGGTCAGGATGTGCACCTTGGCATCGCGCCATTCGACCAGCTTGCCGTCCATCCAGATCTTGCCGTCGCGATCGTCATAAGCCCCGGCCATGTCATCCTCCTCGGGTCGTTCCGTTTGCGAAAGTTGCGCCGATTAGGTCCGAAGCGGACATAAAGTTGCGCGAAATCTGCGATTCGCTATCAGTTGAGTCTTGGAAAGTCAACAAGGCTGACATAAAATCATGGCGAAGACGAGCGAGGAGACCGGGGGGCATGTCGGCAGGCGGCGGCACGGCACAGGGTGGCGAGAGCCTTCTGTTCCTGACGGACGAACAGCTGCGGAAGGGAATCGAGGCGATGTTCTTCGCCTATCGTGGTTTCACAGCCGATCCGGACCGCATCCTTGAAAGCCATGCCTATGGGCGGGCGCACCACCGCGCGATCCATTTCATCCATCGTCAGCCCGGACTGACGGTCAACACCCTGCTGAGCGTGCTTGGCGTGACCAAGCAATCCCTGAACCGGGTGCTTCGTACGCTGGTGGAGGATGGACTTGTGGACTCGCGTGTCGGGCGACGCGACAAGCGCGAGCGGCATCTGTATCTTACCGAAAAGGGTGCGGCGCTGGAGCGGGAGCTTTCGGATGCGCAGCGGGCGCGCATGCGTGCGGCCTACCGCGCGGCCGGGCCGGCGGCTGTGGCCGGCTTTCGACAGGTTCTCGAGGCGATGATGGATCCGGATTTGAGGCGGTATTTTCAGATGATGAAGGACAGTGGTGCATGAGCGAGCAGCCGGACGTACACCTTCTGATCATCGACGACGACGAACGCATCCGGGGGCTTTTGCAGAAGTTCCTGGCGCGGCATGGCTTCTGGGTCACCGCCGCGCGCGATGCCGCCCACGCGCGCAAGCTTCTGGCCGGGCTGGAGTTCGATCTGATCGTCATGGACGTGATGATGCCGGGCGAGGATGGGGTGACGCTGACCCGCGACCTGCGGGCGGTGATGGACACGCCGATCCTTCTCTTGACCGCGAAGGGGGAGACGGCCGACCGCATCGCCGGGCTGGAAGCGGGAGCGGACGACTATCTGACCAAGCCGTTCGAGCCGCGCGAGCTGTTGTTGCGGATCAACGCGATCCTCAGGCGCGCGCCCGCGCCCGTGGTTGCCGACAAGACGCCCAAGGTACTGCATCTGGGGCCGGTGCGCTATGACATCGACCGCGGCGAAATGTGGAAGGGCGAGGCGCAGGTGCGGCTGACGGCGACCGAGGCCGCCCTGATGCGGATCTTCGCCGCCCAGCCGGGTGAGCCCATCAGCCGCGCGAAGCTGGTCGAGGATCTGGGCCGCAGCGGGCCCGACGGCGGCGCACAGGAACGTGCGGTCGATGTGCAGATCACCCGATTGCGCCGAAAGTTCGAGGCCGACCCGAAGCAGCCACGCTATCTTCAGACCGTGCGCGGCGCGGGCTACATGCTTGCACCGGAGTGACCGCGGCACCGTCGGAGCCTCCGGCGGGAGTATTTGCCGCCAGAATGAAGGGGCAGCGATGACGATCTTCTTCACGCACGAGGCGGGGCTGGCGCATGTCAATCCTCCGGGCCACCCCGAACAGGTGGCGCGTCTGGAGGCGATCCTGGCCGGGCTGAGGCACCCGGCCTTCGCCGCGCTTGAGCGCAGGCCCGCCCCCTTGGCGGAGGAGGCGGAGGTGCTGCGCTGCCATCCGGCAAGCTATCTGGAGCGGGTGAAGGCTGCGCAGCCTGAAGAAGGATGGTCGCACCTGGATGGCGACACCTTCCTGTCGCCGGGGTCGTTCGAGACGGCGTTGCGTGCGGTCGGTGGGGTGAACGCGGCGGTCGATGCGGTTCTGGCGGGGGAGGCGCGGAATGCCTTCGTCGCGATGCGCCCGCCCGGTCACCATGCCGAGACTGCGACGGCGATGGGGTTTTGCCTGTTCGGAACGGTTGCCATCGCGGCGAAACATGCGCTGGACCGGCACGGCCTGTCGCGTGTCGCGATCCTTGACTTCGATGTCCATCACGGCAACGGCACGCAGGATCTGCTGTGGGACGAACCGCGCGCGATGTTCGTGTCCTCGCACCAGATGCCGCTTTATCCCGGCTCCGGCTACGCCAGCGAGCGTGGGGCCCATGGCCAGATCCTGAACCTGCCGCTGCCGGCCGGCTCGGGCGGGGGCGAGATGCGCGTGCTGTGGGAGGGTGCGCTGGGCCGTGTCATCGGCTTCCGGCCAGACCTGATCCTTGTCTCGGCCGGGTTCGATGCGCACCGCGCCGATCCCCTGGCGGGCCTCAACTGGACCGAGGCGGATTTCGCCTGGCTCACGCATGCGATCTGCGATGTCGCCGACGAATGCTGCGGGGGGCGGGTGGTATCGTCGCTGGAGGGGGGCTATGATCTGACCGCACTCGCGGCCTCGGTCGCGGTCCATGTGAAGGTTCTGATGGAGCGGGACGGATGAACGATATTGCCGCGATGAGTTTCGAAGAGGCGATGAAGGCGCTGGAAGACGTGGTCCGGCAGCTGGAATCGGGCAATGTCGAGCTGGAAAGGTCCATCGGCCTTTACGAAAAGGGGGCCGCGCTGAAAGCGCATTGCGAGAAGAAGCTGAAGGAGGCGGAGGAAAAGGTGGAAAAGATCACCCTCGCCGCCGGGCAGCCCGTGGGAACCACTCCGGCCGAAGGGTTGTGAGTGTTCCCCGATCGTCTGAGACAGGTTCAGGCCGGGGTTCAGGCCGCGCTGGATGACGCGCTTTCCGATTGCGCCGACATCGCCGTGGTGCACGCAATGCGCTATGCGCTGCGGGGCGGCAAGCGCATCCGGGCCTTTCTGGTGATCGAGGGGGCGGCACTTTTCGGCATTCCCATGAGCCGCGCCATGCCGGCCGCCGCGGCGGTCGAGGCGCTGCACGCCTATTCGCTGATCCATGACGATCTGCCCTGCATGGATGACGACGACCTGCGCCGGGGCCAGCCGACGGTGCATGTGAAGTGGGACGAGGCGACCGCGGTTCTGGCGGGCGACGCGCTTCAGACCCTGGCGTTCGAGTTGTGCTGCGACCCGATTCTGGGGCCTTCCGACCGGCGGCTTGATCTGGTGCAAACGCTTGCGCGGGCCTCGGGGGCGGAGGGGATGGTGCTGGGCCAGGCGCTGGACATCGCGGCGGAAACCGCGCCGGAGCCCCTGACTTTGGCCGAGATCACCGCGCTTCAGGCCGGCAAGACCGGGGCGCTGATATCCTTTGCCGCAGAGGCTGGCGCGATCCTGGCCGGTGCGGACCGCAAGCCGCTGGCCGCCTATGCCCGTGCGCTGGGTCTTGCGTTCCAGATTGCCGACGACATCCTGGATGTGGAAGGCGACCCCGGCAAGGCGGGCAAGCGGCTGGGCAAGGATGCGGGTGCCGGAAAGGCGACCTTCATTTCCCATCTGGGGCTCGCCGGTGCAAAATCCCGTGCGCTTGCCCTGATCGAGGAAGCGCAAACCGCACTTTTACCCTATGGTGCGACAGCCGAGAACTTGAGAGAGGCGGCGCGCTTCGTTATCTCGCGCGAGATGTAGCCCCGGGATCCAGATGACCGACCGACCGATAACCCCCGTTCTTGACCGCGTGCAGGTCCCCGCCGACCTGAAGCGCCTGTCGGATCGGGAACTGCGCCAGTTGGCCGACGAGGTCAGGGCGGAAACGATCAGCGCGGTTTCCGTCACCGGCGGGCATCTCGGGGCCGGGCTTGGTGTCGTGGAACTTACGGTCGCGCTGCATGCCGTCTTCGAGGCGCCACGCGACAAGATCATCTGGGACGTGGGCCACCAGTGCTATCCGCACAAGATCCTGACCGGGCGGCGCGACAGGATCCGCACGCTGCGGCAGAAGGGCGGGTTGAGCGGTTTCACCAAGCGGTCGGAAAGCCCCTATGATCCGTTCGGGGCGGCGCATTCCTCGACCTCGATCTCGGCGGCGCTGGGCTTTGCCGTCGCCCGCGACCTTGGCGGCGACGCGGGTGATGCGGTGGCCGTCATCGGTGACGGCGCGATGAGCGCGGGCATGGCCTATGAGGCGATGAACAACGCCGGCCATCTGGGCAAGCGGCTGTTCGTCGTCTTGAACGACAACGAGATGTCGATCGCCCCCCCGGTGGGCGCGATGTCGGCCTATCTGTCGCGGCTTTACGCCGGCGCGCCGTTCCAGGAACTGAAGGCGGCGGCCAAGGGCGCGATCAGCCTGTTGCCCGAACCCTTCCAGGAAGGGGCGCGGCGGGCGAAGGAAATGCTCAAGGGCATGACCGTCGGCGGCACCCTGTTCGAGGAACTGGGCTTTTCCTACGTCGGCCCCATCGACGGGCATGACATGGAGCAGTTGCTGACCGTCCTGCGCACGGTCCATGCGCGGGCGACCGGCCCGACGCTGATCCATGTGCTGACAAAGAAGGGAAAGGGCTACGGCCCGGCCGAGCGCGCCACCGACAAGGGGCACGCGACGGCCAAGTTCGACGTGGTGACGGGTGAGCAGAAGAAGGCGCCGTCGAATGCGCCGGCCTATACCAAGGTCTTCGCGCAGTCGCTGGTCCGGCAGGCGGAGAAGGACGACAGGATCGTTGCCATCACCGCCGCGATGCCGGACGGGACCGGGCTGAACCTGTTCGCGGAACGCTTTCCTAAGCGGTGCTTCGATGTGGGCATTGCCGAACAGCATGCGGTGACCTTCGCGGCGGGGCTGGCGGCGGCGGGCCTGAAACCGTTCTGCGCGCTCTACTCGACCTTCCTGCAGCGGGGCTACGACCAGGTCGTGCACGACGTCGCGATCCAGCGCCTGCCGGTGCGATTCCCCATTGACCGGGCCGGGCTGGTCGGCGCGGACGGGGCCACCCATGCGGGCGCCTTCGACATCGCCTTTCTGGCCAATCTGCCCGGCTTCGTGGTCATGGCGGCGGCGGACGAGGCGGAACTGGTCCAAATGGTCGCGACCGCGGCGGCGATCGACGACCGGCCCTCGGCCTTCCGCTTCCCGCGCGGCGAAGGCGTCGGGGTGGAACTGCCCGAACGCGGCATCCCGCTCGAGATCGGGCGCGGCCGGATCGTGGCCGAGGGCGGGCGCGTCGCGATCCTGTCCTTCGGCACCCGCCTGGCCGAGGTGCTGAAGGCGCGCGAGGCGCTGGCGGCGCGCGGTCTGGCGCCCACGGTGGCGGATGCGCGCTTTGCCAAGCCACTGGACCGCGACTTGATCCTGCGGCTTGCCGCCGAACACGAGGCGTTGATCGCCATCGAGGAAGGCGCCATCGGCGGGTTCGGAAGCCATGTCGCCCAGCTTCTGGCCGAGGAGGGCGTATTCGACCGCGGCTTCAAGTTCCGATCAATGGTCCTGCCCGACAGCTTCATCGATCAGGCCGGCCCCGAGGACATGTATGCGGTGGCCGGCATGAACGCGCCCGAGATCGAGGCGAAGGTGCTTGAGGTTCTGGGCGTGGCCAGCGTCGGCGCGCGGCGGGCCTAGGCGTCTAACCCTCGGCCGCCAGCAGCGCGCACAGCCCGGCGCGGTAATCGGGATAGGCGAGTTTTACCCCCAGATCGCGCTTGATGCGGTCGTTCCGGACACGCTTTGACTCGGCGTAGAAGCTGCGGGCGAGCGGTGTCATTTCTGCCTCGTCGAACGGAACCTCGGGCGGCGGCGGCAGGCCCAGAAGGCGCGCGGCCTCGGTCAGCACATCCTCGGGCGGGGCTGGGTCGTCGTCGGAGACGTTGTAGACTGCTCCGGGGTGGGGCCGCGCGATCGAGGCGGCAAGCACGGCTGCGATGTCGTCCACATGGATGCGGCTGAAGAACTGGTTTTCGCGGATGATGCGCCGGGCGGTGCCGTTCTTCACCTTCTCGAAAGGACCACGGCCGGGGCCGTAGATCCCCGCCAGCCGGAAGATATGCAGGGGCAGGCCCGCGCGTTCGGCCAGGCGCTGCCATTGTCCTTCGGCCAGAACCCGGATCTGCCCGCGCCGGGTCGACGGGGTCAGCGGAGTGGATTCATCCACCCAGCCCCCCGCGTGGTCGCCGTAGACCCCGGTGGTGGAGAGATAGCCGACCCAGGCAAGATGCGGGG
Source organism: Albidovulum sediminis (assembly GCF_025380365.1). Lineage (GTDB taxonomy): Bacteria > Pseudomonadota > Alphaproteobacteria > Rhodobacterales > Rhodobacteraceae > Albidovulum > Albidovulum sediminis. Next base: position 588,961 of record NZ_JAOCQF010000003.1, read on the forward strand.
CGGCCGCGCCGATGGCTTCGGCAAGCTCGCGCAGCACCGGATCGCCGTCGTCGTCGGGCGCGACCGAGATCAGGATATGGCTTGCCGCGGCGATCGCGGGACGCAGGTCTTCGCCCGGCCAGACAAGCGCCTCGATCCCGGCGGCGCGCAGGCGGTCGGCCTTCTCAGCGCGTCGGGTGGTGCCGATGATGCGCCAGCCGGCAAGGCGGCGGGCGAGGGCTGCGGCGGAATAACCGTGGCCGATGGAAAGAAGCGTTGCGGTCATGGCGCGACTATCCTTTGGGTGGCTCGGGATCGCAAGGCTGCTTGATGCGGCTTGACGCCGCCCCCGCGGCGTGGCCCCATGACGCATGGCCGAAAACGACTTCGATCTGAATGACGCCTACGGACTGCGGTCGCGCGAGGATATCCTGCGCTACTATCGCACCCTCGCGCCCAACTACGATGACGACTTCGCCAAGGCGATGGATTTCCGCGTACCGGAACTGATCGCCGAGGCCTATGCTGCCGAAGCCGTCGGCCCGGTTCTGGACGTCGGCGCGGGGACCGGACTTCTGGCCGCCGAACTCAGACAGCGAGGGGTCGCGCCGATCGACGGCATCGACATCTCGCCGGAGATGATCGCGATTGCGCGCGGCAAGGGCCTTTATCGCAAGCTTCATCAGGCGGACGTGACGCAGCCACTGAACCTGCCCGACAGTTCCTATGTCGGCTGCGTCAGTTCAGGCACCTTCACCTTCGGTCATGTCGGGCCGGAGGCGATCGACGCGCTGCTGCGGGTGACCGAAAGCGGCGGCTTCTTCGCGTTCTCGATCCATTCCGGCGTCTACGCCGCCGCGGGTTTCGCGGCACGGTTCTGCGCGCTCGAGGAAGACGGCTGGATCACCGCCTTCCGGGCCGCAGACATCGCCTTCTACGGCCCCTCCGCGACAGGTCCGCACTCGCAGGACCGCGGCTTCGTCGTGACCTTCCGCAAGGTCTGAGCCTCAGACCACGACCGCCTGCGCCACTTGCTCGCCAACGCCAAAAACCCGCTTGTAGCGCTCGATCTCGGCTGCCGGCCCCATCGCCTTGTTGGGATTGTCCGACAGCTTGACCGTGGGCCGGCCATTCGCGCTGATGGCCTTGCAGACAAGGCTGAACGGCGCCAGCGCGTCGTTCGGCACGAGACCCCGGAAGTCATTGGTCAGGAGTGTCCCCCAGCCGAACGAAACCTTGACGCGGCCCACGAAGCGCGTGTGCAGTTCCTCGATCTTCTCGGTGTCGAGACCGTCGGAGAAGATGACAAGCTTGTTGCGCGGATCCTCGCCGCGCGACTTCCACCAGGCGATCGCGGTTTCGGCGCCAATAACGGGGTCGCCGGAATCGATGCGGATGCCTGTCCAGCCGGCCAGCCAGTCGGGGGCGTGTTGCAAGAACCCGGCGGTCCCGTAGGTGTCGGGCAGGATGATGCGCAGGTTGCCCTCATGCTCCTCATGCCAGTCCTCGAGAACGCGGTAGGGCGCCTGCCGCAGGTCCTCGTCGGTATCGGCAAGGGCGGCATAGACCATGGGCAGTTCGTGCGCGTTTGTGCCGATCGCCTCGATGTCGCGGCGCAGTGCGATGCGGCAGTTCGAGGTGCCGATGAAGGCGTCGCCCAACCCCTCGATCATCGCCTGCACGCACCAGTCCTGCCACAGGAAGGAATGCCGCCGCCGCGTGCCGAAGTCGGCGATCTTGAGGCCGTCGATCCGGCGAAGCCGCTCGATCTTTTCCCACAGTCGCGTCATCGCGCGGGCGTAGAGCACCTGAAGCTCGAACTTGCCCATCGCGGCCAGAACCGCGCGGGAGCGCAGTTCCATCAGCACGGCCAGCGCGGGGATTTCCCACAACATCACTTCCGGCCAATTGCCCTCGAACGTCAGCTCGTACTGATCGCCCACGCGTTCCAGATGATAGGGCGGCAGCTTCAGCGCCTCGAACCATTCCATGAACGCAGGCGAGAACATCTGCCGCTTTCCGTAGAAGGTGTTGCCGCGCAGCCAGGTCCCCTCCCCCCGCGACAGCGAGAGGGAGCGGACGTGATCCAGCTGCTCGCGCAGTTCGCCCTCGTCGATCAGGCGGGCCAGCGGGATGCGGGTCGTCCGGTTGATGAGGCTGAAGGTCACCTGCGTGTCGGGCCGGTTGCGATGGATCGACTGGCACATCAGGAGCTTGTAGAAGTCGGTGTCGATCAGCGACCGGACGATCGGGTCGATCTTCCAGTTGTGGTTGTAGACCCGCGTGGCGATATCGACCATGGGATGCCCCCTTTCCCTTGCCTATTACGTGACAGGCGGCGGCGGGTCAAAGGCCGTTTGCCGCGCCCTGAACGGGGCGGAACGTCAGGCAGCCCAGAAGATCGGCCTTGTTCAGCGGCTTGGTCAGAAACGCATCGAAGCCGGCGGCGATGCATGCCTGACGATCCTCGTCGAAGGCATTGGCGGTCAGGGCGACGATACGCGCGCGCGGCCGGTCGCCCGCCCGCTCCGCGGCGCGGATCCTGCGTGTCGCCTCGATACCGTCGAGTTCGGGCATCGAGATGTCCATGAAGATGACATCCGGCGACCAGTCGAGCGCGCGGGAAACAGCGGCCTTGCCGTCTTCGGCAAACGCGATTTCGGCTTTTGTCGCCGACAGCATCCGACCCACGATAAGGCGGTTCGTCGCATTGTCCTCTGCCACGAGGATCCGCAGCCCCGCAGTCTGGATCTCGGGCGGAGGTGTTGCGGCCGCGATGGGCCGGGCTTCCCGATTCTGCGCGACTGCGAGGCTCAGCGTCAGGCGAAAGTCCGAACCGGCCCCCGGGCTGGATCGGGCGGCAATGTCGCCGCCCATTTCACGGGCAAGCAGGCGCGAGATGGTGAGGCCAAGACCAGTCCCCCCGAAGCGCCGGGTAATCTCCCCGTCGGCCTGGGTGAAGCTGTCGAAGACATGCTCCAACCGGTCCTCGGCGATCCCGATGCCGGTGTCGATGACGCCGATCTCGACCTGCGCGATGTCGCCCGTTCGGCGCAGGCCCAGCGCGACCCGAACGCTGCCCGAGGGGGTGAACTTGATCGCATTTCCGACGAGATTCACGAGGATCTGCCTCAGCCTACCTTCATCGCCGATCAGGGGCGGCGTGTCGACGGGCAGGTCCGCGGCCAGGTCGATCCCCTTCGCCCGCGCCAGCGGTTCCATGAGGTCGATCACGCCGTTCACGCACGCGAATATGGAAAAGGGTTCTTTCCGGATCACCGGAGTGCCGGACTGCAGTCGCGCAAGGTCGAGGATGTCGTTGATGATTGCGAGAAGCGCGCGGCCCGAGTCGACGATCGTGTCCACGGCGTGCAACTGGTCAAGGGCCAGCGGACCTTCGCGCAGCAGTTCCGCCATCCCGATCACGGCGTTCATAGGCGTGCGGATTTCGTGGCTCATGGTGGCGAGGAAGCGTGTCTTGGCGCTGGCAGCGTCCTCGGCCGCCTGCCGCGCCCGCGCCAGTTCGGCCTCACGCTCCTTCATCGCGGAGATGTCGCGCTCAACCCCGATGGTCATTGCGTGGCTGCCATCCGGGTTGAAAATCGGGGTCAGACTGGTTTCCATCCAGAACCGGCTGCCGTCCTTGCGGCGGTTCAGCACCTCGATGCGGATCGGCACCTTGCTCTTGTGGGCCTCGATCAGCCGCCGAACCGTCTCGGGGTCGGTATCCGGGGCGTTCAGCAGATCACCGGGCATGCGGCCGACCGCTTCATCGAAGGTGTAGCCGGTGGTGCGGGTGAAAGTGTCGTTGACCCAGGTGATGCGGCCGTCCCTGCGGGTGATGACGACGCAGTCGTTGGCGTGTTCCGCGACCAGAGCAAGTTGGCGTGCCTTGGCCTCTTGTGCACGAAGGCGCGCCTTTTCGTCCAGCAAGGCGCGGTCGTAGGCCACCTGGCGTCGGTGCGCGCCGCGCACGAAGGACAGGAAGCCCGTGGTCATGATCATCAGGACCGCGATGCCGACAAGGTCGTAGCCGTGGCTTTCGACCAGTGCGACGCCCTGAACGGTTTCCCACAGGCTGCGGAGCGCCAGGGCGCTGAGCCCGCCCATATGGATCGCGATGCGGGCAAGGGCCGATCCGGTGTGGTGGGGAAGCGACAGGCCGGCATTGATGACGGCCGAGGCAAGGAAGGCGGAGACGAAGAAATCGGCGGCAAACCTGTCGGCGGACCAGAGCGTCAGCCCCACCGCCGCAAGGATGGTCGCGGCCTGGATCGCGGCTGTCACGGTGACGAGGGCGCGCGCCCCCCGTGGCACGACCCCCCCGCGCGCGGCACCCAGCACCGCGCGCAGCGCCAGGCAGTCGAGGCCCTCGCCCAGCAAGGCCAGGGCCATGACCGTCACCCCCATCTGGGGCGACGACAGCGTTGCGACGGCAAGCCCGCCCGTCAGCGTCAGGATCTGGCGCTGGGGAAAGCTGCGCAAACGGCCCCGGCAGTAGCGCAGGAACAGCCCATCTGGCGTGTTGCGAAGGTCGCCGGCCTGCGGCATCGCTTCGGCGTGATCGGGTTTTTCCTGTACCATGCCCGGCCTGTCGTGCGGAGCAGAGGGTCCGCCCGTTCACGATCAGTATCCCGGAATGGTTAACAAAACCTGATCAGAGAAGGACGACACCCGCCTCGGTCATGGCGCGGCGGGCGGTTTCGAGCGACCCGTCCAGGTCGATCGCGCGGCACGCGCTTTCGATCACGCTCACGCCGAAGCCGAGGCGTGCCGCGTCGACCGCCGAGTAGGCGACGCAGAAATCGGTCGCGAGGCCGACGAGCGTGACATGATCCACGCCGCGCGTCCGAAGATACCCCTCAAGCCCGGTGGGTGTCGTGCGATCGTTCTCGAAGAAAGCCGAATAGCTGTCGATGGCGGCACGAAACCCCTTGCGCAGGACCATGTCGGCGGGATCGGTCCGCAGCCCGGTGTGGAAGGCCGCGCCGGATGTGCCCTGGACACAGTGGACCGGCCAGAGCACCTGCGGACCGTAGGGCATCTCGATCAGCGAAAAGGCGGCCTTCCCGGGGTGGTTCGCGGCAAAGGAGGCATGGTCGGCCGGGTGCCAGTCCTGTGTCAGGACGCGGACCTGAAACTCTCTCATCAAGGCGTTGATCTCGGGGATGATCGCGTCGCCGTCGATGACCGCCAGGGCGCCCCCCGGGCAGAAGTCGTTCTGGACGTCGATGACGATCAGGGCGTCGGTTGCAGGGCGCATGGAAACCTCCGTTTCTTCCATGCGTAGGGGTGGGAGCGGCGCCGGTCAATCCCGGGCGCGCCCTTGCCCCGGAACCCGGCCGGGCGTATCAGCGCGCCATGCTGACGGTCGTCGCCCTATACCACTTCACCCGGTTCGAGGATCCCGCGAGGATTCGCGACCCCCTTCGCGCGTTGTGCGAGGGCTTGGGCGTGAAGGGGACACTGCTTCTGGCGCCCGAGGGCATCAACGGGACGATCGCCGGCAGCCGGTCCGGGCTCGACCAGGTTCTGGAGCACATCCGCGGGCTTCCTGGCTGCGCCGATCTCGTGTGGAAGGAAAGCGCCGCCGCGGTGCCTCCGTTCGGTCGCATGAAGGTTCGGCTCAAGCGAGAGATCGTGACCATGGGCGAACCCGACACCGACCCGCGCGCCGCGGTGGGGCGCTATGTCGAACCGTCCGATTGGAACGCGCTGATCCGGGCCAACGATGTGGCGGTGATCGATACGCGCAATGACTACGAGGTGCAGATCGGCACCTTCGCGGGCGCGATCGACCCCGGAACAAAGAGCTTTCGGGAGTTTCCGCAGTGGTGGCAGGCCAATGCGCACCGGTTCGAGGGCAAGCGGATCGCGATGTTCTGCACCGGCGGGATCCGCTGTGAGAAGTCCACCAGCTACCTCGTCTCTCAAGGGGTCGAGGAGGTGTTTCACCTCAGGGGCGGCATCCTGAAGTACCTTGAGGAGGTGCCGGAGGCCAACAGCCTCTGGCGCGGCGGCTGCTTTGTCTTCGACGGCAGGGTCAGCCTTGGACATGGACTTGAACCGACCGGGCACGATCTCTGCCATGCCTGCCGAAGGCCGTTGTCGGCTGACGACAAGGCGCGTCCGGAATACGAGGCGGGTGCCAGCTGCCACCGCTGCCTTTCGCAATATGGCGATGCAGACCGAGCGCGCTTTCGCGAACGCCATCGCCAGATGGAACGGGCTGCCGGACGCGGTGGCCGCCATGCTGGCAACTGCGACACGGGCAGGTGATCACCACAGCGCGACGATATCGCCCGCTGTCGTTCCATCTGAGAGAACCCGCCTGGCGCGGATCGGGAGGATGGCGCCGGCCGGGACATTCCGAAAGACCGTCGGCTGTCCGCCGGCCATGGTGACGGCAAGATCGCCGGTGCTGCCGACATAAACGGCGCGCGACATGGCTGCCAGATCGGTTTCGTTGCTGGGAGTGATGGCCGCCGCTTCGCGCGCTGGCGCGGTCAGGGTGGTCGGCAGGTCGGAATACAAGTCCATGTCGGGGCTCCGCAGGAGTTTGGTTTTCGGCGATCTGGCCTGCCCGGCCAAAGGCGCCGCCAAGTGGTTCTGCGGCAAGCGTGTTAACATCCCCGTTGCGGCGCGTTCGCCGATCTACTCGTAGTAGGCGTAGCCCGTCGTATCGTCGGGATATCGGCACTTGTTGAGCACCACCCCCATGACCTTGGTCAGTTGCCCCAGTTCCTTCTCGCAGAAATCGACGTTGGGCAACTTGCTCATTTCCGCGGCCACCACCAGCAAGGCGCAATCCGCCTTGCTCATCAGGTTCACATGGTCGTCCGAACCAAGCATGGGCGGAGTGTCGTAAATGATCAGATCGGGGCGCCAGTCCTCCTGGATGGCATCCAGGATATCCTTGGCGCGCTGGGACTGGAAAAGCTCGGCCGGGTTGCTTCCCGGCGCCTGGTTCAACCCGACGACCAGATTGTCGGAGATGCGCGCGGCGACATCGAAGAAGGGAACGTCGCCGGCCAGAACCTCATGCATGGAGTGGGGCGGCGTGTGCCCGACAATCTTGTGCAGGTTCGGGCGGCGGAAATCGAGATCGAACAGCATGACCCGCAGGTCCTTCTGCCGCGCGATGCTGAGCGCGAGGTTCAGCGCGATCGTCGACTTGCCGCACCCCGCTTCGGGCGAGGTGATCGCGAGGCGCTTCCAGCCGTTTTCCTGCATGAGCCGCAGGGCACGCGACCTGAGCAGGTCGTAGGGCGTGGCGTCGCGCCCGCCAAAAAGCGCGCTGATGCGGAACCTTCGCGCCCGGGCGGCAACGAATGGAACCAGCGGCACGGTTCCCCAGTCGACGGACGGCCCCGAACGGACCGGAACCGCAAGCGCGGACTTGCGGGCAGGTGCCGCCGCCTCCCGCAGGACGGCCTTGCGCCGTTCCCGTGCCTTGGCCATCGCCGCTTCAAGCTTTTCCATGCCTGCGCTCCGAACCTTCCCTAAAGCCGTATGCCAAGTTTCGCCGCGACCTTGGCCAGAAACAGATCCAGCGGCATGTAGTAGCTGTGAACCGCATAGATTGCCGCTGGCAACCCAATTCCGAACAGCGCGACCGCAAGCAGAACCGTCATGCGGCGCGCCTGGATCTCTTCAGGCGTCTGCATGTAGGGGATCGTCGCAATCGGGGTGATCCCGAACGCATCGACAAGGTCCTTGGGGCGCCGCACGGCGCGGTTCAGAAGTTCGATCAGCAGGACGAGGCCCAGTCCGGCCCCTATTCCGCCGACCATGCCGAGAAGCACGATCATGCGTCGCTTCGGCTTAGACGGAGAGTCGGGCTGGGTGGCCGGTTCCAGCAGCGACACGCGCGCACCCTTCGACAGGACCTCGATCCGCTCGCCGGTCGAGGCCGCGGCCAGGTTGGCGACGGCGGTGTTGTACTGTTGCTGGATGTTGGCGTACTCCCGCTCCAGCCCGTCAAGGCCGATCTTGACCTCGGGTGTACGGTCGATCGTTTCCCTCAGTGCCGCGATCTGATTGGTCAGCTCCGCCTTCTGGGCGGCCAGCTGCGCGAGCGTCGAGTCAAGGTCGGCAATCTGGAACTTCAATGTCGTTCCCGCACCGCCGGCCTCAAGGCCGGACATGCCGGATGCCGTCTGCTGGCGGACCGTTTCCTCCAGCACGTTCACCTTTTCTTCGAGGATCCGGATGCGCGGATTGGTTTCGGAGTAGATGATGCGTGCCTGCGCCAACTGATCGCGCAGGACGATAAGCTGGCGCGCCTCTTCGGTCGGGGGCAGCGCGCCCACCCCGCTCGCCAGCGCCGCATCGTAGATCGCCACGAGACGGGACTTCTGGTCGGTCGAAAGCCGGGTCTCGCGCTCGTTTGCCGCCAGCCTTTCCTGCAACTGGGCCAACTGGGACATGCGGAACTGAAGGGTATCCGGCAGCGCGTCGGCATTCGCGTTCTGATACTCGAGGATGTTGGCGCTCAGCCGGGCCAGGCGGTCGGACAGACGGGTGGTTTCCTGCTGGAAGAACTCCATCGTCTCCTTGGCGGATTCGATGCGCACATCGACATCGGCCGCAAGCACCAGGGTGACGAAGTCCGTCACGACCGCGTTGGCGATCTCGCTTGTCCGGGCGGTGAAGGCCAGGTCCATCAGCGTCGCCTGCTGCTGGCCGCCCCGAATGCCGATATCGGTGTGACTGACCATCTGCTTGACGATCTCGTTCGGGGTCATCTTCGCGATATCCTCGAACACCACGCGGTTGCGGGCGATCCGCAGCAGGTTTTCCCGCGTCATCAGCCGTTGCTGCAGGATCTGCAGCTTCTCCACCGCGGCGGCCTGAACGGTGGGGGCCGCCATCGCGTCCGGGATCTGCGAGGCTTCGAGCAGCAGTCGCGCCTCGGACTGGTACTGGGGCGGCAGGACGACCGCCACGGCGAGCGCCGCGGCGGTGATCAGGAAGGCCGTCGTCAGGAAGTAGGGCAGGCGCCTGCGGAAAACGGCAAGGTAGAAGGCAAGGTCCAGGTTCATCTACGCTTCTCGTCCTCGGCCTGGATCTGTGCGGCGAAGAACACGCCATCGTCCAGAACAGACTGGACCACATGTTCGTCCACACGGTGGTTGTCGGTGGTCCAGGCATAGAGCAGGGACATGTCGCAAAGCTGGTTCATCAGCCGCGGAACCCCGCGTGTGACTTCGAAGATACGCTTGATTGCACCGCGCGTGATCTCCTTGCCGGTTCCGCCTGCCGCGATCAGACGATGGGCCACCAGTTCGACGGCGCCGGCCTCGTCCAGCGGTTGCAGATGGAAGCTGGCTGCAATCCGCTGTGCGAGCTGGCGCAGGGAAGGATCGAGAACCATCTCCCTCAACTCGGGCTGGCCAACCAGAACAAGCTGTATCACCTCGTCCTTTCCGGTGTTGATGTTGGTGAGCATCCTCAGTTCTTCAAGACTTTCGCGCGACAGGTTCTGGGCCTCGTCGAAGATCAGGACGACCCTGCGACCCGCCGCGTATTCGTCGATCAGGAAGTCCTGTAGCCGCTGGAACATCTGGACGTAACCCTCACCCGGATCGAAGCGCAGGCCCAGCGCGTTGAGAACCCACTGGATCAGCTCGCCGCGACCGCCCTGCGCGTTCGAGATGAGGCCGACAGTGGCGCGCGACTCGAACTGGCGCAGCAACTCGCGCAAGAGCGTGGTCTTGCCGCAGCCGACGCCGCCGGTCACCAGAGTGATGGGTGCCCGCGACATGATGCCGAACTCCAGCACGGAATAGGCGCGGCGGTGCTGGGGCGACCAGAACAGGAAGTCGGGGTCGGGAACAAGCGTGAACGGACGTTCGCGGAAGCCGAAAAAGTCGAGGTAGAACCCGACCGGTGCGCCATCGCTGGCAGCAGCATCTGTCATGTTACCTGATCGGTTCATCGCACTCTAACGTCTTTCACTCGTCACCAACGGTCCCGCGGACGCAACGCGGAGGTTTCGCATGCCGCTCACCGCATGGACCCTCGGCCCCGGGAATCACTGGTACCTTGTTAGCTTGGATTCGAATCGAAGTCTCCCATCGAGGCTGCGCACTGTGCCGTCGCAGAAACAATATATAGCTCAGCACTACATATGTTGCCCTAGGGGAAACTCATGGTCCGGGCCTTTTGGCCTTTCATGGCAGCACATGTCTCAAACAAACCTCAGTGATGCCTTTTTTTCGCCAAAATCGCGATCCCAACCAATTGCCGATTTGTCGGCGTCCCCGCCAATGGTAAATGTAAGGAGTGCCCTCGTCGGGCCTCCTCTGGTGTAGTGAGTAGAGGGCGAATTGGCCCAAGGGGTCCGGGAGCTGCCCCCGGATGGTGTGCTGTATGACGTTGCAAATGAACGATCTTTCCGAGGCCCTGGCGCAAAGAGTAACGCCGACGGGGCTCGTCCATGTGCCTTACCAGTCCGGTTGGTACAGGAATTTTCTCAAGCGGGGTCTTGATGTGGCCCTGGTGATCCTGGGCTCCGTCGTGGCGGTGCCCTTGGTCGCGTTCCTCGCCGTTCTGGTGGCGCGTGACGGCCACCGGCCATTCTACTGGTCGGATCGCGTCGGCCGGAACGGTCGCACTTTCCGCATGCTCAAGCTGCGGACGATGGTGCCGGGCGCCGACAAGATGTTGCGCGACTATCTGGCCACGAACGAGGCCGCGCGGCAGGAATGGACCTGCAAGCAGAAGCTTGCCTTCGACCCGCGCGTGACGCGGATCGGCGCCTTCCTGCGCAAGACTTCGCTGGATGAGCTGCCTCAACTCTGGAACGTCCTGAAGGGCGAGATGTCGTTGGTCGGACCGAGGCCGATGCTGCCCGAGCAGCGTGACCTCTACAGCGGACTGTCGTATTACGCTCTGCGCCCCGGCGTTACCGGCCTCTGGCAGGTATCGGAGCGTAACGCCGCGGATTTCTCGCGCCGGGCCGAAATCGACAGGCAGTATGAACGCGACCTGACCCTGATGGGCGATCTGCACATCCTAACCTGCACCTTGCGCGTCGTCTTCAAGGGAACCGGCTGCTAAGCGGCCGGCCTTTGCCGGCCCCAGCAGCGCGCATGCGCAGGTATTGAGAGGGTTCCATGTCCATTCGTTCCGCGTTCCTGCTTGCCACGACTTCGGCGTTCCTGCTCGTCGCGTGCGATTCCCCGGAGGAGAAGGCAGAAAAGCATTTCCGTGCGGCGCTGGAATTTGTTCAGGCGGGCGATATCGAGCGCGCGATGGTGGAGTTCCGGAATGTCTTTGACCTGAACGAGACCCACCGCACCGCCCGTATCAGCTATGCCGAACTGCTGCGCGAAAGCGGAAGGACGGCAGATGCGTATGCGCAATACCTGCAGCTGAACGAGCAATTCCCTGACGACATCGAAGCGCTGACCGCGTTGTCGCAACTGGCGGTCGAGTCGGGGCGGCTGGACGATGCCGAACGGTTCAGTTCGGCGGCGCTGAAGATCGACCCGGCGAACATTCCGGTCCGCATCACGCGGGTCATGCTCGACTACACCCGCGCCATGGCCAAGGGCGATTCCGAGGCGATGAATGCGGCGATGGAGCGGGTTCCGGTGCTTCGTGTCGCACGCCCGGACGACATCACGTTGCGACGGGTCGTCATCACCGAGCTTCTGCGGAGAGGGGAGCTTGATGGCGCGCTGGCAGAGCTTGACCTGGCGATCAGCCAGTCTTCGCAGGATCGGTCGCTCTATGCTCTGCGACTGGCGATCCACATGCAGCGCAACGATGTCGAGGCGGTGGACGCGGAATTGGCGACGCTGACCCGCACCTTCCCCGACGACCCGGGGGTGACCGCGGCGATCGTCGAATGGTACGAGACCCGCGGCGCAACCGACCGAGCCGAGACCTATCTGCGAGACCGCGCCGACGCCCGTCGCGAAGACTCCGCCACGCTTGGCGAACTGCTTCGATTCCTGGTGGAAAAGCGCGGACTGGACGCGGCCATTGCGGAAATCGACCGCCGCCTGGCCGAAGACGGCCAGACCACCTTCCTGCGCGCTGCACTTGCATCGCTTCAGTTCGATGTCGGGCGCCACGACGAGGCGGTGAGGGACCTGCGCGACGCCATTTCTGCGGCAGAACCGCAAGAGGACGTCATCACCTACAAGCTCGCCCTTGCCCACATGCTGAAGGTCACGGGTGACCGTGCCGGAATGCAGTCCGTGGTGACCGAGATTCTCGAAGCCGACCCCGGCGAGACAGAGGCGCTCAAGCTTCAGGGCGGGTGGCTCATCGATGAGGACAAGACCGGCGAGGCGATCGCCGTCCTGGGGCGCGCACTGGATCTGGCGCCGCAGGACGCAGCCGTGATGACCCTGCTTTCCGATGCCTACGCACGCGACGGCGAACGCGACCTGGCCCGGCAGTATCTGGCCATGGCGGCGCGGGCGTCCGACGCCGCACCGGAAGAATCGTTGCGCTACGCGCGCTTTCTGATCGCGGAGGGCGATCGGCTGGCTGCCGAGTCGGTGCTGATTTCCGCCCTCAAGCGTTCGCATGCCCATACGGGCCTTCTTCAGCAGCTGGGGGAGGTTTACGTCGAGCTTGAGGACTGGCTGCGGGCGGAAGACGTGGCAAAGGCGATCGAGAGCGTGGGCACGGAAGACGCGCGCATCCGCGCCCTGCCAATACGCATGGCTGTCTTTCAGGCGAGGGGGCAGAACGAGGCCGGGGCGGCCTATCTTGAAACGGTGACGGACGCCGGCACCTCGGGACGGATGGCACAGATTGCCGCGATCCAGTCGCAACTCGATACGGGCCAGGTGGCCGCCGCGATTGAGGCTGTCGACAGACTGCTGGCGACATCGCCGGACGACGCCGAACTGCGCTATATTGCGGCGCTTGCGCGCGAAAGGTCCGGCGACCTTGCGGCGGCATCTGAAGGCTATCAAACGCTTGTCGATGAAGGCCGCGCCGATCCGCAAACCTGGGCCGGGCTGGCGCGAGTCCTGATCCTGATGCCTGGGCGAATGGGCGATGCCGCGGGGGTGCTTGATCAGGCAATCGAAGTCCATCCGGGGCATCCCGGACTGATGTGGGCGCGCGCCAGTGTGCATGAGCACATGGGTGAATATGACCAGGCCATCGCCATCTACGAGGATCTCTACGGCCGCGACAGCTCAAGCGCCATCGCCGCCAACAACCTCGCCAGTCTTCTGTCCACCCACAGGGCGGGCGATCCCGAAAGTCTTGCCCGCGCCCGCGTCGTCGCCCGTCGTCTGCGCGGAAGCACCGAAGCGCCGTTCCAGGACACCTACGGCTGGATTGCCTATCTCTCGGGTGACTACGATACCGCGCGCAAGGAACTTGAGGCGGCAGTGGGCGTTCTGGGCAGTGACCCGCAGGTCCGCTATCACCTCGCGATGACCTATCAGGCGCTGGGCCAGATTCGCGAAGCGCGCGAACAATATGAAATCATTGACCAGATTGTCGCCCCGAATGACACGCGTGACTTCGTCAAGGAAACCCGTGCATTTCTGGAAGACACAGGCCCTGCGACCAAGGTTGACTGAAAATGCTTCCAAAACAACGCGCTAAGACCCTCTTGCGAGCAAATATCGTTGAGGCCGTGATAACTTACCCTTTGGCGGTCAAAGTCTTTTGCCGTAATCTCGCCACAGTTCCTGTCTGATTGGGTGCCCTCATGTACAAGCTTCTTCTCGGCCTCGTCCTGGCCGCACTGACCGCCCCGCTCGCGTGGGCGCAGGATTCCTACACCATCCGTTCCGGTGACGTGCTCCAGATGGAGGTGGTCGAGGATCCAAGCCTCAATCGCAGCCTGCTCGTGCTGCCCGATGGCAGCATCTCCGTTCCTTCGGTCGGCACTGTCCGTGCCGCCGGACAATCCGTCGATTCCGTGCGGTCGGCAATTCAGGGCGCGCTGTCACCCAACTTTGCCTCCCAGCCCACGGTTTATCTGGCCATCGGACAGGTTGCCCCGGCCGGTGGGTCGGGCGGCGCAACCATCCCCGTCTACATCATGGGCGAAGTCACCAATCCGGGTAAGATCCGGGTTACCAAGGGGACGACTCTGCTGCAGTTCCTTGCAGAAAGCGGCGGCCTGACGCGCTTTGCTGCAACAAAGCGCATTCAAGTTCAGCGCACGGATCGCAAAACCGGCGAAGTGAAGGTATACGGTTTCGACTACAAGGCGGTTCAGAACGGCGGCATGGCCAAGAATATCGTTCTGAGCAGCGGAGATGTGATCGTCGTGCCGGAGCGCCGACTGTTTGAATAGGACGGGGACAGAGTGGGAATAACGGGGAAGCGGTTCGCAGTTGCTGCGACAGTCATCACCCTTGCACCGACTTTCGCCGCTGCCCAGACGGGTGGCGGCGAAGGCAATCCGGGCGGGTTTCAGATCGACATCGGGCTGACGACAGGGCTGACCTATGACAGCAACCTGTCACTCGATCCGGGAGGAGACAGCGCGACAATCTGGGATACCGGCCTGACCGTCGCCCTGTCGAGCGTGACCCCCAGCCAGCGATTCGACTTCGTCGTCGGCGGTGTGCTGCGCTACATCGACACCGAAGGCGACAGCGAGTTCGGGCTTGAAGATCCGCGTGCCCGGTTTGGATACTTGCGCGAAAGCCTCAACAGCCGTCTTGAGTTTGCGGCAAGTTACAGTGACGTGGATCGTGACTTCCTCGATCCGTTTACCGATGTGACTGACGAATCGGGTGACAGCGGCACGGTCGCCACCACCGACGTCGAACTGCGCTACGAAACGGGTCTGCAGGAGCCTTTCGGCTTCAGCGTCGACCTGACGCACAACAAGATCGACTACTCCGACACGACCGACCCCGATCTTGAGGATAGCCAGACCGACCGGGCGATCGTTGAGGCTCGCATGCGGCTGTCGTCCGTCAGCACGGTCACGGTCTCTGCAGATCGCGAATGGTACGAGGCGGACGACGCCGAACAAACCGATCGTGACTCGGAAACCTATCTTGCCGCACTCCGCCACGAGATGGGTCCGACGCTGACGCTGGACGCCAGCCTTGGCCATACCCGGATCGAAACGGAAGAATTCGGCATCACCGAGGTCGATTCGGGCGCCGTCGGGTCGATCGGCCTGACCCGTGCGCTGGGGAACGGCACCGCCAACGTGCTTCTGGCCACGCGGATCGAGACCACCGGGCGGCGGACCGAGCTGACCTTCGGGCGAGAGATGGAACTGCCGCGCGGCAGTCTTGAGGCAATGCTCGGGGCCAGCAGGGGTGACGATGGCGATATCGACGCGATCGGCAGCCTGACTTACGTCCAGCGCACCCGCAGCGGCGAACTGACGGCATCGGTCTCGCGTTCGGCTTATGCCGACGACGACGACGAAAGCGTGCTGGACACCCGTGCTGCGGTCACCTACCGGCATGAGATCAACGCCGTTTCCCGCCTCGATCTGGGCGTGGAGTGGAGCCTGGTCGATCGTTCGGCCGGCGGCATCCCGGATGAAACCGACTATACCCGCGTCAGCGCGGCCTATACGCGCGAACTGACCGTGGACTGGGATCTGACGGGCGGTATCAGCCATCGTACACGGTCCGACACAGATGAGGGTGACGCCGACTCGACTACGGTCTTCGTCACGCTTTCCCGCAACTTCAGCTTCCGCCCCTGAGGGAACTCAGTCGTCATCGACCTTGCCGCGCAGCGCCTTGACGGCGCTGCGTTCGGCCTTTGACTGAAGCCTTCGCCGTTGGCTGCCCAGGGTTGGCCGCGTCGGGACGCGCTTTTTCGGCGCGACCAGGGCAAGGCGGATCAGTTCCACCAGCCGCTCCCGCGCAAGCTCGCGGTTCTGCGCCTGACTACGGCTTTCCTCTGACCGGATCACGATGACGCCGTCTTCGGTCCAGCGACGGCCCGCCAGCCGCTTCAGCCGGGCCTTGACAGGGGCG
Source organism: Albidovulum sediminis (assembly GCF_025380365.1). Classification (GTDB taxonomy): domain Bacteria; phylum Pseudomonadota; class Alphaproteobacteria; order Rhodobacterales; family Rhodobacteraceae; genus Albidovulum; species Albidovulum sediminis. The sequence goes on from NZ_JAOCQF010000003.1 coordinate 604,887, forward strand.
GGCAGGTGGGGGCTGCGTTCGGCTTCGAAGCGCAGTTCGACGGCGGTGGAAACCTTGTTCACGTTCTGACCGCCCGGCCCCGAAGCGCGGATGAAGCTTTCGCTCAGTTCCCAGTCCGCGATGGCGATGGCGTCGTTTATCCAGAGCATGCGGATGTTCTGGGGTCAGCTTCGACTTCGGTCAAGTGGGATGCCGCTTCGGTCGGGATGATCGGACCTTGCCGCAGGGCCACGTGACTTCCGGCAACGGAAAGGGCCGTTCCGATCTGGAACGGCCCTCCGAGATCTAAGGAGATGGACCAGTTAGGGTGCCGGGTTTCGGCATGGCCCAGTCATGGGATTGAACCTTCGGGTTTGCCCTTAGGCCACGGCCCTCCTGACTGTCCTGACACCTCTCTCCAATATCACTCTAGACACTGGATCACCTCCTTTCGCTGGGTTGCCGTTATCCACAGGCTGCCACAGATTTTGTGTTTGTCAAAACCTTTCACGCTACCCTTGTGGTCAATTTCCCGACAACAAGCCGGAATGGCACGAGAGCCACAGCGGCCAAAGACAGTTTCACGAGCCAGTCCGCGACGGCAAGCGACACCCAGAGCGGAGCGACAGGCCCGAAGCCGAGGACGGGAAGCGCCTCGCCCGCCCAGCTGACGTCGTTGCCGGGCTCCAGAAACGTCAGAGCGGCCGAGAACGCGATCGTGAAGAAAAGGGCGGTATCGAGCGACGATCCGGCAAGCGTCGACACCAGCGGCGCCCGCCACCAGCTGCCCTGACGCAACCTGTTGAACACGCTGATGTCCAGAAGCTGCGCCGACAGGAAGGCAATCCCCGATGCAACGGCGACCCTGAGCGTGACGAGGGGGCCGAACTCCCCCACGATCTGGCTGCCAACCAGCGAACAGAAGATACCGACGGCGAAACCGGCGACGACGACCTTGCGGGCGGCAGCGGCGCCCTGAAGGCGGTTCGTCAGATCGGTGACGAGGAAGGCGAACGGATAGGTGAAGGCACCCAGGGTCAGCCACTGTCCGAATAGGAACTGCACAAGGATGTTGGAGGCCACCACGACGGCGGCCATGGCAAGAATGCCAGGGATCAGATTGCGGGTCATGACATTTCCGTTTTTTACAAGGTCGCGGAGACTTGGCCCCGGACCATCCGGGACGGGCGGGCTTTAGTGCCTGCCCTCGTGGCGGTCAAGTCATTCGATCACCCGCAGGTCGACGACCTCGGTCCGCTGGACGGGAAGGAAGTTGTCGTCCGAGACCAGCGTCAGGCGGATCGCGCCCTCCCCGTCCTGCCAGACGGCCAGCGCCTCGAAGTTGTCGAACACCCCCGCCCGGCTTTCCAGAAGGATCTGCGGGTTCGACGGCCCGCTTTCGGACACATCGAAACGAAGGACGCGCGACATGAAACCGACCAGCGGCCAGAAGTCGCGCTGAAGGAGGTACAGGCGCCCGTCGGGGCCGAAGTCAGCGCCAACGGGGCGCCACGCGCCCTCGGCCGAAAGCCATAGAGGCGATAGCCAGACGCCGTCGCGGAACCGCACGATCATGTGCCTGTCGCCGATCTTTCCTTCGGTGAAGGCCCAGAGCGATCCGTCCGGCGCCGCCGCCAGCGCCTCGAGCGCCTGGTTCCTGCGCCATTCGGCCACCCCTGGCGGGGGCGAGGCGGTCGATTCCGGCGCTGCCGGGTCTGCCCGGAAGGTCAGGCGGTGACTGTCCTCGAAGCTGATGGCAATCGTGCCGTCGGCAAGCAACGCAAGCCCTTCGGAATCGACGGCCTTGCCGGCCAGCGGGCGGCCCGATGCATCCACGAGCTTTCGCGCGTCTTCGATGGTGGCGGAGGCGACAGCACCCTGCGTGTCGCGCACGAACGCACCCGAGAAGATGCTTGCGCGATCCGATATCACCACAAAGCGCAGGCCGTCGCGGGACAGTTCCAGCCCCGACAGGCCGCCGAAATCGCGCGATCCGTCCTGCCAGACGAAGGTGCCGACCAACTCAGCCCGCGGCGCGGCCCCGACGGAAGTTGGGCCCAGCGCAAGCGCCGCGATCAGTCCGAAGCAAGCACGGCCGCGCATTGCCTGGGCAGGTCCGACATGGTGAATTCGCGTGGTGTCTTCTTGCGCTTGCCCTGCGGTTTCGTGGGCTTCGGCGGGTTCTTCAACTCCTCAAGATAGGTCGTGACCCACCACATCAGGGTGTCGTCGCACCCGTTGCCGCCGTTCGACAACTCGGACACGGTCGGCTTCTGGGTCTCGCAGTGCCGCGCGCCCCTGGGGCACTTCAGGCGAACGTGGAAGTGGGTGTTGTGCCCGTAGATTGGCCGAATCTTCTGCAGCCAGTCGGTGTCGGATTTCTTCGCCGTCCGGCAAAGCTCGATCTTGACGGCGGCCGCGACGAAGACACGGTCCACGCGCGGGTCCGACGCGGCGAGCTTCAGCAGCGCGCCATGCGCCGGTGACCAGTTCCCGTTGATGCGGGTCTGGTCCTCGGTCCGGACCGAAATCGAGCTGATCCGTTCGCGGTCCGCCGTGCTCAGGTCAAGCCGCGCGGGCGGCAGAAGCCAGATGTCGGCGTCAAGCCCGATCTGATGGCTGGCGTGGCCCGAGGTCATCGGACCCCCGCGGGGTTGGGACATGTCACCGATGTAAAGCCCCGGCCAGCCGACTTCTTGCGCCTTGCGCGAGAGGTCCACCAGATACTCCACCAGTTCCGGCTGGCCCCAGTTGCGGTTGCGCGAAATCCGCATGGCTTGCCAGGTCGGCCCAGATTCCGGCAATTGGATCATCCCGGCGCCGCAGCCCTTTGCATAGGATCCGATCGGCTCGGACGGCTGCGCCGAGGCCGCGCGCATTGCACCGAAAAGCTGGTTGGCCAGCGGTTCCGCGCATGCGGGGGCAGCCAGCGCGAGCAGAAGGGAAGCCAGGGGACAAAGCCACTTCATCGGTCACCTCTCGGTTCGACCCAGATCATCAGAAAAAGCCCCAGCGCGAGCAGTGGCACCAAGGGCGCGATGCCCAGTCGGGCGCTGCCGGTAAGCGAGGTCGCCACCGTGATCAGGGCCGGGGCCAGAAATGTCGTGGCCTTGCCCGACAGGCCGTAAAGCCCGAAAGCCTCGGCCGCGCGGTCCGGGTCGGCGTGATAGACCATCAGGGTTCGGCTCGACGCCTGCAAGATCCCGCCCGCCGCACCGATGAGCGCCCCGCACAGGTAGAATAGGCGATCCGGCAGCGGCGAGCCTTCGGCCAGCACGACGCCGAAGACACTGTCGCGCGAAAGCCCGATCAGGACGATGCAGACCGCCATGAGAATGGCGATGCAGACGATGATGACCGGTTTCGGGCCCAAGCGGCTGTCCAGCCGCCCGCCCGCCCAGCAGGCCACCGCGGCGGTCACTGCTGCGATGATGCCGAAGGTTCCGCTCTGGATCACGCCCCAGCCGAGGACGTTCGAGGCGAATGCGCCGCCGAGGCCATAAAGGGCGTTGAGCGCGTCGCGGTAGAACATCGAGGAGGCGAGATAGGCCGACAGGCTCTTGCGGCGGTGCAGGCTGCGCAGGCTTTGCCAGAGCCGGCCGAACGCCTCGCGTGCCGGGTGGCGTTTCGGGGCGGATGGCTCGCGGACCCATAGGAAGAACGGAACCATGAAGACGACAAACCAGAGCGCGGTGAAGGGACCGACAGCGCGTGTGCCCTCTCTCAGCGCCGGGTCAAGGCCAAGCGCAGGGGGAAATCCGGCCAGTGTCGTTCCCGTCGATGCGCCCTCGGCGAAGAGCAGAAGCACGACGAAAAGCGCCACGACCCCACCGGCATAACCAAAGGCGAACCCGGACCCGGACACGCGGCCAAGTTCCTCGCGCACGGCCAGATGCGGCATCAGCGCGTTGGTGAAGATCGTGGCGAACTCCATCGCGATCAGGCCGATCCCGAAAAAGACGACGGGCCAGAAGATGCCGCCCGTCGGCGTCGTCCACCACAGCGCCAGGGCCGCGACGACGTAGAGGAGGGAGAAGCCCCGGATCCAGCCCATGCGGTTGCCGCTGCCATCCGCGATGGCACCGAGGATCGGGGCGAGGATCGCGATGCAAAGCCCGGCCAGAGTCAGCCCGCCCGACCAGTAGGCCTGCGCCTGCGCGGCGGCGGCCTCCGGCGTGGCGCCGGCGGCGGCGAAGTGGGCGCGCGCGACTTCGGCGAAGTAGGGGGCAAAGACGAATGTCAGGAGGAGCGTGCTGTAGGGCTGGCTGGCCCAGTCGAAGAAGAACCAGCCCCAGATCCGCTTTCTTGCCGAAACGGCCATGCCTGCCCTGCCCCTGTAACCCCGTCGATCAAGCCCGAAAAGGGTGCAGGGTGCAAGCGCACTTACCTAACCGGGGGCCAGGGGCGTTCCGCGTCGGCGGCGATCCATGACCTGACCCATCCGGGCAGGTCAGGGCTTTGCGACGGCTGACCCATCGCGGCCAGAACGTCGGACGGCGCGACGATGCCGCCTGAGGAGGTCACCGCAGAGCGGAGCAGCATGTGGCTGGTGCAGTCGCCCTTCCGCCACATGCTCTGCTCCATGTAGAAGAAACGCGCGTCCCAGCCCAGCACCCGGCTGCGCATCTCGATGCGGTGGAAGGCGCGGACGCGGCGGCGGTAGCGTACCGAGTTGCCGGCAACCGTGATGCCCCACCGGTTCCGCGCCAGCAGCCCGATCAGGCCCATGCGCACCGCCATGGGGATCCGCCCGAGATCGTAGAGCGTGAGCGTGCGGCCGTTGTTGAGTTCCGCCCAGACGTCCAGGTCCCAGGGCCAGCAGATGTGATGGGACACATGCGTTTCGGTCAGGCCGAGCGGCGCTGCGTGGCGGGCCTTGAAGCCTTCCTTCAGCATGCGGACAAAGGGATACATCGCAGCTCCGTTCAGATGTTGCCGAAAGGGAACCGGACACGCGGGCAGGGTCAACCGCGACGTTGCGTTAGCAGGTTGCGCGGCGGGGGCCGACCGCTTACCTGTGGTGCGACCAAGATTTGCCGGAGAAACAGATGCAGTCGCTTTACCAGATCCTGATGCTGATCCTCGACGTGGTCTGGTTCGTCATGATCGCCCATATCATCATGTCCTGGCTGATCAGCTTCCAGGTCCTGAACACGCGCCAGCCGCTTGTCGCGCAGATCTGGTTCGCCCTGAACCGCATGCTGGAGCCGATCTACGCGCCGATCCGGCGGTTACTGCCGCAGACGCCGGGCCTTGACCTTGCGCCGCTTGTCGCCTTCATCGCGCTGATTGCACTGCGCATCGTTCTTCAGAACAACGCCGGCTTCTTCTACGGCACCTGAGCCTTGCCTTGCCCCGCCCTTCGTGAAAGGGTCCGGGGCAACGGGCAAGAAACAGAGCAGGCATGCAGCGCGCCGAGGAAATTCTCTCCTCAGTCTTCGGATTCGCGGGATTCCGGCCGGGCCAGGCGGAAATCGTCGCCGCCGTGGCGGAAGGGCGCAACACGCTGGCGATCATGCCGACCGGCGGCGGCAAGTCGCTTTGCTACCAGTTGCCGGCGCTCATGCGCGATGGGGTGACGGTCGTCATCTCCCCCCTGATCGCGCTGATGCGGGACCAGGTCCGCGCATTGCGGGAATCCGGCGTGGCGGCGGGGGCTCTGACCTCGGGCAATACCGAGGAGGAGACCGAGGAGGTCTTCCTGGCGCTCGATCAGGGCCGGCTGAAGTTGCTCTACATGGCGCCGGAACGGCTGGCGTCGGGTGGAACGCTGACGCTTCTGCGGCGCATCGGAACCAGCCTGATCGCGGTGGACGAGGCGCATTGCGTCAGCCAGTGGGGGCACGACTTCCGACCCGACTATCTTCGCATCGGTGAACTGCGCCGCGCGCTCAAGGTGCCGCTGGCCGCCTTCACCGCGACCGCGGACGAGGAGACGCGGGCCGAGATCGTCACCCGGCTATTCGACGGCGCGGCGCCGGCCACGTTCCTGCGCGGCTTCGACCGGCCGAACATCCACCTGGCCTTCGCCGTCAAGAACCAGCCGCGCCGCCAGATATTGGACTTTGCTGCGGCGCGGCGCGGGCAGTCTGGCATCGTCTACTGCGGCACTCGGGCCAAGACCGAAACGCTTGCGCAGGCGCTGCGTGAGGCGGGGCACGTCGCCTGCCATTACCATGGCGGGATGGAGGCGGACGACCGCCGGCAGGTCGAAATCCGCTTTCAGCGGGAAGACGGGCTGATCGTAGTGGCGACCGTTGCCTTCGGCATGGGCATCGACAAGCCCGACATTCGCTGGGTCGCGCATGCGGACCTTCCGAAGTCGATCGAGGCCTATTATCAGGAAATCGGGCGCGCCGGTCGTGATGGCGCGCCGGCCGAAACGCTGACCCTCTATGGCCCAGACGACATCCGCCTGCGCCGGGCGCAGATCGACGAAGGCCTTGCGCCGACCGAACGCAAGGCGGCGGACGATGCGCGTCTGAACGCGTTGCTGGGTCTGGCCGAGGCCACCTGCTGCCGCCGCCGCCGGCTGCTGGCCTATTTCGGGGAAACGGCGGAACCATGCGGCGCCTGCGACCTGTGCGATACGCCCCCAGACCTGTTCGACGGGACCGAAACGGTGCGCAAGGCGCTTTCGGCCGTCCTCAGGACCGGCGAGAGCTTCGGGGCCGGGCACCTGATCGACATCCTGACCGGACAGGGCACAGACAAGGTGCGTGAACGGGGGCACGACATGCTGCCGACGTTCGGGGTCGGTCGGGACCAGAGCAAGGCGGAATGGCAGGCAATCTTCCGCCAGATGCTGGGCCATGACCTGATCCGCCCCGACCCCGAACGCCAGGGCGCGTTGCGCATGACAGATGCCGCCCGCCCGATCCTGCGCGGAGAGGCAGACATCACGCTGCGCCGCGACACGATCCGCACCCCGGCGGGGCCGGTGGCGCGCGCGCTTGTCTCCGACGAGGACGCGCCGCTGCTCTCGGCGCTGAAGGCGAAGCGCCGAGCACTGGCCGAGGCGGCCCGCGTGCCCGCCTATGTCATCTTTACCGACCGCACGCTGATCGAGATGGCGGAGCGCCGGCCCGCCACCCTTGACCAGATGGCACGGATCAGCGGTGTGGGGGCGAAGAAGCTGGAAAGCTTTGGCCAAGCCTTTATCGAAGTGATCAACGGCGCGGCCGAAGCCGCCCCTCACCCCGCCCGCAGGCGCCTTGCGGGGCGCGAAGAGGGGATGGTGTTCGACCGGCTTCTGGCGGCCCAGCAGGATCTGTCGCGGGGGTCCGACGGCACGGGAAAGTTCCTGACCTGCACCCATGTCACCCTTGCGCGCATTGCCGAAAGCCGCCCCCGCACGCGGGCCGAGATGGAGCGGATCGGCGGCGTGGGGCCGCAGAAGGCCGATCGTTTCGCCGAAGCCTTCCTTGCGATTCTGCGCGAGGCTTAGCCCGGATCCTCCGGAACCGGTCGCAACGCCCCTTCGGGCCTGAAATCCGCAATCTGTTCGGCAAGCGCGGACTTCCTCAGCGGCTTGGTCAGGTAGCGATCGATGCCGGCCGCCAGTATCTCGGCATCGTCGCCGTCCAGGGCATGGGCGGTCAGGGCGACGATCGGCACATGGGTCGCCGTCCCCGCCTCAAGCATGCGGATTTCCCGGCTGGCCTCGCGACCGTCCATTTCGGGCATGGAGATGTCCATGAAGATCAGGTCCGGGTGGAAGTCCCGCCAGAGTTTCACCGCCTCGTGCCCGTTCCCCGCGAATTCGAGGTCGATGTCGAAGTCCTGGACCATCTTGCGGAAGACAAGCTGGTTGGTGCGGTTGTCCTCGGCCACCAGCACCCGCATTCTTCGCGCGGGCTGCAGGGCGGGCGCGTCCGATGGCGGGTGGGCCACGACCTTCGGGCCCGGGTCGACCGGGGACAGCGCGCGTAGATGATGGTAAAGCTCGCTGCGCAGGATCGGCTTTTGCAGGCGACCGTTGCATCCCTTGTCCCCATCCACCGCCAGGGGGGCTGCGGACAGCCCGAGGATCGGAACGGGCGTACCCGTCGCGCGGATCGCCTGCGCAAGCGTCCGCCCCTCGATCAGGCCCAGTTTCTCGTCCATCAGGACCAGGTCGATCCCCGCTCCGTCACCGAAGATGGCCATCGCCTCTGCCGCGGAACGGCAGGTGGTCACGGCCAGCCCATAGGTCTGCAACTGCCGTTCTATGATCACGCGGTTGATGAGCAACTCATCCACGACCAGCGCTGAACGCAGCAGGATCGGTCGGTCGGGGTGATCGACCGTGATCGGCTCGGCGGCGGGAAGGTGCAGCTTGAAGCCGAAGCACGAGCCGTGGCCAAGTTCGCTGTCGACCCACACGCTGCCGCCCATCAGATCTATCAGTTGCCGGGTGATCGCCAGGCCAAGGCCGGTCCCCTCGAACTTGCGGTTCGACTGATCCTCGACCTGGTTGAATTCCCCGAAGATGTGGTCGAGGTGTTCTTCCGCGATGCCGATGCCGGTATCCTCGACCGACACATGCACCTCATATTCGCCGCCGCCCGTCGCCACGCCGACGACGCGCGTCAGGACGTGGCCTGCCTGGGTGAACTTCACGGCGTTGCCGATCAGGTTGGTCAGGATCTGACGGATCCGCCCCGGATCGGCGACATAGCGGGTGGGCAGGAACATGTCGAAATCGACGAGAAGGCGGATGTCCTTTTCCCGTGCCACCGGTTCCAGCAGCAGCATGACCTCGTGCAGGCAATGGTCGAGGTCGAAGGGTCTGGGGTGTAGACGCAGCCTTTCCGCCTCGGCCTTCGAATAGTCGAGGATGTCGTTGATGATTGCCAGTAACGCCTCGCCAGAGGTGCGGATCGTTTCTGCATAGATCCGCTGATCGTCGGTCAGGGCGGTTTCGCAGAGCAGTTCCGCCATGCCGACCACACCGTTCATCGGTGTGCGAATCTCGTGGCTCATGTTGGCGAGGAAGGCGGACTTTGCCCGATTGGCGGCTTCGGCGCGCTCTCGTGCCTGCTTGAGTTCCGCCTCGCGCTCGATCGTCTTGGTGATGTTCTGAACAAGGCTGACAAGGTCGCCCGACTCGCAGTGGCGATCGATCAGACGTATGTGATGGCCGCTTTGCAGGCTGACCACGCGGGGTGGGATCACCTCGCGCACCATCCGGGCGGTCATGTCGTGGCGCCAGTCGTCTGCATCCAGCCCGTCGAGATCGACGATTCCCTGGTCGGCCATCGTCTTCACTATGGTGTCGTAGTGGACGCCCGGCCCGATGTCCCCGATGCCTTCGAACGGCTCCATGTAGGCGCGGTTTGCGACCACCAGCCGCAGATCCTTGTCGAACAGCGCGAAGCCGTCGCGTATCGTGTCGAGCGCGTCCCAGAGCCGCCGCTGCGCTGTCCTTGCCTCGACATGGGCGTTTTCCAGATCGCTGAGGTAACGCCCCTGCTGGCCCTTCAGCGTTTCCGCCTCATGCAGCGCGGTTTCAAGGAAGCTGCGCTGGGCGACGATCTGGTCCGACAGGCTCAGCGCGTGTCGGGCCAGTTGTTCGTTCGCGGAATAAAGCTCCCGCTTCTTCTGGTCGAGAAGACGTTCGGCCGCCAGCCGCGCCCGCCGCTCCCTGACAAGCTTGTCCGCAATGCTCACCCCTGACCTCCGACCGAGCGTGCCGGAAACACCATCGCCGCGATGGATGAAGGGACGTTTAATGCCGCTCTGCCGCGGGGCCTTGCGCCTTGATCACAGGCGCTCGATGGCCAAAGCGATGCCCTGGCCGCCGCCGATGCACATCGTCACAAGCGCGCGCCTTCCGCCCGAACGCTCCAGTTCATGCAGCGCCTTGACGGTGAGGATGGCGCCCGTCGCGCCCACGGGGTGGCCAAGCGCGATGGCGCCGCCGTTCGGGTTCACCCTGGCGGGATCAAGGCCGAGCGCCTGCGACACGGCCAGCGCCTGCGCCGCAAATGCCTCGTTCGATTCGATGATGTCGAAGTCCTCCGCCGAAAGCCCGGTGCGGGCGCACAGCGCCTGGACCGCGGGGATCGGGCCGATGCCCATGACATCGGGCCGGACGCCCGCGTGGGCATAGCCGAGGATGCGCGCACGGGGTGCAAGCCCTGCCCGGTTGGCGGCGCCCGCGCGGGCCAGGACGAGTGCGGCCGCCCCGTCGTTGATCCCGGAGGCGTTGCCTGCGGTGACCGTGCCGTCCTTCTGGAACGCGGGCCTGAGCGCGGCAAGCGCTTCGGGTGTCGTGGCCTTGGGGTGCTCATCGGTATCGAAGACGACGGTGCCCTTGCGGGTCGTGACCTCGACCGGCACGATCTGATCCCTGAAGCGGCCCGCGTCGATGGCTTCGGCGGCGCGCGTCTGGCTTTGCAGCGCAAAGTCATCCTGCGCGGCGCGGCTGATCCCGTGTTCGCGCGCGACGTTTTCGGCGGTGACGCCCATGTGGCCGGTGCCGAACGGGCAGGAAAGCGCACCGATCATCATGTCCAGGATGCGGGTGTCGCCCATCTTCTGCCCCCAGCGCGCGGACTGAAGCGCATGGGGCGAACGGCTCATGCATTCCGCGCCGCCCGCAAGCGCGAAGTCGGCGTCGCCCAGCATGAGAGCCTGCATTGCAGAAACGATCGCCTGAGCGCCCGATCCGCACAGGCGGTTGACATTCATCGCCGGCGTGCCGTGAGGAATACCCGCATTCATCGCCGCGACCCGCGAAAGGTACATGTCGCGCGGTTCGGTGTTGATGACGTGGCCGAAGACGACATGGCCGATCTGCGCGGGGTCGACCTTGGCGCTTTCCAGTGCCGCGCGCGTCGCAGTGGCGGCGAGGTCAATGGGTGCCACGTCGGCCAGGCTGCCGCCAAAAGTGCCGATCGCGGTGCGCTTGGCGGACAGGATGACGATGTCGTCGGTCATGGTTGAACCCCTTCGCATGGTGCCGGCCGCTGCCGCGCCGGTTTTCAGAGACCCGCCTGCCAGTCGCGAATGGCGTCGAGCGGGTAGATGAGCATCAGGATGTTGAGCGCGAGGCCATCGCGGATGATCCACATCGTCAAGGCCTCGAACCCGACGATGACAAGTATGCTTGCCCAGACCGGCAACGCCCGCGCCAGGTAGAACCCCGCCACCATCGCAAGGATGTCGGCGAGCGAGTTCACGACGCTGTCGCCGTAATAGTCGAGCGAGATGGTGACAGCGCGGTAACGCTCGATGATCCAGGCGGAATTCTCGATCATTTCCCACGCGGCTTCGACCGCGGTGGCGATGGCCAGGCGCCAGCCGAAACCGATCCTTCGCGCAAAGGGCCAGAGCGCCGCGTAAAAGAGGATGCCGTGCAGGATATGCGATGGCGTGTACCAGTCCGAAAGATGCTGGGAGTTCTCGGAACTCATGGTCTGGCCGTGCCAGAGCTTGATGTAGCCACAGGTGCAGATCGGCACCCGCCCGGCCCAGAGAAGCCAAAGGGCGGCCACCGCGAAAGTGGCAAGGACGATCCAGTAGGGGCGTGCGGTCCGGCTCATGGCCGCAGGCAAGCATGCACATCGCCGCCCGTAAAGCGGGGTTATTCGTGACGTAGCGGCACGCGTCCTTGCGGCGTCAGCAGGAACGCGTCCCGCCCTTCGAGCACGATGGCGGAGAGGGCGTTGCCGTAGCCCGCGCCGGTGTCGATGTTCAGTCGGTTGCCATAGTGCGTGGCCACGTCGACGGGCGTGTGACCGTGCACGACAAGCGCGCCGTGATCGCGCGGATCCTCCAGAAAGGGGGAGCGGATCCAGACGAGATCGGTTTCGGTCTGCCGGGCCAGCGGGACGCCGGGCCGGATGCCCGCATGGACGAAAAGCGCCTCGCCCCTGGCGAAGGACGTCGGAAGTGCGGCGAGAAAGTCCCGGTGCGCGGCCGGCACGGCCCGGCGTGCCGCCGCTCCGAGGTCGGAGAGAAAGCGTTCGCCCACGCCGGTCACGCCATAGGAGGCAAGCGTCTGTTCGCCGCCAAGGCGCGGGTGGATCCAGTTCAGGTCGGCGCGAAGCCCGGCGTCGTGATGGTCGGGATCGTCCAGAAATCCCGCGAACATCCTGTCATGGTTGCCCTTGAGAATGACCCAGGGTTCGCCCCGGTCAAGCCCCGCCAGAAGAAAATCCAGCACACCCCGACTGTCCGGGCCCCGATCGACCATGTCGCCCACATGAACAACCGGCGAGAGCGTGTCGTCATGTTCCGCCCGGTCCCGGGAAATCAGCCGGTGCGCAGACTCGAGCTTGTCGAGATAGCCATGAATGTCGCCGATCGCGTAGGTTCGCATGCCTTCTCCCCGAGGGTGGGGCGGACCCTATCCCGCCTCGGCGGGGGCCGCAATGCCCGGACCGGCGGCGTCATGCCGGTCCGGCGGCCCCTGATCCCGCTCAGCCGACGTTGAATTCGAGCGGCCTGACCTGGCTGAACCTGCCCGTCGCGATCAGTTGCTTCTGCACGGCTTCCGGCAGACGCTCGTCGAGATAGAGAAGAGCTATCGCATCCCCCCCGGCCTTGGCCCGGCCAAGCGTGAAGTTGGCGATGTTGACCCCGGCATTCCCCAGGGTCTGGCCCAGCGTGCCGATGATGCCGGGCACATCCTCGTTCGTCGTATAGAGCATGTGGCTGCCGATTTCGGCGTCGATGTTGATCCCCTTGATCTGGATGAAACGGGGCTTGCCGTCCGAGAAGACGGTGCCGGCTATCGACCGGTCACGCTTGTCGGTCACCACCGTCAACTTGATGTAGCCGTCGAACACGCCGCCCTTTTCCTGCCGCGTGGTCGATATATGGATGCCGCGTTCGCGCGCAACGACGGGGGCGGACACCAGGTTCACGTCCGGGTTCGTCGCCTTCAGGATGCCGGCGATCGCTGCGCAGTTCAGCGCCTGCAGGTTCATCGCCGAAACCGTGCCGTCGTAGAGCACGTTGATCGCCTTGATCGGCTCATCGGTCAGTTGACCGGCAAATGCCCCCAGGTGATCGGCCAGCTTCAGCCAGGGCCCCATGACGGCGGCTTCCTCGGCGGTGACCGAAGGCATGTTGAGCGCGTTCTGCACCGCGCCCGTCAGGAGGTAGTCCGACATCTGCTCGGCCACCTGAAGCGCCACGTTCTCCTGCGCCTCGGTCGTGGCGGCGCCCAGATGCGGCGTCGCCACGACGTTGGGGAGATGGAACAGCGGCGAGTCCGTTGCAGGCTCCACCTCGAACACGTCGAAGGCGGCGCCTGCAACGTGGCCCGATTTCAGCGCCTCGGCCAGCGCTGCCTCGTCCACAAGCCCGCCGCGCGCGCAGTTGATGATGCGCACGCCCTTCTTCGTCTTGGTGATGTTCTCGCGCGACAGGATGTTGCGTGTCTTGTCGGTCAGCGGCACGTGCAGCGTGATGAAGTCCGACCGTGCCAGAAGCTCGTCCAGTTCGACCTTCGTCACGCCCATCGCTTTCGCCCGCTCATCGCTGAGGAACGGGTCGTAGGCGACGACTTTCATGTGCAGCCCGAGCGCACGGTCGCAGACAATGCCGCCGATGTTGCCCGCGCCGATCACGCCCAGCGTCTTGTTGAAAAGTTCCACGCCCATGAAGCGGTTCTTTTCCCACTTGCCGTCATGGGTCGAGACGGAGGCTTCCGGCAGTTGCCGTGCCACGGCGAACATCATCGCGATCGCATGTTCGGCGGTGGTGACGGAGTTGCCGAACGGCGTGTTCATCACGATGACGCCCTTCTTCGACGCCGCCGGAATGTCGACGTTGTCGACGCCGATCCCGGCGCGGCCGATCACCCGCAGGCGGGTGGCCGCGGCAAGCACCTTGTCGCTGACCTTGGTGGCGGAACGTATCGCGAGGCCGTCATACTGACCGATGACGTCCAGCAGCTTGTCCTTGTCCTTGCCGAGGTCGGGCAGGTAGTCGACCTCAACCCCGCGGTCGCGGAAAATCTGGACGGCGGTTTCGGAAAGCTTGTCGGAAACCAGAACTTTGGGTGCCATGTATAAGGCTCCTTGAATGTCGGGATGTTCGGGGTGTCAGGTGCGGCCGTTCAGGCCGCGACCGTCTGCGCGGCGATCTCGGCGTGGAACGCCCATTCGATCCACGGCATCAGTGCCGCGACATCGGCGGTCTCGACCGTCGAGCCGCACCAGATCCTGAGGCCCGGAGGGGCATCGCGGTAAGCGCCGGCGTCAAGCGCCACGCCCTGCCGTTCAAGCCGCTTGGCCACCGCCTTGGCAAAGGCCGCCCCATCGGCAATGCGCGCGTCGGTGAACCGCAGGCAGACCGAGGTGGTCGAGGCGGTCGCCGGGTCAACCGCGAGGTCGGCGATCCAGTCCTTGCCGGCGATGAAGTCGCGGACCGCCTTCGCGTTGGCCTCGGCCCGCGCGATCAGGCCCGTGAGCCCGCCGATCGATCGCGCCCATTTCAACGCGACAAGGTAATCTTCGACGCAGAGCATGGAGGGCGTGTTGATCGTTTCGCCCTGAAAGATGCCTTCGATCAGGCGGCCAGACTTGGTCAGGCGGAAGATCTTCGGCATCGGCCATGCGGGCGTGTGGGTTTCCAGACGCTCCACCGCGCGGGGCGACAGGACGAGGACACCATGGCCACCTTCGCCGCCCAGCACCTTCTGCCAGGAGAAGGTCACGACATCGAGTTTGTCCCAGGGCAGGTCCATCGCGAAGGCGGCGGAGGTCGCGTCGCAGATCGTGAGGCCCTTGCGGTCGGCGGGGATCGCGTCACCGTTCGGAACGCGCACGCCCGAGGTGGTGCCGTTCCAGGTGAAGACCACGTCGCGGTCGAAATCCACGGTGGCGAAATCGACGATCTCTCCGTAGGGGGCCTTCCTGACTGTGGCATCGAGCTTCAACTGCTTGACGACATCGGTCACCCAGCCTTCGCCGAAACTTTCCCAGGCCAGCATCTCGACCGGGCGCGGGCCGAGCAGACCCCAAAGCGCCATCTCCACCGCGCCGGTGTCCGACGCGGGCACGATGCCGAGGCGGTATCCGGCGGGAACGCCGAGGATTTCGCGGCTCAGGTCGATCGCCTCTTTCAGCTTGGCCTTGCCGATGGCGGCACGATGCGAACGCCCGAGGGGCGCATCCGACAGCAGGTCGAGAGAGAAGCCGGGGATCTTCGCGCAGGGGCCCGAAGAGAAGCGCGGATTTGCCGGCCGCGCAGCCGGGGTCGTCACGTCTGTCATGGTATCCTTCCAGATAACCGCCCCTCGTTGGGGAGGGGTGTCCCGCCGCAAGCGATATGCGGCGGCCGGGGCTGGCACAAGCGGGAAAACTGCCATAAAGCGCCGCTTGGGACATGAAATGCGACGCCCGCCGTCCACTATCGGAAACAGACACATGTATGTTGCCACGCTTCTTGCCAGCCCCGCCCGCGCCGACCTTGACCGTGCCGCCGTCGAAGCCCTGCGCGATGCCTGGGGCGGAGGGGCCGCCAGTTGGCTCAATCCCGGCATCGCCGCCGAGTTCGCGTTGCCGCGGATACCGGCGAACCGCTGGGATGTCTGGGCGGATTTGCAGCGGGTTGGCATCGATCTCGTGGTTCAGGCCGCCGAGGGTCGCCGCAAGAAAATGCTGCTGGCGGATATGGATTCGACCATGATCGGGCAGGAATGCATCGACGAACTGGCCGACATGGCGGGGGTCGGGGCCCATGTCGCCGCAATCACGGCGCGGGCGATGAACGGAGAGCTTGACTTCGAGGCGGCGCTGGTCGAGCGGGTCAGCCTGCTCAAGGGGCTTCCCGAAACGGTGATCGCGCAGGTTCTCGCGGAGCGGATCACCTTTACCCCCGGCGGGCGCGAACTGATCGCCACGATGAAGGCGAACGGCGGCTATGCCGCGCTGGTGTCCGGAGGTTTCACCGCCTTTACCGACGAAGTATCGACGGCGCTCGGCTTCGACGAGCACAAGGCGAACACTTTGCTGGCGGAGAACGGCGTGCTGACGGGCGACGTGGCCAGGCCGATTCTGGGACGGGAGGCGAAGGTCGCCGCGCTGCGGGACATCTCGGCCCGGCTCGGCATCGGGGCGGAGGCGGTGATGGCGGTCGGCGACGGCGCAAACGATCTGGGGATGCTCCAGCTTGCGGGCGCGGGGGTCGCGCTTCATGCCAAGCCCTCCGTTGCCGCGCAGTGCGACATCCGCATCAACCACGGCGACCTGACAGCGCTGCTTTACATCCAGGGCTACTCGGTGGGCGAGTTTGCCTGAGACGCGCCGATCCTAGCGGTTGGGCCGTTGCGCCTGTGGTGAGGCAAGCTCCGCGATGATCCCTTCCGCCGCGGCGCGCGGGTCCGCGGCCTGCCAGATCGGACGCCCGACAACGATGTGGTCGGCCCCGTCCGCGACGGCCTGCGCCGGGGTTGCCACGCGCTTCTGATCGCCGAGGGCGGACCCGGCTGGGCGGACGCCCGGCGTTACGATCAGCCTGCCGTCGGATTCCGGCAGCGCGCGGATCATCGCCGCCTCTTGCGGCGAGGCGATGACGCCATGGGCCCCGGCCTCGAAGGCGCGGGCGGCGCGCTCGCTCACGATCTCGCGCAGATCGCCCGGCCGGATCAGTCCCGCATCCAGATCGGCGCGGTCGAGCGAGGTGAGGATCGTCACGGCGAGAATCCTCAGATCCGAGCCTGCGGCGCCTTCCCGTGCGGCGCGCACCACATGCGGGTCGCCGTGCACGGTGAGGAAGTCGAGCTCGAATCGCGCAATGCCGCGCACCGCGGCCTCGATCGTCGCGCCGATGTCGAAAAGCTTCATGTCGAGGAAGATGCGCTTGCCGCGATCCTGCTTGAGTTCGTTGGCCAGGGCGAGCCCGCCGCCAGTCAGCATGCCAAGCCCGATCTTGTAGAAACCGACGGAATCGCCGAGCGTGTCGGCCAGCGCGAAGCCGGACAGCGCATCGGGAACATCCAGGGCGACGATCAGGCGGTCATCGGGCTGGGTCATGCGGGTCTCCCTTCCTGCCGGGCGCGGTTTGGGGCGCGGAGGCGTGGCTGTCAAGAACCCGGAGGGAAAATGAGGCTGGAAGTCTGTGTCGACAGTGTCGAGGGGATGATGGCTGCGGTCGCGGGCGGGGCAGACCGGATCGAGCTTTGCGCAGCGCTGGAGGTGGGGGGCCTGACCCCGTCGGCGGGGCAGATGGCCCGGGCGCGAGAGGTTCCGGTGCCGGTTCACGCGCTGATACGGTCCAGGGCGGGCGATTTCCGGTTTTCCCGCGACGAAGTCGATACGATGGTGTCCGACGTTCACGCCGCGCGGCAGGCCGGCCTTGCCGGCGTGGTGATTGGGGCGGCGTCGCCGGATTGCCGGCTCGATGCCGATGCGCTTGGCCGGTTGCGCGACGCGGCGAGGGGGATGAGCGTGACGCTGCACCGGGTTTTCGACCTTGTTCCGGACTTTTCGGAAGCGATCGAGGTCGCGCTTTCCCTGGGGATCGACCGCATTCTGACCTCGGGCGGTGCGGTCGGCGCGCCTGAGGGGGCGGACGCCCTGGCCGGCATCTGCGCGTCGGCCGCTGGCCGGATCGGCATTCTTCCCGGCGCCGGCATCGACGAAGCGAACGTGGCCGCGCTGATCGCGCGTCTTCCGGTCAGCGAAGTGCACAGTTCCTGCTCCGCCGCGACCGCGCTCGATCCGAAGGCGGTGGCGCTGGGCTTCGGTCAGGCCGATCGCCTGACAACCAGTGTCGACAAGGTTCGCGCACTGAAGGCGGCGCTGGACCGGGCTCAGGCGGCGCGGCGCGCCCGATAGGCGGATGGGGCGGCGGCGAAGGCCAGCTTGGCGGCCGCGAGCAGGCGTTCGCGCAACCGGGCGGCGCCCGGCGCGCGGCCCGGTGCCGCAACCGCGACGTCGACCCGCATGATCCCGCCACCCGGGCCGGATTCGGCCATCAGCCTGACGATTGCCTCCACCTTTCGGGTGCGGTTGTCGCGGCGCGCGTGAACGACACGGGCTGAAAGGATGCGCATCACGCGACAAGCCGCCGGGCGGTACCGAACACCCGAACGGTTCGACGCCCAATATGCAGGCGCGATTGCCAGGCGATGGCGGTCAGCTGCGGCGGTTCGGATCGAACGCCGCGGTTGCGAAGGCCCGCGACAACGGTAGCGAGCGATTGGGCGATACTGGACATGGGGTGCTCCGTCTCTGGTCTGAGGTCACCCTGCCCGATGAAGGTTACGATACGGTTCACGCTGATGCGCCAACCCTTGAGACTGCGGCAATCCGTTCGAAGTTCATGCGGGCAAGGCACTTGATGGGTGCAGCCCTCCATCCCAAGTAAGGGGCAGGCCCAGGAAGGTGTGCCGCGATGCGGGCGCCGACGGATGGGTGCTTTGACAAGGAGTGTGCCGATGAACATGGAAAAGTTCACGGAACGGTCGCGCGGCTTTCTCCAGGCTGCCCAGACCATCGCGATGCGCGAGGGACATCAGCGCGTGATGCCCGAGCATCTTCTCAAGGCTTTCATGGATGACGATCAGGGGCTTTCGGCCAACCTGATCCGTCGTGCCGGCGGGGCGCCGGAGCGCGTGGTGGAGGCGGTCGAGGCCGTCGTCGCCAAGCAGCCGAAGGTGTCCGGCGGCACGGGCGAGGTCTACGTCGACACCTCGCTCGTACGCGTGCTTGATGAGGCAGAGAAGCTGGCGAAGAAGGCGGGCGACAGCTTCGTGCCGGTCGAGCGCATCCTGATGGCGCTGGCCATGGTCAACACGCGCGCGAAGGATGCGCTGGATGCCGGCGCGGTCACGGCGCAGACGCTGAATGCCGCGATCAATGACATCCGCAAGGGGCGGACCGCCGACACGGCATCGGCCGAGGAAGGCTATGAGGCGCTGAAGAAATATGCGCGCGACCTGACGGTCATGGCCGAGGAAGGCAAGATCGACCCGATCATCGGCCGCGACGAAGAGATTCGCCGGACGATGCAGGTGCTGTCGCGGCGCACGAAGAACAACCCCGTGCTGATCGGCGAGCCCGGCGTCGGCAAGACCGCGATCGCCGAGGGCCTGGCGCTTCGCATCGTGAATGGCGACGTGCCAGAAAGCCTGCGCAACAAAAAGCTGATGGCGCTCGACATGGGTGCCCTGATCGCGGGGTCGAAGTACCGCGGCGAGTTCGAGGAGCGGCTGAAGGCGATCCTGAAGGAGATCGAATCGGCGTCGGGCGAGATCATCCTGTTCATCGACGAGCTGCATACGCTTGTCGGCGCGGGCAAGACCGACGGCGCCATGGACGCAGCGAACCTGATCAAGCCCTCGCTGGCGCGGGGGGAACTGCACTGCGTGGGGGCCACCACGCTGGATGAGTACCGCAAGTACATCGAGAAGGACGCGGCCCTTGCCCGGCGGTTCCAGCCGGTCATGGTCGAGGAGCCGACGGTCGAGGATACCGTCTCGATCCTGCGCGGGATCAAGGAGAAATACGAGCTGCACCACGGCGTGCGGATCAGCGACTCAGCCCTTGTCGCGGCGGCGACGCTTTCGCATCGCTACATCACCGACCGCTTCCTTCCCGACAAGGCGATCGACCTTGTGGACGAGGCCGCATCGCGGCTGCGCATGGAGGTGGATTCGAAACCCGAGGAGCTGGACGCGCTCGACCGCGAGATCCTGCAGAAGCAGATCGAGGCGGAGGCGCTGAAGAAAGAGGACGACGCCGCCAGCCGGGACCGGCTTGAAAGGCTGGAGAAGGAGTTGTCCGACCTGCAGCAACGCTCGGCGGAGATGACGGCGAAGTGGCAGGCAGAACGCGACAAGCTGAACGCGGCACAGGCGCTCAAGGGCGAGCTGGAGCAGGCGCGCAACGAACTGGAACACGCCAAGCGCGAGGGTAACTTTGCCAAGGCGGGCGAGCTTCAGTACGGCCGCATCCCCGAGATCGAGCGCAAGCTGGCCGAAGCCGAGGCGCGCGAGGACGGGCTGATGGTCGAGGAGGCCGTTCGCCCCGAACAGATCGCCGAGGTTGTCGAACGCTGGACTGGCATCCCGACGACCAAGATGTTGGAGGGCGAGCGGGAAAAGCTCCTCAAGATGGAGGAGGAGCTTGGCAAGCGTGTAGTCGGCCAGCAGCCTGCCGTGGTGGCGGTGTCAAACGCCGTCCGCCGCGCGCGCGCGGGGCTGAACGACGAGAACCGGCCGCTGGGCTCGTTCCTGTTCCTCGGGCCGACCGGTGTCGGCAAGACGGAACTGACCAAGGCGCTGGCCGAGTATCTCTTCGACGACGAACATGCGATGGTCCGCATCGACATGTCGGAGTTCATGGAGAAGCATTCGGTCGCCCGCCTGATCGGCGCGCCTCCGGGCTATGTCGGCTATGACGAGGGCGGTGTTCTGACCGAAGCGGTGCGGAGGCGGCCCTATCAGGTCGTGCTGTTCGACGAGGTGGAAAAGGCGCATCCCGATGTGTTCAACGTGCTTCTGCAGGTGCTTGACGATGGCATCCTGACCGACGGTCAGGGCCGGACGGTCGACTTCAAGCAGACGCTGATCGTGCTGACCTCGAACCTCGGCAGCCAGGCGCTGAGCCTGCTGCCGGACGGCGCCGACAGCGCAGAGGCCCGGCGCGACGTCATGGACGCCGTGCGCGCGCACTTCCGTCCGGAGTTCCTGAACCGGCTCGACGACCAGATCATCTTCGACCGTCTGTCGCGGGCGGACATGGACGGGATCGTGACGATCCAGCTCCGGCGGCTCGAGAAACGGCTGGCGCAGCGCAAGATCGCGCTCGATCTTGATCCCGCGGCGACGAAGTGGCTCGCGGACGAAGGCTATGATCCGGTCTTTGGTGCCCGCCCCCTGAAGCGGGTGATCCAGCGCCACCTGCAGGATCCGCTGGCCGAGATGATCCTGGCCGGAGATGTCAGGGACGGCGACACGGTCCATGTGAGCGCCGGGGCGGATGGGCTGATGGTGGGCGAGCGGGTGTCGCGTTCGTCCCGCCCGCGCCCGGAAGATGCGGTACTGCACTGACGAAGAAGGCGCGGGGACTGTTCCCCGCGCCTTGCTTCTGACCTGCCAGTCAAATCGCTGCCGCGCCGGCGTTACGACGACCGCAGGAGAACCTTCGTAGAGTCGATGGCCTGTGCCACCTGTTGATAATGCTCAAGCCGGCGCGTGGAGTTCTCGGCGGAACGGAGAAGGATGGTTTCCGCCTCCTCCAGAACGGCAAGCGCCTCTGCGACGGCCTTTTCCTGGGCTTCCGGGCTTACCGCGCGCAGTGGCGGCAATGTCGGCGCAAGCGGGCGACCGCCAATCGGCGGGGTGACCCGCCCCGACGCGGCAGCACTGTTCTGCGCGACGATCCGGTCCAGCTTTTCGGCGGCATCGACCAGGGCCTCCCGGACAGGGGCATAGTCGCCCCGTGTCGGAAGTCTGGCTGCCGCCAGGAGAAGTGTCTGCCGGATACAGTCGATACGGTAGGTTTCGTTGATCCATTCGTCCGAACAGGTGTCGGTCGCGGTCGAAATGATGTCGACGATGTCCTGCGTCGTCTTCTCGGTCACGGGGATCGAGACGTTCGATTTGGTCTGGGGAGACTCCTCGCAGCTCCCCTCGCCGTCGAAACTTCCGCACTGGACCTGGAACAGCTGCACGCCGGGCTCGGACATGAAGGTCCCTGACACCCCTGCTGCCAGGTCCCCGGGAAGCCCCGTCACGGGCGCTGCCGCCGCCATCTCGGCCGAAAGCAGGGCTGCAAGAATTGCGCCCGCGCTGACAAGTCCGCCCTGTGCCTTAAAACCAGTCCCGAAGACCATCATCCCTTACCCCTCCGTGTTCAAACCGTAGGCGACCCTGACCGCCTTTTGCGTGCCCGGCCCGAAATCGCCGTCGATCGGGCCGGAATAGAATGCATGCTCAGTAAGTTCTTGCTGCAAGGCCTTGCGTGTTTCCAGCGAAAACATGGTCGGACGATCGGAAAGTTGCTGAAAGACGGCCGCACTCCCCGAACGCAGCGCCTGATACAGGTATTTTCCGGCGTCCGGTGCCCCCTTGCCGGGGACAATACCGTCGTCGATCAGTGCGGCGAAGTTGAACATGGCCTGCGGATGCCGGAGGTCCGCTGCCTGCTCGAAATACTGAAGCGCCTTGAGCGCGTCACGCTGAAGCCCGAAGCTGCCCTGATAGTAGAAGAAGCCCATGTCGTTCACGGCGTCCGAAAAGCCCTGATCGGCCGACTTCTGGAACAGTTCCAGTGCCCGCGCGTTGTCCTGCGGAACGCCGATACCCTTCTCGTAGAGCTTGGCCAGTTCATACTGCGCCTCGGGTGATCCCGCCTCGGCGGCGCGCCCGAACAGTTCGGCCGCCTGCGCGGGATCGAACTCGGTTCCACCGGTATCGAGCCGCATGTAGGCAAGGCCAAGCATGGCGCGCGCGTCGCCCGAGTCCGCCAGCGACCGCAGTTGCGATTCCTGGTTCGACCCGATGGCCGCCCAAGCCACCCGGCGATCGTCGGTGGCGAGTTGGTCTCGCAGTTCCGGCGACCCCGCGAGGTAGAACGGCACCCCGGAGAGCGAGCCGTAAGTGTTCGGCTCCTGCAGGTTCTGCGTCGCCGCCAGCACGTCGTCGCGGACCTGCCGGAACATCAGGCTGATTTCCAGCCCCGGTTCGGCAAGCTTTTCGGATAGCGCAATGGCAAAGGGGCTGTTGGATCCGTTCCCATCCAGCGCCACCTGCCCGTCGCGCGCAGCAAAGGCGACAAGTGTGCCGCGGTCCGGCGAGGGCGGTGCAAGACCGCCACCGCTTGCCGCCGCGGCTTCGCCTTCGTCATGCAGGATCCCATCGCCAAGAGGGTTGTTGCGGCAACTGTCGAGGATGACGATCCGCATCTTGCGCGCGCTGTCCACGACCTGAAGCAGGTCCTTGAGCGATATGGACTGACGTTGCACATCCTTGTTGGAGCGCACGTTGACGTCGACGGGAAGCAGGAAGTTCTCGCCCGCGACCTCGACCCCGTGGCCGGCGAAGTAGATCAGCGCCAGATCCGCGGTTTCGGAGCGGAAGGCGAACCGCTCCAGTTCGCCGCGCAGTTCCTCCTGCGGGGTGTCGATCAGCGTGGTGACGTCAAATCCGATCCGGTCCAGTGTTGCGGCCAACAGGCGCGCGTCGTTGACCGTGTTTTCCAGCGCCGGGACATTGCGATATTGCGCCATGCCGATGACGAGTGCGACTCGGTCCGCCGCATGGGCCGGAGCGTAGGACAGCAGGGCGGTCAGCAGGAGCAGAAGCAGCAGGCCCGGCCTCACGGGCTTGCGGCGCGGCGGGTTGTCCTTACGCTTTTTCACAGGGCGTTACCGTCTTGGTGCTGAGCGCGGATGTACCGCGAAGATCCCCGTATCGCATAGCAGAAACTGTTGTGACGCAACAGAATTGAACGACCGCGCCCGGACTTGTTTCAGCGATTGAACGCAAAATTGAGATCAGTTGCCTTGGTGCAGCGACATTTCGGGGCTACGTTCGGCGCAGTGAAGTCGGAGGTGTGAATGCGCAGGTCCCGGAGGTCCGGACTCAGGTGGTCCGATGTCACGCCGAAAGCCGCCTTCCTCAATCGGCGCCAGTTGATGGCGACCGCTGGAGGGGCGCTGATCGGGGCGGTCGCGGGCGGCGCGAATGCCCGCATCGTCGCGGCTCCCTCTCCCTATTCGACCGACGCCGAGCCGAACACGCTGGCGGAGATCACGAGCTATAACAATTTCTATGAGTTCGGCACCGACAAGGAAGATCCTGCCGCCAAGTCAGGTTCGCTGGTGACAGACCCCTGGTCGATCGAGATCGACGGCCTGGTGGATCGCCCCGGTTCCTACGCGCTGGAAGATATCCTGAAGGGGGTCGTGCTGGAGGAGCGGATCTACCGCCTGCGCTGCGTGGAGACCTGGTCCATGGTCGTGCCCTGGATCGGATTTCCGCTGTCCGCACTCCTTGACCGGGTCGGGGTGGGTGCGGCGGCAAGGTTCGTCGCCTTCGAAACGCTCTACCGTCCGGAGCAGATGCCGGGTCAGGCCTATCCGATTCTCGATTGGCCCTACCGAGAAGGCCTACGCCTCGACGAGGCGATGCACCCGCTCACGATCCTTGCAACCGGACTTTACGGCGAGGAGATGCCGAACCAGAACGGTGCACCGATCCGGCTTGTCGTGCCGTGGAAGTACGGCTTCAAATCGATCAAGTCGATCGTCAGGATCACCCTGACCGAGACGCAGCCCGTCGCGACGTGGAACCAGACCAACCCGCACGAGTACGGTTTCTACTCCAACGTCAACCCGAACGTCGATCATCCGCGCTGGAGCCAGGCTTCCGAACGTCGCATCGGCGACGGGCTTCTCGCGGGGCGTCAGGATACCCTTCTCTTCAACGGCTATGGGGATGAGGTTGCGTCGCTCTACGCCGGACAGGATCTGACGAAGGACTACTGATGTCGCCCGTCGACCGCCTGAACGACATGTTGCGCCGTGTGCCGGCCTGGACGGTCTATGTCCTGGCCGTGCTGCCTCCGGCCTGGCTGTTCTGGCAGGGCGTAACCGGAGGGCTGGGGGTCGATCCGGTCAAGGTAATGGAGCATCGGCTGGGGGAGCTGGCGCTGCAGCTGATCGTCGCCGGCCTTGCGATTACCCCGATCCGGCGCATCTTCGGGCTGAACCTGATCCGATACCGCCGCGCCATCGGGATCGTCAGCTTCGTCTATGTCGTCCTGCATTTCCTTTGCTGGCTCGTCCTCGACATGGGGCTGCGCCTGGACCAGGTGGCAGGCGACATCCTCAAGCGGCCCTACATTACCGTCGGAATGGTGGCGATGATCCTGATGGCGCCGCTTGCGTTGTCTTCGAACAATGCCTCGGTCCGCAAACTCGGAGCCACCCGCTGGAAAGGCCTGCATCGCCTGGCCTACGCGGTGGCGATTCTTGCGGCGCTGCACTTCCTGTGGCTGGTCAAGGCCTGGCCGTTGCGCCCCGCCCTGTATCTGGGCGTGATTCTGCTCCTTCTGGGCTATCGTGCGGTCTCAAACCGCGCCGGCGCGCCCGCCTCGGCCTGACGACACCGGCGCCGGCGATCGCGACCGGCAGGCCGCTGGCCAAGAGCGCAACAATGTTGCGTCAAAGGTATAGGGCATGGTGCTTCGCGATCCTGAGACCCCAATATCTAGACCGCTTCTTGCCGACTTTGAAAAAAATGCGACAACCCCGGAAAAAGGACTTGCGGACCCTGTCGTGGGTCCGTAGATAGCCCCTCACCGAAGCGAACGATGCTTTGGACGGCGGGACGGTCGAAG
>NZ_JAOCQF010000004.1 GCF_025380365.1 Albidovulum sediminis
AGGAAAAACTCCGCTTCGCCATCCGCGAAGGCGGCCGCACCGTCGGCGCAGGCGTCGTCTCCAAGATCCTCAAGTAATCGCCGGTTCTGGCGGGCGGGCCGGCAGGCCCACCCCCGGAAGACAGATCGGGCCGCCCCCTGGGGCGGCCTTTTTCTTTTTGCCCGCCAGGGCTTGCGTGCATTCCTGCGCAGCCGGGCTGCGAAATTCCGCTGCGGACATTTCCGCATGCCGGACTTGCAGCACGGGCAAAAGGCGCGGAACCGTTTCCCTCGGAAAAGGTCGGATCGCCGGTTTCATTCTCGCGAAAGCGCCCTTTGACCGGGTTTTTTCCCCATTGGGCAGGAATCCTCACATTCAACAAAAGTTTTCGTGATGAATCAGCGGGTTGGCCGCCCCTTTCCGTCCTTTCCCGGGGCTTCTATCTCAGCCGGGTCGAGGGGCAGACGCTCCTCTCTAACCCGAAAAAGGACACTGAAAATGAAAAACCTCGTTCTCTCCGCCCTCCTGCTTGGCCTCGCCGCTCCGGCTGCCTTCGCCTACTCCGCCGACGGCCAGACGCTGCCGTCGACCGACCGTGCCGAGATCAAGCGGATCGTTCCGAACGCCAATCTCGACAACCTGACTGCGGATCAGGCGGCGGCGCTGGGTGCGGCTCTCTACAGCGGCGACCAGTCCGAACGCGCCGGCAGCATCCGCGCGATCCTGAACTGAGTCAGACCGACCGGATCAGCAGGGGCCGTCCTTCGGGGCGGTCCTTTCGTTTTGGTCGCGATGATTGACCGCCCCGCCGATTCGCCCCACACTTTGCCCGGCAAGCACACCGTCGGGGGAAGACATGTGCCAGATCTTCGCGGGGCAGGACCCCAACCGCTATGAATCCGTGACGCGCCGGCTGCGCCTCAACGGGCAAAGCACGTCGATCCGCCTGGAGCGGTCGTTCTGGCGGATCCTGGATCGGATCGCGGAGCGCGAGGGCGTGTCCACACCCGCCTTCATCTCCAAGCTGCATTCGGAAGTGTTGCAGTTGCACGGAGAGGCCACGAACTTCACCTCGCTGCTGAGGTGCGCCTGCACGATACATCTGGGTGAACTTGAACAGGTCGAAGGCGCGCGGATCGCTGCCGAGTGACCCACAAAAACGCGGTGTAGTAGCCCGCTACTACCACGACCGGGAATTGGTCACCTAGCCTTACCAAAATCGCAAGGATTTCGGAGGGCGAATGGCGAAAGCGATACATTCCATGATCCGCGTGCTTGAGGAGGCACGCTCGGTCGAGTTCTACTCCCGCGCTTTCGGGCTGAAGGTCGCGGACCGGCTGGATTTCGACAGCTTTACGCTGGTCTACCTGTCCAACGAGGAGTCGAGCTTCGAGCTTGAACTGACGATCAACAAGGGCCGGTCCGAGCCCTACAACCTTGGCGACGGCTACGGCCACCTTGCGGTTTCGGTCTCCGACCTCGACGCAGAGCACGCGCGCCTCACCGCCGCGGGCCTGGCGCCACGCAAGCTCGTCGATTTCAGGAACGGCGACGTCACGGTGGCGCGCTTCTTCTTCATCGCAGACCCCGACGGCTATCAGATCGAGGTCATCCAACGCGGCGGCCGGTTCCTGTAACCGGCCGTCTTCATGCTCAAGGGAGGGAAAAATGAGCAAGATTGAACGCCACGGCCTGACCCGCCGGGCATTGCTGCAGCGCTCCGTCGCAGCCGGTGCGCTGGTCGTCGCGGGCGCGGGCTTCATCGCGGCGCCGGATGCCGCTTGGGCGCTGGAGGTCAGCGTCATTTCGGAACATCAGATGGCGACGCTGCTGCAGATGGCGCGCGACATCTATCCGCACGACAAGGTCGCCGACCGCTTCTACGCCGTCGCCGTCAAGGGCTATGACGCCGAGGACAACAAGGCGCTGGTCGAGGCGGGTGTGGCCGCACTCGACGCCGCGGCGCAGGCCGCGGGGCACGCCGACTATGTGTCGATCGGATGGGAGGAGGATCGCGTGAAGATCCTTCAGGCGATGGAGGGGGACGCCTTCTTCCAGACGGTCAGGTCGGGGCTGGTGACGGGTCTCTACAACCAGAAGGACGTCTGGCCGATCTTCGGCTACCAGGGCGAGAGCTTCAGCCAGGGCGGCTACATCGAGCGCGGCTTCAACGACATCGACTGGCTGTAAGGGAGGGCCGTCACCATGGTTGCGAAATTCGACCTGAACGACGACTCCGTGGTCGTCATCATCGGCACCGGCGCGGGCGGCGGGGTTCTGGCCAACGAACTGGCGCAGAAGGGCGTCAAGGTCGTCGCGCTGGAAGCCGGCGGGCGCTACCTGCCGGAGGACTACGTCAACGACGAATGGGAAAGCTTCACCCAGTTGGCCTGGCTGGACGCCCGGACCACTTCGGGCAGCTGGCGCGTGGCCAAGGACTTCTCGGGCCTGCCGGCCTGGATCGTCAAGGCCGTGGGCGGGACCACGACCCATTGGGCTGGGGCTTCGATCCGCTTCCAGGACCACGAATGGAAGGCGCTGAGCACCTACGGCGCGGTGGAGGGGGCAAGCCTTCTCGACTGGCCGATTGATGCCGCCGAAATGGCGCCCTGGTACGAGAAGGCCGAAGCCAAGCTGGGCGTCACCCGCACCGGCGACCGCGCGGGCCTGCCGGGGAACAACAACTACCTCGTCTTCGAGAAGGGCGCCAAGGCGCTGGGCTACAAGGAGGTCCACACCGGCCGCATGGCGATCAACTCGGCCGACTATGACGGCCGCATGGCTTGCCAGCAGACCGGCTTCTGCTTCCAGGGCTGCAAGTGGGGCGCCAAGTGGTCGGCCGCCTACACCGACATCCCGCGGGGCGAGGCCACCGGAAACCTGGAAGTGCGCGAGCGCAGCCATGCCGCGCGCATCCTGCACGATGACAGCGGCAAGGTGACCGGGGTCGAGTACTTCGACAAGGACGGCAACCTGCAGATGCAGAAAGCGCGCATCGTCTGCGTGGCCGGCAACACCTTTGAATCGCCCCGACTTCTGCTGAACTCCGCGTCCTCCATGTTCCCGAACGGGCTTGCCAACTCCTCCGACCAGGTGGGGCGCAACTACATGCGGCACATGACGGGCTCCGTCTATGCGGTCTTCGACAAGCCCGTGCGGATGTGGCGCGGCACGACGATGGCCGGCATCGTTCAGGACGAGGCGCGCCACGACCCCTCGCGCGGGTTCGTGGGGGGCTATGAGCTTGAAACGCTCTCGCTCGGCCTGCCGTTCATGGCGGCCTTCCTCAATCCCGGCGGCTGGGGGCGGTCCTTTACCACGGCGCTCGACAGCTACGAGAACATGGCTGGCATGTGGATCGTGGGCGAGGACATGCCGCAGGCGACGAACCGGGTCACGCTGTCGGAGACGAAGGACCAGTTCGGCCTTCCGGTCGCCAACGTCCATTTCGACGATCACCCGAACGACGTGGCGATGCGCAACCACGCCTACAAGCAGGGCATCGCGATCTACGAAGCCGTGGGCGCCACCCGCGCCTTCCCGACGCCGCCCTATCCCAGCACGCACAACCTCGGCACCAACCGCATGTCGGAGAAGCCCGAGGATGGCGTGGTGAACAAGTGGGGCCAGACCCACGACATCGCCAACCTGTTCATCTCGGATGGCAGCCAGTTCACCACCGGCGCGGCCGAGAACCCGACGCTGACGATCGTGGCGCTGGCGATCCGCCAGGCGGATCACATCGCGTCCGAGATGTCCGCCGGCAATATCTGAGTGCTTGAAAACGTAAAGGGCGCCCCGAGGGGCGCCCTTTGTCATGCGTCGCGGGTAAGCGTCACTCGCCGATGATCTTGAGGACCTGAGCGCGGGCGGCGTCGCCCATCTCGTGGCTGTCGACGATCGTGATGATCTCACGCATCTGCGCCAGGGTCAGATCATCCATCTTCTCGGTCGGAATCTTGAGTTCGATCAGGAACATCTTGAGCGTGTCCTGAACCATGTCGAACTCCGTCATGGCGTAGGCCCCGGAAGCGAACCCGCCCAGGGAAACGGCTGCGGCAAGGGCGAAGATCGTGGCTTTCATCGTGGTCTTCCTTTCGTGCGTTGCACAGCTTGAGGTCATTTCGTCCGGCGCTTCATCCAGCCGGTAGCTCTTTCGTAGCGAGGCTGAGCGCGGTCGGGAAAACACGTTTCCAGTCACGCGGAATCACGAATCATTTTGCTTGACAGGGGGGTTCGTGATTGTCCTCTCGACCGGGTGAAGCGAGGGGGAGCATTTCGTGATCGACCCCAAAGTTCCGTTAACATTGACCGCCCGTTCCGTAACGGAAGGCAGGCTGTCGCGCTGAAATGTTTCAATCGCCAGACGGCTGCAAAGGCGCGTTACCTTCGCATCACAGGTGCGTGAGATCACGTTGCGTTCAACTTGAGCGCGCGGCTGCCTCACGGGCGCGCGATCTGGACGGCCAATCCTGTTTCAGGGCCGCGGCGGGGCTCTGACCCGCTGCATTTTCCCCCTTCGGGAGAATCACGGCAAATCCCGGAAGCACACCAAATCGCCCTTGATTTCGCCCCGCCGCTGGAATACCCACCGCGCAGGCCCAGGGGTATAGCTCAGTTGGTAGAGCGACGGTCTCCAAAACCGTAGGTCGCGGGTTCGAGCCCTGCTGCCCCTGCCAGGGCCGTTCAGCCGATCCGTCCAGCCAGTCTTTCCTGCCATGATACGTGCCGTCTGCCCGCCGACGCGCCAGAGGCTGCGACAGCAGGAACAGGTTCCGGAGCGATGAAGTGAAAGGGTGAGAGGCTGGACATCGACCCAGACGGGGCTCGTTACGGCTGCTTCCTTCCGGACCTGACCGGGTTGGCGAGGCGCCTGCCCGCGCCAACCTCTCGCGGCCCATATAGGCCGGGAGGGGCGGAATGGCAAGTGTGCCGGGTGCCGCGGGCCGCGGGCAAACCCCGGTTGGCGCGCTGCGTAAACGGGGACGGGACAAGTCCCGCATCTTCCGCTATCAGCAGCTTCGGGCAGCGTTGACCGGGTGACGTAAAGTGCTTGAGCTTCCTCCGACGGCCGATCTTGCCTGGCTGTTCCTCGCCGCGCTTTCGGCCGGACTCGCGCGTGGCTTTTCCGGATTTGGCGCGGCATTGATCTTCGTCCCGCTGGCAAGTGCGGTCGTCGGCCCCCAGATCGCGGTGCCGCTTCTGCTGGTGGTCGATGGCGTCATGAGCGCCGGGATGATCCCGGCGGCGGTACGGCTGGCGCAGCGCCGCGAGGTCATGGTCATGGCCATCGGTGCGGCTGTCGGCGTGCCTGCGGGCGTCTGGCTGCTGGCGAACCTGGAGCCTTCGACGATCCGCTGGTCGATCGTGCTGGTCGTGGTGGTCCTGCTTGGGCTCCTGATGTCCGGACGGCGTTACAGTGGCCGCCCCGGCGCCCCGCTGACCATTCTTGTGGGGCTGGTTTCGGGGGTGTTTTCCGGCGCGGCCCAGATCGGCGGGCCGCCCGTCGTCGCCTACTGGCTTGGCGGAGACACACCCCTGCCGCTGGTCCGCGCCAACATCGTGGCCTATTTCGTCGTCTCCACGGTACTTGCCGCGGTCAGCTACCTCTGGGGCGGCCTGATCACTTCCGGCGTCCTTCTGCTGGCGGCGGTCAACGCGCCGCTTTACGGCCTTGGCGTCTGGGCCGGAAGCCGGATGTTCGCACTGGCGAGCGAGCGCACCTTCCGGCGCATTTCCTATGCGATGATCGCCGCCGCCGCGCTGGCGGGAATGCCGGTTCTGGACGTGATCCTGCGCGGCAACTGACGGGTTGCCCCCGCGGCCGGGCCTTAACCTTCCGCCGTCACGTCGCGGCACCAGAGCCGGGTGAACGCGCCGGTGCAGACGGTGCGTTTGCCGAAGCCGTCGGCGCGGATGCGGGTAAACAGGACGCGGTCCTCGACCGTGACCTCAAGCCCCTCTCGGACCAGCTTGAAGCAGCCCGATGGCCGCAGCTTGCAGGTCACGAGCGCGATGGCGGCGATGGGGTCGCCCTCGGCATCGACGTCCTGGGTTGCGATCTGGTGCTCCAGCCGCGCGCGAAGCATGTCGTCGAATTCGGCCTCGCCCGGCTTGGTCAGCCAGGCGGCACCAGCCGCAAGGGCAAGCAGCAGAATGATCCAGCGGTACAACGGCACCTCCTTGGCTTTGGGGTTGTTATGCCGCAGGTGGCTCGCTCGTGTCGAGCGGGAGCCGTGCAGGCACAGGGTTTCACGCGATGAGACCGGCCATGCGGGCGCCTTCCAGAAGCGAGGGCGCGATGTGGGTGGCGAGGTCGGTCCCCGGGGCCACCATGTCGGGAACCTGCACCACCGTCATCCCGGCCGCGTGGGCGGCGCGCGTGCCAGGATCGCTGTCCTCGAACACGAGGCAGGCCCCAGGGTCAACGCCAAGGCGCTGGGCGGCCAGCAGATAGGCATCGGGCGCGGGCTTGGCTCGGTCCACGCAATCGAAGGTCACGACCGTCGCGAAGTGGCGGTCCAGCCCGGTCAGGTGCAGCTTGTGATGGGCACGGTCGCGCCGCGTCGATGTGGCGATCGCGCGCGGCAGGGCGCGGGCGTGGAGAATGTCGAGCAGTTCCCGCGCGCCTGGCTTGAGCGGGATGCCCCGTCCTTCGACCTGGTCCGTCCGGGCGGTCAGCCGGGCGTCGAAATCGGCAAGGTCGAGCCCGGGAAAGGCCGCTCCCAGAAGCCCTGCGCAGGTGGCCATGTCCACGCCGAACAGCCGGTCCAGAACCGGATGCGCGGGGTCGAAGGACATCTCGGCCAGCACCTCGCGGGTGGCGACGGACCACAGCGACTCACTGTCGATCAGGGTGCCGTCCAGATCGAAGATCACGGCGCTGTAGGGCATGGGGTCGGTGTCCTTCGGCACTGGATTGCGTTGCCGACAGGTCTAGCCCGGCCCGGTGGCAGAGGCAAATGGCGTGATCAGAGCGCGATGCGGAAACGCGCGAACCCGTCCGCCCCATCGCCCGCTGCTTCGATCGCGACACCCTTCACGTCGCCGATGTAGCGCGCGGCACTTGGCCCTGTGTCGAACAGGACCGACGTGCCCGGCATCGCCTTGAACCGCCAGTTGGCGTCGGCCGACGGGTTGATCGTGCCCAGTTCGACGATGTAGCGCACGATGATGTCGCGGTTCGTGTCGGGGCCTTCGAAGACGACGGTATCGCCCTTGGCGCCGGGAAAGTCGCCGCCGCCCGAGGCGCGGTAGTTGTTCGTGGCGATGATGAACTCCGCCGCCGGATCGACGGGCTGGCCCGCGTACATCAGGTTGACGATGCGGTTGGCGCCGGGGTTCAGATCCTCGCCCTTCGGCCCGTACTTCGAAGGTTGGCTCAGGTCGATCTCATAGCTGACGCCGTCGATGACGTCGAAGTTGTAGGACGGGAAGTCCGGGTTGATGAGCGGCTGGTCTGTGCCACCCGGCGTGATCTGGTTGAAAATGCCGGCCGACCGTTCCAGCCAGTCCTTCAGTTGCTGGCCGGTGACGCGCACGGCGCGGATGGTGTTGGGGTAGAGGTAGAGGTCGGCCACGTTCTTGATGGCGACGTCGCCCGCCGGCACGTCGGTGTAGTAGTCCGGTCCACCCCGTCCCCCCGCCTTGAAGGGGGCCGCCGCCGACAGGATCGGCAGGCCTTCGTGCGGGGTGCCCTTCATCATTTCGGCGATGTACCAGCCCTGCGCGATCGAAACGATCTGCACGGACGGATCGTCGGCCACGAGCGCGAAGTAGGAGTGCAGCGGCGCCGAGGTCTTGCCCACAGCGCGGCGGATGTAGTCGAGCGTCTCGTCATGTTCCTTCTGCGCCGACGCAAGGACGGTTTCGACGCTGTCGACCAGCGGCGTGATCGACCGGTCCTCGTTGCGCTGGTAGATCGGCCGCGCCTCCGAGGTGAAGCTGACCACACGCCAGGCGTTGCCGTCCCGCTCCAGCAGCAGGTCGATCAGCCCGAGATGAGAGCCCCAGAAGCCCCCCATCACGCCGGGCTTGCCGGAGATGGTGCCCTTGGCCACGTCCACCTCGGCAAAGCCGTCGAAGGCGGGCGAGGGGAAGACGAGGTGGCTGTGACCAGTCAGTATCGCGTCGATCCCCTCGACCCGCGCCAGGGGAACCGCGGCATTCTCCATCCCGTCCACATGTTCGGCCCCGGCGATGCCGGAGTGGTTGAGCGCGATGATGAGGTCGCACCCCTCCTCCCGCATCTGCGGCACCCAGGCCTGGGCCGAGGCGACGATGTCGCGGGTGTTCACGTTGCCCTCAAGGTGGCGGCGGTCCCAGTTCATGATCTGGGGCGGCACGAAACCGATCAGGCCGACGCGGATCGGATGGCCCTGGCCGGTGCCGTCGGTCACCGTGCGGTCGAGGATGACATAGGGCTTCAGCAGCGTCGCATCCCCGCGCGGGGAGGCGCCAAGCTTCGTCGCCACGTTGGCCGAAACGATCGGGAAATTGGCCCCCGCGACCGCCTTCATCAGGAAGTCGAGGCCGTAGTTGAATTCGTGGTTGCCAAGGGTGGACCCGTCGAAGCCGAGCGTGTTCATCGCCGCGATGATCGGGTGCATGTCGCCGTCCTTCATGCCCCGCTCGTAGGCGATGTAGTCGCCCATCGGGTTCCCTTGCAGGAAATCACCATTGTCGATCAGCAGGGAATTGGTGGCTTCGGCGCGGATCGCTTCGATGATGGCGGCCGTTCGGGCCAGGCCGACGGTATCGACGGGCTTGTCCGAGTAATAGTCGTACGGAAAGACGTGCACATGCACGTCCGTCGTCTCCATGATCCGCAGGTGTGCCTGGTTGGCAGCGGCGAGGGCCGAAAAGGGGTGAAGCGCGATCAACGAGGCTCCTGCGGCGGAACCCGCCAGAAAATGTCTGCGGGTCAATGGCTTGGCGATAAATGGTGTCATGGCTGCACTCCGGTCCGGTCGGTCAATGCTTGATGCTACCATAATACCCTGACTGTAGTTGAGGAATTGCGCCGATCCAAGCCGACCGAGGCACGTTAGCGGAAACAGATCGTCCGCCGAAACGGGTGAACCTCCCCTGCACCAAGGAGATTGCAACCGCAAGGCGCGCATGCCAGTGCTGTGCCGCGGAGGGCCTGGCAGATGAGAGATGCGGAAACGGTGACATTTGGCGGCTCGGCTCTGAACCGGGCGGCGGAGCTGCGCGCCCGGCCTGACGAGATCGCCGCGCTCCTGAACGATCCGGCGGCACGGGCGGTTCCCCTCTGGCGCGGCAAGCCGTCGATTGACGGGGCCGGCGCGCTCGGCTGGGTGGCGGCAAACCACCCGGTGCTGCGGGATGGAGAGGAACCGGCCATCTTTCTGGGAAGCGATGAGACCGGGCCCCTTTTCACGATAGACCTGTCGGCCTGGCAGCCCGAGACAGGCGCCGACCCCGTGCCCGCCTCGTTCTTCGATGCAACCGAGCAGCGCCACCCGGGCCTGCCCGACGGGCACCGTTTCGCCGAGTTGCGCAACATCATGGCCGATCTTTCGGCGCGTGACGCGGAGTGCGCGGCAACAGCCAAAGCTTTGATCGGCTGGCACCGCAGCCACAGGTTCTGTTCCGCCTGTGGGGAGGAAAGCGGGGTGGCGCAGGCCGGCTGGCAACGGGTCTGTGGCGCCTGCGGCGCGGTGCATTTCCCGCGCACCGATCCCGTTGTCATCATGCTCATCACGCGCGGCAACAGCGCCCTTCTGGGCCGGTCGCCAGGCTGGCCCGAAGGGATGTATTCCTGCCTCGCGGGGTTCATGGAACCGGGCGAGACGATGGAGGCCGCGGTCCGGCGCGAGGTGATGGAGGAGACCCGCGTCCGGGTCGGCGCGGTGCGCTATCTGGCAAGCCAGCCCTGGCCCTACCCGTCGTCACTTATGCTTGGCGCGGTGGGCGAGGCGCTGGACGAGACCATCATCCTCGACCCCAACGAGCTTGAGGCCGCGCGCTGGGTAAGCCGCGAGGACATGGCGCGCGCCTTTGCGGGCGATCATCCGGAGATCCGCGCTCCGCGCCGCGGGGCGATTGCGGGGTTCATCCTTCGGAACTGGCTTGCCGACCGTCTGGATTGACGCGAAGGTGCGTCAGGAGGATTGATCCATGAGGTTTTCCGCGTCGCAGGACATTGCCCTTCCCGCGTCAGCCGTGTTTTCGAAGATCACCGATTTCGAGGCGTTCGAGCGTCTGGCCCTGCGCCGCGATGTGGCGGTGAACCGGCGCGACCGGTTGCCGCAGGCGGGTGTCGGATCATCCTGGGAGGTCGACTTCCTTTATCGCGGCAAACCGCGCAATCTGCTTCTCGAAGTGGCCGAGATGCGACCGGACGGGCTTCTGGCGATGATCGGGCGGATCGGTGGCTTCGATCTGAACGTGTCTATGGCAACTCAGGACACCGGGCCGGGCCGCAGCCGGCTGGCGGTCGAATTGGACGTGAAGCCGCGCAGCCTGTCGGCGCGGTTCCTGCTCAACTCGATCCGTTTCGGCAAACGGGGGCTGGAACGTCGCTTTGCCCGCCGCATCGCGGACTTCGGGCGCGCTCTGGAACGTTGGCAGACGTCGGGCGCAAGCCCCTGGCCATAGGGTCAGTGGCGGCGCGGATCGGCGGGGTAGACACCCAGAAGCGTGACCGAGGAGGAGAAGTAGGCCAACTCCTCCATCGCGAGTCGGACGTTCTCGTCGTCGGGATGGCCCTCGATGTCGGCATAGAATTGCGTGGCCGAGAAGCTTCCGTCGACCATGTAGCTTTCCAGCTTGGTCATGTTGACGCCGTTCGTCGCGAACCCGCCCATCGCCTTGTAAAGCGCGGCGGGAATGTTGCGGACCTGGAAGACGAAGGTCGTCATCATGCCCGAACTGCCGCGCCGCGTCAGGTCCGGTTCGCGCGCCATGACAAGGAAGCGGGTGGTGTTGTGGGATCGGTCCTCGATATGGCGGACGAGGATGTTCAGCCCGTGGATCTCGGCGGCGAGATCGGAAGCCA
Organism: Albidovulum sediminis; assembly: GCF_025380365.1. GTDB lineage: Bacteria > Pseudomonadota > Alphaproteobacteria > Rhodobacterales > Rhodobacteraceae > Albidovulum > Albidovulum sediminis. The sequence continues at coordinate 11,003 of NZ_JAOCQF010000004.1, forward strand.
GCGCGCCCTCGGTCCGGTTGCCCGACTTCGCCAGGTCTGCGGCTGCGCCCGCGCTGTCGGCGGCCGGGACGCCCTGGATGCCGTGTTTCTTGAGGAAGTCCGCGCATTGCGGCAATAGCACGAGATGGGCGCGCACCAGCTTGATGTCCTCAAGCCGGACACCCGGATTGGCCATCAGGCTGATGTGGACGCGCACGAAGGCTTCGTCGACGATGTGCAACCCGCTTTCGGGCAGCAGGCGGTGGATGTCGGCGACGCGCCCGTAGGTCGTGTTCTCGACCGGGAGCATCCCAAGCTCGGCGCGGCCCGACCTGACGGCCTCGATCACGTCCTCGAAGGCACGGCAGGGCAGGGGCTCCATGTCCGGTCGCGCATCGAGGCAGGCCTGATGGGAATAGGCTCCGGGTTCCCCCTGAAAGGCGATCCGACCGGTCATGCGGGTGGCTCCTTGACGTTGCCCCGCACCGGGGGGCGTTTCGCCGCGCTAACTATACCTTGAAAGAGGACAGTGGAAGCGGATAGATACGCGCGAGAAAAGGCCAGGGTAGAGGCGCGACATGTTCGACACGATGACTGTAACGAAGGCGGGCGGTGCGCTTTGCGGTGCCCTTCTCATCTTCCTTCTGGGCAAATGGGCGGCGGAATCGCTTTATCATACCGGACCCGTGGCACACGGGGACGAGGAAGTGGCCCAGGCCTACACGATCGACACCGGCGCCTCGGAAGGCGGCGAGGAAGCGGCGGCGGAAGGCCCGAGCTTCGAGGAGCTATTCGCGTCGGCCGATGCCGCCGCGGGCGAGAAGGTGTTCGGCAAGTGCAAGGCCTGCCACAAGATCGACGGCAGCAACGGCACCGGCCCGCATCTGGACGGCGTCGTCGGCCGCGCGGTCGCGGGGGTCGAGGGCTTCGGCTATTCGGACGGCATGGTTGCGCATGGCGGCAACTGGGAACCCGCCGTTCTCGATGCCTTCCTCGCCAACCCCAAGCAGGCTGTTCCGGGCACCAAGATGTCCTTCGCCGGCCTGCCGAAGCCCGAGGACCGCGTCAATCTCATCGCCTATCTCCAGTCGCTCGGCGGCTGATCCCGTCAGCCACTTTGCCATCGGGGCCGCCCTTTGCGGGGCGGCCTTTTCTTTTGGTTTCGGGCCGGGTCACACATTCGCAACTTGAAGCCCGCCGCCTGCGCTTCTAGCTTGGGGGAGTTGTGGTCCGACGGGGAGGAAGCCGGTATGAAGCCCAGTGTCGCGTTGGCGGACGCACCTTCCGGACCGGCCGCAAGGGCGCTTGTCGGGGGGCTGTCGTTGGCGGCGGCGCTGATGCTTGCGGGCGCGACCGTGCTGCGCGCGGAAGAAGCGGTCACCACCTCGCACGCCATAACGACATTCGGCGACGCGCCGAAATATCCCTCCGATTTCAAGCATCTGGACTACGTCAACCCTGACGCGCCGAAGGGCGGTGAGATATCGGAGCCTGCTTTCGGAACCTTCGACAGTTTCAACCCCTACACGCAAAAGGGCCGAGCGGCCGCCCTGTCCAACATCGCTTATGAAGAGATGATGGTGGGCACTGCCGACGAGATCGGCGCGATGTACTGCCTGATCTGCGAGACGATCGAATACCCCGCGGACAAGGCCTGGGTCATCTTCAACATGCGCCCCGAGGCGCGGTTTTCGGACGGAAGCCCGCTGACGGCCGAGGACGTCGAGTTCACCTATCAGCTTTTCCGCGAAGAAGGGCTGATCTCCTTCCGCACCGTCCTGCAGGAATTCGTGGAAACGGTCGAGGTGCTCGACCCCCACCGCATCAAGTACATTTTCAAGTCCGACAGCGCGCCGCGGGAACGTATCCAGATGGCGGGCGGCCTGCCGGTGATGTCGAAGGCCTGGTTCGAGAAGACCGGCGCCAAGCTGGACGAAAGCCGGATGGAGCCGGGGATCGGTTCAGGCCCCTACGTGCTGGAAAGCTTCGACGTCAACCAGCGTGTGGTCTATCGGCGTAACCCCGACTATTGGGGCAAGGATCTGCCGATCGCCATCGGCCAGAACAACTTCGACCGCATCCGGATCGAGTACTTCGGCGATGCGACGGCCGCGCTTGAAGGGCTGAAGGCGGGGGCCTACACGTTCCGCAACGAAAACTCGTCGAAGAACTGGGCGACGGCCTATGACTTTCCTGCGGCGGCGAAGGGCTGGATCGTCAAGCGCGAGCTTAAGCACGGCAACATCGCCACGGGTCAGTCGTTCGTGATGAACCTGCGGCGCGAGAAGTTTCAGGACCCCCGCGTGCGCGAGGCGATCGGGTTGATGTTCAACTTCGAATGGTCGAACGAATCGCTGTTCTACGGGCTTTACCGGCGCATCAACTCGTTCTGGGAAAACAGCGATCTTGCCGCGACCGGCCTGCCTTCGGCTGAGGAGCTGGCGCTGCTGGAGCCGCTCAAGGATCAGCTTCCGCCCGGCGTTCTGGATCAGGAACCGGCGATGGCGCCGGTTTCGGGCGACCGGCAGCTTGACCGCAAGAACCTGCGCAAGGCGGCCGCGCTTCTGGACGAGGCCGGATGGACCGTGGGCGACGACGGCATGCGTCGCAACGCGGCGGGAGAGTTGCTGACCATCGAGTTTCTCGAGGACGATCCAGCGTTCGACCGCGTCGTGAACCCGTTCGTCGAGAACCTTCGCGCGCTTGGCGTGGATGCGAAGCTCGACCGGGTCGATCCGGCGCAGTATACCAAGCGGGTGCGGCCCGACGCGGCGAATGCGGCGGCCTCTTTCGATTTCGACATCATCACCGATCAGTTCCCCACCGGCTACGAACCCGGCGCGGGCCTGAAGCAATATTTTGGCAAGTCCGGCCTTGCGGACGTGTTCAACACGATGGGACTGAGCCACCCTGCCGTCGACGCGCTGATCGAGAATGTCATCGCCGCCGACAGCAAGGCCGAAATGCATGTGGCGGCCAAAGCGCTCGACCGTGTGCTGCGCGCGCTGCGATTCTGGGTGCCGCAGTGGTTCAAGGATAGCCACACCGTTGCCTACTACGACATGTACGCCCATCCGGACCCGCTGCCGCCCTACGCGCTGGGGGAGCTGAGCTTCTGGTGGTATGACGCAGAAAAGGCCGCCGCGCTCAAGGCGGCCGGCGCGCTGAACTAGGCGGGGCGCACAGGGGAATGGGCGCCTACATCCTGCGCAGGCTTCTTCTCGTGATCCCGACGCTGGTCGGGATCATGATCGTCAATTTCACGCTGACCCAGTTCGTGCCTGGCGGCCCGATCGAACAGGTCCTGGCCCAGATCCAGGGCGAGGGCGACGTGCTGAGCGGCATCACGGGTTCGGGGGACGGCGGCCAGACCGAGGACATCGCCGGAGGCGCTGCCAACGACAAGTACGTCGGCGCCCGCGGCCTGCCGCCCGAGTTCATCAAGGAACTGGAGGTCCAGTTCGGCTTCGACAAGCCGCCGCTGGAGCGCTTCCTGAACATGATGTGGAACTACCTGCACTTCGATTTCGGGGAGAGCTATTTCCGCTCGATCTCCGTCGTCGATCTGGTGATCGAGAAGATGCCGGTGTCGATCACGCTCGGCCTCTGGTCGACGCTCCTGGCCTATGCGGTGTCGATCCCGCTTGGCATCCGCAAGGCGGTCAGGGACGGCACGCCCTTCGACACCTGGACCTCCGGCGCGATCATCGTCGGTTATGCGATCCCGGGGTTCCTGTTCGCGGTGATGCTGATCGTCCTGTTCGCCGGCGGCAGCTACTGGCGGATTTTCCCGCTGCGCGGCCTGACCTCCGACAACTGGGAGGATCTGACGGTCATCGGCAAGGTACTGGACTATTTCTGGCACATCGCGCTGCCCATCATTGCCTCGACGATCTCGGGCTTCGCCACGCTGACCTTGCTGACAAAGAACAGCTTCCTCGACGAGATCAACAAGCAGTACGTGCTGACCGCGCGGGCCAAGGGGCTGAGCGAAAGCCGCGTGCTTTATGGCCACGTGTTCCGCAACGCGATGCTGATCGTGATCGCCGGGTTCCCGTCGCTGTTCCTGGCGGTGCTCTTCGGCGGCGGGCTGCTGATCGAGATCATCTTCTCGCTCGATGGACTTGGGCGCATGGGCTACGAGGCCGCGCTTCAGCGCGACTATCCGGTCGTTTTCGGGACCCTTTATGCGTTCGGCCTGATGGGGCTGGTGGTCGGCATCGTCTCCGACCTCATGTATGTCTTCGTCGATCCGCGCATCGACTTCGAGCGGCGGGTGGGCTGATGCGTCTTTCGCCGCTCAACCAGCGCCGCTGGCGCAACTTCAAGGCCAACCGCCGGGCCTACTGGTCGCTGTGGCTATTCGCGGCTCTCTTCGGCCTGTCGCTCTTTGCCGAGGTGCTGGCCAACGACAAGCCGATCGTCGTCAGCTACCGCGGCGCGCTCCATTTCCCGATCTACAAGTTCTACCCGGAGACCGCTTTCGGCGGCGACTTCAGGACCGAGGCGATCTATCGCGATCCCGAGGTGCAATGTCTGATCAAGACCGGCGGGATCGTCGACTGTTTCGACGACCCCGAAGGCGTGATCGAGGATGCCGCCGACGGCGAATTCGCGGGCGAGCCGGTTCAGGCCGGCTGGCTGCTCTGGCCGCCGGTGCCCTACAGCTACAACACCATCAACAACGTGGGCACGGCACCCTCGCCCCCCGACGCGGATCACTGGCTGGGCACCGACGACACCACGCGCGACGTTCTGGCACGGATCATCTACGGCTTCCGCCTGTCGATCCTGTTCGCGCTGATCGTTTCGGTCGGCGCGAGCGTGCTGGGGATCATCGCCGGCGCGGTTCAGGGCTATTTCGGCGGGCGCACGGACCTGATCTTCCAGCGGATCATCGAGATCTGGGGGGGCACGCCCTCGCTCTACATCATCATCATCCTTTTCGCGATCCTGGGGCGAAGTTTCTGGCTGCTTGTCGTGGTGTCGATCCTGTTCGGCTGGCCCGCGCTCGTCGGCGTGGTGCGGGCCGAGTTTCTGCGCGCGCGCAACTTCGAATACGTGCGCGCGGCCCGCGCGCTCGGCGTGCCGGACAGGGTGATCATGTTCCGCCACATCCTGCCGAACGCCATGGTGGCGACGGTCACGCTTTTGCCCTTCATCGTCACCGGGGCGATCGGCGGGCTTGCCTCGCTTGACTTTCTCGGCTTCGGGTTGCCGTCCTCGGCGCCCTCGCTGGGGGAACTCAGCCTTCAGGCCAAGCAGAACCTGCAGGCGCCCTGGCTTGGCTTCACCGCCTTCTTCACCTTCGCCATCATGCTGTCGCTTCTGGTCTTCATCTTCGAGGGCGTGCGCGATGCCTTCGACCCGAGGAAGACGTTCCAATGACCGAGGTTCTGAAGGTTCGCGACCTGTCCGTGCGGTTCCGTCAGGACGGCCGGATGATCGAGGCCGTCCGGGGTGTGAGTTTCGCCATCGGCAAGGGTGAGACGGTGGCCCTGGTCGGCGAAAGCGGCTCGGGCAAGTCGGTCACGGCCCTTTCGACGGTTGCACTTCTAGGGCCGAACGCAGAGATTTCCGGGTCCATCACCTATCTCGGGCAGGAGATGGTCGGCGCGCCGGAGCCCCTGCTCAGGAAGGTGCGCGGCAATGACATCAGCTTCATCTTCCAGGAGCCGATGACGTCGCTCAACCCCCTGCACACGCTGGAAAAGCAGATCGGGGAAAGCCTGCTGCTGCACCAGGGGCTGACCGGGACAGTGGCTCGCGACCGGATGGTCGAGCTTTTGCAGAACGTCGGCATCGACAATGCGGAACGGCGGCTGAAGGACTATCCCCACCAGCTTTCGGGCGGGCAGCGGCAGCGGGTGATGATCGCCATGGCGCTGGCGAACGGGCCGGAACTTCTGATCGCGGACGAGCCGACGACGGCGCTCGACGTGACGATCCAGGCGCAGATCCTTGAGCTTCTGGCCGAACTGAAGCGCAGGGAGGGCCTCAGCCTTCTCTTCATCTCGCACGACCTCAACATCGTTCGGCGCATCGCCGACCGCGTGTGCGTGATGCAGGGGGGCGAGATCGTCGAACAGGGGCCGGTGGCTGAGATCTTCGCCAACCCGCAGCATCCCTATACGCAGAAGCTTCTGGCGGCCGAACCCAAAGGCCGCCCCGACCCGGTGCCGGAGGGCGCGGAGGAGATCGTCCGCACCGAAGGGCTGCGGGTCTGGTTCCCGATCCAGCGCGGGTTCATGCGCAGGACCGTGGGCCACATCAAGGCCGTCAACGATGCCACGCTGTCAGTGCGGGCCGGCGAGACGCTGGGCATCGTCGGCGAAAGCGGCTCGGGCAAGACGACGCTGGCGCTGGGGATCATGCGGCTGATCCAGGCGGACGGGCCGGTGATCTACCTCGGCCAGGATATCTCGCGCTGGAAGGCGGGCGATCTTCGGCGGCTCAGACGCGACATGCAGATCGTCTTCCAGGACCCGTTCGGCAGCCTCAGCCCGCGCATGACCGCCGAGGAGATTATTGCCGAGGGGCTGGGCGTCCACGGCGTGGAACCGGGCCGCAACCGGACCGAGATGGTCGCAGAGATCATGGCCGAGGTCGGGCTCGACCCCGCCACCATGGGGCGCTATCCGCACGAGTTTTCCGGTGGGCAGCGCCAGCGCATCGCCATTGCGCGGGCGATGATCCTTCGTCCGAAGGTCGTGGTGCTGGACGAGCCGACTTCGGCGCTCGACATGACAGTGCAGGTGCAGATCGTGGAGCTGCTGCGCAATCTCCAGCGCAAGTACGGGTTGGCCTACCTGTTCATCAGCCACGACCTGCGGGTGGTGCGGGCGCTGTCGCACAAGATCATCGTCATGCGGCAGGGCGATATCGTCGAAACTGGCAGCGGCGACAAGATTTTTGAAAGACCCGAGACGGATTATACGCGCGAACTGATGGCGGCCGCGTTCGGGGGCTGATCCCCTTGAGGATCCTTTTCATTCACCAGAACTTTCCGGGGCAGTTCCTGCACCTGGCGCCGGCACTTGCCGCGCGCGGGCATGACGTGCTGGCGCTGACAGATGCGGGAAACCGTCGCCCCCGGATCGTGCGGACCCTGTGCTACCCTGGCCCCGACGGGCCGGAGGTGCCAGGCCTGGCGCGCACCTATGCGCGCGCCTGCGACCGCGGCGCCCGGGTCGCCCGCGCCTGTGCCGCGCTTGATGCGCAGGGCTACCGGCCGGACGTGATCTTCGCGCATGGCGGCTGGGGGGAGCCCTTGTTCCTGCGCGATGTCTGGCCGGACGTGCGCATCCTGACTTATGCGGAGTTCTTCTATCGCTCGACCGGGCTGGACAGCGGGTTCGACCCGGAATTTCAGGCGTCCGACCTGCCCGCACGCGTGGCCACGACGGCGCGCAGAGCGCATCTTCTGATGGCGATTCAGGATGCCGACGCGGCGCTGGCCCCGACCGCGTTCCAGGCTGCGACCTTCCCCGAACCGATCCGCTCCAAGATCGCGGTGATCCACGATGGCGTCGATACTGACCTGCTCAAGCCCAATCCGGCTGCGTGCTTCCATCTGCCGGGCGGGCGGGTTCTTCGTCCCGGGGACGAGGTACTGAGCCTGGTCGCGCGGAACCTCGAACCCTATCGGGGCTATCACGTCTTCATGCGCGCGCTTCCCGCCGTGCTGGCCGCGCGGCCTGAGGCGCAGGTGGTGATTGTCGGCGGCGATGGGCAAAGCTACGGCGGCCCGCCCGACAGCGGCACATGGAAGGAACGGTTCCTTGACGAGGTGAAGAGCCGAATCGACCTTTCGCGGATGCATTTCACCGGCCGGATCCCCCATGCCCGGTTTGCCGCGCTGATGCAGGTCACGCGGGTCCACGCCTACCTCAGCTATCCCTTCGTGCTGTCCTGGTCGCTGATCGAGGCGATGGCGGCTGGGGCGCTGGTCGTGGGCTCCGCAACCCTTCCGGTCGAAGAGGTGATCCGGGACGGGGCGAACGGCAGGCTGGTCCCCTTCTTCGACGTGGAAGGCTGGGCGCGCGTCCTGGCCGGGGCGCTTGCCGATCCGGAGGCGCAGATCCCCTTGCGACGCGCGGCGCGGGAGACCGCCCTTCGCCACTACGACCTTCGGACGGTCTGCCTGCCGCGTCTGGTCGCCTTCGTGGAAGGCGCAGGCCGACAGCAACGGGCCGGCTGATCCGGCCGGCATCGTCCCCCGGCTCAGACCGCCGAACTGTGCCCGGCCTTCGAAAGGTCGTAGGCGTCGAAGGCGCGCGCGATCATCCGTGTCAGCGGCCGGCCGCGTTCGGGGATCGCGAAGCCCGTCTCATCCACCGACACCATGTCGCCGAACTTGCGCGCCGGCTCTGCGTAAAGCTCGCGCAGGCGTTCGGCAGAGATGTCGAAACGGCTCAGGATCTCTGCGCTGTCGATGCGGAAATCGCACATCAACGCCTCGATCATCCGGGCGCGGAGAAGGTCTTCGTCGTCGAAGGCGTGCCCCTTGATGGTGGAGAAACGCCCCTCGCGGATCGCCTTGACATAGGCCGAGGTCGCTGGGGCGTTCTGCGCGTATCCCTGCGGCATGCGCGAGATCGCCGAAGCCCCGAGCCCGATCAGCGCCTCGGCAGTATCGTCGGTATAGCCCTGGAAGTTGCGCCGCAGGCGCCCCTCGCGCGCCGCCACGGCCAGCCCGTCGTCGGGGCGGGCGAAGTGGTCGATCCCGATTTCGTCGTAGCCCGCGGCCAGGAACAGCTCCCGCGCGGTCTCGAACAGGTCGAGGCGCTCCTCCGGCTTGGGCATCGCGTCCGATGGGATCATCACCTGACGCCGCGCCATCCACGGCACATGCGCATAGCCATAAAGCGCCACCCGGTCGGGGGCGAGCGACAGCAGCTTTTCGACGCTGTCGCGGATGCGCCGGTTGGTCTGGTGCGGCAGCCCGTAAAGGATATCGGCGTTGAGCGACCGGACGCCGCGGGCGCGAATCATCTCCGCCGCCTTTTGCGTGATCTCATAGCTCTGGTCGCGGCCGATGGTCTTCTGGATCACCGGGTCGAAGTCCTGCACCCCGATCGAGGCGCGGTTCATGCCCGCCGCTGCCAGCGCATCAAGGCGCGAATCGTCGATCTCGTTCGGGTCGATCTCGACCGAAAACTCGGCATCCTCGCCAAGCGGCACCGTCGCGAAGATCGTTTCGGCCAGCGCGGCGATCTCGTCTGCGGGCAGGAGCGTCGGCGTCCCGCCGCCCCAGTGCAGCCGCGACAGGGTGATGCCGCGCGGCAGGCGCGCCTTGAGTAACGCAAGCTCTTCCTTCAGCACCTGCGCATAGGCCCGCACCGGTTCGTCCGAGCGTGTGCCCTGCGTGCGGCAGGCGCAGAACCAGCACAGCCTGCGACAGAAGGGCACATGAAGATAGAGCGAGATTCGGGAGCCTTCGGGGATGGCGCCGATCCAGCCGGAAAAATCCTTCTCCGTCACCGCGTTGGAGAAGTGCGGAGCAGTCGGATAGCTCGTGTAGCGGGGCACGCGCGCATCGAACAAACCGAGTCGCGCCAGTTCGGAATTGGGTTTCATGTTGGCACTGATAAGGGTTATGATCCCCTTACTCCTTGACGTAAATCAAAGACGCGCGAACGTATGTCCCTGCACGAAGTCCCGACTGTCGCCCCGAAGTGCGGTGACTGCCCGATCCGCCACCGCGCGGTTTGTGCCCGTTGCGAAGTCGATGAACTCGCCCTTCTGGACGCGATCAAGTATTACCGCAGCTTCGAGGCCGGTCAGACCGTGATCTGGGCCGGTGACCGGATGGATTTCGTCGCCTCGGTCGTGACCGGCGTGGCCACCCTGACCCAGACGCTTGAGGACGGGCGGACGCAGATGGTCGGGCTGCTGCTTCCTTCCGACTTCATGGGCCGGCCCGGGCGCACCAATGCGCCCTACAACGTGACCGCGACGACCGACCTGCTGATGTGCTGCTTCCGCAAGAAGCCGTTCGAGGAACTGCTGTCGAAAACCCCCCATATCGCCCAGCGTCTTCTGGAAATGACGCTGGACGAACTCGATGCCGCGCGGGAATGGATGCTGCTTCTGGGCAGGAAGACCGCGCGCGAAAAGATCGCGAGCCTTCTGGCCATCGTTGGCCGCCGGGATGCCAGCCTCAATCTGCGCGCACCCTCGGGGCGGCTGGCGTTCGATCTGGCCCTGACGCGCGAGGCGATGGCGGATTACCTTGGCCTGACGCTCGAAACGGTAAGCCGGCAGATGTCGGCGCTGAAGCGGGACGGCGTGATCGAGCTTGAGGGCAAGCGGCACGTCATCGTTCCCGACTACGACCTTCTTCTGGACGAGGCCGGCGACGACAGCGACGGCGGCTTCCTGGTCTGAGCTGCGTCAATTTGCCAATGGCGCGAATCTCGGCGCGCGCCAGAATTCCCGATAGCTGAAGTCGGCAGGCAGTCAGCCTAATCGGTGTGTGCCATGCGTCCCCCTTTTCCGAAGGAGGTTTCATGGAACGCAGAACTTCAGATCGACATGCCCGCCGCGACCGGAGAACCCGGCAAGGCTCCCTTCCCGCAAATGCCTTCCGCCAGGAGGCACTAACCCACTCCCGTGCCCGCATGGGCTTTCTCGACGAAGGCGATGTCGCCTTCCTGAAGGCGCGGGTGCTGGAACTGCTGGGCGACTACGGCGTGGCGGTCATCCACCCGCAGGCGCGGGCGGCACTTCTGGCGGCCGGTGCGAAGCCGGGCAGCGGGCCGGACCGGCTGCGCCTTCCCGCAGGGCTGGTGGCAGAGGCGATGGAGGCCACGCCCAAGGCGGCCCGTCTCGCAGGGAAACGGCGCGCGCTCGACCTCGACCTGCCGCGCGGCGACAGGGGATTCGTCATGCGCACCGGAACCGGCGCGCACGGCTATGTCAGCCCGCGCGACACGCGCTACAGGAACATGGACCTGGCGGCGGTCGACGAGATCGCGGCCGTGGCCAGCACGCTCGACGAAGTGGGTTTCATCGCGCATCCGTTCGTTCACGGGGTGCCCGAGAAGACCGCCGACATCCACAGCTTCGGCCGCCTGATCGCGCGGACGGACAAGCACATCTGGATGCAGCCCTACCAGTGGCAGAACGTCGAATACCTGATGAAGATCGCGGCCATCGCCGCGGGAGGAGAGGCGGAACTGCGCGCCAATCCGATAACAAGCGCCATCACCTGTTCCTTCACGCCGCTCGAATTCAAGTTCATGGACACGCAGGTGATCATCGAGGCGGGCAAGTACGGTGTCCCGCTGCACGCCTGTTCGCTGCCCTCTTCGGGGGGAACCGCGCCGCTCTCCGTCCCGTCGATGGCGATCATGGCGGCGGCAGAGATCGTCGGCATGACGGTGATGGCGCATGTGCTGTCGCCCGGCACGCCGGTGATCGCGACACCCCTGATGTTCACGCTCGACATGCGGACAGGCTCGGCGCTGCAATCCTGCGTCGAAAGCCTTCAGGCGGCGAGCGTGTCGGTCCAGTTGATGAAGCAGGGATTCGGGATGCTGGCGCATACCTACGGTTCGGGTTCGGACACGCCGGATGTCGACCACCAGTCGATGGCCGAACGGGCGCTGCTCTGCCAGGCGGTCGCGCTGGCCGGGGCGGACATCCTGGGCGGTGTCGGGCAACTGGAATGCGCAACCGTGTTCAGCCCGGTCCAGGCCGTGCTGGACAACGAGGTGGGCGCGATGGTCCGCCGGTTCATCCGCAAGCCCGACCTCAGCGATGGCGCCCTGAACTGGGACGAGATGATGCGGATCCGCACCGGCGGACATTTCCTGGACAGCGATCACACCATCCGCACCTGCCGCGACCAGCTGTCGCCCGGCATCTTCCTGCGGCAAGGCCGGGACGGCTACGAAAAGTCGGGCCGCCGGACTGCTTTCGACGCCGCGCGCGATGCGGCGCTGGCGGCCATCGCGACGGCACCGGAGGCCGGCGTTCTGGATGACCACCAGCTTCGAGAGATCGCGGCGCTTGCCGCGCATGCCGATGAGCACATCGTTGCCGCCTATGCCGGGGCGGTCGAACTGATCTGACCGGCTGAAAGGCCGACGCGGACCCGGCAGGGTCCGCGTCAATCAGAGTCCTTGCCCGCAAAAGCTCGCGCCTAGTGCGCCATGAAGACGGGAACCTCGGAGATCTCGAGCATGTCGCGGGTCGCTCCGCCCAGGATCGCCTCGCGGAAGCGCGAGTGTCCATAGCCGCCCATGACGATGAGATCCGCGTCGATGTCGCGGGCGTGGCGGCACAGAACCTCGGACACGCGCGGCATGGTCCGGGCCAGCACCGAGACCTCCGCTTTGACACCATGGCGGGACAGGAACTGCGACAGAAGCCCTCCGGGGTCGGAACGTTCGGGGCCGTGGCTCGGCGGGTCGATGACGGTGATGTTGACGAGGGAGGCCGCCTTCAAAATCGGCAGCGCGGCGCGGATCGCGATCAAGGCCTCGTCGCTCTGGTTCCATGCGATGGCCACCCGCGAGGGCGGCGCAGGTTCAAGACCGGTCGCAGGCAGGACGAGGACCGGACTGCGACCGTCGAAAAGTGCCGCCTCCAGCACCGCCTCGAGGTCGTGGTTGTCCTTGCCGCCATACGGTTTCGGAAGCACGACGAGGTCGGAGAACCGGGCCTGGACGGCAACCGGCTCGGTCAGCGTCGCGAGCTGCGTCACGACCGTCTCGACCGCCCAGCGGACATCCTCGGCGGCGAGACGCGCCCTGACCGCCGCTTCCGTCTCGGCCGCTTCGGTGCGCGCGAACTCGAAGGTTTCCTGATGGATGACCGCGGTCGCGCCTGCGTAGTAGTAGCCCGTCTGGGTGCGGTCGATGCCGAGGCAGAGAATGTCCAGATGCGCATCCTCGCGCCTGGCAAGTGCGATCGCCGCATCCATCTGGGCGGTCGAAAGTTGTGGATCGGTGACGATGGTGAGGATCGATTTGTAGCCCATATCCGGCCTCCCGAGAGCAAGCATGGCGTGACCCTAGGTCGCGGCGAACGGCGCCGCCTTGATTCCGATCAAGTGACGCGTTGTGCCACCTGACCCTGCGCACCCACCCGTGCCCGCCTGCGGCAGAGCCTAGCGCGAAGTGATGCCCGGTGTATACCGTTGCGGTGTCGCCCGCTTGTTCTGCCCCCGAGGGGACATTTGACGCAGATCAAGGTAAGCTCGGCCGCGCCGGGTCAAACCACCGGCGTCCGGAAACCCTTCGACTGCGCGAGTCGGAGGGGCATGGATGAACGAAGGGACATAGCATGTGGGATTACATCAAGCTCGCCGTACTTGGCGCTATCGCGGTTTTTGCCGCGATTGCCGCCAACTATGCGCGCGACCTCGCATACATGGTCAACGCCTTGACCGTGATGCTGGCCGCAGCCATCACATTCGTCTGGGTGCTGCGCCGCGCGGATTCGCCGCGACCGCAGCCCGCCAATGAATACCTCGACGGCGTCGTGCGCGCCGGTGTCATCGCGACAGCCTTCTGGGGCGTCGTCGGCTTTCTGGTCGGGGTCACCGTCGCCTTCCAGCTGGCGTTTCCGGCCCTGAACTTTTCCGAACTGGCGCAGGGCTACCTGAATTTCGGCAAGCTGAGGCCGTTGCACACATCGGCGGTGATCTTCGCCTTTGGCGGCAACGCGCTCCTCATGTCCTCGTTCTATGTGGTCCAGCGGACCTCGGCGGCGCGTCTCTGGGGCGGCAACCTCGCCTGGTTCGTGTTCTGGGGCTACCAGCTCGTCATCGTGCTGGCCGCGACGGGCTACATCCTCGGCGCGACCCACGGCAAGGAGTATGCCGAGCCGGAATGGTACGTCGACTGGTGGCTGACCGTGGTCTGGGTGGCCTATCTGGCCGTCTTCCTCGGCACGATCATCAAGCGCAAGGAACCCCACATCTACGTGGCGAACTGGTTCTACCTGTCGTTCATCGTGACGATCGCGATGCTTCACGTTGTCAACAACCTCGCCATTCCTGTCTCGGTCTTCGGGTCCAAGTCGGTGCAGGTCTTCGCCGGCGTGCAGGATGCGATGACGCAGTGGTGGTATGGACACAACGCCGTGGGCTTCTTCCTGACCGCGGGCTTCCTCGGCATGATGTACTACTTCGTGCCGAAACAGGCCGAACGCCCGGTCTACAGCTACAAGCTCTCGATCATCCACTTCTGGGCGCTGATCTTCCTTTATATCTGGGCCGGTCCGCACCACCTGCACTACACCGCGTTGCCCGAATGGGCCTCGACGCTCGGCATGGTGTTCTCGATCATCCTGTGGATGCCGTCCTGGGGTGGCATGATCAACGGCCTGATGACGCTTTCGGGCGCCTGGGACAAGATCCGCACCGACCCTGTCATCCGGATGATGGTGATCTCCATCGGCTTCTACGGCATGTCGACCTTCGAAGGTCCGATGATGTCAATCAAGGCGGTGAACTCGCTTTCCCACTACACCGACTGGACCATCGGTCACGTCCATTCCGGCGCCCTTGGCTGGAACGGCATGATCACCTTCGGCGCGCTCTACTTCCTCGTGCCGCGGTTGTGGAACCGTGCGGGCCTTTACAGCCTCAAGCTGGTCAGCTGGCACTTCTGGCTCGCGACCATCGGGATCGTGCTCTATGCCGCCTCGATGTGGGTGACCGGCATCATGGAAGGCCTGATGTGGCGCGAAGTGGATGCGAACGGCTTCCTCGTGAACGCCTTTGCCGACACCGTCGCCGCGAAGTTCCCGATGTACGTCGTGCGTGGCCTGGGTGGTGTCATGTATCTCACCGGTGCGATCATCATGGTCTACAACCTCTGGGCAACCGTCGCGAAGCAGCCGGCCACGGCCGATGCGCGCGCCGCGGTCCCGGCCGAATAAGGGAGGCCCAGAACAATGGCTATTCTTGAAAAGCACAAGTTCCTGGAAACCAACGCCACGGCCCTTCTGGTGGCATCGCTTCTGGTGGTGACGGTCGGCGGGATCGTGGAAATCGCCCCCCTCTTCTACCTCGAGAACACGATCGAGAAGGTGGAAGGCGTGCGGCCCTACACGCCGCTGGAACTGACCGGGCGCGACATCTACATCCGCGAGGGCTGCTATGTCTGCCACAGCCAGATGATCCGGCCGATGCGCGACGAGGTGGAGCGATACGGCCACTACTCTCTGGCGGCGGAGTCGATGTACGACCATCCGTTCCAGTGGGGATCGAAGCGCACCGGGCCGGACCTGGCCCGGGTGGGCGGTCGCTATTCGAACGAATGGCACGTCGACCACCTGACCGATCCGCAGTCGGTGGTGCCGGAATCGGTGATGCCAAAGTACGGCTTCCTGCTGGATCGCCTGATCGAGCCGGAGCACATCGCGGACCGGCTGTCGACGGATGCGCTGGTAGGCGTTCCCTACACCGAAGATATGATCGGGCAGGCCCAGGCGGACTTCGCCGCGCAGGCCGATCCCGATGCCGACACCGCAGGGCTGCAGGAACGCTACGGCTCCAGCGCCTTCGCGGGTGGCAAGGACGTGGTCGTCTCCAACTTCGATGGCCACGCCGGTGTGAGCGAGATGGACGCGCTGATCGCCTATCTTCAGGTCCTCGGCACGATGGTCGACTTCTCGACCTTCGAAAATGATCCGAACCGGTAGGAGGGGCGAATGGACAGCTATTCGCTTTTCCGGGAATTCGCCGACAGCTGGGCGCTTCTTGCGCTGGTGCTGCTGTTCGTGGGCGTCGTGATCTGGGCCTTCCGGCCCGGATCGCGAAAGGTGCACGAGGACGTGGCGAACATTCCCTTCCGACATGAGGACAGGCCCGCCCCCGCCGGCACGACCGGCGCGCGGGGTGAAGGAGGCGCAAGATGAGCAAGAAACCGACGACGACGAAGCCCCAGGTGGAGACGACCGGCCATACCTGGGACGGGATCGAGGAATACAACAACCCACTGCCGCGCTGGTGGCTCTGGACCTTCTACCTGACCATCTTCTGGGGTCTGGTCTACACGATCCTCTACCCGGCCTGGCCGCTGGTGGATCGCGCAACCCAGGGTCTTTGGGGCGGCAACCCGCGCATCGAGGTCGCTGCAGAGATCGAGCGGTTCGACGCAGCCAATGCCCCGATCGAGGCGAAGCTGGTGGCGGCCGACCTGACCGCGATCGCGGCCGATCCCGAACTTCTGGGCTATGCCACCAACGCCGGCGCAGCGGTGTTCAAGACCTGGTGCGCGCAGTGCCATGGTTCGGGTGCTGCCGGCGCGAAGGGCTATCCCAACCTGATCGACAACGACTGGCTCTGGGGCGGCACGATCGAGGACATTCACCTGACCGTGCAGCACGGTATCCGCAACACCGAGGACGCCGATGCGCGGTATTCGGAAATGCCGAAGTTCGGTGCGGATGGGTTGCTGGAACCCGCCCAGATCGACCAGGTGGTGCAGTATGTCCTGCAGATCTCGGGTCAGGACCATGACGCGGCGCTTGCCGGCGAAGGGGCCACGGTCTTTGCCGACAACTGCTCGGCCTGCCACATGGAAGACGGCAGCGGCGACCGCATGCAGGGGGCGCCAAACCTGACCGACGCGATCTGGCTTTACGGCGGCGACGCCGCGGCGTTGACCGAAACGGTGACGAATGCCCGCTTCGGTGTCATGCCCGCATGGTCCGGCCGCCTGAGCGAGGCCGACATCCGCGCGGTCGCGACCTGGGTCCACAGCCGCGGTGGCGGCGAGTAACGGAATCCGGCGGGGCAGAAATGCCCCGCCGGTGAAAAGCATCGGCGCCCCGTCCTGTTCGCGCGTTTCCTGGGGCGCCGATGCTCCAAATCACTGGGCGTGCCTGCGGGCACGCCTTTTTTGCGTATCCCGCTCTGCCCAGCGTGCCCGGTCCCATCCGCTGGAAGGACGCCGCGGCAATGGGCTGACAATAGCCTGCGACCTTTTGGACTTCAATTCGGGGTGGGGACGCCCTTACCATTGACCTACATCAAAGCCCTGAGTCGGCCCGGTGCCCTAATAGTCCGACGCGAACGGACAAACATATTCAGGAAAGTGAAGATGAGTGCCAGCGAAACGCCTCCGCCGCTCTATGCGGCGCGCGAGCCGATTTTCCCCCGCCGGGTCAAGGGCAACTTCCGGAGCCTGAAATGGGTTATCATGGTGGTGACGCTGGGCATCTACTATGTCACGCCCTGGCTGCGCTGGGACCGAGGGCCCAGCCTTCCCGACCAGGCCGTCCTGGTCGATCTGGCCAACCGGCGCTTCTTCTTCTTCATGATCGAGATATGGCCCGATGAATTCTACTTCATCGCCGGGCTTCTAATCATGGCGGGCCTTGGCCTGTTCCTGTTCACCTCGGCGCTTGGCCGGGTGTGGTGCGGCTACGCCTGCCCGCAGACGGTCTGGACCGATCTTTTCATCCTGGTGGAGCGCTGGGTCGAGGGTGACCGCAACGCGCGCGTCCGGCTCTGGAACCAGAAATGGGACCTCCGGAAATTTCGCCTGCGGATGACGAAGTGGATCATCTGGCTTCTGATCGGTCTCGCCACGGGCGGGGCCTGGATCTTCTACTTCACCGATGCCCCGACGCTCGCGCGCGATCTGATCACCTTCGACGCGCATCCGATTGCCTATACGACGATGGGCATCCTGACCTTTACCACCTTCTTTTTCGGCGGCTTCGCGCGGGAACAGATCTGCATCTACGCCTGTCCCTGGCCGCGCATCCAGGCCGCGATGATCGACGAGGATACGCTGGTCGTCGCCTACCGCGAATGGCGGGGCGAACCGCGCGGCAAGCTGAAGAAGGGTGAGCTTGATCCTGGGCAGGGCGACTGCATCGACTGCATGGCCTGCGTCAATGTCTGCCCGATGGGCATCGACATCCGCAACGGCCAGCAGTTGGAATGCATCACCTGCGCGCTGTGCATCGACGCCTGCGACGAGGTCATGGACCGTATTGGCAAGCCGCGCGGCCTGATCGGCTACATGGCGCTGAAGGACGAGGCAGCGGAACGCGCGGGCGGCCACCCCAAGCAACTCTGGAAGCACATCTTCCGGCCTCGGACAATTCTTTACACGACGCTCTGGTCTGCCGTGGGCATCGCCCTCATCGTGGCGCTTTTCCTGCGGTCCCCCATCGACTTCAGCGTGACGCCGGAACGCAATCCGCTGTTCGTCACGCTGTCGGACGGATCGATCCGCAACGCCTACGAGATCCGCCTGCGCAACAAGCATCCGGAGGATCGGCCCTTCCTGTTGTCGATCACCTCGGACGCGCCGCTTGCCCTATCGCTCGAAGGTCGGGAAAGCTATGTTGTGACCGTGCCGGCCGACGAAACGCTGACCCAGCGTGTCTACGTGACCGCGCCTCCGGGCAGCCGGGCGGCGGTGGCCGACCGCACCGCGATCCGTCTCTGGATCGTCGACCAGGTGAACGAGGACCGGGTTCACGTCAACACGGTCTTCAATGGAAAGGATCAGTGAGATGGCACAGGAATTCACAGGGCGGAAGGTTTTCGTCTTCATCGCCTCGGCCTTTGCGCTGATCATCGCGGTCAACATCTTCATGGCGGTCAAGGCGGTGTCGACCTTCCCGGGGCTCGAGGTGCGCAATTCCTATGTCGCCTCGCAGAACTTCGACCGCGAGCGGAAGGCACAGGAAGCGCTGGGCTGGACGTTGAGGGAGACCTATGCAGAGGGCGAGTTGCGGCTTGCCTTCCGCGACAGCGCCGGGCTGCCGGTTGAACTTGGTGACATTTCCGCCGTGGTCGGGCGTACGACGGAAGCGGCAGAGGACGTGACGCCGGCATTTGTCCACGACGGAACCGACTATGTCGCCGCCGTCGATCTTGCGCCCGGGCGCTGGATGGTCCTTCTCGAAGCCAGCGCCAAGGATGGAACGCGTTTTCACAAGCGCCTCGATCTATTCGTGAAGGACTAGTCCGCCCCATGTCGGCCTCATCCCTGTCGGCCTGTCCCGCCTGTGTTGCTGCGCCCTCGGCCGAAGCGATTGCCGGGGCGCGGGCCGAGAAGGCGTCGGGCATCGTCCTGTCGCTGCCCACCGCCCACTGCGCTGCCTGCATCTCGGACGTGGAGCGGGAACTCATGCGCGTGCCCGGCGTGCGTTCGGCGCGCGTCAACCTGACGCTGAAGCGCGTGAGCGTCGAGGCCGGCCCCGAGGCGACCCCCGCCCTGCTTGTCGAGCGACTGGGCCGCATAGGCTATGAGGCGCACGAGCTTGACCCCGGCCTTCTGTCGGTGACGGAGACCGACCGGCGCGGGCGCGACCTCTTGATGCGGCTTGGCGTCGCGGGCTTCGCGATGATGAACGTCATGCTTCTGTCCGTCGCAGTGTGGTCGGGGGCAGAGGCCGCGACGCGCGACCTGTTCCACTGGATCAGCGCGGCCATTGCCCTGCCGACGCTGGTCTTCGCCGGCCAACCCTTCTTTTCCTCGGCCTGGGCATCGCTCAAGGCGCGGCGGCTGGGGATGGACGTGCCGATCTCTCTGGCGCTGATCCTGTCGTCGGCGATCTCTCTCTACGAGACGATCGAGGGCGGGGAGCATGCCTATTTCGACGCGGCGGTGTCGCTCTGCTTCTTCCTGCTCGCCGGGCGCTACCTGGATTATCGCTCCCGCGCGGCGGCCCGCTCTGCCGCCGAGGAACTGGCCGCGCTCGAAGTGCCGCGCGCGGTCAGGATCGGTGCCGACGGCGATGAGACCGTTGCGATTGCCGACTTGCGCGCGGGCGAACTTGTGCGGGTCAAGCCGGGCGCGCGGATGCCGGTCGACGGGATCGTGACCGAGGGCGCGTCCGAGATCGACCGCTCGCTTCTCACCGGGGAAACGCTTCCGGTTCGCGTGAGCCATGGAACTGCGGTCAGCGCGGGCGAGGTCAACCTGACCGGCCCGCTCGTCGTGCGGGTGACCGCCGCGGGGAAAGATTCGTCGCTGCACCGGATGGCCGATCTTGTCGCCGTCGCGGAAAGCGCCCGGAACCGCTATACCTCGCTTGCTGACAGGATGGCGCGGGGCTATTCCCCCTCGGTTCACATCCTGGCGCTGGCGTCCTTTATCGGCTGGATGATCCAGTCGGGGGGCGATGTGCGCCTGGCGGTCAACGTGGCTTCCGCCGTGCTGATCATCACCTGCCCCTGCGCGCTGGCGCTCGCGGTGCCGGCGGTGGTGACGGCGGCATCGGGCCGGCTGTTCCGGCGTGGCCTGCTGATCAAGGACGGCACGGCCCTGGAGCGTCTGGCAGAGGTCGATACCGTCGTGTTCGACAAGACCGGGACACTGACCATGGGCACGCCGCGCCCGGTGGCCCTTGAACAGCATGCGGAGGCGGACCTGCGGCTTGCCGCGGCGCTGGCCTCCGGGTCCGCGCATCCGCTGTCGGCGTCGCTGTCATCGGCGCTGGCCGAACTGGGGATCGCGGCCGCCGAGGTCGCGGACTTGCGCGAGGTTCCGGGCGAGGGGATGGAGGCGACCTTCGCGGGGCGCCGCGTGCGCCTTGGCCGCGCCGACTGGACCGGGGCGGAGGCGCGCGATGCGACTGCGACCTATCTCGATGCGGGCGACGGCAAGCCTGCGCGGGCCTTCGTCTTTGCCGACAGGCTGCGCCCCGGTGCGGCGGCGGCGGTCGCCGCGCTGAAGGCAGGCGGCAAGCGTGTCGTGCTCCTGTCCGGCGACAGTGCGGCGCCGGTCGAGGACATGGCCCGGACGCTCGGCATCGAGGAATGGCGCGCCATGGTCCGGCCCGAAGAAAAGGCGGCCCATGTGGCAGCACTGACCGCGGCCGGCGCCCGCGTGCTGATGGTGGGCGACGGTCTGAACGACACCGCCGCCCTGGCCGGCGCGCATGTGTCGATCTCGCCCGCCTCGGCGCTGGATGCGGCGCGGGTGGCCTCCGACATCGTGCTCTTGGGCCAGGACCTTCTGCCGATCGCCGACGCGGCCCGGCTGGCGGTGACGGCACGGCGGCGGATCAAGCAGAACTTCGCCCTGTCCCTGGCTTACAACGTCGTGGCGGTGCCGATCGCCCTGGCCGGGCTGGCGACGCCATTGATCGCGGCGCTGGCCATGTCCACGTCTTCGATCACCGTTTCGCTCAATGCGCTCAGGTTGAGGTGACGCGATGGAGATGCTCGTCTACCTGATCCCGGCGTCCCTGTTCCTGGGCGGGGTCGGCCTTCTGGCCTTCCTCTGGGCGCTGAGAAGCCGCCAGTTCGAGGACCCGGAGGGTGACGGACAGCGGTTCCTGTCCGACGACTGGGACAAGCGGCCCAAGCCCTGACCGGGCCGGGCCGCGCAGGTCGGCATCAGGGGGCGATCACCGCGCATTCGGCGCTGCGGGCGACAAGCCGGCGGCAGGCCAGTTCAGCGGTTTCCTCGGTCATTCCGACAAAGTTGGCGTCAAATCCGCCGCGGGCGGGAACAACCTTGCGCAGCGCCTCGTCAAGCGTGTTCATCTCCATCAGCGCGGTCTGGAGCAACCGACGCTCGGCCTCGTACCGGCTGGTGTAGTTGCCGACATTGATCGCCCACTGACGCCCACCGGATGTCGAGACGCGCGTGACCACCTCCAGGGGGGCGCTATCCTGCGACGGCGGCAGGTCGGCGGCGGCAAGGATGACTTGCCCCGGCCGCGCCTGCGGGATCGGGGTCATCGCCGGTGTGGTATCCATGGCGACGACCGCGGCTTGCACCGCGGGCTCCGACGGCACGTCGACACCCTTCGCGAGAGCGGGCTCGACCATGGCCGGCGCGGCCGCTGCAAGTTCCAACTCGGCCTCGGGTTCGGACTGCACCGACGAACCAGGGCGCGCAACGGGGCGAAGCACCCCTTCGGTCAGGGGCGCCGCGGCCAGAACCATCACCTCTGCGGTTTCCGGGGCATCGGTCGCCGTAGCCGCCTCGGCGACGGTCACCACTTCGGTCTCTTCGGCGGGACGGGCGACGGGCTGCACGGCGTCCGGGTCTGCCGCCTGCGGGGCTACGGTTGCCAGCGCCGCGACCGTCGCCGCGGCAATGTCGGCTGCGGCCGGCCGGGGCTTCTCGGTTTCGGTCGCATGCACCGCCTCGAGCACGGAATCGATGTTTTCCTGCATCGCAAGCAGAAGTTCTTCGGGTGGCACGACAGGGGATGCGCCCGGCAATGGTCGCGGCACGGGCTTCTTCGCGGTCTTGACCGCGCCGGAGACCCGCAGGATCTTGCCCGCACCGCCGGCTTCGCCGTCGCCCGGTGCGCCGCCATCGGCGACGGCATAGTTGGGCGTGGATGGTTTCTGGACGACGGCACGGTTCGGCGCCTTGCCGAAGCCGATGTCGAGCAGTTGCGCCACCCGTTCGTTGCGCTGGGCGGTCGAGGTGCCCCCGAACACTGTCGCGATGATCCGCTTTCCGTCCCGCTCGGCCGAGGCGACAAGGTTGAAACCCGCCGCCACGGTGTATCCCGTCTTGATCCCGTCGGCCCCCTTGTAGGCATCGAGGAAGCGGCGGTTGGTGGAGGCGACCTTGGCAACGCCGGCATCCGCCCAGCGGCGCGAGAACAGGTTGTAGTACTGCGGATAGTCGTAGAACAACTGCCGCCCGAGAATTGTCATGTCATGGGCGGTGGACAGGTGCCCCTCGGCGGTCAACCCGTTCGCGTTCCTGAAGGTCGTGTCCGACATACCCATCGCCCGCGCCGTGCGCGTCATCCGCTTCGCAAAGGCGGCCTCGGACCCCTCGATGGCCTCGCCGATCGCGGTCGCGGCGTCGTTGGCCGACTTGATCGCGGCGGCGCGGATCAGGTAGCGCAGGGCGATCTTCTGGCCGGGCTTCAGACCAAGCCGGGACGGCGGCTGCGATGCGGCGTGTTTCGACACGGTCACCTTGGTGTCGAGCGAGATTTCTCCACGCTCGATCGCCTCGAAGGCGATGTAGAGCGTCATCATCTTGGTGAGCGAGGCCGGATGCAGGCGCGTATGCGCATTCTTTTCGTGCAGGACTTCGCCCGTGCGCGCATCGATCACGTAGTCGGCGTAAGGCGCTGACATCGCGGCGACTGGGGCCAGCGTCAGGAGCACCACAATCAAGAGTCGATGGATCGGCCCAAGAATCCACTGCCCGGAAAGGGTGGTAACGTCACTGCCCATGTCCTGCCTCGGTGCCCCGGTTTTTTGGTGGAGCTTCTGCTTCGTGCCAACGATAGCACATGGATTTCGCTGCGCAAAACCCCAAATCCGAGACTTTCTGAGATGTTGCAGAGAAATCTTCCCTTGCCCGTCCGGCAATGTGCGGTCGTCGCGACTCATCCATTGATCGCCCCGAGAAGCGTCGGCAGGGCGCCCAGATCGCCGATTTCGCGAAAGCGGGGATGATCTTCGGGGGCTTCGGCATGCTCCAGCGCCCAGGTCAGGCCATGCGGCACATGAATGCCCCAGGCGCCGGCTTCGATCGCCGGGACCACGTCGGACTTCATCGAGTTTCCAACCATCATCGCGCGCGCCGCCCCGTCGCCATGGCGGGCGAAGATCGCGGCATAGACTGACGGTGTCTTCTGCGACACGATCTCCACCCCGTCGAACAGGTCGCCCAGGCCGGATTGCGCCAGCTTGCGTTCCTGATCCAGCAGGTCGCCCTTGGTGACGAGCAGCAGGCGATAGTCTCCGGCAAGGGCATCGACCGTTTCGCGTGCGTGCGGCAGAAGCTCGATCGGGTGTGCGAGCATCTCCTGCCCGGCGGCGATGATCTCGCGGATCACGCGGGCCGGAACGCGGTCTTCGGTTACCTCGATCGCGGTCTCGATCATGGAAAGGGTGAAGCCCTTGATCCCGAAACCGTAGCGGCCGACATTGCGCCGCTCGGCGGCAAGCAGGCGATCGCCGAGGTGGGCGGGATCGGCGAAATCGGCCAGAAGTTCGCCGAAACGGCTCTGCGTCAGCCGGAAGAAACGCTCGTTATGCCAGAGCGTGTCGTCGGCGTCGAAGGCAACGGTGGTGACGGGCCGCATCTGATCCTCCCCGCCGATTTGATAGCGCGCCGCTGCGGATCGTGGCAATCGCTCCGATTGCACACTTTTTTCCCGTCGGCCAAGCGATTATATTCGCAGTCTGAACCCCGATGGCCGAATCCCGCAGGAGCAGTCGCGTGACCCTTCGTCCCTTCATCATGTCCGACCGAGAGGGCGGCCGAGATGGCGAGACCTCGGTCATCACCAAGACGAAGCCGAAGACCAAGCGGCCCCCGATGTACAAGGTCCTGCTGCTGAACGACGATTACACGCCGATGGAATTCGTTGTGCATGTGCTTGAGCGGTTCTTCGGGCTGAACCATTCCCACGCGTTCGAGATCATGCTGACGGTGCACAAGCGCGGGCTTGCGGTGGTGGGCGTCTTTTCCTTCGAGGTTGCGGAAACGAAGGTCGCTCAGGTCATGGATTTCGCGCGCCGCCACCAGCACCCGCTCCAGTGCACGATGGAAAAGGAATAGGGCGGCAAGCCCGACATCATGAGCCAGTCGCGACTTTCCCTGGCGCTTGAGGGCGCGGAGTTGCCTGACGCGGGAACCGTCGTCGTCATGGGCCCGAAAGGCGATGCCGACCTTTCAGCCTTGCCCAGGGACCGCGTTCGCATCGTGCAGGGGTTCCGCCGGGATCACGACGCGCTGAAGGCGCGGGGATTTGCGGTCTCTCCCGTCCTCGAGGGGCGGCACGCCGCGGCGGTCGTGTTCCTGCCGCGCGCCCGGGCCGAGGCGCGCGCGCGCATTGCCGACGCGGTCGCGCATCTTGCCGAAGGGGCGCCGGTCTGGGTGGACGGGCAGAAGACGGACGGGGTGGACAGCGCGCTGAAGGACGTGCGCGCGCGGGTAGCCGTTGCCGACGTGGTCGCGAAAGCGCACGGCAAGACCTTCCGTTTCGCCGCGCCGGGGGGCGGGAGCCTTGAGGACTGGCGCGGCCTCGAAACCCGGCCCGCGCCCGGCTTCGTGGCGGTGCCGGGCGTCTTTTCCGCGGACGGAATCGACAAGGGATCCGAGGCGTTGGCGGCGGCGCTGCCGCGCGACCTGCATGGCGTCGTGGCCGATCTGGGCGCCGGCTGGGGCTGGCTCGCGGCCCGGATTCTGGAGCGGGACGGTGTGCGCGAACTGCATCTGATCGAGGCGAGCCATGCCGCGGTCGAATGTGCCCGCAGGAATGTCACCGATCCGCGCGCGCGGTTTCACTGGGCGGATGCCACGCGGTTCAGGCCCGAACGCCGCTTCGACGTGGTGGTGACCAATCCGCCGTTCCACACCGACCGCGCGGCCGACCCGGCGCTGGGCGTCGCCTTCATCCGCGCCGCCGCAGAGATGCTGACGCCGTCCGGCATCCTCTGGCTGGTTGCGAACCGGCATCTTCCCTACGAAAAGGCGATGGCGGACGCTTTTCGCGACGTGGCAGAGGCGGGCGGCACCGCCGGCTTCAAGGTGCTGCGCGCCGCGCGGCCGATCGCGCCTGCCGGGGCGGCGCCTCGTCGCGGGCGGTGAATTCGGCTAGTCTCCACCCGGGAATCACGAACAGGGAACGACATGACCCTCTCCATCGCCGGCAAGACCGCGATCGTCACCGGCTCTGCCAGGGGGATCGGCCTTGCCATCGCCCGGCATTTCGTCGATCTGGGCGCCAACGTGATGTTTGCCGACATCGACGAGGCGCGGCTTGAATCCGAACTGGGCGAAGAGGCGGAGGGCGAAGGCCCCTTGCGCTACTTCGCCGGCGATCTCAGCCAGAAGCTGACGGCCGCGAACCTCCTGTCTGCCACGGTGGACGCCTTCGACCGCATCGACATCCTGGTGAACGCGAACCGGGATTTCGCCACCACCGATCCGCTGAACCCGGACGATCCCGCCTTCGAGATGCTGATCCGCCAGAACATGCTCTGCGCCGTGCGCCTGAGCCAGATGGTCGCGCGGCGCATGATCGCACAGGCCGAACGCAACGGCCAGGAGGAAGGGCAGGTGGGCGCGATCGTGAACGTCACGACGCTCGCCGCGCGGCTGGCGCAGCCCGAACTCCTCGGCGTATCGGTGGCAAGTGCGGCGATGGAGCAGGCCACCCGGTCGCTGGCCGTAGCGTTGGCGCCCCATCGGATCCGCGTCAATGGCGTGGCCTTTGCCAGCGTCCTGAGTGCGAGCCTGCAATCCGCCCTGCGCGAAAACGGCGGCTGGCGCGACAGGATCATCGACGCAACGCCGCTCGGCCGCATCGCCGCGCCGACGGAGATTGCCGAAGCCGCACTCTACCTCGCGTCCGAGGCTTCGGGCTTCGTGACCGGGCAGATCCTGACGCTGGACGGCGGGCGCGGCCTGATCGACCCGGCGGGGGTTCCGGCCTACTGACCTACTCCGGGTAAAGCCGCCGGCATTCCGCCACCGCCGCCATGGCCGTATCGGCCAGCGCGGCGCGGCGCGACTTCAGGCCGGCAAGCTTGCGGGCCTCTGCCTCGGGGTCGATGGCGACGGGTTCGCGCACGATGTCGGTGTAGGGTTCCCAGCAGCGGGTTCGTGGGCGTATCGGGTCATACGGACCGTCGTAGCACCGCACCCAGGCCCAGCGGGTGACCTCGCGGCGCTCATAGGCGTAGCCGCGCGCGATGTTTGCCTCGGTCTCGGCGATCAGGCTGTCGAGCGCGCGGATCTCCCGCGTGGCGTTGCGCACGCAGGTGTCCTGCGCGGAGCAGGCAGCAAGGGCGAGGGCGAGCAGGAGGGCAGGGGCAATACGCATGGCGGTTCCTTCACTCCGGCGCTGCACAGGCGGGATGGGTGGCCAGAAGGGTGGCGCGGCGGTCGCGCAACCCTTCCAGCTTGCGCGTCTCGGCCGCGGGGTCGATCGCGACGGTCCGGGTGCGGTCGGTTCCGTCCGAACAGAAGCTGACCCCGACGTGGCTGCGCGCCGACCCGAGGCAGAAGTTGAAGCCGCCCGTCGCGGCGACCCGTTCCTCGCGATACCCGGTGTCGAGGGCGCGCCGGGTTTCCGCGATCAGCCGGTCGAGCGTTCGCAATTCGCGCGCGGTTCCGCTGTCGCAGCCGGGCGGTGCCGGCGCGGCGCAGGCCGCCAGGCAGAGGATCAGGGTCACTTCGGCAAGTTTTCTGGGCATGGGGCGACTCGTTCGGTTTCAGGATCAAGGATACCCCACGCGATGCCAAGTCCAAACGGTGCCTGCGAGACTTGCCGCAACTGGCAGCGCGGCTGCAAAGCTGATAGGCACGGCACCGGACGAGGAGGGCCGGAAGATGAACAGTTTCGACGAACGCAAGGAACGGGCCTCGACCTGGTTTCGCGCACTGCGCGATGACATCGTCGCAGCCTTCGAGGCACTGGAGACTGCACATGCCGGGGGCGGCCGCGAACCCGGCCGCTTCGAGGTGAGCGAGACGCGGCGGGCGGGCGACGGCGGCGGCGGGTTGATGAGCGTCCTGCGCGGCGGCGCCGTCTTCGAGAAGGTCGGCGTCAACGTCTCGACCGTGCACGGTGTTCTGGGAGAGCGGGCACAGAAGGCGATGGCGGCGCGCGGGGTTCCCGGCATGGCCCAGGATCCGCGGTTCTGGGCGTCCGGCATCAGCCTGGTCGCCCACATGCAGAACCCCCATACCCCCGCCGTGCACATGAACACGCGGATGTTCTGGACGCCGCACGCCTGGTGGTTCGGCGGTGGCGCGGACCTGAACCCCTGCATCGAGTACCCCGAGGACACGGCGCATTTCCACGCGATGCTGCAGGCCGCCTGCGATGCGCACGATCCGGGATACTACGCGCGGTTCAAGGACTGGGCGGACGAATACTTCTTCGTGCCCCATCGCGGCCGTGCGCGCGGCGTGGGCGGCATCTTCTACGACGACCTGAACACCGGCGACTGGGAGGCGGATTTCGCCTTTACCCAGTCTGTGGGGCGGGCGTTCCTTCCGGCCTTCGTGCCGGTGACAGAGCGCCGGCTCGGGTCAGCCGCAACCGAGGCCGACCGCGAGACGCAGCTGGTGCATCGCGGGCTTTATGCCGAATACAACCTCGTCTACGACCGCGGTACCAAGTTCGGCCTCGAGACCGGGCACGACGCCAGCGCGGTCCTGATGAGCCTTCCACCGGTCGCGAAATGGCCGTGAGGGCGCGGACCTAGGGCGCCGGAACAATCAGCGCCTCGCCGAGAAGCTCGGCAAAGGTCCGGGCGCAGTCCTCGGCGATGCGGGCGGGATCTTCGGCGGGGAAGGCGGTGGCGACGATATCGGCGGCCTCCGGTCCGGTGGCCGGCTCTTCCAGCACGGCCCAGATGACCCGGGCGCCGTGGTTCAGCCGGAACAACCCGCGCCCATCGCTGTCGGCAACGTAGTGCAGGCCGTCGATGGTCGTTTCGGTCAGCCCCTCGGCGCGGACGTAGCGGCGTTCGGGGTGGTAGACCCGGTTCGCTTCATCGACCGCGGGCGCATCGCTCGACACGTCGAGTGGCGCCGCGACCCTTGGCGCGGGGCGGTTCCAGCGCGGAAATTCCTGCGCCAGAAGGGCCGCCGCCTCTTCGGCGGACCCGTAGGTCAGCGTGGCCAGCGGCACCTGGCTTGCCAGCGCCTCGAACGCGCGCATGATCCGGCCGGAATGCAGGTTGCGGGCGAAGTTGCGGTCGATGACGCTTTCGAATGCTTCGGCGCGGGACAGCGGGCCAAGCTGCGGCGGCTCCCCCTCGCGCCGGTCAAGCCGGACGATGGCGCCGATGGGCATGCGCGTGCCATGGGCGGCGAGGTTCGGGACCTCGAGGTACTTGTAGCGGTCGTTGCCGGGGCCGGGATTGGCCGCCGCCCAGGTCCGGAACGCGGACGAAAACCCGGCCGGCACGGGCAGGCGGACGCGGGGAAGGACGCCGGTCGCGATCCCTTCCACGGTGCCATCGGCGGCGATCGTGATCGGCAGCACATCGTCGCCGAAGACGCAATGCCCGGCGTGGCCGAGAACGGCGGTCAGCACGCTTTTGCCGGCGCGATGGTCGTTGGGAAAGATCACCAGGCGACCGGCGAACGCGACCGCGGCCCCATGGAGGCAGAAGAGCGAATCGCTTGCGCGCACACGTTCCAGCGCCAGATCCGCGATGACATCACAGACGGCGTCGACGGCGTCCCATTCGTGCGCTGGCTCCGATCCGTGCAGGTCATGGACCAGGTAGCGGTTCGCGCCCGCGCCCGTGATCCGGATGCACGCGTCAGCTTCTCTCGCCTCCTCCAGAACCTCGAACCGCCAGTGCGGCATGACCGCGCCAAGCACGGGCAGCAGATCGTCAGCACCGTCCATCAGGATCGTCTGGCCCAAGCCCTCTAAGCGAAGGGCCAATTGCCGGCGCCTGGCGGTGTGCAGCCGCTTCAGCCGCATGGGGGCGAACCGTCAGTGCCGGACAGGCATTTTGCCTGGCCCACTCGGCACGAGGACCTGAGGTGGGATGCCGCCCTGGATCGGTCCTGGCCGCTGTGCATGATCGCTCCTCATCCGGGTGATGCGACGGCATCGGGGGCGCCGAGGTCTGTATGTCTTGCGCTGCAGAGGCTAGGCGGCGCCGGAAATCGTGTCAAAGCACAAAAATCGTGTGACCTGCCCGCAGAAGACGAAACGGCGTGGCGCCGTTCGCCCACCGGCAATGCGCGGCCGCAGACGGGCCCGCGACCGCGCCATCCCGAAAGGGATCAGTTTTCGCCGGGCTGGGGCGCGGGGTCTGGTGTCGGCTGGGGCGTGGGCGGTTCCTTGCTGCCGCTCGGTTTTGAGGCCGACGAGGGCTTCGAGGCCGACGACGGCGAAGAACCGTGGCCCTTGCGCTTCTTCCCTTTCTTGTGCGACCGGGAGGCACCCGAACGCCCTTCCGAAGACGACTGGCCCGCCTCCGCCGCACCGAGGGCGGTGACTGCGGGCACGGAGTAGGCGGAGAGAGCAATCAGGCCAATCCGTGCAAGGGCACGCCGGCGCGACAAGGTCTTTTCTGACAGTTCTGACATGAAACTTCCCTACATTTCGGCATCTTCTTGACGCCATACCTTTAAAAAAGGGTGACCTTTGGGGCACCCGTCCGGAAAGATCAGGAACAAGCATGGCTAAACCATGGCGATAAAATGAATTAAAAAAACAACCTAAAGATGTTTTGTTCCGGCAGTCTGTGCTTCGGGCTTGGTTGGTCCAAGTCGGCGCATCGGTGAAAAAGAAAGGGCGACCTGCGCGGCCGCCCCGTCATGTGTCGATGACCTGCCCGGCTTGCGGCAAGTTGCCAGCCGATGCGCAGGCGCTGCCGCCGGCGACAGGGACGCTGCGCCCCGCCCGCGCGGACCCTGACCCTAGTTGGAGCCCGCCGCGCAGTCCGAGCCGTCGTCCTCACCGCAATCGCGGGCGGGCTGGGGCCTACGGTCCGGATCGCTTGGCCCGCTGCGTTCGTCGCGCACGATCTTTTCCTTCTTGGGTTCAGGGTAGGAGACCGTCGTGGCGTAGCTCAGCGACGTGACCGCGGGAACGGTGTAGGCGCCAAGCGCCAGAAGCCCCACCCGGGCCAGCGCGCGCCGGCGGGACAAAAGAGATTTCGACATATCGGCCATTCTGAAGCCTTCCCCTTGGGTTGAAATGCTGCGACCGACGTGCGGCCTGCGGGGAAGCATCGGCGCCCAGTTGGACTTAACCATGACGGGAATGGGTCTAATTCGCGTTCAACCGCCGCGAATGGCATCCAGCATGCGTGCCACGTTGTCGGGGTCGGCGTCCGGGGTGATGCCGTGGCCGAGGTTGAAGATATGGGGACCATTGGCGAAGGCGCGCACGACGCGCCGCGTCTCTTCCGTCAACCTGTCGCCGCCCGTCACCAGAAGTGCGGGGTCGAGGTTGCCCTGCACGCAGCCGTCGGTCTGGACATGCGCTGCCGCCCATTCGGCCGAAACGGAATTGTCGATCGCGACGCAGTCCGCCCCCGTCGCGCGGGCGAAGCCGATGTAGCGGTCTCCCGCTTCGCGCGGGAAGGCGATGACGGGCAAGCCCGGGTGGCGCGCCTTCAGCGCGGCGATGATGCGGCGCGCGGGTTCCAGCGCGAAATCGGTGAAATCCTGGCCTTTCAGCGATCCCGCCCAGCTGTCGAACAGCTTGATGACCTCCGCCCCGGCCTGCACCTGGGCCGAAAGGTATTCGACCGTTGCGACGGTCAGAAGGTCGATGAGGGCGGCGAAGGTGGCGCGGTCCGCGGACTTGAGCGCGTGGGCCGGGCCCTGGTCGGGCGTGCCGCGCCCGGCGATCATGTAGGTGGCCACCGTCCAGGGCGCGCCCGCAAAGCCGATCAGCGTGGTTTCGCGCGGCAGTTCCCGCGACAGGATGCGCACGGTTTCATAGACCGGGGACAGTCGGCCATGGATGTCGTCCTTGCCGCCGAGCCGCGCGAGATCGGCGGGCGTGGTGGTGGTGGAGAGCCGCGGCCCCTCGCCCGTCTCGAACCAGAGATCGGCACCCAGCGCCTGCGGCAACAGAAGGATGTCCGCAAACAGGATCGCCGCGTCGAAGCCGTAGCGGCGGATCGGCTGGAGCGTGACCTCGGCCGCAAGGTCCGGCGTGTAGCAGAGCGACAGGAAATCGCCCGCCTGCGCCCGCGTGGCGCGGTATTCCGGCAGGTATCGGCCGGCCTGGCGCATCATCCAGACCGGGGGAATGGCCTGGGTTTCGCCGGCCAGCGCCTTGTGGATGGTCTTCGTCATCAGGCTCTCCTTCGCCCCCTTCATCGCCGCCTGCGACCGGATGTCAAGGCGAAGTCGGGGTGCGCCCCATTGCGCGGCCAATGTGTCGCGGATATGCCGGAGGCATGACAAAGCCCGATGCACAAACCCCGCTGAAGATCGGAACCCGTGGCTCTCCGCTGGCACTCGCGCAGGCGTTCGAGACGCGCCGGCGCCTGATGGAAGCCCATCGCCTGCCCGAGGACGCCTTCGAGATCGTCATCATCAAGACGACGGGCGACGACCGGGCGATGATCGCGGCGGACCGCCCGCTGAAGGAGATCGGCGGCAAGGGGCTTTTCACCCGCGAGATCGAGGACGCGCTGCTGTCGGGCAGGATCGACATCGCGGTCCATTCGATGAAGGACATGCCGGTCGCGCAGCCCGCAGGGCTTGTGCTCGACTGCTACCTTCCGCGCGAGGATGTGCGCGATGCCTTCGTGTCGCGCGATCATGCCTCGATTGCCGATCTGCCCGCGGGCACCGTCGTCGGGTCTTCGAGCCTGAGGCGGCGGGCGCAGCTTGCCAACCGGCGGCCGGACCTGGCCCTGGTGCAGTTCCGCGGCAACGTGCAGACGCGGCTGAAGAAGCTTGAGGACGGCGTGGCGGCGGCGACCTTCCTCGCGATGGCCGGGCTGAACCGTCTGGGCATGAGCCACGTCGCCCGTTCGGCCATTTCCCCGGAGGAGATGTTGCCCGCGGTGGCGCAGGGCGCCATCGGGATCGAGCGGCGGCAGGCGGACGCGGCCGCCAACGATCTTCTGGCCGCGATCCACGACGGGCCGACGGGCGAACGGCTTGCGGCGGAGCGGGCGTTCCTGGCTGCACTCGACGGGTCGTGCGAAACGCCGATCGCCGGGCTTGCGGTCCACGAAGGCGGCGGCCTCTGGCTGCGCGGAGAGATCCTGCGCCCCGACGGGTCGGAGGCCATCGCGGGGGAGCGGCGGCTTGCGGTGTCCGACGCGGCAGAGGCCGGCCGCGACTTGGCGCGCGACCTGCTGGCACAGGCCGGCGCGGGATTTTTCGACTGGCGCCAGGGCTGACGGCAGGGGCCGGCGGGCTGACAGGTCAGGGCAGGACCTTGCCGGGGTTGAGAATGTTGCCCGGATCGAAGGCGCCTTTCAGCGTGCGCATCAGGTCGAGCGCGACCGGGTCCTTGTGGCGGCGCATGGAGCCGAGTTTCGACAGCCCGACCCCGTGTTCGGCCGAGAAGCTGCCGCCAAGGTCCTGAACGGCATCCTCGACGACGCGGACCATCGCCTCCATCAACTCGGGGTCCTCGCGGGTGGGGAAGACGGCGAAATGGATGTTGCCGTCGCCGAGGTGGGCGACGCAATGCGGGAAGGCCCCGGGGTCGAGGGCGGCGACTCCCGATTCCGCCCGTGCGAGGAAGGTCGCGACCTTGTCGAGGGGCACGCAGATGTCGGTGTCCACCATGGGGCCCGACAGCGGCGTGCCGATCTCTGCCGCCGCCTCGCGCCGCGCCCAGAGGGTGCGCCGCTGGGCCTCGGACGTGGCGACCACCGCGTCGGTGACCAGCCCTTCCTCCATCATTGCGGCGGCAGTGTCCTCCAGAAGTGCCACGATCGGAATGGTGCCGTCCGGACCCGGCGTGCAATCGCGCGGGGCGGTGGCGCCAAGCTCCACCAGGATCGTTACGTCGTGGAAGCGGTCGAAGGCGAGGCCGAGATCGGGGCGGCGCGCAAGCAGCAGTTCCTGATAGCTGCGCGGCATGAACTCGAAGGCTTCGACCAGACCGCCGGTCGCGGCCTGGAGCCGGTTGAGAAGCGTCAGCGCCGCATCGAGCGAGGGCAGCGCCAGCATCGCGGTCGCATGGGCGCGCGGGGCGGGAACCAGTTTCATCACCGCGGCGGTGATGACGCCCAGCGTGCCTTCGGCGCCGATGAACAGGTCTTTCAGGTCGTAGCCGGAATTGTCCTTGTGCAACTCGCTCATCAGGTTCAGGACACGTCCGTCGGCCAGCACGACCTCGATCCCGAGGCAGAGCGCGCGGGTCGATCCGTAGCGCAGAACGTTCGAGCCGCCCGCGTTGGTCGAAAGCGCGCCCCCGATCGTGGCCGAACCGCGGGCGCCGAACCAGAGCGGGAAGTAGAGCCCGCATTCGGCGGCGGCGTCATGCAGGCGCGACAGGATCACACCCGATTCGGCGATGGCGATGCGCGCCTCCGGCCGGACCTCGCGGATGCGGTTCATCCGTTCGAGCGACAGCATCAGCCGGCCCTGCGCCTCGGTCCCGCCGACAAGCCCGGTGCGGCCGCCGGCGGGAACCACGGGCGTGCCGGTTTCCGACGCAATCCTCAGGATCGCCGAGACCTGATCCCTGTCCGCGGGGCGCAGCACCGCAAGCGGTTGCCAGTGGTACTTGCCCAGCCATTCCGAAGTGTAGGGGGCGCACTCCTGGCCGGTCAGGACATGGGCGGGGCCGAGCAGGGCGGTCAGACGGTCGATCAGGGTC
Organism: Albidovulum sediminis; assembly: GCF_025380365.1. Lineage (GTDB taxonomy): Bacteria > Pseudomonadota > Alphaproteobacteria > Rhodobacterales > Rhodobacteraceae > Albidovulum > Albidovulum sediminis. The sequence goes on from NZ_JAOCQF010000004.1 coordinate 45,191, forward strand.
ATGGGGCCTCCAGTATGACGCGCAGTCTCTAATTCCTGACGGGATTTGAACAGAGGTTCCGGCAAGGCCGGGCCACGATCGGACCGGAGGTGCCCCGATGTCGAACGATCCCCTGTTGCAGCCTTACCGTCTCAAGCATCTGGTGCTGAAGAACCGGATCATGTCCACCGCGCATGAGCCCTCCTATTCCGAGGACGGACTGCCCTTGGAACGTTACCGGCTTTACCACCGGGAGAAGGCCAGGGGGGGAATCGCGCTGACGATGACCGCCGGGTCGGCGATCGTGAGCGCCGACAGCCCGGCGGCCTTCGGCAACCTCCATGCCTATCGCGACGAGATCGTGGCGCCGATGAGGGCGCTGGCCGACGACGTGCACGAACACGGCGCCGCGGTGATGATCCAGCTGACGCACCTGGGCCGGCGGACGGGCTGGAACAAGGCGGACTGGCTGCCGGTCCTGTCGGCCTCGCCCGTGCGGGAGCCGGCGCACCGGGCCTTTCCGAAAGAAGCCGAGGACTGGGACATCGAGCGGATCGTGGCGGACTACGCCACCGCGGCCGCAAGGATGCAGGCGGCAGGCCTCGACGGGATCGAGTTCGAGGCCTATGGCCACCTGATGGATTCCTTCTGGTCGCCCTCGACTAACCGTCGGGGGGACGAATGGAACGGGTCGCTCGACAATCGGCTGCGCTTCACCTGGATGGTGATCGACGCGGTCAGGGCGGCGGTAGGGCCGGAGTTCATCGTCGGCATCCGCATGGTCGCCGACGAGGACTGGGACAAGGGACTGAGCCGCGCGGAAGGGGTGGATATCGCGCACCGCATTGCGGCTTCGGGCAAGTTCGACTTCCTCAACCTGATCCGCGGCCACATCGATACGGACGCGGCGCTGACGGGGGTCATCCCGATTCAGGGCATGCGCGCCGCGCCGCACCTCGACTTCGCCGGCGAGGTGAGGGAGGCGACTAAGTTCCCGGTATTCCATGCCGCGCGCATCCCCGACGTGGCCACCGCGCGCCACGCCATCGCGGCGGGCAAGCTGGACATGGTGGGGATGACGCGGGCGCATATCGCCGATCCGCACATCGTGGCCAAGGTCATCGCCGGACAGGAGGACCGCATCCGTCCCTGCGTGGGTGCGACCTATTGCCTGGACCGCATCTACGAGGGCGGCGAGGCGCTCTGCATCCACAACGCGGCAACCGGGCGCGAGGCGCGCATGCCGCATGTGATCGCCAGATCCGAGGCGCCGCGCCGGGTAGTGGTCGTCGGGGCGGGGCCCGCGGGGCTGGAGGCTGCGCGGGTGGCGGGTGAGCGTGGCCACCGCGTCACCGTGCTCGAGGCGTCGGACCGGGCGGGTGGGCAGGTCAACGTCCTGGCCGCTAACCCGCGGCGGCGCGAGATGGTGGGCATCGTCGACTGGCGGCTTGCAGAGCTGGAGCGGCTGGGGGTCGAGGTCCGGTACAACCTGTTCGCCGAGGCGGAGGACGTCCTGGCACTCGACCCGGAGGTGGTGGTGATCGCGACAGGTGGGCTGCCGCAGGCACCTGACCTGGAAGGCGAGGGACTGACGACGTCGAGCTGGGACATCATCACCGGCGAGGTGAAGGCGGCGGGCCGCGTTCTTGTCTACGACGATGGCGGGGCGCATGCGGGCATGACGGCGGCCGAGATGGCGGCGCGCGCCGGCGCCGAGGTGGAACTGGTGACGCCGGAGCGGTTCTTCGCCCCCGACATGGGCGGGATGAACCACGTCCCCTACATGCGCGCCTTCCAGGAAACCGGCACGCGGATCACGATCAATACCCGTGTGGTCGTCGTCCGGCGTGAGGGCAACGAACTGGTGGCCTCTCTCGGCTCGGATTTCGCGCCCGGCTGGTCGGAGGAGCGGCGGGTCGACCGGGTGGTGGTGGAACACGGGACGCGGCCGCTGGACGAGCTTTACTTTGACCTCAAGCCGAAAAGCCGGAACCTCGGCGCGGTGGACTATGCGGCGCTGCGCACCACGGGGGCGATCTTCCCGGAGAAGAACCGGGACGGCGGTTTCATCCTTTACCGGATCGGCGATGCCGTGGCCGCGCGCAACATCCACGCCGGCATCTACGACGCGCTGAGAATGGGGATCCGCTGGTAGGCCCGGCGCCGGCGATCAGGCGGCGCAACTAAGACGGCGGTACCGGTCACTTCGCGCCTTCGATGAGGGCAAGAACTTCGGGCCCCAGCGTCTCGACGACCAGCGCCACGCCGGCGGGATTGGGGTGCAGCGCGTCGGGCTGCATGTAGTCCTGCAGCGCGGCGCCGCGGTCGGGCATAGCGAGGATCGGCGCCAGGAACGGGGGTGCCAGGCGCGCGCCATGGGCCTTTGCGAGGTCGGGATAGATCGCATCGAAGGCCGCCTTGTAGTCCGGCCCGTAGTTGCCGGGCGCGATCATCGGCACCAGAAGCACGGGCAGGCCGCGTTCGCCGGTCTTGGTCAGGATCGCGTCAAGGTTGGCGCGCGCCTCCTCGGGCGGCAGGCCGCGCAACAGATCGTTGCCGCCAAGCGTCACGATCACCGCGCCGGTTTCGGGAACCAGCGCCCAGTCGGTCCGCGCAAGCCCGCCCGCCGTGGTATCGCCGGAAACGCCTGCGTTCAGGATCCGCGTTTCGGCGCCTTGTTCGTCGAGCCAGCGCTGAAGTTGGGGGACGAATCCATCCTCGGGCGCCAGTCCGTAGCCGGCGGTCAGGCTGTCGCCGAGGGCCACGATGGTGACCGGATCGGCATTTGCGGCGCCGGGCGCCAGAATGATCAGACCGAGGGTCGCGGCAAGGTTGCGCAGGCGGCGTCCCGCACCATATGCCTTGAGAAGACCAGACAGGCGAAACAGGCGGAAGCGGGCAGGGATGGACGGCGTACTGAGCCTTGAAGGGGCGCGGCTGACACTGGCGGGCAACGCGGGGCCTGTCGAAATTCTCGAGGGCATCACGCTGTCGGTGGCGCGGGGCGAAAGCCTTGGGCTGGTCGGGCCGTCCGGTTCAGGCAAATCCTCGCTCCTCATGCTCATGGGCGGGCTGGAGCGCGCGACCTCGGGTCGGGTCTCGGCCCTGGGGCAGGACCTGACCGCAATGGGCGAGGACGCGCTGGCCCGCTTCCGTCGCGCCAATATGGGGATCGTTTTCCAGAGCTTCCACCTGATTCCGACGATGACCGCGCTGGAAAACGTGGCGGTTCCGCTGGAACTTGCCGGCGTGTCCGATGCGTTCGACCGCGCGCGGCAGGAACTGTCGGCGATGGGGCTGGGGCAGCGCCTGGGCCACTACCCTGCGGAATTGTCCGGTGGCGAGCAGCAAAGGGTGGCGCTGGCCCGGGCGGCGGCCCCGCGCCCCGCGATCTTCCTCGCGGATGAACCTACGGGGAACCTCGACAGCGGCACCGGCGCCGCGATCATGGAACTGCTTTTCGCATTGCGGGACAGGTTCGGGGCCACGCTGGTCCTGGTGACCCACGCGCCCGAACTGGCGGAACGTTGCGATCGCATCGTCCGGCTGGCCGATGGCCGGATCGCCGCGGAGGAGCGTTCGTGAGCCTTTCGGTGGCGGTGGCCATAGCGCGGCGCGACCTGCGCGGGGGGATCCGGGGGTTTGCCGTCTTTCTCGCCTGCCTCGTCCTCGGCGTTGCGGCGATTGCCGCAGTGGGCACCGTCCGAAGCGCGATCGCCGATGCGCTTTCGCGCGAGGGGGCAGCGCTTCTGGGGGGCGATGCGCAGATGTCCTTCACCTACCGCATGGCCAGCGCGGAGGAACGCGCCTTCATGGCTGCGCGCGCCGCGGAGGTGTCGGAGATCGTCGATTTCCGCTCCATGGCCGTTGCCGGCGCGGGCGCGGATGCCGTTCGCGCCCTGACCCAGGTCAAGGCCGTCGATGGCGCCTATCCCCTGCTCGGAACGGTGCTGCTGGAACCGTCGATGGACATTCAGTCGGCGCTTGCGCCGCAGGACGGCGTGCCCGGCGGGGTGATGGAGGGCGTTCTGGCCGATCGCCTGGGACTGGCGGTCGGCGACAGGTTCCGCCTGGGGCTGGCAGAGTTTCGCCTGTCCGCCCGCATCGTGCGGGCGCCGGACGGGGCGATGGGCGGGTTCCTGCTTGGCCCCCAGACCATCGTCCTGGCCGCATCGCTGGAAGGATCGGGGCTTCTGGAACCCGGCAGCCTCTATGACAGCCGCTATCGGTTGCTTCTCTCGCCCGGGGCCGACCTCGACGCGCTGGAGCGCGAGGCCGAGGCCGCCTTTCGCGACAAGGGCATGCGCTGGCAGGATGCCCGACGGGGCGCGCCGGGGGCGGAACGGTTTGTCGACCGGATGGGGTCCTTCCTGGTGCTTGTGGGGCTTGCGGGCCTGGCGGTCGGCGGGGTGGGCATCGCTTCGGCCGTGCGGTCCTATCTGGAAGGCAAGACCCGAACCATCGCGGCACTGAAGGCGGTGGGCGCCGAGGGCAGGACCATACTTCTGGTCTACCTGCTCCAGGTGGGCGCGGTGGCGGTCCTCGGGATCGTGCTCGGTGTCGGGCTTGGCATCCTGCTGCCGGTTCTGGCCGCGCCGCTGGCTGCTGGGCTCTTGCCGATACCGGTCGCGGTGGTGCCGGCGGTGCGGCCGGCCCTCGAAGCTGCGGTCTACGGGTTTCTGACCGTCGCGCTGTTCACGCTCTGGCCGCTGGCGCGGGTGCGCGAGGTCCGGGCCGCGGCCCTGTTCCGCGATCTCGGCACCGCGCGGCGGCGCTGGCCGGGGTGGCGGATGGGGGCCATCCTTGCGACGCTGTCGGCGGCGTTCGTCCTGGTGGCGACTTTTTTGGCCGCCGTGCCGCAACTTGCGCTCGGGACGCTGGGCGGCATCGCCGGGGCATTGGTGCTGCTTGCCGCATCCGCCTGGGTGCTGCGCCGGATCGCTCGGGCGTTCTCGCACCGTGCAAACGGCCGGCCCGGCCTGAGGCTGGCGCTGGCCGCCATCGCCGGACCGCGGGAAGAGGCCAGTTCGGTCGTGCTCGCGCTTGGGCTGGGTCTGTCGGTGCTGGCCGCGGTCGGCCAGATCGACGCGAACCTGCGGGCGGCGATCGACCGCGACCTGCCCGATGTCGCCCCCTCGTTCTTCTTCGTCGACATCCAGGGCGACCAGATCGATGATTTTCGGGATAGGCTTGCGGGGTTCGCCGGGGTCCACAAGGTCGACAGCGCGCCGATGCTGCGGGGCGTCGTCACGCGCATCGACGGTCAGGACGCGCGGGCGGTGGCGGGCGATCACTGGGTGCTGCGGGGGGACCGCGGGCTGACCTATGCAGACCGTCCGCCGGCCGATACCCGCCTTGTCGCCGGTTCGTGGTGGCCCGAAGGCTACGCCGGCCCGCCGCAGATGAGCTTTGCCGCCGAAGAGGCGGCTGAACTGGGGTTGACGCTTGGCGACCGGGTCACCGTGAACGTCCTTGGCCGCGAGATCGAGGCGACCATCACCTCGCTGCGGGAGGTCGATTTCTCGACCGCCGGCATCGGCTTCGTCATGGTCCTCAACCCCGCGGCACTTGCAGGCGCGCCGCACAGCTTCATCTCCACCGTCTATGCCGATGCCCCGGTCGAGGCCGAGGTGCTCAGAACCGCGGCCGAAGCCTGGCCCAATATCACCGCGATCCCGGTGAGGGAGGTGGTCGGCCGGGTCGCCGGCATCCTCGATGCCATCGCCCGGGCAACCGCGATCGCAGCGGGGGTGACGCTGCTGACCGGCGCGGTGGTTTTGATCGGGGCAGCGGCGGCAGGGCAAAGGGCGCGGACCTACGAGGCCGCGATCCTCAAGGTGCTGGGGGCGACGCGGTGGGAGATCCTCGTCAGCTTCGCGCTCCGCTCCGCCCTGATGGGCGCGGCGGCGGGGCTGGTCGCGATCGGGTTCGGGGCGGCGGCGGGATTCGCGGTCATGCATTTCGTGATGGACGGCACCTTCCGGTTTGAGCCGGTTTCGGCCATTGCGATCGTCGCAGGCGGCATTCTCGCAACGCTGGCGGCCGGGCTTGCCTTCGCCCTGCCGTCGCTTCGGGCGCGACCCGCAAGGGTGTTGCGCGGGGCGGAATAGCGCGCCGGTTCGCGGGGCGGGGGGTCAGGCGCGCCGCAGGCGCAGGGCGTTCGTGACCACGAACACGGATGACAGGGCCATGGCCCCGGCGGCAAGCATCGGCGACAGCAGCGGCCCGCCGAGCGGGTAGAGGAGCCCCGCCGCCACCGGGATCAGCACCACGTTGTAGCCGAAGGCCCAGAACAGGTTCTGGCGGATGTTCCGCATCGTCGCGCGTGACAGCGTGACGGCGGTCGCGACGGCCTCCGGGTCGCCCCCCATCAGGACCACCTCGGCGCTTTCGATGGCCACGTCGGTGCCCGTTCCCATGGCAATGCCCACGTCGGCGGCGGCAAGGGCCGGGGCGTCGTTGATCCCGTCACCGACGAAGGCAATCGGGGCGTTCCCGGCAAGGCTCCGCAGCGCCGTGACCTTGCCCTCTGGCAGGACCTCGGCGCTGACGCGGTCGATTCCAAGCCGACGTGCGACCGCCTCGGCGGTGGCGCGGGCGTCGCCGGAGATCATCGCCGTCTTCAGTCCTGAACGATGCAGCGCCGCGATGGTCTCGGCCGCACCCGGCTTGATCGGGTCCGCAACGGCGAGCAGGGCAACGGCGCGACCGTTCAGCGCGACGTGAATCGGTGTCCGCCCCTCGGCGGCAAGGGCGTTCGCGCGTGCGGCGAGGTGGTCTGCGGTGATGCCCGCCTCTTCGAGCGCGCGGCGGTTTCCGACAAGAATGCGCTGCCCCTCGACCGTGGCGGACAGGCCGCGGCCCGGCCGGGCCTCGACCCCGTCGGCGTCGGGCAGGGACAGCCCGCGCGCCTGCGCCGCGGCGACAATCGCGCGCGCCAGCGGATGCTCCGACCGCGCTTCGGCCGCGGCGGCAAGGCGCAGGATGTCGTCGGCGGCAAAGCCCGGCTCCGGTTCTATGTCGGTCAGTTCCGGGTGCCCTTCGGTCAGCGTTCCGGTCTTGTCGAACGCGACGACCCGCACGTCCGAAAGACGCTGCAACGCATCCCCGCGCCGGAACAGGACGCCGCGTTCCGCCCCCCGTCCGGTTCCGACAAGGATCGAGACCGGCGTGGCAAGCCCCATGGCGCAGGGGCAGGCGATGATCAGCACCGAGATGGCCGCGACAAGGGCGTGGGTCAGCCGAGGCTCCGGCCCGAGCGCGAGCCAGACGGCGAAGGTCAGGACGGCAAGCGCCATGACCACGGGAACGAACCAGAAGGTGATCCGGTCCACCAGCGCCTGAACCGGCAGTTTGGCCCCCTGCGCGTCCTCAACCAAACGGATGATGCGCGACAGCACCGTGTCTTCGCCCGTGGCGGTCACGCGGTAGGTCAGCGCAGCGGTGCCATTCACCGTGCCCCCCGTCACGATCGCGCCTTCGCCCTTCTCGGCCGGTGCGGGTTCTCCGGTCAGCATGCTTTCGTCGACCCAGCCGTGGCCTTGAGTGACCACGCCGTCAACCGCCACACGCTCGCCCGGCGCCAGCCTGGCGATGTCGCCAGGCCTCAGGTCCTCGACCGCGACCTCCACCACGGAATCGCCACGCTCGACCCTTGCGGTCGCGGGCCGCAGCCCCACAAGCCGTCGGATCGCCTCGCCGGCGCGGCCCTTCGCCCGCGCCTCGAGCAGTCGGCCGACCAGGATCAGCGTCACGATGGTCGCCGCCGCCTCGAAGTAGACGTCGCGCGCGGCCGCGGGGACGAGACCTGGCGCAAAGGTGACCACGCTCGAATAGACGAAGGCCGCGAGACTGCCGAGCGCCACGAGAGAGTTCATCTCGGGCGCGGCGCGGACCAGCGCGGGCAGCCCGTGGGACAGGAAGACGCGGCCCGGCCCGAACAGCACCATGGCCGTCAGGACAAACTGGATCAGCCAGGATGTCTGGTGCCCGATCGTGCCGGCGACCCAGTGGTGGAAGGCGGGGACCATGTGGCCGCCCATCGCCAGAACGACGACGGGCAGGGTCAGGGCACCCGACAACGCGACACGCCGGGCCAGCAGGGCCGCCTCGGCAGCCCGCCGGTCCGGGGCGGTGGCCGTGGTGTCCCGGTGCGGGCGGGCCTGGTATCCGGTCCTGGCGACGGCACCGGCCAGCGTCGGGGGATCGGTCAGCCCGGGAACGTAGCGCACCCGCGCGGACTGTGTCGCGAGGTTCACCTCGGCGGCCGCGACACCGGGCACTGCACGCAGCGCGCGCTCCACGCGGCCGACACAGGAGGCGCAGGTCATTCCCTCGATGTCGAGGCGGGTTTCGGTTTCGACCGGCGGATAGCCCGAGCGCCGCAGGACCTCGGCGAGGGCGGCGGCATCGGCCGGAGAGTCGAACTCGGCCGAAGCCGTGCCCGCGATCAGGTTCGCCTGAGCCGCAGTCACGCCCGGCACCGCCGTCAGCGCGCGCTCCACCCGACCGACGCAGGACGCGCAGGTCATTCCGTCGACGGCAAAGGTGGCGCTGGGCATCGGGGGATTCCTTTCGCCCCTAGATGGGCCGCACCCCGGGAATTGTCAAACCGCCGACCAGAGCCCGGCGCCCGCCTGTCTGCCCTTCCGCCGCAGTCGCCGGCGGGTTAAGAGAACGCGATGGCACTCAGGCTCACCTCGCTTCTCGATCTGGACCGGCACGGTTTCGATGCCATCATCGACGTGCGCTCTCCATCCGAGTTTGAGGAAGACCATCTTCCCGGCGCGGTGAACCTGCCGGTTCTCGACGATGCGGAGCGGGCGCGGGTGGGCACGATCTACAAGCAGCAGTCACCCTTCCTGGCCCGCAAAATGGGCGCGGCCCTTGTCGCACGCAACGCAGCACAGCATCTGGAGGGGCCGCTTTCCGGCATGGGCGGCGGCTGGCGGCCGCTGGTCTACTGCTGGCGCGGGGGGCAGCGGTCGGGGTCCTTCGCAACGATCCTTGCACAGGTCGGCTGGAGGGTGGACCTTGTCGACGGGGGCTACAAGGCCTGGCGCCGGCTGGTGGTCGAGGAACTGCACGACCGCGACGTGTGTTCGCCGGTGGTCGTTCTTGACGGCAACACCGGGTCGGCCAAGACGGAAATTCTGGGCCTTCTGGCCCGGCGCGGGCTTCAGGTGATCGACCTCGAGGGGCTGGCAAACCATCGCGGATCGCTGTTCGGCCACCGGGAGGGCGGGCAACCGACGCAGAAGGCCTTCGAGGGGCGGCTGGCGATGGCTCTGGCCGCGCTCGATCCCGCGCGGCCGGTGGTGGTGGAAGCCGAAAGCTCCAAGGTCGGCGATCTCGCGCTTCCCAAGCGGCTCTGGGCGGCGATGGGGGCGGCGCCGCGCGTGCGTATCGCTGTCCTGGTCGAGGAGCGTGCGGCCTACCTGTCGCGTGCCTATGCGGACCTGACCGAGGACCGCGCGCGGCTTGAACATACGATCATGCTCTTGCGGCATCTGCACGCGGCGGACGTCATCGAAAGCTGGCGTGGGATGGTGGCCGGCGGACAGCATGCCGCCCTGGCCGAAGACCTGATGCGACGCCACTACGATCCGCGCTACGAGCGTCATCGCGACAGGTTCGAGGCTTCGGGCTGCGAGGTCGTGGCAGCGCAGTCGCTTGCGCCCGACGCGCTTGAGGATGTCGCCGACCGCGTGGCGAGCGCCGTGCAGCGGCTTGCCGGATAGCGCCGGTTACCAGGGCCGACTAACCGTCGACGGTGACGAAGGGCGCGCCCTCCTCAAGCCGGCCGATCCGGGCCGGGTTTTCGCCAAGGTCACGCAGATGCGCCAGAACGGCGTCGGCCTCAGCCTCGGGCACCGCGGCCAGAAGGCCGCCGGCGGTCTGCGGATCGAACAGCAGGTCAGCGCGTGGACCTTGTCCCAGTGACATGCGACCGGCGGCCTGCCGGTTCTGGGGCAGCAGGGTCGAGCCGTGGCCAGCGGCAGCCAGCGCCTCGGCCCCATGCAGGAAGGGGACGGCCGACAGGTCGATCCGGGCCGACAGGCCCGAGGCTTCGAGAAGGCCCAGAAGATGGCCCGCGAGGCCGAAGCCCGTCACGTCGGTCATGGCGTGCGCATGGGGCGCGAGCGCCCGCGCGGCCGCCCCTTGCGGGTGCGCCATCGAGTCGAGAGCCGCCGCGACCACCCCACCGGGCGCCGCCCGCGCCATTTCGGCGGCGAGGATCACGCCTGTGCCGATGGGCTTGGTCAGGATCAGCACGTCACCCGGACGCGCGCCCGACTGGGTGACGGGCGGCCCTTCACTCAACCCTGTCACCGTGTAGCCAAGCGTCAGTTCCGCCCCCAGGCTCGTGTGCCCGCCGACCACGTCCGCCCCTTCGCCGGAAAAGACCTCCGTCGCGCCGGCCAGGATCTCGCGCAGGGTTTCGCGTTGCAGGCGCGGCGCCATGCGCGGCAGGATCGCCTGCACAAGTGCGGCCTGCGGTCTTGCCCCCATCGACCAGACATCGCCGAGCGCGTGGATGGCGGTGATCCGGGCCAGAAGCCAGGGATCCTCGGTGAAGGCCCGGACATGGTCCGTGGTCAGGATCTGCGCCCCGGCCCCGTGGCGCAATATCGCCGCATCGTCGCCGGTACCCCAGATCACGTCCGGCCGCCGCGGCTGCGGCAGCCCCGCGAGGGTCGCCGAAAGATCGCTGCGCCCCATCTTCGCGCCGCAGCCGCCGCAGAGCGGCTTGCCGTTGCCGATCTCCTCGGCCACGCCAGCGGCGACCTGTGCCGGAAGCGTCGGCGCGGGCATCGCGGGCAGCGTTTCGAACTTCGCCATGAAGCGGCGGTCGATGCGGTCCTTCCAGTCCCACAACCAGGCCCCGTCGAGCGGCAGGCCCCACTTGTCGGCGACCGCCCTGCCGGCGCCGGCCGAGATCAGCTTGAGATAGTCCCGCTGCGGGCGATAGGGCCGCAGACGCCCGGTTTCCGTCGCCGCAACCGTAAGATTGTGCAGCAGAACCGGCGCCTGGCGCACCGCAAAGACGCCGGCCTTCGGTCGCGGCGCATGGGCCAGGTGCGCGATGTCGCCGGTGGCGAAGATGGCGGGGTCTGACACCGACCGGAGGTGGTCGTCCACGATGATGAAGCCATCCTGCAGGGCAAGTCCTGTATCGGCAAGCCAGCCTTGCGCCCGCGTCGCCGCGGCCCCCAGCGTGAACTGCGCAGGCACGAAACGCCCGTCCGCAAGCCGCACGCCGTCGGCGTCCACGCGCAGGACGGCGCAGTCTTCGATGACCGTCACCCCCGCCCTTGCAAGATGGCGCAGGAGTGCTGAACGAGCGCCGCGCCCCACTGCCGACAGGGCCTTTCCCGCCTCGATCAGGGTGACGCGCGCATCCCGGCCCAGCCTTTGCGCCGCAGCCAGCGCCAGTTCGACCCCTGCGACACCGCCGCCGATCACCGCCACGGCGGCACCTGAGGGAGCGGATGCCACGAAGCCTGCCCAGCGGTCGGCAAACGCGTCGAGCGGCTTGGCCGGGACCGCGTGTTCCGCGAAACCGGGCAGGGAAGGCATTTCCGAAGAGATTCCGATGTCGACCGACAGGACGTCGTAAGCCACCGGCGGGCGCCCGGCCACCTCGACGCGCCGCGCCGTGCGGTCGATGCCGGTCGCGCGCCCCAGGATCAGACGGGCACCGGCAAAGCGGGCAAGCCTGACAAGATCGATTTGAAGGGCCTCGCGCGGGTAGCGTCCCGCGATGTGACCCGGCAACATGCCCGAATAGGCGGCCGTCGGGTCCGGGCCGATCAGCGTCAGCCGCACGCCCGGCACCGGGTTCATGCCCCAGGAGCGCAAGGCCAGCACATGCGCGTGCCCGCCGCCGATGAAGACGATGTCCCGGGTCAGGGGAATCTGTGGGTGCATGATCCGATCCTTGCCTTCGCGGTACCGTTTAGCGATCCGGGGCAAGATCGCAATGCCCGTCGCGTTCCCGGAGATTTCCGCTTGACGTCCCGGCCTGCCTCGCATACCTACGCGCTCGCTCTGGCGGAGTAGCTCAGCTGGTTAGAGCAGAGGAATCATAATCCTTGTGTCGGGGGTTCAAATCCCTCCTCCGCTACCATGCATCTCCTTGATATCGTAGACGGGCCGGTCCGAGTTCTCGGAGCGGCTATCGTCAGTCGGGGAGCAGTTGGGAAACTTGGCCCTGCTCCATGCGCCTCGCGCTTACGGATGGCCTGTGCAGCGAGACCTGAGTCCCGGCTCAGGTAGTGCGAGTCGAGGATATTGTTTGTTTCCTTCAGGGCGTGTCCGGTGATCGAAGCGATCTCAGGAACCGACCAGCCGGCAAGCGCAAGTCGCGTCACCGAGGTCCCGCGGAGGTCGTGGAAGGTCACACCCTTGATGCCAGCCCGCGCAACCACCTTTGCCCATGACGCGCGCAAGCCGTCAGAGGTCCAAGGACGCGGCGCGCCGTCGGCCGATGCGCGTGTGGTGGCGAGTATGGTGTCCGCAGCATGGGGTGCGGTTGAAAGGAACTCTTTCAAAGGCTGGCCGAGCGGTATCGTGATGTGCCGCCCGGTCTTTCTCTGTCTGAGGCGGAAAGGTCTCTGAAGCTCGAGGATTGCTCGAAGGCGGAAATAACGGAGTTCAAGCTGTCCCCCAGAAGCCGCGCTGCGACTCGCGATTGCGGTTTGATAAGCCAGAACGAACCCTTGAGATCCATGCCTTCCAGGGAGTCTCGGGCTGCCCTTCCAAGCGTAGAAGTATGTCACGCGGCGGCCATCTGAGAGCGTCTTGGTGAACCGCGTCGTCGTCTCAGGCTTTCTGTCAGCAGTATCTGCAGGAATATCTTGGCACGAAATCACGTGCGGACGAGCGTAGAGTGCTGCCGGCATGTGGTGCAAGCGACCGGATCGGGTCGGCATACTTCTTCCGCCAAGCATAGAACCTCGCCTCACTGATCCCGGCCTTCCGGCACACCTCGCCGATCACCGTGCCCTCTTCCGCCCGCTTCGGGACGAACGCGATCTGCGCCTCGCTGAACTTCGATCTCTTCATGTCAGCTCTCCGATTCCCAGCCCGATCCTAAACTGGAAAATCCCAGCTCGATCCGGCCCAGGAAGCGGGAAGCAGGTCAGCAGCGACGGCAGCCTCAGGCAGATCAATGTGTCCTGACCCTGGGTATCCTTCGCGGTAGGGACACAGCAGGCGCTGCCGGCTGTGGGCGTCAGGCCGGCAATGAAATCCGCCAGCGGGGCGAGGGCAGCGGGTTTCAGCGCAGAACAGATGCGTGGCCCGTCGATCTCTCCGGTGATGATCCCGGTGGCCTTGAGGACGCGCAGATGCTCGGAGACCGTCGACAGGGCAAGGCCGACTACCCCTACAAAATCGCCGCCGATGCAGCCGGGTTTGGCTTGCAACAGGCGCGGGATTCTGCGCCGGGCAGGATGCGCCAGCACCTTGGCAAGCGCGGCCGCGCTGCCCTCGTTCCCCGCCATGTGGACGCTTCCCAAACCGATCCGACTCCGCATATCGTCGATTTTCGATGCGGGCAGTCGGCAGATAAGCCGCATCGACCGGGGGCCAGCAATGCCGGCGACCGGGAAGGCTGGCTTCGTTTCGGTTGGGGGGAGACATGCAAGGCACACGGCGCGCGATGCTGCTTGGTGCGGCAACCTTGGCCGCTGCGCCTTGGGTGCGGGCCCAGGGAGCGCCGCCCTTCCGGTTCGCGCTGACTCCCGTCTTTCTCGACAACGATGCGGCGGTCATCTCCGCGCTGCGCTCCGCGCTTGCGGCCGGGATGGGGCAGGACATCGAACTGGTCCAGCGGCGAACCTATCAGGAGATCTCCGGGGCGCTTCTGGATGGATCGGTGGATGCGGCTTGGACCTGCGGCTACCCCTACCTGCAGCATCGCTCCGAATTCCGTCTTCTCGGGGTTCCGGTCTGGCGCGGGCGACCGCTCTACCAGTCATACCTGATCGTCGGGGCCGACGACCCGGCCACGGCGCTGCCCGACCTCAGGGGCACTACGCATGCGTTTTCGGATCCCGACAGCAACTCGGGTTACCTCGTCACAGCCTCGAACCTCGCCCAGTCAGGTGAAACACCGGATCAATTCTTCTCGCGCGTCATCTTCACGTATGGCCATCGTAACGTCGTCCGGGCCGTTGCCGGGGGGTTGACCCGATCGGGCAGCGTCGACGGCTATGTCTGGGAAGCGCTGAACGCGGCGGAACCGGATCTCACGGCACGGACGAAGGTCATCTCCCGTTCCGAGTGGCTGGGTTTTCCCCCTTTCGTCGCGCGAAGCGATCGGATCGGGGACCCCGCTGTCAGTGCCTGCGGAGCGGCACTTCTGGCGCTTTCCGCGACTGCGGAAGGCCGGGCGGCGCTACGCGTTCTCTATCTCGATGGCGTCGCCGCCCCGGATGACGCGCTGTTCGACGGGATCGCCGCGCGCATGGCGGCTCTGGAGGGCGGATGACGTCCCTTCCCCGCTTCCGCGATCTGCCCGTCACGCTGCGCGTGCCCCTCATCACTGCCGGCCTGATGATCCTGCTTGGGCTTCTGGCAAGCCAGAGTGTTCTTGCCACGCTTGGCCGTGTGCAGGACGCCCGGCTTTCTGAAGCGGCCAGGCTCCATCTGGAGGGTTTATCGGTTGCGCTCGGCCCTTCGGTGCTGCGGCAGGACGTCTGGGAAGTCTACGACATCCTTGACCGGGCCCGTTCCGCCTATGACGGCCGGCGGCTTTTGCTGTCGGTCGTGGCCGATGAACGCGGACGCATCCTGGCCGCGACCGATCCGCGTCGCGCGCCCGTCGGCGAGGATGTTGCGACCTTCGAAGCCGACGCGGTTCTGCCGCCAGAAATCCGCATGACCGGCGACCCCGTCCTGCGGGTGAGCGCACCGCTTCTCTACCAGGGACGAGAGATTGGCCGGATCGTTACGGAACTGGATGTGACCGACCTTCTTGCGGAACGCCGCAGCGTCGCGATGTGGCTTCTTTTCGGCAACACCGCCGCGACCGCGCTGCTCGCCTTCGGCGGCTGGCTGGCGGTGGCCCGAATCCTGCGCCCAGTGGGCACGCTCGTGCAGGCGATGGACGATTCACGGGGGGCGCCACGACCCATTCCCGACGTCGATATCCCGCGAGGCGACCCGGGGCTTGCCCGCCTGATCCAGACCTACAACAGGATGACCACGGCGGTCGAAAGCCGGGCCGAAGCCGAGCGGCGGCTTGCGGAGCGGGAACGCTTCGTCAGCCTCGGGCGCCTGTCTTCCTCGCTCGCCCACGAGGTCAACAACCCACTCGGCGGGTTGTTGAATGCGGCCGACACGCTGCGCACCTATGCTGACCGGCCAGAGGTCGTCCGGCAGTCGGCTGAACTGATGCAGCGCGGCCTTGCGCACCTCCGCGAGGTGACACGGGCGATCCTGGAGCAGCACCGACTGGACCGCGCGGGTCAGCCGCTCAGACCCGAGGATTTCGAGGATCTGAGATTGCTGTTCGAGCCCGAAGCGGCGAGCCGTGGGCAGGTTCTGGACTGGGAGCTGAACGCGGGGGCGTCCGTTCTGGCCAGGCTGCCCGCAGCGCCGGTCCGCCAGGTGGTGCTCAACCTGCTTCTGAACGCAGCAGCTGCAGCCGGACAGAACGGCCGCGTCGGGCTGGACGTCGCCAACGGGCAGGACCGCCTGTCGGTCACGATCAGCGATGACGGCCCGGGGCTCGGCCAGGCAGACCTTGGTCGCCTGCTTGGGGCAGGCCCGCTGCCGCCGGGCGGCGGGGTTGGGTTGCGGCTGGTGCGCGATCTGGTCACGGGGTTGGGCGGGGCGATCCAGCACGAACGTCTCGAAACCCGAACCCTCATCCGGATCGAGTTTCCTTTGCGGGGAAGCGCCGATGCTTGAAGGCCGGCGCATCCTTCTGGTCGAAGACGACGAGATCATGGGCACGTCCTTGGTCCAGCGGCTGGAACTCGAGGGTGCCGAAGTCCTCTGGCACCGCCACGTCGCCCGGGCGCTTCCCGCGATCAGGACACCACGAAAGCCGCTGGATGCCGTCGTCTGCGACATCCGTTTGCCCGACGGCACAGGCGAGGAACTCTATGACACGCTCACCCGGACGGGGCATCCGCCGCCCTTCCTGTTCATCACGGGACAGGGAGCCATCGACCAGGCGGTGCGGCTGATCCGTTCGGGTGCTTCCGACTACATCGCGAAACCGTTCGATATCGGCGCCTTCTTGTCGCGCCTGGTTCTCGTCATGCGTTCGCGCGCGGGTCAGGAGATGCCGCCCGAAACCGGCATCACCGACGCGGCTCGGGCGGTGGATCGCCAGATCCAGGATGCAACGCGGCGCGACTCGCCGCTGCTCATCCGCGGCGCTCCGGGGCTGGGCAAGCTTCGCCTGGCACGGAGGGTCCACGACCAGTCCGATCGGTGTGCCGCACCCCTGGTCGTTGTCGACGCACTGCGCGAACCGGTCGAAGCGGCCACCTTGGCAGGCGCCGCCGCCCGGGCAGAAGATGGAACCCTGGTCATCGTCGGGATCGGGCGGTTGGACGTCGCCGCACAGAACCGGCTGCTGGAGGTGCTGAGGTCCCCGACCTTCCGTCTGATCGCCACGGCTGGCCTGCGGATCGAGGAAAAGGCGGCCGACAGCTTCCGCGCCGATCTGCTGGCGATCCTGCAGTCCCATGAGATTGTCGTGCCGTCGCTGGCCGAACGACCGGAGGACGCCGTATGGCTTGCCGGTCGACTGCTCCAGGGTTTCAATGCACGCAGGCCCACACCCCTGGCCGGCATCTCGGCCACCGCCGAGGAAGCGATCCGGTCGCACCACTGGCCTGGCAACGGTCGGGAATTGCGTGCCCGTCTCCTGCGAGCGGTCGAGGCGGCCGAGGGCGAACTTGTGTTGACATCGGACCTGTTCCCGGAACGAGCTGGAGCGCAGGAATTGCGATCTCTTGCCGAGGTTCGAGACGCGGCGGAGCGATCCCAGATTGCCGCCGCGCTCGAGCGGACCGGGGGGCAGGTGGGAGAGGCGGCACGGCTCCTGCGCGTATCCCGCACGACGCTGTGGGAGAAGATGCAGAAACTCGGCATCTGACGCGGCTCCCATGTTCGGAAATCCGAACAGCCAAGAAACATTAGCAAGATGAGCCACTTGCCGCGATGCGGCAAGGCGACCGTGGCTGTCGCACCCTGACCCTCCCTGCTGCTAGCCTTTCTTCAGGGATATGACAGGGAGGATCCGAGCCATGAAATGCAACAAGCTGGTCGATGTCGGCCGGCGGCAGTTTCTGCGGGGTGGCGTCATGAGTGCCGCCGGCGCAGCCGCGGCAACCATCGTCGCCCCGACGGCGGCCGCAGCACAATCGCTGGCCCGTGTCGATTATCCGTCGAACCGCCTCGCAAACCTGTCCGACCTGAAGCTTAATGAGCCGATGGACATCGCCTATCCCGACGAGGGCAGTCCCGGCGTGCTCCTCAAGCTCGGCAGCGCCGTCGAGGGAGGCGTCGGTCCGGAGGGCGACATCGTGGCGTTTTCGGTCCTGTGCCCCCACAAGGGCTGGCCGCTCAGCTACAACGCCGGTGACAAGACGCTGAACTGCCCCGGCCACTTCAGCCGCTTCGACTGCGAGGCGGGCGGCCAGCAGACCTGGGGCCATGCCACCCAGAACCTGCCTCAGTTCGCGCTGCGCGTTGATGACGCGGGCGACATCTTCGCCGAAGGGGTGGACGAGCTGATCTACGGCCGTCTGTCCAACGTGCTGGCATAAGGAGGGCTGATTCAATGGCTTACAAGCGTCAAATCGATCGCCTGCCGATCATCCCGGCCGACGCCAAGGTGCAGAACGTAACCTGCCACTACTGCATCGTGGGCTGCGGCTACAAGGCCTACACCTGGCCGATCAACCGTCAGGGAACGGCTCAATCAAACTGGTCGGGCGGAGACCTCAGCCTGCAACAGGACATGGAAACAGACGCCTGGTATGCGCCCTCCATGTTCAACGTCGTGAAGCAGAACGGCCAGAACGTGAATCTGGTCATCAAACCGGATCATGATTGCGTGGTAAACGCCGGACTCGGTTCGGTCCGGGGCGCGCGCATGGCCGAGAACCGCCGATCGGACGTTTCGGGCACGCAGCAGCAGCGCCTGACCGACCCCCTCGTCTGGCGTTACGGCACCTGGCAACCTACCACCTGGGAAGACGCGCTCGACCTTGTGGCGCGTGTCACCGCCCGGGTGATCGACAAGGACGACGAGGACGACCTTTTCGTCTCGATGTTCGACCACGGCGGCAGCGCCGGCGGTTATGAGAACACCTGGGGGACCGGCAAGCTCTACTTCGGGTCGATGAAGGTGAAGCACTGCCGCATCCACAACCGGCCAGCCTACAACTCGGAAGTCCATTCCAGCCGCGATATGGGCGTGGACGAGCTGAACTACGGCTACTCCGACTACGAGGTGACCGACACGATCTTCCTTGTTGGTGCCAATCCAATCGAGACGCAGACGAACCTGTTCCTCAATCACATGATGCCGGGGATGCGGAACGGTGCGCGGGTGCTCGTCGTCGATCCGCGCCGGACAGTGTCGATCAACGCCTGCGAGGAGGTGGCGGGCGCTGAAAACGTGCTCCACCTGCAGATCAATTCGGGCACCGACCTCGCGCTTTTCAACGCCCTCTTCACCCACATCGCCGATCAGGGCTGGGTAGATGCAGACTTCATCGCCGCCTCGACCTTCGCCGACGGTATCGCCGTGCCCGAAGATGAAGCGCATCCGGCCAATCTGGGCTCGTTCGAGGCCGCGCGAGAGGCTTGCCGGCTCTCGACCGCTGAAGCCGCTGAAATCTGTGGAGTGAGCGAAGCCGATATCGTCAAGGCTGCAGAGTGGATCGCAAAACCCAAGGACGATGGCAGCCGGCGCAGATGCGTCACCGCCTACGAGAAGGGCATCATCTGGGGCAACGACAACTACCGCACCATCGGCGCGCTCCTGAACATCGCGCTGGCAACCGGCAACGTCGGGCGAGAGGGCGGCGGTTGCTGCCGGCTCGGCGGACATCAGGAGGGTTACTACCGCCCCGGTGACGGCCACGTGGGCCGGCCCGCACCCTACGTCGACCAGTTGCTGATCGCTGGCCGGGGCAAGGTGCACCATATCTGGGCCAACGACCACTACAAGACGACGCTGAACGCCTCGGCCTTCAAGCGGGAATACAACCGCCGCACCAACATGGTGAAGGAGGCGATGGACGCCCGTGCCGGCGCAACACGAGAGGAGATGGTCGACGCCATCGTCGCCGCGATCAACGCGGGCGGACTGTTCTCGGTCAACGTGGACATCATCCACACCCAGATCGGGCAGGCCGCGCACGTCATCCTGCCGGCGGTAGAGTCGGGCGAGATGAACCTGACCTCCATGAATGGGGAACGGCGCCTTCGGCTCACCGAGAAATACATGGACGGCCCGGGTCAGGCGATGCCCGACTGCCTGATCGCGGCGCGCATGGCCAACCATCTGGAGCGTGTGCTGCGCGAAGAAGGGCGCGCGGACTACGCCGACCAGTTCAAGGGCTTCGACTGGCAGACCGAGGAAGACGCCTTCATGGACGGCTACCATCAGGGAAATCCCGAGGTGACCTACGAACGCCTGCGCGCCATGGGCAACAACGGAGTGCAGGAGCCGGTGAAGGGGCTCGAAAATGGCCAGCTGGTCGGCACGTCTCGGCTTTACGAGGACGGGGTCTTTACCCGCCACGGGCGCGAGGACGGCAAGGCGCTGTTCATGGCGGGCGGCTGGCGCGGGCTCGAAGCGCCGGGCAAGGCGCAGCAGAAGGCAAACCATCGGTTCCTGATCAACAATGGCCGATCGAACATCAACTGGCAGAACTGGTTCCTCGATCAGGACAACGACTTCGTCACCGACCGCTTCCCGCTGCCCTATCTCCAGATCAGCCCGGAGGATGCGGCTGAACTGGGTCTGAACAACGGCGACATGGCCGAGATCTTCAACGACGTGGGGGCGACGCAAGCCATGGTCTATATCGAACCGACCGCTCGGCGGAACGAGACCTTTATGCTGTTCGGCGCACCCTCGGGCACGCAGGGCAACGTGATCAACGCCGGCACCAATACGCTGATCCTGCCCAACTACAAGCAAACCTGGGCCAATATCCGCAAGATCGCGGATGCGAGCCCCGCGACCGCGAAGCTGAGCTTCAAGTCGTGGGAGGTCGAACTCTGACCTCGGACGGGTGCGTCGGGGCGCGGCAACAGCCGCGCCCCGAGTTTCTGTGCAACTTGAGAAATCCCGCCATGAAAATCGCCTACGTCACCCTGCCCGGCCGTGGGCGGATCGACGACTGCATCGCGGCTGCAGTAATGCATCTGGAACGCCGGGGTGTCCGCCTCTGCGGCACCGTGGCCACGCTTCACGACGACTCCGACGCGCACCCCTGCGACAGGCGCGTGCGCATCCTTCCGGACGGGCCGGCTACCCGGATCAGCCAAGCACTCGGGTCGGGTTCTCGTGGCTGCAGGCTCGACCCCTCCAGCATAGAGAACCTGGCGATGGACGTCGAAAAGCGACTGGCGGACTGCCACATGCTCGTCATCAACAAGTTCGGCAAGCAGGAAAGCCTGGGGCGTGGACTTCGCTCCGCGATCGTGCGCGCAGTCGACCTGCGGATCCCGATTCTCGTCGGCGTCAACGCCCTGAACCTTTCCGCATTTCTCGACTTCGCCGCCGGAGCGGCCATTAGACTGGATGCCGAACCGGAGGTGATCGCGGGTTGGGCCCTCTCGTTGCTTGCGCCATACGAGGGCGTAACCGGCTGACGGTGCATTGCTGCTTGGCACGAGACGAAGCGAGGGAAGGGTTCGCCTGCCCGTGCCAGCGCCCTGACTTTCCTGTCGAGCCTGTTCGCTCGCTAAAACCGTAGCCGGTCTGGCGAGGCGGCGGAGCAGACTTCACCATTGCGGCCCTGTGCCGCCTATCGTCTGCCAGCTCATTACGGGCTCATCGCCGCCATCGTCTGCCCCGCCCCACAGGGATAAATGTCACAATGCAACGTGACTGGGTTCTTCGTGTCACCGCGGCGAGACCCACAAGTCGCCCCTGAGGCACTAGCGCGCTGTTGCAGCGCAGTCGCAGAACTCGCTGCAGCAATTGCACATCCGAGAACTTCGGTGCCGGATCTCGCCCCTCCGAGACCAGCCGCAGGAACATCACCCACACCTTCTCGTTCTCGGTCAATTGGCCCAGCTCGAGGGCGGTGACGTCCAAGTGATCGCTGTCTTCACCCTTCAGTGACCAAACACTTCCCGGATTGCCGCCTGACACCTGAAGGTCAGGCTCGGGTCCAGAGAGAGTGCTTTGAGCGTTGAGGCCGGATCGAGTGAAAGCGGATCGATCAACATGGGCCGGGAACCAGATCGCGGCTCCAGATCAGAAGACTTTGGCTAACCGAGCAGGACTGCCCTGACCAGCGCTCAATCCCGCGCTCCCTCCTCAGGAGCTGAACTCAAAGATGCTGCAAGATTGCGGGCGAGGAAGTCCAGCAGCGCCCGTGTTCGCCGGGCCATGCGGCGCTGCGGTAGGTGGACGGCGTGGATGTCGAGCTGCGGCCCGCAGGCCTGCGGCAGGACCTGTTCGAGCCTGCCGGTTTCGATGCTGGCCTGCACCGCATAATCGGGACAGAGCGCAATGCCTTCGCCCTCGATGGCTAGGTCGCGTACGACGCGGGCGCTGTTGACGAGGAAAGGCCCGGAGACAGGAACGCGGGCCGGCTTTTCATTTTCGAACAGCGGCCAGGCGCCATCGCCGCGCATGTTGGTGTCTCGTATGCAGATGTGGCGGGCCAGATCGTCCGGGCTTCCCGGTCGACCGGCGCGGGCGAGATAACCCGGCGCGGCGACCAGCATCAGGCGCGTCCGGCCGAGCTTGCGCGCCACCAGTGCGGAATCGTCCAGCCGGCCGATGCGGATGGCCAGGTCGATCCCTTCGCCCGCCAGATCGACGAAGCGATCCGACAGGCGCAGGTCGATGATCAGGTCGGGATGCGGCTCCCGGAAGCGGCGCAGCAGGGGCGCGAGGACCATCTCGCCATGTGTGACCGCAGCGGAGATCCGGATCGTGCCCGAGAGACCGCGCCGCGCCTCGCGCAGGCTGTTCTGCATCTCGTCCAGCTGATCGAGCCAGTCGGGCACCTGCGCCATCAGCTGCTCCCCCGCAACCGTCAGGCCAAGCCGCCGTGTGGTCCGGTGCAGAAGCTGCGCGCCAAGCCGCGCCTCCAGCTCGGCCATGTATTTCGAGGCGAGCTTGGGCGAGATGCCCAGCCGCGTGGCAGCCCCCGAGAAGGACCCGGTCTCGACCGAGGCCACGAAGACACGCATGCCGTCCACCAGATCCATCGCGCGCACCAATTCGGAACACTGTGGGGAAAGACATACAACACCTTCGCCATTTTCGCCAGACATGGTGGCGCGCATATTCCGGTCATGACCAAGGCGGCCAGGATCTCCGGGGCCGCCGAACACTGGAGAGACATGATGAAGATCGCAATCATCGGAACGGGCGGTATCGGATCGGGGCTCGCCTCGGTTCTGGCAAGGACCGCTCATGAGATCACCGTTGCCGATCGCCAGGGCGGAGCGGACGCTGCGGCCAGGCTCGCGGAGCGCGGCCTGTCGGTTCAGGCGGCCCGGGTGCCCACGGCGGTGCAGGCGGCAGATGTGGTGATCCTCGCGGTGCCCTATGGCGCGGCGACAGGTCTGGCAGACGTCGCCGATTTCGCCGGCAAGATCGTGGTCGACGTGACCAACCCGGTGAAGGACGACTTCTCGGGTCTGAAGATCGGCCACGAGACCTCCGCCGCCGAGGAGATCGCCCGGGCGCTGCCGGGGGCCCGCGTGGTGAAGGCCTTCAACACGGTCTTCGCGCAGGTCTACGACCAGGGGCTGCGCTTCGGGGACACCCCGGTGCAGACCTTCGTCGCATCGGATGACGCCGAGGCCAAGGCGGCCGTGATCGCGCTGGCCAGGGATGCAGGCTTCGATGCCCGCGATGCCGGGCCCCTGTCGAACGCCCGCACCATCGAGCCGCTCGCCTACCTGAACATCCAGTTCGGCTACATGCTGGGGCAAGGCACCCAGATCGCGCCCGCCTGGCTTTCCCGCTGACCCCACATCCGAAGGACCAAGACCATGATCGACACGACCACTGCCCCCTATGGCATCCTCGCCCTGCGCGTGACCACCGGCGCGCTGTTCCTCTTCCACGGCCTGGTGAAGCTCCTTGTGTTCACCCCAGCGGGGACGGCCGGATACTTCGAAAGCATCGGCCTGCCCGGAGCGCTGGGCTATCTGACCATGCTGGCCGAGATCGCGGGCGGCCTCGCCCTGATCCTGGGCGTCCGCACGCGGCTGGTCTCGGCCGCGCTGGTGCCGGTCCTGCTGGGGGCCGCATGGTTCGGCCACGGCGGTTCGGGGTTCAACTGGTCGAACGCGGGCGGCGGCTGGGAATACCCGGTGATGTGGGCCGTGGTGCAGGGTGTGCTCGCGGTCCTCGGGGACGGCGCCTATGCCCTGCTGCCCGGCGACAAGTCCGCGGCACGCGCCCGCTTCGCCTGAACGACCATCGTGCCGCGCCGGACCACCCGGCGCGGCCAAGCCCACCCGAAGGAGACGCGCAATGCTGATGAATGGCAAATGGACCGCGGACTGGCACCCGGTGCAGGCCAAGGACGGTGAGGGGCGCTTTGTCCGCCAGCAATCCTCGTTCCGCAACTGGATCACTGCCGACGGCGCTCCGGGCCCGACCGGAACCGGCGGCTTCAGGGCCGAGGCCGGACGCTACCGGCTTTATGTCGCTCTGATCTGCCCCTGGGCATCGCGCACCCTGATCGCACGCAAGTTGAAGGGGTTGGAGGATCTGATCCCCGTCACCGTGGTCAACCCGGTGCTGACATCGGAGGGCTGGGGCTTCGGCGGCTATCCCGACGCCGAGGCCGACCCGCTGCACGGGGCCACGCACCTGCACCAGCTCTATACCCGGGCCGACGCGAACTACACCGGCCGCGCTACCGTCCCCGTCCTGTGGGACGAGGCGACCGACACCATGGTCAGCAATGAAAGCGCCGACATCCTGTGGATGTTCAACAGCGCCTTTGCCGACCTCGCGCCCGGCACGCCCGACCTTTACCCCGCCGACCTGGCCGCCGGGATCGATGCGCTTAACGCCGAGGTCTACGACCGGCTGAACAACGGCGTCTACAAGGCCGGCTTCGCCTCGACCCAGGCCGCCCATGACGAGGCGGTGGCGGGCGTCTTCGACATGCTCGACCGGCTGGAGGACCGCCTGAGCGGCGACTACCTCTTCGGCGCGCGCTTCACCGAGGCCGACATCCGCCTCTTCGTGACGCTGATCCGCTTTGATGCGGCCTATCACGGCCTCTTCAAGACCAACCTGCGCTGCATCGCCGACTACCCGCGCCTCTCGGCCTACATGGCGCGTATCCTGCGTCTGCCCGGTGTGCGGGAGACCGTGAACCTCGACCACATCAAGGCCGGATACTATTCGATCAAGGCGCTGAACCCGACCGGGATCGTGCCGGCAGGCCCGGACCATGTGACGGCCCTGCTGGAGTCCGTTCGATGATCCCGTCCTGCCGGCGCGTCATCTTCCTGCACGGCGTGGGAAGCAGCGGTGCGGCCATGCGCCCGCTGGCCGAAGCCCTGGCGCTGCCGCAACCCGCCGTATTCCCCGATGGGCCGCATCCCTTCGACATGGGGACGGGCCGGCAGTGGTTCTCGGTCAAGGGGGTGACGGAGGCCAACCGGCCGGGCCGCATCGCGGAGGCGCTGCCGGCCTTCGTGGACCGGATCGAAGGCCTTGGCGATCCCCGCGAGAGCGTGCTGATCGGCTTTTCCCAGGGCGCGATCATGGCGCTGCACGCGGTCGCCGCAGGCCTTCCGGTCGCCGGCATCATCGCCCTGTCCGGTCGGCTGGCCGGGCCGGTCGGGGTGCGTCACGACTGGCCCCCGATCGCGCTTCTGCATGGCGCAGACGATCCCGTGATGCCGCTTGCCATCGCCCGCGCAACCGAGGCTTGGCTGCAAGACGCCGGAGCCGCGCCACGGTTGACCGTGTTCAACGGCCTTGGACATGCAATCGACGCGCGCGTTCTTGCGGCCGTTCGCAATCCTGAAGCGCCGGAGGCCCCCTTCAGAGTCAGTCAGCGTTCCAGGCACAGACCACTGATCGCGGACTGAACACCCGGAAACTCGGCGACGGCGAAGACCGCAAGCCCGAAGACGCTGACGAAGATCAAAGGCCAAAGCGACGGGTGCGTACCCTTCCCACCTTCATCGGCAAGCGAGGCGGCAAAGAGTTCCGCGAACTGCTGGTCGAAGCGCCAGTCCATCAACTTTGCGTCCTTTCCGTCCGCGCGACTATTCGAAGGGCCAGGTCCTGAGTGCATCCATCGCCGACCTGACCTGGTCCGGGGCGATCACGAGAGCCATGGTCGCGGCGTAGGCCAGAAGGAAGACCATCAAGGCAAGATAGCCGGAACGGCCTTGATGCAACTGGTGGAGGAAGGTCTTCACAGGGCGATCCTCCGGGCGTATTTGGTGCGATCCGGCTGGTTGAGCGCAGCCATCATCAGGCGATCGCGAAGGGCTTTGCCCTGCATCCACGGGCCGAAGCCCGAAGCCACGTTGATGTGGCCCGCATGACCAAGATCGACGAGGCCGCTACCCCAGGCCCGCGCAAGATGCGCAGCGCGGTCGAAGCCCATCCACGGATCGTTCCGGCTTGCGACGACCGTCGTCGGGATGTCCAGCCGCAGTTCCGGGATCGCGCCGAACTGTCCGACACGATCACCTCCCTTGGTTTCTGCCGGGGCCACCAGAAGCGCGCCACGCACCCGGAGGTTCGGCCAGGTTGCAAGGAGCCGGGCAATCAGCACCGCGCCGAGCGAATGTCCGACAAGGATGCTGTCGGGGTGCCGAAGGATCATTCCGGCCAATTCGGTCTCCCAGACGGCCGGAACCGGATGGCTGGGATCCGACAGGTCGACCATCAGCGCTTTGGGGTCGGTCGCAGCCCACCAATGCTGCCAGTGCGGCGCGGGCGACCCATCGAGCCCGGGGACGATCAGTGTCTTGGTCATCGGCAATCTCCAGGAAGCTACGACTCGATTTGCCATATTAATCTAGCAAGATTGTCGTGTATTTTGATTCCAAAGATGTCGCGGGAAAGGGAAGCTCATTCTACCGATCGCGCTCAGCGCGACAGCGTGTCCACCGGATAGGCCGTGGTGAACTTCATCCGCTCCATTGCGAAATGGCTTGTGACGTTCTTGATCGGCACGGCATCGGTCAGCCGCTTGTAAAGCCGGTCGAAGGCCATCATGTCGGCGACGGCCACGCGCAGAAGGTAGTCGATTTCGCCAGCCATCCGATAGACTTCCATGATCTCGGGGATCGCGTTCGTCGCTGCGGAAAACGCCTCGCGCCACTCGGCCGAATGGTCAGGGGCCTCGATCCCGACGAAGACAGTCAGACCGAAGCCGAGCTTTCCCGGGTCCGCCAACGCCACCCGCCCGGTGAGCACACCGGAGGCTTCGAGCTTCTGGATGCGCTTCCAGCACGGCGTCTGTGACAGGCCGGACTTGTCGGCGATCTGGGCAATCGGGAGCGTCGCATCGCGCATCAGTTCGGCCACGATCTTGCGGTCGATGAGGTCCAGGTCGGTCAATGTTCAACTGCCTTTCTGGCCCGACTGGTGGGCTCGGGAATCAGCATGCATTAAAACCAAAAAATGTCTACAGTCTTTATCGTGTATATTCGGATGCGCCCTGAACCGAGGAGCACGCCCTTGTTTGCTTGCTGTTTTCCGGCAACGAGGCGTGCTTTGCGCAATCCCGACATTGATTCTCGTCATTCCTCCGCGTAACCCTGATCCATGATCACGCAGAAGATGAAATACGCCCTCAAGGCGCTTCTCGTCCTCGCCGACGAAGCGGCCAAGGGCCAGCCGGAACCCTTGACGATCGAAGTGATCGCCAAACGCTCTGAGACACCCAAGCGGTTCCTGGAACACATCCTGCTCGAGGTTCGCAATGCCGGCGCGATCGCGTCGATCCGGGGGCGGTCGGGCGGCTACGTGCTGATCAAGAAACCCTCCGAAATCTCCATCTCGGAACTCCTGCGCACAATCGACGGGCCGATTGCGCCCCTGCCCTGCCTGTCCCGCCGCGCCTACCAACGCTGCGAGGATTGTGCTGACGAGGCCACCTGCCGCATCCGCAAGATCTTTGCGGAGGTGTTCTGGTCCTACCTCGTGCTGATCGACTCCCTGACTCTCGAAGACATGTTGGGGTCAAACCCGGTGGCCGCGCAGGTCCTGGGCAGCACCGCCAGCGCCTAAGAATCAGTAATTACAGCAGAATCTCTTCCGCTGCGTCCGGGTCCGCATGTCCGGGGGTGGAGAATGGTCTTCTCTATACACGACAATATTTAGCGTGAATTTTCCTTTGCAATACGCGACCATCTCTGTCGTTATTATTGACATGTCGGGGGATGGCCCCGGCGGCAGCGAAGGAGAAAGATGATGACTGCTGAACTTCCCCTTGGTCGGATCGGGCAAGCCGGGATGTCGATGTCGGCCATGACCGCCCCGCTGTCGCAGGCCTGCGCGGTGCGCCTGGTTGACCGCCGCACCGGCAGAACCCACCGCATCAATGGCAGCCCGCTGATCCTGTTCACCAGGTCCCCGGACGAGGCCGTGGCCGAACTGCTCTCCGGCCGTGACGCCGCGGTCTGGGAGGCCAGGGTGGAGCCGATCGGCGCCGACAGCCGCAAGCCTGGAGGCCGTGCATGACACCTGCATCGCACTATCCGCAAACCATTCTGGGTCTCGTGCCATATCGGCCGATGAACCCGACCCATTCCCGAAACCTGAAGGAGAAGACCATGCTTGCCACCATCACCCTTGCCGGGACCGTGACGGCTCAGGGGCCTGTCGTGAGCGCCCATGCAGATGGCCGCGTCACCATCGCCGATGGCCTCCGCCGCCTGACCGGTTGGCCGGTGAGCCGGGTCCTGAAGGGCACGCTCTCAGCCCTGGCCGTCGCGCTGCTTGCGCTTGGCGCTGCGCCGTCGAAAGTTCAGGCGGAGTCGCTTCTGAACGTCAGCTATGACCCTACGCGGGAGCTGTATCGAGAACTGAACGAGGCGTTCGCCGCATTCTGGACGGCGCAGGGCAACGAGGCTCCCTCGATCGAGGTCAGCCACGGCGGATCGGGCTCACAGGCCCGCGCGGTGATCGACGGGCTTGAGGCGCAGGTGGTGACGCTGGCGCTGGCCTCGGACATCGACAAGATCGCCGCGGCCGGCAAGCTGCCCGCGGACTGGCAGTCGAAGCTGCCGCACAACTCCTCGCCCTACACCTCGACGATCGTCTTCCTCGTGCGCGAGGGGAACCCCAAGGGGATCAAGGACTGGGGTGACCTGGTGGCCGAGGGCGTCGAAGTCATCACGCCGAACCCCAAGACCAGCGGCGGCGCGCGCTGGAACTACCTGGCCGCGTGGGCCTGGGCAGAGAAGAACGGGAAGGACCCGAAGGAGTTCGTCGGCGCGCTTTACAAGAACGTGCCCGTGCTTGACACCGGCGCGCGCGGATCGACCACCACCTTCGCCCAGCGCGGCATCGGTGACGTGCTGCTGGCCTGGGAGAACGAGGCCTACCTTGCCCTGAACGAGATCGGCGAAGATCAGTTCGACATCGTGGTGCCGTCGGTCTCGGTGCTGGCCGAGCCGCCGGTTGCCCTCGTCGAGGGCAACATCAAGTCGGACGATCAGCGCAAACTGGCCGAGGCCTACCTGGACTACATCTACTCGCCCGAAGGCCAGGCGCTGGCGTTCAAGCACTACTACCGCGCCTGGGACAACTCGAAGGCCAACCCCGAGGATGTTGCCCGCTTCCCGCAACTGGAACTGGTCGACATCGCCAGCTTCGGCGGCTGGGCCAAGGTTCAGCCCGAGCACTTCGGCGACGGCGGCATCTTCGACCAGATCTACGTTCCGAAGTAAGGAAAGATGATGGGCAGACCCCTGATCCACCGATCGCCCATGCCCGGCCTCGGCCTCAGCCTGGGGATCACCCTGACGATGCTTTCCCTTGTCGTCCTCCTGCCCATCGGCGCCCTTCTTCTGAAGGGCGCCAACTACGGGCTGGCGGGGATCTGGGAAACCGTGAACCGCGAACGCGTCTGGGCGGCGCTTTTTCTCTCGTTCCGTCTGTCGCTTCTTGCCGCGCTCTTCAATCTTGTCTTCGGCGTGGTTCTCGCCTGGGTTCTGGTGCGCTACCGCTTCCCCGGACGCCGCATCCTCGATGCCGTCGTCGACCTGCCCTTCGCGCTTCCCACCGCCGTGGCGGGCATCGCGCTCACAGCGCTCTACGCGCCCAATGGCCTTTTCGGCCAGCTTGCGGCCGGAATCGGCTGGAAGATCGCCTACACCCAATGGGGCATCTTCATTGCCCTCGTCTTCGTCGGCCTGCCCTTCGTCACCCGCACCGTGCAGCCGGTGGTCGAAGAGATCGAGCGCGAGGTGGAGGAAGCCTCCGCCACGCTCGGCGCCTCGCGGCTCCACACCATCCGCCATGTCATCCTGCCGATGCTGACCCCCGCTGCCCTGACCGGGTTCGCGCTCGCGCTTGCCCGCGCCGTGGGGGAATACGGCTCAGTCATCTTCATCGCCGGGAACATCCCGCTGGTGACGGAAATCGCGCCGCTGCTGATCGTCATCCAGCTTGAGGAATTCAACTACGACGCGGCCGCCGCCATCGGTATCGCCATGCTGCTCATCAGCTTCGCAATGCTTCTGGT
Organism: Albidovulum sediminis; assembly: GCF_025380365.1. Classification (GTDB taxonomy): domain Bacteria; phylum Pseudomonadota; class Alphaproteobacteria; order Rhodobacterales; family Rhodobacteraceae; genus Albidovulum; species Albidovulum sediminis. The sequence continues at coordinate 75,088 of NZ_JAOCQF010000004.1, forward strand.
CATCAACCTCATCCAGGTCTGGAGCCGCCGGAGAATTGGATATGTCTGACGCAACCATTGCCAAACCTGCGCGCTTCCGCCCGGCGACCGAGGAAAGCCCTGCCACCCGCTGGGCGCTGATTGCCGTCTCCTTCGCGGGCCTTGCCATCCTCGTCCTTGCACCGCTGATCGCGGTCTTCGTCGAGGCGCTGGCCGACGGCATCGCCGCCTCGCTCAAAAGCCTCACCTCGCCCGATGCCCGCGGCGCGATCCGCCTGACACTGACCATCGCCGCCATATCCGTGCCCCTGAACGCGATCTTCGGTATCGCCGCGGCCTGGTTCATCACCAAGTTCGACTTCCGCGGCAAGGCCTTCCTTATCACCCTGATCGACCTCCCCTTCTCGGTCTCGCCGGTCGTCGCGGGCCTCTGCATCGTGCTGATGTTCGGCGCGAACTCGGCCATCGGCGGCTGGCTGGTGGCGCAGGGCTATCCCATCGTCTTCGCCATGCCGGGGATCATCCTGGCCACCATGTTCGTGACCTTCCCCTTCGTCGCACGCGAACTGATCCCGGTGATGATCGAACAGGGCCGGGCCGAGGAAGAGGCGGCGCTGACGCTGGGCGCCTCGGGCTGGCGCACCTTCCGGACCGTCACGCTCCCGAACATCCGCTGGGCGCTTCTCTACGGTGTCCTCCTCTGCAACGCCCGCGCCATGGGGGAATTCGGCGCCGTCGCGGTCGTCTCCGGCAAGATCCGGGGGCAGACGGCCACGATGCCGATCACGATCGAGATGCTCTATCAGGAATACCTCTCGGTCGCGGCCTTCTCTCTCGCCGGCGTTCTCGCCCTCTTGGCGCTGGTCACTCTCCTTCTGAAGACCGCGCTGGAAATCCGTCATGCCGACCAACTCGCCGCCACGCACCGCCACTAGGAGACCCCGAATGCACATCGAAATCGACGAAATATCCAAGCAGTTCGGCACCACGGCGGCTCTGCACCCCGTCTCTCTGGCTGTCCCATCGGGCGCGCTGGTGGCGCTCCTCGGCCCCTCCGGCTCGGGGAAAACCACGCTTCTGCGCATCCTCGGCGGGCTGGAGTTCCCGACCTCGGGTCGCGTCCTCTTTGACGGGCAGGACGCCACGGGCCTTTCCGTGCAGGAACGCCGCGCCGGCTTCGTATTTCAGTCCTACGCCCTCTTCCGCCACATGACGGTGTTCGACAACATCGCCTATGGGTTGAACGCGCGGCCCCGTGCCACGCGGCCCACCAGGGCCGAGATCGCCCGCCGCGTGACCAAGCTGCTGGAGCTGATCCAGCTGCCCGACATCGGCGCGCGCTACCCCTCGCAGCTTTCCGGCGGCCAGCGCCAGCGCGTGGCGCTGGCCCGCGCCCTGGCCATCGAACCACGGATGCTGCTTCTCGACGAGCCTTTCGGCGCGCTCGACGCCAAGGTGCGCAAGGAACTTCGCCAGGGCCTGCGCGACATCCATGACACGACGGGGCTGACCACCGTCTTCGTGACCCATGACCAGGAAGAAGCGATGGAACTCGCAGATCTCGTCGTCGTCATGTCGATGGGCCGGATCGAGCAGATCGGCAAACCGCAGGACATCCGCGCCCGCCCGGCCACCCCCTTCGTGCGCGAGTTCATCACCGCATGACGGATCAGAGCGTCGGGCAAAGCGTGCGTGCGACAGCCGCGGCTGAAGTCCTGTTCCGCATCACGACCCCGCCCAGCCTTGTCAAATCCGTCGAGGACGTGTCGGCAGCCATGCGATCAGTATCCACTTTCCTGCGCCTGCTTCCTTGCCCCTGGATCTTTGCATCCGCCGCTCTGTTCGTTTGCGCTCCCGTCGCATGCGCGGGACCTTGCCTTATCCCCCCTGGGGGGATATCCGCACCCCATGACGGAACCTCACCTGCACGCAACCCACCCCGACCTCGTCAAACGGCTGAAACGCGCCGACGGGCACCTTCGCCACGTCATCGGGATGATCGAAGCGGGCGTGCCCTGCGCGGAGATCGCCGTTCAACTCCAGGCGGTCGAGAAAGCCGTTTCGGCTGCGAAGCGGGTGCTGATCCACGACCATATCGACCATTGCCTAGGACAAGGCGGTGACAACAGCCTTGCCGAAGTCCGGGCGCTCGCAAGGCTTCTTTGAGGTATCATGCTCGCCGTTCTCGCCAACCGCACCTATCGCCACCTCTTCGCCGCGCAGGTGATCGCACTCGTGGGCACCGGACTCGCCACGGTCGCCCTTGGCCTGCTGGCCTGGCAGCTCGCAGGCGAGGATGCGGGGCTGGTGCTCGGCACGGCGCTGGCGATCAAGATGGTGGCCTATGTCACGCTCGCGCCGATCGCTGCCGCAGTGGCAGAGCGCCTGCCGCGTCGGGCCTTCCTGGTCGCTCTCGACCTGATCCGGGCGCTCGTCATCGCCTGCCTGCCCTTCGTCGATCAGGTCTGGCAGATCTACGTGCTGATCTTCCTCCTCCAGGCAGCCGCGGCCGGCTTCACCCCGGCTTTCCAGGCTGTCATCCCCGATGTTCTGAAGGACGAGGACGACTACACCAACGCGCTCTCGCTCCTTCGGCTCGCCGAGGATCTCGAGCAGCTCGCCTCGCCGATCCTGGCGGCGGCGTTGCTCACGGTCGTGAGCTTTCCGATCCTCTTCATCGGCACTGTGGCGGGCTACGTCGGCTCGGCGGCGCTTGTCGTGACCGCGCGTCTGCCCGGACGCGCCGAGGCCGAGGCCGGGCACTTCTGGTCCGACGTGGTCAAGGGCGTGCGTATCTACACCCGCACCCCGCGCCTGCGCGGGCTGATGGTGATGGAAGCCTCGGTCGCCGCCGCCGGCGCGATGATCTACGTGAACACGGTCGTGCTGGTGCAGGCGCGGCTCGGCCTTGGCGAGGAGGCGGTGGCGCTCGCCTTCGCCGGCTTCGGCGCGGGGTCGATGCTGGCGGCGCTGCTGTTGCCGCGCATCCTCCACCGGCTCGCGGACCGCCCGGTGATGATCGGCGGCGCGGCGCTGATGGTGGCGGGCGTCGCGCTCACACCGCTGATGGGCAGCCTCGCCGCGCTGATGGTCCTCTGGGCGCTGATCGGCTTCGGCTTCTCGCTGACGCAGACGCCGATCGGGCGGATCATCAACCGCTCCGCCCGCCCAGCCGACAGGGGCGCGGTCTTCGCGGCCCAGTTCGCGCTCAGCCACGCCTGCTGGCTCGTCACCTATCCGCTTGCGGGATGGGTCGGGGCGCGGTTCGGCCTCGCGCCCGCCGCGCTGGTGCTTGCGCTGATCGGCGCGGCAGGCCTCGTCGCGGTCCTTCGCCTCTGGCCCGCCTCGGAACCCGACGCACTACCGCATCGCCATGACGACCTGCCGCCCGACCATCCGCACCTCAAGGATGATAGGGGCGAGCATGTGCACCCGGTGGTGATCGATGACTTGCATCGACACTGGCCCGCCCGTCCCTGAGATGCTGACCCTCGCCGGCCTCTTCGCTGCCGCGCTGCTGGCCGCCACGCTTGTTCCCGCCCAGTCCGAGGCGGTGCTTGTCGGCCTCGTGATGACGGGCGGGCATCCGGTCTGGCTCCTGCTTTCAGTGGCGACAGCGGGGAACGTCCTGGGTTCGGTCATCAACTGGGGGCTTGGGCGCTGGCTCGTCCACTTCGCCGACCGGCGCTGGTTCCCGACCTCGCCCGGACGCCTCGCGCAGGCGACCCGCTGGTATCACCGCTGGGGCCACTGGAGCCTGCTTGCCTCCTGGGTGCCGATTGTCGGCGACCCGCTGACCCTCGTCGCGGGTGTCCTGCGAGAGCCGCTTTGGCGCTTTGCCGTGATCGTGACACTGGCGAAGGGCGGGCGCTATCTGGCGCTGGTGCTGATCGCGACCGGCTTCGGGGAAACCTAGGCCAGCCCCAGAATGTGCAGCACGACGCCCATTCCCGCCGCCCCGCCCAGAACCGCCACCATCCCGAGCTTCAGCCGGAACACGACGGCGAGCGCGAACGCCGAGAGCACCGCCGCCGCCCAATCGATGGAATGCAGCACCGGCAGATCCAGCATCAGCGGCCCCGCCTGCCACGCAACGACCTCGCGCCAGATCACGTGCATCGCAAACCAGATCGCGAGGTTCAGGATCACGCCGACAACGGCAGCCGTCACGGCCGTCAAGGCGGCCGACAGCGCTGTGTTCTTGCGCAACCTTTCCATCCAGGGCGCTCCGAGGAAGATCCAGGCAAAACACGGTGCAAAGGTCACCCAGGTGGCGAGAAGGCCGCCGACCGTTCCGGCAACCAGCGGCATCGCCCACCCGGCCTCGCGGAACGCGCCCATGAAGCCCACGAATTGCAGCACCATGATCAACGGCCCCGGCGTCGTCTCGGCCATACCGAGCCCGTCGAGCATCTCCCCTGGCGCAAGCCAGCCATAGGTGCCGACGGCCTCCTGCGCGACCCAGGCCAGCACCGCGTAGGCCCCGCCGAAGGTCAGAACGGCGAGCTTGGAGAAGAAGACCGCGATGTCCGCAAAGACACTGCCAGGCGCGAGGAGCACAAGCGCGGTCACCGGCGCGAGCCAGAGCGCCAGAGCGCCGATACCGGCGATGAAGACGCCTCGGGCCGCAGCATGGCCCCTTTCGATATGCTCCTCACCCAGGAGCGACTGCCCGTCTGCGACATGCCGCTTGCCCACCGCCCCATGGCCGCCTCCCGGCCGGAAGGCGGCAAGGCCGGCCAGCGCCCCGGCCCAGCCGATCAGTGCGGCCGCCAGGACGATGGCAGGGAACGGCGCGCCCAACAGGAAGATCGCCACGAAGGACGCAAGCGCGATTGCCTGCATGGCGCGGTTCTTCAACGCCCGCCGTCCGACGCGCACGACGGCCTGCACGACGATGGCCAGCACCGCGGCCTTCAGCCCGAAGAACAGGCCGGCGATCAAGCCCACGTCCCCTAAGGCCGCGTAGACCCAACTGAGCGCCATAATCGCGAACACGCCGGGCGCGATGAACAGCAATCCCGCCACCAGCGCACCACGCACGCCATGCATCAGCCAGCCGACGTAGGTTGCTAGTTGCTGAGCTTCGGGGCCCGGCAGCAGCATGCAGAAGTTGAGCGCGTGCAGGAAGCGGTCGTCGCCCAGCCAGCGCTTCTCTTCGACGAGGATGCGGTGCATGACCGCGATCTGCCCTGCGGGGCCCCCGAAGGACAGGGCGGCGATTCTTGCCCAGACCATCGTCGCCTCGGCAAGGCTGGGATAGGCCTGCACCCCGTTCGGAGCGGGGTTCCGGACGTCTGCATCCACACCTGTCATGACGCTCCTCCCGGACGATTGGTCGGCCAGTTGTGGGTCTCATCCGTCGCATCGCGGCACCAGCGGTAGAAAGCGTCATAAATCGCCATCCCGGCTTCGAGCTGTTCGAGATCGTCGGAATGCATCCGCGACAGCCCCAGCGACGCTGCCAGCAGGCCGGGTGCCTCGGGCGCCAGGTCGGGACGCGCCGTATCGGCGCCGCGCACGATCTTTGCAAGCCGGTCCAGCGCGGGCAGCTTCAGCCCGAACTCGGCCAGCATCACGTCGAAAGTGCAAAGCTCGCCCCGATGGCTCCAGAAAGTCTCTTCCACGTCGAAGGGCGCGCCGCCATAGAGCGCCGCGACGCTCGCCACCTCGGATGGTGCGACATAGAGGATCACCGCGCGAGGGTCGATGAAACGACGGATCAGCCAGGGGCAGGCGATACGATCCACTTTCGGGCGCGACCGTGTCACCCACACGCTGCGCCCTGCCGCATCGCGCGCGGTGATCTTGCCGGGGTCGATCAGGGGAAGGCCGGCCGCACGCCATGCCGCATGGCCGCCTTCCAGATACTCGGCCGCAATGCCCCGGCTGCGCAACAGCGCGGCGAGTCCCTGACTGCGGCCATGTCCCTCGGCGCAGGCAACGACCACCGGACCTTGCAGGGACGCGATCAATGGCTCCAGATGCTCTGCCGCGTGATCGGCTTCGCCAACCACGCGAGCGCCCGGAAGCAGGTAAGGATCCTCGGCGCGAAGCCCATCGCGCCGATTGTCCAGGATGGTAGGGCAACGGGGTGTGCCGAGCAGCTTGGCGAGCTTGTCCGCTGTGATGGCGTCGGGCGCAGGCATGTGCGTTCCTCCGAGATTTTCGGGTCGAGGTGGAACGCGAGCTTCGGCTGTCGCCTCGTGGGGAGATCGCGGATCCCCATCCTTTCAGCCTTGTGCATCGCACTGCGTTTGTCAATTCCACACCGGGAGATGTCAGAGCGCGGTTCGTCGCCTGTTGGCCCACGATGTTCGTCGCTCACCGAGACGGAGGTTGTCACCGAAACCACCTTCTTTTCTTCCATTCCCACTCCGCAGCACACGGTAGAGCAGTTGAACACCCTTGCGCCGAGGCGCCGGGTGTCGCCGATCCGCGTGCAACCTGAGGAAGTCCACGCAAGCCCTCTCGTTCTATGACAGGCGATCATGAGCTCTCGACGTCTCCGCGTCGTCTCTTGTCCCTGTCTCGTTCATTTCCCGAAGTTTCTTCTGATCGCCGTCTGCCCCTTTGAGATCAGGCTAGGATCCGTATGGCCGGAGGCGTCACGGATCTCCTGGATCCAAACCACCTCGTTCTTCGTCACCACGACGCCGAAGATCTCCTCTATTGCGCGGACGGTCGTGTCGCCACCAAGCTGCTCCAGAGCGAGGTTGAAAAGCAGCCGGGGATCGCACTCAAGCGCTGTGGCGAGGCTCGCCACGCGGTCGAGCGGCAGCTTTGTCGCGCCTGTCTTCAGCATCGCGATCATGTTGGGGTTCACGAAGCCGGCCTGCTCGGTGATCTCGGCCTGGGTCTTGCGGGCCGGAGTTCGAGAAACCGCTTCTCGAGGTATTTCGCCAGCTGGGAATCTTCACAGGTTCTTCTTGCCATCATTGTCACCTTTCCCATTGCTCGCAGATCGCTCTGCTTGCGTGATCTATAGCAACGAGATGTTGGGGAGATCGTGGGAACCGGGTGGGAAGCTAGGCATCGGGCCGATTGAGAAATTCAAGTTAATACATTGATATTGTTGGGATGATATCGACTTAGTTGGCAAGCTTCTAGCGGAAACTCAAAATGCCAAAGAGGAAGTATCTACCTTGTGTCGGGAGTTCAAATCCCTCCTCCGCTCCCATCCATGCCTTGCGTGAATTTGAAGGGCTGATCCGGTTCCCCGGAGCCGCCATGGCACCGCCTCTGAACATAAGCACCGGCTAGCTTGGCCTCCTTCCTCGAGGGCGGCTCCGCGGTTAACCAGAACCGGCCGACCTGCTTTCTGCCTATCCGGTCAAGGGCCGGGGTCTCCTGAAGTGCGGGCTGGCCGTCAAAGACCCAGCCATGCACGGGCGTCCGTCCGGAAGCGAGCCGCAGGGTCGTTTGGACGTGTGCTCATCACCAGGACACGAAGCGAAGCATCGCGCCCTTGTCCCGGCAGTTGGGCCTCGAGCGTGTGCGCGACATCCGGATCATCGGAAGCGGGACAAGTCTCCGGATACTCGGCCCGGACCGTCAGCCGCCGGCTGTCGCCCGGCCAGAGCGGAGGAGACAGCGACACCTCCGCCCGCGCGGGTCCGCAGCCGGCCTGCAGCAGCGCGGCCTTGCCGAGCTCGATCGCCACTTTGTCGATCCCGCGTTCGCCCAGATTGAGGATCTCGACGGTTGCAAGGATCGAACGGTTGACCGGATCCTGCGTCAGGCCCAGAAGCCGTGCGCTGGCCTTGCCGCTGCGAAAGCCGGAGACGGCTGAGAGGACCGGCCTCAGCGGTGTTTCGCGGTATAGCAAGTCGTAGCCGCGCATGAGCGCGTGTGCCGCCGGACGCAAGGGATGGCCAAGCCACTCCGCCCCGCGCGTCGCCGGCGCGGGGTCGGTCGGGGCGACGACCAGGATAAGCGCCAGCGCCGCCGCGGTCAGCGACGAAAAGAAGGTGCTGCGGCGAGCCCGTGCCAGGCGGCAGGCCAGGTGCGTCACCATGCCGGCCACAAGCGCGAAGGCCAGGATGGTGATCACGCTGAGACCGCTGGCCGGCATCTCGGCTGCCAGTAGCCCGAGCGGAGCCGCGACAGCCGGCACGAAAAGAACGCTGATCTCCCGATCCGGCACCAGGCGGACCATAAGCCCGGCGACGAAGAGGCCGGCCACGAAGGACGGGCCGGGCCCCCAGCCAAGAAGCACCCTGGCCCCGATCTGGAACACCAGGACCACAAGGGCGACCAGCAGAAGCTCGAACGCGAGGGACGACTCGCCGTCCGCGCGCAGCCGTGCAGGGGACAGGCCGCGCCAGTAGCGCCGGATCACCCCGACAGACAGCCCGGCCATCAGCGCACCGGCCACCCCCGCGGCAGGCCAGGCAAGCGCGATGTAATCTGCGCCCAGGCCTTCGGCCGCCAGATGCACCCATTGGGCCAGGACCACCACGAGGCCGGACATCGCGTAGGCAAGGATGAACCAGATCCACAGGCTCCAGCGCGCGCGCATCGCGTCCGCGATCCTGAGCATGGCCGCAATTAGGACGCAGGCCCCGACTGCCGCGGCCACAGAGACCAGGTTGGCCAATTCGAGCTGCCGTATCTCCCAGAGCGGCCTCAAGATCGCGGCCATCAGCCCGAAGGCAGCCACGCCCATCGCCGTGGAAATCCAAAGCAGCACCAGTCTCTGGCGCAGGTTCAGGCGCCGATGCGCCCGCCACCGCGTGACCTTTTCCTGCCAGCCCTGCTGCTCTGCCTCAGCCAACCGGCGGCCGGCTGCGTCGAAGGCCGCCAGTTCCTGCGCGCTTGCCCGCGGGGACTTGCCCAGCCGGGCCAACTTGTCTTCGGCCGCCTTTCTGGCCTGGGCGATCAATCCGTGCAGGGCCTTCAGGCGGTCCGCAGGATTTGCACCTTCCCGGAAATGCGGGTCCAGCACCTCCGACGTCCATTGCCGCAGGGTCGTTTCATACTCCGCCGTCAACGCCGCCATTTCGGAAGGATCGGGTTCCGGTGCGGCGGGATTGGGGGTGGCGGGTTTTGGGGGCGAGGGCCTTGCCGCCTCCGGCGCCGACTTGCCCGCGAAGACCCGCATCGCGGCGGCGTCGAAAAGCGCCATCTCGGCCGCGAACGCGGTGCCGGAAAGACCGGCCCTGACCAGTCCGTCTTCTGTCGCACGCCGAAGAAAGCCAAGGTGTTCGACCGGGTTGAAGGCATCCTCGGAGCTTCGGTTCGCCATCCAGTCGGCGATGGATTGGTCGTATGGGTGAGGGGCGTTACTCATTGATCTTCCCCGACAGTCCATTGCTCCGCCCCGATCTGCTCAGCATATTCTTCGCCGGTGCAGGTTTCGTCGTCCCGGAAAACCTTTTCGCCTTTCTCGAAAACGGGATACCTGAAGCCGCAATGGTTGCCGCCGCTATCCGATGAGCGAGTGCTCTCGGAAGACGAGTCTCCGATGTATATCCCCTGGTAGTAGTAGCCCGGCACGGTGAAGCCGGTGTCGGACCCGTAACCCCAGTCCGTGCTGGCGAATGCCTCCGACAGCGCGGTGCCCCAGTCGAAGCCCTCGGATTGTTCCTCCCATTCCTGCTGTTCGCGCCATTCCTCTTCCTGCCGCAGGCGCTCCTCTTCGGCGGCCAGGCGTTCCTCTTCCCGCCGCCGTGCCTCCTCGGCCTCGCGCGCCAGGCGGTCGGCCTCGTCCTGCAGCCCCTGAAGCCGCGCCAGCCGTTCCGCGTCCTGCGTCAGCCGGAGGCCGATCTGGTCGCGCCAGGTGTCGTAGGCGGCCGAACTTCCCGGCATCGGCGGCAGCCCCTCGGTCGCGTCGCGCAACCGCGCCTCGCTGCCCGCGATCCGGTCGGCATAGGCCTTGAGCCGCCAGAGCTTGTCGGGGCCTTCGCCCATGAACTTGGCCGGGATGCGGTCGGGCGACAGCTTGAAGAGGATATCCTCAAGCTTGCCGACAAGCGCCCTGCCCGAAAGCCCCGGTCCCAGTGCCGCGATCTCTGCCCGGATCTCGTCGGTCGGCAGGTCGAAGGCGTTGCCAAGCGCGTCGAGTCGCGCGTCTATCGCATCGCGCAGGGGGCCGGCGTAGCGTTCGACGTTCCTGTCGAGCCACCAGGTTTCGAACTTCGAGGTGTCGATGCGGGCCTGGGTGATCCGTGCGCTGGCCGTGTCGAGCGCGCCGGACTGGAATATCTCCCGCGCCTGCTCCGCGGAGACGAAGTTTCCGTCGCGGTCGCGGAACAGCCGTGACCAGTCAGGGCTGCCGGCGACGTTATAGCTTTCCTCGCCCCCCGGCCTGCCCGGTACGCCAAGGTCGGCGTCGAGCGTGTAGTCCGCGAAACCGTAGGTCACCGTCAGCCGCGCCTTGGCGTCGTAAAGGCGCAACTGCTGCGCGGCCTCGCTATCGGCGCTGCGTACGCCCAGCATCGGGTCGGCCTTGGCATAGATGGGCTTCAGGTGGTTGGTGATCGCCCCCGGTTCCCAGCGGAGCCGCATGTCGACGACCGGTTCGCCGTACAGCAGCCCCGCAGCCCATCGGACCTCGCCCTGAACCGTCGGCGAACCTGGCGCGACGAGAACGCCGTCGGTGTGGAAAGCCTCAGCGATACGCGTCTGGTTGTAGCAAAGGCGCGGATCGCCGGCGCAGACATGGGAACTGTCCGAACCCCTGTAGGTGTTTGGCAGCGACTGGGCCTCCGCCGGGGCGACCGGACAGCCGACCAGGGCACCTATGCAAAGAATGCGCGCGAACGTCGGTGAAGCCTGCATGCCTCAGTCCCCGGCCACGAAGGCCTCGATCTTCCACTCACCCGCTTTGAGACGCGCGATCATGCGCGTGCCGAGCAGCGGCGAGACCCGATGTGCTTGCACATAACCGAGGCAGAAATCGGGCGTTGCAACCGGCAGCCAGCCAAAGGAATGCCAGTCGATCGCATCGTCATCCGGCTCCGGCGCGGCGAACCGCAGGACGCCGAAGCCCAGCGTTTGCAGAACCGGGGCGCGTTCGTCCGGCCCGGCGCGCAAGGTCAGGTCGGGGCCGCCGAGATAGGCGTCATAGCCGTCATCCTCCGAAGGCCAGGCAGCGAAGTACCAGGGCCATGTCACCATTTCGGGGTCGTCCGCGCCGTTCCATCCGCCCTGCGCCAAAAGCTGGTCGAGCGTGTCCCAGAATGTCGCCTCGCCACCGTCGTGGTCGAGCGAGGACAGGAACTCCTGCCGGCCGCCGTCGCCGCCGAAGCTGACCAGGACATCGTCTGTCAGCATGTCGACGAAGGCCGCAAGATCGCGGTTGCGGGCGATCCTGCGCAGGTCGTTCTCAAGCGCTGCGGCATGTGCCGACGGAGGAGGCGGGTCCGGAAGCGCGGTCGTCGGGGCGGGTGCGCAGGCGCTGTCGCTGCCGTCCACCCACATCTGCATGCCGCGGTGAAGGTTGCCTGCGTTGTCGGCCCTCTCCGTCTCGACGAAAAGTCCACCGGGCAGCGGGCTGATCCTGACCGCATGGTCTGCCGTCGTCTCGAACACTGCGGCGGAAGGATCCCGGAGCGGGCGGAAGACCGAGAGCTTCTGCCCCTGGTCCCCGATATGCGTGACGGCGGCGAGAATGGGTTCCTGCGGCGTTCCGGCCAGGATGACGGGGAAGATGCCGTCCATCTCGCAATTGTCGTCCTCGTGGTCGCAGAACGACCCGCCCGCGATCACATAGCGCGCGATGACGGTTTCACTGGGCCCGTCGAGGATGGAAATCGTCGGGTCGAAGGTGGCGGCGGTATCCCCGGCCTCTTTCGCAAGCGCGCGCAGGCGCACGATCGAAACCTCCGATGCGGAGGACGGGTCGAACTCGGGCCCGTCGTAGCGCCAGAGGTATGGCGCGTTCGGAAAGGGCACGGTTCGTCCCGCCAGCGGCAGCTCGGCGCGCGTCAGGACCGGCCACAGGATGGCCAGAAGCACGAGAACCACGAGCAGCCAGAGCACCGGCTGGAAACGGGGCCTGTCGCCCGCATCACGGGGCTCCGCCGTCTCAGCGACCCGGTCGAACCCGGCGGCGTCCAGGGGTTTCAGCCTGTCCTGAGGCGCCGCCGGAGGGTCGGCCAGCACCGCCGCGATCAGCGGAAGGTAGCCTTCGCCCCTGATCCCGCGCAGCGCGTCGGAAAGCGCGGTTGCCAGGGTCTCTCCCCCGGCGGAAAAGGACGGGCCGTCCCAGACCTTGAAGGCAACCCGATTGTCGGGCCCTTCGCGCCAGCCGACGGTGCCGGGGGCCTCGGCTCCGTCCGCAAGTCGCCGGAAGCCGATACGTTCATAAAGGTCGTCGGACTGTGCGGGCTGGGGATCAACGCTCAAGGCTGCGCTCCTCGTACAGGGCTTGCATCTCCTGTCGGCGGATCACCTTCTCGAGCGACAAAAGTGCCGCTTCGCGCTGGCGCGGATCAGGATGCAGGGCCGAGACTTTGGTGCGGCATTCTTCATAGATCGCGGCACGCCGGGCTGCATCGGGCGTACCCGCGCGATGCAGCCGATCGAAGACGAGCCGTACAAGATCCATGCAGGGGCCGAGACAAATGCCGACAGGAATGACCGGCGGCAAGAATTCGGCAGAATGACAGTCCCATCAAGCGCTAATGGGACATCGTGAAATGCGGCGGCGGGCGTTGCCCTTCCGCCACATCATGGGCCCCGGCCAAGGCCGCAGGGCCAGCCAAGGCCGCAGCTATGGGCGGGTTCGTCAGGACGCAGCCCGCCCGTAACCCGCCTGCCCGGTCTCAGGCGGCCCGATGACGGCGCTGGCGGCGGCGGTTGGAGTTCGCCGCGGGCTTGTCGCCGGCCATCGGCGCGGGTTTCTGGCCGCGGCCGCGCTTCTGCCAGGGCTCGCGCGCAGCACCGCCGGAACGCGGCGCCTGACCGCTGGCAACCGGAATGTCGATCTTCATCAGCTTCTGGATGTCGCGCAGCTGATCGGCCTCCTCGGGCGTGCAGAAGGCGATGGCCTCACCCTCGCGGCCGGCGCGGGCGGTGCGGCCGATCCGGTGCACGTAGTTGTCGGGCACCTCGGGCAGATCATAGTTGATGACATAGGCGACGCCGGGAATGTCGATGCCGCGCGCGGCGACATCGGTGGCGACGAGGGTCGTCACCGTCCCGTCGCGGAACGCCTTGATCGCCCGGTCGCGCTGTCCCTGGCTCTTGTTGCCGTGGATCGAGGCGGCGTTGAAGCCGTCGGCGACCAGATCCTTCATCAGCTTTTCCGCCCCGTGCTTGGTGCGCGCGAAAACCAGCGTCAGCGCGCTCAGGTCTCGGGAGAGGATGTCGCGCAGCAGTTCGGGCTTGCGCGCGCGGTCGATGAAGTGGACCGACTGCGTGACCTTGTCCGCGGCCTTGCCCGGCGGGGCGACCTGCACGCGCCGGGGGTCCTTCAGGTAGGCGCGGCTCAGTTCCTCCATCTGCTTCGGCATGGTGGCCGAGAACAGCATGGTCTGGCGCGGCGTACCCAGGCGCGGGGCGATCTTGCGCAGCGCATGGATGAAACCGAGGTCGAGCATCTGGTCGGCCTCGTCCAGCACCAGATGGCGGACCGTGGACAGGTCGACGGCGCCGCGGTCCATCAGGTCGATGAGCCGGCCGGGCGTGGCAACCAGGATGTCGGTTCCGCGCTTGAGCGTCTCGATCTGCCGGCCGACCGACTGGCCGCCGACGACGGTGAAGATGCGGATCGGCGTGCCGGTCGTGAGCACGCGCAGGCTGTCGGCGATCTGGTTCACCAGTTCGCGCGTCGGCGCCAGGATCAGCGCCTTGACCGTCTTGGGTGCGGGCCGGCCCGGCTGGGCAAGCAGGTGATCGACCAGCGGCAGGCCGAAGGCCAGCGTCTTGCCGGTGCCCGTCTGCGCAAGGCCGAGGATGTCGAGACCCTGAAGCGCAAGCGGGATCGCCTGGTTCTGGATCGGGGTGGGTTCGGAAAGACCGGCGCGCTTCAGGGCGGCGGTCAGGGCCGGCGCGAGGCCGAGCATGTCGAAGTCGAACAAGAAAGGTCCTTTCAGGCCGTGCCGGTCGGGCACGGGATTTCTGGGCCACGGCAACGCGTGGCGAGCGAGGGTTGCGCCCCTGCCTCTGGACCTGCGCTGCGTGCGCCTGTCCGGCCGGACGGTCAGAACCCTGCGTGATGGGAACCGGAAGATCGCGTCGCTGATGCGCCCGGATGGGAACGCGGCTACCTCACGCGGCAGCGCAGCGACGCTGTGCACATGCGCCCTGACGTGCCCTGTGTCAAGTCCTCGCGTCGGCCGACGCTCAATAATCCTCGGTCAGGTAGCGGGCGATCGCGGCGGTGCGCGTGGGCACGTCAAGCTTCTGGTAGATCGTCTTGAGGTAGTACTTGACGGTGTTCTCCGACAGGCCGAGGCGGGCGGAGACCTGGAAGTTCGTCAGCCCCTCCTTGATCAGCGCCATGATCTCGTGCTCGCGCTTGGTCAGCCGGTCGGCGGGGTCGGCAAGGATGCGGGCCATCAACGCGGCGGGCAGGGCGACGACGCCCTCGGCCTGCGCGGCCAGGATCTGCGGCAGCTTCTGGTAGAGGTCGTCGAGCAGGCAGACGGCGCCCGCGCCCGCCCGTAACGCCTCGCGCGCGTAGTTCAGTTCGCCCGGAGAGATGAGGACGATGGTGCGCGGCATGCGGCCCCGACCGCGGCAGCGGCGCAGCAGCGCAATGATGTCGCCGCCGCCAAGCTGAACGCCGGCGATCAGCGTCACGGGTTCGGGCGCCGCTGTCACAAGGCCCTCGGCCCGCGCGAGGTCCTGCGCCTGGCCAAGCACGGTCGCGCCGGGCAGCGAGGAGGCGAGCAGCTGCACGCTGTCGCAGACAAGTTTCCTCTGATCGGCGATGACGATGTTCACCCGGCCCCTCCCGCCCCTCTCCCGAATGCGGGGCAGGCGAAAGGAAAGCACGTGCGGGCGCGCCTGCCATCCACCGATTCCGGCAGTTCGCGGGCGATTCCCGGCGTTTTCGACGCCGAATCCCGCCCCGCTGTCCACCATCGGAAACTTTTCGCCATTGTACACGAATGTATTCAAAATCAGTCGGTTACAGGCATCAGGAATATGCAGGTGCAGCATTACCGCTAACCCCTCCGTCCGGGTAGACGGCCCTACCCGGACGGATCAAAACGGCACCTTCGCGGCCCGCACTCCTATCCGGCGTGAGGGTCCATGGGGTCGCGTTTCGCGGTGGGCTGAAGCCGTCAACAAGAACGCGAGACAGCCCATGCATGGTTACGCCCATCTTTTCGTTCCCGGTCCGACCAACGTGCCCGAACCCGTCCGGCAGGCGATGAACCTGCCGATGGAGGACATGAGGGCGCCGGACTTCGGGGCCTTCGTCAAACCGTTGCTCGATGACCTGCGTGAGGTCTTCCGGACCCGCACGGGGCGCGTCTTCGTGTTTCCGTCCTCAGGCACCGGGGCGTGGGAGGCGGCCTTCACCAACACGCTGAGCGTGGGTGACAAGGTGCTGATGTCGCGCTTCGGGCAGTTCTCGGGCCTCTGGGTCGAGATGGCTGAACGGCTGGGCCTCAGGGCCGAGGTGGTAGATGTCGAATGGGGCAATGGCGTGCCGGTCGCGGACTATGCCCGCATCCTGGGCGCCGACCGGGCGCACGGGATCCGGGCGGTCTGCGTGACCCAGAACGAGACCGCGACGGGCGTGACCTCGGACGTGCGCGCGGTGCGTGCGGTGCTCGATGATCTGGGCCACCCGGCGCTGCTTCTGGTCGACGGCGTGTCGTCGATCGCCTCGATCCCGTTCGAGATGGAGGCCTGGGGGGTCGATCTGGCCGTGGCCGGGTCGCAGAAAGGGTTCATGCTGCCGGCGGGCCTCGGCCTTCTGGGGGTATCGGAAAAGGCGCTGGAGGCGGCCCGGACGGCCACGATGCGCCGGGCCTATTTCGAGTTCTCCGACATGATCCGGCTGAACGACACGGGTTACTTCCCCTATACGCCCGCAACCCAGCTTCTGCGCGGGCTCCGTGTCTCGGTCGACATGCTGCTGGCCGAGGGGATGGAGAATGTCTGGACCCGCCAGAACCATCTGGCCGAGGGCGTGCGCGCGGCAGTGCAGGCGTGGAATGGCTGCGCGATCGTCGCGGCGCCGGAGGTCCGCTCCGACACCGTCACGACGATCCGGGTGCCGGACGGGGTCGATGCCGTGGCGGTGATCCGCACCGCCTACGAACGCTATCGCACCTCGCTCGGCGCGGGGCTGGCGCGGCTCTCGGGCAAGGCGTTCCGCATCGGGCACCTCGGCTCGCTGAACGAAGTCATGCTTCTGGGCGCGATCGGCGCGGCCGAGCTCGCGCTTCTCGACAACGGCGCGCGGATCGAGGCCGGGTCGGGCCTTGCCGCCGCCATCACCCACTATCGCAAAGCCGGAACGGCGCAGCAGAAGGCAGCCTGAGATGAGCCATACCCTTCACCCCCTGAAGAAGCAGCGCCTGCAAAGGTCGGAACTGGCCGTGCCGGGGTCGAACCCGACGATGATCGAGAAGGCGGCGGCGAGTGCGGCCGACTACATCTTCCTCGACCTCGAGGATGCGGTCGCGCCGCCTGACAAGATCGCGGCGCGCCGCAACATCATCGAGGCGCTGAACGGCATCGACTGGAAGGCCAGGGGCAAGACCATGTCGATCCGCATCAACGGGCTCGACACCCACTACATGTACCGCGACGTCGTGGAGATCGTCGAGGCGGCGGGCCGGCACATCGACACGATCCTGGTGCCGAAGGTGGGCGTGCCCGCGGACCTCTACATGGTCGAGGCGATGCTGAACCAGATCGAGACGGCCATGGGCTTTACCCACCGGATCGGGCTTGAGGCGTTGATCGAAACCGCGCTTGGCATGGCCAACGTCGAGGCGATCGCGGCGACGCCTGGCCGGCTTGAGGCGCTGCATTTCGGGGTTGCCGACTATGCCGCGTCTAACCGCGCACGCACGGTGGTGATCGGCGGGCTGAACCCCGATTATCCGGGCGACCAGTGGCATTTCGCGCTGTCGCGCATGACGGTTGCCTGCCGCGCCTATGGTCTGCGCGCCATCGACGGGCCGTTTGGCGATTTCTCCGACCCCGAGGCCTACGTCGCCTCGGCGCGCCGTGCGGCCGCCCTCGGCATCGAGGGGAAGTGGGCGATCCACCCCAGCCAGATCGCGCTTGCCAACGATGTCTTCTCGCCGCCCGCGACCGAAGTGAGCCGTGCGCGCCGGATCATCGAGGAACTGCAGAAGGCCGCCGCCGAGGGCAAGGGCGCGGCGGCGCTCGACGGCAAGATGATCGACGCGGCCAGCGAGCGGATGGCGCGCAACGTCATCGTCGTCGCCGACGCCATCGCCGCGGCGGGATGAGGAGGGGACCATGGACATTCACGAATATCAGGCCAAGGCGCTGCTGGAGAAATGCGGGGTCGAGATCCCGCGCGGGGCCATCGCCTACAGCCCCGAGCAGGCGGCCTACCGCGCGCTCGAGATCGGCGGCGATGCCTGGGTGGTCAAGGCGCAGATCCATTCCGGTGCCCGCGGCAAGGCGGGCGGCGTGAAGTTCTGCCGCAACGAGGCGGAGATCACTGCCGCAGCGGAATCGATGCTGGGCCGCAGGCTGGTCACGCACCAGACCGGCCCGGCGGGCAAGCTGGTGCGCCGGCTTTATGTCGAGGAAGCCTCCGACATCGCTTCGGAGATCTACCTTGGCTTCGTCATGGACCGGAAGGCGGAGCGCATCTGCATCGTCGCGTCAGCCGAGGGCGGGATGGAGATCGAGGAGATTTCGGCCGACCGCCCCGACAGCATCATCCGCGTCGTTGTCGACCCTGCGGTGGGCATGCAGACCTTCCAGGCGCGCGAGATCGCGTTCTCTCTGGGGCTGGACGGGGCGCTGATCCAGAAGGCGGTCAAGACGATCATGGGCGCCTACCGGGCCTTTCGCGACTATGACGCCACCATGGTGGAGATCAATCCGCTGGTGGTGACCCGCGCCGGCGAGATCGTCGCGCTCGACGCCAAGATGTCGTTCGACGACAACGCGCTGTTCCGGCGTCCGGAAATCTCGGAACTGCGGGACAAGAGCCAGGAGGACCAGCGGGAAACCTTCGCCTCGGACCGCGGGCTCAGCTATATCGGCCTCGAAGGGCAGATCGGCTGCATTGTGAACGGCGCAGGCCTAGCCATGGCCACGCTCGACATGATCAAGATGGCCGGGGGGGAGCCTGCGAACTTTCTCGACATCGGCGGCGGCGCCTCGCCCGAACGCATCTTGAAATCGTTCCGTGCGGTCCTGAACGATCCGGGCGTCGAGGCGATCCTCGTCAACGTCTTCGCGGGGATCAACCGCTGCGACTGGGTGGCCGAGGGCGTCGTGCGCGCGGTGCGCGAGCTTGACCTGAAGCTGCCGCTGGTCGTGCGCCTTTCGGGCACGAACGTCGAGAAGGGGCGAGAGATCCTGGCGCAGTCGGGACTGGACATCACCACCGCCGAAACGCTGGCCGAAGCCGCCGAAAAGGCGGTCGCGGCCTGGCGCGGCCAGAGAAAGGCAGCCTGACCATGGCCATTCTGATCAAACGGGAAACCCCCGTTCTCATCCTGGGCTTCACCGGCCGCATCGGCACCTTCCACGCGCAGGAGATGATGGACTACGGGACCAATGTCGTGGGCGGCGTCACCCCAGGCAAGGGCGGCACGACCCATCTTGGCAAGCCGGTCTTCAACACCATCAAGGGCGCGGTCGCCGAGACCGGGGCCGAGGTGGCGATCGCCTTCGTGCCGCCGCCCTTCGCCTCGGACGCGATCATGGAGGCGGCGGACGCGGGCATCCGCACCACCGTCTGCATCGCCGACGGTATACCGGCGCAGGACATGATCCGGGTGAAGCGCTTCATGCGCCGCTACCGGGCGGACCGGCGCATGCGTCTGATCGGCCCCAACTGCGCGGGCATCATTACGCCCGGACAGGCCTTCGCGGGGCTGATGCCGCCGCACATCTACATGCCGGGGCGGGTCGGGATCGTCGGGCGCTCCGGCACGCTCGGATATGAAGCGGCCAGCCAGATGAAGGCGCGCGGCATCGGCGTGTCGTCCTCGATCGGGATCGGGGGCGATCCGATCAACGGGTCGTCCTTCAAGGACATCCTCGAACTATTCGAGGCCGACCCGGATACCGACGCCGTCGTCATGGTGGGCGAGATCGGCGGCCCGCAGGAGGCCGAGGCCGCCCACTATATCCGCGACCACATGACGAAGCCCGTTGCGGCCTATATCGCCGGTCTCTCGGCGCCGAAGGGCCGGCGCATGGGCCATGCCGGCGCCATCGTCTCGGCCTTCGGGGAATCGGCGCAGGAAAAGGTCGAGATCCTGCGCGACGCGGGCGTGGCGATCGTGCCCACCCCGTCGTCCTTCGGCGAGACGGTCGCGGCGATGCTGGCGCGTCCCCTGCAGCGGGCGGGCTGAGATGTACGCGGCGCACGCCTTTCCGGCCGAGCGCGCCTTGCGCGACCCTGCGGACGCGCTCCGCTGGGCGCAGGCGCAGCAACCCGGCATCCTGAAGCCGTCCGGGTTCCTGACGCTGGTGGCGCTTGGGGACGCGGCGCTGCCGGCCCTGGCCGAGGCCATGGACCTTTGCGAGGCCGACACCGTCTTTGCCCTGACGCAGTGGCCGGTTCCGGCTCTGCGTCTGTCGGTCTGGGCCGGGGCGCCCGCGGTTCCGGTCCTCTCGGGGCCGGATGCGGCGGCGGTCCTGGACCGTTCGCTGGACCTCGCCTGGCCGGGCGATCAGGTGGTGATCCTCGCGCCACATGGTCACGATTCCGGCCGGATCGCGCAACTGAAGGGTCGCGCGGCGCCGGCCGATGTCTTCGTGGTCGCGGTCTGAGGGCTCAGCCGCGCTTTGCCGCTGCGGCAGGATCGGGGGCGCGGAAGTGTTCGCGCAGGATCTGGAACAGCCTGCGTTGCACCGGCCGGTGACGCTGGCGCTGGTTCACGCCCAGAAACACCGCCTGAGGGATCGGCTGGGCGTCTATCACGCGGCGACAGGTTCCGTCGGCCACCAGCGCGCCCGCAGATTCCCGCAGCACATAGGCGCTTCCCCCCATCGTCCGCATCAGGCTGACCATCGCCGCGTTCTGCCCGATCGACAGCGTCGCTGTGGCCAGCGCCGGGTGAAGTGCCGCGTGCGCGTGCGGGATCGCGTCGGAGAAGTGCGGCAGGATGTAGGTTTCGCGCCGGACATGCTCCAGCCGGTCGACCTCGGTCGAGACCATCTCGTAGGTGATCTCACCGATCGGCTCGAAATAGAGATCGGGGTGGAAGCGGGGCGAGAAGAGGATGGCCAGATCCTCGGCCCCGGTGGTGAGGTCGGCGCACATCTGGGCGGAATAGTCGGCCTCGAAAAAGAACGAGGTGTCGGGGAGCGCGATGCGGAAAGCGCGGATCAGGTCGGAGAAGTGGCTGCCGACCAGATCGTGCTGGATGCCGATGCGCACCGTGGAGGCGCGGCCCCCGCTCTGGCTGATCGCATGGCGTGCCTCGGCCCAGCCCAGACGCAAGCTGCGCGCGTGCGGCTCGAACCGCATGCCCTGCAAGGTCAGCGACGTGCCCGCGCGCGAGCGGATGAAAAGCCGCTGGCCGAGAGCCGACTCGAGCGTCCGGATACGGCCCGAGACGGTCGACTGCGTGACGCCCAGCCGTTCCGCCGTGCGGTTGAAGCTGCGCGTCTCGCAGAGGTCGAGGAAGGTGTCGATCAGTTCGATCTGCATGGCGATGCTTCCTGTGGCGGAGCCCTGACGGCGCGCTGATCGCCCGGCCAGCCGGTCCGCGGGGATGCGGCCGGGCCGGGATTTGGCGCGGTGGTTACTTATCGGACTTTTCGATCAATAATACGCAAATGAACGAATTGAAAGGCACGGCGCAGATCGCGATACTCGCGCGCAAACCGGATCGGGAGTGAAGAATGAGTGGCATGCCTTCGACAGCGCGCGTGGTGATCATCGGCGGGGGCGTGGTCGGCGTCTCGTCGCTTTACCATCTGGCGAAGGCGGGCTGGACGGACTGCGTGCTGCTGGAGAAGAACGAGTTGACCGCAGGCTCGACCTGGCATGCCGCGGGGAACGTCCCCACCTTCTCCACCTCGTGGTCGCTGATGAACATGCAGCGCTATTCAACCGAGCTTTACCGTGGCCTCGGCGCGGCGGTGGATTACCCCATGAACTACCATGTCACCGGCTCGATCCGGCTGGCGCATTCGCGCGAACGCATGCAGGAATTCCAGCGTGCCAAGGGCATGGGCCGGTATCAGGGCATGGATATCGAGGTGCTTGGCGTCGACGAGATCAAGGGAAAGTATCCCTTCCTCGAGACGCATGACCTCAAGGGCGCGCTCTACGATCCCGCCGACGGCGACATCGACCCCGCGCAGCTGACGCAGGCGCTGGCCAAGGGCGCGCGCGACATGGGCGCGACGATCCTGCGGTTTACCCCGGCGACCGGGGTCAGCCGAAAGGATGGCGAATGGATCGTCCACACCCCGAAGGGCGATATTCGATGCGAATACGTGGTGAACGCGGCCGGCTACTACGCGCAACGGGTCGGCGAATGGTTCAAGCCCTTCGGCGGGCGCACCGTGCCGATGATGGTGATGTCTCACCAGTACCTGCTGTTTGAGGAAGTGCAGGCGGTGAAGGACTGGTCGCAGGGCGTCGGCCACAAGCTGCCGCTGCTGCGCGATGTCGACACCTCCTATTACCTCCGGCAGGAAAAGAATGGTTTCAACCTGGGCCCCTATGAGCGCAACTGCCGCGCGCATTGGGCGACGCCCGCCGATCCGATGCCGGACGACTTCAGCTTCCAACTGTATCCCGACGACCTCGACAGGCTTGAATTCTACATCGAGGATGCGCTGGCACGCGTTCCCGTCCTGGCCGAGGCTGGCGTCAGCAAGGTCATCAACGGCCCCATCCCCTATGCGCCAGACGGCAACCCGCTGATCGGTCCGATGCCCGGCGTGCCGAACGCGTTCGAGGCCTGCGTCTTCACCTTCGGCATCGCCCAGGGCGGCGGTGCGGGCAAGGTGCTGGCCGAATGGATCACCGAAGGCGCGACCGAGTGGGACATGTGGTCCTGCGATCCGCGCCGCTTCACCGGCTACACCGACCCCGACTATTGCGTCGCCAAGGGCAAGGAGGTCTACGGCCACGAATACGCCATGCACTTCCCCTGGCATCGCTGGCCCGCCGCGCCCGACCGCAGGCTTTCGTCGGTCCATGACAGGGTCAAGGCGCTGGGCGGGCAGTTCGGTGCCTACAACGGCTGGGAACGGGCGAACTGGTTCGCCAGGCCCGGCGATGACCTGAGCGAGGAGACTACGCAGACCTGGAACCGTGCCGGCCCGTGGGAGGCGCGCATCCGCGAGGAATGCGAGGCGGTGCGGGATCATGTGGGCGTTCTCAGCCTGCCGGGTTTCTCGCGCTATGAGCTTTCGGGGAACGGTGCGGGCGACTGGCTGCGCGGACAGATTTCTGGCGCTCTGCCCAGGGAAGGCCGGCTGAGCCTGGCCTACTTCCCCGACCACCGCGGCCGCATCCTGACGGAAATGTCGGTCCTGAACCACGGCGGCGACCGGTTCACGCTGATCACGGCCTCGGTCGCGCAATGGCACGATTTCGAGTGGCTGAGAAAACACCTCGTGCCCGGCCTGACACTGGCCGACCGTTCGGGCCAGATGGATACGCTGATCGTCACCGGCCCGCGGACGCGTGAGCTTTTCACCGCGATTGCCGATCACGCCGACCTGACGCTGCCGTGGCTGTCGATCCAGAACGCGAAACTCGCCGGCAGGGACTGCGAGATGTACCGCGTGAGCTTCCCCGGCGAGTTGGGCTGGGAGGTCCACGCGACGCCCGAGAACATGCCGGCGATCTACGACGCGATCATCGGATGGGGGGCGAAGCCCTTTGGCATGTGGGCGATGAATTCGCTCAGGCTGGAAAAGGGATACCGGGCGTGGAAGGGCGACCTGTCGACGGACTACAGCCTGCTGGAAGGCGGGCTTGACCGGTTCGTCAAGTTCGACAAGCCACAGGATTTCACCGGCAAGGCGGCCCTGCTTGCCGAAAAGCAGAGAGGCGTGAAGAAGCGTTTCGTGACGCTGATCGTCGAGGCCGGCGAATGTGACGCGCCCTACATGTCGACCCTCTGGCATGGCGGAAAGGTGGTGGGGGAAACCACCTCGGGCGGCTGGGGTTATCGTGTGAACAAGTCCATCGCTCTCGGCATGCTGCGGACCGACCTGGCGGTGCCGGGAACCGAGATCGAGGTGGAGATCTACGGAGAGCGTCACCGCGCGGTGGTGCAGGAGGATCGCCCGCTCTGGGATCCGGAAAACCAGCGCATCAGGGCCTGAGGACGGGATGTCGATACCCTCCCGCATGCGTGGCGTCGTGCTGACCGGACATGGCGGCCCGGAGCGGCTGGTCTGGAGGGATGACCTTCCGGTGCCGCAGCCCGGCCCCGGCCAGGTGCTGGTCCGGGTGCTGGCGGCCGGAGTCAATCCGACCGACATCAACACCCGCGTGGGCTGGTATGCGCGCGAGGAAGCCGGCGAAGGCGGCTGGAGCGGCGGCATCGGCTTTCCTCGCATCCAGGGCGGCGACCTCTGCGGCCGCGTCGTTGCCCTTGGTGCGGGCTGCGGGCGGATCGCGATCGGGGCACGGGTCATCTGCCCGATCAACCAGTCCGAGCCGACGGCAGACGATCCGCACCGGATGGTTGCGCTGGGGTCGGAATACGACGGCGCGTTCGCCGAATACTGCGTCGTGCCGGAGCGTCACCTGTTCGACGTGTCGCCATCACCGCTGGGCGATGTCGACCTGGGGGCGATCCCCTGCGCCTATGGCACCGCCCACAATCTGCTGAGCCGCGCCGGGGTGGCAGAGGGCGACCGCGTTCTGGTGACAGGCGCCTCGGGCGGGGTCGGACATGCGGCGGTGCAGCTGGCACTGCTGCGCGGGGCGCGGGTGACCGGCCAGTGTTCGGCGGCGCGGGCGGCGATGGTGCGCGCAACGGGGGCCAATGCGATCAACAGGGACGTGCCGTTGGGTCAGAACGCCTTCGATGTCGTCATTGATGTCGTTGGCGGTCCTGGTGTCCAGTCCCGGCTCGGGGCCTTGCGCCCCGGCGGGCGCTACGCGACCTCGGGCGCCATCGCCGGCCCGGTGGTCGAGGTGGACCTCAGAACGCTGTATCTTGGCGACCTGACGATCCTCGGCTGCACGCGCCAGTCGGGTGAAACCTTCGGCGCGCTGGTGGACCTGGTCAATGCGGGCCGTGTCCGGCCGCTGGTGTCGCGGACCTATCCCCTGCGGCGGATCGGAGAGGCGCAGGCAGACCTGCAGTCGGGGCGCTATCCCGGCAAGCTTGTGCTGCTGCCTGATCAGGGGGGCGCGGAATGACCCTCAGGCTCCTGACCGGCACGGCCGAACGCGACCTTCCGGCCATCTGGCCCGGCATCGCGCCGATGGCCTTCGGCATGGCGCACAACCTGCTGTCCAAGGCCGGTGTGACCGCGGGCTCGCGCGTGCTGATCGTCGACCGGGCAAGCGCCACGGGCCTCGCCTGCGAGAGGCTTGCCGACACTCTCGGCGCCTCGGTCGAACGGGACGCCCCCGGGACCGGCCCTGCGCAGATGTCCTTCGACGCAGTGATCGACCTGGCCGCTTCGGTTGGCTGGCGGGCGCATCTGGGCGTGTTGAGGCCGGGCGGGCACTATACGCGCCCCGGCGCCATAGCGGAGCCCGCGCGGCGGGGTGAGCGGCGCCGTGTCGTGCTCGCCGAACTGGCCGCGTTTTTCCATCCCCATCCCCCGCGCGAAGTCTTCGCGGGGTTCATCACGCTTGTCGCCGCGCCG
This sequence comes from Albidovulum sediminis, assembly GCF_025380365.1. Lineage (GTDB taxonomy): Bacteria > Pseudomonadota > Alphaproteobacteria > Rhodobacterales > Rhodobacteraceae > Albidovulum > Albidovulum sediminis. The sequence continues at coordinate 100,003 of NZ_JAOCQF010000004.1, forward strand.
CATCTGCGCGCGGTCCCCCCTGTATCCGTCAGCAAGGAGTCCGCGAAATGACCCCCCTTCCAACCCGCGCCCGCGTCGTCATCATCGGTGGCGGCGTCGTCGGCTGCTCGGTTGCCTACCACCTGACCAAGCTCGGCTGGACGGACGTCGTGCTGCTGGAACGCAGGCAGTTGACCTGCGGCACGACCTGGCACGCGGCGGGCCTGATCGGGCAGCTGCGCGCCTCGGCCAACATGACGCGGCTGGCCAAGTATTCCGCCGACCTCTACCGCGGGCTTGAGGCGGAGACGGGCCTGGCGACCGGCGTGCGCACGGTGGGCTCGGTCTCGGTCGCCCTGACCGACGCACGCAAGGAAGAGCTTTTCCGGTCCGCCTCGATGGCCAGGGCCTTCGGGGTCCCGGTCGAGGAGATGTCGCCCGCAGAGGTGAAGGAGCGTTACGCGCACCTCAATATCGACGGCGTCAAGGCGGGCGTCTGGCTGCCCACCGACGGGCAGGGCGATCCGGCCAACATCGCGCTGGCGCTGGCCAAGGGCGCGCGACAGCGCGGCGCGCTGGTCGCGGAGGGCGTGAAGGTCACCGCCGTCAAGGTCGAGGGGCGCCGCGCGAAATCCGTCGCCTGGGAACAGGACGGCGAGCAGGGTACGATCGCCGCCGACCATGTCGTCAACTGCGCCGGCATGTGGGGCCACTCGGTCGGCCGGATGGCCGGCGTCAACGTGCCGCTCCATGCCTGCGAGCACTTCTACATCGTGACCGAGCCGATCCCCGGCCTGACGCAAATGCCGGTGCTGCGCGTGCCCGACGAATGCGCCTATTACAAGGAAGACGCGGGCAAGTACCTTCTGGGCGCGTTCGAGCCGAACGCGAAGCCCTGGGGCATGAACGGCATCCCCGAGGATTTCTGCTTCGACCAGCTGCCCGAGGACTTCGACCATTTCGAGCCGATCCTCGAACGCGCGGTGAACCGCCTGCCGATGCTGGCCGAGGCGGGCATCCACACCTTCTTCAACGGGCCGGAAAGCTTCACGCCCGACGACGCCTACAACCTCGGCCAGTCGCTCGAGGTCGACAACTTCTGGGTCGCGGCCGGGTTCAACTCCATCGGCATCCAGTCGGCGGGGGGCGCGGGAATGGCGCTGGCCCAGTGGATGGACACGGGCGAGAAGCCGTTCGACGTCGGCGACGTGGATGTGGCGCGCAACCAGCCATTCCAGGGCAACCTGCATTACCTGTTCGAACGCTCGAAGGAGACGCTCGGCCTGCTTTATGCCGACCACTTCCCCTATCGCCAGAAGGCGACCGCGCGCGGGGTGCGGCGGACGCCCTTCCATGCCCATCTGGAGGCGGAGGGTGCGGTCTTCGGAGAGATCGGCGGTTGGGAACGGGCGAACTGGTTCGCCAACGCAGGGCAGGAACGGGAATACCGCTACAGCTGGGGGCGGCAGAACTGGTTCGACAACGCGGCGGCAGAGCACCGGGCGATCCGCACCAATGTGGGCATGTACGACATGTCCTCCTTCGGCAAGATCCGGGTCGAGGGGCGCGATGCCGAGGCGTTCCTGAACTACATCTGCGGCGCGGACATGTCGGTGCCCGCAGGCCGCATCGTCTACACGCAGTTCCTGAACGCGACTGGCGGGATCGAAGCCGACGTGACGGTGACGCGGCTGTCGGAGACGGCCTATCTGGTCGTCACGCCTGCCATCACGCGGCCGCGGGATCAGGCCTGGATGCGCCGGCATATCGGCGAGTTCAACGTGGTCCTGACCGACGTGACCTCTGCCGAGGGCGTCCTGGCGGTGATGGGGCCGAATGCCCGCAAGCTGATGCAGGCCGTCAGCCCCAATGATTTCTCGAACGAGGTGAATCCGTTTGGCACCGCGCAGGACATCGAGATCGGCATGGGCCTGGCGCGGGCGCATCGCGTCTCCTACGTCGGTGAACTCGGCTGGGAGATCTACGTGTCCTCCGACATGGCCGCCCATGTCTTCGAGACGCTCCGCGAGGCCGGAGCGGAGATGGGGCTGAAGCTTTGCGGCATGCACATGATGGACTGCTGCCGGATCGAGAAGGCCTTCCGCCACTTCGGCCACGACATCACCTGCGAGGATCACGTGCTCGAAGCGGGCCTGGGTTTTGCGGTCCGCACGACCAAGCCCGCCTTCATCGGCCGGGATGCCGTCCTGCGCAAGAAGGAGGCGGGGCTTGACCGGCGCATGGTGCAGTTCCGCCTGACCGACCCGGAGGTGATGGTCTATCACAACGAACCGGTGATCCGCGACGGCAGGATCGTCAGCCACCTCACCTCCGGCGCCTACGGCCATCACCTCGGGGGCGCGATCGGCATGGGCTACCTGCCCTGCCGGGGCGAGGGCGCGGAGGACCTGCTGGGATCGCGCTACGAGATCGAGGTGGCCGGGCGGCGTGTCGGGGCGGAGATGTCGCTGGCGCCGATGTACGATCCCAAGGGCGAACGCGTGCGGGCCTGAGGCGGAGGTCGGGGGCAGAGGTCGGGGGCGCTGCCCCCGGACCCCCGGAGTATTTGAACCAGAATGAAAGCAGAGCGCTTTCGGGAGAGACGAGATGTCGGATGATGCGCTGAATTGCGAGCCGCGGCGGGCGGCGCGGGCAGGCGGGCGCGAGGCGCGCCGCGCGCTGAGGGCCGCACCCCTGGCGGAGAACCTGCGCCCGATCCGGGCGGGCCTGGAGGGCGGGCAGTACCGGCCGCTGAGCGATGCCGGGGTGGCCCGCATCCATCAGTCGGCGCTTGAGGCGCTGGAGGTGATCGGGCTGGCCAATGCGCCCGCCTCGGGGGTGGAGATCCTGACCGGCGCCGGGGCGATCCGGGGCGACGACGGGCGCATCCGCTTCCCGCGCGCGCTGGTCGAGGACATGCTGGCCGTGGCCGCGCGCGACATCACGCTTTACGGGCGCGATTCAAGGCACGACCTGCACCTGTCCGGGTCGAAGGTGCATTTCGGCACAGCGGGCGCGGCGGTCCACATCGTCGATCTGGAGACCAACACCTATCGCGATTCGACCGCGCAGGACCTGTATGACGCGGCGCGGATTACGCACAACCTCGACAACGTCCACTTCTTCCAGCGGGCGATGGTGTGCCGCGACGTGCTGGACAATTTCGAGATGGATGCGAACACGCTTTACGCCTGCTGCGCGGGGACGACGAAGCATGTCGGCACTTCGTTCAGCGACCCCGCGCATGTGGAGGGCTGCATGGACCTGATCCACATGATCGCGGGCGGAGAGGACAGGTGGCGCGCGCGCCCATTCATCTCGAACTCCAACTGCTTTGTCGTTCCGCCGATGAAGTTCGCGGAGGAAAGCTGCATCACGATGGAGAAGCTGATCCGCGCGGGAATGCCGATCCTGCTGTTGTCGGCGGGGCAGGCGGGGGCGACCGCGCCCGCGCCCATCGCGCTGGCCATCGTGCAGGCGGTGGCGGAATGCCTGGCGGGCGTGGTCTATGTGAACGCGATGGCGCCGGGCCATCCGGCGATCTTCGGAACCTGGCCCTTCGTCAGCGACCTGCGCACCGGCGCGATGTCGGGGGGCAGCGCCGAGCAAGCGCTGCTGACCGCGGGCTGCGCGCAGATGCACCGGTTCTACAACCTGCCGGGCGGGGCGGCGGCTGGGATCTCGGATTCCAAGCTTCCCGACATGCAGGCCGGCTGGGAACAGGCGATCACCAACACGCTGGCGGGTCTTTCGGGGCTGAACATGGTCTACGAATCCGTGGGCATGCACGCCTCGCTCCTGGGGTTCTGCCTCGAGTCGCTGGTGCTGGGCGACGACATCCTGGGGCAGGTCCTGCGCTGCGTGCGCGGCATCGACGTGAACGAGGACTCGACCTCGATCGAGGCGATGAAGGAGGTCTGCCTGGGCGGGCCGGGGCATTACCTCGGGTCGGGCCAGACGCTGAGCCTGATGCAGACGGAGTATGTCTATCCCGCGATCGGCAACCGGATGAGCCCGAAGGAATGGGTGGAGGCGAAACGGCCGATGCTTCTCGACCAGGCGATCCGGCGCAAGAACGAGATACTGGCCTCGGCCGGGTGCCAGATCGCCCCGGACCTGGATCGGGCGATCCGAGCCAAGTTCAACATCTACTTCAACGACTAGATACCGGCGGCGCCGGCCGGCCCGCGCGTGGGGCGCGGGCGGCGGCAGGGCCGCGGAGGAGAAAACACGAAATGCACTACGCCTATATCGGCCTTGGCAACCTTGGCGCGAACTGCGCCGCCTGCCTGCAACGCGCCGGGTTCGAACTGACGGTCTTCGACCTGAACCGGGAAGCGGCCGAACCCCTGGTTGCGGCCGGCGCGCACTGGGCCGACAGCGCGGCCGACGCCGCGGCGCGCGCGGATCACGTCATCACCTGCCTGCCCTCGCCTGCGGTGACGCGCAGGGTACTTGACCAGATCCTGCCGGCGATGAAACCGGGCGCGACCTGGATCGAGATGTCGACGCTTGGCCGCGACGACGTGCTGGCCTTTGCCAAGGTGGCCGAGGCGGGTGGCGTGCGGATGCTGGAACTGCCGGTGACCGGAGGCGTCCACCTGGCCGCGCGGGGCGAGATCACGATGCTGCCCGGCGGGGACAGGGACCTGGTCGAACTGCACTGGAAGGCGTTCGAGGCGATGGGCAACCGCATCTTCCACATGGGGCCGCTGGGGTCGTCCTCGATCATCAAGGTCATCACCAACATGCTGGCCTTCATCCACCTGAAGGCCTGCTCCGAGGCGCTGATGCTGGCGAAACGTGGCGGGCTGGATCTTGGCCAGGCCTGGCACGCGATCCAGGCGTCGTCGGGCAACTCCTTCGTGCATGAAACCGAAGGCGCGCTGATCCTGAACGGGTCCTACGACATCGCCTTCGACATTGACCTCGCGCTGAAGGACCTGGGCTTTGCGCTGGCTTTCGGCAAGGAATTCGGCGTGCCGCTTGACCTTGCGAGCATGACGAACCAGACCTACGTCGCGGCGAGGGCGGCCTACGGCGGCAAGGCGCAGTCGCCCATGATCGCCAAGTTGCTCGAGGATCTGCTGGGCACCGACCTGCGCGCGCCGGGGTTCCCCGCACGGCTGGAGTGATCCCGAAGCGACACGTTCGGTCGCGGATCGGACTGCAATCCCGCCCGGCCGGGTGCATGAGGGCGCTGGCCAGACCTTGGGGAGTTTGAGGTGGACGGGTTCGACTACATCATCGTTGGCGCGGGGTCCGCGGGGTCGGTCCTTGCCGAACGGCTGTCGGCAAACGGGCGCCACAGGGTGCTGGTGCTGGAAGCGGGCGGGTCGGACCGGCGCTTCTTCGTCAGCCTGCCGCTCGGCTACGGCAAGCTGTTCTTCAATCCGGATGTCAACTGGATGTACCGGACCGAACCCGATCCGGGGCTCGCGGGCAACCGGGATTTCTGGCCGCGCGGCAAGATCCTGGGCGGGTCGAGTTCGATCAACGCGATGGTCTGGATCCGCGGCCACCGCAGCGACTATGACGACTGGGAGGCCGCGGCGGGTGCCGGCTGGGGCTGGGACGCGGCGCGCGCGGCCTATCGGGCGATCGAGGACAACGAGGCAGGCGGGGATGACCTGCGCGGCACGGGCGGGCCGCTCTTCATCTCGGCCAACCGGCGCGACCTGCATCCGCTGGTGGAAACCTATCTCCGGTCGGCCCAAGCGGCCGGCTTGCCGAGAACGGAGGATTTCAATGGAGCAGAACAGGAAGGTGTCGGCGTCTACCAGATGACCATCAAGGGTGCGCGGCGCAATTCGACGGCCCGCGCGTTCCTGCGGCCCGCGATGAAGCGGCCGAACCTTGCCGTGCTGACCCATGCCCATGTCACGCGCGTGCTGTTCGAGGGGCGGCGTGCGGTCGGGGTGGAGTATTACCGGGCGGGCAAACTGCACAAGGCCCGCGCCGGACGCGAGGTGATCCTGTCCGGCGGTGCGATCAATTCGCCCCAGCTTCTGATGTTGTCGGGCATCGGACCGGCGGGGCATCTGAAGGACCACGGCATCGACGTGCTGGCGGGCAACGACGCTGTCGGCCGGAACCTGAACGACCACCAGGGCATCAACTACACCTGGCGGATGAAGGTGCCGACCTACAACGACATCCTGCGCCCCTGGTGGGGCAAGATGCTGGTGGGGATGAAGTATTTCCTGACCGGATCGGGTCCGCTGGCAAAGTCGATCAACCACGCGGGCGGGTTCTTCCGCACCGCGCCGGACCTGCCGCGGCCCAACATGCAGCTCTATTTCCAGGCCTTCTCGACCCTGATCCCGCGTGAGGGCGAGCGGCCGCTGCTGACGCCCGATCCCTTCTCCGGCCTGTCGATCGGGCTGTCCAACTGCCGCCCGACCAGCCGGGGGGAGATATCCCTGCAGTCGGGCGACCCGTTCGCGGCGCCGCGGATCGTGGCGAACGCATTCTCCACCAATCACGATGTCGAGGAGATGCTGCTGGCGGTGAAGTTCCTGCGCCGCATCGCCTCCGAGGATCCGATCCGCTCTCTCATCGCGGAGGAATTGCGACCCGGGCCGCGGGTGCAGTCCGACGACGACCTGATCGCCGATTTCAGGGCGCGGTCGGGCACGGTCTTTCACCCGTCCTGCACGGTGCGCATGGGGCAGGACGCGGCGACCTCCGCGCTTGATCCCGATCTAAGGGTGCGCGGCGTGGACGGGTTGCGCGTCTGCGACGCTTCGGCCTTTCCAACGCTGATCGGCGGCAATACCAATGCGCCGTCGATCCTGATGGGATGGCTGGGGGCAGAGCGCATCCTGAAGGACGCACGCTGAAGGGGGCGCGGATGGCATATCTTCTGGGCGTCGATACCGGCGGAACCTATACCGACGCGGTCATCCTGGACGAAGCCGAGGACCGCGTCATCGCGTCGGCCAAGTCGCTGACGACCCGGCCCGATCTGTCCCTGGGCGTTGGGCGGGCGATTGACGCCGCGGTGGCGCAGGCCGGCATTGCCGCGTCCGAGGTCGGTCTGGTGTCGCTGTCCACCACGCTTGCCACCAACGCCCTTGTCGAAGGGCAGGGCGGCCGTGTCGCGCTGATCTTCATCGGGTTTGAGGCGGCGGAACTTGCGCGCGCGGGGCTTGAGGAGGCGATGAGGGGCGATCCGGTAGTGCGCATCGCGGGCGGCCACAACCACGCGGGCGCCGAGGCCGCGCCGCTGGACATGGTTGCGGTAGAATCGGCCGCCCTTCGCCTCGGGCCCGAGGTCACGGGCTTTGCCGTCGCCTCGGCCTTCGCCACCCGCAACCCCGCGCACGAGGTTGCGGCGCGCGACGCGATCCGGCGGCTTGCCCATCGCCCCGTCACCTGCTCTCACGAGCTTTCTGCCGGGCTGAACGGCCCGCGCCGTGCGTTGACGGCGGTTCTCAACGCGCGCCTCATCGGGATGATCGACGGGCTGATCACGGCCTGCGAGGCGCACATGGCCCTGCTGGGCATCGCCGCGCCCCTGATGGTGGTGCGCGGCGACGGGGCGCTGGTGTCGGCGGGCCTTGCGCGCGAACGGCCGATCGAGACGATCCTGTCCGGGCCGGCCGCCTCGATCGCCGGGGCAAGCTGGCTGACGGGTGAGAACGAGGCGCTGGTGTCCGACATCGGCGGCACGACCACCGACGTCTGCCTGTTGCGCGACGGCAAGCCGCAGATCGACCCGCTCGGCGCGCGCGTCGGGCCCTATCGCACCATGGTCGAGGCGGTGGCGATGCGCACCACCGGCCTTGGCGGGGACAGCGAGGTTCACCTGCTCGAAGGGCTGGAAGCCGGTTTGCGGCTTGGCCCGCGCCGGCTGATGCCGATCGCCCTTGCGGCGCGCGACTGGCCCGATCTGGTCCACGGCGCGCTGGATGCCTGGCTTGGGATGGAGGCGGTGGGCGAGCATGACGGCCGCTTCGCCATCCCGATGTGGCGGGGTGCCGCGCCTGCGGGCCTTGGCCCGCGCGAGGCGGCGGTGGCCGAGCGTCTGCAGGCGGGGCCGATGCGGATCGCCGACGCGGTCAGGACGCGGCTGGAACTGCCGGCGTTGACAAAGCTCGTCTCGCGCGGGGCGGTGATGCTCTCGGGGGTGACGCCGTCGGACGCGGCCCATGTCCTTGGCCGTCTCGACAGTTGGGACGCCGAGGCGGCGCGCAAGGCGCTGACGCTGTTCGCGCGCCGGCGCAACGGCCGCGGCGACCGCATCGCGCCGTCAGCGGAGATGCTGGCGGAACGGATCGTCGACCAGTTGACGCAGCAGACCGTCGACTGCCTTCTGGAGGCCGCCTTCGGCGAGGACGCGCAATCCTGGCCGGGCGAGGCGCCCGAGGGACTGGCCCGCCATCCGCTGACGCGCGCGGCCTTCTCCGGCCATCGCGGTGTCGTTCGCCTGAACGCGAGCCTGGGGGTGCCGGTGATCGGGCTGGGCGCTTCGGCACCGTCCTACTACGGCGCGGTGGGCGCGCGCCTTGGCGCCCGGATGATCCTGCCGGAGCATGCGGGCGTTGCCAATGCCATCGGCGCGGTCGTGGGCCAGATCGCGATGCACGCCGAGGGGATCGTGACCAGCCCGGGGCCGGGCATCTTTTCCGCCCACCTGCCCGCGGGTCCGGCTCGGTTTGCCGCACAGGCCGATGCGCTGGCCGCGCTCGAAACCGCGCTGACCGAGGAGGCGATGGCGAAGGCGCGTGCCTCGGGGGTCGAGGAACTGCGCCTGATCGTCGATCGCGACGTGCGGGAAATCGAGGTCGAGGGCCAGCCGATGTTCATCGAGGCGCGGCTGCGCGTCACCGCCCAGGGGCGCCCGCGCATCGCCATCGGCTGACCGCACCAGAAACGCGCGTCTCTGCCGGATAGCCTCAGGGTTGTAGGGCGTTCCGGGTCCGGAAAAGCGTCGCATGTGGCAGCGTCTTGCAAATGACATGATCTCGGTCCGCTGAGGGCCGGCGCGGAAACCATCGCTCCTTCGAAAATGTTGGTTTCTTCAGGCCAGCCGCCAGGCGCGATCGGAGAATTGCCCAGATTGGGCCATGATTTCCCCATACATACGCCTGAATCGTTTCCGCATATCCGTGACATGTCATCAACCAAGGGTTGAGTTTGGGGAAGTTTCATGTCGGGACGTCTTCGCGGAGCCATTGACCTTGATCCGTGCCGTGCCCGTGTCTTGGCCGGTGTCGTGCGCTTTGCCCGCCGCGACCGTGGTTCCATAATCGTCCTGAGCCTGTTTCTGTTTCTCGGCATTCTCATGGTCGCCGGTCTGGCCGTCGACATGGCCCATTTCGAGGAACGCCGCACCCGCATGCAGGCAACGCTCGACAGCGCGGTTCTGGCAGCGGCCGACATCAACCAGGCGCTGGAGCCCACGGACGTCGTCGCCGACTATTTCGAGCGCGCCGGTCTTGACGATTCTCCTGTGGATGTCAGCGTCAATGAAGGCCTGAACTTCCGCAGCGTGCAGGCGACGACACGGGTGACGGTGCCGACGATGTTCGTGCGCCTGGTGGATGTCGATCAGTTCTCCTCCCCCGCCGGCAGCACCGCCGAGGAAAACATCGGCAATGTCGAGATTTCCCTCGTGCTCGACGTCTCCGGCTCCATGGGAGACACAGGCGCGGGCAGCAGCGACACGAAGATCCAGTTGCTGCGCGTCGCGGCGGGCGAGTTCGTCGACACCATGTTCGATTCGATCCAGGCCCCCGGTCTTCCGGCGGGCAAGCTGTCGATGTCGCTTGTGCCCTACAATCAACAGGTGGCGCTCGGCTCCGACCTTGGCGGCGATTTCAACTTTACCATCGAGCACAACAGGTCGCACTGCGCGGACTTCACGGCGGCGGATTTCGGTTCCGCGGGTATCAGTCCGACGCAGCTTCTCAAGCGCGCGGCGCACGGGGATTTCCGCTACAGCTATTCGCCGCCGTACTTCATCGAATGCCAGCAGCAGGCCGACCATGACGTCCTGGCGCTTGGCAACAGCCGCAGCACCCTGAAGACCCGCATCAACCAGCTTCAGGATGGTGGCGATACCGCGATCGACGTCGGCATGAAATGGGGCGTGGCCCTTCTTGACCCGGCGCTGCGGCCGCTTGTCGATACGCGCATCAGCGAGGGCAAGACGGACGCCGCCCTGGCCGGCCGGCCGTTCGACTACGGGCTGGACGATGCGCTGAAGGTGGTGGTTGTCATGACCGACGGTCAGAATACCAACACCTACGCCATCCGCGATCAGTACAAGTCCGGCCCGTCGAGCCTCGTGAAGGGAAAAGACAACAAGTACTACTACTATTACCCGCCGCGCTCGGGCACGTCCGACTTCTATGACACCAGTGCCAATCGTTGGCGCTCGCTCTCCTTCATCGGTGGCAGCTACACGGTCCTCGACTATGCGGACGTCTGGTCGCTGATGAGCGTGCCGTACTTCAGCACCAACTATGTCAAGGAAGCGACGGGCAGCTCCAGTTTCGCAAGCAATGCCATCACCAGGACCAGCTACGGCGTCAAGGACGATCAGCTTCTGGCGGTCTGCAATGCCGCGAAGCAGCAGGGGGTCGTCGTCTTCGCGATCGGTTTCGAGGCGCCCAACGAAGGCCGCGCGGTCCTGCAGGACTGCGCGACGGCCGATGCCTATTACTACGACGCGGAAGGCACCACGATCTCGGACGCCTTCGCCGGCATCGCCAGCGCCATCAACGCGCTGAGGTTGACGCAATGATCGCCGCCCTCCGGCGCCTTCTTGGACGTGACAGCGGCGCGGTGACGGTCGAGTTCGTCCTCTGGTTTCCGCTGTTCTTCGGCGTCTTCCTGTCGTCGGTCGAGTCGGGCATCCTGATGCTGCGCTACGTCATGCTCGAACGCGGGCTGGATGTGACCGTGCGCGACCTGCGGATCGGGACGCTGATGTTTCCCGACCACGACGATCTGAAACGCGAAATCTGCCGGAACTCCCTGATCCTGCCGGACTGCATCGACAGCCTGTCGGTCGAGTTGCAGCGGGTTTCCACGACGACCTGGCAGATGCCGCCTGCTCCGGTCGCCTGCATCGACCGGTCGGAGGAAGTGCAGCCGGTCACGACGGTCACGCAGGGGGGGGCGAACGATCTCATGTTGATCCGGGTATGTTCGAAGTTCGAGCCCATCCTGCCGACCTCGGTCCTCGGCCTGAGCCTGCGGAACGACGGCGCGGGCAACTACGCGCTCGTGGCGGCCTCCACCTTTGTCAACGAGCCGTGATGAGGTGTCCATGATGCTTCAGCGGATGCGATCCTTCGTACGGTCCGAGCGCGGCGTGATCTCCGTCGAGGCGATCATGATCCTGCCGATCCTCATCTGGGCATTCATCGGCAGTTTCACGATCTTCGAGGCGTTCCGTCAGCGGAGCATTTCCCTCAAGGCCACCTATGCGATCGCCGATATGCTGTCGCGGCAGGTCGACGCGGTGGGGCCGGACGATATCGACGGGCTGAACGAGGTTTTCGCCTATCTCACCTTCGCGCGCGACCCGGCGTGGATTCGCGTCACATCGGTCTATTGGGACAGTGTCCAGAACAAGTTCCGTCGCCAGTGGTCCGACTCGACCGGCGAGTACGTCGCGCTCACCGACGACACGCTCCAGCCCATGGCGCAGTACATCCCCGCGATGGCCACCGGCGACACGGTCCTGCTGGTGGAAAGCTATCTTCCGTTCAAGCCGGTCTTCGACATGGGGCTGGAGTCCCTGACGCGCGCGCAGTCCGGTTGGACACGGCACGTCATCGTGACCCGCCCCCGGTTCGCAAGCCAGGTCATCTTCGACCCGTCAAGCTGACGCCTCAGGCCGTGACAGTGCCCCGCGCTGTCGCGAGCGTTCGTGCGAACCGGCCTTCGGCGTGGGTCATCCGGTGGTCAAGCAGGCGGCGCGTCAGGTCCAGAAGCAGCGGCCCGGCCCCCGGTTCGCCCGCGCGGTCGATGGCGGCCGGCCCGTCGCGGCGGTCGAACAGCAGCGGCGGCAGACCACCGTTGAAGTGGACCAGCGTATGGGTCCGCGTCCGCAGGATCGACAGGTTGCAGCGATCCGCAGGAAGACCAAGCGAGCGTTGCCAGGGTGTCGGCTCCAGCGGGTTGCCGAAGTCGAGTTCGGAGACGGTGTGATCGCGCCAGTCCTGGGCGGGCCCGCCCGAGATGAGCGGCCGCAGGCTGCGCCCGTCCATCGTCGGGGGGATGTCCTGCCCGATCCAATCGAGGATCGTGGGGGTGATGTCGATCGACTCGGTCGGAAGGTCTGTCGACGTTCCCAGCGCCGAGGCGTCGCGCGGATCGCGCACGATCAGGGGGACATGCCAGGCAGGGTCGTGAAAGCTCATCTTACCCCAGGCGTGGTGATCGCCCAGCATCTCGCCATGGTCGGCAGTGACGACGATCAGCGTGTGTTCGTACTGGCCGCTCTCCTTCAGCCAGCCGATCAGGCGGCCCAGGTGATGGTCCACCTCGGCGGCCAGCCCGAGATAGAGCGCCCTGAGGGTGCGCACCACGTCGTCGTCGGGCTGAAGGTCGGGGAAGCCCACGACCATGCCGGCAGCGGTGTTGGCGGCAAGCGTCGGCGCGATGTAAGGGTGCGATGCCGCCGTCTCCTCGCGACCGGCAGGGCGCACGGGAAGCGGCAGGGTGGCCGGGTCGACCAGGCGGTTCCACGGCTCGGGCGCGACCAGCGGCGGGTGGGGGCGCAGGTAGGTGACATGGGCGAACCAGCCGGGGCGAAGGGCCCGCAGGTGGGAAATCGCCCGGTCGGTCAGGAACGCCGTATCGCTGTCCTCGGCCCGGTAGAGCGGCGGATCGGTCAAATCCGGGCCGGCGTGGCGGAAGATGTCGGGATAGTCCGGCACATCGTATCCCCGGTTCAGAAGATGCGCGCGCCAGGGAATGCCTTCCTCAAGCCGCATCTCCAACACCTCGTCAAAGCCGGGGATGACGCGTTCGTAGGACCGCAGCGCCGGGTCGTTCGGGTGATGCACGCGCGGGTCGAGCGCGATGTCGGTGTAGCCGAACAGCAGCGGTTGGTAACCGGCCTTGCGCGCCTCGGTCGCGAGATTGGGCTTGTCGTGCGGCAGCGGCGTGCCGTTGCGGACCGAGCGGTGGTTCATCGCGTACTGCCCGGTCAGAAGCGAGGCGCGCGCCGGCCCGCAAGGATTGGCGACGGAATAATGGTTGCGGAACGCCACGCCGTCCGCCGCAAGCGCCTGGATGTTGGGCATGACGGCATGGCTGGCCAGCGCCCCCCAAAGGCAATCGGCCCGCAACTGGTCGATCACCACGAACAGGATGTTTTCCGCCGGGGCCATGTCGGATCCTCTCGCGTTCAAATCTGTGGTCTTATGTGTGAAAATATGTGTATGAGGTTTCGCAGGGGGAATCCATGCCGAAAAGCAAGCCCGCGAAGGCCAGCCACCGCGAACACGAATTGCTCGAGGTGCTGCGGCGCTATGGCGGGTCCGCCCGCAACGCCGAGATTGCCCGTTCGCTCGAGGTGTCGGAAGAGACGGTGCGGCGCCTCGCCAAGCAACTGGAACGCGAGGGGCGGGTGGAGCGGATGCACGGCGGCACGCTGCTTGTGGGGGCGGAGCCGGGGTTCTACCAGCGCATCGCCCAGAACGCCGAAGGCAAGGCGCGCATCGCCGCCCTGATCGCCGAGGAAATCCAGGACGGCATGTGCCTTTTCCTCGACGTGGGCTCCACCACCAGCTTCGTCGCCGAGGCGCTGCGGTCGCGGCGCCGGCTGCTGGTGGTGACGAACTCGATCAGGACGGCCGATCTGCTGGCCAACCACAACGACAATCGCGTGTTCCTGACCGGCGGAGAACTGGGCGGGGAGGAGCGCGGGACTTACGGCCCGATGGCCGAACAGGCGATCCGCGGCTATGCCTTCGACGTGGCGATCCTGTCGGCCAACGGGCTGACCGAACGGACCGGCTTCACCGTCTTCAACCCGGCCGAGGCAAGCGTCGCCCGGACCGCCGCTGCCCGCGCGCGCCGCTGCATCGTCGGCGTCGATCATGAGAAGTTCGGCCGGCAGACCCCGGTTGCGACCGTTTCGGCCGAGGACGTCGATCTGATGGTCACCGACCGTCCCCCGCCCGAGGCAATCGCCCGCGCCCTTGCCCTGGCCGAAGTCGTCACCCTGATTGCGAAGAAGAAGGACTGAACCATGACCGCTGCCGCAACCCTTGCCGACGCCATCGCCATAGCAGAGGCGGCGCGGCCGGTCGCACTTGCCCATTTCCGCACGCGTCTGGGGGTCGAGTTCAAGGCCGATGAAAGCCCCGTGACCGCGGCCGACCGGGGGGTGGAGGAGGAGGTGCGCCGGATCATCACCGCCCGATTCCCCGATCATGGCATCTTCGGCGAGGAGCACGGGGTCGAGCGGGCGGACGGGGATGACCTCTGGATCGTCGATCCGATCGACGGCACCCGCAGCTTCATCACCGGCCACCCGCTTTTCGGCTTTCTTCTCGCCTGGTTGCATCGGGGGGCGGCCCGGCTGGCGGTGGTGTCGATCCCGGCCACAGGCGAGATCTTCGCGGCGGAGGCCGGTGGCGGCGCCTTCCTGAATGGCGCCCGCATCCGCACCTCGGGTCGGACCGATGCGACGGGTGCGGCGATCTATGTCAACGAGGGGGAGAAGATCTGGCGGGCGCGGCCGGATGTCTTTGACCGGCTGATGAACTTCGGCACCACGCGCCGGCTGTCCTACGATTGCTATCCCTACGGGCTGCTGGCGATGGGGCATGTGGATGTGATCGTGGACTATGACCTGCAGCCCTACGACTATCACCCCGTCGCCCTTCTGGTCGCCGAGGCGGGGGGCGTCATGACCGATTGGGACGGCAATCCCATGGGGATGGGTCACAACGTCCCGGTCGTCGCCGCCGCTTCGGCAGAGCTTCACGCAAAGGCCCTGGCCTCGATCCGGGGCTAACCGGACGCGGCAACGGACGAACCCGCGGGGATCTCCGGCTGGCGCTGGGCTTCCTCGACCAGCCAGTCGCGGATGGCGCGGATGCGGTCCGACTTCAGCGCCCCGGTCGGGCAGACGAGCCAGTAGGAAAACTGGGAGACGACCATCTGCGGAAACGGGCGCACCAGCGTCCCCTCGCAGAGCGCGTCGATGACCAGCGGCTCGCGCCCGAGCGCCACGCCAAGGCCCCGCACGGCCGCCTGCACCACCATGTTCGACTGGCCGAAGCGGCGGGTCCGTGCGGGTTTGGGCAGCACCACGCCCGCTTCCTTCGCCCAATAGTCCCAGGTCGGCGGTGACCCTCCGATATCGGCGATGTCATCGACAAGCAGCGTGTGACGGGCCAGGTCCGCGACGTCGCGCAGGGGCGGGCCCTTCTCCAGCAGCGACGGCGCGCAGACAGGGAAGATCCGCTCGGCCAGAAGCGGTTCGACGTGAAGACCCGCATAGCCGCCCAGCCCGTAGCGGATGGCAAGGTCCGCCTCGTCATCGGTAAAGTTGGTCAGCGTCGCCGAGGTGATGATCGACACCGGGAATTCCGGGTGAAGCTGGTCGAAGTTGATCAGCCGCGGGAACAGCCAGTTGTAGGCAAAGCCTGGCAGGCAGGAAAGGCCTATGGTCAGGTTCTGCGCGGTGTCGTCGCGCAGGTCGTGGCAAAGGGACGCGACCTGGCCGAAGCCCTGGGCGACCGCGGCGGCAAGCCGGATGCCTTCGTCGGTCGGGGACGCGCGCCCGCCGCCACGGTTGATCAGACGCCGCCCCAGCCATTCCTCGAGCGACTTGACATGCTGGCTGACGGCGCTTTGCGTGACGCCAAGCTCCTCGGCCGCCCGTCCGAAGCCGCGCAGTCGCACGACGGATTCGAAGGTCCTGAGCGCGGTGTAAGGCAGGTTCGCAATCATATTAGTTTTTCTAATGCGTATTGCGATATGCCGCAATCCCCTCTGCCATGCGCCAGACCTGATCGGGCTTGCCTGACGACCTGCGGACGAAGAAAACTGATCTGAAGATCGAGGAGGGGTTCATGCAGAAGCAGGCGCGCGTGGTTGTCATCGGCGGCGGCATCGTCGGCTGTTCGGTGCTGTATCACCTGGCAAGGGCGGGTTGGCGGGACGTTGTCCTTCTGGAACGCCAGGAACTCACCTCGGGGTCGAGTTGGCATGCCGCGGGCAGCCTCTTCACTCTGACCCGGCCGAACATTGCGGCCGCCCTGCAGCTTCATTCCTTCCGCAGTTACCGCGAGATCGAGCGGGAAAGCGGCCAGCCCGTCGGCTTTCACCTGACCGGAGGCATCAGCCTGTGCCGCAGCGAGGATGAGGTGCTGTCCCACCAGATGCTGCAAAGCGCCTGCCGCAGGCTGGGGATCGAAAGCCACTTCCTGTCACCCGAAGAGGCCGCGTCGCGCTGCCCCATCCTCGACCCCGGGCGCATGATTGCCGCGCTCTGGGAGGAGGAGGGAGGGCATGTCGATCCCGCCTCGGCCACGCAGGCGTTCGCGGCGGCGGCGCGAAAGCTTGGCGCGGCGATCGAGCGCCATACCCCGGTCCGCGCCACCCGCCCCCGCGCAGACGGCAGCTGGGACGTGGTGACGGACCGCGGCACCATTCATGCCGAACATGTCGTCAATGCCGCCGGTCTCTGGGCGCGCGAGGTCGGGCGCATGGCCGGCATCTCCCTGCCGCTGATGCCGGTCGAGCACCATTATCTTGTGACCGAGACGATTCCCGAAATCGCCCGGCTCGGCTTCGAACTGCCGCAGATCAACGACAACGAAATCGGCTGTTACGCCCGCCAGGAGGGTCAGGGGCTTCTGTTCGGCGCCTATGAGGGACGCTGCACGCACTGGTCGAAAGAGGGCACGCCCGCCGACTTCGGGCACGAGCTTCTGCCGGATGACCTGTCGCGGATGGACTGGAACTTCGAACGCGCGGTCGAGATGATGCCCTGTCTTGCGACCGCTGGCATCAGGCGCGTGATCAACGGCCCGATGATGTTCTCGCCCGACCTTTCGCCGCTGCTTGGCCCGCATCCCGCTCTCAGGAACTATTTCTGCGCGAACGGGGTGATGACAGGCTTCAACCAGGGGCCGGGCGTGGGCAAGGTCGTGGCCGACTGGATCATCGAGGGCGACCCCGGCATGGATGTCATGGCCTGGGATGTGGCGCGGTTCGGCGACTGGGCGCAGGGTGCCTTCACCGAGGCGCGTACGCGATACTTTTACGAGCATCGCTGCGAACGGGGCTATCCCGGCCAGGAGATCGAGGCGGGGCGCCCGATCTTCCCGACACCAGTGCAAGACCGTCTGGCGGCGGCCGGGGGCGTCTTCGGCTTTTCCTTCGGCAACGAACATCCGAACTGGTTCGCGGACCGGCCCGGCCAGCGGGACACGCTGAGCTACCGGCAGCCGAACTGGTGGCATCCCGTCGCCGACGAAGGCCGCCGAATCCGCGAGGCGGCAGGGTTGATGGAGTTCTCCGCCCTTGCCAAGTTCGCGGTCGAGGGGCCGGGCGCCGAAGCCTGGCTGGACCGCATCCTGGCCGGGCGCATTCCGGCGGCGGGCCGCATGGCGCTTTGCCCGATGCTGACCCCGCAGGGGCGCCTTGCCGGGGACCTTTCGGTGGCCTGCCTGGCACCCGGCCGCTACCTCGTCCTCGGGTCGGATGCGATGCAACTGGCCTTCCAGCGCCGCTTCGACAGTGCGCTTCCGGCAGAGGGTGTCCGGGTCTCCAACCTGTCCGCGACGCTTGCGGGGCTGCATCTGTGCGGACCGGAGGCGCGCTCGATCCTGGCTGAGGTGGCGCTTGCCGATCTCGACAACTGGCACTTTCCCTTCCTGTCGGCCGCCAGCCTGACCGTCGCCGGGGTGCCCGATGTCGTGGTCCTGCGCGTCTCCTTCACAGGCGAATGCGGGTATGAGCTTTACATGCCGCGCGACAGCCAGCCGCGGATATTCGACGCGATCCTCGGTGCGGGGAGGACCCGCGGCCTTGGCCTTGCGGGAAGCCGCAGCCTGATGATGACGCGGCTGGAAAAGTCCTTCCCCGCCTGGGGGCCGGAACTCTCGGCCGACTACACCCCGCGGGAGGCGGGGCTGATGCGGCATTTGGCGCTGGAGAAGGGGGACTTCACCGGCCGCGATGCGGTGATGTCCGATCCCCCCATGCGGGAACGGATTGCCACCTTCAGCGTCGATGCCGGAGCCGACGCCGTCTGGGGCGGCGAGGCGGTCTTTCTGGACGGAGAGGCGGTCGGATACGTCACCTCGGGCGGGTGGGGGCCCTTTGTCGGCGAACACATCGCGATGGGATACGTCCTGCCCGACGCGTGGCAGCCGGGGGCGGCCTACGAGGTCGAGGTGCTGGGGCGCCGCCGTGCCGCGGCGCTGAGGCCGCGTCCGGTCTACGACCCCGAAGGCACCCGGATGCGCGCCTGATCCCCGCCCGCGAAACGGCGCAGCAGCGCGTGCCGCAGCCGCTCGGTATCCGCTTCGGTGTTGTAGGCCTGGATGGAGAGGCGCACGAAGGTCCGGTCCTTCCAGCGAAACACCGGGATCTCGATACCGTCTTCGGCAAGAAGCGCATCGTGCAGCTGAAGCGGATCGCAGGAGGGAACCGTAATCGCGACCATCTGGGTCAGGAACGGCTCTGCCGCCAGAAGACCGGCGCCCAGGTCGCCGGCGATAAGGCGCGCGGCGTCGATGGCAAGGCGCCGGCAGTCCGCGCTGACCGCTGCCCAGTCATGTTCCCGCCGGAAGGCCAGTGCCGCCGTGACCGACAGCCAGGCGGATGGGTCGCGCGTGCCGCGGAACTGAAACGCGTCCAGAAACGCGTCGTCGCCCAAGGGTCCGGAATCGCGAGGCGATAGCCCGGGCGCCCAGCCGTGACTGATGATGGAAGGCGCGAGAAGCCCCTTCATAGCCGCGCGCACATGAAGGAACCCGGCGCCCTTCGGGGACATCAGCCACTTGTGACAGTTGCCCGCGTAAAAATCCGCGCCAAGCGCGTCGAGCGACAACGCAATCAGCCCCGGTGCGTGGGCGCCGTCGACCACGGTCAGAATCCCCTGCCGCCGCGCCTCGGCCACCACCCGCCCGATCGGCAGCGCCAGGGCGGTGGGAGAGGTGACATGGCTGAGAGACAGGACCCTGGTCCGGGGCGACAGGCGGGCCAGCACCGCCTCCGTGAACGCCTCCTCGGACACGAGCGGCACCGGCACCTCGGCCCGCCGCACGACCGCGCCGGTCCTGCGGCAGACGAAATCCCAGGTCTTGTCGATCGCGGCATATTCGTGATCGGTCGTCAGGATCTCGTCGCCCGGCTGAAGCGGCAGGGCGCGCGCAACAAGGTTCAGCGCCTCGGTCGCGTTGGTGGCCCAGACCAGGTCCTCCGCCCGCGCGCCCAGTTCGGCCGCAAGTGCCGCGCGCACCTCGGCAAAGCGGGCGCGCAGGTGGCGCGGGTCCATGAAGGCAACCGGCTGGCGCTCCAGCGCGTCCTGCCACCCGCGCTGTGCGGCGATCACGATTGCCGGGCAGGCCCCGTAGGAGCCGTGGTTGAGAAAGGTGACCGAAGGGTCGAGTGCAAACAGGTCCGTCAGTCCGCGCGCCAAGATGCCCTCCCGCTCTGGCGGCAGACTATCACCGTGGCGCGGCGGCGAAAGCCCGGGTCATTCCCAGTCCAGCACGACCTTGCCGCTTTTGCCCGAGCGCATGATCTCGAACCCTTCGCGGAAGTCGGCGACCTTGAAGCGGTGGGTGATCACGCGGCGGATGTCGAGGCCGTTTTCAAGCATCGCGATCATCTTGTACCAGGTCTCGAAGATCTCGCGCCCGTAGACACCCTTGATGGTGATCGCCTTGAAGACGATCCGGCTCCAGTCGACCGGCGACTTGCCCGGCGGGATGCCCAGCATCGCGATGCGCCCGCCCATCACCATGTTCTCGACCATCTGGTCCAGCGCGACCTGGCTGCCGGACATTTCCATGCCGACGTCGAAGCCCTCCTTCATTCTCAGCGCGCCCTCGACCTCGCGCAGATCCTGCCGCGCCACGTTCACGGGAACGACGTCGGTGACACGGGCGGCAAGGTCAAGCCGGTCCTGGTTGATGTCGGTGATCACGACATGACGCGCGCCGACATGGCGGGCGACGGCCGCCGCCATGATGCCGATGGGCCCGGCCCCCGTGATCAGAACGTCCTCGCCCACAAGGTCGAAGGACAGCGCGGTGTGGACCGCGTTGCCCAGAGGATCGAGGATCGCCCCGATCTCGTCGTCGATCTCGTCGGGCAGCGGCACGACGTTGAAGGCGGGCAGGCGCAGGTATTCGGCGAAGGCGCCCTGTTCGTTCACGCCGATGCCGCGCGTCGCCGGATCGAGGTGGAACTTGCCCGCGCGCGACTGGCGCGACTGCTTGCCGATCAGGTGCCCCTCGCCCGAGCAGCGCTGGCCGATCGCCAGCCCCTCGACGTTCTTCCCGATCTCGACGATCTCACCCGCGAACTCGTGCCCGGTGACCAGACCCACGGGCACCGTCCGTGCCGCCCATTCGTCCCAGTTCCAGATGTGGATGTCGGTGCCGCAGATCCCGGTCTTGCGGATGCGGATCAGCACGTCGTCGGGCCCGATCTCGGGGACCGGGCGGTGGTCCATCCACAGCCCGACCTCGGGCTTCAGCTTTGCCAGTGCCTTCATGTCGTTGCGCATCAGATCGCTCCCGTGGCCTTGCCCGCGCCCCGGAAGGCGTCGAGCGCGAAATCCAGATCGTCGCGCGACAGGCGCGCGTTCATCTGCGTGCGAATGCGGGCCTGCCCTTTCGGCACGACCGGAAAGAAGAACCCCGCGACATAGACGCCGCGATCGTAAAGTGCGGACGCCATCCGCTGCGACAGCGCCGCGTCGCCCAGCATCACCGGCACGATCGGGTGCTCTCCTGGCAGAAGCCGGAAGCCTGCATCCTCAAGCCCCGCGCGCCAGTAGCGCGCATTCTCGAACAGGCGCGCCCGCAGGTCGTCGGCTGCCTCGACAAGGTCGATCGCCGCGATCCCGGCGGCGACCACGGCGGGGGGCAGCGCGTTGGAGAAGAGATAGGGCCGCGCCCGCTGCCGCAAAAGGTCGATGACCGGCTGCGGCCCGGCGATGTAGCCGCCAAGCGCGCCTCCCAGCGCCTTGCCCAGCGTGCCGGTCAGGATGTCGACCCCGACGCCGGCATGGGCGGGCGTCCCGCGTCCCTCGGGCCCCATGAATCCGGTTGCGTGGCAATCGTCGACCATCGTCAGCGCGCCGTATTTCGCCGCCAGCGCCGTGATCTCCGGCAGCTTCGCCAGATAGCCGTCCATCGAAAAGACGCCGTCCGTCGCGATCAGGATGAAACGGGTGCCGTCGGCCCGCGCGGCCTTCAGCTGTGCCTCGAGATCGGTCATGTCGGAGTTGGCATAGCGATAGCGTTTCGCCTTGCAAAGCCGGATGCCGTCGATGATCGAGGCGTGGTTGAGCGCGTCCGAGATAACCGCATCCTCCGGGCCCAGAAGCGGCTCGAAAAGCCCTCCGTTCGCATCGAAGCAGGCGGCGAACAGGATCGAGTCGTCCTTGCCAAGGAACCGCGCGATCCGCGTCTCCAGCGCCCTGTGCAGATCCTGCGTGCCGCAGATGAACCGGACCGAGGCCATGCCATAGCCGTGGTCGTCCATCGCCACCCTCGCCGCCGCGACCAGCTGCGGGTGATCGGCAAGCCCCAGGTAGTTGTTCGCGCAGAGGTTCAGAACGTCACGTCCCGCCACGGTCACATGCGCGCCCTGCGCCGAGGTGATCAGCCGCTCGCGCTTGTAGAGCCCCTCTGCCTCGATCCCGCTCAGGGTTTCGACCAGATGGGTCAGGAACGCCGCCTTGTCCGACATGGGATCAATCCTCCGATATGGTGGAACAATATCCGCAAGGGCGGATTTGTCAATATGATGGATATCTGTCCGGTATCACGGAATACCCTTCATTCTGGCCGAAATACTCCCGGGGGGCGCGGGGGGCAGGCGGCCCCCCGCCCTTTCAGCTGTTCTGGACGATCAGGATGGCTCGAGCCGCCGCCTCAGGCGCCTCGATCCGGTGCGGACGGTCGGCGAAGTAGCGTGCGGTGTCGCCCGCCCGAAGGTCGTCCTGATCCTCGCCCGAGACCACACGCAACGCGCCCTCGAGCACCGTCAGATGTTCGCGGCAGCCCGGACCGTGCGGGTCGCTGACCAGCGCGCCGCCAGCCGCGAAGCTCAGGTCGTAGACCTCGTGCTCGCCCGCGGACTCGGCGGGCGACAGGATGCGGATCGTGACGCCCCGGCCGCGCCCCGCGATGGTCGGCGCCGCCTCGGCCCGGATCACCTCGATGGCCGGTGCGGTCTTGCCCTCCAGCAACCCCGCGAAATCGACCTGCAGCGCCTGCGTCAGGTTCCACAGCGTCGCCACCGTCGGGCTCGATTCCCCACGTTCGATCTGGCTCACCATCGAGCGTGATACACCCGAGAGGCGCGCAACGGCATCGAGGCTCAGCCCCTTGGCGCGTCGCGCCTGCTTGAGCGAGGCGGCCAGGCGGTCATGGATGTCGGGGCGCGTGTTCATGGCGTGAGGGTGATCCGGGGCGGCGGAAAGGTCAACGGGGCAGCATGTCCTCGCCGTCGGGATCGGCGGCTTCCGCCACAAGCCAGTCGCGGAAGGCCTTGAGCGGCGGATACCACTCGCCCACGCGCGGCCAGACAAGGTAATAGCTGCCCTCCCCCGGAACCGGCGCGCCCCAGGCTGCGACAAGCCGGCCGTCCAACAGCTCCGCCTTGGCCAGAAACTCTGGCAGGAGCGCCACGCCAAGGCCGTGGATCGCCGCTTGGATCATCGGCGCGAACTGATCGAACAGCATCCCTTGCGGCGGCGCACCTTCGACCCCGTGCTCCCGGAACCAGCCGGCCCAGGCGTTCGGCCGCGTCTCCAGTTGAAGGAGCGGCAGGCGCATCAGGTCGGCGGGCCCGGTGACGGGATGACGGCTCAGAAAGTCCGGCGAACAGGTCGCGACCAGCCGCTCGTCGAACAGCTTGACGGCGCCCGTGCCTGGCCAGCTGTCTGTGCCGAAGTGGATGGCAGCGTCGAAACCCTCCTCCTCGAAGTCGAAGGCGCGAAGGCGGGTGCCGAGGTTGATGGTGATGCCCGGATGGGCCGACAGGAAGCGCGCCAGCCGCGGCGCCAGCCAGCGCGTTCCGAAGGTGGGCAGGATGGCCAGCGAAAGCGTTCCGCCGCCGGTGTCCGAGCGCAGCCGCATCGACCCGCGCGAGATCAGGTCAAGCGCCTTGCCGACATCGCGCGCATAGGCCAGCGCCCGGTCCGTCGGTCTCAGCCGCCGCCCCTCGCGCAGGAAAAGCGGGACGCCCAGCTGCGCCTCCAGGTTCTGGACCAAACGGCTGACCGCGCCCTGGGTCAGGTCGAGGTCGCGCGCCGCGGCCAGCGTCGAGCCGGTGCGGCAGACCGCTTCGAACGCCGTCAGCAGGCTGATCGACGGAAGCAGCCGGCGGGGGATGGCCATATATTCCCTCCATGCATACAATATCGCTGCAATAACGCTATTCGAGCGGCCCGAAAAGGCGCATGAAGCATAAAACCGATCCACAGGACGCCGCATGTCATCGCCCGATCCGTTCCGCCGCTCCGCCCGCATCGCCGAAGTCGAGTTGTCGGAGATTTTGCAGATCTCCGAAGCTGCCGCCGCCATGAAGCGCGCGGGCCGTGACGTCATCTCGCTCGGGACCGGTGAGCCGGACTTTCCGACCCCGCCGCATGTTGTCGCGGCGGCGCACGAGGCGGCTCTCCGGGGCGAAACGACCTATACCGCGACCGCAGGCACCCCCGCCCTGCGGGCCGCCATCGCCGAGGCCTGCGCGCGCGACAACGGTTACCGCCCGGAACCGGCCGAGGTCATCGTCTCTGCCGGCGCCAAGCAGGTGATCTTCAACGCCTTCTTCGCCACGCTCGATGCCGGCGACGAGGTGATCCTCGCCGCGCCCTACTGGACCAGCTACCCCGACATGGTCGGCGTCTGCGGCGGCACGCCCGTTATCGTCGCGGCGGGGGCGGAGGACGGCTTCAAGCTGACGCCGGCCGCGCTTGCGGCGGCGATCACCGGCCGGACGCGATGGGTTCTCCTGAATTCCCCCGGCAATCCCTCGGGCGCGGTCTATTCGCCGGCCGAGTTGCAGGCGCTGGCCGAGGAGCTGCGGAACGCGCCCCATGTCGGCATCGTCGCCGACGAGATTTACCAGCACATCTGTTACGTCCCCTTCGCGTCATTCCGCGCAGTCGCCCCCGATCTTGCGGACCGGACGCTGATCGTGAACGGCGTGTCGAAGTCCCACGCGATGACCGGCTGGCGCATCGGCTGGGGCATCGGCCCCAGGCGCCTGATCGAGGCGATGGTGGCTGTGCAGGGCCAGGTGACGTCAGGCGCGTCGTCGGTCAGCCAGGCGGCCGCACTTGCCGCGGTCTCGGGCGATCAGCAACTTCTGGCGGAGCGCAACGACGACTTCCGCGAACGCCGTGACATGGTGCAGGCGGCGCTCAATGCCACCGGCCTTATCCGCTGCGGCTCGGCCGATGGTGCCTTCTACCTCTTTCCCGACTGCACCGCAGCCTTCGGCAAGACGGCGCCCGACGGAACCCGGATCGAAAAGGACGCCGATTTCACCGCGGCCCTTCTGCAGGCCGAAGGCGTCGCCCTCGTGCCCGGCCGCGCCTTCGGGCTTCCCGGCCATTTCCGCCTGTCCTACGCCTATTCGCGCGCCTCGCTGACCGAGGCCTGCGCCCGTATCGCCCGTTTCTGCACATCGCTCGCCTGAGGAGACCGCCCATGGCCCTGAAACCCAAAGACGCCCCCGACCTGTCGCGCTTCGACTGGGAAGACGCCTTCCGCATGGAAGACCAGCTGTCCGAGGATGAGCGGATGATGCGCGACAGCGCGCGTGCCTACGCGCAGGAAAAGCTGCTGCCGCGGGTCACCGCCGCCTACCGCGAGGAAAAGACCGACCCGGCGATCTTCCGCGAGATGGGAGAGATGGGGCTTCTCGGCGTGACGGTGCCCGAGGAATACGGTGGGCTCGGCGCCTCCTACGTCGCCTACGGCCTTGTCGCGCGCGAGGTGGAGCGGATCGACAGTGGCTATCGCTCGATGATGTCGGTGCAGTCATCGCTGGTGATGTATCCGATCTACGCCTACGGATCGGAGGAACAGCGGCGGAAGTACCTGCCGAAGCTCGCCTCCGGCGAATTCATCGGCTGCTTCGGCCTGACCGAGCCGGATGCAGGCTCCGACCCGGCGGGGATGAAGACCCGGGCCACCAAGACGGCGAACGGCTATGTGCTGAACGGGTCGAAGATGTGGATTTCGAACGCGCCGATCGCGGACGTGTTCGTCGTCTGGGCCAAATCCGACGCGCACGGCGGCAAGATCCGCGGCTTCGTGCTGGAAAAGGGCATGAAGGGCCTTTCGGCCCCGAAGATCGGCGGCAAGCTTTCGCTCCGTGCCTCGATTACCGGCGAGATCGTGATGAAGGATGTCGAGGTCGGCGAGGACGCGCTCTTGCCGAATGTCGAGGGGCTGAAGGGCCCCTTCGGCTGCCTCAACCGCGCTCGCTACGGCATCAGCTGGGGCGTGATGGGCGCGGCCGAGGCCTGTTTCCACGCCGCGCGCCAGTACGGGCTCGACCGCAAGCAGTTCAACCGCCCGCTGGCCCAGACTCAGATATTCCAGCTCAAGCTCGCCAACATGCTGACCGAGATCAGCCTGGGCCTGCAGGCCAGCTTGCGCGTCGGCCGTCTGATGGACGAGGCCAACGCCGCGCCAGAGATGATTTCCATCGTCAAGCGCAACAACTGCGGCAAGGCGCTGGAGATTGCGCGCCACGCCCGTGACATGCACGGCGGCAACGGCATCCAGGAGGATTTCCATGTCATGCGGCACATGGTGAACCTCGAAACGGTGAACACCTATGAGGGCACCCACGACGTGCACGCCCTCATCCTCGGGCGCGCCGTCACCGGGCTTCAGGCATTCTTCTGATTTCTTCTTTTGATAAATATCCCCGCCGGAGGCTTCCGACAGACAAGCCGGGAGCCTCCGGCGGGGATACTTGGAAAAAGAAGAACGGCAAGTGAGAGACAGGCGATGGATCGCGCTGATATCGTTCACGAGAATTTCCTGCGCCGGGTCGCGGCGCGCGACCTGCCGCCGGGCGAGGCGCCCTCGGGGCCGCTTTCGGCGGCGGATGCGGTGGCGGGCTACCGGGCAGGCTGCCTGACCCGCGCGCTCGACCGGCAGAGCCGTGCGATGCAGAAGGCGGGGCAGGGGTTCTACACCATCGGCTCCTCGGGGCATGAGGGCCTCGCCGCGGTCGCGCTGGCGCTGCGCCCGACCGACATGGCGTTCCTGCACTACCGCGACGCGGCGTTCCAGATCGCGCGGGCGGGGCAGGTTCCGGGCCAGTCGATCGCCTGGGACATGCTGTTGAGCTTTGCGGCCTCGTCAGAGGATCCGATCTCGGGAGGGCGGCACAAGGTGCTGGGATCGAAGGCGCTGGCGATCCCGCCGCAGACCTCGACCATCGCGTCGCATCTGCCCAAGGCGGTGGGCGCGGCCTATGCGATCGGCGCGGCGCGGCGGCACCGGCCGGAGCATCAGGAACTGCCCGACGATGCCATCGTCTACTGTTCCTTCGGGGACGCATCCGCCAACCATTCGACGGCGCAAGGGGCCTTCAACACCGCGCAGTGGACGTCCTACCAGTCGATCCCGCTACCGCTTCTGTTCGTCTGCGAGGACAACGGCATCGGTATTTCGACCAAGACGCCGAAGGGCTGGATCGCCGCGACCTTCGGGAACCGGCCGGGGATGAAGTATTTCCGTTGCAACGGCCTCGATCTTTACGAGACCTTCCGGGTGGCGCGGGAAGCGGCGGACTACGTCCGCAGCCGCCGCAAGCCGGCTTTCCTGCATGTCGGTACGATCCGGCTTTACGGCCATGCCGGTGCCGACGTGCCGACCACCTATCTCTCGCGCGAGGAGGTGGAGGCCGAGGAAGCGAACGACCCGCTGCTGCACGCGGTTCGGCTTCTCGATCAGGCGGGGGCGCTGTCGCCCGACGAGGCTCTGGCCATCTACGAGGACACGAACGCCCGCGTCGCCCGCATCGCGGCAGAGGCGGTGACGCGGCCGCGCCTGCGCACGGCCGGCGAGGTCATGGCCTCGCTCATCCCGCCGGCGCGGGTGTGCCGGCCGACGAACGGCCCCTCGGCCGAGGCGCGCGGGGCGGTCTTCGGCGGTGACATGAAGGCGATGGAAGAGCCGCAGATCATGTCGCGCCTGATCAACTGGGCGCTCACCGACCTGATGCTGGCCCATCCGGAGATCGTCATGATGGGCGAGGACGTCGGCCGCAAGGGCGGCGTCTACGGCGTTACCCAGAAGCTTGTGAACCGGTTCGGGTCTGACCGGATGATCGACACGCTGCTCGATGAACAGTCGATCCTGGGCCTTGCCATCGGCATGGCGCAGAACGGTTTCGTGCCGATGCCGGAGATCCAGTTCCTGGCCTATCTCCACAACGCCGAGGACCAGATCCGGGGCGAGGCGGCGACGCTGTCCTTCTTCTCGAACGGCCAGTACACCAACCCGATGGTGTTGCGCATCGCGGGGCTTGGTTACCAGAAGGGGTTCGGCGGGCATTTCCACAACGACAACTCGGTTGCCGTTCTCCGCGATATTCCGGGTGTCATCCTGGCGTGCCCCTCGAACGGCGCGGACGCGGCGAAGATGCTGCGCGAATGCGTGCGGCTGGCGCGCGAGGAGCAGCGGGTGGTGGTCCTTCTGGAGCCCATCGCGCTTTACCCGATGCGGGACCTGCATTCGGAGAAGGACGGCGGCTGGATGTGCCGCTATCCCGATCCGTCCGAGACGATCGCGCTGGGCGAGGTCGGGATTCATGGCGACGGCAAGGATCTTGCCATTGTCACCTTCGCAAACGGCTATTACCTGTCGCGGCAGGCGGAACGGCGGCTGGCGGACGCGGGCGTGAAGGCGAGGGTGATCGATCTGCGCTGGCTTTCGCCATTGCCCGCCGATGCGCTGGTTGATGCCGTCGCCGGGGCCGAACGTATCCTTATCGTCGACGAGACGCGCCGGTCCGGCGGGATTGCCGAGGCGCTGATGGCGCTTTGTGCCGAACGGACGAAGGTGCCGGTGGCGCGGATCACGGCCGAAGACAGCTTCATCGCCACCGGGCCGGCCTATGCGGCGACGATGCCTTCGGCGGCCGGCATCTTCGATGCTGCGATGGCGCTGGTCGGGGGCGCGAAATGAAGACGGCGGTTGTCATCTGCCCCGGCCGGGGAACCTATACCAAGACCGAGCTTGGCTATCTGGGGCGCCATTTCGCGGACAGGGCGCTGCTGGCGCGGTTCGACGGGATGCGCGCCGCGCTGGGTCAGGAGCGGCTGAGCGAGCTTGACGGCGCGGCGAGCTATTCGGTCGCCCGCCACACGCGCGGCGACAACGCCTCGGCGCTGATCTACGCGGCGACGCTGGGCGACTTCCGCGCCATCGACGGCGAAAGGGTCAGGGTCGTCGCGGTGACCGGAAACTCGATGGGGTGGTATTCCACCCTGGCCGTCGGCGGCGCGCTGTCCGCGGAGGCGGGGTTCGAGGTGGTCAACACCATGGGTACGCTGATGCAGGAGGCGCTGATCGGTGGCCAGCTGATCTATCCCTTCGTGGACGAGGACTGGCGGCCCGATCCGGCCCGGAAGGCCGACCTGATGGCACTTGTGGCGGGGATCGCCGCCCGCCCCGGCCACGTGCTGACGCTGTCCATCGACCTTGGCGGAATGCTGGTGCTTGCCGGCAACGAAGAGGGGCTGAAGGCGTTCGAGGCGGCGGTCCCGCCGGTGCAGGGTCGGTTTCCGATGCGGCTGGCCAATCACGCCGCCTTCCATTCCGCGCTGCAGGCCCCTGTCGCGGAACGTGGCCGCGCGCGGCTGTCGCCGTCGCTTTTCGGCCAGCCGAAGCTGCCGATGATCGACGGTCGCGGCGCGATCTGGTGGCCGGGCGCGACCGACACGCAGGCGCTGTGGGACTATACCCTTGGCCACCAGGTGACCGAGACCTATGACTTCACCCATGCGATCCGCATCGCGGCGCGCGAGTTCGCTCCCGATCTGTTCATCGTCACCGGCCCCGGCACGACGCTGGGCGGGGCGGTGGCGCAGTCACTGATTCAGTCGAACTGGCGCGGCATGGGCTCGAAAACCGAATTCCAGACACGGCAACAGACGGCGCCGATGCTGGTCTCCATGGGCATGGATGACCAGCGGGCGCGCGTAACGAAGGGAGATTGAGATGACCCACGACGACATTCTGAAGGCTGCAGGCCTGACGCAGGACGACTTGCACGGCGGCACGCTTGCGGTGCATTCGCCCATCGACGGCGCCGAGGTGGCCCGCATCCGCGAGACGGACGCGGCTGAGATGCCGGCGGTGATCGCGCGTGCGCAGGGCGCCTTCCGGGCCTGGCGGCAGGTTCCGGCCCCGCGCCGGGGCGAACTGATCCGCCTGCTGGGCGAGGAACTGCGTGCGGCCAAGGCCGAACTCGGCGCGCTGGTCACGCTCGAGGCGGGCAAGATCACCTCCGAGGGTCTGGGCGAAGTGCAGGAGATGATCGACATCTGCGACTTCGCCGTGGGCCTGTCGCGGCAGCTTTACGGCCTGACGATCGCCTCCGAACGTCCCGGCCACCGGATGATGGAAACCTGGCACCCGATGGGGCCCTGCGCGGTCATCACCGCGTTCAACTTCCCCGTCGCGGTCTGGTCGTGGAATGCGGCGCTGGCGCTCGTGTGCGGCGACCCGGTGATCTGGAAACCGTCGGAGAAGACGCCGCTGACGGCGATGGCGACGATGAAGATCATGGAACGCGCGATGAAGCGTTTCGGCGATGCGCCGGACGGGCTTTGCCAGCTTGTCATCGGCGGCCCGGCAGTCGGCGAGGCGCTAGTGAACTCGAAGGACGTGCCCATCGTCTCGGCCACGGGGTCGACCCGCATGGGCGGGATCGTCGGCCCGAAGGTCGCCGCGCGCTGGGGGCGGCCGATCCTGGAACTGGGGGGCAACAACGCGATGATCGTGGCGCCCTCGGCCGATCTCGACATGGCGGTGCGGGCCATCGTCTTTTCGGCAGTCGGCACGGCCGGCCAGCGCTGTACCACGCTGCGCCGGCTGATCGCGCACAACTCGGTCAGGGACGACCTCGTGGCGCGGCTGATCAAGGCCTACGGTAGCCTGCCGGTGGGCGACCCGCGCAAGGCGACGACGCTTGTCGGCCCGCTGATCGACCACGCCTCGCGCGACCGGATGCAGGCGGCGCTCGAGAAGGCGAAGGCCGAGGGCGGCAAGGTCCATGGCGGCCGTACGGTGACTTCGGGCGTGCCGCAGGGGGGCGCCTATGTTGAGCCCGCCATCGCCGAGATGCCGGCGCAGACCGATACGGTGCGGACCGAAACCTTCGCCCCCATCCTCTACGTCCTCGGCTACGAGACGCTGGAAGAGGCCATCGCGCTGCAGAACGACGTGCCGCAGGGTCTGTCGTCCTGCATCTTCACGCTGAACATGCGCGAGGCGGAAACCTTCCTGTCCGCGGTCGGCTCCGATTGCGGCATCGCCAACGTCAACATCGGGCCGTCGGGTGCGGAGATCGGCGGCGCCTTCGGCGGCGAGAAGGAAACCGGCGGCGGCCGGGAAAGCGGGTCGGACGCCTGGAAGGGTTACATGCGGCGCCAGACGAATACCGTCAACTACGGCGCGACGCTGCCGCTGGCGCAGGGCGTGAAGTTCGACTTCTGATCAGGCTTCGGGGTTTCCGGGGCTATACGGGCCGGTCGGCACTATGCCTGACCGGCCCGTCTTATTTTTGCACTTCAGACTAAGATCCGTCGGAATGTTCGGCGCAATCGCCACCATGTTCCGGCATTCTGTCGCAAACGGGGCGGATCCGCTCCGCGCGAAAGAGAAAGGGAAAGACATGTCGTTCAGGAAAGTGGCCGTTCTCGGCCTGGGCAAGGTGGGGCATCTAGCGGCGGAACTTCTGGCCGGGGCCGGGTTCGAGGTGACGGGGATCGACGCCCGCGAGGTTTCGGGTTGCCCCTTCCCGGTCAAGGTGGCAGACCTTGCCGATACCTCCGCCCTCTCGGCCGCCCTGTCGGGGAACGACGCGGTCCTGTCCTGCCTGCCCTATCACCTCAACATCGGTGTCTCGACCGTCGCCCACGGGCTTGGCCTGCATTACTTCGACCTGACCGAGGACGTGCCGACGACGCAGCATATCCGTGGCCTCGCGAAGACCTCGAAGGGCATCATGGCGCCGCAATGCGGCCTGGCCCCGGGCTTCGTCGGCATCGTCGGCGCGCATCTGGCCGAACAGTTCGACAAGGTCCGCTCGATCCGCCTGCGGGTTGGCGCGCTGCCGCAGAATCCCACCGGGCTTCTGGGCTATGCCTTCAACTGGTCGCCCGAAGGCGTGGTCAACGAGTATCTGAACGACTGCGAAGTGATCGAGGAGGGCGTGCACAAGAACGTCTCCGCGATGGAGTGGCTGGAGACCATCTATATCGACGGCGTGCATCTGGAGGCCTTCACCACCTCGGGCGGTCTCGGCACGATGTGCGAGACCTATGCGGGCCGGGTGGAGAACCTGGACTACAAGACCATGCGCTATCCGGGGCATGTGCAACTGATGAACTTCTTCTTCCATGAGCTTCTGATGCGGGAGAACCGGGAAACCGCGGGCCGCATCCTGACCCACGCCAAGCCGCCGGTCGACGAGGACGTGGTCTATGTCCATGTCGCCGCCGAGGGCTGGGTCGAGGGGCAACTGAAGCGCAAGGAGTTCGTGCGCGCCTACTATCCGCTGGAAATCGGCGGGCGTCGGCGGACTGCGATCGCCTGGACGACCTCGGCCTCGGTGGTGGCGGTGATCGAGATGGTGCGCGACGGCGCGATCCCGGCCAAGGGCTTCCTCAAGCAGGAAGACATCCCGTTGTCGCCCTATCTCGCGACCCGCACCGGCAACTATTACAACATTGGGCACCGGGGCCGGAACGCCTGATCGGGCGAAGCGCGCGCCGGGCGCGCGCAAGCCTGTCCCTCACGCTTCCCGGTTTTCCGGGAAGCGTTCGCGGGCCTTCTGCTGGCGCATTCGGGAAGCCGGGGACGCCGCACAGGCCCTGCGGTTCAGGCCGCGGCCGTCGGTCCGTCCTGGGTGAAATGATCCGGGAAGAAGGCGGCGGCGCAGGCATAGACGGTCGTCAGCGCCTCGGCCCGGCTGTAGGGCGAATTCATCGTCATCATGTCGAGCCAGACGCCTTCGAGCGTCACCCGGAGAACCCGCGCGGCAAGCGTGGGATTGTAGCGGTAGCGTCCCTCGGCGGCGAGGCGTTCGCAGATGTCGAGCATGGCGCGGAAATAGGCGTCGTCGTTCGATCCGCATTGTTCCTGGTAGAGCGGTCGGCACTGCGCCTCGCCCCAGTAGGCGCACCAGGCGGCAAGTCGGGCGGGGGTGCAGATCTCGGGGTTGAAGTCGGCCCGGATCAGCGCGTCGAGTTGCAGCGCGGGGGTGTCGGGCGCGGCGGCAAGGGCTGCGACCCAGTTGGCGCGGTATTCCTCGGACAGAAACATCAGCGTCTCGGTCAGCAGCCTTTCCTTCGTTTCGAAGTGGAAGTTGACAAGGCCGTGCGACAGGCCGGCGCGGTTGGCGACATCCGTCAGCGTCGTGCGGGCATAGCCACGTTCGGCGATGGTTTCGATCGTTGCCTCGATGAGTTGCTGGCGGCGCGCGGCCCGGCTCAGCTTGCGCGGCTGGGAGGGTTCGCCCTTAGACTTCACGGCAGCTTCGCCCATCGGGAATCCTTTCGGCGGACCCGGCGCCCGCAGCGCAATAGATAAGGCCATTTCCGTCGCCCGCAACCGAAGATGGTCCATTTTGAAAGTTCAGTCAATATTCTGATTGACACCCCAGTCAATACCAATCTAGCCTGCGATGACAGGGTGGAGAGTGCAGGGGCCAGGATCGGGCCTCGCTGCCGCTGTCCCTGAAGCAGGAGAGATGACCATGTCCCGGATTGCGCAGCGCAATCTTTCCAAGTCCAACGCCCAGTTCCAGCGTGCGGTGAAGCGTCTGCCGTTGGGGGTGTCCTCGACCTTCCGCTATTGGGGGGACGACCGCACGATCTATGTTCATCACGGCAAGGGCGGGCGGACCTGGGATATCGACGGCAACTGTTACGTCGACTATCGCCTTGGCTATGGTCCGGCGATCCTCGGCTATGCCGACGAGCGAGTGGACGCGGCCGCGCGCAAGGGGATGGAGGTTGGCGGCGTCTTCGCGCTTTCGACCGAGAAGGAACTGGCCGTGGCCGACCGGATCGCCAGCATGGTCCCCGCGGCCGAGCTTGTGCGCTTCTCGAACTCGGGTACCGAGGCGGTGATGGCGGCGCTACGGCTGGCGCGTGCCCATACCGGGCGCGAAAGTTACCTGCTGGTCGAGGGGGGGTATCACGGCCTTTTCGACGCCGCCATGTGGATGTCGAACATGGACGAATGGGACCTCGGCTCCAACACCGACCCGGAGCTTGTTCCCTATGGCAAGGGCATCCCGCAAACTGTCAAGAAGCTGGCCCATATCACGCCGATGAACGATTTCCAGCGGCTCGAGGACATCTTCAGCAAGCATGGCGACAAGCTTGCTGCGATGCTGATCGAGCCGATCCAGGGGAACTGCTGTTCGATCATGGCGCAGCCCGAATATGTGAAGCTCGCCCGCGAGCTGTGCACGAAGTACGGCGTCATGCTGATAATCGACGAGGTGAAATCGGGCTTCCGCGTCGGCAAGGGCGGCATCCAGGGCATCATGGGGGTGACGCCCGACATCACCACCTTCGCGAAGGCGGTGGCGAACGGCTACCCAATCTCCGTCGTTGCCGGGCGCGAGGAGGTCATGCGCACCTTCCGCTATGGCGGCGCCTCGCATGGCGGCACTTACACGGCGCATTCCGTGTCGCTTGCAGCGGCGGAGGAAACGCTGCGCATCCTTGACGAAACGCCGGCGCTGGAGACGCTTGCGGCCTATGGAGAGCGGTTGAAGGCGGGGATCTCGAAGATCCTCGACGCGCGCAAGATCGTCCATTCCTACACCGGCCACCCGTCGATGTTCGGCCTCTTC
Organism: Albidovulum sediminis; assembly: GCF_025380365.1. GTDB lineage: Bacteria > Pseudomonadota > Alphaproteobacteria > Rhodobacterales > Rhodobacteraceae > Albidovulum > Albidovulum sediminis. Next base: position 134,284 of record NZ_JAOCQF010000004.1, read on the forward strand.
TTCGCCGAAACGCCCCCTGACAACTACCGCGACTGGAAGACGTCGGACTATTCGTTCTACGACCGGATGGCATATCATCTGCACGATCTCGGCGTCATCTGTGAGCCGGATTCGCGCGAGCCGTGGTTCATGTGCGAAGCGCATGGGCTGGACGAGACCTGCCTGAGCGATACGCTGAAGGCGGTGGAAACGGCGGTCGACCTGACGCTGGAACACTTCGAAGAGGACGCGAAGCGCGCATGATCTATGATGCGGTGATCGTCGGCGCGGGGCACAACGGCCTGGTCGCGGCCAGCTATCTGGCCAGGGCCGGCCTGAAGGTGGTCGTGGTCGAGAAGAACGACTGGATCGGCGGCGCCGCGGTCAGCCGCGAGCTTTATCCGGGCTTCACCTATTCCAACTGCTCCTACGTTTCATCGCTGTTCCGGCCCGAGATCATGCGCGACCTGGAACTGCCCCGGCACGGGCTTCAGATCCTGCCCTACGAAGGGGGCGCGCTTTTTACCGAGGGCGGCGACTATCTGGGCATGTTCCGCAACCACGACGCCAACCGGCGCGAGATCGAGCGCCACAGCCCGCGCGATGCGGAAGCCTATGACCGCTACGCCCGTGACGTGCTGCGCCACTGCCGCTTCATCCGACCGATGCTGCTGCGCACCGCCGCCGACCCGGCCAGCTTCCGGCCACGCGACATCGCGGAACTGGCCTGGCTGGGCAAGCAGATGTTCGGCCTGTCGGAAATGGCGATGTACGACATGATCCGGTTCTGGACCATGTCGATCGCCGACTACCTCGACGAATACTTCGAAAATCCGGCGGTGAAAGCCTATCAGGCGGTCGCTTCGATCATCGGCACCGCGCTGGGCCCGATGTCGCCTGGCACGGCCTATGTCCTTCTGCACCACGCGATGGGCGACGTGGACGGCAACGTCGGCGCCTGGGGCTTTGCCCGCGGGGGGATGGGGTCGATCACCAAGGCGCTAGCGGCCTCGCTCAAGGCGGCGGGCGGAGAGATCCGCACCGGTTCCGGGGTCGAGCGCATCCTGGTCAGCAACGGCCGCGCGACCGGGGTGGTGCTTGAGAACGGGGACGAGGTGTCGGGCCGACGCGTCGTGTCGAACATGGATGTGAAGCGGACGTTCCTCAAACATGTCGATGAGGACGAACTGCCTGCGTCCTTCGTCAAGCGCGTGAAGAACTTCAAGATCCGCGGTTCGTCCGGCAAGCTGAACATCGCGCTGGACCGGGCGCCCCGGTTCACGGCCTTGCCCGAAGGCGCGCCGAACATGAAGGGCGACCTGCACTTCACCGACTCGATCGAGAAGATGGAGCGCGCCTACGACGACTGGAAGGCGGGGCATTTCAGCCGCGATCCGTTCCAGGACATGATGATCCCGACCATGATCGACCCGACGATGGCCCCGCCGGGCAAGCATTTCATGTCCTGTTTCATCCAGTATGCGCCGCCGAAGATCGAGGGGCAGGACTGGACCGACGCCGACCGGGATGCCTTTGCCAAGGCCTGTCTCGACCAGATCGAGGCGCATGCGCCCGGCTTCAAGGACAGCATCCTGCACGTGGAGGTGCGCACCCCGCGCGAGCTGGAGCGGGAAGTCGGGCTGACCGAAGGCAACATCTTCCAGGGCGAGCTGACCTTCGACCAGCTCCTCTTCAACCGGCCGGTGCCCGGCTATGCGCAATATCGCAGCCCGATCCGGGATCTGTGGATCTGCGGGTCGTCGACCCATCCCGGCGGCGGTGTCATGGGCGCGCCGGGGCGCAATGCGGCGGCCGAGATCCTGCGCGACGTCAAGATGCCCAAGAAGGACATGAGCGATGCCTATGCCGTCCTTTGATGCCATCGTGATCGGCGGCGGAACCAACGGGCTGGCCTGCGCCGCGCGGCTTCAGAAATCGGGCCGGAGGGTTCTGGTGCTGGAATCGGGCGCCGAGCCGGGGGGCGCCGCGCTTGGGCGCGAATTCGCGCCGGGATACCGGGCGCCGGGGCTTGCGCATCTGGTCACGACCATCGACGCGCGGGTGGAGCGGGAGATGGACCTGGGCCGTCACGGCCTGTCCTATGCCGGGCTGAGCCTGCCGTCTACGCTGGTTGCGCCCGACGGCGATCACCTCCTCCTCGAGGGCGAGGCGGGGGAGCGTGTCGCGGGCCTGTCCGAGGCCGAGCGCCTGGCCTGGTCGGAGCTGCGCGGACAGCTTATGCGGTTCGCCGGCGTCCTCGCGCCCTTCAAGGAAATGACGCCGCCACGCATCGCCGCCGGGGCCGGCAACGAATACATGAAGCTCGGCAAGCTCGGGTTCGGCATCCGCAGGCTGGGAAAGGACGATTTCCGCGAGTTCCTGCGGATGCTCCTGATCAATGTCTACGACGTCCTGAACGACGACCTCACCGACCCGCGGCTGAAGGGTATCCTTGCGCATGACGCGGTGCTTGGCACCTGGCTTGGCCCGCGGTCGCCGAATTCCCTCATCCATCTTCTCAATCGCCTCGCGGGTCAGGTCGCGGGGCGTCGTGCCGCGGTTGCCTTGCCAAAGGGCGGCATGGGCGCCGTGGCCTCCGCGATGGCGAAGGCGGCCGAGGCGCAGGGCGTGACGATCCGCACCGGCGCAAGGGTGGCCGCGATCCTGGTGGAAGACGACCGGGCCGTCGGTGTCACCCTTGCGGACGGAGAGGAGTTGCGGGCGAAGACCGTGGTTTCGGCGATCAATCCCAAGACCACGTTCCTGTCGCTTGTCGGCCCGCGTCACCTCGACACCGGCTTCGTCAATCGCGTCCGCGCCATGAAGTCGCGCGGCGGCGCGGCCAAGCTGCACCTGGCCTTGAAGGGCGCCCCCGATTTCCGCGGCGCGGACCTGCGGACGCGGCTGGTGCTGGCACCGTCCGAAACGGCGGTCGAGCTTAGCTTCAACGCGGTGAAGTATGGCGAGGTTCCCGAGCGTCCGGTGATGGAGGTGATCCTGCCCTCGGCGCATGAGGGCGGACATGCCCCGGACGGGCATCATATCCTGTCCGCCATCGTGCAGTTCGCGCCGCACGCACCCAAGGCCGGGCCGGACGTCGCGCGGCAGGAGATGCTGGCGCGCAGCCTGGCCGTCCTGGAGGACCACGCCCCCGGCCTGCGCGCCCTGGTCGAACACGCCGAATTGCTGATGCCCTACGACATCGAGGCGCGCTACGGCATGGTGGGGGGCAACTGGCACCATGGTGAGCTGAGTGTCGAGCAGATGCTGTTCCTGCGCCCCTTCGCGGGAACGTCACAATACGCGACCCCGCTCAGCGACCTGTGGCTGGCCGGGGCCGGTTGCCATCCCGGCGGCGGCATTTCCGGCGCTGCCGGGTGGAACGCCGCCGAACGCATCATCCGGGGGACGGGCCGATGAAAGCCGAAAAGCCGATGCAACCGGATCCGCGCCAGCACTACCTGACGCCGCTGCGCCAGACGACGTTTCACCCCCGCACCGCGGCGGCGAACCGGCTGAACAGCTGGGGCCCCTGGGGCGGCTACACCACGGTTCTCGAATACGACGACCTCGCGATGGAGCATTCGGCGATCCGCAATGCGGCGACGGTCTATGACCTCTGCCCGATGGTCAAGTACCGGGTCCGGGGGCCGGAGGCGGCCGCGTATCTGAACCGGCTGACGGTGCGCAACGCCGCAAAGCTGCCGGTCGGCGCGGTGCACTACACGATCTGGTGCGACGACGCGGGCCACATCATCGACGACGGCACCCTGTTCCGTCTGGGCGAAGCCGACTTCCGCATCTGCTGCCAGGAACGCCATCTGCCCTGGCTGCTCGACAGCGCCTTCGGCTTCGAGGTGAGCGTGGCCGAGGAGACGGAAGAGATTGCTGCACTGTCCCTGCAAGGCCCCTGTTCCTTCGCGGTCCTGAAGGCCGCCGGGTTCGACGTGGCCGCGCTGAAGCCCTTCCGCATGGCGACCTTCGGTTTCGACGGTGGCGAACTGATGATCTCGCGCACGGGGTTTACCGGCGATCTCGGCTATGAACTCTGGATCGCGCCCGATCATGCGCTCGCGCTCTGGGACTGCCTGTTCGAGGCGGGCGCGCCCTGGGGTCTGCGGCCCATCGGGACACAGGCGCTGGATCTCGCGCGGACGGAGGCGGGCTTCATCATCACCAACCTCGACTTCGTCCCCGCCCATCAGGCGGTGCGGGAAGATCGCGTCCGTTCGCCGTTCGAGATGTCCCTCGACTGGATGATCGACTGGAACAAGGGGCACTTCACCGGCCGTCGCGCGCTGCTGGCCGAGCGGGAACGCGGGTCGCGCTGGGCCTTCGTCGGGCTTGATATCGACGGCAACGTTTCGGCCGAACACGCGATCGTCTATCATGACCGCAAGCGGGAGGTTGGCCAGATCACCGCCGCGTGCTGGTCGCCGACGCTGAAGCGCAACATCGCGCTGGCGCATCTGGAGCGGCCCTACCACGCCGGGAAGTCCGACAACCTCTGGGTCGAGGTCTACGCCATGCGCGAACTGCAATACGTCAAGCTCATGCTTCGGGCGAAGGTCTGCGACCGGCCGTTCTTCAATCCGGACCGTCGCAGGGCCACCCCGCCCGGCCCGTTCTGAAGGAGCGAGAGAATGTCCCTGCATCGCCATCCCGATTCCCCGCTGCTTGACCACTGCCCCGAAACCCTGCCCGCCTGGGTCTACCGGGACGCCGGCTGGTACGAGAAGGAACGACAGGCGATCTGGAGCCGGGAATGGGTCTATGTCGGGCGGCGCAACGACCTGCCGCAGGGGACGATGCGCCGGATCGAGGCGGCGGGGCAAAGCCTGATCCTGTGCCACGACCGCGACGGGCGGGTGGCCTGCTTCCACAACACCTGCCGACACCGGGGGGCGGAGTTGTGTTCCGCCCACGAACAGCCGCTCGGCAAGCTCATCACCTGCAAGTATCACAACTGGGCCTACGCGACCGACGGGCGGCTTGTCTCCACCGCCTTCGGGACCCCGACAGAGGACTTCCGGCGCGAGGATCACGGGCTGTTCGCGGTGCATGTCCGGGATTGGAACGGCTTTCTCTACGTCTGCCTTGCCCATGATGCGCCCGAGTTCGCGCCGGACATGGGGGTGCGCTCGCTCGACAACTGGCCGATGGCCGCACTGGTCACCGGGCACCGGATGGAAAAGCGCCTGAAGTGCAACTGGAAGATCTTCTGGGAGAATTACAACGAATGCCTGCACTGTCCGGGCGTTCATCCCGAACTGTGCGACATGGTGCCGATCTACCGGCAGGGCATCATGGCCACGAACGAGGCCGCCGGCTGGGCGCCCGACATGCCGCGGCCGGCGTCGAACCTGAAGGACGGCGCCGTCACCTGGACCGCATCCGGCCAGCCCTGCGGCCCGGTCTTCCCGCACCTGACCGCAGAGGAACGCGCGAACGGCTACAACTTCGTCACGATCTACCCCACGATGTTCATCGTGGCCCATGTCGATCATGTCCGCGCCGTACGGCTTGAGCCGATTGGGCCGGAGGAAACCCTGTTGACCGCGGAATGGTTCTTTCCGCCAGAGACGATGGCCCAGCCGGGGTTCGACCCGGCCGAGGTCGCGGCCTTTGCGACCATCGTGATGGCGCAGGATGCCGAGGTGGCCGAGATGAACCAGCGTGGGCTCCACTCCGACCGATATGAAAGGGGACGGCTCATGCCGCAGGAATTCGACATCCACAGGTTCCACCAGTGGCTTCGCACGCGGATGGAGGCGGCGGGCGAGGTGATCGCATGAACAGGCCGCTGGTCACCAAGCCCCGCCCCGTGCCCGAAGACTGGGACCGCCGCGGACTGCCCGGCTGGACCTATCATTCGAAGGCCCTGTTCGAGCTGGAAAAGCGCGAGGTCTTCCAGACCCACTGGCAGATCGCGGGCCACGTCAGCGACATCCCGGCACCCGGCGATTATCTGACCATGGACATCGCCGACGAACGCGCGCTGGTGATCCGCGGTGCGGATGGCGTTGTCCGCGGCTTCCACAACCTCTGCCGCCACCGCGGCGCCCGCGTCGCGGCCGAGGAAAAGGGGCATTGCAAGGGCGCGATGGTCTGCCCGTTCCACGGTTGGGTCTACAACCTCGACGGAACCCTGCGCGGGGCCGCCCGCCCCGGAAGCTTCGGCGACATGGACCGGGCCGACTTCGGCCTGAAGCCGCTGGACCTGGATATCTGGCACGGCTTCATGTTCGTGCGTTTCCGCCCCGGGCCGCAGCCCGCCGTCCGGGACCTACTGGCGCCGTTCGAGCGCGATTTCACCGACTGGCGCGCGGCCGATGTCCTGCCGTCGGGGACGATCGTGACCAGCGAGATCGACGTGAACTGGAAGTCGGTGCGCGATGTCGACAACGAGGGCTACCACGTTGCCATGGCCCATCCCGCGCTGCAGGACCTTTACGGTCGCACCTATCGCGACCTGGCCTTTGCCAATGGCAATTCCGCATCCTATGCGACCTTCGGGGACACGCCGGGCCGGCTCTGGTCGGTGCGGAACTACGTCAAGTTCGCGCCCGCGCCGGACTGGCTGCCCGCCGACAAGCGCAAGGTCTGGGCCTATGTCGGCATGTTCCCGACCGGGGTCTTCATCTTCACCCCGGAAACCGTGCAGTTCTATCAGGATTTCCCGCTGTCGCCGGGCCGGACCCTGCAACGCGGCGCGATCTATCGCCGCCCCGACGAGACGCGGCAGGAACGGCTGAGCCGCTACCTTGCCTACCGGATCGACCGCGAGACCGGCAAGGAGGACGTCCAGCTGTCAATCTGGTCGAACGAGTCGATGAAGTCGTCGGCCTTCGAGGGCTTCCACCTGTCGGACCTGGAATTCGCGGTGAAGAACCATCACGACCAGTTGCGCCGCATCCTGCCGGTCATGCGCATTCAGGATGCGCCGGCTGAGGATCGCGTTTGCGAGACAAACGAGAGGATACGAAGCGCCACGCCCTGAATATGATCAAAAATCGGTTGACCAGAATCGGTTGACCCCCCTCAAATGCCAATCAACGATAATTCCTGAAACCAGCAGAGGAGAGACCCATGAAACTCAGCAGACGGACGACGCTGACTGCACTTGGCGGTGCCCTCGCGATGCCCTACGTCCGGCCTTCCTGGGCGCAGGCCGGAACGGTGAACGTCTACAACTGGGCCGATTACATCGGTGAAACCACGCTGGCGGATTTCGAGGCCCAGACGGGCATCGGAGTCGTCTACGACACCTATTCCTCGGCGGAGGAAGCGCAGGCGAAGATGCTGGCGGGGTCGACGGGATACGATGTGGTGGACCACGCGGGCGTCGACATGCCCCGCGCCATCACCGCTGGCATCTACGAAAAGCTCGACAAGTCGCTGCTGCCGAACTGGAAGAACCTCGATACCGAGGTGCTCCGCATCCTTGCGGGGTGGGATCCCGGCAACGAATACGGCATGCCTTACATATGGGGATCGGTCGGCTTCACCTACAACGTCGACATGGTGCTGGAACGCATCCCCGACGCCGACATGACCTCGATGGACCTGATCTTCAAACCGGAGAACGCGGAGAAGCTGGCGGATTGCGGCATCTCGATCCTCGACAGCCCGACCGACATCATGCTGATGGTGCTGAAATACCTTGGCCTTGACGGCGACACGACCAACGTCGCCGACTACGACAAGGTCGTGGAGGCGTTCAAGCCGATCCGCCAGTACATCCGCACCTTCGACAACACCAACTACCTCAACGCGATCCCGAACGGCGAACTTTGCGCGATCAACAACTGGTCGGGCGACTACGCGACCGCCGCAGGCCGGGCGGCCGAGGCGGGGATCGAGATGAACCTGGCCTACTTCGTGCCGAAGACCGGCGCCCCGGCCTGGGTCGACTGCATGGCGATCCCCTCGGATGCGCCGAACCGCGAGAACGGTTACAAGTTCATGAACTTCCTGATGGAGCCGCAGGTCGCGGCGGGCGACACCAACTACACCTACTACGCCACCGCCAACGTTCCGGCGAAGGAGTTCATCCTGCCCGAGATCCTCGAGGATCCCGCGGTCTACCCGGACGCCGAAACCATCGGCCGCATGTGGGCGCCCAAGCCCTTCAACGAGGAACAGGACCGGGCAATGACCCGCGCCTGGCAGGCGATCAAGACTGGTTGACGGGAAGGCCCCGGGGGTAAACCGCTGAAATGCAGGTCACGACATCAATCGCAGCATCTGCGGTGGCGCCTGAAGTGGCGCCGCCGTTCATCCGCATCGAGGGCGTGACCAAGCGCTTCGGCACCTTCACGGCGGTATCCTCCGTCACACTCGATATCCGGAAGGGCGAGATCTTCGCCCTTCTCGGCGGCTCCGGCTGTGGCAAGACCACGCTTCTCAGGATGCTTGCCGGGTTCGAGACCCCGACCGAGGGGCGCATCTTCATCGACGGGCAGGACATGACCGGCGTTCCGGCCTATGAACGCCCCGTCCACATGATGTTCCAGAGCTACGCGCTGTTTCCGCACATGACGGTGGAAAAGAACATCGGCTACGGGCTGAAGCACGAGCGGATGACCGAAGCGCAGCGAAAAGACCGTGTGCGCGAAATGCTGGAGCTGGTGCAGCTGACCGAGTTCGCGCACCGCAAGCCGCACCAGATCTCGGGCGGGCAGCGGCAGCGGGTCGCGCTGGCACGCGCGCTGGCGCGGCAGCCGAAGCTCCTGCTGCTCGACGAACCGCTGGCCGCGCTCGACAAGAAGCTGCGCGAACATACGCAGTTCGAACTCATGGACATCCAGCACAAGACCGGCACCACCTTCATCGTCGTCACCCACGACCAGGAAGAGGCTATGATCCTCTCGAACCGCATCGCGGTGATGGACAAGGGCGAGGTGAAGCAGGTGGGCAGCCCCACCGAGATCTACGAATTCCCCAACAGCCGTTTTGTCGCCGGCTTCATCGGCTCCATCACCTTCTTCGAAGGCAAGGTGGCCTCGGTTGCGGGCGATCAGGCGGTGGTGGACGTGCCCGACCTCGGCGGGCAGGTGACGGCGCGGGCGGTGCCCGGAACCGCGCCCGGCCAGGTGCTTACTCTCGCGCTCAGGCCCGAGAAGATCGCGATCTCGCGCGCCCGGCCGGAGGGCCCCAATGCCTTCGAGGGCACGGTGGATGACCTCGGCTACTTCGGCAAGGACTCGCTCTACAAGGTGAAGCTTGCCTCGGGCAAGGTTCTGTCGGTGCTGTCGGTCAACGCGCGGCGTGCGGACGAAAGGCAACGCGTCGCGGCGTGGGAAGACCGGGTCTGGCTCTCGTTCGAGCCGGGCGCCGCAATCCTTCTGACGAGCTGAGGCAGGCCGATGACCGAAAGCCCCGACATCGCGGCCCGACATGCCAGCGCGCGCCCCTCCAAGGGCGGATTCCTGCGCTGGTTCAACCGGCGCGGTTGGGCGGACATCACGATCGCCACGCCCTACGTCTGGCTTCTTGTTTTCTTCCTGGTGCCCTTCATCATCGTGATCGCGATGAGTGTGGCGACGCGCACGCCGACTTCGCCCCCGTTCGGGTTTGGCGGAGATCATCCGCTGATCAACACGGCGACCTACGAGCGGCTATTTTCCGACAGCCTTTACATCCGCGCTTTCCTGACCTCGATCCGGAACGCGGCCTTCGCGACCGTTCTTTGCCTGCTGATCGGCTATCCGATGGCGCTGGGTCTGACGCGCGTGTCGAAGTCCTGGCGCAACATCCTGCTGATGCTGGTTATCCTGCCCTTCTGGACCTCGTTCCTGCTGCGGGTCTATGCTTGGATGGGACTGATGGGCAACAACAGCTGGTTCAACAAGCTGCTGACCTCGGCCTACAACATTATGGCGCCCGAGGAATGGGCGGTCCGCTCCATCCAGATGATGAACACGAACTTCGCGGTGGTTCTGGTCACGGTCTATTCCTACCTGCCGTTCATGATCCTGCCGCTTTACGCCAACCTCGAAAAGCTTGACCTGACGCTGAACGAGGCGGCCGAGGATCTGGGCTCGCGGCCGTTCCGGGTGTTCCTCGACGTGACCTTGCCGCTTTCGGTGCCGGGGATCATCGCCGGCGGGCTTCTGGTGTTCATCCCGGCGTCGGGCGAACTGATCATTCCGGGCCTTGTTGGCAACCCGTCGCAACCCATGATCGGCCGGGTGATCCAGGACGAATTCGCCTCGGCCCGCGACTGGCCCATGGCCTCTGCCGTGGCGGTCGCGCTTCTGCTGCTTCTGGTCGTGCCGATGATGCTCTATTCGCACTTCGAGGCGAAGGCGCACGAGAAGAGGGCGATGGAGCCATGAAACGCAAGTCGCGCTTCCTGGTAACGATGCTGTGCTTCGGCTTCGCGTTCTTCTACGTGCCGATCCTTTCGATGATGGTCTTTTCGTTCAACAACGCGCGGCTTGCGACGGTGTGGGGTGGATTTTCGACGAAATGGTACGCGAAGCTCTTCGAGAACGATCAGGTGATCAACGCCGCCATCCTGTCGGTCAAGATCGCGCTCCTGTCCGCGACCTTCGCCACCATCCTCGGCACGATGGCGGGGCTTGCGCTGGCGCGGTTCAAGTCCTTCCGGGGCCGGACGCTGTTTTCCGGCCTTGTCACCGCGCCGCTGATCATGCCCGAGGTCATCACCGGCATCTCGTCGCTGATCTTCTTCATCATGCTGGCCGAATGGGTGGGCTGGCCCGCCCAGCGGGGCTTTGCCACGGTGACGCTGGCGCATATCACATTCTCCATGGTCTTCGTGACAACCATCGTCCATTCCCGCCTGAGCGAGGCCGACGTGTCTGTCGAGGAGGCGGCGATGGACCTCGGCTCCCGTCCCTGGCAGGTGATGAAGGACGTCACGCTGCCGATCATCTCGCCCGCGATCCTGTCGGGCTGGCTCCTGGCCTTCACCATCTCGCTGGACGACGTGGTCATCACCTCGTTCACCACGGGGCCCGGCAATACCACGCTGCCGCTGCTGATCTGGTCGAAGGTCAAGCTGGGCGTCACGCCGGACGTGAACGCGCTGGCGACGATCACGGTCTGCGTCGTCGGCATCGGCGTCATCATTGCGGGCATCATCATGAATGCCGCGGAACGCCGGCGGGAGCGTGACGCTCAACTGGCCTATCAAGCGAATCTTTGAACATGGCACCTGAACAAGACACCTATCTGGCAGAGCTGCATACGCCGATCGGGGCGGAAGGGTCGGGACGCCGCCGCTATGCGGCTGCGATGGCACTGCATCGCGCCGGCCGCCTGCCGGACGCGGCGCTCGAGGTCTATCGCATCTGCTCTCCGCGCGACCATGAGGATCCCTCCGCTTTGCTGGAGCGTCGGGGCCTTCTGTCCCAGGTTCCCGCCCCGGTCGCGCCCGGCCCGCGACTGGCGGCAAGCCGCCTTCTGGACGAGGCCGACCGCTATCTCGGGGGTCTCGATGGCCCCGGCGTCGCAGAGGTGCGCGCGGGCCTGTCGCGATGGCGCGGGGAGGGGCCAGAGCCGGTGGCGGCGGCATCCAACCCGGTCGTGGATCGCTGGCTGGCGCCCGCGCTGGAGCGGGCGGCCGAAACCCGGCCGGCGCTTGCGCAGGCGATCGGGCAGGCGGCACCGCACCTGAAGTGGATCACCTACGACGCCTATCCCCCCGACGCGATCGGCGCGGCCTTCCGCACGGGGCATGCCTTTGCCTCGCTCGTCGGAGGGGCGGGGGCGCCCTATCTGTCGCGCGACTTCGATTTCGGAGTGTTCCTGATCGCGCCGCGGGTCCTTTACCGCGACCATCGCCACGCCGCGCCGGAACTTTACGCGCCGCTGACGGGGCCGCACGGATGGCGTTTCGGCACCGGCGCGCCGCTTGCCTTGCTGCCCGCGCATGTGCCGGTCTGGAACGAACCGTTCCGCCCGCACCTGACCAAGGTCGGGGCTGTGCCATTCCTCTGCCTTTTCGGTTGGACGCGGGACGTCGACGAACCCGCGGAGGTTCTGGCCGCCGAGGATTGGGAAGCGCTTGAGGCCCTGCCTCTGGAAGCGGTCGAAGTCTAGACGGCTCAACGAAGGAGGGACTGATGGAAGCCGAAGGCGGAGAACTGTATCACCAGAGGCTGATCGACATGCTCGAGGCGATCTGGGGGCAGGGTTTCCTCTCGCCCGGTGGCCCGGAGGAAGTCGCCCGGCTGGTCGAAGGCTCCGACTTCGCCGGCAAGACGGTTCTGGACATCGGCTGCGGCGCGGGCGGGATCGACATTGCGCTCGTCCGCAACCATGGCGCCGGCTATGTCTGCGGTGTCGACGTGGAAGACACGGTTCTCGATCATGCCCGAAGGCTGGTTCATGCGGCGGGCTTCGATGATCGCATCGGATGCCTCAAGGTTGTCCCGGGACCGCTGCCGTTTCCCCCCGAGACATTCGACATCGTGTTTTCCAAGGACTCGATCGTTCACATCGCCGACAAGCACGCCCTGATGGCCGAGGTTTTCCGCGTGCTCAAGCGCGGCGGCTGGTTCGTCGCCTCGGACTGGCTGATCGGGCATGACGGGGATCCATCGTCGGAGATGGCGGCCTACATAAAGTCCGAGGGTCTGGATTTCGGGATGGCCTCGCCCGCGCGCTATCGCGACGCGATGGAGCGGGCGGGGTTCACGAACGTTCAGGTCACAAGCCGCAACGCCTGGTACCGTGAAGTCGCGAAACAGGAACTCGCTCGCCTTCAGGGCCCGGTGGGAGAGGCTGCGGCCAAGGTCGTCGGCCGCGCGTTCGTCGACGACAATATCGGGATCTGGACGCGCATGGTGCCGGTTCTGGACAGCGGGGAACACTGCCCCACGCATCTGAAGGCGCAGAAACCGGCCTGAACGAAGCGCGCCCGCGGGGCGGCGGCGCGATCAGGCGGCGCTGGCGGTGCCCAGCGACAGCCAGTCCAGCACCGAGGCCGGATCGGCCGGAAGTTCGGTCGCCGCGCCTTCGGTGAACTCATGGAAGGCGCCGGCGTTCTCCGGGTTCAGGCCAAGCACGACCGGCAGCCCCCTGACCAGGGCCTCGGCGATCACGTCGCGAAAGCCGCGGCCCTCGGCCTCCTGCTTGCCGAACTTGTTGATCAGCAGGACGTCGGCGCCATCAGCTGCCAGCCGTCGCGCGACTTCGGCAACCGCCAGCTCCAACGCGCCCGCGTCCAGCCTGCAGCCGTCGGCGGCGTTTCCGAGATCCTGGGTGATGGACGTCGCCTCTCCGTCCGGCAGCAGGGCCAGCCGCATGTCGCAGTCGGTCCTGCCCGGACGCTCGACGTTGCGCTGAACGACGCCGACAAGGCGCAGCCCCCGTGCCTGCAGAAGCCGGGCAACCTCTGCAACGACGGCGTCGTTCCTGCCACGCTCGAGGCTGCTCACATAGGCAAGACGCATTGCGTTCCTTTCAGGCCCCGCGGACTCCGCCGCCGAACCGACCGCAGCAAGTGATGACGCAGTCGCGCCGTCGAATCAAGCCGCCGACGCGAGGCGGGCAAGCTGCTTCGATGCGCGGCAATAGTAAACGAGAACCCCGCAGGTGCAGAATTGCACAATCAGGGTGCGGGCCCGCTCGCGGGAAGCCCGCAGATCCGCCCGCACCGCCGCGTGATGCGTAGGGGCGCATTGTTACAAGGCCGATCCGGCATGTGCGGTGCTGACGAAATTCAATGGCACAGGCGGAAAAATCGCCGTGAGGCACCGCGATGAAGCCGTGATTTCCCTTCTTCCCCTCGCCGCCCCACCTTGAGGTCATTGGCGAAACGCCCTCAACCCAAACCTCAAGGACCCAGAAATGAAACGCATCCTCCTCACCGCGACCGCCCTCATGATCGCCGCTGGCGCGGCCTCGGCAATGACCACCTCCTCGGAGCTGACCGCGTCCGAAAAGCATGAGATCAAGCGCTTTGTCCCGAACGCGGACTTCGACGGCCTGACCGTTGCTGATGTCCACGCGATCCAGGCGGCGATCTACGGCGGCAACGAAAATCGTGGCGGTCAGATCCGCGCGATCCTCAACTGATCCGACCCCGAATTGCTGGCGGGCGCTCCGGAAACGGGGCGCCCGTTTCGCTGTAACAGGTCTGACGCAATCGTGTTGCCGTGCCGGGTTACCCGACAAGCGGCTTCGCTGCTAAGGATTGTCAATCTTTTCTCTGACAGAAGCGGTTCTTGCTCACCATGGTCGCAATTACGTCGGGCGCGGTGGCGCCGTGAAAAAGCCCCTGATCTTCGCGGCGCTGGCCGCAGTCGTCAGTTATCTGATCTGGCACATCGGGCGGACCCCCCCCGACCTTGCGATGCTGCGGTCCTATCTGGACGATCTTGCGGCGCTGAAGGCGGAAAGCCCTGTTCTTGTCGCTGCCTACTTCTTCCTTGCCTATGTCCTCGTGACCGCGCTTTCGCTGCCGTTCGCGGTGTGGATATCGCTCGCGATCGGGGCGCTTTTCGGTTTCGGATGGGGTCTGCTCATCGTCTCGTTCGCCTCGACGATCGGGGCGACGCTTGCCTTTCTCGTCTCGCGCTACCTCCTGTCGGACTGGGTGCATGACCGCTTCGGCTCCCGCCTTGCCGCGATCGACGAAGGCATGCGCCGCGATGGCGCCTTCTACCTCTTCACGCTGCGGCTGATCCCGGTGTTCCCGTTCTTTGCGATCAACCTCCTGATGGGGCTGACGCCGATCCGGGTGCTGACCTACTATCTGGTGAGCCAGGTCGGCATGCTTGCCGGCACGGCCGTCTATGTGAACGCCGGAACGCAGATCGGCCAGCTTGAAAGCGTTTCGGGCATCCTGTCGCTGCCGATGATCCTGTCGTTCGCCCTTCTGGGAATGTTCCCCTGGATCGCGAAACTGGCCCTGTCGGTCATCCGGCGTCGGCGCGTCTATTCCCGCTGGCGCAGGCCCGCGCGGTTCGAACGCAACCTGATCGTCATCGGCGGTGGCGCAGCCGGTCTCGTCTCGGCCTACATCGCCGCGGCGGTGAAGGCCAAGGTCACGCTGATCGAGGGGCACCGGATGGGCGGCGACTGCCTGAATTACGGCTGCGTGCCTTCCAAGGCGCTGATCCGTTCGGCCAAGCTGGCCCATCAGATGCGCCATGCCGATCACTACGGGCTGGCGCCGGCCTCTCCGGAGTTCTCGTTCCGGCGGGTGTTCGAGCGTATCCATCAGGTGATCGCCGCGATCGAGCCGCACGACAGCGTCGAGCGGTACGAAGGGCTCGGCGTCGAGGTCTTGCAGGGGCAGGCGCGGCTGGTCGATCCCTGGACGGTCGAGGTCACATTTCCCGACGGCACGAAGCGGTCGCTCACAACCCGCGCGATGGTGCTTGCTACGGGCGCGGCGCCCTTCGTTCCGCCGCTTCCGGGGCTGGACGAGGTTGGCTATCTCACCTCGGACACGCTCTGGGACAGTTTCGTGCAGCGTGACGAGGTTCCGCGCCGGCTGGTGATCCTGGGTGGCGGCCCCATCGGCTGCGAACTGGCGCAAAGCTTCGCGCGCCTCGGCGCCGAGGTCACCCAGATCGAGATGCTGCCGCGCATCATGATCCGCGAGGATGCCGAGGTATCGGAATATGCCCGCCGATCGCTCGAGGCTGACGGGGTGCGGGTGCTGACCGGCCACAAGGCGATCGCCTGCGGCGTGTCGGACGGGGCCAAGTGGATCGAGGTCGAAGCGGGCGGAACGCGGTTCCGGATCGAGTTCGACGACATCATCGTTGCGGTCGGCCGGGCGGCGCGCCTGAAGGGCTACGGGCTCGAGGATCTCGGCATCCCCGCGAACCGGGTGATCGAGACGAACGAATACCTCGAAACTCTCTATCCCAACATCTTCGCGGCGGGCGATGTCGCGGGGCCCTACCAGTTCACCCACACCGCCGCGCATCAGGCCTGGTTTGCCGCGGTCAACGCGCTTTTCGGCTTTGCCAGACGGTTCAAGGCCGACTACCGGGTGGTTCCCTGGGCCACCTTCACCGACCCAGAGGTCGCGCGCGTCGGGTTGAACGAGCAGGAAGCCCGTGAAAAGGGCATCCCGCATGAGGTCACGCGCTTTGGCATCGACGACCTCGACCGGGCCATCGCCGACGGTTCGGCGCATGGCTTTGTCAAGGTGCTGACCGTGCCGGGCCGCGACCGCATCCTGGGCGTCACCATCGTCGGCGAACACGCGGGCGATCTGCTGGCCGAGTTCGTGCTGGCGATGAAGCACGGCCTGGGCCTGAATAAGATCCTGGGCACCATCCACACCTACCCCACCCTGGCCGAGGCCAACAAGTTCGCGGCGGGCGAATGGCGCAAGGCGCATGTTAACCCCTCGGTCCTGCGCTGGCTTGAAAGGCTGCACGACTGGAGACGCGGGGCATGATCGACCGGCATCTGCTGCCGCTTCAGCGCAGGGTTCTTGCGCCTGTGGCCGCGATGCTTGTCGCGCGTGACGTGTCCGCCGACCGGATCACGCTGGCAGGTTTTGCGATCGGCGCCCTGGCGCTGCCGGCGCTCTGGCTCGGGTGGAACCATCTCGCGCTTGGGCTGATCGTCATCAACCGGATCGCGGACGGGCTGGACGGAGCGGTGGCGCGGATGGTCGGCCCGACCGACCGCGGCGCCTTTCTGGACATCGCTCTCGATTTCGTCTTCTACGCACTCATTCCCCTGGGCTTTGCGCTGGGCGATCCGGCGCAGAACGCCCTTCCCGCCGCGGTGCTGATCGCCGCCTTCGTCGGCACGGGGTCGAGCTTCCTGGCCTTCTCGACCATTGCCGCCCAACGCGGGATCAGTGCCGCAGGCTATCCCGCCAAGGGCATCTACTATCTTGGCGGGCTGACCGAAGGCGCCGAGACCATCGCCTTCCTGGCCGCGACCTGCCTCTGGCCCGCGCAGTTTCCGCTGCTGGCCACCGTGTTCGCCGCGGCTTGTGCCGTCACCACCCTTACGCGCTGGCGCATGGGCTGGGTAGCCTTCGGCTCCGGGCCTGCTGTGTAACCGTCCGGAACCGGCCCGGATTCGGCGGGGCGAATCCTCCCCTTCAGCCCCACAGGTTGCGTGGTACGGCCGAATCCGCCGCGCGCACCGGGTTGATTCCATCGGGAAGGGCGGCCTGAGCGGCGATTCGTACCGTTCTTCCGACCCCGACACATGGGAGGGATGGCGAAACCGGGGCGGGCCGCCGCTTCATCGCATCTGCGGGTCGGGAATCACGCCTCACGCGACGGGTGAAGGGTCGAAGCGCCGCGGCTCCCTTCCAGGCCATGCAAAGAAGGGCGGAATGCGGTTCAGGCCGGCCCTTCGGGGGGCGCCCCCTGCACGGGGTTCCTGCCACCCGCCGAACAGCCGGAAACCGCAAGCTGAAAAATCTCGCTTTTCTCGCGATTTTTCCTCTTGCGGACCCTGTCGTGGGTCCGTAGATAGCCCCTCACCGAAGCGAACGATGCTTTGGACGGCGGGACGGTCGAAG
>NZ_JAOCQF010000005.1 GCF_025380365.1 Albidovulum sediminis
TTCTTCGATACCACGGCCTGATCCCTTCAATCTGTGAAACTCGGTCAGACCGTGACACACAAATTGAGGATGACCCCATTTAAGGGCTACGCGACACCTCGCTGACCTTCGGATACTTCTTCCTTGGTCTCGACGCGATTCTGGGGTTCTGGCTGGCCTATATCTTCACACGGCTGCTCGGCGCATCGTTTGGTGATTTTCTGTCGCAGCCAACCCAGTATGGCGGCCTTGGCCTTGGCACAATTATCACCAGCGCCCTGTTTCTAAGCGCGATCATTGCAATCGTGGTCTGGATCAGCGCAACCCGGCGCGCTGAAGATCGGCTAGCGATGAATTAGCTAATCTGCTGCTGCCTTTTGTCCTTCAGTGAGGCAGCAGCAGTTCCGCATTTGAGTGATCTCGCATCGGCGAGTTTCAAGAGGATTGAAGAGATCATTTTTACGGCCTTTGAATTTGGTCCCCCTAGCGTTTGGACGCCGATGTTGCCAATCTGGGATCAAACAAGCAAATCAGGTGTTTTCTTCTGCACAGTGGCGGGGATCGTCAGGAATCGCTGCTCGGTCTTTGACAGTGTGCGTTCCCTGTGGCGCAGAACATGGAATGCGCGGTGCGGCAGATCAAATGGTACTTCAACCAGCGCACCAGCACGTAGCGCCTCTTGCACCACCAATACCGACAACAGGCTTGCCCCGGCACCCGCTGTCACGGCGGCCCGCACGGCCTCGTTGGATGGCAGTTCCAACGACATGACAATCTTGCCGATCGGCACGCCTGCACGCTGCACCACGTCTTCGAACAAAGCACGTGTGCCCGATCCGGGTTCGCGCAAAACCCACGGGCTCGCTGAGATCTCGCGCCCTAATGGCGGGCGTTGCGTCCAGGGATGTCCTGGCGCCACGACCAAGGCCAGACGGTCGCCGGGTATGGTGCTAGAGGACAAGGCAAAGTTGTCGACGGAGCCTTCCACAAATCCCAGATCAGCGGACAGATTTGCCACCGCTGCCGTAACCTGTGCCGTGTTGCCGATGGTCAATGTCAATGTGATGCCTGGGTAATCCTCGCGAAAGCGTTGCATGAGGGGCGGCAACCAATAGTTTCCCACGGTCTGGCTGGCCGCCAGCCGCAACGTGCCGCGCGTGGCACCGGCGAGATCATTCAGGACGCGCACCGCCGTATCGGCGCGGGCCAGCACGGCGCGCGCCTCGGCCAGAAATTCCCGTCCTGTAGGGGTCAGCACGATCCGGCGACCGATCCTGTCGAACAGGTGCACAACGTGCCGATCCTCAAGTGCTGCGATGGCCGCTGACGCCGCACTTTGCGTCAGGTTCAGGGCCACCGCCGCCCGGGTCATATGTTCGCGCTCGGCTACGGCCACAAAGATGCGCAACTGATCCAGCGTCATCATCTACACCCCCGCCAGCGTCACTAGCGCCAGACTGAACAGCGTGATGAACAGCCACGATCCGGCCCCCAGCAGCGCCGGGCGGATGCCCTCGGCGGCCAGTTTGCGCATGTCGGTCGAAAGCCCCATCGCAGCCAGCGCCACCGCGAGCAGGAACTGAGTACCGGTGGCCACGGGCGACAGTACCGCTTGCGACACCCAACCAGTGCTGGCCACGCCCACCATGCCGACAAAGCCCAGCACGAACCACGGGACCGGCGGAGCTGACCGGGCTGCGGATTTGCCGGGATGATGCCGCGCCTTGCGCACGGCCAGTGCCCCCAGCATCAGCACCATCGGGGCCAGCATCATTACCCGGGTCAGTTTGGCGATGGTGCCGAAATGGCCAGCTTCGGTACCACGCTGATAGGCAGCGGCAACCACCTGCGCCACTTCATGGATCGATGCTCCGGCCCAAAGACCGAAGGCATGAGGGCCCATGTTCAGCATCCCGGCCAACACGGGATAAAGCACCATCGAGGCCGATCCAAACACCGTGACACAAGCAACAGCATAAGCCACATCCTCATCTCGCCCGCGTGTCACGGTATTGGTTGCGATTACCGCTGAAGCCCCGCAGATCGATGTGCCCGCCGCGATCAACTCGGTCAGTTTGGCATCAACGCCCAGAAACCGCCCCAGCCAGATGGTGAAGGCAAACGTCGAAACCAGCGTTGCCACGATGATCAGCACGCCCATGCCACCCACCGCCATCACCTGTTCGATGGTCAGTTGCAGCCCAAGCAAAACGATCCCCGCCCGCAAGACCCGCTTGAGGCTGAACGCAACGCCGGCCCGCGCACGCATCGATGTGCCGATCAGGTTGTGAAACGCCATGCCAATCAGGATCGACAAGATGAGCGGACTGAGAATGCCAACCCCGGGCAGCAGTCGCAAGGCAAAGGCCGCGCAGGCGATCAGGGTGGTCAGAAGCAACCCCGGCAGAACCGGGTGTGCGATAGGAGCGGATTTGGGCGGATGGGTCAGCGTGCTGTCGGTCAAGGTCGGATACTCCTGTGCTGACATCGCAATACCGCGCACCAAACAAACAATCCAACTGATTGATATGATGATTTCCATCGAGATTACTTGTTGAAGTAAAAGCTGGCGCAAAGAACAGCGCCGCCAAGGTGGCCCCGGCGGCGCTTCTTTATCAATACTGTGCAGCCAGATAGGCGGTAATTGCCGCAGCGTCGCTCTCGGTTATCGGTGCGCCATACACCACAACCATCTTGTGCACCTCGGCCTCCCAGAACTTGGCACCTTTGCCGGGTGGCTGGTAATTGATGTAATCGGCGGAATGGCAGGTACCGCAATTCGCCTCGGCCACCTCCAGCCCGTCACCAGGTCGAAGAATAGCAGTTTCATTCTCATAGGGGATTTCATAATTGACGGGTTCCGCGTTGGCAGCACCACACAGCGCCAGTCCGGCAAACACAACGACTTGAAGCGTTTTCATCATCATCTCCTAAGCTGCCGTGACATGGGTGGTTTCCACGACATTTCGCATGTAGCCAGACGGGTTCCAAAGCGCATCCAGAGGTTGCGACTGACCGATGCGGTTGGTAGCGCGCACCATCAGGGCCACGTCACCTGCGCCAACGGGCAGCGCAATCGTCCATTCGCGGAACGAATACTTGCCCAGATCCTCACCCAGTTTGGCGCGGTTCCAGGTCTGCCCGCCATCAGCCGACAGGCTGACATCGCTGACCCCGTAGCCGCCATCGAACGCAATGCCGCGCAGGGCCAGCGGGGCATTTGCCGCGACCTTTGCCCCATTCACCACGTTGGTGATGAACGACCGCACGTTGAACCGCGCGATCGGCAACGTATGGGCGGCAATGGTACCGGGTTCAATACAGGCGCAGGTATTGGCCGGAATGCGGTAGGCCTTTGCCATCCAGAACGAGTCGAGTGCTGTGTCACGGACTGTGATCTGGTTCAGATGTTTGACCCAATAGGTGCCGTAATGCCCCGGTACCACCAGCCGCAGCGGAAAACCGTTCAGCCAGGGCAAGTCTTCGCCGTTCATCGCCCAGGCCAGCATCACTTCGCCGTCCAAAGCGTGCTCCAGTTCCAAAGCCTTGGTGAAATCCGGTGTCTCCACCAGAACCGGGCCATCCAGTCCATCAAAGGCGACCTCGATCGCACCGTCTTGAACGCCCGCCTTCTCCAATACAGATTTCAGCGAAACTCCGGTCCAGCGGGCATTGCCCATCAGCCCGTTGCCTGCCTGCCCACCCGCCACGCGCGGCATGGTGAAGCCACGGCTGTTGCCAGAACATTGATGCACCGCCACCAGATCAACCGTGTCGAACTGTGATTTCAGGTCAGACAGAGACAGTGAAAGCGAGGTTTCAACTTTACCACCAACTGCCAGCCGGAAGGTTTCCGGGTCGATCTCGGTTGGGATGTCTGCCAAATGATAGCGCACGAAGAAGGCATCGTTTGGTGTCAGCAAGCTCTCGTTGAAGACCGCGAAGGGCGTCTCCAGCTGCGGTGGGCGCGCCGACAAGCCCAACAACGGACGCTTGCCCGGATAAGTTACAAGCTGGCGATCCCCGTTCTCGAACCCCAAGGACACGGTTTCGGCCAACGACTGCGTGCCTCCAAGCATGGCAAAGCCAGCGGCGGCTCCGGCGGATGCGATGATCTGTCGTCTGTTGAACATGGTTTTCCTCCTCTGTGACACGGCGCTTTAGTTGCGGAGTTGGCCCCCGATTTTGGCGCTTAAGGTGAAAAGACGATTGTCAGGCCCAGTTTATTCCTTGCCACGCAGAATTATTTTGGCGCGGTCAGCCAAGACAGGGTTGCCGCGCCTCGGTCAGCGCCAGCAAAAGATCGGGATGTGTCTGATCCGGCGCACCCGTCGCACGACGCAGGGCCAGCGCGAGCGTGGCAAAACGGGCCGGATCCATCGACCGCGACACAAGCGTATACCGCGACCCGGTATCGGCCCATTGTGCCAGTAGGGTCTGGCCGTTATCGATGATCTGCATCGTTGGCGGCTGGCCTGCGACGTTGGTCCGGATGTAGAGACCAATGTGACAGCCTGAAGCGCCGGCGAACTTCCGCGCTACGGCTATTTCACCCGAGGGCAGCGTCATGCGGGTCACGGCGATTTGCCGCAGTCCATTGGACTTCATCAGTGGTGCAATCGGATCGGTCTGTTCGACCTGCTTAGGGTCAGAGCCAGCGGTCGGTACAACGGCAACACCCAAAGTAGCGTCGAAATCTGCGACCATCGCGGCGATGTCTAACTCTTGTATCGCTGCCATCTGCACCGAAGCTGCGCCGATACCCGGGCGCAAAGCATCCGCCCACCACATACCGCCGACCGTCAAAGCCACCATAGTTGCGGCAAGGGCTGCCCCAAGGCCAGCCCGCAAGTACCACGGGGCGGCGCGGTCGCGAATGGTGTCGGGAAGAGTGATGACCACAGTCTCAGATCCGATGGCCGCGACCTGCGCCCGCATCGCCTGATACTGCGCCACAGTCCGGGCCAGAACGGGGTCGCGCGCGATCTCGGCGGCAATGTCTGCCGCGTCGTGCGGCGACATCTCACCATCGACATAGGCGCTGATCCTGTCGGCACCGGACAAAGGTTCAGCCATGTCGCACTCCCTTGTCTTGCCCCGGAAAGGCCACCACATTCACATCCGACAACTGTACCTCCAATGCAGCGCGGGCGCGGCTGACCCGGCTCATCACAGTGCCACGGTTGATCCCAAGCATGATCGCCGTTTCGTCATAGCTAAAGCCGCCGATATCCACCAGCGCCAGCACGTCGCGGTGGTCGGGCGATAAATGGAAGAACGCTTCTCGCACAGCAAGACGCGCAACGGTGGCATCTATGCGCGCAGCGGCGGCATTGTTTGCCTCATCAATTGCGCCGAGCAGCGCCCGCTGACGCCGGGACGACCGAAGCTGATCGATCCAGACGTTACGCGCAATCGTGAACAACCAGGCCCGAAAGCTGCGTTCATTTTCTGGGCCGCCGGCGCTTGACAATGCGCGCACCACGCAATCTTGCACCAGATCTCTTGCCTGATCCCGATTGCGCGTGAGGGCCAGCGCATATCCGAACAGTCTGCTGCCCGCAGTGGTCAGCATCCGGCGTTGATCGGCGTTCAGCACAGTTGGCTCCTCCTCCGACCAACCCTAGAGCCCATCTGCGTCAAACGCACGAATTTTAGGACCGTCGCTGTTAAGGCGTAAAAAACCACCCTCATGCAAATTTATTTTGCGGCGTCGGGATTATTCTCTGAACGCCTGCGTCATTCCTTGCAGATGCCGCGAAAATCGCCGCATCCCTTAAACGGGAGTGACCATCATGAACCGCCTTTTGACCTCTGCCTTCGCGCTGATCCTCGCTGCTGGCAGTGCGCTTGCCGCGCCGACCATGACCGCCGAAAACGCTGGTGGCGCGATGCTGACCAATGCCGATGGGATGACGCTATACACCTTTGACAAGGACGCCGAGGGTGTTTCGAACTGCGCAGGCGAGTGTGCGGCGATCTGGCCGATGTTGGCCGCCACTGCGGATGACAAGGCCGAGGGCGACTATGCCGTGATTGACCGCGCCGACGGCACCAAACAGTGGACCTACAAAGGCAAACCGCTTTACACCTTTGCCAAGGACGCCGCCGCTGGCGACGTGATGGGCGACGGCGTAAAGGGTGTCTGGCATATCGCCCGGCCCTGATCTTTGAACGCCCACCTTCATCCCTGACAGAAAGCCCACCGCATGACGGTCCTGGACGACATCGAGGCCTCGATCCCGGCGCTGCGGCGCTATGCACGGGCCTTGGTGCGCGACCGCGACCGGGCGGATGACCTTGTGCAGGATTGTCTGGAACGGGCCGTTGCCAAACGCCATCTGTGGCGCGGTGACGGCCCGGTTCAGGCCTGGCTGTTCCGTATTCTGATCAACAGATACCGCGATCTGCAACGCCAGAACCCAAGCCCCGGCCATCTGGTCGCCATCGAGGATCTGACGCATGAGCCAGCACAGGGCGGCAGTCAGGAATCTAGCCTCGCCCTGCGCGAGGTGCGCGATGCAATGGCCCGCCTGCCGGGTGATCAGCGTGAGGCACTGCTGATCGTCGCGCTGGAAGGCAAAAGCTTTGATCAGGCGGCCAGCCTGCTGGATATTCCGAAGGGCACGCTGATGTCGCGGCTGGCCCGCGCACGCGCCACATTGCGCCTGTTGACCGGGCGAAATGTCGGACCGACACAAACAAAGGGGCCAAGCCAAGGGGCCAGACCATGAGTGACCAGACTGCCCTTACTGAAGCCGAATTGCTGGATTTTGCGGCCGGCCAGCTGCCGGCCGATGCGATGTCGGCCCTGGTAGCTCGGTTGGCTGATGATCCCGCTGCTCGGGCCACTCTGGCAGAATGGCAGCGCCAGGACGCAGCCATTGAGGCACTTTATCAACCTGTCGCGCGCGAACCCGTGCCGTACCGGCTGACCGATGTGATACGCCGAGCAGAGGCGGAAGATAGTGCCAAAGCCAATGGCCGACCGCAAACCAGACTTTGGCTGGTCGCCGCAACAATTGCCGCGCTGGCCGTAGGCACCGGGGCAGGCTGGTTCGCCCGCGATCTGACGTCGCCTGCCCCCATGTCCCAAACGCTCGCAGCCAACGCCATGCGGGCCTATGACACATATGTGGTCGAGGTAGCCCACCCTGTTGAAGTTGCGGCGTCCGATGCTGATCATCTGAACGCCTGGATGTCGAAACGCCTGGGGCATGAAACCCGACCCCCTGATTTTGCCGCTGCAGGATTTACCCTGATGGGGGGGCGGATTGTGCCCTCCGAACAGGGTGCGGCGGCGCTGTACATGTACGACAATGCGCAGGGCGAGCGCATCACGCTCTACATCGCGCCGCAAGGGGCCAGCAGTACGACGGCTTTTCAGTTTGCACAGGAAGGCGCCACCAGCAGCTTTTACTGGATGGACCGTGATCTGAGCTATGCGGTCGTCGGCACCGTCCCGCGAGAGGTTCTGCGAAGCATCGCCTTGGCCGCTTACGATCAGTTGATCTGACAGACCTTAAACACCCCGCAAAATTCTGCGGTCCCGGCCGGGGCTTCAGATATCCATCTAAGACAAAGGAACATCCCATGCAGATGAAACCATTCATTCTGACGACCCTGCTGCTTTCTGCTCCGGCATATGCTCAGGGAACGGCCCTTTACGATCCAACCATTGAGCACATGCCAAAAGACGGCATCGTTACCCTTTACGGGGCGGGCGGGCCGAATACGGCGTTTCAGAAGGTTGCCGATGTCTGGCAGGCCAAAAACGGAAAAGCGATCAAGATCATCGCCGGTCCTGAGGCCACATGGTCAAAGGACGCACAGGCCAACGCCGATATTCTGTGGGGCACCTCGGAGCAGTCGATGACGGCGTTTCTGGAAACCTACCTGACCTTCAAATCGTCAGAGGTCGAGCCGATCTACATCCGTCCGACGATCATTGCGGTCAAGGCGGGCAATCCCAAGGCAATAGCCGGATTTGACGATCTGCTGAAGCCGGGCATCAAAATCGTTGTCACCGAAGGCGCCGGCGTGTCCAACACCTCAGGCACAGGGACGTGGGAAGATATCGCAGGCAGGCTCGGCAAACTCTCAGATGTCACAGCCTTTCGCCAGAATATTGTGGTGTACGCCAAGGGCTCGGGCGCAAGTTTCAAGGCGTTTCAGGAAATGGACGCCGATGCCTGGATCACCTGGCCAGATTGGCCCATTACCCATGACGATGTCCTCGACCAGGTCAATATCGCGGCAGACCGGACAATCTGGCGGGACGTCAACGTCGCGTTGTCGCCGGATGCCGATCCGGAAGCCAAGGAATTTCTGACATTTCTTGTCAGCAACGAAGCGCAAGAAATCATGTTGACCGAAGGATGGGTGCGGTGATCAGCACTCGCACGCCACGAATGCGTTGCAAGACCGTATTGCAATACGGCAGACTTGATCGCTGACATCAGAGATTTTTTGGCTGTCGCCAGCAAAAGGAGTAACATGAGTGACCTATCCAACACGAAGAACGTTTCTGCTTACCCTCTTCGCGCTCACACTGACGTCCCCTGTGTTTGCCCAAGAAAATCTGCCCATTTATGTGGTTAAGGATCCGGGCTGTCCTTGCTGCAATGCCTGGATCGGTTACCTTCGTGAAAACGGTTTTGTGGTCAGCTTCGAAGAGCGCAGCACTGAAGAGCTTGCGGCGTTTAAGCGGCAGCAAGGTATCCCGGACGCGCTTGTGTCCTGCCACACCGCGACGGTCGGCGGCTACACTATCGAAGGGCACGTTCCTGCCGTTGATATCCGCAGACTTCTGGCGGACGCGCCGGATGCTATCGGGCTTACGGTCCCCGGCATGCCTTACGGCTCGCCCGGCATGGGATCCGAGGCTGAGCGAGAGGCGTATGACGTCATTCTGATCGGACGGGACGGTTCTGCATCGACCTTCTCGCGGTATGAGGCCGCCTGACACTTTGCATGGCTTTTTGCCGCGTTGGCACGGGCAGGTGAGAAACACACCCGCCCGTGTGGATGATGCTACATGCCTTTGGCGGCAAGCCAGGCGTTCATCTGAGCGATTTCGGTTTCCTGCGCGGCAATCACAGCTTCAGCCAGAGCGCGCATTTCGGGATCTTTCCCGAACTCCAACTGTACTTTTGCCATCGCTACCGCCGCCTTATGGTGCGGTATCATGCCCTTTACGAAATCAACATCGGCGTCCCCACTGTAGGGGATCATCATGTCTGTCATCATCTTGTCCATAGCCGCAGCGTAGGCCTTTGTGGCTGGATCATTCGCAAGTTCTGGCGGGATAAAGGAGGCGTGGCTCATCATCTCCATGCCCTCCATCCCGGCCATACCGGAATGGTCCATCTTGGTGTCGCGTTGTCCTTTAATCTAGCACACTGCGCGTTGGCCAGCATTTGTTGCCCTTAAATATGACATTCAGGCGCCCGCTAGTCGGAGTCTTTCCCTGTTTCGCAGTACGATCCGGTCAACTGCGTCAAGAAGGCGGGGCTCTTTTTCAAACGCACGAAGCAAGGCAACTCTTGCGTACCCATCGAGGCCAGTGCTGAACAGTGCCGCCTTGACCAGTGGACGTGACTGAGCTTCAACGATGGTGGCAAGGCAGAAGAGTCTCACGTCGGGTCTGGGACTTTGAAGGGCAAAGGCCGTATCGGCGCGAACGGACTTGAGCGCCTTGGCATAGGAGGCCGCCCGCATGGCGCGTCTAAGTTTGTTGGCGCAGTTGGACGTCACCGCACTTTCGAGCAGCCCTGCCCCGCTTCGAGCACGACGCACCAGCTGTTCGGATATTCGGCTGCGATCAGGCTTGATGAGGATAGAAATGAGTCGGTTGCCGCAGATCTGGCAGTCGAATGCCCATAATTTCCGCCATTGTTTGAGCGCTATGCCACGCCGAGAGCAGTCGGGACACGACTGGAACGCGACCTGCGCCGTCATCAGGGCTTCGGTTTCGGTCACCCGTTGCGGGCACCGCGCGTAACACCGAACATGACTTTCTTTTCACCCAGACCCTGATCGAGGCCATCACCACCGACCCGGGCTTCAAGAACGGCCGCTATGCTACCTCTGCTGATGTGGCCGCCGGGCTGCGCCGTCATGCGATGCTTTGGACGGTGATGGGCTGGTCAACCGAGTTCTTCCAGCAGGGCCGCCACAAGGCGCTTAGCTTCACCGACATGGACCATTTTGTCGATGCCTTCATGTGCGGGTATTTCGGGTCAATGGACCCTAACAACCTGCTTCGGATGGCATGGAAATGGCAGCGGGGCGATGTATCACGCGACACCGGCGGTGATCTGGCCGCTGCCTTGGCGCGAGTCACTGCAAAGATGTTGGTGATGCCGATCACCCACGAAATGTTCTTCCCACCGTCCGATTGCGCCCGAGAAGCTGCACTGGTGATCGGCTTTCCATTGGTGACATTGGCCGCGCCGGGATTATTCCCTGACACCCAAATCAGTCCCCACGACCTCGATCCTGCACTTTGTCTGGCCCTGGGAAACCGGCCCTGGAAGTTCAGCCGGAATGGTGAAGAGCTCCGCTTGCAGCCCCAAGGCAGGCTGCGGTCAAACAGCGGCACGTTTTTGGCTCAAAGCGCGGTGGCCGGTGCAGGTGCCATTCAGGTACCGTCATATTATGGCTCTCAGGATTGCGCTAAACGTCGCTTAATCCAACTATTTCCTGACTGAGTTGCATCAGAAGAGTTCGAGTTTTTCATCGTTTACCCGCAACAGAGATATGTACTGTCACGCCTGCGCGCACTAATAGACTATGTAGTTTCCTCCAGTCACTAATGTAACGATTCCGTTGGGTTAGAGCCAAAGTCTACGGGAATCAAACTGCTGCGCGCCACATCCGGTAGCGGCCTTGCCCTGTCACTTCACGGATCAACCCCCGCGCTTCCATCCAAGCAAGGTTTCGCTGGACGGCCGCACGACTTGCACCAGTCAGGGCTTCAGCCATCGGGGCAGAGACGAACGGCCATTCGGCCAGTACAGCGCTCAAAGCCAAGGGCGTGCGGCCCGAAAGCGGTGACGTCTCGGCTTCCGCCCTCGCCGACCACGCCTCGGTATCGTCCAGATGCCGCATTGCTGTCAGGCATGCCGTCTCCATTCCATCGAGCCAACGCGCAAGGCGGTCAGCCGGTAGGCCACCAGCGCGCAGCCCCCCTGCCCCGCCCATGGCTAGAGGCGCAAAGACCGCACCCTTTCCCTCACTGGCCGCGATCCGCGCGGCAGTGACGGCCGCTTCCATCCGGTCGCCGTGTTGCCCAAGGCCCGCCAAGCTCCACAGGTGAAAGCCGATGCAGGCGCGGGTGATCGGGTGCAGATCGGTGGCTTGCGAAATGAAATCAACCCAACCGCTTGCGCGATCCGCAAAGGGCTCCGCCTCATCCGCCAAGTTCGCGGTGTCACGGCGGTCGAGGAAGGCTGACAGGTCCTGCTCCGGTCCCGGCCCACCCATTAGTCGCCGCACCGCCCATCCGATACGCGCGAGGGCCGCAGTGTCGTCGTGTAAGCCAGACAGGCGCAGGGAAATCCAGAGCACTAGCCGATCCGGCCCGATGCGGTCGCCTGCGAACCAGCTCAGGTCGGCCGCTTCGATCAGGGCGAGCCTGTGGCGCCAACCCTCCGGCCCGCGCTTCAGCCGCTCGTCCAGCGCGCCAAGCCGACTCGCGACACGGGCGAGGCGTGCGGCATGCCCCGCCTCGGCCTTCCGCCAGTGGTCGAGAACCGCCGTCTCGCGAGATTCCGCGCCTGGCCCGGGCGGCAGATCGTCGGGCTCCTCTTCGATCGGACCGGGCAGGAACCACTGTCGCATTTGCTTCACGATTTCACTGCGTCCTTTTCACATTATTTCCGCATGGTAGGGGGAAAACAGGGGCCAACTTGTGCTTTGCGATTTCAATTTCATCACTGATTTCAATAGCGAGGCGAGGGCACAGAGGGATGACAGCTTCCTTCGACGATCGACCGCTGAACAGCAACAGCCAGGCGGCGTCCGATGAGGCTTGGAACAAGGCCGTCCGGATCGCGCGAGAACTGGATCAGGCCCTCGATGGGGTCGTGCCGATGCGGGAGGCCGTCACACGTGCGGCAACAGAGCTGCGCCTTTCCACCCGTCAGGTCTACAATCATCTTGCCCGGTATCGCGGGGATCGTCGTGTCTCATCGCTATTGCCCAGGACGAACGGATCGCGGCGCACGCGGATCGCCTCCGAGGTCGAAACCATCATTGTTGCAACACTGCGGGAGATGTGGCTCCGGCCGGAACAACCCGATCTCGCGCCGATCGTCGACGAAATCCGCGCGCGCTGTGCCAGTGAAGGTTTAAAGCCCCCGGCCTATGTCACCGTGGCCAAAAGGATCCCGCGCGTGTTCTCCCCCGAAGAGATTGCGCGGCGACGGCTTTCCGGTGGCAAACACTTGCACCGCCTGAAGCCGCGTCCGGGGTACATCCGCGCGACCCATGCCCTTGACGTCGTCCAGATCGATCACACGCCGGCCGATATCCAGTTCGTCGAGGTGATCGACGACCACGGCGTTTTCGTGGGCAGACCCTATCTGACCATCGCCGCCGATGTCGCGACCAGTGCAATCATCGGCTTTTGCCTCACCCTCGAGCGCCCTTCCCGACTATCAGTCGCACTTTGCCTTGCGCACGCGATGTGCCGAAAGGATGACTGGCTGGCCGAACGCGGGATTGCGCACCCATGGACAATGTATGGCCGCCCGAAGCAGATCGTTGTCGACTCAGCCAAGGAATTCCAGAGCAGTACCTTCACGACGGGATGTGCCGACTTCGGCATCGCCGTCCGCACCCGGAACAAGGGGACGGTACATCGGGGTGGCATTGTCGAGCGGCTTCTGGGCAAGGTGAACACGGTGCTTCGCTCTCTTCCCGGCAAGACCGGGCGGTCCATCGCGGACCGCGGAGATTATTCGTCCGACAAGCGGGCAAGCCTGACCTTCGCGGCCCTTGAGCGCTGCATTGCCCTGGCAATCATCGATCACAACCAGACACAGAACGCACGCAAGCTGACCGTGCCTCGCCTCGAATGGGAACGGCGGCTTCCACCGATTGACCGACAGATCGACGATCCCACCGATGTCCTGCTCAACTTCCTGCCTCGCAAGACGCGCCGCATCTCTCCCCAAGGCGTCAGCCTGTTCGCCATCGACTACTTTGAACACTGGCTTGGGCCGCTCGTAGCCCGGCGTGACCGCCTTGCAGCTCTGGATCTGTGCTATGACCCCCGGGACATCAGCCAGATCTACATCGCCGATCCCGACACGCGTGTCTGGCGCCCGGTAAGGCGACGGGACGGGGTCACTATGTCGGTCACCCTCTGGCACCATGAAGCCGACCGAGCGCGCCAGCGCCAGAACCAGCAACGCCCCGTGCAGGACAAGACGCTCCTGCGCCGAGAAATCGCTGCAACGGTCGCGGGGGCCAAATCCGCAAAGGCTCAACTGAGAGAGATGACCCGAGCCCGACACGCCGCAGGCGCGACAAAACCATATCAAGCTGCAGGAGCCGTTTCAGAGGCGACGAATCCTGGACCGGCGCCTGACCGACCCCGTCGCGTCTTTCCTATCGAGACCTGGTGACGTGGCCGACCATCTCCTGCCATCAACCTCAGCGTTGCTGGATGCGGATGCTGCCGCCCGCATGGCGCATATTCGGGCGCCACGCTGGATCGGCCATCCCGGTGCCTCTAGGGCACATGATGCGATGCGGCAGCTGCTGGAACGCCCGCCATCACTCCGCCCTCGCGGATTGCTGCTCGCCGGCCCCTATCACAACGGCAAGACCATGATCGCCGAACGCTTCGCCGTCGAACATCTGCGCCGTGCCGACCGGCAAAGGGTCTGGATGATCCAGACTCGGGAGGGGGCTGGCCTGTCGCATTTCTACGCCAGCATCCTGTCCGGGCTGCGCGCCCCGCAGGCTGTCGGCTGGCGCAGCCTGTCCCGCGCCAGCGAACAGGTCGATCATCTTCTCGACAGCCTGAAGCCGCGCCTGCTCATCTTCGACGAATTCCACAGTGCGCTGCGCGGACGCCGACAGGATGTGAAGGCAATCTTCTCATTTCTGCGGCGGATCGCACGCGTGCATGACATCTCGCCCGTGCTTGTCGGCGAAATCGCCGTCTACGATGCGCTGCACGACACCGAAGAAATGGGCTCGCGGTTCGATACGGTCGCGGTGCCACGGTGGGGTTTCGACGAAGTGTCGCGTTGCCGTTAAATATGAGACGCGGTGCGTTGGGCGACATTTCTTGCCCTTAATTGTGAGATTCTGCTGCCAGTGGGGAGGTCCGTTGTCGGGTGCGTTCCACGATCCGATCAACGGCGACTAACAGGCGCGGTTCCTTTTCGAATGCCGCCAGCAACGCAACCCTTGCAAAACCGTCGATGCCGGCGCTGAACATCACCGCCTTAACCAGCGGGCGCTTCCGGGCCACGGCGATCGCAGCGAGGCAGAACAGTCTCACGTCCGGTCTGGGGCCCTGAAGTGCGAAGGCCGGATCCCCGCGGACCTTCTTGAGACCCATTGCAAAACGGGCGGCCCGCATCGCGCGACGGAGATCGACGCTGCCGCTGGACGTGGCTGCTTGCTCGAGCAGCCCTGCCCCGCTCCGGGCACGACGCAGCAACTTTTCTGGCTGGACCTCGACTTCGGATCTACCAAGGATCGGAAGGAGCCTCTCTCCGCACTTCTGGCAGTCGAATGCCCAAGCCCGCCGCCAATGCTTCAGCGCGAGGCCAAGTCGTGAGCACCTGGGACAACGCTGGAACGGAACCTGCGCCGTCAGTAGCGCTTCGTTCTGGGGCAGTGCCGGAAAGATCAGCGACTGGACAAGCGCGGGAGAGACGCGCGCCGCCGCGGCGATCCGTCCAGCGGCTTCGGCGTTGAGTTCGAAGTTAAGCGTGTCGGCATGTCGGCTGTCCAGACCGACATGCGCCAGAAGTTCGCTGATTTCACAATAATTACTGGCCGCCAGCCGCGCCAGCCAACCGGAGAGGAGCTCATCCCGGAGTGGCGCGACGGTCTTCGGGAGCGGGCGCAGCGTTACGCTCCCGACTGCTCGAGCCGCCGCTGAGCGGTTGCGTGGCGCGACCAGACCGGGGTCCACTTCGTGATTGCGTCATCGGTGATGCATTCCTCGCCGGAGAGAATGGCATCGATAGACAGATCTTTGACCAGAGCGAAGATCCGCGAGGTCACCCCGCCGGTCAGTGCAAGGATCTGCTTGAGCGATTTAACCTTCAGATTGGATTTCTTCCCTAGCGGCATCGCCGCGATAAGGGTCTGGATCATGTCCGAGAACTCGGCGTCATCGCGCCAGTTCGGCAGGTGGTGCTCGTCCAGCCGCCGGGCAAGCTGCACGTCGCAACGGATTGCATCCACTGCTTCGCTGACCCCGAAGCAGACCAGAGACGCCTCGAGTTCGTTGCTGAGATAGCGCAGGACATTGAGGAAGCGGCGCTGCTCGCGGTGGGTTCCGGCCAACAGGTTGTGGACCTCGTCGATCATGATCATGCGAAGCCCGAGATCACGCAGCAGGGCAATCACTCGGACTTCGAGGGCGGCAACGCTCTGTGCGCGGACGCCCAGCGTCGTTGCCGGCGCGCCGACCGCCGCGAGGATATGCAGATAGAACCGCCGTTCGTCAGGAGCGGGCGGCGCCTGCAGCAAGAGCAGTGGGGTGTGGGTTATGCCCACGGCCGGGTCATATTCCGGCGCGTATCTGCGCGAGAGGTTCCGGGCGATCATCGTCTTGCCGATGCCCGAAGCACCATGGACGAGAAGGCCTGGCATCCGGGTTTGCCGCGGCGCGTCGATCAGGCTCTGCAACCTGTCCAGCACCCGCTCTGCGCGGGGAAAGCCGATCCAGATGTCCGATTGAATGAGGGCGATACGACCGTCTTGCCCAGTTCCCCCTGCCCTCACGTTACCATCGCTCCACCTTGAACAACGGGCGCGACGTATCACCGGTGTCGACCGGGCGCAGCCCCTCGGACGAGAAATCTGCTGGGGTTGGCCCTTTCGACGCACTGCGTCTTTCGCGGGATCGGCGTTCGGCCTTGGTCAGGATCCGGCTTTCCCCCTCGATCTGCCGTTGCTGTCGGATCAACTCTGCCAGGACCAGCTCATTAGACCCCGTCTTGCCTAAGGTCCGCGCCATCCTCATGGCCTCGCGATACTCCCACAACGACACCGGCGGGATTTCCAGGTTTCGGTAGCGCGCCTCCACGCACCGTCCGCCGTCGAGCTCGACCCAGATCGCGGAGATGTCACGCGGATCGTAGCGCACGACCACCTTCCCGTCCTTTCGGGCAGCCCGCCCCGCCAGGGCATCCGACCAGTAGCGGATGTCGAACAGATGAATGCCATCCCGCCGAATCTGGCGCTTCTCGCTTGGCAGGAAGCTCACCCGGAACGCCTCCATGTCGAAGGGAATGTCGCTCGACATTTCCGCGGCCAGCGCCTCCCATTTGGCGACGGGCGTGCAGCCAAGGCTCGAGTGAACGCTGTTGTTGTAGCGACAGATTTCCAGAACGAACCAGCTGTCAAACTCACTCAGACTCATCGCGGCCTTGGCTTCGGCATCATAGCTGCCCTTGGCGGCAATGGAGGACTCGGTCGTTCCAGGCAGCAGGTGCACGGCCCCCATCATCGTGCCGATCAGCCGCTCGATGTGACCGCCGAAGTGCGGGCGCGCCAGGGGCCGGTACGTGAGATCGATCCCCCATTCGGCACAGGCCCCTTGGAAGGTGTTCGACCGGAAATCGCTGCCGTTGTCGACGTGAATGCTGCGCGGCCGGCCCTGTGCGGGCCAGGGTGCACTACTGCCCAGATCGGCCAGAAGCGCCGCCTTCGGCGCGACGGCCCGGGTCAGACAAAGCGCCACCGAGAGGCGAGACGGCGCCTCAAGGCTAACGTAGTATCCGGTCACCATCCG
Organism: Albidovulum sediminis; assembly: GCF_025380365.1. Lineage (GTDB taxonomy): Bacteria > Pseudomonadota > Alphaproteobacteria > Rhodobacterales > Rhodobacteraceae > Albidovulum > Albidovulum sediminis. Next base: position 16,973 of record NZ_JAOCQF010000005.1, read on the forward strand.
CGTGGCGATGTCGATCGTGAGCGTCACCCAGGGTCGGCCGATGGGTTTGCGCTCGAAACTGTCGACAAGAATGATGTCAGCCAGCGTGTGGTCGACCTGCACGACATCGAGGGGAAGGCCCACCTTCTTCCTGCCGGGCACCGGGCCAAACCTCTGGCGCGCCGCCTTTGCGCCCTCCCTTGCCCTCATGAGTTCGCGTTCGTCCAGCGCGTCCAGTCGCCGCTGCACCGTCCGGCGCGTTGGCGACTGAAGGCCACGTTCACGACAAGCGATGCCGATCTCCTTGACTACGCGCGCCAGGCTGGCTCGCTCCCGCCGCAAATAGTACCGGCGCAGATGGCCTTCGATGAGCGCCTCGACATCGCCGGAGATAACCGTCGTGCCCGAGCGCCGACCGCGCTTTCGTGCGGCCAGCGCGCTGGTCCGCCCACCATCCTCTGCCAGCCGCCTGATCCAGCGCCACACCGTCGCCCGGCTGACGCCGAGCTCCCAGACAGCATCCCGAACACCACTTTCCAGACTGCCGGCGCCCGCAAGATAGGCTTCCACGAGCGGGCGCAGGACCGTGGCCCTGCGATGGGTTTCGGCGCCAACCGCTTCGCCAGGATCCCCGTCCTCCATCTTCTCCGACCGCTGCTTGCCCGCTTGAACGTTGTCTCAGCTTTAGGGGCAAGAATGTCGGAGTTAAAGGCAAAATCTCACATTTAACAGCAAAGCATCGCCATTGATTTTGTTGGGTTTGTCATCTCGCCTTTAAGGGCAACGCGACAGTTCAAGGGGCAGATGGTCGGGCAAGGGCGAGGGCCGCTTCGAAGATCCGCTGGTCAACCTCGATCCCGCCATCGGCGCTGCGACGACGGTTGGCAAAGCGCCTTTCGCCGGGCAGGCGAGTTCCTGTGCTTTGGTCGAAAGCCAGGACCAGGGTTGCCAGCCTTTCGGCGAAATGCCCGCCGGAGGTCTTGCGCGGATCGACAGCGATGAAGAACTGCCCAACGCCGGGTGGTCCGCCGGCCGGGCCGGAGAAGGGCGCAGCCTCGACACCGGGAAGCGATCCGGTCAGCAGTGCCGCGAAGGTCTCCACCAGCAGCGCGCTGCCGACGCCCTTGTAGCCGCCCGCCGGGGCCATGCTGCCCTTCAGCGCGACATTCGGGTCGGTGGTCGGCACGCCCTCGGCGTCCAGCGCCCAGGTGTCCGGGATCGTCCGGCCCTCCCGCTGGTGCTTCATCACCTCGCTCTTCGCGACGACGCTGGCACTCTGGTCGATCAGGAACGCCACGCCGCCCGACGCATCCGGCACGGCAAGGGACCAAGGGTTTGTCCCGAGGACCGGCTTGCGCCCGCCCCAGCCTGCAATCGAGGCCGGGGCATTGGTGAACCCCAGTCCGACAAGTCCGGCACGCGCCAGGCGTTCGGTGTGGAAGCTGAGCACACCGCAGTTGTACGATCTGGTGATCGCCAGGGCGGCAATGCCGTGTTCCCGCGCAAGCGGCACCAGCGCGTCGAAGCCGACGTCAATGGCCGGATGGGCAAAGCCGTGCGCCGCATCGACCCGGACGACGGAATGGTTGCTTTCGACCCGCGGGATCGCCGCCGGATCAACCTTGCCGCAGGTCAGGTGAAGGCAATAGGTCGGCAGATAGGCCAGCCCGTGCGAGGGGATGCCGTCACGTTCTGCGGCGGCAATGGCATCCGACAGCGACCGTGCCGACGTCCGGCTTGCCCCAGCCCTTTCCAGGGCCTCGGACGCAAGGTTGGCGATTTCCGTCTCGGTCAGGGTGATCGTCTTCATCCGTTCACCCTTGCAAGTTTATCGACCAGCCCCTGTCCAGCCGCGACAGCGACGGACCGGGGCAGCGTCCGATCGTCCGGCTGCATCGCCGAGGACAGGAACCGGACCCAGTTCCCGCCCATGATGCCGGCGATTTCCTGCTCGGCGAAGCCGATCTGCCGTAAGCCTTCGGCGATGTTGGGGAAATCAAGGTTCGAGCTGAACCAGCTCACGGGCGACGGGAAATCGGTCGATTCAGCCGTAGGGTTGGGAAAGCGCCACCGTCCTTCGCGCATCCAGTGCAGGGACGACGCCGGACGGTCCTGGCACAGGTCCGAGCCGATGCCGATGCGGCCCGCGCCGATCATGTCGGCCAGCCGCGCCGCCATCTCGCAGAAACCGCGCAGCGACGTGCCGGAGCCGGCGGGCATGTGGCGGGGATAAAGCGACAGGCCCACCAGGCCGCCGGTCCGTGCCAGCCTGCGCAACACCTCGTCGCTGACATTCCGCCGCGTCGGATGCCACGAATAGGGGTTGGCATGGCTGATCACCACGGGGCGCGCGGAATAGTCGATGACATCCAGCGTCGAGCGCTCCCCCGCGTGCGACATGTCGATTACCATGCCCAGCCGGTTCATCTCATTCACGACCTCGCGGCCCATCAGGGTCAGCCCGCTGTCGTGCTCTTCGGTCCAGCCACTGCAAAGCAGGGACTGGTTGTTGTAGCTTAGCTGCATGATGCGAATGCCAAGCCGAAACAGCATCTCGACCAGCCCGATTTCGGCCTCGATCGGAGATGGGTTCTGCAGCGCCAGGAAGATGGCCGTGCGCCCGCTGGCGTTGATCGCACGCATTTCATCGATGTTCTGTGCAAGCGCGATCAGATCGGCGTTCTCGCGGAAAAGGCGGTTCCATTCCATCAGCAAGTTGACGGTGCTGCGGAAATTCTCGTGATAGGCGACGGTCACGTCGACCGCTTCCACGCCGCCGGCGCGCATCTGTTCGAAGATCTTGCGCGACCATTGTGCATATTGCGCACCGTCGAACACCGGGAATGGCATCGCTTCAGGTTTCACAGCGGCCCCCCTGGCGAGACGTAGGAGGTCTTGATGACCGTGTAGAAATCGATCGCATAGCGGCCCTGCTCTCGCGGGCCGTAGCTTGACTGTCCCGTGCCACCGAAGGGAACATGGTAGTCCGTCCCGGCGGTGGGAAGGTTCACCATCACGCAACCCGATTTCGAGCGGGACTGGAAGGCACGCGCGCGCGCCAGCGACTTCGTCATGATACCCGCCGTAAGACCGAAAGGCGTCCCGTTCGCTACCGCCACCGCCTCGTCGAAATCGGAGACCTTCAGCACACAGGTGATCGGTGCGAACATTTCTTCCTGGTTAATCCGCATGTCCACGCGGGTATTGGCGAAGACGCCCGGCGACATGTAGTAGCCCTCTGTCCGGGCCTCGACCCGTTCCCCGCCGGTCAGCAGTTCCGCACCCTCGGTCTTGCCAAGCGCGACGTAGTCCAGGTTGCCGCGCAGCTGCCCTTCACTGACCACCGGGCCGATGTTCGTCCCTTCGTCCAACGCATGACCGACCCGCAGCGCCCGTGTTGCCCGGACGAGCCGGTCGACGAAATCATCGTGGATCGTCTCATGTACCACCAGCCGGGACGAGGCCGTACATTTCTGACCGCTACCGCCGAAAGCGCCGTTGACCGCCGTCGAGACGGCTAGGTCGATGTCGGCATCGTCCATCACGACCAGCGCGTTCTTGGACCCCATCTCCAGTTGAACACGGGTGAAATTCGCTGCAGCGGCAGCCCCGACACCCCGGCCTACCGGGACCGAGCCGGTGAAGGAGACGGCATTGACCCCCGGGTGGGAAACCAGCGCCTCCCCCGCCGTCGCGCCCGAGCCGACGACCAGGTTGAACAGGCCTTTCGGAATGTCCTGCTTGGCAATGACTCCGGTCAGCGCAACGGCGCAGGCCGGGGTCAGGTTCGCGGGCTTGAACACCACGGCATTGCCGAAGGCCAGCGCCGGAGCGATCTTCCAACTGGCAGTTGCGATGGGAAAATTCCACGGCGAGACGATCGCAACCACGCCCACCGGCTCGCGGCGAACGTCGATCTCCACCCCGGGCCGAACGGACTGAAGGAAGTCGCCCTCTTGACGCAGGATCTCGCCCGCATAATAGGTGAAGAATTGCCCGGCGCGATAGACTTCGCCCACGCCCTCAGGCAGGGGTTTTCCCTCTTCGCGTGAAACGAGTTCCCCCAATTCCTTCGAGCGCGCCATGAGTTCACGCCCGATGCTGTCAAGCACCGCGGCCCGCTTTTCAAGCCCGGTGGCCGACCAGGCCGGTTGCGCCAGCCGGGCAGCCGAAACCGCGTCCGCGACCTGTGCCGCGTCGGCCTGCGCATAGTCTCCGATGATGTCCCGGACGTCGGACGGATTGACACTGGGGACACCCGTTGCGGATCCACACCATTCTCCGGCGATGTAATTCGTAAGAATCAGACTTCTCCCTGGCTCGTCGCACGTCCAGAAAAGCTTGCTTCGCTCTTGAAGTTCAGACAAACTAATAAAATTCAACATAACTTCAGGAAAACTGAAAATGCGGAGCATATTCAGCCTCTGGCAGTACACCGTCTTTGTCACAGTGGCCGATCAGGGAGGCATCCGCGGGGCGGCCGAGCAGCTTGGGCGCACCACGTCCGCGATCTCGATGATGTTGAAACAGATGGAGCAGGAGGCCGGAGCCCCGCTGTTCGAGGGCGAGCGTAAAACTACTCTGACCCGCTTCGGCAAATTTGCCTATGATCAGGCCCGCAGTCTGCTCGAACACAGCGACCGGGTTTCGCGGTCCCTCGGGGCTCATGCCCAGAACGGGGAAGGACAGATCGAAACGGCACTGCTTCCGTCGGTGGCGGCGGCATTTCTTCCCAAGACGCTTCTTCGGCTGAGCGTGGAGGCACCCACCATCAGCGTCCGGGTGCGCGACCTCGATACCCAGGGCATCCAGCAGGCCGTCAGCCATGAACATGTGGAAATCGGGATTGCCAGCTACTCTTCGGCTGTGGCGATCAGATATGAAGCTTTGTTTTCCGAGCCGCTTGCCGTCGTGTGCAAGTGCGATGATCCCCTGTCCCGGCTCGGTCGCCCGGTCGAGTGGACCGATCTTGCAGATCACGATCTCATAGCAAACAATTCGTATATGCGCACCGCCATCCCCGACATCCTCTCAAGGGAAAGCAAGGCGCCGAAGCTGGAAATCCTGAACATCATCTCGCTGTTGGCTGTCGTCCGGGCCGGAGTCGGCATCACCATCCTGCCTGCCCTTTCCCGACATCAGGACAAGTCGGGCCTGGCCTTCCTGCGGATCGCCGACCCGACCGCCCGGCGCACCGTCTACATGCTGACCCACGCCGACCGCAGCCTGTCCCCGGCCGCGCAACGCTTTGCCGATGTGTTGAAGTCCGTCATCTCGGAACATGCAGAAGAGTATCAGCTCAGCTTCGATCATGGCGTGCCGCACGGCCGGCCGGGCGCCTGATCGCAATCAGCGCGCCCGGCGCGGAAAGCGGCTGGCGCAGCTTTCCAGCCATCAGCCGCCTTCCACCGTCTCAGGACTGGCCCGGCACCGAAACCGAAACCAGGTCTGAGGGTGCGGCAAGATCGGGCAGCTTCCAGGCCAGGTCCAGGGCCGCGCGGCTTTGCGCCTCGCCGATGACCCGCGCGGACTGGCGCAGGAACTTTTCATTCACCTCATCATTGGTCAGGGGCCGCTCGATGCTGCCGATGGCGTGATCGACGTGGAGATCGACGTGGCCGCCGTCCTTCATCAGCAGCCGGATATGCACCTCATCCTCGGCGATGTTTCCGGCCGTCGCGGTCACCCTGTCGCGCAGGGCAATGACGGCTGGATCGCGGGCGAGTGCATCGGTGAAGGCGGTTGGCGAACCGTCGCCATGCAGCAGCGCGACGGCGGCGGCGTGATAGACGCTGAATTTTGTCTCCAGACCGGTCTGGGGCGTCCGCTTGCCGGTCAGTTCCAGAACCAGCGGATGGGTCGTCAGTTCGACCGCGGCAATGTCGGCGACCTTTTCCCCCAACTTGCCGCGAAGCTGGGAGCAGCCGTCGATCGTGGGATGGATGACGATGCCGCAGGCATAGGGCTTGTAGCTGTTCAGCGCGGCTTCCCAACGCGTGCCAATGTCGCCGAGGATTTCGGTGTAATCCTGTTTGTCGGACATCACCCGTGCAAAGCCGCGCGGCGCCTCGATGCCCCGCGTCGAGCTGTCGAAGCCGGCTTCGGCCAGGAATGCCGCTGCGGCGCCGTTCTGCGCCGCCCTGCCGGGATGGAAGCTCTTGCACATGGTGCCGAACATCTCGCGCAGGCCCGAGGATTGCGTGGCCGCGATGCCAAGCGCCCAGACGGTCTGTTCGACAGTGAGGCCCAGCACCTTGGACACCGCCGCTGCCGCGCCGAAGACACCCGCCGTGCCGGTGATGTGCCAGCCCCGGTCATAATGGTGAGGATAGACCGCATTGCCGATGCGGCATTCGACCTCAACCCCGACGATCAGCGCATCCAGCAGGACCGCGCCCGACAGGGGCCTGTATCCCGCGACAGCCATCAGCGCCGAGGCGACCGGACCCGCCGGGTGGATGATAGTCTTCAGATGGGTGTCGTCATAATCTAGAACATGCGAGGTGATGCCGTTGAAAAGCGCCGCATGAAGGACGTCGGTGCGCTCCTGCCGGCCGATCACTCCGGCTTGGGGCGCACCGGCGAAGGGCGAAAGCGCCGCAATCGCGCGGTCGGCCGTCATATGATCGGCCCCGCCGATCGCGCATCCGAACCAGTTGACGAAGGTCCGCAAGCCTTCGGCACGAACCGTATCGGGAATATCCTTGGCGCGGAGTGCAACAATCCATTCCGCAAGATTGCGGGTTACGGGCAGGTCGGTCATTTCTTGGCCTTTCAGTTTTCAAATTGCTTGGAACCAACCGTGTCGAATTGACGGCGGTTCGGTTCCGCTTCATCCGGTACGGGGCGTTCCCGCCTTTCCAGTCGGGGCACCTTCCAGCAGACGGCGCTGCTCCAATATTCGGGCATAGCCGTTCATCACATGCCCCCGCGCGGCATCGAAGGCCGCCTGCGGGTTGCTTTCGGCGATCGCCTCGACAATCTCGCCGTGTTCGCGGTTTGAAAGCTCCAGGCTTGCCGGGGCCGACAGCCCGCGGAAGCGCTGGACATGCAGTTCACGCGCAAACCCCTGATATGTCGCTGCAAGACGACGGTTGCCGCACATGTCGCAAAGGGCCTGATGGAAGGAGACGTTCAGCGGGTAATAGGCACCCACACTTCCGCTGCGGACCACCTCTTCCATGCGCAGGATATGTCCGCGCAACTCGTGGACCTGCATTGCACTTGCGTTCTCGGCCAGGCTCCAGGCCACGGCACCGAAGGCAAAGCCGCGCGCGATATCCACCTCACGCAGTTCGGCCTCGTCCATCTGCCGCACGAAGAGACCGCGGTTCGGGATGTATTCCAGCAATCCGATCGCCGCGAGGGCGCGGCAAGCCTCACGGACAGGCGCGCGGCTCACGCCGCATTGCGTTGCAAGGCTCAGCTCGTTTATCCGCTCATTCGGGGCGAAATGACCGGCGATGATCATTGCCTCGATTTCCTTCCGGACAAGCTCGCTCAGCGAGGTGCCCTTCAGGAAGCGGATGCCTGACATGCCGGGTTGTCCGGTATCTTCGGCATCCTGCGCGATTATCCGTGCCATGCGTTTGCCCGTGCCTGTTCCGTCCATATCAAGCCACCCTAGCCACGAAACGCGGCAAGTGGCAGCATATTCTCCTGCGAGAACAACCCTTCGGCGACCCGGAGCAGCGCGTCGATGCGGGCCTCATCCCAGCCACCGAAGCGGCAGTTCGCCCGGAACTTTGCCAGAACCTCGCCCCGGGGCAGCCTTTCGCGACGACCGCCGCGCAAATGCGGTTGGTGGGCGGTGCGGGTACTTCCGTCCTTCAGCGTTGCGATCACCGTGCCCGTGTAGTTGCGCGGATATTCATCCAAGGGGTCGATTTCGTAGCGGATGCGCCCGGCCAGATCGAGAAGCGCCGCATCCCGGATACGCTCGTCCGTGAACTGTCGCAGGCCGGCTTCGCGGTCAAGGAAGCCGACCGCGACACCATAGGGAACGCTGAACTTGGCCGAATAAGGCGTGCTTGGCTGGCGCTTTTCGGACAGGGGCTCCCAAAGCCGATGAACGGTGCCTTCGCCGACCTTGCACGTCACCGAGTCAATCTGGGCCGGGTCCAGACCCTCGCGTGCCAGGGTGATGGCACAGTCGATGAACGGCTGCACCATGGTGCCGCAGGCATAGGGCTTGAAGGCGACGTCGGCAAAATGCCATTGGTCGCCGAGATCCGCCGTCAGTCGACTGACATCGGGCGGGATGTCGGCCGTGCCGAAGGCGTAGAAGAAGCCATGTTCACCTTCGAAGACCGTGCGCGGACCCTTGAAGCCACCACGCGCGAAATGCGCAGCGCGGATGCCGCTTTGCGCCGCCCAGCCCGGATGCAGGCGCTTGGTCCAGGTGCCTTCCGCCAGATACTCGATGATCCCCGACGCCATGCTGCCCGCGATCCCCAGCGCATCGGTGGTCTGCTGCGCCGTCAGACCCAGGACAACCGAGACGCCCGCAGCCGCGCCCATGGCGCCTGCCACCGCCGTCGGATGGAAGCCGGCCCGATGCTGCGCCATCGGCGCCACGATGGCCATGCGGCACATGAGTTCCGCCCCGGCGACGATCCCGCAGAGCACGGCCTCGCCACTCGCGCCCGAGTGTTCGGCAGCCGCCAGAACCGCCGGGATGATCGCGGCACTGGGATGCATGGGCGTGCCTTCGAACGTGTCGTCATAGTCCTCGCCATGGGCCGCGGTGCCGTTCAGAAGCGCGGCCCCCGCCATGTCGAAGCCGCCCTTCTGCCCGAAGGCAGTGCAATCGCCCCGGCTGTCCAGCCCCGCCAGGATCGCCGCCACATAGGGCGCGCGCCGAGCGGACACGACCAGCCCCAGATGGTCGATCAGGGCTTCTTCAGCGCGGGCGCGCAGTCCGGCGGGAAGCTCTGCCACCTTCAGGCCGACCGCCCAGGCGGCGACCTGTTCAGCGATGGCCTGACCTGCCGGAGCAAGGAAGTGTTTCACCATAACGTCGTCTTTCTTTGAGACCAGGGATCGCCCGACGGGCGATCCCGTTGCTGTTATTCCTGTGTCGCCCGTCGACCGTGCCGAAGCCGCCGGATTTCGCTGACGACCGCAAGACCGATGATCAGGCCAGCACAGAGCAGCAGGCCCAGGCTGAGGGGGTTCTCGAAGAACACCCGGTGCTCGCCATTGGTCAAGAGCAGAGACCGGCGATAGTTCGCCTCGATCATGTAGCCCAACACGACCCCGAGGATCAGCGGCAGGACCGGAAACTTCAGCAGTTTCATGCCGTAGCCCAGAACCCCGGACAGCAGCACGACCCAGAAGTCGAAGAGGCTTTGATTGATCGAATAGACCCCGGACAGCACGATCATGAAAATGCTCGCGGTTAGGTAGGGCTTGGGCCGGTTCACCAGCCAGACCGCAGGCCCCAGCAGCAGAAGGCCGAAGATAAGCATGAACATGTTCGACAGGAACAGGCCGCCGAAGAGGCCGTAGACCAGATCCGGGCGTGTGCTGAGCAGCATGGGCCCCGGCTGGATGCCATGGATCAGAAGCCCGCCCAGAAGGACCGCCATCGAATTCGACCCCGGGATCCCGAAGGTCAATGTCGGGATCAACGCCGACGAGGTCACGGCGTTGTTCGCTGCCTCGGGCGCGACGACACCCTCCTCGGCCCCATGGCCGAACTGTTCGGGCGTCTTCGACCAGCGCTTGGCCTCGTTGTAGGACAGGAAGGCCGCGACGGTGCCCCCGGCCCCGGGGATAGGACCTTCGATGATGCCGACGCCCGTGCCGATGCCCAGGGCGCCGCGCAGGGCCCACAGCTTCTTCACGCCGGGCAGCTTCACACGGGCCACGGACTTCGTGATGCCCTCTTCATCATCGCCTTCGGCCATCTTGGACATCAGTTCTGCCACGGCAAAGACGCCCAGCATGACAAAGATATACTCGATGCCGCCCAGCAGTTCCGCCCCGCCGAAGGTGAATCGGGTCACCCCGGACAGGGGATCGGTGCCGATCGTCGAGATCATCAAGCCGATGATCCCCATGATCAGGCCCTTGACCAGCGATCCCTCGGACAGAGCGGCGATGACGCTGAGCCCCATGATCGCCAGTGCAAAATAGGCTGGCGGCGTGAAGTAGAGTGCAAGCGCCGACAGGGGCGCGGTCAGCAGCACAAGGCAGATCAGGCCGACCAGCCCGGCAATCGTCCCCGCGACCAGCGACAGGCCAAGCGCCTCGCCGCCCCGTCCCTGTTGATGCATGGCATAGCCGTCGATGACGGTCGCGGCGGCTGCGTTGGTGCCGGGCGTTCGGATCAGGATGGCCGGGATCGACCCGCCGTATTCCGCCCCGATATAGATGCCGGTCAGCATGACGATGGCGGCCAGCGGGGTCATGTCGAAGGTGAATGGCAGCAGCAGGGCCATCGCGATCGAGGGCGAAAGCCCCGGCAGGGCGCCACCGAGGATGCCCCACAGAACACCACCCGCAGCGGCCAACAGGACCGAGGGCGTCGTAACCGCGGTCAGCGCATAAGAGATACCGTCCATCTTCGTCTCCGGTCTGGCGGTGGAAGGGGCTGCTTAGTTCACGAGACCGGGCCAAAACCCGGCGGGCAGCGGAATTTGCAGAAGTTTCACGAAGATCAGGTAGAAACAGAGCCCACCGCAAACCGCGAACAGCAGCGTGGCCAGCGATGGCCGAAGCCCGGCATAGGTCGCGACCGCGCCCAGCATCAGTCCGCCCGCCACCATGTATCCAAGGTAGGGCAGCAGCAGCACATAGGCGATACCGATGGCGATCAGGCCAAAGGCACGCAGGTGCCCCCGCCAGGCAGAGGATGCGTCTTGGGCCTCTTCCTGGACAGGAGCCTTGTCGCGGGCCGGAACGATGTAGCTTTCGAACAGCGTCTGGCCCGCAAGGATCAGGGAAAGCACACCAAGGGCGACACCAAGCACCTTCGGAAACCCGTCGGCGCCGACGGCGCCTGCCAGACGGCTTTCCGATATGGAGTCGGCGGAGATCCAGTATCCCACCGCCAGAGCGAACAAAGCCGCAGATACGACCAGCGTCACGTTGCGCATGTGTGCCTCCCCTGCCTGATTCACTTGATGTCGAATTTCTCGAAGAACGCCTTCAGAGATGTCACGAATTCATCGCGGGCGACCCGAGCTTCGGCTTGTGTCATGTAGGCGTTTTCCAGTCCTTCGGCTTCGTACCATTTGCGGAATTCGGGGTCCTCCATCAGCTTGGCGACGCCGTCTTCCCAGGCGGCAATCACCTCGGGCGGCAGGTCCTTCGCGCCCACGAGGCCGCGGAACTTGGACACGACGAGATCAATACCCTGCTCGCGTGCGGTCGGAACATCGCCGATGCCGGGCACACGATTTTCGGTGTAGGTTGCCAGGATCCGGACGGCTTTGGCGTCGAGCTGACCGCGAAGTTCGGCAATCTCGCTGACGCCGACCTGCGCTGTGCCGTTCAGGACGCTGAGGACCGCATCGCCGCCGCCATCATGGGTCAGGACGACCATCGACGTACCGGTGACGGCCTGGAATTCCTCCATCACCTGACGGTCCAGCGAACCCGGGGTCGAAACCGCGACCACGACGCCGCCGGGATTGGCCTTGGCCGCGTCGACCACGTCATTCAACGTGTTGTAGGGGCTGTCGGCCAGCACATAGACGGTCTGCGGATCGTTGAAGAAGTTCACCACCGGATCCAGATCTTCATACGTCACCGGAGGAGCGCTGAGCAGCGAGGTGATGATATGCGTCGGGGTCGCGCCATAGAAAACGCTGCCATCCTTGGCTCCGTTGACGACCTCGGCCATCGCCGCGGCACCGCCGCTGCCCGTGACGTTCTCGACCACGAAATTGACGCCCATGATCGGCCCAAGATGCTTGCCGATCTCGCGCAGGAAGACGTCCATCCCGCCGCCGGGGCTGGAATGCGTGATCAGGCGGACGGTCTCGACCGGATACTCGGCCAGCGCCGGTGTCGCCCCCGCCGTCATCGTCGCCAGTGCTGCGGCCCCCAACAGGGCGCGGATTCCGTAATGCTTCATTTTTTCCTCCCTCGGGCGCCTCCCAGCAACCCCTTGGCTATTGTCGTCTGTCGACAATTTAATGTTTGTTGATCCTTGTCCTATGTCAAGAACAATCCGCCGTTCACATGCAAGGATTGGCCGGTGATGTAGCTGCCGGCCGAACCGCAGAGTGTCATCACCATTGCGGCGACGTCCTCCGGTCGCCCCTCCCGGCCCACAATGGGGCGGACCTCGCGGTCATGGATCCCGAACGATTCGCCGGACGTTGCCGAGCGCTTGCCGCCGATCTTGCCCGGCACCACGCAATTCGCCGTGACGCCCGATGCCGCAAACTCGACCGCCAGCGCGCGGGTGAAGCCCTCGATCCCGGCCTTGGCCGCAGCGACATGGGCGCGCTGGCTGGCCCCGGTATGGGCGCTGACGCCGCCGATGTTGACGATCCGGCCGTAGCCTTGTGCAACCATCGCCGGCAGGAAGGCCCTGCTCGTCAGGAAGGCCCCATCCAGAATAACCGAAAGCACGCTGCGCCACTCGTGCAAGCTCATTTCCGTCAGAGCCGCCTGCTGCCGGATCGCGGCATTGTTGACAAGGACATCAAGTCGGCCGAACCGGCCCAGCACATGGTCCCGCATCCGTTCGACATCGTCCTCTCTGGTGACATCGGCGAGATGGACTTCCGCCCTTGCCCCCAGTGCCCTCGCGGCACGGCAGACGTCCTCGGCTTCATCGGCAGAACTGCGGGCATTGATGACGATATCCGCACCGGCCTCGGCCAGTGCCAGGGCGATGGCGCGCCCGATCCGGCGCACCCCACCTGTCACCAAAGCGACCTGTCCCGTCAACGGGCGGCCGGGTAGCGCAGTCAGATCGGTGGGCATGTCTGTTCTCCTTGGTTGATCATGTCCGTCCTTCGTTTCCGCCATGGCCGGTCAGATGAGCCCGATGCGCCGGAAGAACCGGAAGAACTGCAATGCCCAAGCATTGACCATGAGCGATCGGGTAAAGTGAAACGCGGTGATCAGCATGACGTCCAGGTGCAAGGCCGCAGCGGTCAAAGCCATTTCCGCCATCCCGCCGGGGGATGAAACCAGGATCGTCGTGGAAAACCCCAGCGTCGTGAACCGGGTCAGCAACACGCCATATCCGGCAAGCAACAGCGCCATGACCAGCACCATTGCCACGCTCACGGCCAGAACCGGAAGGATCCTCTGCAACCTCTCACGCTCGAACCGGGCCCCGATCGAAATACCGATGAGATACTGCCCAAGGGCAAACGGCACGGCGGGCGTCTTGCCCTCGACCAGCCCCGATCCGGACAGGACGGCCGCCGTCAGCAGGCCGCCGATCATCCATGGGTTGTTCGCGCCGCTGCGCCGGACCAGTTGCACGGCGACCAGTCCAAGGGCCAGAACCCCCAGATAGAGCCTGATCGGCAGGACCTCCAGGCTTGCCAGAACGGAAAGCCCGCCATCCACGCCGAAGTTCCGCAAGAGCAGCGGCAGGATCGTCACCAGCATAGCCACTCGCACCGCCTGCGACAGGGCGACCACCTCGGACCGCGCCCCTTCCGAAGCGCCGACGCGGGCCATCTCCGAAAGGCCTCCCGGTGTCAGCGAGAAGAAGGCTGTCGCAACGTCCTGCCCGGTCAGGCGCGCGAAGGGTCGGGTCAGAACAGCCGTCACAAGGATCGCGACCAGCGCCGTCAGCACCATCAGCGGCGCCCAGGCAAGGAGAAGTCCAGCCGCGCCCGGCGTCAGCGTCAGACCGATGGCCGACCCGACAAACAGCTGGCCGATTTTGCGGCCGGGCTGCATCTTGGGCATTTTCAGGCCGGCGATCGAGGCGAAGGCCGTCACCAGCATCGGCGCCAGCACCCATGCGAGCGGCAGCCCCAGGTGCGACGCGCACCACCCGGCCAGCAGCGCCACAGCAAGAACCGAAAGGGAAGGCAGAGAAGCCCGCATACAAGTCCATCGCAGAATGAGCCCTTCTCCAGCTAAAACCGGCCCCCGGCAAAAGCAATTCATTTCTGCCGACTGTCGACAATTCTTTCGGCCAAGCGCCCCTTTCACAAAGCTGCGGCCGCAGCGCGGTAGCGGACGGACAGCCAGTCCAGAAACACCCGAAGCCGGGGCGAAAGCTGGTGTGTGCGCAGATAAAGCGCATGGATCGGCAGCGGCGAGGGCGGGTGGCCGGGAAGGACCTCGACCAGCTTGCCGCCCACCACCTCGGCCTCGACGCGGTAGCGCGGAACCTGGATCAATCCCAACCCCGCACAGGCCGCCGCCACATTGGTGTCTGCCCCGGTGACCGTGATGCAGGTCGGCAAGGTCAGCGCCCGCCCGCCCGCTGCCCCGGTAAAGGACAAGGGCACGACAGCCGCACTGTCCGGGGACAAAAGGCCCACCATCCGATGCCTTTGCGACAAGTCTTCGACCCGCGCGGGCGTCCCGAAGCGCGCCAGATAGGCGGGGCTTGCGAAGGTGCCGCGACGCAGCTCCGCAAGCTTCCGGCTGATCAGCGCCGAATCCGCCAGCTGCCCGGCCCGCACGATGCAGTCATATCCCTCGCGCAAGAGATCCAGCGGCTCATGCCTTTCGGTGATGTGCAACTGAAGCTCGGGATAGCGGTCAAGAAACTCCGAAAGGCCCGGGATCAGGAAATGCCGGGCTTCCGTTCCGTGCAGGTCAACCCGCAACCGGCCCGACGGTGTCCTGCCGCTGAAACCGGCCTCCGCATCCTCCAGGTCCGACAGGATCTGGACGCAGCGATTGTAATAGGCCTCTCCATCCAGGGTGGGGCGCACGACCCGGGTGGTGCGTTCCAGCAGGCGCACTCCCAGGCGTTTCTCCAGATCGCGCACCGCATCGGTCGCGGTCGACCGTGGCAGGCCCAGGTCCCCGGCCGCCAGAGTGAAGCTGCATCTTTCCGTCACGCGGGCGAAAACCCGCATAGCCTCGAAACGGTCCATTATTCGCCTTTTCCGGTCAATGCTGCCGAAAGTTGCCAGATTATCTGGGTCACGAAAAGTGCCATCTGGTCCGTATTGGCTGTTGTCGCCAGATCGAAGGGATCGGGAAGAAATGAAAAGGGTTGCCCTTGTCACGGGAGCGTCGCGCGGGATCGGTGCGGCCATCTCTGAGCGTCTGGGCCAGGATGGCTTCACCGTCATCGTGACCTATTCCGGCAGTGCCGCCGCCGCGCAGGCGCTGGCCGCGAAGATCGAGGCCGCAGGCGGAACCGCCCGCTCGGTGCAGGCGGATGTGGCGGACGCAGCCGCTGTGGCGCGGCTGTTCGACACGGCGGAAGCGGCCTTTGGCGGCGTCGACGTGCTGGTGAACAGCGCCGGGATCATGAAGCTGTCGCCGCTGGCCGACACGGACGACGGGCTGGTCGACAGCCTGATCGACGTGAACCTGAAAGGTACGGTCCACACCCTGCGCGAGGCGGCGAAACGCCTTCGCAACGGCGGGCGGATCGTCAATCTCTCGACCTCGGTCGTCGGGCTGAAACTGGAAACCTACGGCATCTATGCGGCGACCAAGGCGGCGGTCGAAACCCTGACCGGCATCCTGTCGAAGGAACTCCGGGGCCGCAACATCACCGTCAACGCCGTGGCTCCCGGTCCGACGGCGACGGCACTGTTCCTGGATGGCAAGTCGCCCGAGTTGATCGAACGCATGGCGAAGATGAACCCGCTGGAGCGCCTTGGCACGCCAGAGGACATCGCGGCGGCGGTCTCGTTCCTGGTCGGTCCTGACGGCGGCTGGATCAACGGCCAGGTGTTGCGCGCGAATGGCGGCATGGTCTGAACGCGCGGGACGGAATCGGACCGGACTGTTCAGCAGCGCTGACCAGCCCAAGGTCTTGGGAGCCCGCGCCGCGGGACCGCGTCTCCATCGACAGGCTCAAGCCATCAAGGGCAGATGGCATGGTGTTCCAACACCATGCACGCCCGCCGGGCATCGGATGAAACTGCCATTCGCCCCGGAATTGATAAGTGCAGCTTACGCACCGGGTCACTTTTTCCCAAGTTGTCCGCTTGTCGGGAGACCTCTAGCAATTCTCTCGTAAGTCCAAATGCGGCCATACGGGAGCTACTAGCGACAATGACCGGCACAGCTGTCTCTCGACGTGAAACCCGACGCGGCCGTCGCGGCGCGCAAGACTGGGTTGCAACATCGCCCCAGATCAGCAGCCAAATCCCCGAACGGCAGATTCCGGTCTACGACCTGATCTCGAATGACGGGGTCGAGTTGATCCACGAAGCCTCGATGCGGTTGCTGGAAGAGCAAGGCATCGAGTTCCGTGACCCCGTGGCGCTAGACACCTGGCGGCAGGCGGGTGCCGAGGTGGATCTGGCCACGTCGAACGTGAAGATCGACCGCAACCTCTTGCTGGAACTCATCGCGCGGGCCCCGTCAGACTATGTCCACAACGCCCGCAACCCGGAACGCTCGGTCAGGATCGGCGGCAGGTCGATGGGCTTTGCCCCGATCTACGGCTCGCCCTATGTCCGCGACCTGGAGGGGCAAAGACGGTATGCCCGGCTGGAGGACTTCGAGAACTTCGTCCGCCTCGCCTACATGGCGCCCTCGCTGAACATCTCGGGCGGGACGGTCTGCGAGCCGACGGACGTTCCGGTGGCCAAGCGCCATCTCGACATGCTTTACGGCCATATCCGCCTGTCCGACAAGCCGTTCATGGGCGGCGTCACCCATGCCTCCCGCGCCGAGGATTGCCTGGAGATGTGCCGCATCCTGTTCGGCGCGGATTTCGTGCAGGACAACACGGTCATGACCTCGCTGACCAACTGCAACTCGCCCCTCGTCTGGGACGAGACGATGCTGTCGGTGATCCGGGTCTATGCGGCCTCGAAACAGGCCTGCATCATCAGCCCGTTCATCATGCAGGGGGCGAACACCCCGATCACCACTGCCGGGGCGTTTTCGCAACTGAATGCCGAGGCGCTGGCCGGGGTCGCCTATGCCCAGCTTGTCCGCGCCGGGGCGCCGGTGATCTACGGCGCAACGCTCTCGACCGTTTCGATGAAAAGCGGGGCGCCGATGTATGGCACCTCGGAAACGCAGGTGCTGACCTTCCTGACCGGGCAGATGGCGCGACGCTACAAGCTGCCGATGCGGACGGGCGGGATGCGGCACGGCGCCAAGGCGCTGGACGTGCAGGCCGGGTTCGAATCCCTCCAGACCATGCTTCCCGCCATCCTTGCGGGGGGCAACTTCTTCCTGAATTCGGCAGGTTGGATGGAAAGCGGGCTCTCCGCATCGTTCGCCAAGTTCATGCTGGATGTCGAGCAGCTGTCTATCCTGCAACGCCTGACGCAGGGGATTTCGCTGACGCCGGCGGATTTCGCGGCGGATGCCATCGCCGAGGTGGGGCCGGGCGGCCACTTCCTTGGCTGCCAGCACACGATAGACCGCTACCAGACCGCCTTCTTCGTGCCGCGCACCTCGGACGTGAACACCTACGAGCAATGGCACGAGGAAGGCGCCAAGGATTCCGCCGTTCTGGCGACCGAGCTTGCGGCAAGGTCCCTGGCCGAATACGCCCCGCCGCCGCTGGACGAAGCGAAAGACGAGGCGCTGCGGGACTTCATGCGCAGGCGCAAATCTGAATTGCCCGACGGGATCGAATAGGCCCGTCCGCAACGCCCCAGCAGGGGGCAATCGAACGAAAGTACTCGCCGGGTCGCATCCAGGCGGGGCCAACAAGAAAGACAAGCCAACCATCAGGGAGTAAACACGATGTCCTTTCTCAAAAGCAGCCTGGCGGTCATCGCGACCACCGGCAGCATCATGCTCTCGCTACCAGCTTTCGCCGAAGGCCTGCCCGGCGAAGGCAAATCCATCCAGCCCATCGCCACCGGCCAGACCGGGCACATCTTCCAGCACGCCATCGTCCAGATCGGGCTGGAGCGTCTGGGCTACGAAGTGGAGGACTCGCTTGAAGCCCAGTATCCCCCCATGCACCTGGCCATCGCCGAGGGTGATGCCGACTATACCGCGATCCACTGGGACCGGCTGCACATTCCAATCTACGAACAGGCCGGCGGCGATGAAAAGCTGATCCGCATCGGCACTTTGACGCCGAACGGGACCCAGGGCTACTTCATCGACAAGGCGACCTCCGAGAAATACGGCATCACCAATCTTGGCCAGTTCACTGACCCGGCGGTAAGGGCGATCTTCGATACCGACGGCGATGGCAAGGCCGACCTGACCGGCTGCGAATCCGGCTGGGGCTGCGAACTGGTGATCGAGCATCAGCTTGACGCCTTCAAGCTTCGCGACAGCATCAGCCACAACCAGGGCAGCTATTACGCGCTGATCGCCGACACGATCACCCGCTACAAGGCCGGCAATCCGATCTTCTATTTCACCTGGTCTCCGCTCTGGGTCGGCTCGGTGCTGAAGACCGGCAAGGACGTGGTTCAGTTGAACGTGCCGTTCTCGTCACTGCCCGGCAACGAAACCGCCAATACCGAACAGCCGGACGGCAGCAATTCGGGTTTCGAGCTGAACAACATCCGCATCGTCGCCAACCGGAAATTCGCGGAAGAAAACCCCGCGGCCGCACGCTTCTTCGAACTGGTAACGGTGCCGATCGAGGACGTGAACGCGGAACTTCTGACCGAGTACGAAAGCGAAGCCGACCGCGCGCAGATCTACGAGAATGCCGAAGCATGGATCGCCGCGCATCAGGAACAATTCGACTCCTGGATCGCAGAGGCGACCAAGGCGGGCCAGTAATCCGGTCGGCAGACGTGACACGGTGGGGCGGTTCGCATCGCCCCACCCGACTCCTCATTCTGACATTTCCGCACATCGACCGGGACCCGATCCGTCATGACCAGCCCGACCAACAGCTTGGCCGAAGCCGACGTTCACTCCACGCGCCGCGATCCCTTGCTTGAACCCCTGAAGATCAGGCACCTGACCCTGCGCAACCGGATCATGAGTACCAGCCACGCCTGCGGGCTGGAAGAAGGCGGGATGCCCGCCGAACGCTACCAGCGCTACCACGAGGAAAAGGCAGCCGGCGGGATCAGCCTCAGCATGTTCGGCGGGTCCTCCAACGTCGCGCCGGATTCGCCCTCGGTCTTCCAGCAGCTTTACGTCGGGGATGACCGGATCATCCCCTACTTCCAACAATTCTCGCAGCGGATGCACAGCCAGGGCGCAGCGCTGATGTGTCAGATCACCCATCTTGGGCGGCGTGGCGAACCCTATGCCGGAAACTGGCTGCCGACCATCGGGCCCTCACCCATCCGCGAAACCCTGCACCGCAGCTTTCCAAAGGAAATGGACGACCATGACATCGCCCGCGTCGTAAAGGCGTTCGGCGCGGCGGCGCGGCGCTGCAAGGAAGGCGGGCTTGACGGTCTGGAGACCTTGGCCGCGGGCCACCTGATCGGGCAGTTCATGTCGCCCGCCATGAACAAGCGGACCGACCGTTTCGGCGGCTCGCTGGAAAACCGGATGCGCTTTCCGATCCTGGTACATCAGGAAATCCGCCGCCAGACCGGCGACGATTTCATCGTGGGGATGCGCCTGACGGTCGAAGAGGGCGGCGAGGGATGGCTGTCGCTCGACGATTGCATCGCCGCCGCGCAGCTCTTGCAGGCCGAAGCCGGGATCGACTTTTTTAACGCTACCTACGGGCGGGCCGATACCGAACGCGGACAGGCCCGCGACAGTATGCCGGGGATGGATTCCCCGATTGCCCCCTGGGTGACACAAGTGGGCGCATTCAAACGCGAGGTCGGGCTGCCGGTCTTTCACGCCGCGCGCGTGCTGGACGTGGCCTCGGCACGCTATGCCATCCGCCAGGGGCTGCTTGACATGGTCGGCATGACCCGCGCCCATATCGCCGACCCGCATCTGGTCCGCAAACTTGCGGCGGGGCAGGAGGACCGGATCCGCCCCTGCATCGGCGCCACCCATTGCATGTCGGGCTACAGGCCCGCCTGCCTGCACAATGCAGCCACGGGACGCGAGGCGAAACTGCCCCATCACGCAGCCCAGGCAGAAGCGCCGGGGCGCCGGGTGGTGATCATCGGCGGCGGCCCCGCCGGGCTGGAGGCGGCGCGCATTTCGGCCGAACGCGGCCACCATGTCGTCCTGTTCGAAGCGGCCCGCGAACTGGGCGGCCAAATCCTGCTGGGCGCCAAGGGATCGTGGCGCAAGGATCTGCTCGGCATCGTCCAGTGGCGCGAGGCCGAACTGGAACGCCTTGGCGTCGAGGTCCGCCTCAACCGTTATGTCGAACCCGACGAAGTCCGCGCCGAAAATCCCGATGTGGTGATCATCGCGACCGGCGGGATGCCCGACCTCGGCTGGCTTCCGGGGGCAGAGCTTTGCACCAGCGTCTGGGACATCCTGACCAAGGACGTGGCGCTCCGCGACAACTCGATCATCTATGACGGCACGGGTCGCCATCCCGCCCTTCTGTGCGCCGAAATGGCAGGCGACCAGGACAAGGCGACGACGCTGGTTTCGCTCGATGTCCAGATGGGCCAGGATCTGGTCTACGGCGAAAGGTTCGGCTGGAAGCGCCGGATGCACCAGCTTCACACGCCGATGCTGATGGAACACCATCTGCGCCGCGTCCAGCGCGCAGGCAACGAACTTGAAGCTGTCTTCGTCAACGAGGTCACGCTGGAAGAAAAGGTGCTGCGCGCCTCGCAGGTGATCGTGGAATGCGGCACCCTGCCCCTTGACGGGCTGTACCGCGACCTGCGCTCGGCCTCGGTCAACGATGGCGTGACCGATCTCGACGCCCTGATCGCCAGCGCGCCGCAGCCGATCCGTGCCGGGAAGGGCCAGTTCGAACTATACCGGGTGGGCGATGCCATCGCCAGCCGCAACATCCACGCGGCCATTCTGGATTCGCTGCGCCTCTGCGCGACCCTTTGACTCCTGCCGGACAAACACCAGCATGGACTACGCCGACCCAATGCCGGACAGACCAATGACAGGCGAATGGAGGACCCCGATGTCAAGACCACCTTTCGCCTGCCCGAGATCGGAGACTGCCAGTGTCTGACCCGCAGATTGAATGCCGCGCCCTGTGGAAGATCTACGGCAAACGCCAGGTCGAGGCGATGCGGGCGGTGCAGGAGCGCAGCCTCTCCAAGGAAGAGGTCCGCGACGAATACGGCTGCGTGCTCGGAGTGCGCAATGTCAGCTTCAGCGTCGAACGCGGCGAAATCTTCTGCATCATGGGCCTCTCGGGGTCGGGCAAGTCGACGCTCGTGCGCCACATCAACCGGCTGATCGACCCCACCTCGGGCGAAATTCATGTGGCGGGGGCAAGGGTCGACCGGATGGGCGAAACCGAGCTTCGCCAGCTGCGTGCCGAGAAGATCGGCATGGTGTTCCAGCACATGGCGCTCTGGCCCCATCGTACGCTGGCGGAAAACGCGGCCTTCGGCCTTGAAGTGCGCGACCTCTCACCCCCGAAACGCCGCGCCGCCGCGGAAAAGGCGCTGGCCGCGACGGGTCTGGAGGGCTGGGCGGACCACTACCCGGACCAGCTTTCCGGCGGCATGCAGCAGCGGGTCGGCCTGGCCCGCGCGCTGGCCGCCGATCCGGAAATCCTTCTGATGGACGAACCCTTCTCGGCGCTTGATCCCCTTATCAGGCGGCAGTTGCAGGATCAGTTTCTGGACCTTTCGACCAAGCTGAAGAAGACGACCGTATTCATCACGCACGATTTGGACGAAGCGATCCGCATGGGTGGACACATCGCGATCATGAATGATGGCGAGATCGTCCAGATCGGCACGCCCGAGGAAATCGTCACCCGCCCCAGCGACGACTATGTGCGGGAATTCGTCAAGGGTATCTCCCGCATCGGGCTGGTGCGGGCGGAAACCATCATGACACCACTTGACGGTCGCCAGGCCACGCCAAAAACCATTTCCACCGGCTCCCGGCTCGACGCGGTCATTGACCTCTTCCTGCCCGACCAGCAGCCGCTGACCGTGATTGACCCGCTCGGCTCTGCGGTTGGGCAGATCACCATCACCGATGCGCTGCGCGCGCTGCGAGGGTAATCGCATGAAAACGGACCTCTACAACATCTTCGACACAGAATGGGTGCCGGTTGGCGACTGGATTGAGGCGACGCTGAAATACGTCGTGGAGAACTTCCGCTACATCTTTCAGGCGATCAAGGTGCCCTTCGATCTGGTCCTTCGCGGGTTCGAAGGCGCCCTGACCGGCGCGCCCGACCTGCTGATCTACGCGATCATCCTGCTGGTCGCCTGGCAGGCCGGCGGCCGCAGGATCGCTCTGATCGCCGGGGCCTCGATGCTGGCCATCGGGCTGATGGGCGCATGGGAACCGGCGATGACGTCGCTGTCGATCGTGCTGACCTGCGTGATCTTCTGCGCCCTCATCGGCATCCCGCTCGGAATCTATGCCGCGCGAAGCGATCGGTTCTGGCTGATCCTGCGCCCGATCCTTGACCTGATGCAGACGATTCCGTCCTTCGTGTACCTCGTCCCCGTCGTGATGCTGTTCTCGATCGGCAACGTGTCGGGGGTCATCGTCACCTTCATCTATGCGCTTCCCCCGGTGGTGCGCCTGACCAATCTCGGCATCCGCCAGGTGAGGCCCGACATGGTCGAGGCCGCGCGCGCCTTCGGCGCAAGCCGCCGACAGACCCTGCTGAAGATCGAGCTGCCGCTCGCAGCGCCGACCATCATGGCCGGGTTGAACCAGACCATCATGATGGCACTGGCGATGAGTGTGGTCTCCTCGATGATTTCGGTCACGGGTCTGGGCCGGATGGTCCTGCGGGGTATCGGTCGTCTGGACATGGGCATCGCCACTGTCGGGGGGCTTGGCATTGTCTGCTTGGCCGTCATGATCGACCGGGTCTCGCAAAGCTTTGGAGTATCTGCCCGAGACCGGGGTCATCGGAAATGGTATGAGACCGGGCCCGTCGGTGCCTTTTATCGACCACTCGCCAAGTTTCGTCATGCTGCAAAATAACCCGACCTGTAAAGCCGATCCCATTGGCGCTCGAGTATTCCCTTCAATGGAAGGTTTCCTTGTATGACCCTCCTTCGAACAAGAGAGTTCAATTCGCGCCCCGAAGAAAACGAGCCGTCGCATTTCGTGTTTTTGCTCTTGCCGCAGTTTTCGCACCTGGCTTTTTGCTGCGCCGTCGAACCCCTCCGCCTGGCGAACCTGGTGAGCGGCGAGACTCTCTTTCGCTGGACTGTTGCCAGCGAGAATGGCCAGCCAGTCATGGCGTCCAACGGCTGCAGGCTGGATGTGGACTGCGGGCTTGAGCGTACACGAGGCGCCGAGCGTCTAATGCTGATCACCGGCAATGACGTACGAAAGGTGTTGCCGCCGGCGGTTCAGGCCTATCTCAGGCGCGAACGCGCCGCTGGTACGCCGTTGGCAGGGCTTGGGGCCGGGGCCTATGCCCTTGCGAAATGCGGTTTCCTCGACGGGATGGACGTGGCGGTGCACTGGGCGTACCACGACATCTTTGCTGAAACTTTCCCTGAGGTTCGGCCAGTGCGCACTGTCTTCGTCGCGCATGAGAGAATCCTGACCGCAGCCGGCGGCACAGCCGTGGCCGATCTGATGCTGCACTTGATTCGGCAGACGCATGGAGAAGACCTTGCCACATTGGTGGCAGACCAGATGGTCTACAACGCGGTGCGCGAAGAAAGTGCAGCTCAGCGTGTCTCTATCCAGTCGCGCCACGGCATGCGCAGCGGGCCGCTGGTGAAGGCAATCGCCATCATGGAAAAGCACATCGAAGAGCCGGTTTCGCCTGTTACGATTGCCCAAGAACTTGGGATCTCGACGCGCCAACTGGAGAGATTGTTCAAGAAGTTCCTGTCTTCCACCCCGAAGACCTATTTCAATGCGATGCGGCTCGATCGCGCTCGCAACCTCCTCGTGCAGACCGAACTTTCAGTCACCGAAGTCGCGGTTGCCACTGGTTTTGCCTCCCCTTCGCATTTTTGCAGACTGTTTCGTGCCCATTTCGGCCGATCGCCGCACGCGCATCGCACGACCTTGAACTAACGCCTCGCCGGTCTGGTGGCGAACCCGTGACCTGCAGCATAACTCCGTGGAAATGATGGCCCGGGACGGCTATGAGCGTGGTATGCACAGGCTTCGCTTCATCTTGCCGCCGCCAAACCTCCTCGTCACCTTCGAGGCGGCAGGTCGACTGATGAGTTTCACAAGAGCTGCTGAGGAACTGAACGTGACGCGTGTCGCCGTAAGTCAGCAGATCAAGGCCTTGGAAACCTATCTTGGAGTGTTGTTGTTCCACCGCGAGAATAGGTCACTGTCGTTCACCCATGTCGGAAAGCGTTATCATGACGAGATCGTGGCATCCCTGGAGAGAGCAGTTCGCGCCACCGCTGACATTGTCGGCAAGCCTGACAGCAATATCCTCGTTGTCACGGCGACCACTGGCTTTGCCACCTACTGGCTGATGCCGCGGATCGGGACCTTCCGCCATCAGTACCCGGAAATCGACCTGCGCTTTGTCGTCTCGGATCGGTATCTGGATATCGCCGAGGAAAGCATTGATATCGCGATCAGATATGGTGCGCCGCCCACCATGGATGTAAACTATGAGTATCTTCAGCAGGAAATCATCGCGCCCACCTGCTCGATCGACTTCATTGCGCCAGGCCGAACACTGCGCCCTGAGGACCTGGAAACCCTCCCGCTGATCCATCTTGACGGTCCCTACGACCAGCAGACCCGCTGGCAGAACTGGTTCGAAATTCATGGACGAAAGGATTTCCGCCTGAAGGGGGGGATCACCGTCAACACCTACACGAACCTGGTCCAAGCCGTGCTGGTTGGTCAGGGTTTTGCCCTGATCGGCACGCCGTTGATGGAGGCGTTCCTTGCATCCGGGAAATTGATTCAACCTGTCCTGGCCGAACCGATCAAGCGCAGATCATTCTACCTTGCAACCCCGGCTACAAGACGGCCAACACTTGCCGGAGAAGCGTTCATCAGTTGGATCCGAGAGGCATTCAAACTCTCGGTCTAATGGGCCACCTCTTGTATTTCCGACAAGCGCAACTGGCGCGACGTCCGGGTTGGCGCGTGATGCGCCCGATGGTCAACGATTTGCACGACTGGATGCGGCCGAGCCGCCGGACTTCCACAAACCCGACGGCCTCCCCATGGCGCTCCCGACCGGCTGCCAATTAAGACCTTCCATGCAAATCTTAACGCGACGGCGCATCGCAGCTTTGGATTTCAGCAAGAAGGTGGAGTCAGGACGGCGCTTACACCAGTGCTGCCAAACTATCGACCGATCGGAGTCTCAGCCTGGAAGGCTGAGCTTGCTCATTCGTCCGCCGTCGACAGTCCAGACCTGGCCCGTCACAAACCCGGCCTCTTCCGAGGCCAGCCAAACTACGAGGCTTGCCACTTCTTCGGGCGTTCCAGTCCGTCCGACAGGATGAATCCTGCCCAGCCCTGCCTTGAACGAAGTCGGGTCCGGCATGCTCTCGATGAAATCTATGTTCAAGTCCGTATCGATCCAGCCGGGTGCTACAGCATTGCACCGGACACCTTCCGGGCTGTGATCTATGGCGATTGCGCGGGTCAGCCCATGCAGGCCGGCTTTGGATGCGCAATATGCTGCATGTTTGGGGTTTGAACCCAGGCCTTCCGTGGATCCGATGTTCACGATGGATCCACCGACGGTGCGCAGATAGGGTAGCGCGGCTTTGATCAGCATGAATGGTGTGGTCAGGTTGACGGTAATATTCCGCTCCCACTCTTCCAATGACATGTCTTCGGCGAGCACCTCCTGCATCATTCCGGCATTGTTGACAAGTACGTCAATTCTGCCCGCACGCCCTGCGACCTCTTCAACCAGCGCAGCCGCGGAACTCGGATCCGCAAAATCCACCGAAATGCTCTCGAACTCATCGTCTTTGCCGCGTTGAGCCGTGAACACCTTGGCTCCTTCGCTTTCCAGGCGGCGGGCGATCGCTCGCCCAATGCCACTGCGCCCACCCGTTACCAAGGCAACCTTATTGCGAAAGCGTTCCATCACGTTGTCCTTTTCGATGTGTCTTTACCTGGCATGCCGCCATGGCGGTGGTTTCCGCGCCGTTGGCTTGCTTTGGAGTCAACATAGGGCGAGACAAACTGTTCGACTAGATGCTATAATGTGATAGGCTTGATAAGGGCATCTTATAAATGTCGAAGCATCATCTGGACGATCTGGCCACCTTTATCGTCGTCGCGGAGGAGAAGAATTTTACCAGGGCCGCCAAACGCCTGGGCATATCCCAGTCAGCCCTGAGCCAGACCATTCTTGCATTGGAAGCCCGTCTTGGCCTGCGTTTGCTCACGCGAACCACCAGACGGGTCTCGCTTACTCCCGCTGGCGAGCGCATGTTGCATGTGATCGCTCCGCGGATTGAAGAGATTCAATTGGAATTGAAGGCACTGGGCGACCTTCGAGATAAGCCGTCCGGGTCCATCAGGATCAGTGCAACAGAATATACGGCGGAAGCCATTCTTTGGCCTGCTGTTTCCGGGCTCATTAAATTATATCCCGATATCGATGTCGAGGTATCGAGTGATTATGGCTTCGTGGATATCGTTCAGGATCGCTTCGATGCGGGGATCAGGCCTGGCGATACTGTCGAGAAGGACATGATTGCAGTTCGCGTTGGACCCGATATCAGAATGGCTGTTGCCGGGTCTCCGGACTATTTTTCATCCTTTCCCGCACCACATACTCCAAACGAACTTACCGAACACAATTGCATCAATCTCAGGCTTCCGCGCCATGGCGGTATGTACGCCTGGGAATTCGAGAAAGGCGGGCAGAGGGTCAACGTCCGTGTCAAAGGACAATTGGTGTTCAATTCGGGGAGGATGGTTGTAAATGCAGCCTTAGGCGGCCACGGGCTCATCTACCTGCCGGAAAGCCAGCTCGCGCCTTATCTGAATGAGGGTCAGCTTGTTCGCGTACTCGATGACTGGTGCCGTGTCTACACGGGCTATCATCTCTACTACCCGCGCAATCGTCAGCCAACTCAGGCCTTCTCCTTGCTCGTCGAAGCGCTGCGTCACAACGGAAAGTCATGATTTTCTGGCTCTGTAGGTCGACCGCCTGAAAGAATCGATCCACGCAAGCCGATAATTGCGTCGATCCTCCCCTGGAACCGTCGATCCTCCAGACAAATCGGTCCAGACCCAAATCTTGCGACAGACCCCATCCGCTTCCAGCGGCTGCAAGGCGTCCTGGGCGGGTTGTTGCGGTCCGGCGGGCGGGCCGCATGCTCTCTAGGAAAAGCGCGCGATGTATTCCCTGGCCAGTTTCGCGGTTCCGGATGCGAAATGCGGCGCCATCGCCTGCGGTTCAGGAGCCTCGATATGGCTGCCGATCCAGGCGAGGAGTGCCATGCGGCGCAGCATGATGAAGGTGTCGATCTCGGCCTCTTCCTCGTCAGACAGCGGGCGGACCGAACGGTAGCCCTGAACCCAGGCATGCCGCAGCGCGGGAACCTGGGGATGATCCTCCATGAAGCTGATGCCGGTTGCGAAGTCGTAAAGGAACCAGCCCAAGCCGCAGTCGTCGAAGTCGATCAGCCGCGTGGTCTCGCCCTCGATCAGCAGGTTCGCCAGCCGCATGTCGGCGTGGATCAGGCCGAAGCGCTCGGGCCCCTTTCCAAAGGCCGCGAGGCGATCGCAGATCAGGGCCTGGGCATCTTCCAGCACCGCACGGATCTCGGGAGTGACATTCGGCGCGTCGCGCCAGTCGCCCCAGTTTGCCTGCGGGCCGAAGACGGCGTCGGCATCCCAGTGCAGCCGCTCCAGGGGGGCAGGTTTCTGCCAACCCTGCGAGTGCATATGGGTCCGCGCGGCGATGGCCCCGAGACGTTCGAAGGGGCCGGCGAGATCCTCGTTTTCATCGGGCTGGCGGCCGGGGGCGAAGGCGAACATCACCATGAAACGCGGCGCGGACAGGGCGGGGTGATGCCCTTCCTGCACAAGAGCGCCGTTCCTTCCGGCGATGGGCGGCGGGGTAAGGACCATATTGTCGGTCGCCAGCGCCTGCGACCAAGCCAATTCCTGCTGGATCCCCCGGCGGCTGTGATAGGCTGGCCGGTGAATGCGCAGGATCGAGCGGAACTCCCCGGCCTCGACCAGATAGGTGGCGTTTTCCGAGACGTTGATCAGCCGCGCCTTTGCCCCTTCGGGCACCGGCCAGAGCGGCAGGGAGGCATTCGCCATTTGGTCCAGGTGGCGCAGAAGATCCTGCAAAGGTATGGTGTCGGCCGGCATGGAACCCCCTCAGATCGACGCCAGAGCTTCCAGCGATTCCGGCAGGATCTGGCCGCCGTCCACGACGATCTGCTGGCCGGTGATGTAGCCCGCCTCGTCCGAGGCGAAGAACAGCGCCGCATTGCCGATGTCCTCGACCACGCCCAGCCGCTTGAGCGGGATCGAATTGGCCATGGTCTTGAGGTAGTCCTCGCCAAGGCCCTGCAGCCCTTCGGTGATGATGTTGCCCGGCATCACCGCGTTGATCGTGGTGTTGTAGCGCGCAAGCTCCATCGCGGCGGTCTTGATGAAGCCCAGTTGCCCGGCCTTCGACGCACCGTAATGCGACCAGCCGGGATAGCCGGTGACCGGCCCGGTGATCGAGGAGGTGACGACGACGCGGCCCTTGCCGGCCTTCTCGAAATGCGGGATCGCGGCCTTGACCGTGAAGAAGGTCGAACGAAGGTTGGTGGCCATCACATGGTCCCAGTCCTCGGGCGACATGTCGACCATCTTGACCTGCGGGAAGATGCCGGCGTTGACGCAAAGCACATCCAGCCCGCCCTGCGCCGCCGCGGCCTCGTCCACCATGCGGCGAACGCTGTCGTAATCGGTCACGTCGCAGATCGCCCCGCGCGCGGTGGCGCCGAGCGCGTTCATCTCGGCCACCGCATCGTCGATCTCGGCCTTGTGGCGGGCGGCGATCGTCAGCTTGACCCCGGCGCGCGCAAAGCAGCGGGCAATGCCCCGGCCGATGCCCTTGGAGCCCCCGGTGACGATGACGCTCCGGCCCTTCAGTGATGTCAGCATGGTATCCTCCCTTTTTCTTCTTTGTTTCAGTCGCGCGGCCGCATCCAGCGCATCAGCACCAGCCCGACCGCGACAAGCAGCGTGGATCCGATCACCGAGAGCACGCCCAGTGCCGGAATTTGCGGCGTATAGCCCGAGACCATCCGCGAATAGAGCCATTTCGGCAGGGTCGCATCGACGCCCGTGGTGAACAGCGACAACGGGAAGTTGCCCCAGGACAGCAGGAAGGCGAACAGCCCGGCCGAGACGATCCCCGGCATCAGGAGCGGCAGCGTGATCTCGCGCAGCACGGTCAGGGTCGAGGCTCCCATGTCGCGCGCGGCCTCCTCCAGCGCGGGATCGAAGGCATAGGCGCGGATGGCGATGATCAGCGTGGTGATCGGCGCGATCCAGACCAGATGCGCGACGACCGCCGTCTTCCAGCTGGGCGTGATCCCCAGGGCCGAGAACCAGATCAGGAGGGCAAGGCCCAGCACCGTCTGCGGAAAGAAGATCGGCAGCAGGATGATCTTCTGGAACAGCCCGCGATAGCGCCACTGGAACCGGGCAAAGGCCAGCGCGCCGAAGAAGCCGATCACCATCGACAGGATTGTGACCGACACCGCGATTTTCAGCGAGGTGAGAACCAGTTCGTGCACTGTCGGGCTGGTGACGGCGGCGGTCATCCATTCGCTGGTATAGCGCTTGATCGGAAAGCTCAGGTAGCGCGCCTTCGAAACCGAGGCGAAGCCCACCGAGACCAGCGGCAGATAGAGCAGGGAGAGGATCACGGCACCGTAGAGATAGAGCGCGATCCGGGTCGATCGGGAAACCTGCCTCATCTCTTGCGCCCCATGATCGCGTCCAGGTCGATCCGGCTGATCGGCACCAGGGCCAGCAGCGCGACGATGACGATCAGCGTCAGCGACAGGGCCGAGCCGAGCGGCCAGTTCTGGCCGAAGGTAAAGGCGCTTTCGACGTCATCGGTCAGCACGATCACCGACCGGCCGCCCAGCAGCTTGGCCTCGGCCACCGCGCCGGCGGACAGGACAAAGGTCAAGAGGCAACCCACCATGATCCCCGGTGCGGCCAGCGGCATCTCGATCTCGAACAGGATGCGCGCCGGGCTGGCCCCCAGATCCGAGGCCGCCAGCCGCGCATCGTCGGGCACCAGCGAGATGCCCTGCGCCAGCGGGAACAGCATGAAGGGAAAATAGACATAGCACATGCCGAAGACGATCACCGGCCAGTCGTACAGCGGCGTCTCGAAGCTGAAGCCGAACCACGCCCGCAGATAGCCTTCAAGCAGGCCCCCCTTCATCAGCGACAGGCTCCAGCCGAACAGGCGGATGTTTTCGGACACGAACAGGATCAGGACGACCAGGATGGTGATGACCAGTGTGAACCGGCCAAAGACCTTGGCCATGCCATAGGCGAGCGGCCAGCTGACCAGGAACAGGATCACCGTGGTCAGAAAGGCCAACCCCAGCGAGCGGAGGAGGGATTTGTAATATCCCTGCTCCCAGATCACCGCGAAGGAGGAAAAGTCCGGCAGATGCGCCAGTTCGAACACTTTTTGCGGCATCGCCGCAAAGCCTGCGACCAGAAGCAGCGGCATCACGAAGCTCAGCAGCAGCAGGATGCCGATCGGCAGGGCCGACAGCAGGCCCAGGCGACGCTCAAGCCGTTCCATCGGCGGCCTCCGCGATCAGATGCACGGCGGCACGATCCCAGCCCAGCGTGACCGGGGTGCCGACCGGCGCGGTCAGGCGGGTTTCGAAGGGACGCTCGACGGTCACCAGACCGGCGGCCGTGTCGACCGAATACTGGATACGGGACCCCAGGGCATATTCGGCGGTCAGCGTGCCGGACAGGGTGAAATCCGCGGCCTGCCCCGCGTCCAGGAAACGGACCAGCTCGGGACGCGCCATCAGCACGCCGGTCCAGCCCGGGGCCACCGCCAGTGCGCCGGGCCGGGCGCTGATCGCTCCGGCCGGCCAGTCCGGCGTGCCATCGGCCCGGCCTATCACCGGGAACAGGTTCACCTCGCCCATGAAGCTGGCGACAAAGCGGCTGATGGGGCGGGAATAGATTTCCTCGGCGGTGGCGATCTGTTCGAACCGGCCCGACCGCATGATGGCGATCCGGTCCGACATCACCATGGCCTCTTCCAGCGAATGGGTGATGTAGACAAAGGTCTTGCCGGTGCGGGCGTGCAGGTCCTTCAACTCCTTCTCCAGCGTCTTGCGCAGGCGGTAGTCCAGGGCCGACAGCGGTTCGTCGAAGACGATGATCTGCGGGTCGAAGGCCAGCGCCCGGGCCAGCGCCACGCGCTGCCGCTCGCCGCCCGAACATTGCGAGATGCGCTTGCCGTAATAGCTTTCCGGCAGCCGCAGCAGCGCCAGCAGTTCGATCGCGCGGGTGCGGCGGTCGGCGGGCGCGACGCCCCTGAGCTTCAGCGGGAATTCGATGTTCTGCCCCACGGTCATGTGCGGGAACAGCGCCAGCGACTGAAAGACCATGCAGGTCGGTCGCTTGTTGGCGGGCATCGTGTCTATGCGGGTGCCGTTCAGGCTGATCGTGCCCTCGGTCACGTCGTCGATCCCGACCAGCAGCCGGATCAGCGTCGACTTGCCGCTGCCCGATGGGCCGACGATGGTCAGAAACTCACCTTCCGAGATGTCCAGGTTGATCCGGTCCAGGGCGGTAAAGCGCCCGAAACGTTTGGTGACGTTCTCGATCTGCACGAAAGGTTTCGCGGCCATCCGGGTCTACTCTTGGCGTTGAAGGAAAGGGCAGCCCGCCGGACCAGCCGGCGGGCCGGGACATGTCAGCCCCGACGGGCGGCGACGTAGACCGCCAGCAGTTCGTCGTAGGACGGCACCACGTCGAATTCGAGGCAGCGCGACATTTCCTCTTCCAGCGTATCGAACTGGATCGCTTCCAGCTTCTCGTCGTCGAAGCGCGCCATCACCTCGGGATTGCCCATCTGGGCCACCGGGTTGTAGGTGCCTTCGGCAAAGGCCACGACCTCGGCGATCTCGGGCTTCTGGACGAATTCCAGGAATTCCTCGGCCAGATCGGACGGATCGGGGTTGTTCACCGCCGAGGTCAGCTCGACCCAGGATGCGCCGCCCTTGCCGTCGATCGGGCCGCTGCGGGGCGTGATGCCACGCACGAACAGCGCGCCGTCATAACGGGCGGGCGAAGCGGTATAGGTCCCGCCGGTGAAGTAGCAGTCGATCTCGCCATTGATCAGCGCGGTGTTCATCGCCACCAGATCGTCGGTCATCAGCTTGGCGCCCGCCACGATCTGCTTGGCCGTGTCGGTGAATTTCTGCAGCGCGTCACCTTCGACCGGCTGGAACGGATGGATGCCGGCCGCAAGGCACAGGTGGATCACGTTCCAGTTGTCATAGGTCAGAAGCCCGTAGCGCCCCTGCATCGCCGGATCGAGGAACAGGTTCCAGCCCTGGTCCTCGGCCATGTCCTGGCTGATCTTGTCGGTGTTCACGACAAACGAGAACGGCCCATAGCGCTGCGGCATGCCGAGCAGGTCGCCGTTATCCGCAAAGGCGAGCGGATAGGGCTTCGAGAATTCGGGCGTCATCTTCTCGAAATAGGGCAGGAACCGATCCTTGTTCAGCGGACGGATCAGGTTGTCGCGCAGCATCTCGCCCCGCGCCCAGGGCTGGTTGACGTTGATCAGGTCCCAGGTGCCGATCTCGCCCGCGCGCAGGCGGTTGATCATCTCGGGGTCCGAGGTGCCGCTTTCTGCCCGCACGGTCGCACCGGGGTGCAACTCGCGGAACGGGTTCAGAACCTGGTCCGAATTGTAACCCTCCCAGCAGAGGATGTTCAGTCGATCGGCGCGCCCGGCCCGCGCCATGCGGGGCAGAGACATGGCCGAAAGCCCGGCCAGACCGGCCGCGCCCAAGGTAAATTGGCGTCTGTTGATCATCTTCTTCTCCCTGTTTTGATTGGTGACCCTGGCGGTTGATCCGCTCTGTCTGGGCACGCCGCCCCTTGCGGAGCGGCGGCAGGCTTATCGTCCCTGGATCGCCTCCAGTTTTGCCGTGATCGTGTCGCGGGCGATCCGCATGTCGTCCAGCGTGCCGGACATGAACAGCCGGCCCGTCGCGCCCATCATCTGCACGTCGTTGATGACAGCATTCGGGGCGGCCTTCTCGGCCTCGTTCGCGGCCACGCAGGCGAACAGCGCGGGCGCCATCTCGTAGATCAGCAGCGCAACCCCCGGCACGAGGATCGACGCATCGCGGGAACGGTTCAGGATGATCGCATGCTGGTCCGACAGGTCCTCGATGATGTCGTGATAGAGGATCTGCGGTTTCAGCTGGTCTTCCGGTTTCGCCCCGATTCCCTCCAGAATCGCCGTGCCGGCCGAATCCAGATCTTCCATCCGGTCCGAGTGCAGTTCGAGAAGCCCGAACTGCCGTTCGGTATAAAGGATCCCCGGTTCCATCTCGGGCGCTGATTTCAGCGCGAGGTCGGTGATGCGGTGGATCGCCAGCGCCGGTGCGACCTCGATGATCAGCGAATGCTGCCCGGCGAAGGGCGGGTATCCCCTCGCCCGGGTGGGCGAGGAAAGATAGGCCGCAAACTGGGGCTGGAGATCCTCGATGGGGAGATAGACGCGAAGCTCTGTCATGCCTCAGTCCTTGGTTTGGGATGCGGCCGGGCTCAGGCCTTGATGGCTTCGAAGTGCTTGGCCAGGTCGGGGTGCGGGCGCGGAATGACGTGGACGGCGGTGACTTCGCCGACCTGCGCGGCCGCCTCGGCCCCGGCTTCGGTCGCGGCCTTCACCGCGCCCACATCGCCGCGCACCACCACCGACACCAGACCGCCGCCGACTTCATTGCGGGCGATGATTTCGACATTGGCCGCCTTGACCATGGCGTCTGCCGCCGACAGGGCGGGGACATAGCCCTTGGTTTCGATCATTCCGATTGCGAGATTTGCCATGTTGAGAACTCCCTTACTTGCGTTTCGTGTCTTGCTCGTCGATCGAGCCGATGATCAATGCGTCGATCGGCGCCGATCTTTCCGGAAAATAGGCAGCTGCGACCGACCCTTGCGTGATCAGCACCGCCTCGCCCTCGGCACAGCCGAGCGGATCGAAGGCGACCAGCTTCGCCCCGGTTTCCGTCTCGACTTCCAGAAGCGCCCCGGTGGGAAGCGTGCCGATATGCCGGGTAGACCACAGCCTGCCGCTGACGCGTGCCCGTATCATGCCAGTGTCCTTTCGATCCTGATGCCGCGCCGGCGGGCTTCGTCGCCGGCCAGCGGGGTAAGCCGCGCGGATTTCGTGAGGCGCAGGCGGGTTTCACCCTCTGCGATCCCGGCAATATCGCGCTCGGTGATCAGCCCCTTGCGCAGCTCCGGCACCGCAGCCGGAACCGTCGTCACCAGGGCCATGGGCTGCGCCGCCACGGGAATCCGTGCAGCCGCCGGGGCGGGTGCGGGCGCGCTGTAGCCAGGCCCGTCCAGTTCAAAGCGCAGGCGTCCATCCCGCAGGGCGGCGGCAAAGGCCGGGTCCTGGGCGCGGCGCGCGACCGACTGCGCAAAGTCCGTCAGATCGGCGCCCGAGTTGACCCGGACCCGCTCCACCTGCAAGCCACCCAGAAGCTCGGCGCGGATCGCGGCGATCTCCTCGGACAGCAGCTCGCGGACAAGGGCGCGGAGATCGGTCATCCGGTGGCCCCCGCATCGCGCAGGGCGCGTTCCGCCGCGTCACGGGCATTGCGCACGTCGGCCTCGGTCCCGGCCAGGTAAAGCCGGCCGTTCGCACCGATCATCCGCATGTCGATGACCTTGATGTCGGCCTCTTTCTCGGCCTCGTTGCAGGCCAGGATCGCATAGGCCGCCGGCTGGCATTCCAGCAGATAGATGCTTTCCCCGCCCAGGACCATCGAGCCGGTCTTGTTCCGGTTCATCAGGAAGGCGTGCTGGTCGTCGACCCGGGTGACGATCTTCGACGCCATGATCTTGGGCTTTTCCGCCTCGTCCCTGCGCTTTCCCATGGCATGCAGCGCGGCCTCGGCCCCGGCCTGCACCTCGGCCGTGGAATAGGCATGGAACTGCAGCGTGCCGAACTGGCGTTCGACCACCAGAAAGCCCGCCCGCACGTCGGCGCTTTTCAGCACCGTGTCGGTCAGCGCCTCGATGTCGAGGCCGGGCGCGATCTCGATGATCTGGGCCGCCATGCGGGCCCGCGGCAAGGTGCCGCGCATCCAGGTTGCGGTATAGGCCAGGGTCTGCGGCTGCAACTGGTCGATGAAGATGAAAGCGCGAAGATCGGTCACGACTGGCCTCGGGTCAGTTCACGGAGTTCCTGAAGGATGAGCTGGCGCAGCATGTCGCGATCCATCCCGCCGGCCTCGGCTAGGGGGGCCGCTGCCGGGGCGGGCGCCGGACGCGGCGCGGGAGCCTGTCCCTCGAAGGGAGCGCGCACCGCGCCGAAATCGCCCATCTGCACCGAGGCGTCCGAATTCCAGGCCAGCCGCGTCCAGTGCACCAGATGCTGCGGCCCGATGTTCTCGCCCACCGACGAGCGGCCGAAATAGCCGGTGCCGATCATGAAGGACGGCGCGAGATGCGTGGCAAAGCCCGCCGCGCCCTGCGAACAGGGGGCGTTCACCACCACCCGGTAGACCGAAAGTGCGGCGGCGAAATCCATCGCCTTCTGCGGGTCCTCGCAGTGGATCGCCGCCGAATGGCCCGCGCCAGTCATCCGCAGGATCATCTGCGCCATGCCCGTCGCCCGCTCGAAAGTCTCGGCCGTGGCCCAGGCCAGGACCGGGCACAGCTTTTCGCGGGTCAGCGGCTCGTCCAGGCCGACCTGCGCGACCGGAGCGATCAGCACCCTGGTCGAGGGCACGACCCGCAGGCCCGCCTGCTGCGCGATCCAGACCGCGCTTTTTCCCACGGCCGCCGTGTTCAGATGGCCATGCGGGAAGAGCCAGGCCCGCAGCTTGCCGACCTCTGGCTCCGACAGGATATGCGCCCCGGCCGCGCGCAGGCCGCGTTCCAGCCGGTTGGCGTTCTCGGCCAGAGAGATCAGCACGCTTTCGTTGGTGCACAGCACCGAATTGTCGAAGGCCTTGCTGTCGACGATGCGCTGCGCGGCAAGGGTCTGGTCGGCCGTGGGATCGACATAGACCGGCGCATTGCCCGGCCCCACGCCGATCGCCGGGTTGCCCGACGAATAGGCCGCCCGCACCATCGGACCACCACCCGTAGCCAGGATCACCTGCACCTTGGGCGAGGCCATCAGCGCCTGCACCAGCGGAACCGAGGGCTCCTCGATACACTGGATCAACCCCGCCGGGGCCCCCGCCGCTACCGCCGCCGCCTCAAGCCGGGCCGCGGCATGGGCGCAGCAGGCCCTGGCCAACGGATGGGGGCTGAAGATCACCGCATTGCGGCTGAGCAGTGCCAGGATCGCCTTGTAATACAGCGTCGAGACGGGATTGGTCGCCGGAGTCAGCGCCAGGACCACCCCTGCGGGCTTCGGGATCTCCACCATCTTGCGGCCAGCATCGACACGCGGGTTCACCAGATCGGTATTCTCGTAGAAATCTACCAGCGGATGGGCCGAGAGTTCGTTCTTCAGCCGCTTGTGCTCGACCACGCCCATGCCGGTTTCGCGGACCGCCCATTCGGCATATTCCTGCGCCGCCTTGTGAGCCGCCTCGGCCACGGCGCGGGTGACGCGCATGACTGCGGCCCGGTCGAAGCGGGCATAGGACCTGACCGCCCAACCGGCCCGGTCGATCTTCATCCGCGCAGTGGCCTCGGCCCGGTCGGGCACGACAAGGCGTGGCGCGTCCTCGTGAAGCTGCATCTGCATCCCCCTTCTCCCGGATCAGGCGGCCCGCCGCGGGCTGCGCAACAGCGCCCGCACGCGCGGCATGGCCGCTTCCATCCGGTCGACGATTTCCTGACAGGTTGCGACGTCCAGAAGGACGCCCGGCTTGAACTGCAACACCCGCTTGTCGAGCGACGAGAAGATCGCCCAGACCCCGTTTTCATACAGCGCGCGAGACACGGCGACCGCACCCTCGGGGTGGTCGAACTCCAGCCCAAGGATCACCCCGCGCTGGCGGATGCCGACGAAGACATCGCTGTGGGCGGCCATCATCTGGTTCAGGCTGCGGTGGAAGAAATCCGCGACGAAATGGACATTCGAGATGACCTCGGGGCGCTGCAGGATGTCGATGACCTGATGGCCCACCACGCAGCCCAGCTCCGACCCGCCCGAGGTGCTGATATGCGCAGCCCCGTCCTCATGCAGCCAGCCACCACATTTCTCGGTCACGACGCAGGCCGAGATCGGGTAGATCCCGCCGCCCAGGCCCTTGCCGGTGACGAACATGTCCGGCTCCAGCCCATAGGACTGCCAGCCCCACATCATCCCGGTGCGCATCAGCCCGGTCTGCACCTCGTCGGCGATGTAAAGCGTGCCATAGCGGCGGCACAGCTCCTGGCAGGCCTTCAGATAGCCGTCGTTGGGCATCGGGAAGCCGTAGGTGGCCGGGATCGTCTCGATGATGAAGGCCGCCACGTCGCGACCGCGCAGCGCGCGCTCCAGCGCGTCGATGTCGTTGAACGGGACCTGGACGAATTCCTCGGGCCGGTCGGCCAGGAAGATCTTCGAGAAACGGTCGTCGCCGGTCGCCACCGACAGGCCCGAATGGCCATGGTAGCCCTTGATGATCGACACGATCTTGCGGCGTTTTGTGGCATATCGGGCAGTCTTCAGTGCGATTTCCACAGCCTCGGCGCCGCCTGCGCCGAAGATCGCGTATTTCATCCCCGGCGCGGTCTTGACCAGCTTTTCCGCAAAGGCCGCCCGTGCGACCGACGGAAACCAATGGTTGCCCATGTCGAAATAGTCCAGCGCCGACTTCAGCGTGGCGACCAGCTCGGGGTTGCGATGGCCAAAATTGTAAGTCCCGCCATTGAGATGCAGGTCGATCAGCCGGCGACCGGACATGTCGTAAAGGAAGTAGCCCTCGCGCCGGTCGATCACCAGATCGATGCCCGCATCCTGCCAGAACTTGGTCTTGCCGGGGTTCCAGTATTCGATCGCCTTGTCGAGCAGCTCGGCCTTCGAATCGAAGTTGAAGAATCCGTAGTTGAACACGAGCGTACCTCCGTTTGACCGAAGACTGTCATCGTAATGTGTGACTGGCAACACTAAATGTTGGCAATCGGGCAAAAAAATGATTGAAGCCGGCGAACGGCTTCGGCAAAACCTTGGCAGGCGCAGCAGCTCCGGGGGGTCCGCTTGAAACCGACGAGATCGCGCAAGGAAATGCGCCACGCCCGAATCCTGGCGGCGCTGGAGGCCAACCCGACTCTTCGGGTCAACCAGTTGGCAGACCAGCTTGAAGTCTCGACCGAGACCATCCGCCGCGACCTGGCCGAGTTGGACCAGATCGGCCGGCTGAGCCGCACCTATGGCGGCGCGGTCAGCGCAGGCAGCCGATTCGAGCCGGCGCTGACGGAGCGTCTGGCCCTGCATGTGGCGGAACGGCGGGCCATCGCCGAGACGGCCGTGGACCGCTTTGGCGATTCCGAAACGCTGGTTCTGGGCGGCGGGGCAACCATGCTGACCTTTGCCCGAGCCCTGCGCGATACCCAGCAGCGCCGCACTGTCATCACCCCCGCCTACCCCATTGCGGTGGAGCTGTCCGCCAACCCGCTGATCGAGGTCATGCTTCTGCCCGGCATCTTCGAACCGCAGGAACGGGTGGTCTACGGTCCCGAAACGATCCGCGCGCTGGAGCGCTATCGCGCCGAGGTGGCAATCATCGGCGCCTCGGGCCTGGCCGCCGCCGGGATCAGCGAGGCGATGCTGCAGGTCGGCGAGATCTATGGCGCGCTGTTGCGGACGGCGGAACGCGTCGTCGTGCTTGCCGACCATTCCAAGTTCGGCAAGCGCGCCCTGACGCTGCTCAGCAGCTGGAGCAACCGGATCAGCCTTGTGACCGACCGGATGCCCGAAGGCGATCTGTACCTCACGATGCGCGAGGCCGGGGCGCAGATCATCCTGCCCGACAACTCTGGGTCCGACAGCACAGGCCGCTGAACAAAAAAGCCGCCCCCGCTCAGACCGGGGGCGGTTCCTTGGCAGATGCCACGGGATCAGGCCGTCGCGGGAACCGAGCGCCGCACGGCCTCCAGCAGGGCCGGGAACTCCGGGGCGCGCATGATGGCCTGGCACCGGGTGAAACGGTCCATGGCATAGTCCCAGTAGCTCTTGAACTGATAGGCCGGCCGGGGGTTCCTGTTGGCTTCCTGCAGGCAGCCCCACAGCGTCCACAGCAGGAAGGCCAGCGCCTTGTAGCACATGACCCGGCCATATTCGCCGTCGGTCGGCAACCGGCCCAGATAGGCCTCCAGGAACTGGCGGTCCTGCGCCTCGGTAAAGCCGGCCTCGACCGACAGGTCGGCGATGTCCCAGAAGGGATCGTTGTTGCCAGCGAATTCCCAGTCCAGGATATGGGCGCGCGTGCCGGTGTAGACCAGATTTTCGGGCGCCGGATCATTGTGGCAGGGCACAAGCTCCGGCGCCGTGGCACGCAGCGCGCTGCGGATCACCTCGGCCTCTTCCTGGACCTGGGCATAGCCATCGGGCATCCGCGCGTTGCGGGCCGACAGCAGGTCGAGATATTCCTGCGCCACGGTCTTTTCGTTGAAATCGTTGCGCAGCTTCTTGCCGCAGGTGTGCAGCGTGCGAAAGGCCAGGGCCGCCTCGGACACTGCGCGGGGATCGCGCAGGATCTCGGGGTTCATCGGCACCGCGCCCTCGACAAAACGCGTAATCTGCGCGCCGGTCGCCGGATCGTACCAGACCAGCGGTGCGTTCACCCCCAGCGAGGAGGTCAACCGCCCGGCCTCTTCGTCCGCCTTGCGGTCGATGTAATCCTCGGTGCCCGCGCCCGGGATGCGGACCACGAACCGCTGGCCGTTCACCGTGACCAGATAGTTGCGGTTCGTCATCCCGGCCAGCGGTTCGATCCCGATGGTGGACGGGTCGACGGGAGTCTCGAAGATGTGCCGCGAGGCAAGGTCCTGGGCGCGGATCTGGCGATCGCGCTCTTCCGCGTCGGTGTTTAGTCCCTGTTGTGTCATTTTCTTCTCCTTTTTGGCTCAGCCGCGCATCCGCAACCCCTCGGGGTCGTAGAGCGGGCCATCGACGCGGCGCGCGGCAATCCGCTCGCCGTAGACCTCGACCTCAAAGTCCGCATGACCCGCCTCAGCCGCGGGGACATAGCCAAAGACGATCGACTTTCCGACCGTATGGCCGAAGTCGCCCGAGGTGGTGACGCCGAGCACCTTGCCGTCGCGCAGGATGCATTCGCCTCCATGTACGGGGGATTTGACATCCAGCACAAAGGTGCACAGGCGGCGATCCGGGCCACCCGCATCGCGGATCCGTTCCAGCGCGGCGCGGCCGATGAAGTCGCCCTTCTTCCAGGACACCAGCCGGTCCAGCCCGGCATGGAACGGCGTGTAGTCCGGCGAGACATCGCCCGCCCAGACGATAAAGCCCTTCTCCATCCGCAGGCTGTTCAGGCTGCGATAGCCGATGTCGCGGATACCCTGCGGCTGGCCCGCCTCGGACAACACGCGATAGACATGCGCGGCATATTCGGTCGGGACATGCAGCTCATAGCCCAGTTCGCCGGTGAACGACACGCGCATGGCCCGGACCGGCGCGGCGCCCAGCGTCAGGTTGCGCATCTGCCCGTGACGGAAGGCAGCGCCCGACACATCCTCTTCGGCCACGGCGGCCAGCACGTCGCGCGACCTGGGGCCGCACAGGTTGATCACCGCCCAGCCCGAGGTGACGTCGATCGTATGGACCGGCCCGTCCTGCGGCAGGTGCTGCCGGATCCAGCCAAAATCATGCCCACCAAAGGCCGTGCCGGTCACGACATAGAAATGCTCCGCCCCCAGCCGGCAGAGGGTCAGGTCGGCCTCGATCCCACCCGTTTCGTTCAGCATCTGGGTGTAGATCACGCTGCCGACCGGACGGTCCACATTGGCGACCGCCAACCGTTGCAGCGCGGCCAGCGTGCCCGGCCCCATCACCTCCATCTTGGCGAAGGAGGACAGGTCGATCATCGCCACGCCCTCGCGCACGGCGCGGTGTTCCGCGGCGACATGGACATGCCAGTTCGGCCAGTCGAACGAGGGCTTATCCACCGGCTCGACACCCGCCGGGGCAAACCAGTTCGGCCGCTCCCAGCCCGCCCGCGACCCGAAGACCGCGCCCTTTTCCTTCAGCAGCGGATACAGCGGCGAGCTGCGGATGCGGCGGACCGACTCCAGCTCCTCGGTCGGCCATTTCATCTTGTAGTGATGGGCATAGATCTCGACCGCGCGGTCGTACATGAAATACCGCGTGTTGTGGTGGAACGAGAACCGGCGCACGTCCAGCGGCCAGAGCGCATTGGCGGGGCGCCCCTCCAGGATCCATTCCGCCATCACCGCGCCCGCGCCACCGGCGGCGGCGATGCCATATACGAAGCCGGCCGAGACAAAGACGTTGTCCAGTTCGGGCGCCTTGCCCATCACGAAATCGCCGTCCGCCGAAATCGGGATCGCGCCGTTGATCATCTGGCGCACGCCGACCGTACCCACGACCGGGGTGCGCCGGGCCGCATTGACGGCCAGCTGCTCGAACCGTTCGAAATTGTCGGGCAGCAGGCGCATGTCCCATCCGGACGGAATGCCGTTGCGGGCAAAGGCCAGGGTGTCGGGCTCATAGCCGCCGACGACGATGCCGCGGGTCTCCGGCTTCCAGTACAGCAGCAGGTCGGGGTCGCGCACCGTCGGCATGCCCTTCGGCAGGTCGGGGATCGGATCGGTGATCAGGTACTGGTGTTCGACGGCAAAGGCCGGAATCCGGCTGCCCATCATCTTGCCCAGCTCATGCCCCCACATCCCGGCGCAGTTCACCACCGTCTCGCAGGCGACATCGCCCTGCGCGGTGCGCACCTGGGTGATGCGGCGGTTCTCGATGCCAAAGCCGGTGACCTCGCAGCCCTGGATGAAGCGCACGCCCCGCGCCCGGGCACCGGCTGCCAGCGCCTGGCACAGGCTGGCCGGGTCGACATAGCCGTCCGAGGCGATGAAGGTCGCGCCCTCGACCCCGTCCAGCGACATGATGGGAAACATGTCCTGCGCCTCTTTCGGGGTCAGGATGTCCATCTCCATCCCGAAGGACCGCGCCGTGGTGGCCGAGCGGCGGAACTCTTTCATCCGGTCCTTGGACGAGGCGATTCGCAGCGAGCCCACCTGCTTGAAGTCGATGGCCTGCCCGGCTTCCTCTTGCAGGGTGGCGTACAGCGCCACGCTGCGGCGCAGCATCCGTGTGACGTTCTGGGAATTCCGCAGCTGTCCCACCACGCCGGCCGCATGCCAGGTCGCGCCATGCGTCAGCTGGAACTGTTCCAGCACGACCACATCGGTGACGCCCTCCTTTGCCAGATGATAGGCGATGGAGCAGCCGATGATTCCGCCGCCGACGATCACGATTTGCGCTGATTGAGGTAGCATTTCCTGTAGACCTGCCTTGTGAAGATGGGCCCGGGCCGCGCCGCGCGCGGCCTCAGGCATGAGAGTTGGGTTCCTGCGGGGCGATGCGGGCGGCTGCGGCCCGAAACAGCCGGTCGACCAGGATGCCGACCAGCCCAAGGCACAGCCCGGCCACCAGTCCCGATCCGACATCGGCCTTGGTCAGGGCGATATAGACCTTCTGGCCAAGGTCCCGCGTTCCGACCAGGGCGGTGATCACCACCATGGCCAGCGAGAACAGGAAGCATTGGTTGATGCCCAAAAGGATGGTGGGCAGCGCCACCGGCAGTTGCACATGGCGCAGCATCTGCCCCGAAGTGCAGCCCATCACCGTTCCGGCCTCGGTCAGGGCCGGGGGAACCGCCTCGAACGCCGCCATCGTGTAGCGGATCACCGGCGTCACCGCGAAGGCGACGATGGCGATCATGGCCGATACGTCGCCCACCCGTAACAGCATGACGACCGGGATCAGGTAGACAAAGCTGGGCATGGTCTGCAAAAGCTCGACTGCCAGGGTCAGCAGCTTGCCGAAACGCGGCCAGCGATGCCCGGCAATGCCCAGAGGAACGCCGAGCGAGACCGAAAGGATCGCCGCCGTCAGGCACAGGTAGATCGTCGTCATGGTCTCGTCCCACAGGCCGGTGACCAGACAGAAACCGCCGACCCCCAGACCCAGGACCGCCAGCCGCCAGCCACCCAGAACCCAGCCCAGCATCGCCACGATGGTCATCACCCCCAGCCAGGGCGCGCTGGCCAGGGCGATCCGGATCGGGTTCATCAGGTTCATCAGCAGAAAGACCCGGACCGCCTCGATCGTGTCGAAGAAGTTGACGTTCAGCCAGGCGACAAGGCTGTCCATCGTGGACCCCGTGGTGACCTGCCAGCTTTCCGGAAAGGCGCGCAACGGGGCATGGATCTGGCCAAGCAGCGTCGTGCCCAGCAGCGCGCCAAGGACCAGCACCAGCCCCAGGCCCCGCCGCCGGGACATGGCCTGCCCGCGGCTCCAGCCCGAGGCCAGGACACGCCCCTGACGGTCCAGCATGATCGCCAGCACCACGATTGCCGCACCGGCCTCCAGCCCGCGGCCGATGTCCAGCTGGCGCAGCGCCAGCAGCACGTCGAAGCCCAGCCCCCCTGCCCCGATCATCGAGGCGATGATGACCATGTTCAGC
This sequence comes from Albidovulum sediminis, assembly GCF_025380365.1. Taxonomy (GTDB): domain Bacteria; phylum Pseudomonadota; class Alphaproteobacteria; order Rhodobacterales; family Rhodobacteraceae; genus Albidovulum; species Albidovulum sediminis. Next base: position 60,904 of record NZ_JAOCQF010000005.1, read on the forward strand.
GTCATCATCACCGTCTGGTTCAGCCCGACCAGCAGCATCGGCATTGCGGCCGGCAGCAGCACCCGCCACAGCGCCTGTCCCCGTGTGCAGCCCATCATCGCGGCCAGATCGGTGATCGCACCCGGCAGCCGCGACAGGGCCAGCGTCGTGACCCGCGCCATCGGCGGCAGGGCAAAGATCACCGTCGCGATCAGCGCCGAAACCGGGCCAAAGCCGAACAGCACCAGCGTCGGCACCAGATAGGCAAAGGCGGGGACGGTCTGCATCAGGTCCAGCACCGGCGTGACCAGCCAGCGGTCCAGCCGCGGCATCCGCCAGGCAACGATCCCCAGCACGACCCCCGCACCCAGGGCAAAGGGCACCGCGATGACGACCGAGGCGAGCGTCAGCATCGCCGCCGACCACTGGCCGAAGAACAGCAGATAAGCGCATCCCAGCGCCTGCAGCAGCGCCAGCCCGGGGCCGCCGGTCCGCCAACCCGTCCAGACCACCGCCAGCGCAAGGCCGCTCCACGACAGCGGCGGCAGATCCAGTGCGAACCCGCCCAGCGTCAGCGCGCCGCCTTCGGACAGGAGGGCGACGACCAGGGTCATCGGCACTTCGATCGCCGTGGCGAACAGCCGGGTCAGCCAGCTCAGGTTGTCTGTCACCACCGCCGCGCTTTTCGACACGGTCTTCGCGACGGGTAGCTCCCAGGCCTTGGGAAAGCGCGTGGCCCAGGAAAACTGCTGCGCGATCCACAGCGCGGCCACGGCCGCCGGAAGAAGCAACCAGATCGCGCGAGGCCGAAAGCGGGTCATGCCGGCTCTCCGGCCAGGCTTTTGCCGGACACGGCGGCAAGCACGGCATGCAGGTCGATCTCGCCGATCAGAGACCCGTCCTCGCCCTGAACGGCGATGGGCCCGCCCCCGGCGGCCATCAGCGTTTCGGCGGCATCGGACAGGCGGCCTTGACCGGAAACGGCATGGGCATAGTCGCTCCGGCTGGCCGGGCGGGCCGCGGTGGCACAACGGATGACCCGGGTCAGGTCAACGCCGGCGACGAAATTGCGGACATAATCGTCGGCCGGCTGGCGAACGATATCCTCGGGCGTCCCGACCTGACGGAGCCTGCCGTCCTTCATGATCGCCACGCGGTCGCCGACGCGCACCGCTTCGGAGAAGTCGTGGGTGACAAAGACCATCGTCTTGTGCAACCCCGCCTGCAGCCGGATCAGCTCGTCCTGCAACTCGCGCCGGATCAGCGGGTCCAGCGCCGAGAACGGCTCGTCCAGGAACAGCAGACCCGGGCCGACGGCCAGTGCACGGGCCAGGCCGACGCGTTGCTGCTGCCCGCCGGACAACTGGGCCGGCAGGCGATCCGCCATCGCGGCAAGGCCGGTCAGCTCCAGCGCGGTTGCGACCGCATGGTCCCGGCTTTCGGCTTTTTCGCCACGGATCTTCAGCGGCAGGGCGACATTGCCCGCCACCGTCAGATGCGGCAGCAGGCCGAAATGCTGGAACACCATGCCCATGTCATGGCGGCGAACCTCGCGCAGTTCGGCCTGCCCCATGCGGGTCAGGGATCGGCCGTCCAGTTCGACATTGCCGAAGGTCGGTTCGACCAGTTGCGCCAGACAACGCAGCAGCGTCGACTTGCCCGACCCCGACAGGCCCATGACGACGAAGATCTCGCCTTCGCCGATATCCAGACTGACATCGCTCAGCGCGGCAAAGCAGCGGCCGTTGGCGGCGCGGCTTTCCACTTCGTCACGGCTGGCGGCGGGTCGGTCCGCGTTCGGCCCGTATAGCTTCCAGATCTCGCGGCAGGACAATTTGGTCCGGCGCTGCACTGGGGCGGTGGTCTTCGACATATCGGAACTCCTGTCATGCAGGGGCGGCCCGGACCCCAGGGCCCGGGCCGCGTGCCGTCACTGCATCCAGGCCTTCCAGCGCGCCTCATTGGCATCAAGCCATTCGGCAACGACCTTTTCCAAAGGCTCTTTCTCGACATCGACCCTGCGGATCAGCTCGTTGCTTTCCTCGGAAGACAGCTGGAAGTTCCTGATCGCCGTATGCGCCTTCGGCCATTTCTCGGCCAGGCCGGTCCAGGCAGCCTTCCAGATCGGTCCGGTCGGCTTGCCGCAATCGTAGCGCTCTTCCGAATAGCATTCCGGGGTGAAGGGCGGGAACTCGACATACTCGCCCTCATAGACTGCCGGCACCCAGTGCGGCGTATAGATCCACAGGATGATCGGCGCACTGCGCTGGTAGGCGGATTCCAGCTCGGCGAACAGGGCGGCATCCGTTCCGGCGTGGATCACCTCGAAGTCCAGGCCCAAGGCTTCCACCCGTTCTTCGTCGAACCCGCCCCAGGTCACGGGGGCGCCAAGATACCTGCCTTTCGGCGCAGTTTCCGGCGTCGAGAAGGCCGCCACGCAGTCAGGCTCCAGCAGGGCCTCCCAATTCGGCAGGCCGGGACAGGCCTCTTTCATGTACAGCGGATACCACCATTCCTCCTTGGCCTGCATCCCGCTTTCACCCAGGTTCTCGACCTGGCCCGAGGCCACCGCCTCGTTCAGCACATCCGACTGCGTCGTCGCCCAGACCTCCATCGCCACATGCAGATCGCCGGACTTCATGCCCACGAACTGGGCCATGGCATCCGCCTGGACATATTCGACGTTCAGGCCCTCGCGTTTCAGCGCCTCGCCCATGATCTGGGCCGAGATCAGCTGCCCGGTCCAGTCGTTCAGGACGAACTTGATCGGATCGGCGGAATCCTCGGCCAAAGCGGGTATCGTTCCGGCCACGAATGTGCCCAGAAACAGTGCCGACAGTGTGGTCAGTCCTCTCTTCATCGCGATATTCCCTGTTGTGATCCGTTTTTTGTTGGTGGTCTGACTGGTCGTCCCTAGCCCCGGACGCGTACGCCTGCCGGGTCGTAGAGCGGTTCGAGATGCAGTGTCGCGGGCAGGCGTCGGGTGCGGACCTCAAGCTCGTAGGTTCCGGCCAGCAGGGCCGCATCGTCGTCCAGCCCGTCGTTCGTTCGCAGGTATCCCAGCCCGATCGCACGCCCGACCGTGTGGCCCAGCCCGCCCGAGGACAGCCAGCCGATGCGCTGGCCGTCGCGATAGATCGTCTCGCGCCCCAGCAGCACGACCGAGGGGTCGGCGCTCAGAGTGACAAGGCGGCGGGACAGCGGCCGATCCCGGGCGGCCAGCAGGGCGTCACGGCCCAGGAAATCGCTGCCCTTGTCCAGCCGGACGGCAAAGCCAAGCCCGGCCTCATAGGGGGTGAAATCGGGGCCGATGTCGGCGGACCAGATGCGATAGGCCTTTTCCAGACGCAGCGAGTCGATCGCGCGGTAGCCTGCATTCGCCAGGCCATGGCCTTCGCCTTGCCGGCGGATCGCTTCGTACAGGGTCAGGGCATATTCGGTCGGAACGTGCAGCTCCCAGCCCAGTTCGCCCACGAAGGTGACGCGGACCGCGATCACCGGCGCGCCGGCGACAAAGATCTGCCGGCAGGTGGCAAAGGGGAAGGCCGCGTTCGACAGGTCGCCCTCGGCCAGGGGTTGCAGGATGTCGCGGGACGCCGGGCCCATGACCGACAGGGTGGAATAGGCCGAGGTCACCTCGGCCACCGTCACCCGCGCATCCGGCCGCAGGTTGCGGCGCAGATGCGTCGCGTCATGCGTGCCATAGCCGGTGCCCGTCACCATGTAATAGCGGTTCGGCCCCAGACGGCAGAAGGTCACGTCGGCCTCGATCCCGCCGCGCCTGTTCAGCATCTGGGTATAGATGACCGCCCCGGTCTTGCGCGCCATGTTGCTGGCGCAGAGCCGTTGCAGCTCTGCCTCGGCGTCGGGGCCCTCGATCATGAACTTGGCGAAAGAGCTCTGGTCGAACAGGCCCGCCCGCTCGCGCACGGCGCGATGCTCGGCCGCGACATGCGGTACCCAGTTCGGGTGGTCGAAGGTCAGCTCGTCCTGTGGGGCCACCCCTTTCGGCGCAAACCAGTTCGGCCGTTCCCAGCCCAGTTTCGCACCGAAGACCGCACCTTCCTCTTTCAGCACCCCGTAAAGCGGGCTGCGCCGCAGCGGACGGGCGGCCGTCGTCTCAAGATGGGGCCAACCCATCGCATAATGCCCCGCCTGCCCCTCCAGCGACCGCGCCATGACCGTCCGGCGCGAGCGGTGATGACCGCCGAAGCGGCGGATGTCCGCGCTCCACAGGTCAAAGGACGGCTCGCCCTCCAGCACCCATTCCGCCAGCGCCCGGCCGGCGCCGCCGCCCGAGGCGATGCCGAATGCGTTGAACCCCGCCCCGACAAAATAGTTCCGCACCTCGGGCGCTTCGCCCAGGATGAACATCCCGTCCTCGGTAAAGGCCTCGATCCCGTTGAACCAAGTCTTGACCCCGACCTCGCCCAAGGCGGGAACCAGCTTCATCGCGTTCAGCAGCAGCGGCTCGAAATGCTCGGTGTCCGGCTCCATCAGCTTGAACTCGTGACCGTCGGGGATGCGCGGCACGTCAAACGGGATGGGGTTGAACTCGTATCCGCCGATCTGCAACCCGCCCACATCCTCCTTGAAATAGGTCAGGAAGTCGGGATCGCGGATCGTCGGGATGTGACGGGTCAGACCTTCGATCTTCTCGGTCACGAAATACTGGTGATAGGCGGGCTGCAGGGGCACGTTGACCCCGGCCATCCGGCCCAGCTCCGGTGCCCAGATGCCGCCGCAGTTCACCACCACCTCGCAGGCGATGCGCCCCTGTGCGGTGACGACGGCGGTGACCGTCTCGTTCGCGGTTTCGATCCCGGTGACCTGGCAATCCTCGATGACGCGCACCCCCTTCATCCGGGCGCCCTTGGCCAGAGCCATGGTGATGTCGCTGGGGTTGCCCACCCCGTCGCTCGGGACGAAGGCCGCCGACTTGATCCCCGCCAGATCCAGGATCGGCACCATCTTCTGCACGTCGTCCGGGCCGATCATGTCAAACCGCAATCCGAAGGACCGCGCCGTCGTCGCCGCGCGTTCGAATTCCGCCTGCCGCGCATCGGTCCGGGCCAATCGCAGCGAACCGTTGCGGACCCAGCCGGTAGCCTGGCCGGTCTCGGCCTCAAGCCGGTCGTACAGCTCGACCGAATAGCCCAGCAGCCGCGTGATGTTCGCGCTGGACCGCAGCTGCCCGATCGCGCCCGCCGCGTGCCAGGTCGACCCCGAGGTCAGCCTGTTCCGCTCCAGCAGGACGACATCCGTGACGCCCATGCTGGCCAGATGATAGGCGGTCGAACAGCCTATGATGCCGCCTCCGATGATGACGATCCTGGCCTGGGTGGGAAATTCGCTGGGCATTCCGTATGTTCCTGGATTGATGACGGGGCGCTTCGGGGCGCTCAGGGGTGACGGCGGCGATAGGCCTCGAGGCTGGCCTCGAACCGCCGGCGGTTCATGTCGGCATAGCCCGAGAAACCGGGCGTCTCGCCGGGGTAGAGGGCGCTCATCCCCGCGCTGACGATGGCGGCGTCGAGGCTGGACGACAGGTCCTGGACGATGCCCCACAGGTATTCGCGCAGGTTGACGATGACCTTGAACAGCCGGAACCGCTCGCGCAGGGCCTCCGTCACCTCGCCCGCGTAAAGCTCGATGATCCGGTCCTCATGATCAGGCGTGGCGTCGGCATTGGTGGCAAGGCCCGCGACGTCGAACCAGGGATGGCCAAAGCCGCCATAGTCCCAGTCGATCAGATGCACTCGACCCGCCGTGTCGACCATCGTGTTCTGCGGCACCACGTCGTTGTGGGTAAAGACCGGGACATAGGGGCCGACCCGCGCCTCCAGCGCGTCGATCACGGGGCCGAGCGCATCCAGCCCGCCGACGGTGCTGCCATGCTGCCGGCAGAAGCGCAGATAGTGGCGCGAGGCCTGGATCCCGGAGAAGTGCACGATCGCCCCCGAAACGGCCTGTCCGCCCGTGTGCAGCTCGCGCAGGCGCGCCACCCAGCCGCCGAGAATTGCCTCGTCGTCGATATCCGCCGCGACCAGCGGCCGCCCGTGGATGAAGTCGGTGACGACCAGCCCCGGCTCGGCGTACACTAGGTGCGGCGTGACGCCGATATCGCCGGCCGCCCGCATCGCATTCTGGACCGAGGCCTGGACGATCCCGTGCACCCAGATGTCGCCGCCGATCCGCACGACATACTCGCCCCTGTCGTCGGCGACCACGAAGTTCGTGTTGCACAATCCGCCGATCAGGGGGCGCGTCCGCACCTCGCCGGCAAAGCAGGCCAGCCTGGCGATGCGGGCGAGAGTCGCGGCGTTCTCCAACAGCTGGTCAACCATGGCGCATATCCCCGGATGCTGTTTCTGGTGCGATTCGCAACATCAATGAAGCCGATTATTGTTGCTCTTAGCAATAGATAATGTTGCATATGCCACAATTTCTGCGAAGATAGGTCGGGACGTGACATGGTCAAACCAACGCAATCCCGCCCGGCGACCGGCCTTGCGTCGTGGGGCCAATCATGAAAGTTAGCCATGGAACGGGCGGAAAGGATCGGATCTTTGTCTAAGAAGCCTTTGCGTCACAAGGAGATACTTGCGCTGCTGAGCGAACAGCCGACGCTCCGCATCAGCGAGATCGCGGCCACGCTGAACGTCACGCGCGAAACGATCCGCCGCGACTTTCAGGAACTGACCGACCTCGGTCTGGTCGACCGGCTTTATGGCGGCGCGCTGTTGCGCCACGGGCCGGAAACCAACGTCGACCAGCGCAACGACCTGCTGGTCGAGGAACGCAAACTGATCGCGCGTCTCGCCCGGGATCTGCTGGGCGACGCCCAGACGATCATGCTGGGGTCGGGTGCCACCACCGTTCACGCGGCGCGGCAGATCGCCAACGAATGCCAGGACCTCACGGTAATCGTGCATTCCCTCGGCGTGATCCCCGCGCTTGAAACCAACCCAAGCCTGACCATCGTGATGGCTCCAGGCGTCTTCCACCCCGGCGAGCGGGCGATGCACGGGGTTCAGACCGTCGAATTCCTTCAACATTACAGCGCCGACTGGTGCATCCTGGGCGCCAGCGGCATCGGGGCCGAGGGCGCGAGCGATGCCCTGCTCGAAGGGTCGGACGTCTATCGCTGCATGATCCGGCGATCCGAGAAATGCATGATCCTGGCCGACGGCTCCAAGTTCAACCGCCGCTTTCCGTCGCGCTATGCCGACTGGTCGCAGGTCAGCGCGCTGGTGTCGGACCGGATGCCGGAAAAGGATCTGGCCGGGGCCATCCGCGCCCGCGGCGCCGAGATCGTCGTGCCGCAACCCTCAAGACCCGGCGCAGCGTAAGGGAAATGCGGCCTCTCAACGCAGATTGTGTCAAGTGCAACATTGCCGGCTGTGGCACTGCACAGACCCGGCCAAGCTCGCGCAGGTGGCATGGTCGCAACGGCGCAGCCACGGCCGTGCCCGAAAGGTTCAAAGTCAGGGAGATCGTTTCATGAAGGTGCTGGTCCCGGTCAAGCGGGTGATCGACTACAACGTGAAGGTTCGGGTGAAGGCGGACGGGTCTGGAGTTGACCTGGCGAACGTGAAGATGTCGATGAACCCTTTCGACGAGATCGCGGTGGAAGAGGCGATCCGGCTGAAGGAGAAGGGCGTGGCGACCGAGGTCGTCGTGGTCTCGATCGGCGTCAAGCAGGCGCAGGAGACGCTGCGCAACGCGCTGGCGATGGGCGCGGACCGGGCGATCCTGATCGAGGCGGCCTCGGACGTGCACACCGACATCGAGCCGCTGGCGGTGGCCAAGCTGCTGGCCGCGGTCGTCAGGGAAGAAGCTCCGGGCCTCGTCCTGTGCGGCAAGCAGGCGATCGACAACGACATGAACGCGACCGGGCAGATGCTGGCGGCGCTGCTGGGCTGGTCGCAGGGCACCTTCGCCTCGGAGGTCGCCATCGAGGGCGACCATGCGAAAGTCACCCGCGAGGTCGACGGCGGGCTGCAGACGATCACCGTCAGGATGCCGACGATCATCACCGTCGACCTGCGCCTGAACGAGCCGCGCTATGCGAGCCTCCCGAACATCATGAAGGCCAAGGCCAAGCCCTTGGCGACCAGGACCCCGGCCGACTACGGCGTCGACGTGAGCCCTCGTCTCTCGGTCGTGAAGACCGTGGAGCCGGCGGGCCGCAAGGCGGGGGTGAAGGTGGGGTCGGTGGACGAGCTCATCGCGAAACTGAAAGACGAAGCGGGGGTGCTCTGATGGCCGTTCTTCTTCTTGCCGATGTCGTGGCTGGCGCGCTTGCCACCGATCAGGTCGCCAAGGCGCTGACCGCGGTGAAATCGCTCGGCCCGGTGACGGTGCTGGTCGCCGGTCCGGATGCTGCTGCGGCGGCGGCCGAAGCGGCGACGCTCTCGGGCGTGGCCAAGGTGCTGCTGGCCGAGGATGCGGCCTATGCGCATGGCCTGTCGGAACCCACCGCCGCGCTGGTCGTCTCGCTGGCCGGCGACTACGAGCATATCGTGGCCGCCTCGGGCGCGCTGTCGAAGTCGGTGCTGCCCCGCGTGGCGGCGCTTCTGGACGTGATGGTGATCTCGGAAGTCCTCGCGGTGCATGACGCGACGACCTTCGACCGGCCGATCTATGCCGGCAACGCGATCCAGACGGTGAAGACCTCGGACGCGAAGAAGGTGCTGACGATCCGCACCGCGACCTTCGACGCCGCCGGCGAGGGCGGCGCGGCCCCGGTCGAGACGGTTTCGGCCTCCGTCGACGGCAGCCTGTCCTCCTGGGTCGAGGACAGGGTCGCCTCCTCCGACCGGCCCGAGCTGACCTCGGCCGGGATCGTGGTCTCGGGCGGCCGTGGGGTCGGCTCGCAGGCCGACTTCGCGCTGATCGAGAAGCTGGCCGACAAGCTGAACGCCGCCGTGGGTGCGTCCCGCGCGGCGGTGGACAGTGGCTACGCGCCGAACGACTGGCAGGTCGGCCAAACCGGCAAGGTCGTGGCGCCCGAGCTTTACGTCGCCGTCGGCATCTCGGGCGCGATCCAGCATCTCGCCGGGATGAAGGACTCCAAGGTCATCGTCGCCATCAACAAGGACGAAGAGGCCCCGATCTTCCAGGTCGCAGACTACGGCCTCGTCGCCGACCTCTTCTCCGCAGTGCCGGAAATGATCGAAAAACTCTGACCCTGTCCGACTGCACTCCCTGCGGCGGACTGACTGGCGCCGGACTGCATTCTGCACCCGGCGCCATTTTTCATTCGCAGGACCCCTCGGCTGCATGGCCACGATCCGGCATCCATCCCGGCCCCGGCTCGCCGACCAAAGCCGCGCGACCTCGGCCGGAACGTCGCCTGCACATGCATAACCGCCCCTTGCGCAACAGGTATTTTCGGAGCTCATCTTGGTGCGTCATCGGGGCCGACATGTGTCCGGCCTCATGATGCGGCGTCACGCATGTCGCAGGCCCGTATGGTGTTCGAAGGTCGGGTCCAGATCAAAGTCGCGTGCTCGAAGGCACTCTGTTGCACAATGGTTCTCCCGATCTTTCTCAAGATTATTGCGCCAAACCGCTCCTTGTCCTCTTCCGCTCCGACGTCCTCGCGACCGACGGTCGGCTTATGCCGCCGTGGCCGGAGACTGGTAGACGCCGCCCCGGGCCATCAGGGCCCAGACGATGCGCGCCATGTGTGGATGCCTCCCGTGTGCAAGGAGCGTTTGGACCATTCGAGCCTGTGGTCGGGTGCGGTCATGCGTCAGGCCTCTCGTTGCGGCCATTCCCATGCCGCGGGCCGGTATGGTGATGCGCGGACCAGAACCAGATCACCTTGGCGGGCTTGTGTGCCCCGTGGGTCTGCCTGGTTCTTCTGGCCTGGATCTGTCCGATCATTTGCCCATGCTGGTCCTTGCCCTTCTCACATCCTGATGGTCCGCCGGTGCCCGCTCTCTCAGGCGGTGCGGATCGGCGAACTCCGGTATTCCTCGTTTCTTGTCATCATCGCCCAGAGGCCCCGAGCCATCTTGTTTGCCAGCGCGATCGCCACGAGCATCTTTGGTTCCTGGCCAGCAGCTGGGTCAGCCATGCGTTCAGCATGCAGCGGGCTTGAGCAGCTTCGTCCTTTACCTCCAAGAACCGCATGGTCGGGCGCAGCGCAGCCTCGACGATCGCTTCCGCGTCGGCCATGTCGTTTTTTTGGCGCTTCACGAATGGCCTGACATAGCCAGGCGCGATCAGCGCGAGTCATGGCCCTGCAGCTTCATCTTCCGAGCCCGGTGATGGGCAGCACCCCATGCCTCCCTGGCCACGACATACGTTGGCTAAGACGCCATGAAGCGTTGGAACTGAGGCCGGGTCAGCTTCTTGCGAAAAACAACAGAGCCATCGGACGCCGCACCGTGGAGATGGAAGACATGGATGCCTCCTTCCGTTTCCTTGAGCCTCTACCGCCAAAGTTTGGCACAATGCGATGCCGTCAGGGAGGGAGGCCCACCCCATCACCTTGGCACATCGATACCGTCGGGGGGCGGTCACATCATCAAAGCCGTAGTCGGTGACCCATCGTATTCTACGGGATCCTGCGTGAGCCTCTGACTGATTTTCCGCAAAGAACCTGCGAGCGCACTCGATCTGGATCGTGCTGTGCCCCCTCGGCGACGGGCCAAATCTGGCGTCGCCCTGCGCGCAGGATTGTTGCCCGATTGCATCAATCCACTTCCGAACGATCCTACCCCCGCCGTTTCTCGCATCACAGACGAGCGAGGCTGCTAGAAATCACAGAAAAACAACCAAGGATCGAGGCAGGTGATGAAACGGACATTCACCATTGCGGTGCCCGCCGTGATGCTCGCTTCCTGTGCAGCGGTCGGGCCGGACTATGTCCGCCCGGAGATGCCGCTGCCGACGCAGTTCGTCAATGGCAGCAATGCCGCGCTGACCGAGGCCGCGACTGAACGTTGGTGGGGCGGGCTCGGCGATCCGCTCCTTGACGAACTCGCCGACCGCGGCCTGTCGCAGAATCTTGACATCCGCACGGCGCAGTCCCGCATCCGCCAAGCCGAGGCCGCGCTGCGTCGTACCGGCATGCCATCGCAGATCCGCGGCGACCTGACCGCGCAGGCCGGTCGCGAGGGTGACGGCGACGGTAATGCCGACGACGTGAGCAGTGGGGCGGCCGATGCGGCCTTCGTGTTCGACCTTGCCGGCGGTGCCCGCCGCGGGCGCGAGGTGGCGACCGCAGGCCTTGCCGCCGCCGGTTTCGATGCGGGCACGGTCCGGCTCGCCTATCTCGCCGATCTGGCAGATGCCTATGTCGATGCCCGCTATTTCCAGAACGCCGCCTGGATCACCCGAAAGGCGATCGAATCCCGCCGCGCCGCGCTCGATCTCGTGACCCGCCAGATCGAGGCCGGAAGCGCGACCGCGCTCGACGAGGCGCAGGCGCGGGCGTTGCTGCGCAGTGCCGAGGCCGCCCTGCCGACGCTGCAATCCAACTTCGAGGCCAGCGTCTTCCGCATCGCCACGCTGCTGGCCGAACCGGCGGCACCGATCCTTGATCGGATGACGCAGGGTGCCGGGCAGCCCACGCCGAAGCGGGGCTCGGCCACCGGCACACCGGCCGACCTCTTGCGCAACCGCCCCGACATCCGGGCGGCCGAGCAGGATCTGGTGGCCGCGACGGCGGCGATCGGCGTCGCCGAGGCCGATCTCCATCCCTCGCTGACACTGTCGGGTTCGGTCGGCGCAGGCGACGACGACGACTGGTTCTTCGGACCGACGCTGCGGCTGCCGGTCCTGAACCGGGGTGTGCTGACCGCGCGGCGCGACGAGGCCGTGGCGCGGGCGTCCGAGGCGGAACTGGTCTGGCGCGGGGCGGTGCTGGGCGCGGTCGAGGAAGTCCAGGTGGCGGCTTCCGCCACGCGGTACTGGCGCCGCCAGGTCGCTGCGCAGCGGGCGGCAACCGAGGCCAACGACGAAGTACGCGACCTGACGACGCAGGCCTACGAAGGCGGCGAGACGGTGCTGACCGACGTGCTCGACGCCGAACGCCGGTCACTCGACAACCGCCTCGCACTCGCCGCCAGCCTGCGCGAACTGAGCAAGAGCTGGATCCAGCTGCAGGTCGCGACGGGGCGCGGTTGGTCGTACGGGGCGCCTCTTGCCGACCTCCCGCAGGAGTGACCCCGGCTACTGCTCGCGGAAGGCGCGCGCCATACTGTCGACGATCGGCCTGGCGATGTACTGGGCGAAGGTGCGATCCTCGGTCTTGATCATGATCTCGACCGGCATCCCGGGCTTCGGCACGAAGCGCAGAACACGCGCCAGTTCCTCGTTCGAGAGCGACACGCGGACGACATAGACCTCGCGCGCGGCGGGCTTTTCGGTGGCTTGTGCGACCGCGTCGGCCGAGATGTATTCGACCCTGCCGTTGAGGATCGGCGTGGTGCGCTGGTTGAGTGCGACGAGCCTCACGGTCGCCGTCTGGCCCACCTTGACGCTGTCGATGTCGCCGCGCGGCACTACCGTCTCGATGATCAGCGGTGCATCGTCGGGCAGGATCTCGGCGATCGGCAGGCCGGTCTCGATGACGCCGCCCGCGGTGTGGTAGTAGAGCCGCACCACCGCGCCCGAGACGGGCGCCAGCACCTCGGTCCGCGCCAGCACGTTCTCGGCCTTGCGCATCTGTTCGCGCACACTTTCCAGTTCAGCCTGCACCGCCTCGAGTTCGGTCAGCGCGGCGCGGCTATACTCGTCGCGTGTCTTCTCAAGCTGAGTGTGGAACTTTGCCCGCATTTCGTCCAGCTCGGCCCCCTCTGCGGCGAGCCGCGCCAGCTGGCCAAGCGCGTCAAGCCGCATCCGCTTGAGTGCAGTCACCGTGTCGCGCTTAGTGAGCCCGGCCTCAAGCAGACCGTCCTTCGCCTTCAACTCTTCGTCAAAGAGCTGCAACTGGCCGTCGAAGGTGACGATCTGCTGTTCTATCCCGCGCTGGCGGGCATTGAGCGCGTCGATGTTGCGCTCGATCAGCATGAGGTCGTTGGCAAGGCCGGACACCGCCACCGAGAACGAAAGCCGCTGGCCGTCGACGATGGTCTTCACTTCGGGATCGTCATCGTAGGCCGCGATTTCCGCGGGCATCGTCAGCACCCGAAGCTCGCGGTGCTGGGCGAGAAGCCGCGCCTCGGTCGCCACGAGGCGGACCTGCCGCAGGAATAGCTCGCGCTTGTTGGCCAGGGCCAGCGTTTCGTCCAGCCGCAGGATCGGCTCTCCGGCGACCACCGGATCGCCCTCGCGGACGAGGATTTCGTGAATGATCCCGCCTTCCAGGTGCTGGACGATCTTGTTCTGGCCAGTCGCCACGAAACTGCCCTGTGAGATGACCGCAGCGGCGAGCGGCGCGCGGAAGGCCCAGAAGCCGAAGCCACCCAACGCGACGGACAACAGCAGGAATCCGAACGCCACCTGACCCCTGATCGAGCGCGGCACATCGGCATACCACTCGGCGGCGTCTGGAATGCGTGCCACGTCAGCCATCCTTGCCTCCCTGCGTCTGCACCGCCGCCTGCGCCTCGGCGGCGACCTGGCCGCCGGGGGGCGACCGGTCGGCCTGCAGCTTGGTCAGCACCGCATCGCGCTTGCCGAACAGCGCGATACCGCCATTGGCGATCAGCATGATCTTGTCGACCACGTTCAGGAGCGCCGGCTTCTGGGTGATGATCACCGTGGTCATGCCATTGGCGCGGGCATGTTCGATCGCCTTGGCCAGCGCCCTGTCGCCCGCCACGTCGAGGTTCGAGTTCGGCTCGTCCAGCACGAGAAAACGCGGCTCGCCGAAGAAGGCGCGGGCAAGGGCGATGCGCTGCTTCTGCCCGCCCGACAGTGGCGCGCCATCGGCCGCCACCATCGTCTCGTAGCCCTGCGGCAGCTGCGCGATCATGTCGTGGACATCGGCCAGCACTGCGGCACGGTGAATCTGGTCGTCGGTCGCATCCTCGCGCATCCTGGCGATGTTCTGCTTGATCGTGCCGGGGAAGAGCTGCACGTCCTGCGGCAGGTAGCCGATGTTCTCGCCCATCTGGCGGGGATCCCAGTTCCTGAGATCCATCAGGTCTAGCCGGACATTGCCCGAGGTCGGCAGGATCGAGCCCACCAGCATCTTGCCGAGCGTCGTCTTGCCGGCGCCGGAGTTGCCGATCACCGCCAGCGCATCACCGGGATCGAGCGAGAAACTCAGCCCGTTCAGCACGACCTGCTTGGTGCCGCCCGGCACATAGAGCAGCCGCTCGACGTCGAGCCGCCCCTCGGGGCGCGGCAGGCGCAGCCGCTCGAACTGATACTTCGACGTGGTGAGCAGGCGGTGGATGCGATCATAGGCGGCGCGGGTCAGCAGGAAGGTGTGCCAGCCCTCGATCGCGCCCTCGATCGGGGCCAGCGCCCGGCCGGCGATGATCGAGGCGGCGATCACCATGCCGCCGGTCAGCTCGCCATCAAGCGCCAGATAGGCGCCCCAGCCGAGGAGTCCGACCTGGGTCAGGAGGCGCACCGCCCGCGACACCGCGGCCGCGATGATGTTGCGGTCCTGCGCCCGCACCTGCGCGGTAAGCGAGGCGGCGGTATCGCGGCCCCAGATCGACACCGCCTCGGGGATCATCGCCATCGCGTTGATCACCTGGCTGTTGCGCGACATCGAATCGAGATGGAGGTTGGCGCGCGACTGCGCCGCAGTCGCCACGCCGAACGGCCCGGAAGTCACCCGCTGGTTGACGACCGCGATCACGAACAGCACGAGCGCCGTCGCCATCACGATCAGGCCGAGATCGGGGTGGACGAGATAGATCGCCAGCATGAAGAGCGGCGCGAAGGGCACGTCGAGAAACGACAGCAGCGTGCCCGAGACAAGGAAGCCGCGCAGTTGCTGAAGATCGCCGAGCGTCTGGTATTCGCGCCCCAACCCGCTGAGCGAGGCATGCGCGGCCGCACTGAGGATCGGTGCGCCGAGCCGGGCCGCGACCTCGACCGCAGTCCGCATCAGCATGAAGCGCCGCACCGCGTCGAGAATCGCCTGCAGCACGACCGCACCGACGATCACGATGGTAAGCATGATCAGCGTGTCGATCGAACGGCTGGTCAGCACCCGGTCGGAGATCTGGAACAGATAGATCGGGATCGACAGGATCAGCAGGTTGGTCGCGCAGGTCAGGACGAAGACGAAGCCGAGGTTGCGCCTGACGGCGGCGATCCCCTTCTTCATGCTGGCGCCGAAATCCTCGGGCCCCGTCCGGCGGTGGAAGATCATACCCCGACCGCTCCCGCCACCATCCGCCTTGCCGGGCACGCGGTCAGGTCGGCGTGGGATCGGGCCGGTCGAACCTTCGACCGTCGCGCCGACGCCCGCCGGCCGGTCGGGCGCGCGTGCCTCTGCAACTGGTGTCGCCGTCCGCATCTCCGGCCCCAGTATCAGGCGGTCCAATGTCCCGGGCGGCGCGCTACGCCTTGTCGAAAAGACCGGCACCCTCGGGTTCGCGCCGGGAAGATCCTGTTCATCGATGTGATCCTTCAAGAAACACTCCAGATTGCTTGGGCCGGTCACGCCAGAACCGATTGCATGACATCGAGACTGCCACCTTCGCCGGCGACCGGCGGCAGATGTCCGCCCTCCTCATGGGGGGCTGGCGGGTCGATCATGTCGCTGGCGAGAAAGGCCGCGACCGCCTCGCTGGTGAGCGCGGCGAGCGTGACGCCGTCGGGCACCGCGTCGCTGTCGATCAGTCCCGCCTGGTAGATCAGCGCGTCGCTGTAGACCTCGCCGCCCGCGAGCACGGTCGAATCGATCCCCATGTCGGTGATCCGCGCGTCATTCAGAAGCGCGTTCGACCCGGTGGTGACGGTGACCTCGTCGCCGACGCCGGCGACGAAATCCTCCAGCGCGAGATGGACCTGGTCGGCATCGCCGACATAGCTGCGCTGGTCGATCACGTTCATCTCGATCAGGTCGCCGGTGATGTAGAGTACCGACAGCACTTCCGTGCCGGTGAACAGCGGATCGGCGGCAAGCTGCGCCGTGATCGAGGCAGCGCCATGGGCCAGCGCCTCGCCCGCTGCGCGGAAGGTATCGGTCATCGCGGTGATGCTGTCGATGCCGGTGGTCGAGATCGCGGCGCTGTTCTGCAGATAGTTGTCGCCGCCGCCGAGCCAGTCCTCCGCCCCGAGCGAGCCGGTGATGGCATCGCTGTCGAGCAGCACGCTGATCTGCTGGATCAGGTTCATCGTGATCATGCTGCCGCCGACGATGATCAGGTCGTAGTGGAAGCCGAGTTCGGTGTCGCGTTGCCGTTAAATATGAGACGCGGTGCGTTGGGCGACATTTCTTGCCCTTAATTGTGAGATTCTGCTGCCAGTGGGGAGGTCCGTTGTCGGGTGCGTTCCACGATCCGATCAACGGCGACTAACAGGCGCGGTTCCTTTTCGAATGCCGCCAGCAACGCAACCCTTGCAAAACCGTCGATGCCGGCGCTGAACATCACCGCCTTAACCAGCGGGCGCTTCCGGGCCACGGCGATCGCAGCGAGGCAGAACAGTCTCACGTCCGGTCTGGGGCCCTGAAGTGCGAAGGCCGGATCCCCGCGGACCTTCTTGAGACCCATTGCAAAACGGGCGGCCCGCATCGCGCGACGGAGATCGACGCTGCCGCTGGACGTGGCTGCTTGCTCGAGCAGCCCTGCCCCGCTCCGGGCACGACGCAGCAACTTTTCTGGCTGGACCTCGACTTCGGATCTACCAAGGATCGGAAGGAGCCTCTCTCCGCACTTCTGGCAGTCGAATGCCCAAGCCCGCCGCCAATGCTTCAGCGCGAGGCCAAGTCGTGAGCACCTGGGACAACGCTGGAACGGAACCTGCGCCGTCAGTAGCGCTTCGTTCTGGGGCAGTGCCGGAAAGATCAGCGACTGGACAAGCGCGGGAGAGACGCGCGCCGCCGCGGCGATCCGTCCAGCGGCTTCGGCGTTGAGTTCGAAGTTAAGCGTGTCGGCATGTCGGCTGTCCAGACCGACATGCGCCAGAAGTTCGCTGATTTCACAATAATTACTGGCCGCCAGCCGCGCCAGCCAACCGGAGAGGAGCTCATCCCGGAGTGGCGCGACGGTCTTCGGGAGCGGGCGCAGCGTTACGCTCCCGACTGCTCGAGCCGCCGCTGAGCGGTTGCGTGGCGCGACCAGACCGGGGTCCACTTCGTGATTGCGTCATCGGTGATGCATTCCTCGCCGGAGAGAATGGCATCGATAGACAGATCTTTGACCAGAGCGAAGATCCGCGAGGTCACCCCGCCGGTCAGTGCAAGGATCTGCTTGAGCGATTTAACCTTCAGATTGGATTTCTTCCCTAGCGGCATCGCCGCGATAAGGGTCTGGATCATGTCCGAGAACTCGGCGTCATCGCGCCAGTTCGGCAGGTGGTGCTCGTCCAGCCGCCGGGCAAGCTGCACGTCGCAACGGATTGCATCCACTGCTTCGCTGACCCCGAAGCAGACCAGAGACGCCTCGAGTTCGTTGCTGAGATAGCGCAGGACATTGAGGAAGCGGCGCTGCTCGCGGTGGGTTCCGGCCAACAGGTTGTGGACCTCGTCGATCATGATCATGCGAAGCCCGAGATCACGCAGCAGGGCAATCACTCGGACTTCGAGGGCGGCAACGCTCTGTGCGCGGACGCCCAGCGTCGTTGCCGGCGCGCCGACCGCCGCGAGGATATGCAGATAGAACCGCCGTTCGTCAGGAGCGGGCGGCGCCTGCAGCAAGAGCAGTGGGGTGTGGGTTATGCCCACGGCCGGGTCATATTCCGGCGCGTATCTGCGCGAGAGGTTCCGGGCGATCATCGTCTTGCCGATGCCCGAAGCACCATGGACGAGAAGGCCTGGCATCCGGGTTTGCCGCGGCGCGTCGATCAGGCTCTGCAACCTGTCCAGCACCCGCTCTGCGCGGGGAAAGCCGATCCAGATGTCCGATTGAATGAGGGCGATACGACCGTCTTGCCCAGTTCCCCCTGCCCTCACGTTACCATCGCTCCACCTTGAACAACGGGCGCGACGTATCACCGGTGTCGACCGGGCGCAGCCCCTCGGACGAGAAATCTGCTGGGGTTGGCCCTTTCGACGCACTGCGTCTTTCGCGGGATCGGCGTTCGGCCTTGGTCAGGATCCGGCTTTCCCCCTCGATCTGCCGTTGCTGTCGGATCAACTCTGCCAGGACCAGCTCATTAGACCCCGTCTTGCCTAAGGTCCGCGCCATCCTCATGGCCTCGCGATACTCCCACAACGACACCGGCGGGATTTCCAGGTTTCGGTAGCGCGCCTCCACGCACCGTCCGCCGTCGAGCTCGACCCAGATCGCGGAGATGTCACGCGGATCGTAGCGCACGACCACCTTCCCGTCCTTTCGGGCAGCCCGCCCCGCCAGGGCATCCGACCAGTAGCGGATGTCGAACAGATGAATGCCATCCCGCCGAATCTGGCGCTTCTCGCTTGGCAGGAAGCTCACCCGGAACGCCTCCATGTCGAAGGGAATGTCGCTCGACATTTCCGCGGCCAGCGCCTCCCATTTGGCGACGGGCGTGCAGCCAAGGCTCGAGTGAACGCTGTTGTTGTAGCGACAGATTTCCAGAACGAACCAGCTGTCAAACTCACTCAGACTCATCGCGGCCTTGGCTTCGGCATCATAGCTGCCCTTGGCGGCAATGGAGGACTCGGTCGTTCCAGGCAGCAGGTGCACGGCCCCCATCATCGTGCCGATCAGCCGCTCGATGTGACCGCCGAAGTGCGGGCGCGCCAGGGGCCGGTACGTGAGATCGATCCCCCATTCGGCACAGGCCCCTTGGAAGGTGTTCGACCGGAAATCGCTGCCGTTGTCGACGTGAATGCTGCGCGGCCGGCCCTGTGCGGGCCAGGGTGCACTACTGCCCAGATCGGCCAGAAGCGCCGCCTTCGGCGCGACGGCCCGGGTCAGACAAAGCGCCACCGAGAGGCGAGACGGCGCCTCAAGGCTAACGTAGTATCCGGTCACCATCCGCGTGGCGATGTCGATCGTGAGCGTCACCCAGGGTCGGCCGATGGGTTTGCGCTCGAAACTGTCGACAAGAATGATGTCAGCCAGCGTGTGGTCGACCTGCACGACATCGAGGGGAAGGCCCACCTTCTTCCTGCCGGGCACCGGGCCAAACCTCTGGCGCGCCGCCTTTGCGCCCTCCCTTGCCCTCATGAGTTCGCGTTCGTCCAGCGCGTCCAGTCGCCGCTGCACCGTCCGGCGCGTTGGCGACTGAAGGCCACGTTCACGACAAGCGATGCCGATCTCCTTGACTACGCGCGCCAGGCTGGCTCGCTCCCGCCGCAAATAGTACCGGCGCAGATGGCCTTCGATGAGCGCCTCGACATCGCCGGAGATAACCGTCGTGCCCGAGCGCCGACCGCGCTTTCGTGCGGCCAGCGCGCTGGTCCGCCCACCATCCTCTGCCAGCCGCCTGATCCAGCGCCACACCGTCGCCCGGCTGACGCCGAGCTCCCAGACAGCATCCCGAACACCACTTTCCAGACTGCCGGCGCCCGCAAGATAGGCTTCCACGAGCGGGCGCAGGACCGTGGCCCTGCGATGGGTTTCGGCGCCAACCGCTTCGCCAGGATCCCCGTCCTCCATCTTCTCCGACCGCTGCTTGCCCGCTTGAACGTTGTCTCAGCTTTAGGGGCAAGAATGTCGGAGTTAAAGGCAAAATCTCACATTTAACAGCAAAGCATCGCCATTGATTTTGTTGGGTTTGTCATCTCGCCTTTAAGGGCAACGCGACAGCAAATCGTTCGGTTCCATATCGGCAATCGCTGCAATGCTGCTTACAGATCGACCCGGCGCAACCGCAAGGCATTGGTGATCACCGAGACCGATGACAGGCTCATCGCGGCGGCAGCGATCATGGGTGACAGCAACATGCCCGTGACCGGGTAAAGCAGGCCAGCCGCGACCGGTACGCCAAGCACATTGTAAGCAAATGCAAAGAATAGGTTCTGTTTGATGTTGCGCAAGGTTGCGCGTGCCAGCTTGCGCGCGCGGACGATGCCCATCAGGTCGCCACCCAAAAGAGTGATGCCCGCGCTTTCCATCGCGACGTCAGCCCCGGTACCCATGGCAATGCCAACATCAGCAGCCGCCAGCGCAGGCGCGTCATTGACGCCGTCGCCGGCCATGGCGATCTTGTGACCTTCACGGCGCAACTGATCGATCAGGTCTTTCTTAGCGTCAGGCAACACTCCCGCGCGCACCTCATCTATGCCGAGCTTGCCCGCGACCGCTTGCGCCGTGCGTTCGTTGTCGCCGGTTGCCATGATGACGCGCAGCCCCTGAGCATGAAGTTCCTTAATCGCTTGTGCGGTCGACTCCTTGATCGGATCTGCGACGGCGACGATGCCTGCGAGCACACCGTCGACAGCGATGAACATCGCGGTCTTGCCTTCGGCGCGCAAAGTGTCCGCCTGTGCCTCCGCGCGCGCGGTGTCCAGGCCCATTTCCTGCATCATGGCCGCGTTTCCAAGCGCAACCGCGCGGCCTGTGACCTTGCCACGCACACCCTTGCCGGTGACCGCCTCGAATCCCGTAGCCTCTTGCCGGGACGCGCCCTGCGCGTCGGCCCCCTCGACAATGGCTTCGGCCAGCGGGTGTTCCGACCCACGTTCCAGCGCCGCAGCAAGGGACAACAGGTCGGCAACTACCACGTCCCCCAGCGTCACCGTATCGGTGAGCTTGGGCTTGCCCATGGTCAGCGTGCCCGTCTTGTCGACGATCAGCGTATCAACCCCTGCCATCCGCTCCAGCGCCTCAGCGTCTTTGATCAGCACGCCCGCCTGCGCGCCGCGTCCGGCCGCTGTTGTGATCGAGATCGGGGTAGCAAGACCCAACGCGCAGGGACATGCGATGATCAGCACCGAAACCGCCGAGGCGATGGCAAAGACCAGGGCTGGCTCGGGGCCAAAGATCATCCAAGCCGCGAAGGCCAGTAGTGCGATCCCAACCACGGTCGGAACAAAGATTGCGGACACCCGATCCGCCAGTCCTTGGATTGGTGCGCGCGATTGGCGCGCGTTCGACACCATGGCCACGATCTGAGCCAGAACGGTGTCTGCGCCGACCTTGCCTGCCTCGATAACAAGACTTCCGTTCTTGTTGATCGTGGCCCCGGTCACCGCATCTCCCGGCCCTTTTTCGACCGGCATCGACTCGCCGGTCAGCATGCTTTCGTCCAAAGATGAATGACCCTCGATCACCACGCCGTCGACTGGCACAGCGTCTCCGGGGCGCACACGCAGCCGGTCGCCCTCCATGATGTTCTCCAAAGGCGCATCATATTCGGTGCCGTCCGGCAAAATGCGCCGCGCGGTCTTTGGCGCGAGGTCGAGAAGCGCGCGGATTGCATCGCCGGTGCGTTCGCGTGCGCGCAGTTCCAAGACCTGGCCAACAAAGACCAAAGCCACAATCACCACCGCAGCTTCATAGTAGGTGCCAACGCCGTGACCCATCCGGTAGACTTCGGGGAACACGCCAGGCAGGAATGTCGCGACCAGCGAGTAAAGGTAGGCCGCCGCCACTCCAAGACTGATCAGCGTCCACATGTTGGGCGACCGGTTCACCAGCGAATCCCAGCCGCGTTTGAAGAAGGGAAGTGCCGCCCAAAGGATGATCGGAGTTGCCAGCGCGAACTCCAGGTAACTTGCCACCTGGTGCCCAATCCAGTTGCGCACCGGCAGAGCCACGAACTCGCCCATCGTCAACACAATCAACGGTACCGCTGCCGCCGCCGAAATCCACATGCGGCGGGTGAAATCGGTCAACTCATGGCTGGGCTCGTCAGAGGGCAACACCGGCTCCAGCGCCATGCCGCAGATCGGGCAAGAGCCGGGCGCATCGCGGATGATCTCGGGGTGCATCGGGCAGGTGTACTGGACATTGGCCGGGGCAACTTTCTTACGCCCCGCCGCCCGGCCGGAGGCATAGAACCATGGATCGGCCTGAAACTTCGTCTGGCACTTGCCGGAGCAGAAATGGAAGTCCTTTCCGCCAAACGCCTCGGTCCGCGTGTCGGGTTTCAGCGTGACGGTCATGCCGCAGACTGGGTCGATGGACGTTAGCCCGGTACCACTTTCTGGAACGCCTTGGCCCTCGGGCATATCCGGGTCTGGATGGGCGTGGCTGCTGTGCAGATCGGTGGGTTTCATAGCGTTCTCCTATCGCGGTCGGCGCCGCGCGAAGGCAGATGCAAAGGCCTACCGACTCACGATGCGCCTTCCCATCATTGGAAGGTCAAGCGAAGATTGCAGTTGCGGGTGCAATCAAATTGCCGCAACAAGTTTGGCCAGTAGGTCGCGCACCTGACCTGCGACGGCATGCATTGCGGGATTGTCGATGGCCTGCATCGACGCCACCGGATCAATCGCACTCACCTCGACCCCGTCTTCGACCTCGCGCAGGATAACGTTGCAGGGCAACATCGCACCGACGCGCGGTTCCATCCTGATGGCTTCCATTGCCATCTTCGGGTTGCAGGCCCCTAGAATGCGGTAGGCTGGGATATCCACGTCCAGCTTCTTCTTCATCGTTGCCTTGACGTCGATCTCTGTCAGCACGCCAAAGCCGTTATGAGCCAGCGCAGCACGGGTTCTGGCGTCGACCACGTCAAATTCCGCACCTGTGATCAGCCGGTTGATCGTATAGTCCATCGGGTTTCCTTTCGACTATTTGCGCAGGTATTTGACCAGCGCCGCAATCGCGAGGCCGACCAGCACAAGGGTGACGATCATCCAGAGCCAGCCGAAGCCCATTCCAAATCCCATACCGTAGCCGTTCATCTTCATGGCCTCCTGATCTATGTTGGGATTTCTCCCGCTAACGGGGGCTTTGCCCAGTTAGCGGGAGAAAAAAGGCGGGTCAGTTGTTGTCCATCATGCCTTGACCCATGCCCTGCATGTTGCCCTGCTGTCCGCCCATGTGGCTCTGCATCATTTCTGCCATGGCGGCCATTTCAGCCTCCGTCACCTGCGCATCTCCATCGGCGTCGTGCATCTGAAAGGCACGCACGGTCATCGGTCGGGTGTGGGCCGCATGCATCACCTCGAATTCCTCCAGCGACAAAGTCCCGTTGACGTCGGTGTCGTAGGTCTTGAGTTCAGACTGAACCCCGGCTGTCATTTCCTCGGGGCTGAGCGTGCCGTCTTTGTTGGTATCGAATGTGGCCATGGCATAGCTCTGGCCGCCGGCCATCATTCCCATAGCGCCACCCATCATCCCGCCATGCTGACCCATCATGCCCATGCTTCCGCCCATCATGCCATCATGCTGCACCTGGCCCTGCTGGGCGACGACCGGTACGGCGACAGCGGCCACGCCAAGGGCTGCAACGGCTGCGAGGGCGAATTTTGTCGAACGTTTCATTCTGTCTCTCCTGGATCAGATTGCGATGGGTCCAATCTGGGAGCGAGGTGTCCCACAGGTTTGTCAGGACGATACCTGTTTTGTATCAAACTGTCGCAAGCCAAGGTCCTGAGAGAGGTTTGCGACAATCTTCTGTCCGCAGCACCACCGCGTTCAGCTAGGGTCGACATCAGGAGACAAGATGATGACCCAGCCGCCGCATATTCTGATCGTCGATGACCACCGCGATATCCGCGATGCGCTGGTGAAGTATTTGGAAAAGAACGGCATGCGCGCGACTTCAGCCGCCAACGCCGTCGCAATGGATGCGGCGATGAAGGTGGGTCAATTCGATCTGATCGTGCTGGATGTGATGATGCCGGGCGAAGATGGTCTGTCGGTCTGCCGACGTTTGCGCGCACAGGGCGACATTCCGATCTTGATGCTGACAGCCCTGGGTGATGAAACTGACCGTATCGTGGGGTTGGAGGTCGGGGCGGACGACTATCTGCCCAAACCCTTCAATCCGCGTGAGTTGCTGGCCCGGATCAAGGCGATCCTGCGGAGGTCGGACCGTGGGGGCGTCGTTGGTGGCAGCCTTGCCGGGCACAGATTGGCCTTCGACCGATGGGTGCTTGATACCGACCGCCGGACCCTGACCGACGACAATGGCACGGAGGTCGCGCTGACAACTGCGGAATTCCGCCTGCTGACGGTGTTTCTGGAACGGCCGCGCTTCGTGCTCAGCCGCGAACAACTTCTCGATCTCACATCGGGTCGCGCCTCACAGGTGTTCGATCGCACCATCGACAACCAGATTAGCCGCCTGCGCCGCAAGATCGAGGCCGATTCGGCCAAGCCTGTGCTGATCGCAACCGTCTGGGGTGGTGGCTACAGCCTTGCCGCAGATGTCAGTGCACTGCCATGAGCGTACGGTTCCCGACGCTCCGCAAGCTGTTCCCGCAATCTCTTGGCGGGCAGTTGCTGGTCATGCTGCTTTTGGCGTTGGCCATCACACAAGGGCTAGGCCTGTTGCTGCTGACAGACGAGCGGAACCGGGCGGTTCGCGCTGCACTCGGGCTGGAAGCGGCAGGGCGCGCCGCGAATGTTGTCTTGCTTCTGGACGGCGCCCCCACTGATCTGCGCATGTCGATACTCCGCGCGGCAAATTCTCCGCTTGTCCGGTTTGAAGTCGGGCCCGAGCCTGCAGCGTCCCACGACAGCGCCGAGGCGGACATGGTTCTGCGCCAGATCCGCCAGATCCTTGGCGAGCCGGAACGGGAAGTTCGCGCCGATGTTCATGCGCTTTCTCTCGCGTCCTTGCCATTGCCAGAGGGAGTGCCAGCCAGCATGCGCCCGATGCATGAGGCGATGATGGCGGGGCGAACCGACCCCATTGAACTGACGCTGTCGATCCGTCTTGCGGCGGGCGATTGGCTGAACGTGCGCACGATGTTTTACCGCCCTGCCCTGCAATTGACTCCGCAGGCTCTGCTGCCGGTGGTGTTGATGGCGGTCGCGGTAGCTTTGGTGGCCTGGTGGACTGCGCGGCGCGTCGTCGGCCCGATGCGTGCTCTTGCTGTTGGCGCCGACCGCTTGGGCCGTGGACTTGATGCCGATCCGCTGCCGATGACGGGGCCATCCGAGGTGCGCGAGACCACGCAGGCCTTCAACCGGATGAAAGCCCGACTGACCCGCTTCGTGAACGAGCGCACGCACATGCTCGCCGCCCTGAGTCATGATTTGCGCTCGCCGCTTACAGCAATGCGGCTCAGGATCGAAATGCTGGACGAAACCGAGGATAGCGTACGCCTGAAGGCACTGGTCGAGGAAATGCAGGCCATGGTCGAGGCGACCCTGGAATTCGCACGCGGGGTTGCGCGGGCAGAACCCGCCGCTGAAGTCGATCTTGCCGCCCTGCTCGCTGATCTGGTCAACGATGTAGGAGGAGATCGGGCCAATCTTGCCCCGTCGTCGCCTCTGCCCATTGCCATCCGCCCGCACGCCTTGAACCGCGCTCTAAGGAACCTGATCGACAATGCTGTCCGCTATGGCGGGGTGGCGATGGTTAAGTTGGACCGAACGCCGGGATTGGCCGTCATCACCATCGCGGACAAGGGCCAGGGATTGCCCGAAGACCAGCTTGAAGCGGTATTTGAGCCGTTCGTAAGATTGGAAGGGTCTCGCAGCCGAGAAACCGGCGGCGTCGGCCTCGGCCTGGCAATCGCCCGCACGATCATTCAGGCGCACGGCGGGACAGTCGTGCTCCGCAATGTGCCTGCAGGTGGACTGGAAGCAGTTGTGTGTTTGCCACTCGGTGATGCGTGATCACACCTCACAAGAGCGCTGAACATTTCCAGGCTATCGAATCCGACCCATAGAAAAACCTGTGGTCACATCGGGCCGCTAGACCGCTGCACGCCACATTCTGAAACGCCCTTGGCCGGTCACCTCGCAGATCAGCCCGTGCTCCTCCATCCAAGCCAGGTTTCGCTGAACAGCCGCACGACTGGCGCCGCTCAGAGTCTCGGCCATCGGCGCAGAGACCAAGGGCCATTCGGTCAATGCAGCGCGCAAAGCCGGAGGCGTACGGCCAGACAAAACTGACATGGCCGTCTCCACCCGAGTGGACCATATTTCGAGATCGTCGAGGTGCCGCATCGCTGCGAGGCATGCGTTGTCCATTCCGTCCAGCCAGCGGATCAACCGCTCTGCCGGAGGTCCGCCGGCCCGAAGCCCCCCTGCCCCACCCATTGCTACTGGTGCGAAAATCGCACCCTTCCCTTCGGCTGCAGCAGCTCGGCCTGCCGTGACCGCAGCCTCCATCCGGTCACCATGCTGACCGAGACCTGCCAAGCTCCAAAGGTGAAAGCCCAGACAAGCCCGGGTGATAGGGTGAAAGTGTCGGGCGGCTCCCATCAAGGCGAGCCAACCATCGGCGCGATCAGTGAAACGCTCGGCGTCATCCGCTATGTTCTCAGGGTCCCGCCGGTCGAGAAAATCGGCTAGCCCAGCTTCGGGGCCAGGCCCTCCAGTGAGACGTCGAACGGCCCATCCAACACGAGACAGCGCCCCAGAGTCTTCCTGAGCGCCAGACAGACGAAGCGCGATCCAGAGTGCAAGGCGGTCAGGGCTGACCCGGTCGCCAACGAACCAGCTTAGCTCTGCAGCCTCGATCAGTGCTAATCTGTGCCGCCAACCCGATGGCCCGCGTCGCAGACGGTCGTCAAGCGCGCCCAGTCTCCCGGCTACTCGTGCAAGGCGGGCCGCACAACCCGCTTCGGCCCGGGCCCATGCCGCAACGACTGAGGTTTCGCTGGGTTCAGATCTTGGGCCTGGAAGCAGATAATCAGGTTCCTTATCCATCGGTCCTGGCAGGAACCACTGTCGCTTTTCCTTCACGATTTCACTGCGTGGTTTTCACATGATTTCCGCAAGGTACCTCCGGAAGTGGCGCGGGTTTCTGCTTTGCGATTTCAATTTCATTATGGACTTCAATAGGTTTTGAAGGGCACGGCGGCATGACAGCACTCAGCAAAGATCGGCCTTTGGAGCGGGCAGCTTACCGCGCTTC
Source organism: Albidovulum sediminis (assembly GCF_025380365.1). Lineage (GTDB taxonomy): Bacteria > Pseudomonadota > Alphaproteobacteria > Rhodobacterales > Rhodobacteraceae > Albidovulum > Albidovulum sediminis. The sequence goes on from NZ_JAOCQF010000005.1 coordinate 87,889, forward strand.
AGACGAGGCTTGGTCGAAGGCGGTTCGGATCGCTCGCGAACTTGACCGGGTTCTCGATGGCGACTTGCCGATGCGGGAGGCTGTCAGCCGGGCAGCGGTGGAACTGCGCCTTTCGACGCGTCAGGTCTACAATCACCTCGCCCGGTATCGGGAGGACCGCCGTGTCTCGTCGCTTCTTCCTCGGACGAATGGCGCGCGGCGTGCGAGGATATCGGCCAGCGTGGAAGCCATCATTTCCGACACTTTGCGAAAGATGTGGCTGCAGCCAGAGCAACCCGATCTCGCGCCCATCGTCGACGAAATCCGTGCGCGCTGTGACAGCGAAGGGTACAAGCCCCCGTCCTATGTCACTGTGGCCAAGCGGATCCGGCGCGTGTTCACCCCAGAGGAGATCGCGCGGCGGCGGCTTTCCGGTGGCAAGCATCTTCACCGCCTGAAGCCGCGTCCGGGATACATCCGTGCCGCCCACGCCCTTGAGGTCGTCCAGATCGATCATACCCCGGCCGACATCCAGTTCGTCGAGGTGATCGACGATCATGGCATCTTCGTTGGCAGACCTTATCTGACCATCGCCGCCGATGTGGCGACGAGTGCCATCATCGGCTTCTGTCTGACCCTCGAGCGTCCGTCCCGGCTCTCGGTCGCCTTGTGCCTTGCCCACGCGATATGCAGCAAGGATAACTGGCTGGCCGAACGCGGGATCGCGCACCCGTGGGTGATGCATGGCCGCCCTAAGCAGATCGTCGTGGACTCCGCCAAGGAATTTCAGAGCAGTACCTTTACGAAAGGATGCGCCGACTTCGGGATCACCGTCCGAACCCGGAACAAGGGCACAGTTCACCGAGGTGGGGTTGTCGAGCGCCTCCTTGGAAAAGTGAACACGGTGCTTCGCTCTCTTCCTGGCAAGACCGGACGGTCGATCGCGGATCGCGGCGACTATTCGTCCGATGAGAGGGCAAGTCTGACCTTCGCGGCCCTCGAGCGTTGCATCGCCCTGGCAATCGTCGATCACAACCAGACCCAGAACGCGCGCAAGCTGACTGTGCCTCGCCTCGAATGGGAGCTGCGACTTCCACCGACGGACCGGCCGATCGATGATCCTGACCAAGTCCTGCTCAACTTTCTCCCCCGCACAACACGCCGCATCTCTCCCCAAGGCGTCAGCCTGTTCGCCATCGACTACTTCGAGCAATGGCTTGGGCCTCTCGTCGCCCGCCGTGACCGGTTGCCACCTCTGGATCTATGCTACGACCCCCGGGACATCAGCCGGATCTACATCGCCGATCCCGACACGCGGATCTGGCGTCCGGTAAAGCGGCGGGATGGGGTGACCATGCCAATCACCCTTTGGCAGCATGAAGCCGACCGAGCGCGCACGCGAGAGAGCCAACAACGACCGGCGCAGGAAAAGACGCTTCTGCGCCGGGAAATCGCGGCGACCGTCGCCGGGGCCAAATCCAAGAAGGCTCACCTGCGGGAAATGACCAGGGCCCGACACGCCGCAGACGCGCCGAAGGCGTATCAAAATGTCGGGCAGGTTTCGGAGGCGACCCATACCGGACCAGAACCTGACCGACCCCGCCGCGTCTTTCCTGTGGAGACCTGGTAGCATGGCCGACCATCTCCTACCATCAACCTCAGCGTTGCTCGATGCGGATGCTGCCACCCGCATTGCTCATATTCGGGCGCCACGCTGGATAGGCCATCCCGGTGCCTCTGCGGCACATGATGCGATGCGGCAGCTGTTGGAACGCCCGCCATCACTCCGTCCACGCGGCTTGTTGATTGCTGGTCCCTATCACAACGGCAAGACCATGATCGCCGAACGCTTCGCCGTCGAACATCTGCGCCGTGCCGACCGGCAAAGGGTCTGGGTGATCCAGACCCGGGAGGGGGCAGGCCTGTCGCATTTCTACGCCAGCATTCTGTCCGGACTGCGCGCCCCGCAAGCTGCCGGCTGGCGTAGCCTGTCCCGCGCCAGCGAACAGGTCGATCATCTTCTCGACAGCGTCAAGCCGCGCCTGCTCATCTTCGACGAATTCCACAGTGTTCTGCGCGGACGCCGACAGGATGTGAAGGCAATCTTCTCGTTCCTGCGGCGGATCGCACGCGTGCATGACATCTCGCCCGTGCTTGTCGGCGAAATCGCTGTCTATGATGCATTGCACGACACTGAAGAAATGGGCTCGCGGTTCGATACGGTCGCAGTGTCACGGTGGGGATTCGACGAAGACTTCGCCACGCTTCTCGACAGTCTCGAGGCCAGCATGCCGCTTGCGCATGCCTCAAACCTCTCACGACCTCCCCTGGCCAAAATGATCCATGATCTGTCGGAAGGGCTGATTGGCGAGGTGGTCGACATCGTCACCCGGACGGCGGTGGCAGCTGTTGAGAGCGGTGAGGAAAGGATCACGTCCAGCACCGTCATGGCCCTCGGCTATGTACCGCTGTCACGGCGACGGAACTCGGCCTTGCGCCATTCAATGACATGACCAGCAGTGCGCAGAGGATCACCGTCTCCCCGGCCCGCCGCTATAGAGTGGCCGCGGGGCATCGCTGGCCGGTGGACGTCCGGCCAGCTCCTGGGGAGCTTTTGTCAAGCTGGCTGCATCGGCTTGCACATGCCAATGGTGTGCCGCCGCGCTATTTTGGAGCGGTGCTCGGGGTGGCCGGCGAGACATGGTCGGCGCAACTTGACCGGCATCTGCCGGATTCTGTTCGTCGCTTGCTGCTCGACCATACGGCGATCTGCCCCGACGAGATCGACGGTCTTTGTCTGGCCAACAGTCCACTCTCGACCCTGCGCTTGCGGCTGCGGACCCGGCCGCAAGATGCAGGGACATCGACGGCGCAGTCCTGTTGGTTGCAGTTCTGTCCCTCCTGCCTGGGGGAAGACGAGGTGCCCTATTTCCGGCGGAGCTGGACCTTGGCAACCCGCGTGTCCTGCTTTCGCCATGGCTGCCGCTTGCGCGACCGTTGCCCGTCTTGTGGGCAGAGCCTTGCGCCATTTCGTCAGGCTCGCCTCGTGCCACAACAGTACTGCGCCTTCTGCGACGCCCCTCTCGCAAAACCGACTGGCCCGGCAAGCACGGGCGCCCGGCGCCTCGAGCGGCTGATCGACGATCTGCTGCGCCTTGATTCCGCTGAGCGCGCGCAGGACGACCGGAAGTCTCTTGCCGTGCAGCTTATGAAACACCCAGTGCCCGTCAGAACGGCGACATCAACGGTCCCATTCTTGTCGCATCGGGTTCGCTACAATTTCTTCCAGCGGTTGTCAGAGCGGCAGATCGAGGTAAGAGACCCCACAGAACGCGGCCCGCTGACCTTCTGGCTCGGGCTGGCCCGCGCCTCCGAAAACCACAAGGGGTTGGTCGGGACGCTCAGAGATCGGCTTGGCGAAACTGTCGGGCCGGGGCCGGCCTCCTCCTCCAGAGAGCCTGATCTGGCCGCCTTGCTGCGGGCAGCAATCCGGCTTCACCAAAGTCGCTGATTTCCTGCTGAAGCCTGGCCGGTCGCCTAACCTTCCATGGCCCCCGATGGGCCTGCCAGGCCTGCATCGTCCAATTGCTCGGGGTCTGGCAGGTCGCGCAAGGACTCCATCCCGAAGGCAGCCAAGAACGCCTCGGTGGTGACGAAGGTATGAGGCGCGCCACGGCGGGGTTCGCGAGGGCCGGTGCCGATCAGGTCCCGCTCGGCAAGTCGGCCGATCAGGTCACGGCTGATCCCTTTTCCGAAGATGTCCTTCAACCCGTCGCGGCTGATCGGCTGGTGATACGCAATCGCCGCCAGCACGGCCAGATCGTATTCCGACAGGTTCAGCGCTTGGCCGTCCACATCCGCCGCGGCGCGGATCGCCGGGGCATAGGCCGCGCGCGTGCGCAGCATCCACGCCTTTCCCACCTGTGCCACCTCATAGGGTCGGCCTTCCAGATCCACAGCCAGATCCTCGATCAACAGATCGACTGAGGCCCCCTGCCCCACGACCCGCGCCAGATCCTCGCGCGCCACCGGGGTCGTGCTTGCGAACAGCACCGCCTCGATCCGACGCATCCATTCCCGCCAGCGCAGCTCAGGGGGAAGAACGGCCAATTCGCGGTCAAGTTCTGTGTCCTCGCGCCGCCCCATGCTCAGACCCCGTAAAGTCGGAACGTGTCCCGCCCTGTCAGTTCGCGCACGGCGCCGAGCGCCACCAGTCGGTCGCAGAGCCGTCGCGCGGCCCGATCCGACATGAAGGCCAATGCCCCCGGCACCAGCGCATCGCGCGACAGGAACAGATCGACCGCCCGGCCCGCCGCCTTGGCGCGCAGCTTCGGGGCCACTGCCCGAAGGCGGGCCGCCGCACGGGCCAGATCGCCGGCCAGCGGCAGCGCCTGCCGAACGGCAGAGACAACGGCGCGGTGACAGGCCAGCCGCAGATCATCGCCCCGCAAGCGTATATCGCGGGGCTTGAGCGTCAGCGCCAGAAGCGGCAGCACATGCGTTGCCCCCAACGCTTTTGCCAACGCGGCATCGGACAGGATCAGGGCGGCGGCCTCGGCTCGCGGACTATCGGTCAGCACCGCCTCGACGACCTGCGCCGCGCGGTCCACTGGGGTCGGTCCGGTGGCATCAAGGCAAAGCGCGATCCGCTCTGCCGTTACTCCGTCCAGCGTATTGACCAGATGCGCGACCGAAACCGGCCGCGCCGCCGCGCGTGACCACTGCCGTGCGATCCGCCCCGCCGGGCCGGGGTCGTCGCCCGGTCCCGTCAGGTGCAGGGCATCGCGCAAGGCGCCCTGCCCTTCCCTTCGCCCCGCCATCGCAGCGCAGTTCTCGGCCGCCGTCAGGGCCAGACGATCGCGCCACAGCGCCAGAGGCACATCCCCCGACGCCATTGCCTGACCCAGATGCGCCAGCGCGGCCCCGGACCGGAAGGCCGCAGCCTCCGGCGGCTCGGACGGCGCAGAGACGATCCAGCCCGGCAGCGGGGGCAGCATCGGCAAGGTTTCCAAAGGCTCGGCGCGCGGTTTTCCCATGTCGGCAGCTTATATTGTGACGGCGCTTTCTGCCAGAGAAATGCACCTATAGCGCCGCAGCTTTGTCGGCTCCACAATGTCCAATAAGATTGCATTATCGGACGTAAAGACGATAGGGTCACAAGCATGACCTGTCGTTTTAGTTTCATGGGTGGATTCACCCGAAATCAGCCCTCTCGCCTTCAAAGTTTCCACTTAATCGGTGGACCGGGCTCTTGCTCAATCTCTGGACTCCTCGTTTGCCCCGGTCAGCATGGGGCATTCCTTTGCAGATCGCTGACGCCCGTTCCTGGCTCAGATATCGTGTCGGCGCGACGCGCCTGAACAATCTGGAGGCCGCCTCCGGCATCGTGCCGTCTGAAACAAGCGCAGCTCCAAACAAGTCCTGCAGCACAACTAGCGTCAGCGCACGCCACCGAACCGGAAGGCGCCTCAGCGGCGCGGGTGTGCCCACGACGGCCCGGACCTCGAAAGGGCAATGCCATCCGGGTTGGTCGAACCAGAGCGCCAAGACCGGGCGGGCCGCGTCCACACGATCAAGCGGCGCCCACAAAGTGCGAATTGCCTGCTCGAGAGGTGCGCGAAGATCCGCGCACCCTCTGACGATCCGTCCGGCCTGCCGTTGCAGACCGAAGACTGTTTTGGCGAATTCGGCGGCCGAACGAACCGCCGCCGCCCCTCCCCTTCCGGTGAGTTGACCATCGCATTTACGGCAGAATGGGCGCAACCGGCCGTCGCGTATTCTGAACGAGATCCGCAGATGGCATCCACAGCCGGGGCAGCGATCCCGCAGCATTTCTGTGTGCGCCGGGCAGACGATCTGTTCCGCCAGCCGCCATTCCGCCCGTACGTAGGCGTCGCGCCCTGCCGCTAAATCGGCATCGAAACAGGCAAGGCAAGCCGGAACTGTTCCCCTCGCCCCCTCGAAGAACCAGTCCGGCGGGCGTTCGGTGTATCTGGATTTCAGAGACAGGCGTTCAAGACGCGCGGAATCGATCCGACAACCCCGCGCCCAAAGCCTGAGCAAACCGCGATCGGGGCATATATCGTCGATCTTCCGCAAATCCGGGGCGCGGCCCCCCTGCCCTACCAGATAGGCTGTTAGCCCCGGCACCTCCAGATCATAGCGGGCGGCGACCCGTGCCATCCAGGAGGAGAGCAATTCATCCCGAAACGGGCGCGGTGCAACGGGAAGCCGGATCGCCGCTGTCATGCCGAAACCTGGGGTTGCAGAGTTTGACGCGAGCGACGGCGATTGCTTTGCGTCATCGACACCAGCGGCAGCACCAGATCATCCCCGAAACTCTCGGCGTCGAGTCTCTCCCGGCCAGAGTGAACGGCTGCTTCCGCCGCGGTCTCGATCAAACGGAGTATGCGCGCCGTTACACCAGAGGTCAGCGCATGGACCCGTGCCCTGGTCGCGGGGCCCGTCAAATCGGACGGCTCGCGCAGCGGCAGGATGTGCCCGAGGCTTTTCAGCAGTCCGGCAAAGGCGGCATCGTTCTTCCAGGGCTTGAGGTGAAACGCTTCGAACCGTTCCGCCAATTGCGCATCCGTCAGCAGCGCCTGACGGGCAAGGTCGGTCCCTGCGCAGACCAGGGGAATCCGCAGATCGTTAGCGAGGAACCTTATGGCATTAAGGAAAATTCGCTGCTGCCTGTATGTGCCGGCCAGCATGCCGTTCACCTCGTCGAGAATGATCATCTTCGCCCCGACCGTGCGCAGCAGCGCGCGGCAGACATCCTTCTCGCGGGCCAGTGTGCCCCCGGCCATTGCCGGCGCGCCCATGCTGGACAGCAATTCGCGGTAAAGGTCCCGTTCGAGCGGTTCGGATGGCACTTGAGCAACCACCACTGGACGACGATCAACACCGGTCACCTGACAGAACTTTGGCGGGTGAGCGCGCTCGAACTTGCGGACAATCTTGGTCTTTCCCATGCCCGTGTCGCCATAGATCAGCAAACAGGGCATCCGGTCACGGGCTGGGTAGGTCAGCAGGTTTTCCAGGCGCGCGAGCGCCAGGCCAGCCTGATCGAAGCCGATCCAGCGGTCGGCCCGGATCCAGGCGATACGCTCGTCATCCGGGAGCCCCGCGAACTTCCGATACGCCGGATCGAGATGCGGGCACCCCCCTGCTCCGCTCATGACCATTCCTCCACTTCGAACGTGGGCACATCGAGGATGTCGCAGGCTTCCGCGTGATCGGGGATACTTTCTTCGATCGCGGCGAGCTCGACGCCGGACAGCGCCCTGTCGCGCCGTTCTGTGAGCCGTCTGGCCTCCCGGGTTTTGCCGGTTGCGGCATCGACAAGGGCCCTTTGCTCTTCGATCACTGCGAAAATCAGCGTTTCGTCCTCAAGCGACCGCCCCCGCTCCCTCAAAACCACCTGTGCGCGGCGATGCTCGGCCAAGGTGATCGGAGGATGGCGCAGATCGGCAAACCGCACCGGGTATCGCTGACCATCCGGCAATCGCACGAACACCCTCGAGAGATCGCGCGGATCGTAGGACACACGCAACTGCCGGTCGCCTCTGCCCGCCCAAAGGCTCAGGATATCGTCCCAGTACCGTAGGCCGAAGAGATGGATGCCATCGCGACGCACCATGCGTTCGACACTGGGCAGAAAATCGATCCGGAACCCTTCCAGGTCGTATGGCTGCCGCAGAGATGTGTCACGCCGCGCATAGGCCTCCTGCCAGGCCGCAAGGGGCGGAATGCCGAGGGACCGATGGCGCTCAGCATGGTAGCGGGTGATTTCCAAGGCGAGCCAGCGCTCCAACTCGTCCAGCGTCATGGCCGATCTGGCGGCCGAGTCATACTCGCCGCGATCCTGAGTGTTGCTGAAGGTCGATCCGGGTAGCAAATGCACGGCCCCCATCATCGTGCCGATCAACCGTTCGATATGGCCACCGTAATGTGGCGCGCCGATCGGACGATATTGTAGCGAAATCCCATGTTCTTCAGCACCGCGCCGCAGTGCCTTGGAACGAAACTCCTTGGCATTGTCGACATGAATGGTCTCGGGCATTCCCGCTGCGGGCCAGCTCGCATCGATGCCCAGGCTTTCAAGCCAATCCAGCTTCGGTTGAACCAGGTGCTGGATGACAAGTGAGACAGACAAAGCGGACGGTGGCTCCAGTGTCAGATAGAACCCTGCAACCATGCGGCTCGCGACATCGATGGCCAACGTCAGCCAGGGCCGCTGCAAGGGCTGACGTTGCGCCCGATCCACGATGATGACATCGACCAGCGTGTGATCAATCTGGACCACCTCGAATATCCCGTCGACCTGATAGGTGCCAGGAACCGGCCGATAAAAATGGCGCGCAGCCTTCGCCCCTTCTCGGGCGGCAACCAGCTCGGCCGGATCCAATGCCGCCACACGGTCCCGCAGCGTGGTCCAGGACGGGGCACGCAGGCCCCGCTGACAGCAAAGCCTGCGCACCTCTTTTTGCAGGGCATGGATGCTCGGCTTCTGACGTGATTTGAAGAAGCTCGCGATCGCCTCAGAAATCAGCACTTCGATCTCGTCCGGCAGCCGGCGGCGGCCCGCTGGGGATCCCGCTTGAGCCGTCAGCAAAGAACTGGTGGCTGGGCGCGCCTTATAAGCACGGATCAGTTCGTAGATGCGTGATCGCTTAAGCCCAAGGTCCCGGCAGGCTGCGAGGACGTCCGCTCGGCTTGGGCTAGCTTTGCACGCAAGTCGGCGAACCACAGCCTCCCGTGCAACTGCCCGTTCCCATGCGGCATCGCCAACGCCGAAGATGTCTGTTCGGTCCGACATGGCTAAAACCAAGAAAATGGTATCTTGTGTCCGATAATGAAATTAGAATCCAGAAATGAAACAAGAACATGAATACAATGATATCAGTGCGTTAGAGTCCATCAATGGAACAAGAACGACAGACCGAAACGCCCGAGAAATCGCCTTCAGAACCCCCGGAACGTCCCGATCGCCATGAGCGGGACGACAGCGCTGATACGGAGCGCGACACGATCGCCCCGCCCTCCCATGTCGCTGGCTCGGGCACGCTCGACCGCCTGGTCGAAACGGCGCGTGACTATGCGCGTCAGGCGGCGTCGGAGAACACGCTGAAGGCCTACACCAAGGATTGGGCCCACTTCGCGCGCTGGTGCCGGATGCGTGGCGCGGACCCTCTCCCCTCGTCGTCCCAGCTGATCGGCCTCTACATCGCCGATCTGGCAGCGCCGAGCGGCAAAGCACCTGCCCTCTCGGCCTCCTCTATAGAACGGCGGCTGTCTGGCCTGACCTGGGGCTATGCGCAGCGCGGAGAGCGGCTCGACCGCAAAGATCGGCACATTGCCAGCGTCCTGGCTGGCATCCGCCGCAAGCACGCACGGCCACCAGCACAGAAAGAGGCCATTCTGCCGGAAGACCTGCGCGACATGCTGGCAACCCTCCCCCACGATTTGCGCGGCCTGCGCGACCGGGCGATCCTGCTGATCGGCTTTGCTGGTGGCCTGCGTCGGTCCGAAATTGTCAGCCTCGACCACGGCAAGGATGACACGCCTGACTCCGGCGGCTGGGTCGAGATCTTGGAGGACGGCGTGCTCCTCACCCTGCGCGGCAAGACCGGTTGGCGCGAGGTCGAAATCGCCCGCGGCTCATCAGATCAGACCTGCCCGGTCCATGCCCTGACGCAGTGGCTGCATTACGCAAGGATCGACTTCGGCCCGATCTTCGTCGCCACGTCACGCAACGGCCTGAAAGCTACGAGCGAGCGGTTGTCCGACAAGCACGTCGCCCGGCTGATCAAGTCCTGCGCCCGCGAGGCCGGGCTACGCCCTGATCTGCCTGAAGCCGAGCGCGTGCGGCTGTTCTCGGGCCATTCCCTGCGCGCAGGCCTTGCCAGCAGCGCGGAAGTTGATGAGCGCTACGTTCAAAAGCAGCTTGGTCATGCCAGCGCAGAGATGACCCGCCGATACCAGCGACGCCGCGACAGGTTCCGGGTGAACCTGACCAAGGCCGCAGGCCTGTAAGCCCCCTGCCCTTCCGTCGAGCCTTTGCTGAAATGCCAAGCTCCAACCAGACCGCTCAGGTTTCAGCTAATCGCTTCAATTGAAATCGGGAACCAAACGCGACAACCACAGGTCGTCTTCGGACGCCTGTTCTCTTCCCTCGGGATCGCCGAGGGCTTCGTCAGGACTATCAGGCAGAACAGTGAGGTAGGGCTTCATATGTGCAAAATACGACTATTATGCAAACTACCCAAGGGTTTTCTGTGGGGCTGCATTTGCTCCTTATATAGTACGCGCGCGCGGTGTCCGTGGAGAGCGCTCTAGTCGCGTACAGCGCATGGAAACGAAGGGGTTTCCAGCGATCAGCACCACACAGCGTACCCTTGCATTCGTTTACAAACGGTGGTTTACAATCAGCACGTATTGCAAGAAAATACTAAATGAAAACAATATATTGTACAAGTTCCGCCGCACGCTGACTGAAAGGATTGGTCGCTCATCTAACCTATGCCGGGAGTATTTATGCTGCGGTCCCAACTGTCGTGGGTCCGGTCAGGGGCACGGGCGGGCTGTCGAGGCGTGCGGACCAGTCCTCGACCCGCCGCACCTCGATCCGGCGCGCTGCGAGCCGCCTCCAGCTTTCGGGCAGGCCCTCAAGCGCAGCAAGGCCGCCAAGGGATGCGAGATCGAGGGTGTCGCGGTAAAGCACCTGTGCCACACGGGCGAGTGGCCAGGCGGGGTTCGACCGGGCGGTCAGACGCGCCTCAAGGCCTGCATGAAGGCTCCCGGCTTCGATCACGCGGAAGTACCAGCCGGTCCGGCCGGTGTCCTGTACGCGGCGCGCCATATCGGGCACTCCAAAGCGCAGGTTCAGCTTCCAGCAGGGCTGCCGCCCCTGGCTGACCTCGAGCAGAACATCGCCCAGTCGCCACCGGTCGCCGAGGCAGATGTCGGCCTCTGTCGCGCCCTCGACCACCAGGTTCTCGCCGAACGCCCCGGGCCGAAAGCGCTCGGCGCGCTCGGGCTGTTCCTCTGCCCAGACCGGGTAATGAGCCACGGCATAGGCGTGAATCGCCTTGTCCGGCCCGCCGTGATGGCGCGGGTCGCCCTGCGTGTCTCCTGCAAGGCCCGTCGTGGAGGCCATGGTCGGACCCTCGACCACGCGCTTGTCGATGGCCGAGGGCTGGCCCTGAGGTCCAAAGGGGCGCGCAGGACCGATGCGGACTTCTCGAACGCGAAAGACGGTCATGCGCCCACCCCGGTCTCGGCCAGCCAGCGATGGAACATTGCGCGCGCCGCCGTTTCCAGCCGCAGGCCATGGCGCGCCGTGTCTGCGCGCAGACCGGTGACCCCGATCCCGGACGTGGCCGCGATTTCCAACGTATGTCCGACGAGCCAGGGCTCGATCCCCTGCGCGCCAGCCTCGGCGTGAAACTGGAGCGCGAGGGCGCGCGGGCCGGGCGCAAAGGCCTGGGTTGCGCAGGCCGCGGTCGCGGCAAGGCTCGGAATTTGCGGCGGCAGATGGCAGACCTCGCCGTGCCAGTGCAGGACGGGAATGCCATCAAGTGCCTCAAGCGCGCTGGCCCGGCCCGCTGCCGTCAGCTCAACCGGCGCCCAGCCGATCTCTTTCGCCGGACCGGAGCCGACCGTGCCGCCGATGGCGCAGGCCATGATCTGCGCTCCGAGACAGATCCCGATGGTCGGTCGGCCCATCGCGATCCGGGTCCGGGCGAGGTCAATCTCGCGCCGCAGGAAGGGGTAATCGGCGGCGTCGTTCACGCTGATCGGCCCGCCGAGCAAGATCACCAGATCGGCGTATTCCGCCTCATCAGGAATTGCCCAGGCTGGGCAGGTGCGCAGGGCAATGCCACGCTCGGCAAGGACCGGCTGCAGCAATCCGGCGTCCTCGAAGGCCACATGGGTGATTGCGATCGCGGTCATTCCAGGCTCTCCTTCACTAACGCCATCAGTTCCGCACCAAGTGCAAGGTCGCCGATCTGTCCGAAGTGGCGCGCGCGCATACGGCCCGCGCGGTCGAACAGCACCAACGAAGGTGTGCCTTGCAGGCCCCAGGCCTCCATTGTGCGCGGAAGCGCGCCCGTCCCGGGGGCATCGATGGCCACGGGGAAACGGATGCGCCATTCGTGCAGGAAGGCGGCCAGCGCTTCGGCACTGTTCGCCGCATGGTGCTCGAACACTGCATGCAGGCCGATCACGGCGATCTCGGCGGGGTCGAAGGTGGCGGCGATCCGGCCTGCCTGCGGCAGACCGTGCATCACGCAGCCTGGGCAAAGCATCTGGAACACCTCGACTGCCAGCACCCGGCCGCGGAAATCCGCCAGCGACAGGGGGCCGTCGGTGTTCAGCCAGCGCGCAACGTGGAAAGAGGGGTCTTCGGTCATGATCCTGGCCCTGTCGGATGGGATCGGGGCGACGGCAGGCGCCGCCCCGACGACTTACTGGTTCACACGCCCCGGCAGGCTCAGATCGCCCGAGGCCACATCGAAGACGTCCGTGACGCACAGGAGCGGCGCATGGACGTTTGCGTTGACGCGCAGGCCGGCCGTCACCCCGTCGAAGCTCGCCGCCTCGACCAGGCCGACCTCGGCGAAGGGCACGCGCACCTCGATCGTCTCGGCGCTGACAACGGGTTGCCAGCCGGGGCTGTCGATCAGAAGCGGCAGCCCGGGCCAGGTCAGTGGCAGGCGCGGCGACGCGCCTTCGGGGATGTCGATCACCTTCAGCGCGCCCGGACCGCAGGCCTCGTCGGGGCCGAGCACGACCCAGTGGCTGTGCCAGAGGTCGCCGTCGTTGCCGCGGTCGCCATCGCCGTTCTCGTCGAAGAGCGGCGTGTCGTCGAAGTCGGGATGCGCCGTCGCCGCCAGCGCGAGGATCCCCGCGCCGGGATCGAAGCCCACCGTGCCGGCATCGAGGCTGGTCGGCCAGACATAGGCAAAGACTTCCGACCCCGCCAGCACGCCGGTGGGCGCCGGCCGCGCCTCGCCCGCGACACCCGAGACCGCCATGTGGAAGACGGCGACGTTGCCCTCGGTCGTGATCCGGGTGTGGACGATGTCGAAGGGAGCAAGCGTGGCGTTGCCGCCGTCGGCCGCGAAGCCCCCGCTGTGGTCGTGGCTGCCGTCGGCCAGCGCGGCAAGGGGAAGGGCGACGATCAGCGCCGCGGTGCGTAGCGTGGTCCGGGCCATCATGCCGCCCCCTTCACGTCGGTCAGCGCGGCGCCGAAGTTGATGTGCAGGGGCACGCCCCCGATCACGAGCGCGGGCACCGAGGCGACGCCTGCGGCCTCGGCCTCGGCTATGCGGGCGCGGTCGGTGCCGAGGTGGACGATCTCGACTGCGAAGCGTGACGGGTCGAGCGCCGTGGCGAGATGCCGTTCTGCGTCAAGGCAGACGCTGCATCCGGCGTGGTAGAATGTGGCTTTCTGTGGCATGGTCAGGTGTCTCCTGTCTTTTCCATAGGCGGAGTGGACAACAAGGACGCCTCGCCCGTTGCCGCGGGCGGGGCGTCCGGCTTTGTGGCTCAGGCCGCGTCAAACCGCCGCCACAACGCGGCGGCCTCCTCGGCCAGGGCCGCTTCGTGTTCGCCGCAGTCGAGGCGCAGGCTTGCGTCCCCGAAGGCGGCATCCACAAATGCGCAGTGATGGGGGTGGTCCGCATTGGCATGCACGCGCGGCCGGAAATGGCGGCAGGTCACGCACATCCGCTGCACCGGGATCGCCCGGGCCTCTTGCAAGGTGCGGATGATCAGGGTCAGCGCCCGCAAAAGCGCGGCCTGATCTTGCGACGGCAAAGCGGCCAGTGCGCCCTGAACCGCCGTCGGTGCGGCAGTCAGTTTTTCGGCGAGGCACAACCCCGCTTCGGTCGGCAGCAGCCGTTGCGCGCGCCCGTCCTCCGGGTCGGGCAGGCGCAGGGCCAGACCCTTCGCGACCAGCGAGGAAATGGAATCGCTTGCACTGGCGGCGGACACGCCAAGATGCGCTGCAATGTCGGCGGGGCGCGCCGATTGCCGGGCGATGCGGGTCAGGATCTCGGCCTGGGCCGGCACAAGCCCCAGCTCGCCGGCCGATTGCCAGAGCCCGGCTCGCAAAGCGGATGTTATCCGGCCCAAGGCGAAAAGGATCTGCGTGTCAGGGGTTTCCATGGTGCCGCTATCGATTCAATTAGGAATCCTAATTATATTAGACATGGCGCTTTGACAACCTCCATTCCTGCGCCAGGCCCTTTTTCGGAACATATCACCGTGTCGTGACTTGTTTTGTGTATGTGCGTGCATAATATGGCAGTATGACAAAGAGGCAGATCTCTATCGGTCGCCCGCGCAGCTTTGAAAAGGACGAAACGCTTGACCGCGTTATCGCCCTGTTCTGGTGCCGCGGGTTCGAGACCACCAGCTACAGCGATCTCGAGGCCGCGACCGGGTTGCACCGGCAGAGCCTGCGCTATGCCTTTGGCGACAAGGCGGAGCTGTTCCGGCGGGCGCTTGATCGCTACGCGCGCCGCAAGACAGCAGAGATTCTGTCCGCTCTCGAAGGCGGAGAGACACCCCTTGCAGGCTTGGCGGAAGCTTTCCGTATCTGGGCTCGGGATGCCGGGACCAACGGTTGCCTTGTCGTCAATACCCTGGCCGAAAAGGGACCCTCCGACCTCGCTGCGCTCGACGCAGCGCGGCTTGCAACCTCACGGCTGCACGAAGGATTCGAGGCAGCTTTTCGCAAGGCCCAATCCCGGGGCGAGATACGGTCTGACGTGCCCCCTGCCCTGCTCGCGGCACAGGCCGTTGCCATCGGGGACGGGATGATGGTCCACAGCCGCGGCCTCGCCTGCACAGTTTCTCCGGATGGCCTGCTCATGGCCTTTCTCCGCCTCCTGAAACCCTGACTCCCGGAACGGTCATGCCCCGGGCTACACGCGCATGCCATTCTTGCACGATCAGTCACAAAAGGAACACACCATGGCCTGGATCTATCTTGGAATTGCCGCCGCCTTCGAAGTCACCTTCGCACTCAGCATGAAGTATTCCGAGGGGTTCACACGGCCCGTCCCCACCGTCGTCACCATCATAGCGGTCATCGGCGGCATCACCTTCCTGACGCTGGCGATGAAGACGCTTCCGGTCAGCGTGGCCTATCCGATCTGGACGGCGGTCGGTGCCTTGGGCACCGTGGCGCTTGGCGCGGCCCTGCTGGGGGAATCGCTAAGCCTTCTGAAGGTTGCATCCGTCGCGGCCATCGCCGTCGGCGTGGCAGGTTTGAAGGTCAGCACCCTGTGACCTAAAACCCTGTCGGGGCGTCGCACCGTGTCAAGGCCCCGACAGCGTTTCGATATGGGTTGCCGTGATGAGGTCGATGGTGTCGCGCGGAAATCCGGCGCGAACCAGGACGCGAAGCCCGACATAGGCCGCCAGCGTCGCCTTCGCCTTCTTGTCGACGGTGCTGACGCTCCACCCCCGGTCCGCCGCCGCATCGGCCAATGCCACCTGCAGGCCCTGCTCGATGGCCATGAACATGGCAAGGACACGTTCGCGCGTGTTGCCGTCACTAGCGGCCCTGTCCACCGCCGCATTGCACAGAAAACAGCCCCGCCGGTCATCGCCATCGCGCAACGCCGCAGCCGGGGCTTCGAGGAAGTGGGTGACCCGGGCCAGACCCGGGCCAGTTCCGGCATCCGCCAAAGCCTGCGCGGCAGGCTGGACGACCCGGTTGTCGTAAAGGTCGAGCGCTGCAAGCCAGACCCCCTGTTTCTCGCCATAGGCCTTGTAAAGGCTGCCACGCGACAGCCGCATGGCGTCCAGAAGGTCGGCAAGCGACACCTCCTCATACCCGCCCGACCAGAACAGCGCCATCGCGCGTTCGGTTGCCTCGTCCATCTGAAATTCGCGCGGTCGTGCCATCGGAAGGCCTCCTTGGGTCAGCCTACAGGTAAGAAACCGGTTGGTCCAGAACTCACGGAAACGTGCGCGACAGGTTGTAGACCGAATGGTTCCTAATCTCTATATCCCGTTCATCGCCACCGAGCGACCGCTTCGAAATCAGGGAGTTTCAGATGACCGACCAATCCGTTCCATCTCTTGCCGCCTACGGGCAATCCTTCAGCAGTTCCGGCCGGACCATCGCCGTCTTCGGGCTGGCCTTTGTCTTTGCCGCGATCGGCCTGATGAAGTTCACCGCCTACGAGGCCGAGGCGATCTAGGGTCTTGTCGCGTCGAGCCCGCTGCTGTCCTGGCTCTATGGCCTGTTCGGAGTCCGAGGGCTGGCCGCGGCCATCGGTGTCGTCGAGGTTTCGGCCGCTATCCTCTTGGCACTCCGCCCCTGGTCGGCCCTTGCCGGTGCCGCCGGGGCGGCGGCGATCTCTGCCACGCTGGTCACGACCCTGACATTCCTCTTCACCGCCCCGGGCTGGGAGCCGAGCCTTGGCGGATTTCCCTTCCTGTCCGTCGTGCCCGGTCAGTTCCTGATCAAGGACCTGCCGCTTCTGGGCATCGCGCTCTGGGCGCTTGGCGATGCGCTCTCAGACCTGCGGCGCGGCTGACCTGCGCCCCGTTCCATCGCCCTGATCCGAACCGTTCTTCAACCCCCAACACACCAGAAGGAAACCAGACATGTCCCGTATTTCCCCCGTCGATCCCGCAACTGCAACCGGTCGCGCCAAGGACCTGCTCGATGGCGTTCGCAAGAGCATCGGCATGACACCGAACCTGATGCGCGTCATGGCGCAGGAACCTGCCGTCCTTGATACCTATCTCCAGATCGGCGCAGCCCTGGGCAAGGGCAGCTTCGACGCCCCGACCCGCGAGGCCATCGCCCTTGCAACCGCCGGAGCCAACGCCTGCGGCTACTGCGCCTCGGCCCATGTCGCGATCTCCAAAGGGATGAAGGTGCCGCACGACGAAATCCTTGCCCGTCTTGGCGGTTCGTCCTCGGATTCCAAACTTGCGGCCCTGCTTGCCTTTGCGCGCAATATCGTCGCCACACGGGGCGAGGTGGCAGATGCCGACCTAGCGGCTGTGCGCGCCGCTGGTGCGACGGATGGCGAGATTGTCGAGACGGTGGCGAACGTCGTCGCGAACATCCTGACCAACTACATCAACCACGTCGCCAGGACCGAGATCGATTTTCCGCAGATCGACCCCTCAGTCCATCGCGTCGGCTGACGCCGTCTGCGCCTGATACCCGGGGCCGACCAAGTCGGTCGGCCCGGGCTTCCAGTTGCGCGCAAGAATGAAAGTTCTGCCGCATGGTCGGGACATCACCTTACTGGGCTATCCCTGGTCCGAAGTGTCTGCAAAATCGTGCCGAAAATATTTCATGCTTTTCAATTTATTAGCATCATTAACGCGCAAAATATTGCACTAATGCACACTACTGGCAGTTTCAAGTTTCTGGATGTACACCCGCGATAAGTTCGCCTTATCATGGGTGTTGATCTGGGCGCAGAAAGGGGGCATTCTGGCTTGAGAAATCTGTGCGAGATACCCCGGATCAATGGTCGGAAACAGCGCCCAGCAGCGACATCCCGGGGAGGCCTGCCGCCTTGCGGTCAAAGGTGACCGTTGCCTGGCAACCGGCCCCCTGCCCTGCCAGCGCGATCATCTGGTCGGCAAAGCCGGGACCGCCCTTGCGATAGCGATCCACGGCAATCGCGGCACGATCTGCGGCCTCGATCACCACCTCGCGCGCCTCCATCAGACCGTCGAGAGCCCGGGCGATGTCTGGTCGCAGCAAAGCGTAAGCGCGCTCCAAGACCCAGACCAACTCGATCAGCACCTCGCGGCAGATAAAGCCTGGTGCCCCTTCGGTAAAGGTCGCCATCAGGTCTTGCGCGGCCTTGGCCTGTGCGACATCGTCCTGCACCAAAAAACGAACCAGGACATTTGTATCAAGCCCGGTCATAGGCACCGAAGTTTGGGACGTCATTGGCCAGAAGCGCCATTGGCAATCGCCTCTTCGATCTCTTCAAGTGTCGCCCGCTTGTCGGTCCGGTCCTTCAGCAAGCCTGCCAATTGCATGACGGGCCTGCTGCGCACCAGTCGGACTTCCCCACCGTCGAGGATCATGTACCGAACCCGGTCACCCGGGTGCAGTTTGAGGGCCGTACGCACGTCCTTCGGCAGGGTGGTCTGGCCCTTGGTCGTGACGGTCGATTCCTGCATGGTGTCCTCCAAGGAGAATTATTTGAGCTCCTTACAGATAGCGATTTCGCCTTACTTCTGCAAGGTGCAGGCATGAGTGTGCTCGCCTTGCCTGCCTATGCGCAACTCTCCGACGCGGATGAGGCGGCGCTCACCGATCTCTACCGTCGCGGCACACCCGCCAACACGCTGCGCGCCTGGGAACGGGATCTGGCCTATATCGCGGCCTGGAAGATGGCCTCCTTCGGCAGGCCGCTGAATTGGCCCGAGGATGAGAAGGTCGCGCTGCGATTCATCCTTGATCACGCGCAGGACCTGACGGAAAAGCAGGGGGTTGCGCAGGATGTGGCGATGGAGTTGATCGCCATCGGGTTGCGGCGCGAGCTGACCTGCCCTTCCCCGGCGACGCTGGACCGCCGGATCGCAAGCTGGCAGGCGTTCCATCGGATGCGCAATCTGCCCTCGCCATTCTCGTCGCCTCTGGTGCAGCAGGCGCGACAGAAAGCCCGGCGCGCCAATGCCCGGCCCCGTGTCCCGAAATCTCCCAAGCCAGTGACCCGCGACATTCTGGAAGCGCTGCTGGCCTCGTGCGACGACAGCCATCGCGGTATCCGCGACCGTGCCATGTTGATGTTGGCCTTTGCGTCCGGCGGCCGGCGGCGGTCGGAGGTGACGGCTCTGAACGTCGAAGATGTCGGACTTGAAGATTTCGCCGCCAAAGGTCTTGTCTGGCTGCGCCTGCTGGAGACCAAGACCACAAATAGGGATCAGGCTCCGCGCCTGCCGATGAAGGGACGAGCAGCCCGTGCTCTGGTGCATTGGCTGGACGTGACAAAGCTGACCAGCGGCCCGCTGTTTCGTCCCGTCTCCCTTTCCGACCGCCCCCTCCCCCGCCGCCTTGCCTCTGACGCGCTGCGGACGATCCTGCGACGCCGGTTGGTCTTAGCGGGTCTGCCGGCGGACTTCGCCACACCGCACGGCCTGCGTGCCGGATTCCTCACTCAAGCCGCTCTTGACGGAGCCCCTCTGGCCGCCGCGATGAAGCTCTCCTTGCACCGCTCTGCCGTGCAGGCCCAGAAGTACTATGCCGATGTGGAGATCAGCGAGAACCCCGCGACCGACCTTCTAGGTGACTGACTTTGCAGGGAAACGGTCGTTTATTGGCGCTATCCGAAACTGCAAACGGCCTGTTTTGATGCCCCTGATCGGCTATGCGCGCGTCTCGACCGAAGATCAGACCACCCTGCCCCAGTCACAGGCCCTGAAATCGGCAGGCTGCGCGGATATCCATGAGGAACAAGCCTCGGGCGGAAACCGCGCGCGGCCGGTGCTGGCCCGCGTGCTGGAGCGGATCGGCAAGGGCGACACGCTGGTCGTTGTGCGCATCGACCGCCTGGCGCGGTCGCTGTCGCATCTGCTGGAGGTGATTGAACGGCTGGAAGCCAAGGGCGCTTTCTTCCGCTCGCTGACCGATCCGATCGACACGTCCTCGCCGCAGGGCAAGTTCACCTTGCAGGTCCTGGGTGCTGCGGCCGAGTTCGAGCGCGCCCTCATCCGCGAACGCACCAAGGCGGGGCTGGCATCGGCGCGCAGCAAGGGGCGGATCGGTGGCAATCCAGGCTTGCGCGCCCGCGATCCCGCGGCGCTGCGCAAGGTGCGGCTGGCGCGACACGACGGCTATATGGAACGGCTACATGAAACCGCACTGGACTGGGTGCCGCACGTGCGCCGCCTGCGGCCCGACATGCCTTGGGAAGACGTGCTTCGCATCATCAACGCCCCCCTGCCCCGTGAACGCCAATGGACGCAAAGCCGCCTCCTGCGCGCCGTGAATGCGTATGTCCGCGACAGCTTCTTGCCCGAAACCGTCGTGGGCCGTGCCGGTCGCCGCGAAACCGACGACCGCCTGCCCGCCATCGTCGCCGCCATCAAGGGCGCGGATCCCGACATCACGCTTCAGGCGATCTGCACCCGGCTGGAAGCGATGCGCGAGCGTACGCCCCGTGGGCGAACAAGCTGGCAGCCCTCGTCAGTGAAGATGCTGTTGGAGCGGGCTGAGAGGTTGGGGCTGCTTGAGTGATGAAGTTGTTGGAATCGACCGCGCGATTCTGAAGATCGTCGTTACGCAGGCGTCCATAATACATGTTGTGGCCACGACATCACAGGCCACGAACTGTTGAAGTTACCTGCGAACACGGCTACCCAAGGTATTGATACTTAACGACTTTATCTCGTCAGAAATAGGCCATCTCAACGCTTCTAGGCCGCTCAACAGTTCGGGCTGGATTTAATCGCGAAAACTGTTAAGGTCTACAAAACAATAAAGACTTGAGGGCAGTGATGAGCGGGATACGGGCCTCTCAAAGATTCGACGTCATGTCCAAGCGGCTAGGTAGCCGGTTGCGTGAACATGCGCAGGAAACCTTCCCACCGGATGCCCAGAAGGGTCTCCGTCGTTTCACGATGCGTGAAGCGGCCGATCTCCTTCGGATCAACCAGAACACCTTCCGCCACCATGTGTCAAACCTCGAGGGCTTTCCCGAAGGCATCCTTGAGGGTGGCAACCGCCGCAGCTTCTCTGCCGAAGAAATGGTCGAGGCCCAACGCGTCCTTCTTGAGACGGGCAGGATCAAGCCCGATGAGCACCCTCACAGAAGAGCCGGCGAAGCGTGCCAGGTCGTGACAATCTTCAACCTGAAGGGCGGGTCCGCAAAAACGTCGACCGTAGCTCATGTTGGTCAGCTACTGGGCCTTCGCGGCTATCGGGTCTTGCTGATCGACCTCGACAGCCAGGCAAGTCTGACAAACCTGTTCGGGGTGACCCCTGAACTCGATCCGGACATGCCGACCTCCTATGATCTGATCCGGTCGGAAGGGCCCCTGCCCGCCTCAGATATCATTCGCAAGACGAACTTCCCGACCGTGGATCTGATCCCGGCCTCCATGGACATCATGGAGTACGAATTCGAAGTCGCATTAAGCTTCCGACACGGTGCAACCACCTTCCACAGCCGGATCCGCGAAGCGCTTGAGCCTGTCCTGGACCGATATGACGTAGTGATCTTCGACACCCCGCCTCAGCTGAATTTCTCGGTGATCTCCGCCCTCTTTGCTTCCACCGGGGTCCTGATCCCGCTCAACGCGTCCATGCTCGATGTCATGTCCCTTGCGAGCTTCCTCGGCATGGCGAGCAACCTGATGGGCGTCGTCGAGGCGCATGCCCCTGAACACGGCCTCAACTTCGTGAGGGTCCTGATCACGCGCTACGAGAACACTGACGGTCCACAGGTCCAAATCTCGTCTCTGCTTCGGACGGTTCTTGGCGATGCGGTCCTGCCGGCCGAGTTCCTGAAGTCGACTGCCGTAGGTGATGCCGCAAACACTCAACAGAGCATCTTTGAGGTCGAACCTCGCGACGTGAACCGCAGAACCTACGAGCGTGCGATCGAGTCCGTTTCGCGCGTGACCGACGAAGTCGAACGCGAAATCCTCAAGGCATGGGGGCGTAGCCATGGCGCGTAAGGTCTTTGGAGACTCACTCAAAAACGCGATGGGCAATGCTGCAACGCCGGACGAAGGTGTCGATCTGGATCTGAGGCGCACGAGCCCGACGGTTGCTCGTGCGCAAGCATCTGTGCTCGAGGAAGACAAGCACGCCACGCGCCTGATCGACCCGAGCACTGTTCGGATGTCCGCGGTCATGGATCGTATCGATCCGAGCGATGGCCTCGAGGAACTTGTGTCCTCGATCCGGGAGCATGGGCAAAAGGTTCCCATTCTTGTCCGCCGAACCCAGGATGGCGCACTTGAGATCGTCTATGGACGCCGCAGGCTTCTCGCCTGTCGTGAGCTTGGTCAGAAGGTGCGGGCCACGGTCATGGAAATGACCGAAGAGGAAGCTCTGATCGCCCAAGGCGTTGAAAACAATGCCCGCCAAGACCCCTCGTTTATCGAGAGGGCTCTGTTCGTCGCCGGGATCATTCGAGAACTTGGGAAAACAGACGAAACGCGCAAGAACGCCCAGACCATCGCCTATCGGGCGCTCCAGATCGATGAGTCTCTCGTCTCTCGGATGAACCGTATCGCGACGGGTATTCCAATGGAGATGATTCAGGCCATCGGACCTGCACATGGCGTTGGTCGGAGGGTCTGGGAGAAGCTTTTCAGGCTGTGCGAGAAGGACGTCTCGAGAGCCAAGGAAGTCGCCCGCGGAATCCCCCGTACCTTGCCTGGCCCAGACCGACTTGACGCAGCGGTTACGCTGCTTACGGCCACCAAGGCAACTCCGCCCAAGGCTGAGTCAGATGAGCGCGTGAAGATCGGCCGCAAGGGCAACCGCATCACCATCGATGTGGACGCTGACCTTGCCCCGCGCGTCGAAGATGCCATCCGAAAGCTGATCGGCGAGCTTCTTGACCGCGGTCAAGACGGCCCAACCTGACAACCCCGTGTCTTGACCGCGGTCAAGACATCAAGAGCAACGAGCAGAAAACGAAAGGAGGACCGGCTAGAAAAGGAAAGACCCCCCGAAAGCGGTGCTTCCGAAGGGCCTCAATCAGTCTCGACACCTGATTGATACCCCCAAAACGAATCGAGTTCAACACCGCTCGCGGTGACCGGGGAAGCTTTTTCTTCCGAAACACCATGAGACATGTCACTCAAGCACGAACCGCCTTGGCGGAACAGTCAGCTATTGCCTGCCCTAACCCCTACGACATCCTGGGACCAGTACGGGTTCTTCGGAAAGACCTGAGCCTGGCGAGCAACGACATCACCGTACTGACAGCGCTCATCAGCTTTCTCCCGCGCGCCCAGAGTCCCAACGGAGGTGAAACACAGTGCAAGCTGACCGTTGTGTTCCCCTCCAACGCCTCCTTATCAGAGCGCGCAAACGGCATAGATGAGAGAACGCTTCGTCGCTGCCTGGGGCGCCTTGAGGCTGCGGGACTCATCCAGCGGAAGAGTTCGGCGAACGGCAAACGTTTTCCCCTCCGCTACAGGGGCATCATCAGGGATGCGTTTGGGATCGACTTGGGTCCGCTATTGCAGAGCCACGACGCTCTTGCAGCCAGAGCATCGAAGGTCACGGAAGAACGTGAACACCTTCGCTCCCTCAGGGCAGAAGCGCTTGCGCTGCGCGCATCCCTCCTTGATGACGAGCACATCGATGAAGCACGGCTGTCTGCACTGGGAACGATCAGAAACCTGCTTCGTCGAGCAACCCTGACTGCCGACACAGTCTTGCAAATCATCGCTGGCCTCCGCGAGCTCCGAGCCAACGCCGCGCAGAGCTACGGAGAGTGCCACGGTTCAAGCGCTCATGCGGACCAAATACAATCACACGGCCAAGCCTTCAGCGGTGGGTGCGCGAGCGAAATGTCCGCCAGGAACGGACAAAATGACCGGCAGATAGAGTCTGTAAAAAAAGAACATATAAAGAAAGACACGCACGTGAAGCAGACCAACGCTTGCCAAAGCGTTCGGGGACCGACCATGAACCGAGACCCTGCAAAAATGGCCTGGACGGACTTTTCACATGTCGCGGACTTCTTTCCAGACCCCCCGCGAACAAGCGAAGCACTGAACCGCATTCTCTTCGATATCGGTCGATTGCTTAGAATACACCAAGAAAAGCTGATGCGTGGTCTCGAGAGGGCTGGGGCTGGACGACTTCTACTGATCTTGGATTACCTGTTGGGGAAGGGAGAAGAGATCAGGCAGCCCGAGGCATACTTTGAAACGGTCATGCGGGCATAGAACAACCAGCTTGCACTTCTTGACCGCGGTCAAGATCGACGAAGAGAGGAAAAGGTTGGGGGTTTGAGGGGTGACGGTGAGTGAGATCGGGAGAGTGGCTTCCGGCGCCCGTCGTGGAGAAGATCTGATGACGAAAGTTGTCCAGAACGTCGTCCTGTCCCCATCGCGGGACATCCCCTTCGACAAGCTCGTGCTGAGCCAGTCCAACGTGCGGCGCATCAAGGCGGGTGTGTCTGTCGAAGAACTGGCCGAGGACATCGCCCGGCGCGGCTTGCTGCAGAGCCTGAACGTCCGGCCGGTGCTTGATGCCGATGGGGTCGAGACCGGCATGTTCGAGATCCCGGCCGGCGGTCGCCGCTTCCAGGCGCTGTCGCTGCTGGTGAAGCAGAGGCGGCTGGCGAAGACTGCGCCGGTCCCCTGCATCGTGCGGGATGTGGCGTCGGAGATTCTGGCCGAGGATGACTCGCTGGCTGAGAACATGCAGCGCGTATCCCTGCACCCGCTCGACCAATTCCGCGCTTTTCAGGCTCTGCGCGAGAAGGGTCAGGGTGAGGAAGCGATCGCGGCGGCCTTCTTTGTCACCCCGCAGATCGTGAAGCAGCGCCTGAAACTTGCTTCCGTGGCCCCTGCCCTGCTCGAGGTCTATGCCGAGGATGGCATGACGCTGGAACAGTTGATGGCCTTTACGGTGAATCCGGATCATGCGCGTCAGGTCCAGGTTTGGGACGCAGTGAAGAGCTCCTGGAACAAGGAGCCCTATGCGATCCGGCGCATGCTGACGGAGACCTCAGTCCGGGCTTCGGATCGCCGCGCGGTCTTCGTCGGTGTCGATGCCTATGAGGCAGCCGGCGGTGTCGTCCTGCGCGATCTCTTCCAGGGCGACGATGGTGGCTGGCTGGAGGACCCTGCCCTGCTCGACCGCCTGGTCTCCGAGAAGCTCCAGGGGGAAGCCGAGGCGCTTTCCTCGGATGGCTGGAAGTGGATCGAGGTGGCGACCGACCTGCCCTACGGCTACAGCCACGGCCTGCGGCGCCTGGCCGGTGATCCCGCGCCGATGACGGACGAGGAAAGCGCGGCCCATGCGACGCTCCTTGAGGAGTATCGAGCGCTGGAAGCGGAGTATTCCGGCCAGGACGAATATCCCGAGGAGATCGATGCCCGGCTCGGCCAGCTCGAGATGGCGATGGAAGCATTCGAACAGAGGCCGCTGATTTACGACCCAGCCGAGGTTGCGCGCGCGGGCGTCTTTGTGACGCTGGATCGGGACGGCAGTATCGAGATCTATCGTGGATACGTTCGGCCAGAGGACGAGCCGCGCGAGGAGACCGCGGTCCAGGATGGCGATAGTCCGGATGCCATGGGGCAGGGGGGTGATGCTGGTGTTTCCAGTTGGAACCCGTCGGCGACCTCCGCTGGCGGCACCGTCATCACCTCGGGCGGTCACCCGATCGGCGCGGACTCGTCCGAGGAGGACGACGACGGAGCGCTGAAGCCGCTGCCCGAGCGGCTGGTCATGGAACTGACCGCCCACCGCACCTTGGCGCTGCGGGAGGCCATCGGGCGGTCGCCGGACGTCGCGCTGACGCTCCTGCTCCTGAAGCTGGTGACGGACACCTTCCGCACCTCCTCTGCGACGGGCAGCTGCCTCGAAGCCTCGGTCCGCCACGTCTACATGTCGGCGCAGGCACCGGACCTGAAGGACAACGTGGTGGCGAAGCTGGTCGACGAGCGTCACGCAGCTTGGGAGGCCGATCTGCCCCTCGGGGATGATGCCGCGCTCTGGGACTATCTGTCCGTTCTCGATCAGGGCAGCCGTCTCGCCCTTCTGGCGCATTGCCTCAGCTTTGGGATCAACGCGCTCCATGAGAAGGTGAACCCCTATGGGGCTGGCATCTCGGCCACTGGACTGACCCGCCGCATGGCGCATGCCGATCTCGTGGCGCGCGCGGTGGATCTCGACATGGTCGAAGCGGGCTGGGAGCCCACGGTCGATGGATATCTCAACCGTGTGCCGAAGGCCCGGATCCTCGACGCTGTGCGCGAGGCGAAGGGGGAAGGGACTGCGCAGCTTCTCGATCACCTCAAGAAGGGCGAGATGGCCACCGAAGCCGAGCGGCTTCTCAGGGGCAGCGGTTGGTTGCCAGAGGTCCTGCGCCGGGCCGATCTGGTCGCACTCGACGGCGAGGCGATCGCAGAAGGGCAGGGGGCAGACATCGGTGATAAGGCCCGGATGGAAGCTGACTCCGACGACGCAGCCGGAACCATCGATCTCCCGGCTTTCCTGACGGCCGATCTGCCGAACAGCGACGCGTCGATGCTGGCTGCAGACTGATCTGAGCCATCCGGGGGCGGGGCAACCCGCCCTCACTCTCACAAAATACAGCAATATCAATATGATGAATGCGAACGCTCGCATTCGGGATGAGGAATCATGTCTGCAAAAACCATCATCGACACAGCGCCTCTCGGGGCGCTGATCCGCTATACCGACGGCAGCCCGAAGCCGCCGGCCCGGTTCACCAAGAAACTTGCGGCCTGGGAGCGCTCGAACGGCGTCGGCCGTCTCGTGAAGAAGGAGCCGCCACGGGTTTATCCGACTTGGACCGCTCCGGCCTCCTTCACGCTCCATGAGGGGAACTTCTCCTCGGACGGGGTGATCCTGGTCACCATCATGCGCAGTCATTCGGCCGACAGCCGTCTGATCTTCGAGGTGGCCGAGGAACCGAAGCCCGGCCAGGTGCGCGTGCTTCTGGACTTCGGTGGTAACACCGAGCTGCTGCATCTGGCGGAATCCGTTACCGCAGCCGAGCTATGGATTGCGCGGGAGGGCTACAGCAACGCGCGGATCGAAATCGTCGACGCCGAGGACGGCGATAGGGAAGAGGGCGCGGACTTGGCCGCCTGAGCCCTGATAAGGCGTGAGGGGCCTGCCGAAGGGCGGGCCTCTCATCAACCACACCCTCGTCCCGCTATGACGCGGGGCGCCAGAGGATCCATCCCACAATACGGAGGCCTTCAACCACGAGCCAGCCCAGGAGGCTGGCGGCGTCAAATGCATCGGCGGGACAACAGGCTCCAATCGTCAGGGCACCATCCCCCGCTCGCCATTCCCTTCCTTGCCCCGAATCCCGTCTTCGAGATCAACCCGCGAGGGGTCGGACTATGGGCAAGCCCGTGCCGCCGGGTGGATTCGGACGAGCCGAACGCACCCGGTGATGTCAGCCAGTCTTCGGGCCTGCGGGGTCCTGTCGCGCGGGGGATGGTCCCTCGCCTCCAAGACAGGAGCCAATCAGATGTCCCGCAAAGATGCACACGCCTTCGCCGCCTCCCTCGCCGCCACGCTCATGGTCTCGATCGTCGTCTTTCAGGCAGGGGATGGATCCTTCGGCGCTGTCCCCGCCGATGAAATCGACGGCGACGAGGTTCAGGTGATCGCTGAGGTCGATCCGTGGGCGTAAGGCCCACGGTTTCTCCTGAGGCTCGGAGGCGGAGCGAAGGCTCCGAGCCGGGCCTTTCGCCTGTCTGCCATCCCGGGCCGACAGGCAGAATGAGCCGACGACGGTCGGCACGCCAAATGGGCGATCACCGTTGCCCCTGGGGAGTTGCGATCACCTGATTTTCGACGGCGGATTGGCCATCCCCACGTCGCTGCCTTTAGATAGCGAGCAAACCTGGGTCTTTGCCCGCATTGACGTGATCGGCGAACCACTGCGGTTTCCGGCCACGGCCAGACCAGGTGACAGCCGCATTCTCAGGGTGTCGATACTTTGCCACGGCCAGCGCACGGGTGGCTTTCACCTCGGCACCGATCAGATCAGCCAGAGAGTAGCCCATCTCTTTGGCGATTGCGTCCAGCTTGGCGCGAGCTTCGGCCTTATGACGGTCGTCGTAGGTGGAAATCGCCTTGGCGAGGTCTTTCTGCATTTGCCGCAGTTCTTTGATCGACATCGCCTCGAGATTGAAATCAGCCATTGGGCCCTCGTGTCCTGAATGATGCGTCCGGGATAGTCGTCAGGTCGCAACATCGCAACTCCCACGGAGGTCACCGCGATAGGGCAGGGGGATAAGGTTGGCTTGAGCCGCTGGGTCGGCGGTTTCGCAAATGCCTCAACCAAGTTGCCTTTGTCAGGAAGGCCGAGTTCTACGAGAGCCCCAGGTCGCTCCCATCCCCGGTGCCATCCCTTCGACTGACAATCCCCTAAGCCTGTTCGGCCTCTGGCGCGCAACCCCGCGTCAGTCCGGGCCGTGTTGCCCCATTGGGGCTGCCCGCTCCACCCCGGCCCTCTGGAGGTTTCCGGTCGCCGTTCCGTCTCCCGTGCACACCTCAGCCGACAGGCTTTTTCCGGGTCTTGTCGAAGGGACGGTCCCAGGGACAGGAAACACAGGAGCTTATCATGCAGAACATCGTCATCCTCGCCGGCAACATCGGTCAGAAGCCCGAAGTACGCTCGACCCAAAGCGGCACGAAGATCACCAACTTCACTCTAGCTACCTCGAGGCCACGCGTCTCGGAAGGTCGCGTGATGCGCGACGAGAACGGCTACCGGGTCATGGACACCGAATGGCACCGCATCACCTGCTTCAACGGTCTCGGCAAGACCGTCGCAGAGCACTGCGAGAAGGGCATGAAGGTCCTTGTCCACGGCCGCATCCACTACACTAAGTGGACCGACGCGACCGGCACTGACCGCTACGGCTGCGAGATCATCGCCGAGAAGGTCGACTTCCTGAGCCGCCCGAAGTCGGCCGAGAACGAAAACCCCGAACTGGTCGACCGCGACGACGAGGTCCCGTTCTGAGGAAGGGGGTCTCCCCCTCGGGCCCGGCGGCGAAACCCGCCGGGTTCGGCCGATCTCGGCCGAGGCTGTGTGAAAACTCGCTCGAGCATAGGCGGCTGCGGAACGATGTACTCCCACAGGCGCAGCTACGAGATTTCGTTCTGCAGTGGGCCGTTGCCCACAAAATTCCAAGGAAACTGTTCTCCGCAGATACTCAAAATCTGAGTTCTCACACGGCCTCGGCCCTAAGCGGCCTTTCTGTCCCAGAGAGCCGTCATCCGACTTAGAAGTGAATGGCCTGTGCTGTATTTCGCGCAAGTTCGATCTACTATCAGGTCAGAAGGGCAAGTTAACGAGAGCCCTCTTTCACTTTCCCTTTGGGGGCTTGCTAGATTTGCTTGGTTTGAGGGACGGTGTATTCCCTGGTGTGGTTTTGTTATCCCGGCGGCGCTGATCCGGTTTCCCTGTTGATTTTGCTATCGGCTTTGGTCCTGGTTTAAGTGCCATGAATGCTATCCTTCTTTGGTTCAAGAAAATTAAGCCTGCGCGTACCTTCTTCCTTAGGACACAGCAATACTGTGAAACTGTCCGCACGAGTTCTGGCTGAAGTCAAGGCTGAATGGATATTCATACAGTACCAATACTCCACGAAAATCGGCAGGCGGGGCCGGAGGCAGTTTGCCTCACTGTATCTATGAACGGCGGTGCGGGCGATCGGGTTGCGTCTGGACGAAGATTCTGAGCGCCTGCTGTCGGCCTGGATTGGCGTCAGCTTCGGGCCGAAGTGCCGATTGCGGGGAGGTGGAATGCATGACGAGGATGTCCGCTGTCTGAGTTGCCCGACCTGTCCAAGGCGTCGCGCCGTGCGGCCGCTTCCTGCGGTTTGCTGCCTTGGTGACAAACGCGGCGAACGGCAACTCCCCGTCCGTCGGGTCCCGTAGAGTAAGAGGAGTGCCGGTTTCCCGGTGACGGGTTGAAGGCTGGGAGAGTGGCTCCCGGCGCCCGTCGCGGGAGATGTCCGATGGGCGTTGTGGAAGTCATGGACCCGGTCGCACCGGTTCGGGCTGGTGGCTGGAAGGTCGATGTGAGCCGGGGTGAACGGAACGGGCGTGTGTCGTCCGAATGGTTCAACCGGCCGGATGACGAGCGGTATCTCTCGCTCGACGATCTCTGGGCCAATGTGAAAGGGCGGTCCGAGCGCAGCCGCAGCCGTGTGGTGCAGACGGCGGACATCCGCGTCGAGGCCACGCGCGACAGCGCTGAACGGCTGCATCTGGTTCTACCGAAAGCACATGAGCCCGTTGCGCCCACGCACTGGGCCTTCGGCCAACTCGCCAACATCGTCGGTGCCCCGGCCTCCTACCTGCGGCAGCTGCCCGCACCGCTGGCGGCGATCAACCTGCAGTATGGCCTCTCCAACCACCGCGCCGAGCAGGTGAAAACCTTCGAGACGGAAGATGGCCGGACCGAACTGCGCGCCGTGACTGGCCCGGACTATGGCCGCATCCATGACCATGAACTGGTTGAAGCGGTGCAACGCATCGCGGGCAATGGTACGGGCGACACGCGCTGGAAGGTGCCGGGCGTGCTCGACTGGTCGACTGGGGTCTACAACCCCGATGTCGAGATCAGCCGTGATACGACCACGCTCTATGCCTCGGACCGCGATATATTCCTGTTCCTCGTCGACGATCACAACCCGATCGAGGCGGGCCGCCTGCCCGACGGCTCCCCCGATCTCTACTTCCGGGGCTTCTATTGCTGGAACTCCGAGGTGGGTGCTAAGACCCTCGGAATGGCGAGCTTCTACCTGCGGGCGGTGTGCCAGAACCGGAATCTCTGGGGCGTCGAGGATTTCCAGGAGATCACCATCCGCCACTCGAAATACGCGGCCTCGCGCTTTTCCCAAGAGGCGGCCCCGGCGCTGACGCGGTTCGCCAATTCCTCGCCGCAGGGCTTCGTGAACGGCATCAAGGCGGCGCGGCAGCAGATCGTGGCGCGCACCGACGAGGATCGGGATGACTTCCTGCGAAAGCGCGGTTTCTCGAAGGCCGAGTCCGGCAAGATCATCGAGAAGGTGCTGATGGAGGAGGGCCGCCCGCCCGAAAGCATCTTCGACTTCGTGCAGGGCATCACGCGGCTAGCGCGGGACAAGACCCAGCAGGATGTCCGTCTGGGCATGGAGGGGCGCGCCAAGAAGCTCCTCGACCGGGTCGGCTGACTCGGTGCCGGAGGCTCTGGTTCCTCCGGCCACTTTATTGCCAAACTGGATTGCTACCTGCCTACAGGATCAAGTTGGGCGAAAAAGTATGGATACTATCGATTGGTCTGATCGCGCGTTCTACGATGATGGCGAATGGGTTTCCTGGTCAGAAATTGACGAGCAGCTCCGCTACAAAGAGTGGGGAGCAAAATACCCCAACGCCATCCGATCAATGATCCCCTACTTTGAAGACCTGATATCGCTTGCGGAAAGCTATCACCGGGAGACGGGTCTTCATCTCGCCGTCTACGGCGACATCGGTGAACTTTTCGGCGCGATCACCTACGGCATCAAGCTGAACAAAACCTACGCTCAAGGTGCTGACGGGAGACTTGGCAACGACCACGTCGAAGTGAAAACGATTACCCCCTTCAAGACGAAGGATGTCGTGGTGGTCGATACCGCCGGGAACTTCAACAAGTTGCTCGTGGTCAAGATCAACGAGGATTTCCAGGTATCAGGTCGAATGATTGACCGAAAGGATTTGCCTAAGCGGCAAGGTCGATACCTGCGTGTCCGATGGAGTGATTTGCCGCCGGCAAGTTGAGCGGTTTCTGTCGCTCCTTCGAGGAAGAGTGCGGCGGTTTTGTCTTTGACGGATGAGGCGGGGAGAGAGGCTTCCCGCGCCGTCGGAGATTTCCGCATGTTCGACTTGCCCATGTCCATCCACCCGACCACCGGCGTGCGGGGCGCCCCGCCGGGCTTTCCGTCAGGCGACATCGACCCCAATCCGCCCTTCGCGCTGACCCTGTCGCGCTGCGCACCGGCCGACCTGCTGTCGGGCCGGGCCGCCCCGCTTGTCCTCGACCGTTTCGCGACTCTGGCCGAGGCCATGCAGGATGCGATCCAGTATGCCGAGGGGATGACTCAGGATACCGAGCCCCAGCTTCTGGCGATCCTCGACCGCGACGAGCGCCTTGTGCTGGCCGGGGTCGCCAGCGACGGCGCCGTCGCCTGGTGTCACCCAGTGACCAGCGCGGTCGAGGCACGCGGCATGGTGACCGAGGCGAGCCAGCTGCGTGCGCAGGCGGGCCGCGCTGCTGCCTGGGGTGAGCCCGGTCTGGCGCAGCAGCTGCGCCACCGCGCCGATCTTCTGGACGGGCGTCTCGTCGATCCGCTCTGGCGCGCCTTCGCCGCCCGGGCGCTGCAGATCGCGGCGTGACGCCCAAGAGACAGAGGAGGGCAGGGGGATTTGGAGCTGTTCCGGGGGAGAGAGAGATTGCCCCGACCGGCTCCGATCCTTTCCCTCTACCGGAGATTCCCGATGAACCTAACAGAACCCACCCTCGCGCCGCCGATGGCACCCTCGACCGTCGACATGGCGCAGATCTTCGCGGCGCATGCCGCGCGCGCGGCGCGGATCGAAGCCTTGCGCCCCGGCAACAAGGATCGCCTCTTTGACGGCCTGATGGCCGCCGGCATCACCCATGTCACTGTAACCTTCGACGGTGCCGGGGACAGCGGCCAGATCGAAAGCATCGGTGCCTGGTCCGGCGAGACCGCGGTCGAGTTCCCCGCGACGGAGATCGAATATGCCGCGATCACCTGGGACGACCCAGAGGTGGAGATGCGGCAGCTCTCACTGGAGGATGTCGTCGAGCAGCTTGCCTTCGACTTCCTCTCCGACACGCATGGCGGTTGGGAAAACAACGACGGTGCTTACGGCGAGTTCTGCTTCGACGCGGCGGCCCGCTGCATCCACCTCGAGTTCAATGAGAGGCTTGAAGCGAAGTCGAACAATGAGGGCGCAAATGCCTGAGATCATCTGCACGACGGTCTACCAGTTCCCCGAACTCTCGGACGCCGCCAAGGAAAAAGCGCGTAGTTGGTATCGCGAACTCGGGCCCCATGACGACTGGTGGGACGCGGTCTACGAGGACTTCGAGCGGATTTGTGAAATCCTCGGCATCCACCTGAAGACCACGCCCGTCCGCCTGATGGGCGGCGGCACCCGGCAAAAGCCTTGCATCTGGTTTTCCGGGTTCTGGAACCAGGGCGACGGGGCCTGCTTCGAGGGCTATCTCAGCCATGCCAAGGGCGCGGCAGCGCGCACACGGGACTATGCCCCGACAGATGCTATGCTGCACGGGATTGCTGACCGGCTGCATGCTATCCAGCGGCGGAACTTTTACCAGCTCGTCGCCGAGGTCAGCCACCGCGGCCGCTACTACCACGAGTACACTATGTCGGTGGACGTCACCCGGGACAGTCCAACCTGGCAGCCGCTCACCGAGGACGCCGAGGAAATCTTGACCGAGGCTCTGCGGGATATGGCCCGCTGGCTCTACCGCCAGCTTCAGGCCGAGTACGACCACCTCACCTCGAAAGAGGCCATCGAAGAGGGGATCATTGCGAACGAGTATACCTTCACGGAAGTGGGACTGCGCTTCGGGTGACTGGGTCGTATGACACAGACGGGGAAGATAGCTGTGATGCCTCGCGCTTGACGCCCGCAACATCTCCCATCACCAAGGCAAGGACGTGTAGAGGTCGCGCATAGCGGCGAAACGGGCTTTAAACGGGGGCAGGTTGCCGATCTCCAATGCGAGCGTGTCCCACTCAGCCTCGGCGCGTTGCTTGATTTCTGGCTCGTCCATGGAACTTCGCTGCGCGTCGATTCCCCGGTTGCGGCATTTCTCGATGAGCGTGGCCAATATTGTGGCTTTGTCACTGGCGCTAAAATCGTGGCCGTCGATCAGGAAGGCGATGTCGTAGACGTCCTGCCGACGATTGCGCTTTCGTACTGGCTGTTGGAGCAGCGCGCGGAACTTTTCGGCGACCAATTCGTGAATGGTGAAGGCGCGGACAGCCACGCCTGCACCTATCAGGTTCAGCTCCTGAAAGTTATAAACGTGATCGCGGAAGCTGATTTCGACATCGAGGACCCGGCTTGCTTTCCCTTCGACCAACTTGGTTGCTTCCGCTGTGCCACGCTTGGCAGAGCCAATACGTACGCGCAGCGCAGGAAAGGCATGGTCTTCAAAGTTTTCGGCACGGGGCATCTTCTTGACAGACTGCACCTGACACAGAAGGTCGAGGTAGCCAAGCGTGATCGCAGTTTTCGGCAACAGGTCGTTCAGCTCCGGGGCGAGCTTCTCGGCTAGATAGGCAGGTTCCACCATCGAAGTGAAATCAACATCGCCCGTGACCCTGATGCTCTTGAATGCCAGCGCCATGGCCGCCCCGCCTTTCAGCACCAAGTTCGCGTGCAAGCTGGGGGCAAGCCCGATAGCGGTCAGGACGATTTCGGTTACCTGCCGATCGCGGTAGCGCGTGGGGTCGGCGCGCGATGCCTCAACCCATGCCCTAACATCGACATCAACGATGTCGAACTCCAGATCACGTGGTTGTTCATCGGCCTCAGACATTGATTGAAATCATCCAGCGCTCAGAGAATTCAGGCGCATACTCGGCATCAGGGTCGAGCTTCCGTGATCCACCCCTTTGGGCAAACTTCTCCCAGTTGTGCAGTGCTGGGTGATCTATGTCCATGACCTCAGACAAGATGTAGCCCGCGCGAACCTTTACGATCTTGACGTCGAGTTGATCTATCGCGGCAGTAATTTCCTGAACCCATTGGCTTGCTTCATTCTCCCAAACGTCCAAAACGTGGTGCATGCCTCCGCAGAGGCTGGGTTCAGTCAGCATGTCAGCAAACGTTTGGCCTATCGAAGTGATCCTGGTCTCTTCCCCGCTTACTCGGGAAGGTGTCCAAGGATGGCTGGACACATGCACGACAACCGGACGACGGCGGATCGTGTCTCTGAAGCCCGGTCTGTTTAAGATCGGGCTCTCGAGCCGCTGAACTTCGGGCAGATCGCGTAAAGCGCGCTCGCTCCTAAGAGCGTTCCAACGGTCGCGCTTGGGGGTTGTGAGGTGCAAGGCTTGTGGGCTTCGATCTGACAGGCCGTATCTCTGCATGGCTGAAAGGTGTGAAACGTAGGCGAACGGGTCTGCGATGCAGGCTACTTCTTCAGCTGATCCGGCCCGGGTTGCTTGCGTCACACGCCATACGCCGGAGGTAAAGTCAGAGTCAGAAACCAGTGCTCGTCGCGCTTCGAGCCGACGAATCGCGTTCTTTGCCCGCAGTTGGTCCCAGTAATGTGGCATCCGCTTCAGCGGCTCATTCTTCCAAGCCTTGCTGTGGAACAATTGATGGCCAAGAACATAAAAATCATAGAAGGTGACCACAGGTAAGTCTCTGGCCAGCAATACATTTTCAAGGCCGTCGGAAAAATTCATCTGCAGTGCCTATCCATATGTCCTTAGGACATATGGATAGGCACTGCGTCATTGTCAAGGGTTCTACTGACATCAGGTTGAGTCAGATTTAGATACGGCATCGGTAGCTGTATGTCCTTAGGACATACAGCTACCGATGCCAGAAGTAAACACCAGAGACTAGCAACCGAGCTTAGCGACGAGCAATCTCGCCGGACCCAGTCACTTGTTCCCATCGATCCACTTGGACATCAGCCCCTTGTCGCGGAAACACTCATCCGGCACGGCGCGCCGCTTGATCCGCGCGAGCTTCTCCGCGAAGGCCACCTGCTTCGAGGTCGGCAGCCGGTCCATGTCGGATACTGGCTCCAGCTGGGCCTGCGCATCGATCCAGGCACTCAGGGACCGGCGGTCCTGCTGAACTTCCCAGGGCAAGAGTGTCTGGTTGCGCAAGGCGAGCGAGCGCGCATAGGCGATCTGCTTGGGTGTCGCGGGCAGGGCGTGTGTGATGCTGTCCATCGGGAAACTCCCTTTCTGGCTTGGCCTTCAATATAGAACATAACCGGAACAAATTCAAGCCAAGCGACCGCACTGCGTCGGTTCGAGAGGGAGAGGATGGCTGGGAGAGATCAGGCCTGAGGGTGCCCAAGAGAGGGCGTCCGGGCCTGTCTCTGTCCCTCATTCCGGAGTTTCACGATGACCTATCTCGTGCCTGTTGCGCCTCCCGTTCCTGTTCCATCGCGGGATCGCGCGCCTGCAATCCTCGCCGTCGCCGAAGCGCTGCAGCCCGATCTGGCGAAGGGGTTCCAGATCGACGCGCTGCGTCTGCGGCTTGAGATGGAGCGCGCCTTTGGCGGCTCCGATGCCGATGGCGCCTGGGACTGGAAGCTGGCCTATGAGGCGGGCGAAGCTGCACTCGTCCTTTTCCTGCGGAAATTCGGCCGTGCGCTCCTGGCCCGGGCCGGTTCGACTGCAGCGATGCTGCCGGTCCTCGCCAAGGTGGCGGGCCTTTTGCCCACACACACCCGGCGCTCGGAAGAGATGGAGCGCTACCAGCAGTTCTCGACGCCGCTGCCCATGGGGCTGGCGGCCCTTGCCGCCGCGCAGATCACGCCCCGCGATGTGGTCCTCGAGCCTTCGGCTGGGACCGGGCTTCTGGCAATCCTCGCCGAAATCTCGGGCGGCAGTCTTGCGCTGAACGAGTTGGCCGAGACCCGTGCCGATCTCCTGCGCCTTCTCTTTCCGGATCGTCCCATCACCACCATCGATGCCGCACAGATCGACGATCATCTGGACGCGGCCTCGCGCCCGAGCGTCATCCTGATGAACCCACCGTTCTCGGCCGTGGCCAATGTCGAAGGCCGGACGACCGAGGCGACCGCGCGGCATCTCCGCTCGGCCCTAGCACGCCTCGCGCCCAGAGGTCGGCTGGTGGCAATCACCGGGGCGGGTTTCTCGCCGGATACGCCGACTTGGTCCGAAACCTTCGGTCGACTGACCGAGACCGCCCATCTGGTGTTCACCGGCGCGGTATCGGGGGCCGCCTTCGCCAAGCATGGCACCAGTTTCGAGACGCGGATTTCGGTCTTCGACAAATGCCGCGGCGGGGAAAGGGGTGGCATCACCACCGATCTGGCTCGCCCAATGTCTGCTGACGTGGCGAGCCTTCTGTCGCGGATCGTGGCCGAGGTCCCGCCGCGCCTCGAGCTGGATGCGGCCGTCGTTGCGCTTTCCCAGCCCGCTTCCCCTTTCCGGGGAATTCCTGCCCGTCCGTCCGGCCTTGCCGCTCGAAACCTGCGGACAACGCCTTCCGCCAGGACGGCAGTAAGCGTCGGCGCTTTGGATGCCGAAGACCTCGCCTACACCCTGCGCGAGATGGCAGACGATCTCGGTGCCGCACGCCTATCCGACGCCATCTACGAAACTTTCCGTCTGCAGGCGATCGACATCCCCGGCGCCGCACCGCACCCGACAAAGCTGGTCCAGTCCGCCGCCATGGCCTCGGTCGCACCCCCAAGACCCACCTACCGCCCGAAACTGCCCGCCGCCGTCCTGCGCGATGGTCTGCTCTCCGACGCCCAGCTCGAGACCGTGATCTACGCGGGCGAGGCGCATTGGGCGCATCTGGCTGGATCATGGACTGTAGATGAGACCGGAGACTTGGTCTCCGCTGCTCCTGACGATGCCGCTGACGCCGTCCGCTTCCGTCGCGGCTTCTTCCTTGGCGATGGCACCGGGGCGGGCAAAGGCCGCCAATCCGCTGGGATCCTGCTCGACAACTGGTGCCAGGGTCGGCGCAAGGCGCTCTGGATTTCGAAGAGCGACAAGCTTCTCGAGGATGCGCAGCGCGACTGGTCTGCCCTCGGCCAGGAGCGGCTTCTGGTGACGCCGCTGTCGCGCTTCGCGCAGGGTCGCGACATCCCGCTCTCCGAGGGCATCCTCTTCACCACCTATGCGACGCTGCGGTCGGAAGAACGCGGCGCCAAGAAATCCCGCGTCGACCAGATCGTCGACTGGCTCGGGTCGGATTTTGACGGGGTGATCCTCTTCGACGAAAGCCACGCCATGGCGAATGCCGCCGGGTCGAAGGGCGAGCGCGGCGATACCGAAGCCTCGCAGCAGGGCAGGGCGGGTTTGCGCCTGCAGCACAGGCTGCCGAATGCCCGTGTGGTCTACGTGTCAGCCACGGGGGCCACGACGGTCCACAACCTGGCCTATGCACAGCGGCTCGGTCTGTGGGGCGGGGAGGATTTCCCCTTCGCCACGCGCGCCGAGTTCGTCGAGGCCATCGAAGCCGGCGGTGTCGCCGCGATGGAGGTCCTGGCCC
This sequence comes from Albidovulum sediminis, assembly GCF_025380365.1. GTDB lineage: Bacteria > Pseudomonadota > Alphaproteobacteria > Rhodobacterales > Rhodobacteraceae > Albidovulum > Albidovulum sediminis. Next base: position 125,879 of record NZ_JAOCQF010000005.1, read on the forward strand.
GCGATCTGCGGTCGCTTGGCCTCTATACCGCCCGGTCGCTCTCCTATGACGGCGTCGAATACGAGATGCTGGTGCATGCGCTGACCCCTGAGCAGCGCGGCATCTATGATGCCTATGCAGGGGCCTTCGCGATCATCCACAACAACCTCGCTGCTGCGATGGAGGCTGCGAACATCACGGGTGAGTCTGGCACGCTGAACCGCCAGGCCAAATCCGCAGCGCGCTCGGCCTTCGAGAGCGCCAAGCAGCGCTTCTTCGGCCATCTGCTGACCAGCATGAAAACCCCCACCCTGATTTCCCGCATCGAGACCGATCTGGCCGCAGGCCATTCGGCCGTCATCCAGATCGTCTCGACCGGCGAGGCACTGATGGAGCGCCGCTTGTCGGAGATCCCGACCGAGGAGTGGAACGACATCCGCGTCGATATCACCCCGCGGGAATATGTCCTCGATTACCTCGCCCATTCCTTCCCGGTGCAGCTCTACGAACCGTTCACCGACAGCGAAGGCAATCTCTCCTCCCGGCCCGTGGTGCGCGATGGCCAGCCGGTCGAATGCCGAGAGGCCGCCCGCAGGCGCGACGCGCTGATCGAAAAGCTCGCGTCATTGCCGCCCGTGCCGGGGGCGCTCGACCAGATCGTCCAGCGCTTCGGCACCGACCTTGTGGCCGAGGTCACGGGCCGCTCGCGCAGGATCGTGCGGAAGGGCGAGGGTCCAGCCGCGCGGCTTGTCGTGGAAAGCCGAGCCGGATCGGCCAACCTCGCAGAAACTTCCGCCTTCATGGATGACCAGAAGCGTATTCTGATCTTCTCCGACGCGGGCGGCACAGGGCGCAGCTATCACGCCGATCTCGGCGCGAAGAACCAGCGCGTGCGGGTCCACTATCTCCTCGAGCCCGGCTGGAAGGCAGATGCCGCCATCCAGGGCCTCGGGCGCACCAACCGCACCAATCAGGCGCAGCCGCCGCTCTTCCGGCCAGTGGCCACGGATGTGAAGGCGGAAAAGCGGTTTCTCTCGACCATCGCCCGTCGCCTCGATACGCTCGGCGCCATCACGCGCGGCCAGCGCCAGACCGGCGGGCAGGGGCTCTTCCGGCCCGAGGACAACCTCGAGAGCCCCTATGCCCGCGACGCCCTGCGCCAGCTCTACCGCCGCATCTATCGCGGCGATGTGGCGGGCTGTTCGCTCGGAGCCTTCGAGGATGCCACAGGCCTCAGCCTGACCGATGATAACGGGCTGAAAGACGATCTGCCGCCGATCACGACCTTCCTCAACCGTCTTCTGGCGCTGACGATCGACATGCAGGCCGTGCTGTTCGCGGCCTTCGAGGAGCTTCTCGATCAGCGGATCGAGGGCGCCATCGCCGCCGGGGTCTATGACCTTGGGCTCGAGACGCTCCGTGCGGAGAGCTTCCGCGTCACCGACGCCCGGGTGATCTACACCCATCCCGGCTCTGGCGCGAAAACCCAACTACTGACCATCGCGGCGAAGCGCCGAAACACGCCGACCTCGCTCGCGGATGCGCTCGACTGGCTCGACGACCCAAAGGCACGGCTGCTGGTCAACAGCCGCTCGGGCCGTGCAGCCGTGCAGGTGCCCGCCACCAGTCTGATGCTGGATGACGGGACCATCGAGCCGCGACTGCGGCTGATCCGCCCAACGGAATCCAGCACGGTCCCAGCCCGGATGATGGAGGACACCCATTGGCTGGAAGCAGACCGCGCAGCCTTCACCGCCGCGTGGACCGCGGAACTGGCTGAGGTGCCGGAGTTCTCGGAGGCTACGCTGCATATCGTGGCGGGGCTGCTGCTGCCGATCTGGAAGCAGCTCCCCCAGGACGAAACCCACGTCTACCGGCTGCAGACCGATGACGGTCAGCGCATCATCGGTCGCCGGGTTTCGCCCGCCTGGGTCGCGACCACGCTGGCGAGCGACGCGCCGAAGCTGACGGCGGCGCAGGTCCATGCCCTCGTTCTCGAGGGCAAGACCGTTGTGCAGCTGGCCGAAGGGATGGAACTCCACCGGTCCCGGGTCATGGGGGTGAACCGGATCGAGCTCTCCGACTTCACGGAGTCGGCAAAGGACCGGCTCAAGGCCGATGGCTTCTTCTCCGAGATCATCAGCTGGAAGCTGCGCCTGTTCTGCCCGACCGATCCCTCGGGCATTGCCGTCCTCGACCGACTGCTTGCGCGTGCCCCGGTCACCGGCCTACATGCACGCAATGGTTGATTGGTGTGCTCATGTCATTGGAAACAGAAGATCTCTTGCGCGAGCTTGCGCAGAATGCCGAAAGCGTTTGTCGTCATTACCTTCCCGCAGGCAGGCGGGAAGGCTCCTACTGGATGGTCGGTGATCTGCAGAACAACCCGGGCCGCTCGCTCTTCGTGCGGCTTGTGGGACCGACCGCGGGGCCGGGTGCTGCGGGGAAATACACAGATGCCGCAACCGGCGATCACGGCGATCTCCTCGACATCATCCGCGAGAGGACGGGGATCACCCGCTTCCCCGATCTTCTCGCCGAGGCCCGCGCGCATCTTGGCCGTCCGGCGCCGGCCCTGCCGGATGCGCCAAGCCCGAAGAAGTCGAAGCCCCCGGGTGGGACACCAGAAGCCGCCGCGCGCTTGTTTGCGGCCTCGGTGCCGGTCGCAGGCAGCCTTGCCGAAACCTATCTCCTGAGCCGGGGCATCACCTTGCCGGTTGCACGTTCTGCCCTGCGCTTCCACCCGAAGTGCTGGCATCGGGATGAGGGTCACACCAGATCCATCCCCAGACCGGCGCTGATCGCAGCGGTCACCGATGGGGCAGGGCGGTGCCAAGGCGCACACCGCACCTGGCTCGCGCAAGACGGCAAGGACAAGGCGCCAGTAGAGGTGCAACGGCGGGCGATGGGTTACCTCTTGGGCAATGCCGTCAGGTTGGCCCCATGTGATGACATCCTCGTCGTGGGCGAGGGCATCGAGACCATGCTCTCCGTTCGGGAGGCGGCACCTGGCCTCCCCGTCTGGGCGGCGCTCTCGTCTTCTCACCTCGGAGCCGTCCTGCTGCCGGAGGGTCTGCAGCGCCTCTACATTGCCATCGACCGCGATCCGGCGGGGCAACGCGCGGCGGAGAGATTGACCATCAGAGCCAGCGAGGCCGGGATTGCCGTTCGGGTGCTGGAACCAAGGCTCGGGG
>NZ_JAOCQF010000006.1 GCF_025380365.1 Albidovulum sediminis
TTAAGTGCCGCAGCGCCAATGGTACTGCGTCTCAAGACGTGGGAGAGTAGGTCACCGCCAAACCTAGAAAAGAACTGATTATCTCTTTCAACGATCCGTAGCGCCCCCGACGAGGAGGCGCTACGAGAGATTGGCGCGGGGTGGAGCAGCCCGGTAGCTCGTCAGGCTCATAACCTGAAGGCCGCAGGTTCAAATCCTGCCCCCGCAACCAAGAACTCCGTACTGCCAGCAGACTTGGCCGGATCCGCGCAGAATGCGAGGATACCGGCCAGTCCGCCATGGATCGTTACCGTACAGAGGCCCCGGGTCTCGGTCGGCCCCACGGCGATCCGTGTCACCAGCCCCCGTAGCGCCTCCATCGCCTCGGCCCGCGTCGCTTCGTCCGCCAGAAGCTCCGACAGCGCGCCTACGCGGCGACGGTAGAGGTCGGGCAGGTTGGGGTGGATGGTCACCTTCGGGAATCCGGAGGTGGCGGCCCGGAGTTCGGCTTCAAGCCTGGACTTGCGCGCTTCCAGTTCCATCAGCGTGCCACGCACCGCACCGGGTGCCCCGTCGCCCGAGAGGATGAACTCCATGCAGCGCGCAATGCCGCGCTCGACCTCGACTATCTGGCGGCGCTGTGCGTCTCCGGCGGTGCGGCGCTCGGTCGCCAGCCGCGCCAGTTCCCGCTCGAACTCCTCGGTGAAGGCAGCAAGTGCTGCTTCGTTGCCGACGAGGAGGCGAGCAAGACCGTCGAGCACGCGGCCCTCCAGCTCCGCCACCGCTATTCCATGCGTGGCTTTGCAGGTGCCGCGGTCACGCCGTGCTGCACAGTAGTAGCGGTCGCGATTGGTCGTCATCGCCCCGCCGCAGCAGGCGCAGGTGACGAGCCCGGTGAACACGCGCTTCTTCACCTGCCGCTTGTTGCCTGCCCAGCCCGCGTAGCGTGCCTTCTGGCCCTGAGCCTTGGCAAAGACGTCGTCGTCGATCAGCCGCAAGGCAGGAACCTCGGTCACCACCCACTCTTCCCGCGGATTCAGCCGCGAAACGCGCTTGCCCGTATCCGGATCCTTGGCGAAGCGCTGGCGGTTCCAGACGAGCCGCCCGACATACATCTCGTTGTTGAGGATGCCGTTTCGTCTCTGCCGGCTGCCGTGGATCGTCGAGGGGGTCCATGTGCCGCCGCGTGGCCCGGGAATCCCTTCGGCGTTGAGGCGAGCGGCGATCTGGCGCGGCGAGAGGCCGCATGTGTATTCCCTGAAGATACGCTGCACCACTGCGGCTTCCGCGGATTCGATCTCACGCTCCCCCTTCACCGGCGTGCCATCTGCCAAGAGCCGCCGCACCACGCGATAACCATAGCTGTTGCCGCCCCCTGACATCCCGGCTTCGACCCTGCCGCGCAGACCGCGCCGCGTCTTCTGTGCGAGATCCTTGAGGTAGAGAGCGTTCATCGTGCCCTTGAGCCCGATGTGCAGTTCGCTGATTTCCCCCTCGCTGAGCGTTACCAGACGCACGCCGCCGTGCGTCAGCCGCTTGAATATGCCCGCAATATCCTCCTGATCGCGGCTGAGCCGGTCCAGCGCCTCAGCCAGCACCAGGTCCACCTCGCCCGCCCGCGCCGCCGCCATGAGAGCCTGCAGCCCCGGCCGCGCCCGCATCGACCCACCGCTCACCGCGTAATCGGCATAGGTCTCCACCAGAACCCAGCCTTCCCGCGCAATCCGTTCCCGGCACACCCGCACCTGATCCTCGATCGAGGCGGCTGACTGAAGGTCAGAAGAGTAGCGGGCGTAGATGCCAACGCGCATGTCAGCGCTCCTTGCAGTAACCTGCCGGCGCACCGCCGGTGGGCGTGGTCTTCATCAACGTCTTCGGAGAAATCACCGGCGCAGCAGGCCTGACCGTCGCGCGCACCGAGCCTTGCATTCCGTTCCTCCGCTTCAGCTCGTCGATACCCTCCTGAAGTACGCGCGCTGCCTCCATCGATTTTGCCTGAATGTAGTGCCGCGTCGCCGTACGTTCCGACGTCTGGCCCAACAGGGAGCGAATCGCGCGCGCCTCATCAGCCGATCGCAACGCCAAAGTCGTCGCCGCGCAATCCCGAAACAGATGCGGGCAGATCGCGCGGCCTATCAGCCGGGACGTCAGGAGCGTGATCCGCGCGCCAAGGTGGGCTTCATGATAAGGCGTGCCATGGATGGTGAGCCAGAGGCGCCCCGCATCGGCGGCTCCGGCAACCCTGAGCCGCGGCAGCACAACCTCGACATAATGAGTCAGAAGGCTCGCAGCGGGCTCGTGCACCGCAGATTCCCAGGATTGCCCGCACTTCAGGTCGGACCCGTCGAGCACCACGCGCCAGCCGCTCCGGGTCCTGAGCAGGCTGCGACCCAGTTCCAGGTTCGCGTAGGCGCGCCGCCGCATTGGCATCAGGGCGAGGAGCACGATCATCATCGCGTCCTTGCAGGCCCGCGCGCACTTGACGGATGTGGCGGCTTCGGAAGCGTGTCTCTGGTAATGCGCTTTGCCGGCCTCGAAGAGCACGCGTGTTTCCACGACGCGCCCGTGCTTGCGCGCCGATGTAGTCCCGCGAGCCAGCGAATGCAGATATCGCTGCACCTGGCGATGGCGCTCCAGATCGGCGCGCGGCAGAAGCGAGCGAACCACCCGCATCACCCGGTCGAGATGCATGCCGCAGCTGATCTTCGACAGGTGGCTCATGCTTTCGAGCCAGTCGACAAGCGCCTCCGGCGTCAGCCGTGCTGCCGGGGTGATCGAGAGCAGCGCGGGGTGCTCCCGCGCCAACCAGGCCAGCCAGCAGCCGTAGGAGTAGGTCGTGCCGTCGACCGTCGCTGGCCGCAGATGGCTGAGAGGCCCTGCTTCGTCGAGCGGATGCCCCTTGCGAAAGAGGCCCGGCCAGAAATCCCGGTCCTCCGCGGGCCAGTCGGAGAATTTGAGCGAAACCGGTGTCATGGCTTCTTCTCCAGCGTCCCGGGCCCGGAGTTTGCCCTGATCTTCGCGCCGTGCTTTGCCGAAGCCTTCGGCCAGAGCTTTGTCTGCTTCCGCGCCTTGGGTGCGGGCGGCGCCTTGCGGTCATTCACGGTCTCCGCCAGCAGGCGCGTCGCGCCATCCGCCTCGAAGCCCACATAGGTCTGCCACACGGTGGAGGTATCCGTGTGGCCCAGGATGCGGCGTACCAGTTCGTAATGACCCGGGTTATTCTGCAGAAGCAGCTTTGCCGCGAGGTGGCGGAACAGGTGGGGATTGACGTCTATGCCCATGACCTTGCGGATCGTCTGGGTGATCCGCTTGCCAAGGTCACCCGGCGCCATGGGTGCCGAGCCGTCGCGCTGGGGAAACAGCCAGCGCGTGCTGGCGGGGCACAGCACACCTGCCCGATGTGCGAGATGCGCATCGATGCGCTCGACCAGATGGGCCGGCACGGGGAAGGTAATCTCCTGATGGTTCTTCACCCGCGAGCCCGGAATCTGGACGACGACATTGCCCGGTCCCAGACGCAGCAACTCACCCTCGCAGTCGAGTTGCGTGAGATTCCGGATGCGCAGCGGGATATAGCACGCGAGTCCGACCGCCAGCGCGATCTCTGACTGAAGCGCGCGGTCGCGGGGCTTCCGGCAGGTCTGCGCCGCATCCCAGAGCTCGTCGGCCAGGGACAGGAAGTGCGACACGATCTCTGGGTCATCGAAGACCATCAGGCGTTTGCGGTTCTTGGCCGTGAGGCCGGGCGGGCGGGGCGGGATCAGCCTGTCGCAGAGATCCTTCACGGCACCGAACTCCGTCTCGCTCAGCCCCAGGTCCTTGCGCGCGGTGGCGCGCAGCGCCGCGGCGATGTTCGAGATGCCTGAGGTCACGGAGTTCCCGGTGCGTGCAAGGAACCAACGCAGACCGCGCTCAAGGGTGGCGGGCGCCATCAGCTCCTTGAGCCCGGTCAGGCTCGCGGGCGGAGTGCCAGCGCGCACCACCGCGCTGGCAAAGCGCAAGATCTGGTCACGGCGTCCCTGCACCGTGGCCGGGCGCAGGGCGCGCTTCTTGGGGCCGCGGGCGAGCGGATCGGGATGAGCCAGCCGGTGCGTCAGCGCCTCCAGTTCCGTGCCAAAGCTCGGCGGAAAGGTTGACAGGGGCAGGCTGATCAGGTCGTCCGATACCGGCGCCTCAAGGCTTTGCCCCGGCCAGCCCGCCACCTTGTCGATGGCGCGGTTCCACGCTGCCCGGGTCTTGCGCAGCGTGAGGGCGGGATCCTTGCGGATCGTGTTCACCCGCAGCGCCTCGATATAGGCGTCGAGATCGGCGGTGACCACCGACTCTGGCGCGATGTCATTGGCGTCGAGGAACTGGACGAACCGGTCGAGCATGATGCGCAACGACGCGTCCTTGCTGGCCACGACCGCCGACCAGAGCGTATCCCATGCGGGCGACAGCGACAGGCGCTTCTGGCGGCTCCTCGCGACAATGCCGCATTCTGCGAGCGCAGCCTTGGCATTGCTGGTGATGTTCGACCATGTCTTGTCTGCGATGCCCATCGCCGCAGGCATGACGGCGGCGATACGCGGCTGCAGCCATAGCGGGTCTGCGGGCGCCGTTTCCGGGGCGGCGTTCAGGGCATCAGTCAAGCGATGCAGAGCCGAGACGAGATCCCGGGCACGGACTTCCGCCAGGCTCGCATCGGTGGAGATGCGGGTGATTCAATCGGCGATGGACGGAGTACCCGGGCGTACGAAGGGAGTGCGCGTGTTGTGGTGTGGGAAACGGGCTTCGGGAGGCAGCATTGACATCGGGAGAGGTCCTTCCTTGTGCTTGTGTGGTTCTGGAAAAAGGCCGTTCCGGAGCTCCGGTTCGGGAAATAGCACGCCCCACATTTGATTTCTTTTTGGGGCCACCCTCTTCCCGACAGACCTCTAACCAATTGACAGGAAACAGTTAGATCGAGTTAAGCGCGTGCAGTTCCAACCTGGGCGCGATCCGGAGTGTGGGACCAGGCGGTCCTTGCTCGGCGGGACGTCAAGATGGCCCCGAGCACCCAAGTCCGGGCCGGCCGTCGGGGGCGCTCCGGTGAGCACCGTGCTGCCGCCCTTCCCGTGACGGACTCGTCCCAGCGTGCTTCCTTCCATTCCCGCGAAAGGATCGCACCATCAAACCGTGGGATCGAACGCCTAGAAGTAGCTGCGCACAAGCGCGCTTGTCAGTAGCGTCCATCCATCGGCCACGACGAAGAAGGCGAGCTTGAATGGCAATGCCACAATTGCCGGCGGCACCATCATCATGCCCATCGACATGAGCACGGCAGAGACCACCATGTCGATGATCAGGAATGGCAGGAAGATGAGGAACCCGATCTGGAACGCCCGCGCCAGTTCGGACAGCATGAACGATGGCACGATGAGCGAAAGCGGCGCGTCCTGAACTGCGGGCGGGACCGACGCCGGCTCGCGCAGCGTGGCCAGATGGGCTAGCGTCCCGGGATCCAGCCGGTGTTCCATGAACAGGCGGAATGGCCGGATGCCCGCGTCGAAGGCGGTTGCCGCGTCGATGCTGCCTTCGATCAGCGGGTGCAGGGCCACGGTCCAGGCTTCGTCGAACACCGGTTCCATCACGAACCAGGACAGGAAGAGCGACAGCGAGACAATGAGCATGTTGGGCGGAGACTGCTGAAGCCCGATCGCCTGGCGCAGGATCGACAGGACGGTCACGATGAATGGAAAGCAGGTGACCGTCACCGCGATTCCGGGTGCAAGGCCAAGGATCGTGACCGCAGCGATCAGCAGGAGCGACTGCCCGGAAAGGCTCTCCCCGCCGATTGTCAGCGAGACGTCCTGGCCATGCGCGGACACGGGAAGCAGGATCAGCAGGATTGGAAGAGCCGCGAGCCGGCGGAGCATCTCAGACCTCCGATGTCCGGTCGGTAATCTCTGTCAGGCGAACGGCAAGCCTGCCGCTGCCGTCACCCTCGATCTCCACCAGGTCGCCACGGGCCACGAGCCTGTCACCGACAAAGAGTTCCACGGGGTCTTCGATCCGGCTATCCAGCGGCAGAACCGCATCGCGCCGCAGCTTGAGCAGGTCGCGCAACTTGGTCCGTACGCGCCCGACCGAGACCCTGATTTCGATCGGAACGCCCGTGAATGCTCCGCCGATCGTTTCGCCGTCATCCATGGGGGGTCTCCTCTGTCATCTCGGGGTGGAAGAACGAACGGACGGCCCCGGCGATCCGCGCGATGACGTTGTCCAGATCTATCCGCGTCTCGCGCGGCCCTGCGATCAGGTGAACCTGGCCGCGCGACAGCGAGGGTTCGGCTTCGAACGCGATGGGAAAGCCCACCTGAGCCAGGACAATCTCCTCGATCGCGGGCCGGTTGTCGGGGTGGGCGCGCAGCCGGATCGGAGCATCGGCAAGGGTCCGGGCCTCCGGCTGGAGCGACTCGATCACGATATGTCCCAGCGCCTCCTGCGCCATCCGGGGCAGGACCTTGGACACCATCTCGGTCAGAAGTGGCTGGAGCGACCGCAGGACATGCGTGCGCGCGTCTTCGTATGTCAGGGCCATTTCGCGCAAATTCTGGCCCAGATCGGACCGCAGGCGCGCTATTTCCTCTTCCTGCGCGTTGATCGCGTCTTCCCAGCCGGCGGCATATCCGTTCTCGTATGCCTGAAGTCGCGTTTCCTCCAGTTCGGTTGCCGACATCTCGCGCCGGGTATCCGCATCCTGCAGGTCATCGAACGAATCCAGTTGCAGCGGACGTGTCAACGCGCATCCTCCGTCTCGCCTTCTTCCATCCAGCTGCGGAGGATTTCCGCCGTTTCGTCACGCTTTTCGGCCATCAGCGTGCGCAAGCGCGTGACAGGATCGGTGGAGGCGCTGTCGCTTCCGTCCCGGCCGGGCACAGGGGCACGGAGGCGCTCGGAGGGCAATGCCGCCCGCCCGCCCGCGGGTTCGCCATCGTCGATCTCACCCGTGAGGGCATTGGGATCCAACTGTGCCGGGGCACGCGCCGGCAACCGCGCCGCCGGCAGGGCCTCCAGCCGGCGGGTACTTGCCAGGACCGGCCGCACGACGAACAGGCCAAGGATCAGGGCAACCAGCGCCGCCGCTGCAGACTGCAGCAATCGGGTGGTATCGACGGGGGTCGTGTTGATCCATGCCGATCCCGGCACGTCGCCTCCTTCGGGCAGGGGCTCGAACGAGAGCGAACGGATCGAAATGACGTCGCCTCTCGCCTCGTCGTATCCCACTGCGGCCGACACGAGTTCCCTCAGCGCGGCCAGTTCCTCCTCGGTCCTTGGTGTCGGCTCCTGGCCATCGGCAGCCTGGATGGTGTTCAGAAGAACGGCAACCGTCAGCCTGCGGATCGCCCCAGGCGCCTTCAGCACCTCGCGCGTGGTTTCCGAGACCTCGAAGTTCACGCGCTCCCGCGACTCGCTGGCCTGGCTCGATGATCCGGCCCCGCCGCCGGATTGGCCGGCGGGCAGGTTCGACGCAACGGTCACCGCCCCGCCACCGCTGTCGGTTCCCGAATTCGAACGCTCCTCGCTGTCGGTCGATATCGCGATCCTGCTTTCGGGGTCGATCTGCCGCTCGCTGATGGTTTCACTCTCCGTGACCACATCGACCGACACTTCCACGACGACGTTGCCCGCGCCGACGCGCGCCTCCAGAAGCCGCTGAACCGCGTGGCGAAGCTCCTCCGCCCGCGTTCCACCCTTCGATTCGAGCCCATTGCCATCGGAGACGAGTTTTCCCTGGCCATCGAGGATGGAAACATCCGCAGGCTGCATGCCAGCCACGGCAGACGCCACGAGAAAGCGCAGCGCATGCGCGCGCTCAGCCGACAGGGCACCCGAAGCCGTCGCGACCATGACCGAGGCGGTCGGAGATGCCGCGCGGCGAAAGCCCGCGGGTTCGACATTCGCGATGTGGACCCGGGCGAAACGCACATCGGGAAGCGCCGCGATCGTGCGCGCGATCTCCCCTTCCTTGGCACGAAGATACGCCGCGTCGAACATCTGCGATGTGGTGCCGAACCCGGACAATCCGTCCAGCAGTTCATAGCCCGCCCCACTGTTTGCAGGCAGACCTTCCGCCGCAAGGACCATGCGCAGCTCATCGCGTCTTGGCGCATCCACGTAGATCGAGTCGCCGCGGATCTCGTGGGCGACCCCATGTCTTTCCAGCGCCGCCAGAACCTCGCCGGCGCGGGCCTGGTCGAGACCGGCATAGAGAAGCGCCATGGACGGACTTGAGGCCGTTCCAACCAGAAACATCACCGACAGGAACATCGCTGCCGCGGCGGCGAGGGCGATGACGCGCTGTCGTGGACGCAGGGCTTGCCAGAGCGTGAGAAGCTGCTGCACCTGATATCTCCGTCATTCGGGGCGTTCTGCCGCGCTGTCCGATGAATCCCCGATCGCGCTTAAGAATTGGTTAGCCGTCATCGGGCTATCAGACAGTATCGCGAAGGGAGAAGCGGCCATGGCCGAAGCGGATGCGGCAGCTGACCAGCAAAAACCGGCCAGACGGGCGAGGGGCATACTTGTCGGCCTGGTGCTTGCGCTGCTTTCGGGCGGGGGGGCGTTCTACGCGGTCTACTCCGGCATTCTCTTCGGCGCAGATCATGGCGAGCATGCCGCGGAGGAAGAGGCCGCGGAGGCAAGCCCGATCCCTGACATCGCCTTCGTGCCGATCGAGCGGATCGTGCTTCCCGTCGGGGCGTCCGGAAGCGGGCGGTTTCTGCATTTCGCGTCGGAGATCGAGGTTCTGACCGAACATGAGGCCGAGGTGCTGCGCCTGCGCCCGCGCGTGATCGACGTGCTCCACACCTATCTGCGGGCGCTCGATTCCGCGGACCTCTCGGACAGCACGGCGCTTGTGCGTCTCAGGGCGCAGATGCTGCGGCGGGTGCAGATCGTCCTCGGGGAAGGGCGCGCGCGGGATCTCCTGATCACGGAATTCGTCATCAACTGAGGCGGCCATGGGCTTTATCGCGGATCTTCTGCTGTTTTCGGGGGCCCTGGGGGCGAGCTTCTATTGCTTCGTGCTCTCGCACCGCCTCAGGCGGTTCAGCGGGCTCGAAACCGGGATGGGGGCGGCGATCGCCGTGCTTTCGGCACAGGTGGACGATCTGACGCGGATGCTCGAACAGGCGCGCGACGCGGCGCAGGGTTCGGCCGACCACCTGGAGGAACGAACCCGAAGGGCCGAGACTGCGGCGCGGCAACTGGAACTGATGCTTGCCGCCATGCATGACCTGCCGCGCAACCCGCCGGCTCCGGCTCCGGGCGCCGCCGACGCGGGCCGGATGCGCTTCGTTCGCCGCCGTGCGGGCGCCTCCGCCGGGGGGCAGCCATGACCGCGGCCAGCCGTCCGACACGTCGGCGCGGAACCATTCGCACGCCTTGGCTGATTGCGATGCTGCTGCTTGCTTCGGCGGCCCTTCGCATCGGCGCGGCGGTGCCCGCCGCCATGGCCGAGGCGGGCGAGGAACCCCCTGCCGATACGGCGCTTTCCTGCACGACGCAGGACGGCGTCATGGAACTGTTCGAGGCGGTTCGGCTCAGGGAAGCCGCCGCGGAGTCGCTTGAACGGGAACTGGCCGAAAAGGAGCGCTCGATCGAGCTGGCGATGGTTGCCATGACCCGGCAGCGCGAAGCGCTGATCGCCGCCGAGGAAAGCCTGGCAGCAACGCTTGCCATCGCCGACAGCGCGGCTGACGAAGACGTCGCGCGCCTCGTGACCGTGTACGAGAACATGAAGCCCAAGGAGGCCGCGCCCCTGTTCGAGGAGATGGACGCGGAATTCGCAGCCGGTTTCATCGCCAGGATGAAACCGGGCGCCGCTGCGGCGGTCCTCGCCGGAATGGACCCGCAGAAGGCCTATCTCATCAGCGTCGTCATGGCAGGCCGCAACGCCGGCGCTCCAACCGAGTGAAAGGAAATTTAACCGGCAGCGGCTTAGCTGTTCGGGGAACCGATACAGGTCAGGAACCGGTCATGATCGGAATAGTCGGCATCGCGATCATCTTCATTATGGTCTTCGGGGGCTACACGCTGCACGGCGGCAGCATGGGCATCATCCTGGAGGCGCTGCCATGGGAGATGATCATGATCGGCGGTGCGGCGGTTGGCGCCTTTGTCGTCGCCAATGACATGGCTGCCATCAAGCAGACGCTGAAGGATGTGGGCAAGGTGTTCAAGGGGGCGAAGTGGAGGCCGTCCGATTACCGGGATCTCCTGTGCCTGCTGTTCGAACTGATCCGGCTGGCGCGGTCCAATCCCGTCGCGATCGAGGAGCACATAGAGAACCCGCATGAGTCCTCCATCTTCGGGAAGTTCCCGAAGATCCAGCACGATCACGAGATCACCGAACTGATATGCGACACGATGCGGGCCGCCTCGATGAACTACGATGACCCCCATCAGGTCGAGGAGGTGCTTGAAAAGCAGCTTGAGGCCAACCTGCACCATGCGCTGCATTCGAGCCACGCGCTGCAGTCGATGGCCGACGGCATGCCTGCCCTGGGCATCGTCGCGGCGGTTCTGGGCGTCATCAAGACGATGGGAAGCATCGACCAGCCGCCCGAGATCCTCGGCGCAATGATCGGTTCCGCGCTCGTCGGAACCTTCATGGGCGTGTTCATGGCCTACGGTCTCATCGGCCCGTTCGCCACCAAGGTGAAGTCCGTGGTGGAGGAGGACGCCCACTTCAGCAAGCTGATCCGCGAGGTCCTGGTGGCAAACCTGCACCGGCATCCGCCGAACATCTGCATCGAGGTCGGGCGCCAGAACACGCCGCACCAGTTCCGCCCAAGCTTCTCCGACCTTGAGCAATCGCTCAGGGACATCAAGACCGAGGCGGCATGAAAGGTGCGTGGGCGTGCCTCGTCGTGGCCCTCGCCTGCGTGCCTGCACAGGCAGAGACGGTGTCGGTGCGGTCGGGTGAACACGATGGATTCACACGGATCGTGGTCGACCTGCCCGAGGGAACCGGCTGGGCGCTCGGGCGCAGCGATGCGGGATATGAACTGCGTCTGGATCGGCGGGACGTGGAATTCGACCTTCGGCGCGCCTTCGCGCCAATTCCGCGCGACAGGATCGCCGACATGGTTCCCGCCCCGGGGGGTGGCCGGCTCACCTTCGTCGTGACCTGCGAATGCCACGCGGCAGCCTTTGCAACCGCTTCAGGTGGGGTCGCGGTCGATGTGCGCACGGGGCCGCCCGGTCCCGGAGCCGCCTACGAGAGGCCTCTCGCGCCCTTCCCCGATCCGGTGCAGGAAGGCGCGCGCCCCTCGCTCCTCCCGACGCTCGAAGCCGGTGATGCCGCGCCGCCAACGCCTGCCTCCCTTCCGGCCACAGACGGGAAGGGTCAACCGGATGGGTCGCCTGCAGCCCCCGCGCGGGTCGCTTCGGATGGCTACTCCGGCCCCGCGGTCAACCCTGTGCAGATCCTGCCTCTGGGGCGCTCCTCACCGCTTTCGGACGCAAGCCTGGGCGGGGCACGCCATGCCTTCGCGCCGGCCCGGTCCGACCGGCTGGAGGATCTCAAGACGGAGGCGCAGTTTCTTCTGCTCGAGCAGCTGTCGCGCGCCGCCTCGCAGGGGCTGGTCAATGTCGACCTGAGCCTGCCGGCCGCGACCGGAACCGGGCAGGGTGCGGACAAGTCGATCGCGGATCCCTCTCCGCTTCCCGACAAGCCCGCTACGGCGGAGCCGCTTCGCGTCAGAACCAGTGTCGAGGCAGTTCCGGATGGTGCGGGCGACAGCCCGGCGCAGACCGCGGAAGGGGAAACATGCCCCCCCGAAAGCAGTTTTGCGCTCGCATCCTGGGCGAACGACGAAGCGCCGGTGTCGCAGATAGCGGGCGCCAGAAGGGCGCTGCTCGGCGAGTTCGACGAACCCGATCCGGAGGCAATCCGCACCCTCGCGCGGCTCTATATCGCTCTGTCCATGGGACCCGAGGCGATGGCGACTCTGCGCGCCTTCGATCAGGAGGACGAGATTCTTTTCGCAATGGCCCGCATCCTCGAGGGACAGGCCGTCGATCATCCGGAAATCTTCGCACGCTTTGCCGATTGCAGGGGGCCGGTGGCGCTCTGGTCGGCTCTCGCCGCGCCTGATGCGGGGGCTGTTCCAGTCTTCGACACGGAAGCCATCCTGAGGACTTTCCAGTCCTATCCGGATGCCGTGCGGCGCGCCCTTGCGCCGGATCTTGCGACCTTCTTCCTGCAACGCGGCGAAAATGAAGCTGTGCGCATCCTGAGCAATGCCATGACGCGGACCATCCCTGAAAACCTGGCCGTCGCAGACCTGATCGAAGCCCGTCTGGCCCAGGTCGACGGCCGGCCGGAACCCGATCCGGCTGTCGATGCGCTGGCACTGTCGAATGATCCACTTGCGCCGGAAGCGACGCTTTCGGCCATCGAAAGACGCCTTGCGGCGGGGCAGGTCGTGCCCGAACGGCTCGCCAGTCATGCCGAGGCCCTGGCCGCTGCCAATGCCGGCACCCCTGCCAGTGCCGAACTTGCGGCAGCGGCCGCGCTCTCGTGGGCTTCTCTGAGCGCCTTCGCCCAGGCGCAGGAAACGCTCGACCGCGCGCTTCGGGATCTT
Organism: Albidovulum sediminis; assembly: GCF_025380365.1. Classification (GTDB taxonomy): domain Bacteria; phylum Pseudomonadota; class Alphaproteobacteria; order Rhodobacterales; family Rhodobacteraceae; genus Albidovulum; species Albidovulum sediminis. Next base: position 12,594 of record NZ_JAOCQF010000006.1, read on the forward strand.
GGTCCGGAGCATCGCGTCCGGGTCCTGACGCGCTATGCAGGCATGTTGACCGAAAAGGCGGACGATGCGTCGTTCCTTGCGCAGGTCTTCTCACGGCGCGACTGGATGGTGGCTGCCACGATCGGCGCGCGCGGCAGCCTGCAGGTCGCACGGCGTCTGTCCGATCTGGGTTTCGACACGGAAGCGGTATCGCTTGCAGGCGATTCGGTGGCGTCGGAAGAAACCGCTCAACTTTTCGTTGCGCGCGGATACCTCGCCCTCGGGCTGCCCGCTACCGGCGCGTCCAGCCTGTCCGCCCTGAGGGCAGAAGCCCTGGTCGTCCAGGCGCGCGCCGCGGAGCGCGCAGGCAGGACCGAAGAGGCGGTCGATGGCCTGGCAGCTGCAGGCATGCAGGAAGAAGCCTCAATGACAGCCTGGCGGGCGGGGATGTGGACCCGGGCAGAGGCCCTTGGTTCCGGTGTCAGGCGGCGGGCGCTCGAACTCGCGAGGCCGCCGGAAACCCGGGCTGACGAGGCGACGCCACTGGCGGCGGCGCAGGCCCTGATCGAACGCTCGCGCGACCTGCGCGGCGTCTTCGAAGAGGTTCTGGCGAAGCAGGGCAGTTGATGCCGGTTACCAATTCTCAAGCATAGAGCCCTAGCCTTCAAGACGGCGGCAAGAAATGCGGTGCGTTGCGATGCGGAAAGCGAAAGGCAGTTCAGGGCATGATCGAATCATTCCGGACGCCCGGGGATTGCTTGTGGTCCTGGGGGTTCTGTTCTGGGCAACGGTTGCCCACTCTGCCGCCGATCCCGGATCGCAGTGTGATCGCGCGGCCGAACTGGCGGCGCGTCAGACCGGCGTCCCGCTCGCGGTCCTGATGGCGATCACGCGGGCCGAGACCGGCCGGGGCAAAGGCGGCGTTCTCGTGCCCTGGCCGTGGACGGTGAACATGGAAGGCGCCGGCCGCTGGTTCGAGACCGAGCAGGAGGCGCGCACCTATGTCGAGGACAGCCGTGCCCGCGGGGCGCGAAGCTTCGACATCGGATGCTTCCAGATCAACCACCTCTGGCACGGGAAGGCCTTCGCATCGGTGGAGGACATGTTCGACCCCGAGAAGAACGCGCGCTACGCCGCCGAGTTCCTCAAGTCGCTTTATGCCGAAACGGGATCCTGGCCTGCCGCGGCGGGTGCCTATCACTCGCGCACGCCCGACCGGTCGGCGCGCTACGCCGAACGCTTCGTGCGCATCCACGATTCCCTTCCCGCCGCCGGCGGGCCCGCAGCCCCCTGGAGCGATCCGGGCGAAGGTGGCGGTGAAGGCATCGCGGGCGATCCGGCATCGCTCAATCGCTTTCCGCTCCTCCTCGCCGGCCAGTCGCGCGGGCGCGGGTCCCTTGTCCCCCTCGACGGGGCCGGGGAAGCAATGCCGCTCTTCCTGGCGCAATCCGGGGCCGTGTACTGATGACGCGGCCATTCCTGGACCGGAGCGCGCGCAATACCGTCCTGCTCGCGGCGGCGTTCATGGCCGTCGTGGTCATGATGATCCTGCCGGTGCCGTCCTGGGTTGTGGATGTGGGGCTGGCAACCTCGTTCGCGCTTGCCATCCTCATCTTCACGGTCACGCTCTTTATCCAGACGCCGCTCGACTTCTCCTCGTTTCCCATGGTGCTGCTCGGCTCGCTCATGTTGCGCCTCGCGCTCAACGTGTCGTCCACGAAACTCATCATCGGCCAGGGGCATACCGGGACCGCCGCGGCGGGGGAGGTGATCGAGGGCTTTGCCATGTTCGTGATGTCGGGTTCGGTGCTCATCGGCCTGGTTGTCTTCGGCGTCCTTATGATCGTGAACTTCATCGTCATCACGAAGGGCGCCGGGCGCATGGCCGAGGTGGGTGCCCGCTTTGCCTTGGATGGCATGCCCGGAAAGCAGATGGCCATCGACGCCGACATGAACGCGGGCGCCATCACCCACGACGAGGCACGGCAGCGGCGCAAGCGGGAACAGGCGGAGACGACCTTCTTCGGGTCGCTGGACGGGGCCTCCAAGTTCGTCAAGGGGGATGCCGTTGCCGGCCTGCTGATCACGCTGCTCAATCTGGTCATCGGCATGGCGATCGGCATCGGGTTTCACGGCATGCCCGTCTCCCAGGCGCTTGAAACCTATGCCATCCTTACCGTCGGAGATGGGCTTGTCAGCCAGATACCGGCGGTCATCATCTCGATCGCCGCCGCGTTGCTTCTGGCGCGCGGCGGGTCGGAGGGGGCTGCGGACCGGGCGCTTCTGGACCAGATGAGCAAGCACCCGGCAGCGATCGCGACCGTGGCAGGCCTGATGGCGCTCTTCGCCCTCGTGCCTGGCCTGCCGTTCGTTCCCTTTCTCGCCGGCGCCGTCGTCCTTGGCTTTTCGGCCTACGCCCTCCGGGGCGCTGCGGCCCGGCGAGAGGCCCGAGATGCGGCGCAACTGCCCGATGCCAAGCCAGACCAACCCTCCCGGGCTCTGGGCGACATGCTGGATGTGGACGAGATACATATCGAGTTCGCCCCCGATGTCGTCGGCATGGTGCTGGAGCCCGCGACCGGGCTGGAGGCGCGCATCGGCAACATGCGAAATCACATCGTGCGCGGCTTCGGGCTGATCCTGCCCGAGATTCGCCTGACGGACGATCCGACACTGCCATCTGGCGGCTATCGCATACGCATTCAGGGAGTCGAAGTCGCGCAGGACCGACTCTTTCCAATGAAGGTTCTGGCCCTGACCGGCGATGGTGGCCAGCAGGCCCCCGATGGCGTGGATGTCCGGGAGCCGGTCTATGGCGCGCCTGCCCGCTGGATCTCGCCGGATCGACGGGAGGAGGCAGCACTTGCCGGTCTGACCATCGTGGGTCCGACCGAGGTCCTGGCCACCCATCTGTTGGAAGTGGTCAAGCGCAACTTTGCACGCATCCTGACGCTGAAGACGCTCCGGCGCCTTCTGGACGAGACGGTGCGGCTGTCGAGTCCGCAGCGCGCCGAGGCGAACCGTCGTCTGCTTGAGGAGCTGATCCCCGATCGGGTGCCGATCGACCTTCTGCTTGCGGTATTGCGCCTGCTGCTGGAGGAGCGTGTCTCGATCCGGAACCTTCCGATGATCCTCGAGGCGATCGCAGAGGCGCGGGGATCGGGGAGCCCTGAAGCGGTTTGCGAGTATGTCCGCCGCAGGCTCGGCTTTCAACTCGTCGCCGAGTTGCGTCGTCCGGATGGCACCGCGCCCCTGATCCAGCTGTCTCCGGACTGGGAGCGCAACTTCGCCGCGCACGAGATCGGTGAGGCGACCGGGCCGGCCGATGTTGCCCTTCCGCCGGACATGTTCGCGCGCCTCGCCGGCAATGTCGCGGATACGCTGTCGCGCGCGTCCGAGACCGGGGTTTTCCCCGCCCTGGTGACAACCGGGCGTCGGCGCAGGTTCCTGCGCACGATCCTGGCCGCCAAGGGGCTGGCGACGCCGGTCCTGTCCTACGAGGAGATCGGCAGCGAAGTGCGCCCGGCGATCGTTGGCGTGGTGCCGGCATGACCCCTTTTCTGACAGAAGCCGAGCGGCTGGCCGGGTTCGGAGTCTTTGCTGGTCTTCTTGTCCTGATCCGCGTGAGTTCGGCGATGATCGTCATGCCGGGGTTCGGGCAGGGTTTTGTGCCTATGCGGGTGCGCCTTGCAGCGTCTGTCGCCTTCACCCTGGTCGTGCTGCCGGCGATTGCACCGGACCTGCCGAAGGCGGATGGCGTCGGGGCGGCGGGGGTTCTTGTCGTCATTGAAATCGCTTGCGGCGCGGCCCTCGGCCTGTTTCTGCGCCTGATGGCCATGGCTCTCGAAATCGCCGGAATGATGATCGCCCAGGCCACGTCGCTGGCGCAGATGTTCGGCGGCATGGAGACAGAGCCGATGCCCGCGATCTCGCAACTGCTGCTTATGGCGGGCCTCGCGCTGGCCGCCTTCTCGGGGCTGCACTTGCGCGTGGCCGAAGCGCTGATCCTGTCCTACTCCGCCTTTCCCGCCGGAGAGTTGCCCGGCTCTGCCGCGTTGACGGACTGGGGCCTTTGGGGCGTTATCAGGGCCTTCACGCTGGCCTTTGGACTCGCGGCGCCGGTTCTTGTTCTGGCGACGCTCTACAACTTTGCCCTCGGGGTGATTAACCGGGCGATGCCGCAACTGATGGTAATGATGGTCGGCACGCCCGCGCTGGCGATCGGGGTGTTTGTGCTGCTCGCCGTCGGCACGCCCGTGTTGCTGGTGGTCTGGCACAGGGAGTTCGCCGCTGTCCTTTCGGACCCGTTCGTGGTGGGGCGATGAACGACCAGGACGAGGACGACAAGCAGCATGATCCGACCCCGCAGCGCCTGCGCGAGGCGCGCGAACACGGCGATGTCCCAAGCTCTGCCGATCTGGTCAGCGCCGCGGCGCTGGGAGGTTTCCTGTTGTCCGGCGCGATCTTTGGCCCGGCCGTGATGGAGCATTTCGGCAGCCGGGCCGCGGCGATCCTCGCGCTGAGACCGATCCAGCCCGCAGGCGCCGCATCCTCCGCCGCTGCTGCGTTCGTTCCGGCATTCGCCCTCGGATCAGCCGCGGCACTCGGTGCTTATGTCATCCAGAATGCACTCACCCTTGCCCCCGACCGCATCACGCCGAAGTGGTCGCGCCTGGACCCTCTCGCCAATGCGAGGCAGCGCTTCGGCATCTCGGGCTTGGTCGACTTCGCCAAGGCCGCGACCAAGATGCTGCTGTTTTCGGCGGCGCTCGGCTTTCTCCTCTGGCGGCGCCTGCCGGAGATCCTGGGGTTGGCCGGAACGGCCCCCGGGGTGGCCGGGGCGGCCCTGTTTCGTCAGATCCGGGACTTCCTGCTTCTCAGCATGGCCATACTTCTCATCACCGGAACCCTCGAACTCTTCTGGCGCCGTCACGAGCATATCCGTCGGAACCGGATGACGCGCCAGGAACTGACCGACGAACTCCGGCAGTCGGAGGGCGACCCGCACCTCAAGCAGGCGCGACGTTCGATGGCGCAAGAGATTGCCAGCAACCGGATGATGGCGGACGTGCCGAAAGCCGACGTCGTGATCGTGAACCCGACGCACTATGCCGTGGCGCTGCGCTGGCAGCGAAACAGCCGACGCGCGCCGGTCTGCGTGGCCAAGGGGGTGGATCACGTCGCCGCCCGCATCCGCGAGGCGGCGGTACTTGCGGGGGTGCCGGTGCGGTCCGATCCGCCGACGGCACGGGCGCTTTACGCGCAGGTCCGGATCGGAGAGGAAGTTTCCCGCGAACACTATGCGGCTGTCGCGGCGGCGATCCGCTTTGCCGATACGATGCGCCGGCGGGCGAGGGCGGGCCGATGACCGACCCGCGCGCCTGCGAGAACCTGATCGAGGTCGCCGAGGCCCTGCGCCTGCGGGCCTTCGATGCGCTCGCCCGATGCGAGGAGGAACGCAGACGCCTGGCGGACCGGCGCGACCGGCTTTCGGGTTATCATGCGCTGGCCACCGCGTCCCTTGCCTCGGGCGCGGGATCGGTGGCCGAAGTGATCGCTTCGGAGGACGGCGTACGCCGTGCGATCGCGGGACTGGACGCGCGGCTGCGGGAGATTGCGCCCCGGATCGAGGCGCACCGCGCCGAGGCGACACGCGCCCTGGCGCGCGTCGAGGCCCTGAGGCAGTTGCTGGAACGGGCGCGGTCGAAAACCCGGCGCGCCGACGATCCGGGTGAGTTCATGCCGCCTGGCGTATGATGTCGAGGATCAGGACATCCCGCGACGTCGACCCGATGATGTCCTGCGCCGCAGCCCTGAGACCGCGCCGCAGGCTCTCGATCGTGCCGCTCTCGGTGAAGGAGCCGTCGAAGCCGCCGGTGTTGGCATGGTCGAACAGCACCCGCAGGAAGGCGTCGCGCAACTTCGGTTCGCGGGTATAGACAACCTCGGCCTGGCCTGCCTCGACCTCTACGCTCAGCGACAGGATCACCAGCGACCGGATGTCGCCCCCGTTCATGACCGGCACGACGAACTGGTTGTTGAGCTTGACGTACTCCACCTGCGCCGCGGCTTCCGGGGTTTCGGCGATCCTGGCCTGCTCGCCTGTGGCGGGGGCGCAAGTCTCCGCCGCTGCCCCCTCCGTCGCCTCTGGCGCAGGCTCGGGCTCGGGTCGGAGGAGGTATCCTCCGGCCGCGCCGCCACCCAGGCCGATCAGCACCAGTAGGATGGGCAGAAGTTTTTTCACGGCACCCCTCAGAACGGCAGGACGATGTCGGCGATCTGCTGGCCGATGCGAGGCTGCTGGACGTCGGTAATCTGTCCACGGCCGCCGTAGGAGATGCGCGCGCCCGCGATCTTGTCGTAGGTGATGGAGTTCTGGCGCGAGATGTCTTCGGGCCGGACGAAGCCGCTGACCACAAGATCGCGCAGTTCGAAGTTCACCCGCACCTCCTGCGAGCCCTGGATGCGCAGGACACCGTTCGGCATCGTCTCGACCACCGTCGCGGCGATGCGCAGGGTCAGCTTTTCCTTGCGAGCCACAGAACCGTCGCCCTGGTAGTTGGATTGCGAATTCGTCGCCACTGCGCTGGCAAGGCTTGCCCCTTCGGGCAGGGCCTTGTCGACCGCTTCCGGCAGGCCGAACAGCGACGGAATCCCCATCGAATCCGAGCCGGTCCGGGAACGGGCGGTGCTGTTGCTGATCTCGGCCTTGTCGTCGATCTCGATCACGACGGTCAGGATGTCGCCGCGCTGCATGGCCCGGCGGTCCCCAAGCAGCGATCCGCGGTCGCGCGACCAGAGCGAGCCTTCCGCGCTCTCGCCCATGGGCAGCGCCGCCCCGGCCATGGCGCGAAACTCCTCGCCGGTTTCGGCGGGATTGAAGGCCGGGGCCCGGCCCACGTTTTCAAGCCTCGTGCACGCCATTGTTGCAAGCAGTATCGGTATAAGGGCCTTGCCGCGCATCCTGCGCTCCTCAATTCGGGTTGGAAATCTCGACGGCGCCATCTGGCCGGACAAGCCCGACGACGACCGATCGCGAGCCGGTGTTGAGCACACGGACCCGCGCGCCGGAAGCGGCACGGTCGAGCGCGCGCCCCTCCGTCTCGATGGTGATGCCTCGTGCCGAAAAGACCAGCCTGACAAGCTGGTTTCGTTCGATGGACGCGGGTTCGGCCAGGCTGGCGAGCAGCACCGGCTGGCCCTTGAAGATCGTCACCCGCGCCTCCATGCCGAGGGCCGCCTCAAGCGTGGCGGCGCCGGGGACGGTGGCGGTACCCTCTGCTATGTCGTCGACCGAGATGACCTGACGTGCCGGTATCGCGCGCGCGGCAACCGCGGTTTCCGCGCTGACGGGCGCGCCGGCGGCGGCGAGGATGAGGGCGGCAAGGGCAGCAGGGGCGCGCATCATCGCACCTGGGTGGTGGCGCCGAGCATCTGGTCGGCCGCAGAAATGACCTTGGCATTCAGCTCGTACCCGCGCTGGGCCTTGATCAGTTCGGTGATCTCGCGGACCGGGTCGACCGAACTGTCTTCCAGGTAATGTTGACGCAGGCTTCCCAGGCCACTTTCGCCGGGCACTGCGATCAAGGCAGGGCCTGACGCTGAGGTTTCCAGAAACAGGTTGGACCCCGCCGCCTCCAGCCCCTTTTCATTGCTGAAACCGGCCAGGGTGATCTGCCCCAGAAGCTCCGGCTCGACCCGGTCGTTGAAGAAGGCGTAGACCTCCCCCGCGGGGCTGATGGAAATGTCGCGGGCGTCGGCGGGAACGGTGATGTCGGGCACGACCGGGTAGCCATCCGAGGTCACGACCAGGCCATCGGCCGACAGCTTCAACGACCCGTCCCGCGTGTAGGCGGAAAGCCCGGAGGGGAGCGTGACCTCGAAATAACCCAGTCCGTCGATGGCGATGTCGAGGTCGCCGCCGGTGTTGGAGAGGGAGCCTTGCGAAACGTCGACCGATATAGCGGCGGGTCGGACGCCGAGGCCGACCTGGACGCCGGTCGGGACCAGAGTCCCGTCGCTTGCGTTGATCGTCCCGGGCCGGACTATCTGCTGATAGTGCAGGTCCGCGAATTCGGCGCGGCGGGCGTTGAAGGCCGTCGTCGACATGTTCGCGAGGTTGTTGGAGATCACCTCGACCCGAAGTTGCTGGGCACTCATCCCGGTTGCGGCGATATCAAGGGCGCGCATGCGGTTGCTCCTACCTTCCAAGGGTTTCGATTACGGCGCGGATCCGGCTGTCCTCACGATCGAGAAACCCCTGTCCTGCCTCGTAGGCGCGCTGCACCTCGATCATTCGGGTGATCTCGCGCACCGGTTCGACGTTCGATGCCTCGACAAAGCCCTGGAACACCTGTGCCCCCTCGGCGGGTTCGGCTTGCCCGTCGAAGGCAAAGCGGGTTCCGCCTTCGTGGCGGAGCGAGGCCGGGTCTGCCGGAAGATAGACGCCGATCTGGGCAAACGGCGTACCGCCGACGGAGACGGTCCCGTCGCGGGCGATCACGGGTTTGCCCGAACCCGGAGGCACCGCGATCACGGCACCGCCGGCATCGAGAAGACGTGCGCCGTCCGCCGCAACGATCTCGCCCTCGGGCGACAGGGTGAAACTGCCCGCGCGCGTCAGCCGGTCACCGTCCGTGGTGGAGAGGAGGAGGAACCCTTCGCCCTCCAGCGCGATGTCCAAGGCGCCACCCGTCGGCTGCAAGGCGCCGTTCCGGAGGTCCATCATCCGCGCCACGCCATCGGCCATGGCAAGGCTCGGCTCGTCCTTGCCGAGGCGGACGACATGTTCGGCAAAGACGACACCCTCCCTACGGAAGCCGGCCGTGTCGGAGTTCGCGATGTTGTTGGCGATCGCGCGCATTTCCTGCAGGAGCCCGGCCTGGCGGTTCAGTGTCGTGTAGAGGGTGTTGTCCATGTCAGGTTCTTTCGATCAGGGGCAGGATGCCCGCCACGAAGAACTCGACGAGGCTGTGCGACATGTAGGTCATGGCGACCCAGAGCGCCGCCAGCATCGCCGCAAGCTTTGGCACGAAGGTCAGTGTTGCCTCCTGCACGGCGGTCAGCGCCTGCAAAAGCCCGATGACGATGCCGACGACCAGCGCGACGGACAGAAGTGGCGCCGCCGTTGCCGTGGCGACCCAGAGACCCTGGCGCAGAATATCGAAGAATTGCTGCTCGGTCATGTCACACCGGCATCCGGAGGATTTCCTGGTAGGCTTCGACCACCCTGTTGCGCAGTGTCACGGCGGCCTCCACGGCAAGCTCGGTCTGCGCCAGGGCCTCGACAAGGGCATGCGGATCGGCCCCGCCCGTCAGCGCCTGAATCGCGGTTTCCTCGTTTCTCGACAGCAGTTGGGCAAATTCGCCCACCGCTTGCGCCGCGGCCGATCGTGGCTGCGCGGCCCCGCCCGCCTGCGGTTCGGTGAGCGGGCGGGACTGGGAATAACCGCGCAGGGCCGACAGGGAATCGTTGATCATGCGTCACCTAGCGTTTCAGAAGGTCGAGCAGGTCCCGCGCCATGTGGCGCGACTGGTCGAACATGCGCAGATTCGCCTCGTAGCTGCGCTGCGCCTCGCGCGCGTCGGCCATCTCGACGATGATGTTGACGTTGGACCCGTCGTAGTAGCCGTTTTCGTCCGCCAGCGGATGACCGGGCTCAAAGACCCGCGGCAGAGCGGTCTGATCGAGGCGCTCGGGGCCGGTCGAAACCACGCCGCTGCCGTCGCGCGCGCCCTCGAAGGTCGTCAGCTTCCGCCGGAAACCCGGCGTGTCCACATTGGCGATGTTCTCGGACACATGCCGCAGGCGCAGTGCCTGCGCCTTCAGCCCGCTGGCCGAAATCTCGAAACCCCGCAGAAGGTCGGACATCGCAAGCCCCCCCCTCAGCCGCGGCCCAGGCTGGCGCGCAGGACGCCCAGCGAGGCCCGGTAGACCGACAGCGCCATGTCGTGGTCCTGCCGGATTGACGCTGCCCGCACCATCTCGTCCTCGAGCGAGACATCATTGCCGTTCGGGGACATGCCGCCGCCCGTCCGGGCCACCCGGAAACCGCCCGCCTCGGCCGCAAACGTCTGGAAGTGCCCGTGACGCGTGGCGTGCATCCGCGCCTGCGCGCCCCTGTCATAGGTCTCGGCGAAACTCTCCAGGTCGCGCCGGCGATAGCCGGGCGTGTCGGCATTCGCCACGTTCTCCGCGATCAGCGACTGTCGCTGCGTGGCGTGGCGGGCAAGGGCCGACGCGATGCCGAGGATCTCGGTCTGCTGGAACATCGGGGCTTCTCCTCCGAGCTTTCAATCAAGCCTTAACTGCGATTCCTTTAGAAACGGTAAGAGGGAACCAACGGAGAACAGAATGTCTCTTGCCGGGCTTGACGGGCTGTGCGCCGGGATCGCGGATTGCACTCCGACGCATGTCATCGGCCGCGTTGCGGCGATCGAACGCGGGGTGATCAGGGTGACGGCGGGCCAGGGGCGTCTTGCCATCGGCGACCGAGTGCGCCTGCTGGGGGGTAGCCGTTCTTCGGGCGAGGTTGTCGCCCTGAACGGATCTGGTGCGGCGATCCTTGCCGAAGGGGCGATCGAAGGCGTCCGCATCGATGATCCGGTCGAATGCAGTGGTCCGGTGCGGCTGTCGCCTGCGGATGATTGGCTGGGGCGGATCATCGACCCGCTCGGCCGGCCGATGGACGGGCGCGCCCTGTTTCCCGGCGACCGCGCGCGGGATCTTCGCGCACAGCCGCCCGACCCCGCGCGCCGGCGCCGCCTTGGCCAGCGCATTGACACCGGTTCGGCCGCCTTCGATACGGTTCTGCCCATCGTCCGGGGCCAGCGTGTGGGGCTGTTCGCCGGGTCGGGCGTCGGCAAGTCGACGCTTCTCGGCACGCTGGCGCGCGGCGTTCGGGCCGATGTCGTCGTGCTTGCCCTGATCGGCGAGCGCGGTCGCGAACTGCGCGAGTTTGCGGAGGAGGTCATCGGCCCGGCGATGTCGCGCACGGTCATCGTGGCGGCGACATCCGACCAGTCGCCACTGGTCCGGCGCCGCTGCGCCTGGTCCGCAATGGCCGTGGCCGAGCATTTCCGGGACCGGGGAAGGCATGTCCTGCTGATGGCCGATTCCGTGACCCGCTTCGCCGAAGCCCACCGGGAGATTGCCCTTGCAGCCGGCGAATCGCCGAGCTTTCGAGGGCACCCCCCCTCGCTTGCCCAGTCCGTGATGTCCCTTGCGGAGCGCGCAGGCCCGGGGGCGGAGGCGGAGGGGATGGGAGACATCACGGCGGTGTTCACCGTCCTGGTCGCAGGGTCGGACATGAACGAACCCGTGGCCGATGTCCTGCGTGGGGTGCTCGACGGCCACGTCGTTCTCGACCGCGCCATCGCGGAGCGGGGCAGGTTCCCGGCCATCGACCTGTTGCGATCGGTGTCACGCTCCCTGCCCGCGGCTGCATCTGCCGAGGAGAATGCCCTGATCGGGAAGGTCCGGCGGCTGCTGGGCGCCTATGCCCGGACCGAGTTGATGATCCAGTCGGGCCTTTATGTCGCGGGGACCGACGCCGAAGTGGACGAGGCGATCAGGCTCTGGCCGGCACTTGACGCCTTTCTGGCCGAAGAGGCGCGGGGCGGAGCGAGGGAGAGTTTTGCGCGGCTTTCGGCGATCCTTTCCTCAAGGGAGATACTGGGCGCGATCGGCCTCGTTCGGCCTCAGGGATGATCGGCGCAGGTGGGTGAAGCTTAGTCCGGACCGGTGCGGCTGCCGCCCGGCGATAGGGGTCGGGCCCGCCGGTGCCGCTTCAGATCAGCCGTGAAAGGCTGCCGCGCGATGCCGCCTGGCTAAGAAGCGTCAGCGCCGCCCCCTGCGACCGGCTTGCCGCCGCGGGCGCCTCGCTCCGCACGAAGTAGTTGCGCAGCAGCTTGTCCATCGCGCCCGCTGCGGCAAATCCCGAAATCTCCTCCTGACCCAGAAGTGAGCCGGCCCGGCGGCGCAGCGTGACCAGCTGCTGGTCAAGATCGATCGACCCGAAGGCGCGCGGAAGGCCGAGAGCGGTCTGCATGAACTCCCGCAGCGGCGCCGAGCCCAGGACCGCAAGCCAGCGCCCGTCGTCGGTGTTGGGTGCTGCCGCGATCCGCGCGATTTCCTGCCGCGCGTTCAGCGCGATGCGCATGCCCGGATCCACGTCGCCCACGGCGGTTTCGAACCGCTCCTCCCGCCAGAAGGACACGATGCGGTCCACCGTCGCCCCGACCGTGGTGCGCGGCCCGCCGGGGTCCGCGAACCCGAAGGTGCGGGCAAAGTCGCGGTAGCGTTGATCCGCCAGCCGGTTGGCCAGCGCCGAGCCGTCGCCCGTGGCGCTTTCCAGCACCTTGCGCACGAAGGCGCGGCTGTTGACGTCGGCGCCGAGGCCGAAGGCATCCAGCGCGAAGGACAGCAGCCTTCGATCGGCGACCAGAGCCTCGGCCGTTCGGGCCTTGCCGATGTTCTCGCGGAAATATGCCTCTTCCCGCGCCAGGCTCGTGCTTCGGGCAAAGGCGGTTTTCTGTGTTTCCAGCGTGCGGTCGAGGAAACGCCATCCCTGCAGCCCGCCCAGCGGGATCACCGGGTTGAAGGTCATGTCAGGCTTGCCGAGAGCAGCCGCGATTCGCGTGAAAGCAGGGCGCGAAGGGCCTTCAGCGCCGGATAGAACTGCCCCGAGATCGTCGCGTCGGTCGCGGCTGCGAGCTGGGTGCGGCTGTCGTCGTCGCGCAAAACCTGGCTCAGTTGCTCGATGCCCCTGAGGATCTGCTTGCTGCCTTCGACCGGGTCCGCATCCCCCGACAGCACCAGCTGGGTGATATAGCAGATCCTGCGGACCGGGGTGTTGGCCGCGTCAGGATGGATCGCATCGCGCAGCCTCAGGATATGGGCATTGGGCGACAGGATGGTCAGCCGCGAACGCCGGTCACCATTCTCGATGACGGCGCCGTTGATCAGCAGCCGTTCCTGGGGGGCAAGCTTCAGGACAAGGCCGCTCATGTGTCGCTCCCGCCGGCGGCCAACCCGCGCATCACCGCTGTGTTGATGTCAATCAGAACGGCAACGTCACCCTCCCCCGCCAGGACGCGGCGGGAGTGGTGCGCGGTAAATTCGGCGAGATAGAAGAGACGCGCCCGCAACTCCGCCGGCAAGCCGTTGGTAGGCTCTACCACGTCGGCGGACAGGGCGGTCCACAAGCGGCGGTTGTCGTGCAGCGCCTTGGCCAGCGCGGCGAAACCCCTGGCGCGCAGAAGTGCGCCGGTCGTTCGCGCCAGGAGATCATATTCCGTCGCGCGCGGCGTGCGAACGGGTGCGGCGAAAGCCGTGTAGGAAGCATGGGCAGGGATATGTGCGTTCACGTCGCCACCGGGGATGTTGAGGGCTGCGGTTCATCCGGGCGGCCCGGCGGGTCGATGCCCGCCGGGCGCAAGGATCAGCGGAAGAGCGCGAGGATGTTCTGCGGCGCCTGGTTCGCGATGGACAGCGACTGGATGCCAAGCTGCTGCTGGACCTGCAGCGCCTGCAGCCGGGCGGACGCCTCCTCCATGTCGGCATCGACCATCGAGCCGATACCCGCCTTCAGCGCGTCCGAAAGCTTGCCCACGAAGGTGTTCTGGATCTCGATCCGCTTTTCGACCGAACCGAATTCGGCCGAGGCGTCGATCGCGGTCTGGATCAGCCCCTCGATGTTGCCAAGCGCCGAAGCCGCGCCGTTCGAGGTCGAGACATCGATTGTCGACAGAAGCCCGAGCCCGCCGGAACCTGCGTTCTTGAACTGCGCCGTGATCGTCATGTCCTGGGCGAGTGCGGAGTTCGTGTCGCCGTCGGTATCGGCCACCTTGAAGGTCAGCGAAGCGTCGTTGGTGCCATCGTTCGCGGCGAAATCGACCCGCAAGTCGGTGATGCCGAGCGAATCGGCGGCGGATTTCAGGCCGGCGCCGATGATGTTGGTCACCCCCGCGGCCGATTGCGCCGCATCTTCCGCGGTGACGGTATAGCTGATCTCCTTCTCGCCGAGCGTGACCGAGATACGATCGCCCGCCGCATAGGTCACCGCATCGTCGAGGACGAGCGCGACACCCGTGGTATCGGCCTTGGCCAGCGTCGTCACCGCGCTGTCGGCATCGGTCGAGGCGCCGGTCGTGCCGGTGAACGCGGCCTTGGCCGTATAGCCGCCGGTCGCCAGGTTCTGTGCCGTAACGGTGATCGAGGAGGTGTTCACCGTGCCGTTCGACTGGCGGTCGAGCGAGGCGAGGACATCGACGGTCGCATGCGATCCGTCGACGAGGTTCAGCCCGTTGAACTGCGCGGCGCCGACCACCGTATTGATCTGGTCGACAAGCGCGTCGATGTCTGTCTGGATCTTGGCGCGGTCGACGTTGTCTTCCTGCGCGGCGACGATCTTGCCCTTCACCTCGGTCAGGAGGTCGGTGATCGTCTCGGAGGCCTGCCGGGCGACGGCGACGGTCGATTCGCCCAGCGAAAGGCTGTCGGAGATGCCCTTGAAGCCTTTCACATCCGCCTCCATGACCTTGGAGATCGCGAAGACTGCGGCGTTGTCCTTGGCCGAGGCCACCGACTTGCCCGTCGAAATCTCGTCCTGGGTCTTGGAAAGGTTGGCGTTGATGCCTTTCAGCGTCTGAAGGGCGACCATGGAACTGGTGTTGGTCAGAATGCTCGACATTTTCAGTCCTTTACGTAAACGGCACTTTGCGCCGGAATGGAGCCGCGCTGCGGCAATCGTGGCGTTCTGATCCCTGCGGCCGATCGAGGCCGCGCCACCCCCTCTGGGATGCAGGCCCACATTGCGGACGAACCTCTAAGACATCGCTAATCACGTCGTTGAAATGACTTGAGTTTTAGTCAATTGCGTTCAGCCGCGGCGTTCGACGGAACTGGCGCCGAAGCTGACGCTCGACAGGCGCCCGCGCACGTCATAGGTGCTCAGCTCCGTGCCGCGGCCGGCCAGCGCATCCAGGCGCGAGCGCGCGGCCGTGATCCCCGAGAGCGACGCCAAAGACAGCCTGCGCAGGTCGCGCATGGACCTTGATAGACGGTTCAGAACCGGGCGATCCAAGGACGACAGCAACGGCAGGATCTGCTGCGAAAGCATCTCCAGTTTTGGCCCGAGCGCGCCGATCGCCGCGTGATCGGCCCTCAGCAGCGCGTCGCGTTCAAGTGCCACGACTTCCTCGAGCCGTCGCAGCAGTGCCCCTTCATCCGTCACAGTCAGTCCTTCCCGCGAGGTGGCCAAAGATGTTTTCCGCCAATCCGATGCCGCCCGCATCGGTCATCGCATCGGCCTGCTCATGGCGCAGGAACGAGGCGAACTGAGCCTCTCCCACCCCGCCCGAGAAGGCGCCCGTCATTTCGCCAAGGCCCGCCTGCTTGAGCATTTCCTCAAGAAACGCGGATTCAAGCTGGCGCGCTGCGGCGCGAAGGGCGGCGCAGTCGGTGTGTCCGCCTGCCCGTCGCGTTGCGGGCCCCTCGGTCGCAAACGCGCTGGCGGCTGGTCCTTCGATGCTCATCGCGCCGTCCGATCCGATCAACTGGACGCAATTTCCGGGACGCCGGTAAATATGTCGTAACTTCCGGCGCCAAGACTGCGGCCAGTGACACGTGGACTGGCTATGGAACAGAATCGCATCGAGCCGACCATCATTCCCCGGTCCCGGACGGGAATGCCTCCTCAGGGGGAGGGCGAGGCTGCCGGCGCGGGGGCGGAAGGCTTCGTGGAGGCCTTCGCGGAGACTTTCGCGGGGCGGTCAAGCGGAATGGGCGGGCCTGATCAGGAGCCGGTGAAGGCATCGCCCGAAGATCGGACCGCGGCAGGCCCAGGAGAGATCTGGTGGATGGCGGCAACGATGCCTGTCCTAGCGCCGCCTGCCCGTGCCACTGCTGCGGGCCTGGTTCCGCAGGTTCCCGGCGCCGATCTTGCGTCGGGTGGTGTGTCGGCTTCCAGCCCCCCGCTGGCCGCGCGCCAGCCCCCCGCCAGCATCGCGCGAATGTCCGAACCGGATGCGCAGGATGCGGACGCGGCGCAGATCCTGCCTGCCGGCTCCCGAACGCGACCGCCTGCCGCCGAGCCAGGCAGGGGCGCCGGGGGACTTCAGGCCACAACCGAGCGTGCTGCCGCCCCGTCGGTTTCGCTGACCGGAATCGCATCAGCCTCCGGGTCATTGCCTTCCGCCAGCCACCCCCCCGACGCGGAGGTTCCGGGCGCATCGGTACAGACAGCGGCGACCGCGGTCGCCAGCCCTTTGATGCTATCTCGCGCGACGGTTGCCGTGGGGTTGGCGCCTCAGGTGGAGGACCTTGGTCTGCGGGTGAGCGCCCACAGTGGGGACAATCCCCGGTTGGACGATACGGCACCTCCGGTGCTGGCCCTGCCCGGCCAATCGCGGCAGGCGGAACCCATGGGGCAACTGGCAACCTCCAACGCGAACGGGCAGGATATCCATTCCGCCGCCATTGCGCCCGCTCTCCCATCGTCCGACGCGCCCCCGGTGTCGCGTTCCAACGACGAACCGACACCACCGAGCGGAGTGCATGGTGCGCCGGGGCCTGGGCCGCATGAACGCGAGGTGACGCCGGCTGTCAGTTCCGGATCTGGTGTCAGGGCCGGTGCGCATGAATCTCGGGTGCCGCACCCGGCCACGACGCAAGTGGGACCGCTAGCGCCGGGGGGCGCGGCCGAGCCGAATTCGGCGGCGGTGGATACGGGCGCGCGTGATGCGGGCAGCTTCGCGGTTGGCCGGGACGGTCCCGCTCCCGCTCGCCAGGGTGGGGATGACAACCGCGCGCACCGCGACCCGGGAGCAGGGCTGCGCCCTGCGATTGCGACGGATGCCCTTTCGACCCAGCCGGCGCTCTTCCCTCAGACCGCCACCGTGCCAAGAGATACGGCGTTTTCGGATAAATCGGCCGCGCTGCGCGACCGCGCAACGGCCCCGCATATTGCGGAGCAACTCGCCGCAGCCGTCGCGCTTCGACCGGACGGGGCAGAGGTCAGCCTTCGCCCGGACGAGCTTGGCCACGTTCGCATCAGCATCGACCGGTCTGCGGGCGAAACCACGGTCACCCTGATGGCAGACCGGCCCGAAACCCTCGATCTGCTGCGCCGTCATGTCGATCTCCTCGCGTCGGAGCTTCGGGGTGCGGGGGTGCACAACTGCAATTTCCAGTTCGGTCACGGTCATGGCGCCGCCGCCCACAGCCCGCCCGCATCCTTCGGCCAGGCGGAGGGCGGTGAGGCCATCGGGCCGGCAGAACCGCCTTCCCTGTCATCCGGCCCCGCGCCTTCGGTCAGGGGCGGCGGGCTCGATCTGAGATTGTGAGGAACAGGTCATGGACATTTCATCCGCCACCCAGTCAACCCAGTCGGGGGTAACGGCATCTTCCGGCACCGGCGGCACGCTGATCGAGAGCGACTTCAACACTTTCCTCGTGATGCTGACGACGCAGCTGCAGAACCAGGATCCGCTCAACCCGATCGAATCTTCCGATTACGCCGCCCAGCTTGCGACGTTTTCGGGTGTCGAGCAGCAGGTAAGGACAAACCAGTTGCTCGAAGGCCTGGCCGATCAGCTTGGCCTTTCGGGGATTTCCGCCTATTCGTCGTGGATCGGGCGGGAGGCGCTTTCGGAGGCACCCGTGGCCTTTTCCGGCGCGCCGGTCGAGCTTGACCTGAAGCCGGTGGCGGGCGCGGAGGCGGCGCAACTCGTCGTCTACGATGCCCAGGGGCGCGAGGCAGGTCGGCTGGAGCTGCTGCCCGATCAGACCCGTGCCGTCTGGTCTGGTGAAGGCTTCGGCGGCGCAACATTGCCCAGCGGGCGCTACAGCTTCAAGGTCGAGGGCTTTGCTGAAGGCGCGTCCATCGGTTTCTCGGGGGCGGGTTCCTACGCGACCGTCACCGAGGTCAGGGCGAGGGACGGAAGCCCCCTGCTCGTCCTGTCCGGAGGGATCGAGATCGCTCCGTCGGCCGTCAGCGCGCTGAGGGTGCCGGGCTGACCTCAGAACAGGCTGGCGATGCCGAAGGCCGCAAGTGCGACGACGATGCCCGCAAGGAACGGCGCCGTCATCTGCCCGAATGCCGACGGCCCGCCCGGAGACTGCGGCCTCGCCCGCTCGCTCAGAAGGTTTTCCACCAGACCGGGAAGCCTGGGCCCGAACCGCCCCAGCACCCGCGCCGTGCGCAGCATGTCGCGGACGACAGCCTGCGGCCCCACGTTTTCCCGGATATAGGCTTCGACCACAGGCCGGGCCACTTGCCAGATATTGATGTGCGGGTCGAGCGATCGGGCGACGCCTTCGACCACCACCATCGTGCGCTGCAACAGGATAAGTTCCGTGCGCGTCTGCATCCCAAACCGCTCGGTCACCTCGAAAAGGTAGGACAGGAGCCGCGCCATCGAGATCTGGCTGGCGTCCATGCCGAAGATCGGCTCGCCCACCGCGCGCAGCGCGCGGGCGAATTCGTCAATGTCGCGGTCGGCGGGCACATACCCCGCCTCGAAATGCACTTCGGCGACGCGGCGGTAATCCTTGCGGATGAAGCCGATCAGGATTTCCGCGTAGACGCGCCGGGTATATTCGTCGATCTGGCCCATGATGCCGAAGTCATAGGCGATCAGGTCACCGTTCGCCGCGACCTTGAGATTTCCCTGGTGCATGTCGGCATGGAAGAAGCCGTCGCGCAGGGCATGGCTGAGGAAAAGTTGCAGCACCCGCTCCGCAAGTGCCGTGCAGTCGTGACCGGCGGCGCGGATGGCCTCGACATCGCCCAGCGGA
The DNA here is from genome assembly GCF_025380365.1 of Albidovulum sediminis. Taxonomy (GTDB): domain Bacteria; phylum Pseudomonadota; class Alphaproteobacteria; order Rhodobacterales; family Rhodobacteraceae; genus Albidovulum; species Albidovulum sediminis. The sequence goes on from NZ_JAOCQF010000006.1 coordinate 31,372, forward strand.
ATGCCTTCGGCCCAGCCGAGTGTCATCACGCGGCGCGACGACAGCGCCCAGTGCGGTTTGGGTACCTGGAATCCGCTGTCCCTCGCGGTCTTGTCGGCGAATTCGGAGGCCGAGGAACACTCCAGCCGGAGGTCAAGCTCGCCCATCACGACGCCCTCGAAATGAGAGATGACGTCGGACGGGCGCAGACGGCGCGATGCGGGCGACATCAATTCGATCAGGCCGGCCGCAAAGTGAAACGCGTCGATGTCGCGGCGGAAAGCGCGCTCGATCCCCGGACGCAGGACCTTGACCGCGACCTCCTCGCCCGTGGCGGCGGTCCGCGCCCGGTGCACCTGGGCGATCGAGGCGGCGGCGACGGGTTCGGAAAACTCGCTCAGGATATCCGACAGGGGCCGGCCCAGTTCCGCCTCCACGACCCGGATCGCCACGTCGCGCGGAAAGGGGGGCAGCTTGTCCTGAAGCACGCGCAACTGGTTCGAAAGCTCGACCCCGACCACATCGGGACGCGTGGACAGGACCTGGCCGAACTTTATGTAGGCGGGGCCAAGCGCGGTGATCGCGCGCGTGATCGGGGGCAGCGCGGGATCGCCGGCATAGCCCAGCCACTTGAACGGCCAGCCAAGCACGCGCGCCAGCGCGCGCAATCTCGGCGGCGCTTCCATCGCCTCGAGCGCCACCTTCATCGCGCCCGTGCGCTCAAACGTGGCGCCGGTGCGGATCAGCCGCCAGAGATTGTGGGGTCCGCGCACGTCAGATCTTCCAGCCGGAATGAAGGGCAGCGACACCCATCGTCAGGTTGCGGTACCTGACCTGATCGAACCCGGCCGCGCGGATCATGCCGGCAAACGTCTCCTGATCCGGAAAGCGGCGGATCGATTCGACGAGGTACTGATAGCTGTCACGGTCGCCCGCCACGATCTGGCCCATGACCGGGATCACGTTGAACGAATACCTGTCGTAGGCCCATTGCATCGCCGGGTTCGGCAGCTGGCTGAACTCCAGCACCATGAGCCGTCCGCCGGGTTTGAGAACGCGGTAAGCCTCGGAAAGCGCGTCCGGGATGCGCGTGACGTTCCGGATGCCGAAGCTGATGGTGTAGACGTCGAAGCTAGCCGGCGGAAACGGCAGCGCCATCGCGTCGCCCGCGACCCAGGTCAGGCGATCCGACAGGCGTTCGGCCTCGGCGCGCTTCTGCCCTTCGACCAGCATCGATTCCGTCATGTCCAGAACCGTTGCGGTGGCACCCGGCGCCCGGGCGAGGAACCGGAAGGCGATGTCCCCGGTCCCCCCCGCCACGTCAAGAAGCGCCTGTCCGGAGCGCGGTGCGAGCCAGTCCATCATCGCGTCCTTCCAGAGCCGGTGGACACCCGCGCTCATCAGGTCGTTCATGATGTCGTATCGGTTGGCCACGCGGGTGAAGACGCCGTGGACCATCCCGGCCTTCTGGTCTTCGTCCACGGTCTGGAACCCGAAATGGGTGGTCGGCTTTTCGGCAGGGGTCAAGGCGCTTGCTTTCCTTTGGCTGGCGCCAGTTATAGTTGAGCGCGCGGCAGATACAATTGACCGATCGCGGCGGGCGGGGCCATGCGACGCATTGCCGGGGGATGAGCGCAGGCCGGTCCGGGGGACCGCAAAGCCGCAACGGAGCGAAAAGGAGAAGGTGACCCGCGATGCCTGAACTACCCGAGGTTGAAACCGTGCGCCGCGGCCTGCTTCCGGTGATGGAGGGGAAGGGGATCGTGCAGGCGCAGGTGAACCGCCGTGACCTGCGCTTTCCCCTGCCTGAGAGGATGGCCGCGCGGTTGACCGGCGCGCGCGTGCTGGGCCTGCGCCGCCGGTCGAAATACATCCTGGCCGATCTTTCGACCGGCGAAACGCTGCTCGTCCATCTCGGCATGTCGGGGCGCATGCTGGTCTCTGGGGTCGCGCAAGGAGCATTTTACCACCACCATCCTGCCCCCGCGAAGCACGATCATGTCGTGCTCGACATGGAGGGCGGGGCGCGGGTCACGTTCAACGACGCCCGGCGCTTCGGCGCAATGGACCTTTTCGACACCGCTTCGGGAGACGCGCACCGGCTGCTTCGCGACATCGGGCCGGAGCCGTTGGGGAACATGTTCAGCGAGGATTACCTGGTCAGCCGGCTTGCCGGTCGCAAGACGCCGATCAAGGCTGCCCTGCTCGACCAGACGCTCGTCGCCGGGCTTGGCAACATCTATGTCAGCGAGATTCTGCACCGTGCCGGCGTCGATCCGCGGCGGGCGGCGGGGCGGCTGTCTGCCCGGCGCGCGGGCAGCCTGGTTCCGGTGATCCGGGCCGTTCTGGCCGAGGCGATCGAGGCGGGCGGATCGTCGCTGCGCGATTACCGTCAGGCAGATGGGGAGCTTGGCTACTTCCAGCACGCATTCCGCGTCTACGACCGCGAAGGTGCAGCCTGCCTGAAGCCCGGCTGCGGCGGGACCGTGGCGCGCGTCGTCCAGTCCGGGCGGTCCAGTTTCTACTGTCCGCGCTGCCAAAGATGACTTGATTGCCCTGCCCCGGCTGATAGGGTCCGCCGGAAGATCAGGGAGGACTGCCATGGCCTACGATACGCTCATCGTCGAGGTTGAGGACTACGTCGCCCTGATCCGGCTCAACCGGCCCGAGGCGCTGAACGCGCTGAACTCGCGCCTGCTGCGGGAGCTTTCGGCGGCGGTCGCCGCTGCGGAGGCCAACGACAAGGTCCGCTGCATCGTGCTTACAGGATCGGAAAAGGCCTTCGCTGCCGGGGCCGACATCCGGGAAATGGCGGAGAAGTCCTTTGTCGACGTCTTCACCGAGGATCTGTTCACCCAGAGCACCGAGGCGTTCCTGCGCTGCCGCAAGCCGATCATCGCCGCGGTATCGGGCTACGCGCTGGGCGGGGGATGCGAGCTTGCCATGATGTGCGATTTCATCATCGCGTCGGACACGGCGAAGTTCGGCCAGCCGGAGATCAACCTTGGCACAATGGCCGGCATCGGTGGCAGCCAGCGGCTGACCCGGTTCGTCGGCAAGGCCAAGGCGATGGACATGAACCTGACCGGGCGTTTCATGGACGCGGCCGAGGCCGAACGTTCCGGCCTGGTCAGTCGTGTCGTGCCCGTGGCCAAGCTCTTGCCCGAGGCAATGGCCGCCGCGCGCAAGATCGCGGAGAAGTCGGCCCTTTCCGTCATGGCGGTCAAGGAAGCGGTCAACCGCAGTTACGAGACCACGTTGCGCGAAGGGCTCCTGTTCGAGCGTCGCCTGTTCCATGCGCTGTTCGCGACCGAGGACCAGAAGGAAGGCATGAGCGCCTTTCTGGAAAAGCGCGAGCCGCAGTTCCGCGACCGTTGAGGCCTTGAGGGCCGGGCGGCGCAAGATTGGGCTTCCCTTTGCGCGTGATTTGCCTTAAGCGGCGCCGTTACATGCGCGTGGAGCCCGCTCAGGCTAGAATCATCCGGTTCGCTGGGACGACCGGGCTTTGTTGCGCGAAGGTATCGAAACAAACCCGGAAGTTGGGAAAACTCAATGGCTAACACGCCCCAGTCAAAGAAACGCGCCCGCCAGTCCGAGCGTCGCAAGGATATCAACAAGGCCCGCCGCTCGCGCATCCGCACGTTCCTTCGCAAGGTCGAGGAAGCGATCGCTTCGGGCAACCAGGAGGTCGCCTCCACCGCCCTTCGCGCAGCGCAGCCCGAACTGGCGCGCGGTGTGACCAAGGGGGTTCTCCACAAGAACACGGTGGCGCGCAAGATGTCGCGCCTGGCGGCCCGCGTTAAGTCGATCGCGCAGTAAACTGCTTCAATATCAGACACTTGCGTAAGGCGCGCCCTCCGGTCGCGCCTTTTGCATTTTGCACCGCCGGACTGCATCTGTGCCTTCTTTGCACTCCCTCCGGGATTCGCTGCGACAAAGAGTGAGTCAAGCTAGAAGTTCAGTTGCGGCGGCTTCGCCCGACTTGGTAGCGTCATGGGGCGATTCACGTCGTCTTGGGGGGACATGGCGCACACCATCCGCTTTTCCGGAGATCCTGATTCGGAAAGCGCGAAGAAACGCCGGCAAGAATGGTGTCGGGTGTGCACGTTTCGGATGTCGGCAGCTGCTTGCCGCGTCTCGTACCGATGGGTTTGATTGGCTGGAGCGTTCCGGCCCAAGCCTGTTGTCATGTCCACCGGATGCCCCTTGAGGGCACGTCGCCGCGTTCCCCGTATCTGCGCGGGGTCCGGGCGGTGCCCAAGCCGGCTGAAGCGCCGATAAGAGACAGCGAAACCCGTGAAAGGGGCGCTGTAACCTGTGGGCAAGGCGAGAATGACAAACGATACCTGGGGGCAAGTGCGAGATGGGCTTATCAAGGCAGTTGGCCAGAACAACTTCGTCACCTGGATCGAACCGCTGCGCCTGATCGACCTGGACGGCGGCATCGCCCGGTTCGAAGCCCCCACCAAGTTCATGCGCGACTGGGTGATGCGCCACTTCGGCGAACACATCCGCGCCCATCTTGCGCAGTCCGGGCAGACAGTGGATCGCGTCGAATTCCTGGTCAGCGGCCCGCGTCCCGTCCCGATCGCCAGGGTTGCCGAGGCACCGGCGCGAAACCGCCTGCCGTCTGCCCCCCCGCGCACGGGCGAGGAGGCCGATCTGCCGGGCGCGCCGCTCGATCCCCGCTTCACCTTTGACAGTTTCGTCGTCGGCAAGCCGAACGAACTTGCCCATGCTGCGGCCCGCCGGGTCGCGGAAGGGGGGACGACCACCTTCAACCCGCTGTTCCTTTATGGCGGGGTCGGCTTGGGCAAGACCCACCTGATGCACGCCATCGCACATGAGCTTCGCACGGGCCGCCCGGATCTGCGCGTGCTCTATCTGTCTGCCGAACAGTTCATGTACCGCTTCATCCAAGCGCTGCGCGAGAAGCAGATCATGGACTTCAAGGAGATGTTCCGCGCGGTCGATGTCCTGATGGTCGACGATGTCCAGTTCATCGCCGGAAAGGACTCGACGCAGGAGGAGTTCTTCCACACCTTCAACGCGCTGGTAGACCAGAACAAGCAGATCGTGATCTCCGCCGACCGCGCGCCCGGCGAGATCAAGGACCTGGAGGAGCGGATCAAGAGCCGCCTGCAATGCGGCCTGGTGGTCGACCTGCATCCGACCGACTACGAGTTGCGGCTGGGCATCCTTCAGCAGAAGGCCGAAGCCTACCGCGCCCGTCACGGTGGCCTGGAAATGGCCGATGGCATCCTCGAGTTCCTCGCTCACCGGATCACGACCAACGTCCGCGTGCTGGAAGGCGCGCTGACACGGCTTTTCGCCTTCGCCTCGCTGGTCGGGCGGGAAATCACGCTCGACCTCGCGCAGGATTGCCTCGCGGACATCCTGCGGGCCTCCGAGCGCAAGATCACGATCGAGGAGATTCAGCGCAAGGTCGCGGAACACTACAACATCCGGCTGTCCGACATGATCGGGCCCAAGCGGATGCGCACCATCGCCAGGCCCCGCCAGATCGCGATGTATCTTGCCAAGAACATGACCACTCGCTCCCTGCCCGAGATCGGACGCCGCTTCGGCGGGCGCGATCACACCACGATCATGCACGGCATCCGCAAGATCGAGGAGTTGAAGGGAAGCGACAGCCAGCTGTCCGAGGATCTGAGCCTGCTGCGGCGGCTGCTGGAATCCTGACCCGCCGCGCACGGCCCTGGCCTTTGTTCAGGCGGGGCCTGCCTCAGGTGCGCAGGAGGGATACTTCTTGAGCGTTGGGAAAAATTTGTTAATCCTGCCCTCCCGGCAAATCAGGGGACGGAAATGAAGATCAGCATCGAACGCGCGACCCTTCTAAAGGCGGTCGGGCAGGCCCAGTCGGTGGTCGAGCGGCGGAACACGATCCCGATTCTCGCCAACGTGCTGATCGAGGCCGAAGGCAGCACCGTCAGTTTCCGCGCCACTGACCTCGACATCGAGGTCGTGGACCGGGCGCCTGCGCAGGTGGAACGGGCGGGTGCCACGACCGTATCGGCGGTCATGCTGCATGAAATCGTGCGCAAGCTGCCCGACGGCGCCCTGGTGCAGATCACCTCCGACGCCGCCGCAGGCCGCCTGACGGTCGAGGCGGGGCGATCCACATTCTCGCTCGCAACGTTGCCCAGGGAAGATTTTCCGGTGATGGCATCGTCGGAATACACCGCCAACTTTTCGGCGCCCGCCCCGGTTCTCCGGCGGCTGTTCGACAAGTCGAAGTTCGCCATCTCGACCGAGGAAACCCGGTACTACCTGAACGGCGTCTACATGCATGTGGCCACGGGCGAGGGCGGCCCGGTGCTACGCTGCGTGGCGACCGACGGGCACCGTCTGGCGCGCATCGACGCGCCCCTGCCCGAAGGGGCGCAGGGCATGCCGGGCGTCATCATTCCGCGCAAGACCGTGGGCGAGTTGCGCAAGCTTCTGGACGACGACGAGTCGAACATCGCCGTCTCGGTCTCCGAAACCAAGGTGCGTTTCGCCACGCCGGCGATCACGCTGACCTCGAAGGTGATCGACGGGACGTTCCCGGACTATACGCGCGTCATCCCCGTCGCGAACACCCGCCGGCTTGAGGTCGACGCGGCCGAGTTTGCCAAGGCCGTCGACCGTGTGGCCACCGTGTCGTCGGAACGGTCGCGCGCGGTGAAGCTGCAACTGGACGAGGATCGCCTGGTGCTTTCCGTCAACGCACCCGATGCCGGTGCGGCCGAAGAGGAACTGGCGGTCGCCTATGGTGACGATCGCCTGGAGATCGGGTTCAACGCGAAATACCTGCTGGAGATCGCCAGTCAGGTCGACCGGGAAAATGCGGTGTTCCTCTTCAACTCCTCCGGCGACCCGACCCTGATGCGGGAAGGCAACGACATGTCCGCGGTCTATGTCGTGATGCCGATGCGCGTCTGATTGGCTGCCCGGCCGGAGCCTCGATCGAAAGGCACAAGACGTGCCGCGACTTGCCGTCGATAACCTGCTGATCTCGCATTTCCGTTCGCACCGCCGGACGGAAATGGCTTTCGAAGGCCGCCCGGTCGCTATCTTCGGGCCGAACGGGGCCGGCAAGACCAATATCCTCGAGGCGCTTTCCCTTCTGTCGCCCGGGCGCGGGCTGCGACGGGCGGGCGCGGAGGAGCTTGCGAGGCGGCCCGAGTCGCTAGGCTGGAAGATCCGCGCCTCGGTGGACTGCATCGGTCAGGTCCACGAGATCGAGACCTTTGCCGAACCCGGCAGCAGCCGGTCGGTTCTCGTCGACGGCAAGCCGGTCGCGCAGGCAGTTCTCGGTCGGATCGTCCGCATGCTCTGGCTCGTGCCGGCGATGGACCGGCTCTGGATCGAAGGTGCAGAGGGCCGGCGCCGCTTTCTGGACCGGATGACCTTGTCCTTCGATCCCGGCCACGCCGAGGCTGTCCTGACCTATGAGAAGGCCATGCGGGAAAGGAACCGGCTGCTCAAGGACGACGTGCGCGATCCGCGCTGGTATGGCGCGCTCGAGGCGCAGATGGCGGGGGCGGGCGCGGCCATTCAGGCTAGCCGCCGCGCAGCCGTGGATCGCGTGACAGCGGCCCAGACGGGGACGGAAGGTGCGTTTCCGAAGGCCGATCTGACGATCGTCGCGCCCGAGGGAGAGGAGGCCATCGACGGCGCCGACGCCCTTGCGGAGGCACTGGCCCGGGGCCGGTCACGCGACATTGCTGCCGGACGAACACTGACCGGGCCGCACCGGACCGATCTGGCCGCGATCTATGCGGCCAAGGGCACACCCGCAGCGCAGGCGTCCACGGGCGAACAGAAGGCGCTGTTGCTGTCGCTCGTGCTTGCCAACGCCCGTGCCCTGGCGGAGGATTACGGCGCCCCTCCGATCCTGCTTCTGGACGAAGTGGCTGCACATCTCGATGCGGGCCGCAGGGCCTTGCTTTACGACGAGATCTGTGCACTCGGCGCGCAGGCGTTCTTGACCGGGACGGGGGCGGACCTGTTCGAAGGCCTGGGCGCCCGCGCGCAGGTCTTCGAGGTCGCCGACACTGACGGCCAGTCCCGCGCCGTCGAAAGGACCATCGCATGACCCCCCAGCGCGTCACCCTGATTACCCTTGGCGTCGATGACATCGCCCGTTCGCGCGCCTTCTACGAGGCGCTTGGCTGGCAACCCGCAGAGGCGCATGAGGAGGTCGTCTTCTACCAGATGCATGGGGCGGTCTTGGCCCTGTTCGGTCGTTCGGCCCTGGCTCAGGATCAGGGGCGACCGGCTGCGCTTCTCGGCACCGGGGCCATCGCGCTCGCGCAGAATTTTCCGACCGAGGCAGAGGTCGATGTCGCCTGGTCGGCGGCATTGGCGGCAGGGGCAACCCCTCTGAAGGCGCCGGAAAAGGTCTTCTGGGGTGGCTATTCGGGTTACTACGCCGACCCCGATGGGCACGTCTGGGAACTTGCCATGAACCCGTTCTGGCCGCTCGCGCAGGACGGCAGCCTGACGCTGCCGCTGCGCCCCTCGGAAAGCCCCTGAAATCCCGTTGAATGTTCCGCGCCGGCGTGCAAGCGTCGCGCCGCATGCCACGGACGGATTTCGCAGGTTTTCATGACGGTCACGCTCACCGAGCTCTGGTTCTACGCGGGCGCTCTCGTCATCCTCTGGATCACGCCGGGGCCCGTGTTCGTTGCCCTCACGGCCCGGGCGCTTTCGGGCGGGTTCCGGTCGGCCTGGCCGCTGGCGCTGGGCGTGACCATCGGTGACATCATCTGGCCGCTGATCGCGATCTTCGGCCTGACCTGGGTCGTGAGCCGGGTCGAAAACCTGCTGGAGATCCTGCACTGGGTCGCTGCGGCAATCTTCCTGCTGATGGGGGTGGGGCTGATCCGCACCGCCAGCCGGTCGATCCTGGTGGCGGAGGGGCGCCTGACCCGACCCGGCCTCTGGCCCGCCTTTTCCGCCGGCGTCGCGGCGGTTATCGGCAATCCCAAGGCCGTGCTGTTCTACATGGGCGTGCTTCCGGGCTTCTTCGACCTGTCGCGTGTCACCGGCGGGGACATCGCGGTGATCCTGTTCATGTCCGCCCTCATCCCGTTCACGGGCAACCTCGTGACCGCCTTCGCCGTCGGGCAGGCGCGGCGGCTTCTGAAATCTCCGCGCGCGCTCTGGTGGATCAATGTGGGGGCGGGGTCGCTCCTCGTCCTCGTCGGGATCGTGATCGCCTTCCTGTAACGCAAAATCTTGTGGCTGTGGCGTGACATTGCCCACCCCGGGCACTATAAGATGCGCAGGATGCACAGGACGGGCGGGCATGACCGACGACGCGCGAGACACGGCTGAATACGGCGCCGATTCCATCAAGGTTCTCAAGGGGTTGGAGGCTGTTCGCAAGCGGCCGGGCATGTATATCGGCGATACCGACGACGGTTCGGGCCTGCACCACATGGTGTATGAGGTCGTCGACAACGGCATCGACGAGGCGCTGGCGGGGCATGCGAACTTCGTGCGTGTGCGGATCCATGCCGACAATTCCGTTTCCGTGCGCGACAACGGACGCGGCATCCCGACCGACCTGCACCCGACGGAAGGCGTCTCGGCGGCCGAGGTGATCATGACCCAGCTTCATGCCGGCGGGAAGTTCGACCAGAACAGCTACAAGGTCTCGGGCGGTCTGCATGGCGTGGGCGTTTCTGTGGTGAATGCGCTGTCCGACTGGCTGGAGCTTCGCGTCTGGCGCAACGGCAAGGAACATTTCGCCCGCTTCGAGAATGGCGAGACGGCGGAATCCCTGCGCGTCGTTGGTGACGCGGCGCCGGGCGAAAAGGGAACCGAGGTGCGCTTTCTCGCCTCGGCCAAGACGAACCGGCCGGACGGGACGTTCTCCAACCTCGAATATTCCTACAAGACGCTGGAAACGCGGCTTCGGGAACTGGCCTTCCTGAACTCGGGTGTGAAGATTATCCTGGAGGACAACAGGGGGGCCGAACTCCAGCGCACCGAGCTTTGCTACGAAGGCGGCGTAAGAGAGTTCGTCAAGTATCTCGACCGGCACAAGACCGCCGTCATGCCCGAGCCGATCTTCATGACCGGAGAGCGCAGCGGCATCGGGGTCGAGGTCGCGATGTGGTGGAACGACAGCTACCACGAAACCGTGCTGCCGTTCACCAACAACATCCCCCAGCGCGACGGCGGCACGCATATGGCAGGTTTTCGCGGCGCGCTGACCCGGACGCTCACGAAATACGCGCAGGACAGCGGCATCGCCAAGCGCGAGAAGATCGACTTTACCGGCGACGACGCTCGCGAAGGGCTGACCTGTGTGCTTTCGGTTAAGGTGCCGGACCCCAAGTTCTCCAGCCAGACCAAGGACAAGCTGGTCAGCTCCGAAGTCCGCCCCGCGGTCGAAAGCCTGGTGAACGAAAAGCTGGGCGAATGGTTCGAGGAGCATCCGGCCGAGGCGCGGGCGATCGTCGGCAAGATCATCGAGGCGGCGCTTGCGCGGGAGGCGGCCCGGAAGGCACGCGAACTGACGCGCCGCAAGACCGCGATGGACGTGGCTTCGCTTCCCGGCAAGCTCGCGGACTGCCAGGAAAAGGACCCGGCCCTGTCGGAACTGTTCCTCGTCGAGGGCGACAGCGCCGGCGGTTCGGCCAAGCAGGGGCGCGAACGCAAGAACCAGGCGGTGCTGCCGCTGCGCGGCAAGATCCTGAACGTCGAACGGGCACGCTTCGACCGGATGCTGTCGTCAGAGCAGATCGGCACGCTGATCACCGCGCTCGGGACCGGCATCGGGCGGGACGAGTTCAACCTTGGCAAGCTGCGCTACCACAAGATCATCATCATGACGGACGCCGACGTGGACGGCGCCCACATCCGCACGCTTCTTCTGACCTTCTTCTTCCGCCAGATGCCCCAATTGATCGAGGCCGGGCATCTCTTCATCGCGGAGCCCCCGCTTTACAAGGTCGCGCGCGGCAAGTCCGAGGTTTATCTGAAGGACCAGGGCGCGCTTGAGGACTATCTGATCCAGCAAGGCATCGAGGGTGCGGTGCTGAGACTCGGGTCGGGCGAAGAAATTTCGGGTGCAGACCTCGCGCGGGTCGTGGACGAGGCGCGCGTGGTCCGCAAAAGCCTTCTGGCCTTCCCGACGCATTACCCGACCCACGTGCTTGAGCAATCGGCGATCGCTGGCGCGCTTCTGCCCGGGCGTGTCGATGCCGACGCGCAGGGCGTGGCGAACGAGGTCGCGCGCCGGCTGGACGCGGTCGCCGTCGAGTATGAGCGCGGCTGGGAAGGCCGCCCGACACAGGATCACGGCCTGCGGTTCACGCGGTCGTTGCGCGGGGTGGAGGAGATTCGCACGCTGGACGGCCAGATCCTGCGCTCCGGCGAGGCGCGGCGTCTGGCGACGCACACCAAGGCCCTGCAGGACGTTTACGGCACGCTTGCCAGACTTGTCCGCAAGGACCGCGAACAGCCTATCCACGGACCAACCGAACTTCTGGCGGCGATTCTGGCCGAGGGCGAAAAGGGCCTGACCCTGCAACGCTACAAGGGTCTGGGAGAGATGAACCCGGATCAACTGTGGGAAACCACGCTCGACCCTGCCGCGCGGGTGCTGAACCAGGTCAGGATTGAGGACGTGGCCGATGCCGACGACATCTTCACCAAGCTCATGGGCGATGTCGTCGAACCGCGGCGGGAGTTCATCCAGCAGAACGCGCTGAGCGTGGAGAATCTCGATTTCTGATCGGGCCGCTGCCGCAGTGCGGCGTCCCCGGTATCCGGCCTTGTCAAAGGATCGGGATCGAGTTGCGACCTCTGGTCGCGCAGAGGTGATCCGGCGGCGCCGGACGTGTCGCTCCTGTCTGCATATCGGTCGGAATAGCGGCAATAGGACCGTGCTGCAGTTGCATGATGCGCCGACACTGCCTAAGCTTGGCGCAACTCCGGCAAAGACCGGAGTGGGATGAACACGGGGAGAACGAATTGACCGACCACGGTGCCGGGGACGCGTTTGTCCTATTCGAGAGGGTCCAGAAAAGCTACGACGGCGAAACCCTCGTGGTGAAGGACCTGAACCTGTCCATCGCCAAGGGTGAATTCCTGACGATGCTCGGGCCTTCCGGTTCCGGCAAGACCACCTGCCTGATGATGCTCGCCGGGTTCGAGACGGCCACCCACGGCGAGATCAGGCTGGCCGGGCGCCCGATCAACAACATTCCGCCGCACAAGCGCGGAATCGGCATGGTGTTCCAGAACTACGCGCTGTTTCCGCACATGACGATCGCCGAGAACCTCGCCTTCCCGCTCGAGGTTCGCAAGATGGGCAAGTCGGAGCGTGAGGAGAAGGTTCGCCGCGCGCTCGACATGGTGCAGATGGGCAAATTCGGCGGCCGTCGCCCGGCGCAGCTTTCTGGCGGCCAGCAGCAGCGGGTCGCACTTGCCCGCGCGCTGGTGTTCGAGCCTGAGCTTGTCCTGATGGACGAACCCCTCGGCGCGCTCGACAAGCAGCTGCGCGAGCATATGCAGTTCGAGATCAAGCGCATCGCCGATGGCCTCGGAATCACCGTGGTCTATGTGACCCACGACCAGACCGAGGCGCTGACGATGTCGGACCGCGTCGCCGTCTTCAACGACGGCGTGATCCAGCAGCTTGCCCCGCCCGACAAGCTTTACGAGGAGCCGGAGAACAGCTTCGTCGCCCAGTTCATCGGCGAGAACAACACCCTGGAAGGCGTGGTCAAGGAGATCCGGAACGGCGTTGCGCTGGTCGAGCTTGACGACGGCGAGCTGATCGACTGCAAACCGGTCAACGTGTCGCGGCCGGGTGAGCGGACGCGCGTTTCGATCCGCCCCGAGCGGGTCGAGATGAACAAGGCGCGGCTTCAGCCGGGCGCCCATACGCTCAAGGCGGAAGTGCTTGAGTTCATCTACATGGGCGACATCTTCCGGACCCGCCTTCGCGTGGCCGGGAACGACGAATTCGTGGTCAAGACGCGCAACGCGCCGGATCAGCGCCGGATGCAGCCCGGCGAACAGATCGAAATCGGCTGGTTGCCCACCGACTGCAGGGCGCTTGACGCCTGACGAACTGGGCGGGGCCTTTCCCGGGGCCCCGGATCGCCCTTTGATTTCGGGAACCGATAGGGAGACATAAATGAAAACCACCCACCTGCTTCTCGCAACGTCTGCGCTGGCCATGTCGGCCGGTGCGGCCAGTGCGGTCGACCTGACCTTCGTGTCCTGGGGCGGCGCCTACCAGGAATCGCAGCTCAAGGCCTATGCCGAGCCCTACATGGCGGCGCACCCCGACGTGAACATCATCTGGGACGAAAGCTCGGCCGAAGCCGTGGCCAAGCTGCGGGCGATGAACGAAGCCGGCAACCTGACCTGGGACCTCGTCGACGTGACGGTGTCGGACTCGATGCGTCTGTGTGACGAAGGGCTCGCCCGTCCCATCGATGGCGCGACGGAACTTGCCGCCGCCCCCGATGGGACCGACGCCGACACCGACTTCGGCGCCACCCGCGTGAACGAGTGCTTCGTGCCGCAGATCGTCTATTCGACCACCTGGGGCTACCGCACCGACCTCGTTGGCGATACGCCTCCGACCTCGGTCTGCGATGTCTTCGACCTCGCGAAGTATCCCGGCAAGCGGGCGATGCAGAAGCGTCCGATCGACAACGTCGAATGGGCGCTCTACTGCGACGGCGTTGCCAAGGAAGACATCTACAGCGTGCTGTCGACCGACGAGGGCGTCGCGCGCGCCTTCGCCAAGCTCGACACGATCAAGGACCAGGTCGTCTGGTGGACCGCCGGTGCTGAAACGCCGCAGCTTCTGGCCGATGGCGAAGTGGTGATGGGCTCGACCTTCAACGGCCGTCTGTTCTCGGCCATCGCCGAGCAGAACCAGCCGATCGGGATGCTGTGGGACATGCAGTCCTACGACATCGACGGCTGGATTGTGCCGACGGGCCTGTCGCCCGAGAAGGAAGCGATCGTGATGGACTTCCTGATGTTCGCGACCGACACGCAGCGTCTGGCCGATCAGGCCAAGTACATCTCCTACGGCCCGGCCCGCGCATCTTCGGCGCCGCTTGTCGGCAAGCATGAGGCGCTTGGCATCGAAATGGCGCCGCACATGCCGACCGACCCGGCCAACGCCACCAACGTGCTTCACTACGACTACACCTGGTGGGCGGATCATCGCGACGACATCGATGCGAAGTTCCAGGCCTGGCTTGCCCAGTGATCTGATCTGACGGGGCGGGGCCTTGCGGCCCCGCCCCCCATTCGTTTGTCGATTTAGCAACGAGACAAGACCAAACGGGGGGATGATGAGCGAGACAACCCACGCCGGCCCCATGCTGGCCGCGGACGGAACGCCGCTGAAGCGCTCTCTGGCCCGCGCCTTGCGCCGCCAGAAGCTCAGGGCGCTCGCCTTGATCGCGCCCTTGCTGATCTTCGTTCTGTTGACCTTTGTCACGCCGATCGTTTCGATGCTTTGGCGTTCGGTCGAGAACGCGATCGTCCCGGAGACGCTGCCGCTGACGGTCGAGGCGCTGAAGGACTGGGACCCCACCCGAGGCGAACTGCCGGAAGAGGCAGTCTTTGCCGCCATGGTCACCGATCTCCAGGCCGCCGTTAAGGCCAAGACCCATACCAAGCTCGGGACCCGGCTGAACTACGAGAACCCCGGGATCTCCTCCCTGTTTCGCTCGACGGGCCGTAACGTGGGCAAGTGGGACCTGGCCGCGGATGGCCCGTTCAAGGAAAAGCTGATCGAGGCGGACAAGGGCTGGGGCGATATCGAGGTCTGGAAGACCCTGCAACGCTATAGCGGGCACTACACCGCCGGCTACTTCCTGAACGCCGCGGACCTCGAAAATACGGCCGAGGGCATCCAGCTGCGCCCGGAAGAGCAGCGCATCTACATGACGCTGTTCATACGCACGATGTGGATGTCGCTGATGATCACCGGATCATGCCTTCTGCTCGGCTATCCGGTCGCCTGGCTTCTGGCCAACCTGCGGGCGTCGACGTCGAATGTCCTCATGATTCTGGTGCTGCTGCCGTTCTGGACCTCGCTTTTGGTGCGAACCTCGGCCTGGAAAGTGCTTCTCCAGCAGCAGGGCGTGATCAACGACCTGCTGGTGTGGGTCGGGCTGGTCGATGATGCAAACAGGCTGGTGATGATCAACAACCAGTTCGGCACCATCATCGCCATGACGCATATCCTCCTGCCGTTCATGATCCTGCCGCTCTATTCGGTCATGAAGACGATCCCGCCCAGCTACCTGCGTGCGGCGAAGTCGCTGGGGGCCACCAACTGGACGGCGTTCTGGCGGGTCTATTTCCCGCAGTCGGTCCCCGGGATCGGCGCGGGTTCGATCCTCGTGTTCATCCTTGCGATCGGTTACTACATCACGCCCGAACTGGTGGGCGGCACGCAGGGCGTGTTCATCTCCAACCGGATCGCATTCCACATATCGTCGTCGCTCAACTGGGGGCTTGCCGCTGCGCTGGGGACCATCCTGCTCAGCCTCGTGCTGCTGCTCTACTATGTCTACGACAAGATCGTGGGCATCGATAACGTGAAGCTGGGGTAAGGGACATGACCATCAGGACTTCCATCGTCCCGACACCGAGCCTTGCGGGATTTACCCTACCGATCAACGCCGTTGCTGGCGCGCTTCTCGGCTATCTGGTCGGGACCGCCAAGGGCAACCCGGTCCTTGGGGCCGCCGCCGGTGCCGTCTTTGCGGCGCTTCTTGCGCTCGTCATCCTTCGCTTTGCCCCTAAGCGTAGCCTGGGCCGCCTGGCCGGTGCCGTCATCACTGGCGTGGTCGGACTCGCGCTGGCAGGAATTGCCGGACTGGTCTTCGGCGCGCTGGTCGGTCTTGTCCTGAGCTGGCTTGCCTACTGGCTGCACACCGGGGACTACCGTTCCAACGTTCCGGTCTACGCGACATCGGGCGACGTGCTCTGGAGCAATACCTTCCGATTGATCTGCGGTCTGATCTTCTTTTTCCTGATCGCGCCCATCGCGGTGGTCATTCCGCTAAGCTTCAATGCAGAGAATTTCTTCACCTTCACTCCGGCGATGCTCGCTCTCGATCCCGATGGCTACTCGCTGAAGCATTACCAGGACTTCATGACCAACCCTGACTGGCTCAGGCCGCTGAAGAACTCTTTCATCATCGCGCCTTTCGCCACCATCATCTCGGTGTCGCTGGGCACGCTGGCCGCGATCGGGCTTTCCCAGAGCCACGTTCCCGGGCGCCGGGCGATCATGGCCATCCTGATTTCCCCGATGATCGTGCCGCTGATCATCTCCGCCACCGGCATGTTCTTCTTCTACTCCGGGCTGGGCGTCTTCCTTGAGGATACGCTTCATTTCTCCAAGGATCTGTCGGGCTACATCAAGGTGATCCTGGCCCACGCCGTGCTGGGTATTCCGTTCGTCATCATCACCGTCACCGCGACGCTGGTCGGCTTCGACCGTTCGCTGACGCGGGCGGCGGCCAACATGGGTGCGGGACCGGTCCGCACGTTCTTCAAGGTGCAGATGCCGCTCATCCTGCCGGGCGTCATCTCGGGGGGGCTGTTTGCCTTCATCACCTCGTTCGACGAGGTGGTGGTGGTTCTGTTCGTCGGCTCGGCGGTGCAGAAGACGCTGCCATGGCAGATGTTCACCGGCCTGCGCGAGCAGATCTCTCCCACCATCCTGGCCGTCGCGACGATCCTCGTGGTGATCTCGATCCTGCTGCTCACCACGCTTGAACTGCTGCGCCGCCGGTCCGAGCGGCTGCGCGGGATGAGCCCGAGCTAAGCCTGGGCGATGGGCCACCGGCATCCCGCTGGCGGGATGCCGGCTATCCGGCTCCGTGGCTGCGGTCGTAGGCGTTGACGGCTGCCGGCGACCAACCCGCAAGGCTGCCGGGAGCCGGTTCGAATATCTCCACAAGCAGCGGGTGGCACGCCGCGGCATCGCTGGAATGTTCCGATGAGCAATCGCCTCCGGGGCACGCGGACAGGGCACCCAGAAGATCGATTTCCGCAAGAAACTCAAGGTAGTCGCCCGGGCGAACCGGGCTGGCCTTCATGAAATACTGGCCCGTATCGGGGGTGAAGCCCGTGCACATGAAGACATTGAGAACGTCGTGAACAAGTGGCTCAACCTCCTGCAGGGGCCTCCCCGTTTCGACGGCGAGCGCCCGCGTCAGGTTCGAGTGGCAGCAGTGGTGATAGGTGCCGCCGGACAGAAGCCGGTGGGTGTAGGGATCGCAGCGGGTGCCGATCACGTCGTGGACGCGCCCGCCATAGGGATCCGTCCCGTACCATGAAAGCGTATCCTCGATCACCGTCGCCATCGGCCGCAGGTAGGGAAGGCAGGACCAGAGCCGGTCTCCCTCGGAGACGTGGGTTCCATGCAATGCGCGGGTCTTGCCGGAAAAGAACCGTTCGGAAAGGTCCGAGGCGTTCCAGAGGTTGAGATCGCCGACCTGCGGTCCCTTGATCGAGGTGATCCGGAAGAAGTGGCCGGCGGGAACCCGGAAGCTGCGCGCCTCGCGCGGGGGCACCGTCACCTCTTCCACCTTGCGCGCGCCGACGCGCGCGGAGCGGTAGAGCGCGAGGTCGGGCTGCGGCAACCCCTCGTCGGGATAGCAGATCACCGGGCGGATCTGCCTGCGCATTTCCGCATCTGCAGGCATGGTGTCGGTCCTGGCCATTGCGCTCCCCTCGTGCTTTCCGCTACGACCCTAGCCTGCGGCGAAAGCCCAGGTCAACGCACGCGCCGACTTTCTACTGCACGATGAAATCGGCATGCAGGGCGCCGGCGGCGTGGATACTTTTCAGGATGTCGATCATGTCGCGAGTCGACACGCCGAGTGCATTCAGCCCTGCAACCACCTCGGACAGCGACGACCCTGCGGCCACCTCTGCCAGCCCCGTGCCCGCTTCCTCCTCGATCGCGGCGCGGGTGCGCGGAACCAGGATCGTCTCGCCTTCGGAAAACGGGTTCGGCTGGACGGCGACGGGCGCCTCCTCAATCCTCAGAGTCAGCCCCCCCTGGCTGACAGCCACGCGACTGATGCGGACGTCCTCGCCCATCACGATGGTGCCGGACCGCTGGTCCACTACCACGCGCGCGCGACGCTCGGGTTCGACAAGCAGGTTCTCGATCCGCCCAAGCGCATGCGCGGTCGACCGCAGGCCGGTGGAGCCGATGTCCAGCGTGACCGTTCCGGGATCGACCATCACGGCCACGGGCCGGCCAAACTCACCGTTGACGGCGGCCTCGATGCGCTCAGCGGTGGTGAAGTCGGGGGTGCGCAGGGCGATCCTTATCGTGCTCAGCGACGCCAGCTCGAACTCCACCTCGCGTTCGACGCGGGCGCCAAGGGGAATGAAGCCCGCTGTCGGCACCCCTTGCACGACCTTGGCCCCGTCCCCCTCCGCCTCGGCGCCGCCCGCAACGATGGCACCCTGGGCCACCGCATAGATCTGGCCATCCGCCGCGTTGAGGGGCGTCATCACCAGCGTGCCGCCCAGAAGGCTTTTCGCGTCCCCGATCGCAGAAACCGTGACGTCGATCCGACTGCCGGCGCGCGCGAACGGGGGAAGGGCCGCGGTCACTAAGACCGCCGCCACATTCTTGGGGCGGAATTGCTCCCCGGTCACGTTCACGCCCATCCGCTCGAGAAGGTTCGACATGATCTCTTCGGTGAAGGGGGCGTTGCGGATGCCGTCGCCGGTGCCGTTCAGCCCGACGACAAGCCCGTAGCCGACCAGATCGTTGCCGCGCACACCGTCGAACTCCGCAAGATCCTTGATGCGCACGGGCGCGGCGCTGATGCCCTGGGCGACGAGCAGAAGCAGGAAGGCAAGCGCGAACCTCATCTCAGGTACTCCAGCAGCGACATGTTGGAGAGACGCGCGGTCATCGTGTAGATCAGTTCCAGCTGTCCCCTCGCCGCTTCGAGGGCAGAGGCCGTCTCGTAGGGGTCCGCCGCGACGATCCTGCTGCGCGCGATCTCGAGGGCCGTGGCCTCTGCCTGGTTCCGCGTTGCGGCAGTTTCAATCGCCGCCTCCACAGATCCGACCTGTCCGCGCAGTTCCGAAAGCTTGGTTCCCGTCGACAGAAGCGTTTCGCCGGCGTGCCGCAAGACCTGCGCCCGCCCCGTCGTGTCGCCTGCAAGCATCCCCTCCGCGACCAGCGCCCCGAGGGCGAGCCCCTCGATCGCGCGCCGGATTTCCGGGCTGGCAGCCGTGACCCGGAAGGACGCGCCTTCGCCTTCTCCGATCGGGAACGGGCCGCCAGCGGCATCCGTTCCACCATAGGCCAGGTCGCGGAAGCCGCCCCCTCCGGCGGGGGCATCGAACCAGTCCCGGATCGCAGTCAGGGTATCGCTGGCACCGGTCAGCCCGGCAGTCGCCGTCCTCAGCGCGGAGAGGATCGCATCGGACCCGGCCAGCGGCTTCTGGTCGGTTGCCGCCCCGGAAAAAAGGTAGCGGTCCCCGATGTTCGCATTCAGCGCGGAGACCGCCGCGTCAAGCTGCTGCCGCGCGGTCGCCGCCGCGCTGTCGACGACGGCACCGGTGCCGAGGGTTCCGGCCGAGACAAAGGTGTTTCCGGCGTCTTCGGAAAGGCCCTGCACCGTGGCCAGGGCGGTCTGCACGCCGGTCCCGATCAGCGCGGCCTCATCCGTCGCGGTCTTGTAGCTGGCGAGGATGCCAAGCGACCGTTCGATGCCCGAAAGCATCTTGTAGTCGCCCCCGCTGGCGGCGGCCAGGTCCGCGCGCCGTCCGGTCGAGAGTTCTTCCGTCAGCCGTGCGAGCCGTTGCTCCGAAGCAGCGCTCGATCGCCGCAGGAACTGAGCCTGTGCCAGATCACCCAAGGACACGCTGTTCATGGTCAAATTCCCAGAAGTTGCTGGATCAGTTCGTCCATCGTCTGGATCACGCGGGCGTTTGCGGAAAACGCCTGCTCCACCAGCAGAAGGTTCTGCAGTTCCGCGTCGGTGTCGACGCCGCCGGCAAGCTCCAGATCGCTCAGCGCGGACTGGCGGGCCGCAGAGTGGGCACCTGCGGCTTCGGCCGAAAGCCGCGCGCCGGCGATCTGGGAGGCGATGTCCGCGGCAAGGCCAGCGGCGGACCGCGCCGCGCCGATGAAATTGCCCGACGCCGGAACGCGCGTCCGGGCGAGGGCATCGGCGAGCGCCTGCAATCCCGTCGCATCGCCTACGGGGCCCGGCGTTGCCGCCCCCAAGCCGTCGCGCAGGCGCCAGAGGGCGCCGCCTTGCGCCGGGTCTGCCAGCGCGCTGAAGGCGATCCGTCCGGCTAGGCCGGTCTCGTTCGCGGTGTCGACGGGGCCGCCCGCATCGGTGAAGATGCCGGGCGCGCCGGGTGCGAGCGTGGGATCGGCACCCGGGCCGCCGAAGCGTTCGATCAGGTCGCGCGCCAGCGAATCGAACTGCGCCTGCGCCGACGGGGCGATCTGGTCGCGCACGGCCAGCAGGGCGCCGAGGCTTCCGCCACCAAGCGGCCCTTCGTCAGACGACGGAACGGGCATGCCGTTCACTGTCAGACCCGAAAGCGCGCCCGATCCGAGCGTCATTTCCGGCACGATCGTCGCCACGGCGGAAAATCCGATCTCGGCGGGGTTGCCCTCCAGCAGGATGGTGCCGCCGGTGGTGAACAGCGCGATCTGGTCATGGTCGCGGGCGACCTCGCGCACGGGGACGATCCGGGCAATCTGATCGACCAGAACCTGCCGCTGATCCATCAGGGCCAAAGCGTCGCGGCCGGCGCTGCGATAGGCCAGGATGTCGGCATTGAGCGTGTCAACCTGTCGCAACGTCGTGTTCAGGACCTCGACCCGGTCCGCGATGTTGCGGTCCGCCTCCATGCGGATGTCCTGCATCTCGTCCGTCAGGTCGTTCAGCGTCCCGGCCAGGGCCTTTGCGCGATCCGCAACCGATTGCAGCCGCGACTCGCTGTCGGGGCGTGCGGCGGCAAGGACCAGCGCCTGTTCCAGGTCCGAGATACGGGCGGAGAGCGAGCCCGCTTCCGTCGGATCGCCGATGGCTGCCTCGATCCGGGCCAGGGTATCGGTGCGCTGGCTGGCATTTCCGGTTTCAGCGTCTGCAAGGCGTCGGTCGCCGATGACGGCCTTGTCCACCAGACGCGTGACCCCGACGATGCGCACACCCGCGCCATCGCCGCCGAGCGAGGCCGCGGACAGTTGCACCTCCCGCCGCCCGTATCCGGGCGTCAGCGCGTTGGCGACGTTCGCCGCGACCACATCGGCCCGCCGCGAGGCGGCGGTGAGGCCGGTCAGGGCGTTCGACAGCGCGGATGAGATGCTCATGGCCTGGCCCGCTCAGCGTCGCTAGCGCTTGATGTTGGTGGTTTCTTGCAGCATGTCGTCCACCGTCTGGATGACCTTCGCGTTCGAGGAGTAGGCGCGCTGGGTCTGGATCAGCGCGGTCAGTTCGGCCGCGACATCGGTGGCCGATCCTTCCCGCGCGTAACCGACGACCGCGCCGGTCGGGCCGTCGCCGGCATCCCAGAGGAAGAACGAACCCGAGTCGGGCGAGACCTGGAAGGTCTGGTTGTTGAGCGCGATGAGCCCGTTCGGATTCGGCACGTCCACGACCGGGATCTGGTAGATGCGCCGGGTGAAGCCGGTGTCGAAGGTGGCGGTGACGAACCCGTTGTCGTCGACCTCGACGGTGGTCAGATTGCCCACCGGCGAGCCGTCCTTGGAAATCGCGGTCGGCGCGAAGTTGTCGGAAAGCTGGGTCAGCCCGTTGGCATCGCCCAGCTTGCCGATCGTCATCGCAATCGGCCCGCCGGCAACCGTCAGGTCGAGCGAACCGGTGGCCGGATCGTAGGCGCCGCCAGAAACGGTCGTCACCGAGGCCAGGGTGCCGCCATTGGCGCGGGTGTCGTCGAAGGTCAGTGTGTACTCGCCGATGAGTGCGCCGTTCTGCGCGGAATCGCGGATCTGCATCGTCCAGGCGTTCGAGCTTCCGGTGGCGGGAACGGTCGGCGTGAAGGTGATATCGAGTGTGTGAGAGGTGCCGAGATTGCCGAAATACTCGACCGAAAGCGGCAGGGCGTTGCCTGCAGCCTCGGCCTCGGTCGCGGTGGCGGGCAGGTTTACGCCAAGGTTCATCGTCGTCGTCGGATCGCCTGCCGTCTGGTTCGCGGTGATGACCACCGGCCGAAGGCCGGAGACGGTATCGCGCGGCAGGACCGGGATAGACCCGTCCGCATTCGCCGGCCAGCCAAGCAGCACGAGCCCGGATTCGGTCCTGAGCACGCCGTTTGCATCTGGCCGGAACGCGCCCGTCGTGGTCATCATCAGGGGCTGCGCGCCGCCGGTGAATGAGTTCAGCGAAACGGCGGGTGTCACCGGCAGCATGCCGCGGCCTGAAATCGCCAGGTCGAGCGCGTTGTTGGTGGGCACCAGCGCCCCCTGTTCATCGATGAGCCGCGATGTCGCGGCCCGGACGCCGCCGGCGGAATAGGTACCTGCCCCACGTGCCTGATTGATCACGAAGTTCTCGAAATCGGTCGAGGCGCGCTTGTAACCGAAGGTGCCGGAGTTGGCGATGTTGTCGGAAATTGTCGCCAGCCGTGTGGCGTTCGCGCTGAGGCCGGCCACCCCGGCATTGAGCGAGGACGAAATGGACATGATGCCGCCTTTCTGCTGCTGCGTCCCAATCGCAACCACAGTGGCGGCTTGCGCTTAATATCCGCCTAACGACAGATAACCTTTTCTTTTCAGATATCTGACCGGATGAGAATCAGTTCGATCCGGTTGTTCCGCACCGCCATCGGATTGCGATAGGCATGCTTGCGATCGGCGTGGCCCGTGACCCTGGCCAGCCGGCTTCCCGCAAGCCCCTCGTCCTCGAGCATCTGGCGGACGCGCATCGCGCGACTGGTCGAGAGATCCCAGGACGGATCCTCGATCAGGACCTCGGGAAGCGACGCGATGTGGCCGTTGACCGCGATCGGGTTTTCGACAAGACCGAACACCTCTGCCACGACCTCCACCAGGGCCCCGGCCAGTTCCGTCGGGTCATCGGTGCGGGCGACGAACAGTGGTTCGTCCTCCAGATCGGAGATCTCGACCACGAGCCCCTCGTCGGTCAGGCGTGTCTGGACATGCCTGAGCAGATTGTCCATGACCGCGCTTTCGCCGCCAAGTCCCATCAGAGCTTCCTCGATTTCCCGGGCGTGTTCGGAGAACTTGCCGCTTTCTTCGGTCTCGTCCTGCGTCTCGGTGCCGGTCTGGCCCAGCGCCTGATGCTCATCCGAAGGCTTGAGGCTCGAGGCGCCGGTTCCGTTCTGCGCGATCTGGTCTTCGGAAAAGACGCTTTCCCCCCCGAACGAACCATCCCCGCCGCCCGAGATCCGGCTGAGCGGAATTGTCGGGCTGAAATAGTCCGCGATCCCCTTGCGCTGCTTTTCCGTCGTCGCGTTCAATAGCCACATCAGCATGAAAAAGGCCATCATCGCGGTTACGAAGTCGGCATAGGCAACCTTCCACGCCCCACCGTGGTGCCCGCCGCCGTTGACGACCTTCTTGCGCTTGATGATGACCGGCGCGGCATCGTTCCGCCCTGCCATCCCACCAGTTCCTTTCCTTCACCCGCTGACGACCCTATGACCAAACCCCTAACACAGGGCTAACCGCGCCGGGTTTACTCCGCCCGAGTGGCTGCTATGTGTGGGGCGGGTCCTGCGGAGAGGGGGAGATGGCGGCGCAGTCGGGCGGATTTCCGATGATTCGGACACTCGGGCTGACCGGGCTTCTGGTCAGTTTCGGGGACCGCCTGTCGGAACCTGCGAACCGTGCCGCGCTGGCGTTTCGGGCCGCCGTCGAGAACGAGGCATGGCCCGGGGTGGAGGAAACCTCGACTTCGCTGGCATCGGTGTTCCTCCGGTTCGATCCGGTCTCGGTCGCGCCGGCCGATCTGCGCCACCGGATCGCGCAGCTTCTTGCCGCGCGCGACTGGCTGGCGGCGCCCTTGCCTGCGAACCGGAGGCGCTGGCGCATTCCCACCGTCTACGGGACCGATCTCGCCCCGCAACTTCACGAGGCCGCCGCCGCGGCCGGCATGTCCCCGGAAGATGCCATCGCGGAGCTGTCGCGCACCACGGTGCGCGTCCTGACCATCGGCTTCGCCCCCGGCCAGCCCTATCTGGGAGAGCTTCCGCCGGCATGGGATATCCCTCGCCAGGTGGCGCTGACCCGGAGAGTGCCCGAAGGTGCGCTTGTCGTCGCAATCCGGCAGTTCGTCCTTTTCTCGGCAGCGACACCGACCGGCTGGCGTCACATCGGGCAGACGGCGTTCCGTGCCTTCCGGCCCGAAAGCGCCGAACCCTTTCCGCTGAGACCGGGGGACGAGCTGATCTTTCCCGCCATCGGACGAGAGGAGTACGAAGCCCTTCGGGCAGCCGATACCACGGGTGACGGCGGCGCCGAGCGGGAGTTGATCGGATGAGCGAGTTGATCGTCATCCGCTCCGGCCCGGCGGTCACGGTGCAGGACGGCGGCCGTCCCGGCCTGCTGGCTGAGGGCCTTTCGCGCGGTGGCGCGGCCGATCCCGATGCCCTCGCCGAGGGGGCGGCGCTTCTGGGCCAATCCCCCGATCTCGCCGCGCTCGAGATGGCGGGGTATGGCGGGGCCTTCGCGGTGACCTCCGCGACGCGCCTGGCGCTGACCGGCGCGCCGATGCGGGCCGACGTCGACGGGCGACCGGTTGCCTGGAACGGGTCGCACGTGATCGGGCCGGGACAAGTGCTGACCATCGGCGGCTGCGAACGCGGGGCCTACGGCTATCTTCACCTCGCCGGCGGGATCGCGACCGCGCCGGTGCTGGGATCGCGCGCCGCGCATCTGGTTGCCGGAATCGGCGCCGCTGTCGCGGCCGGCGCGCGCCTGCCCCTCGGATCCGATTCCGGCGGGCACGCAGGCATGATCCTCGACGTGGAGGAGCGTTTCTCGGGTGGCGAGATCCGGATCGTCCACAGCGCCCAGACCGCGCTTTTCCCTCAGGCGGAGCGCGAGAGGTTCACCGCGACAGAGTTCGTGCGCGACGACCGCGCCAACCGGATGGGGATGCGCCTGACGATGGCAGGCGCGGGTTTCTCGGCGGAAGGGCAGTTGTCGATCCTGTCAGAGGTCATCGTGCCCGGCGACATCCAGGTGACCGGCGACGGCACGCCCTTTGTCCTGCTGCCCGAATGCCAGACCACGGGCGGCTATCCACGCATCGGCACCGTGATCCCGGCCGATCTGCCACGGGCCGCCCAGGCCGGCCCCGGCGCGCGGCTGCGGTTCCGCTTCGTCGGGCTGGAGGAGGCGCTGGCAGCCGAACGGCAGCACCGCGCCGTGGTGCGCAGCCTTTCCCAGCGGGTGCGCCCGGCCATCCGCGACCCGCGCGACATTCCCGACCTTCTGTCTTATACGCTGATCGGCGGCATGATCTCCGCCCAAGACGAGGAGCCCTAGATGACCCGCAGCGTCGACCTGAACGCCGACATGGGCGAAAGCTTCGGCCCGTGGAAGATGGGCGAGGATGCCGCCCTGCTCGACATCGTGTCCTCGGCCAACATCGCCTGCGGATTTCACGCGGGCGACCCCGACGTGATGGCCGCGACCATGCGGCTTGCCGTCGAACGGGGGGTCGGCATCGGCGCCCATCCGGGCTTTGCCGATCTGCAGGGGTTCGGTCGGCGGCGGATGCACCTTCCGAAGGACACGCTCGCAAACCTGGTGCGCTACCAGCTTGGCGCCGCTCTCGCCATGGCCAGGGCCGCGGGCGGCGAGGTGCGCCACCTGAAGCTGCATGGCGCGCTGGCGAACATGGCCGCCGAGGATGTCGTCATGGCGCGCACCTGCTACGAGGCGGCACTTGATATCGCGCCGGACATCATCGTCATGGTGCTGGCCGCGACCGCGCAGCAGGAAGCCGCGCGTGAGCTTGGCTGCCATCTCGCCGCGGAGATCTTCGCCGATCGCGCCTACAACGATGACGCGACGCTCGTGGATCGCAGCCTGCCCGGTTCGGTCATCCACGATCCCGCCGTGGCGGGCCCCCGTATCGCCCGCATGGTCAAGGCGGGCGCGATTATCACCGAGGCAGGGAAGCAGATCGCGACCCGCATCGACACGATCTGCCTGCACGGCGACGGCGCGACGGCGGTGAAGATCGCGCGCTCGGTCCGCGAAAGCCTGCTGGCCGAGGGGATCGAGGTGCGTCGGTTCGCCGCCATGCGCTAGCGCAGGCCGAACCGCGTTGACGCGATTTCCGGCCCGCTCTAGGGTGGCTGGGCTAAGCCTCCCGGCGATCGTGGACGGGCCGAACGGCGACCCCAGGGGCGCCGCACGCCGCGTTCCGGAGCCTGGACCAACAGGATGAGAACGATCTGATGCAATACGTGGCTGCGAAAACGGCGGACGAGGCCGTGGCGCTTCTGGCCGGCCATTCCGGCATGGCGCGTGTGCTGGCCGGAGGGACCGACCTTCTGGTGCAGCTCAAGTCCGGCATGGTCGAACCCGACCTTGTCGTCGATATCAAGCGCATTCCGGGGATGAAGGACATCACGCCCGAGGCCGGCGGCTTCCGCATTGGCGCGGCGGTGTCGGGCGCGGAACTGGGCGAACACGCGGGCGTCTGCGCCCTGTGGCCGGGGGTTGTCGAAGGGTTCAACCTGATCGGCTCCACCCAGGTGCAGGGCCGGGCCACGATGGCCGGGAACCTCTGCAACGCCTCTCCGGCGGGCGACGCGGTGCCCTCGCTTGTCGCGGCCGACGCGATCGCGCGCATTCACGGCCCGAACGGCAGCCGCGACTGCCCGATCGGGGACATCCCCGCCGGCCCGGGCCGCACTACCCTCGCGAAGGGCGAGATCGTCACCTCGATCTTCCTGCCGGCGCGCCCGGCGCGCGCCTCCGACGCCTACCTGCGCTTCATCCCGCGGACCGAGATGGACATCGCGGTGGCCTCGGCCGGGGTCAGCCTCGTGCTTGCCGCGGATGGCGCGGTCGCAAGCGCGCGCGTCGCGCTGGGCGCCGTGGCCCCGACCGTCCTTCTGGCAGAAGAGGCGGCAAGGGTGATCGTGGGCACGAAGCTTGACGATGACACGCTTGCGCGGATGGCGGCGGCCTGCTCTGCCATCTGCAAGCCCATCACCGACAAGCGCGGCACGATCGAGTTCCGCACGAAGACGGCCGGCGTCATGGCCAAGCGCGCCGCCCGTATTGCCTATGACCGCGCCGGAGCGAAGACATGAAGACGATCCACGTATCCACCACCATCAACGGCGACCCGGCCGAATTCATCTGCACGCCGGACGAGACGCTTCTGGACGTGCTGCGCAACCGGCTGGGCCTGACCGGCGCGAAGGAAGGCTGCGGCACCGGCGACTGCGGGGCCTGTTCGGTCACCGTGAACGGCCGGCTGGTCTGCTCCTGCCTGGTGCTGGGCGCCGAAGCGCAGGACGCCGAGATTTCCACGATCGAGGGCATGGCCGACGCCGACACGCTGCACCCGCTTCAGCGCGCGTTCATCGAGCATGCGGCGCTGCAGTGCGGCATCTGCACGCCGGGCATCCTTGTCGCGGCAAAGGCGCTACTGGAGAAGAACCCCGATCCTTCGGACGAGGAACTGCGCTACTGGCTGGCCGGCAACCTTTGCCGCTGCACGGGCTATGACAAGATCATCCGCGCCGTCCAGGCGGCAGCGGCCGAGATGAGGGGGGCTTGATATGGCCTTGGACAGCTACCAGAAACGCACATTCAAGCAGGTCGGCACCCGGCCCAACCGTCCCGACGGCGTCGACAAGGTCACCGGGCGCGCCATGTACGGCGCCGACGCCACCGCGCCGGGCATGCTGCACGCGAAGGTGCTGCGCAGCCCGCACGCCCATGCCCGCATCGTGTCGATCGACACCGCCGCGGCCGAGGCGCTGCCGGGGGTGAAGGCGGTGGTCACCGCCGCCGATTTCGGTGTGCCGGAGGATGCGTTCCTTCGTGACGTGCAGGATCACTGCATGGCGCGGGAAAAGGCGCTTTACGACGGCCACGCCGTTGCCGCCGTCGCCGCGACCACCCTCGCCGCCGCCAAGGCGGCGCTGAAGCTCATCAAGGTGCAGTACGAGGTGCTGCCCCACGTCACCGACGCGGACGAGGCGATGAAGCCGGGCGCCCCGGTGGTGCAGGCGGGCCGCGCCTATGAGAACGTGCCCGCCGGCATGTCGGAGAACGTGACCCACCATTGCGAATTCGGTCATGGCGATCTCGACGCCGGGTTCGCGAAGGCGGACCACATCATCGAGCGGCATTTCAAGACCGCCGCCACCCATCAGGGCTACATCGAGCCCAACGCCTGCCTTGCGTCCGTCACCTCCGACGGCAAGGCGGAGCTTTGGGTCTGCACCCAGGGGCAGTTCTTCTACCGCACGCTCTGCGCCGCGATCCTGGGGATGGAGGCAAGCCAGCTGCGCGTCACCGCATCGGAGATCGGCGGCGGCTTCGGCGGCAAGACCATGGTCTACATGGAACCCGTGGCACTCGCGCTGTCGCGAAAGGCAGGTCGTCCGGTCAAGCTGGTCCTGACGCGGGACGAGGTGTTCCGCGCGACCGGCCCGACGGTGTCGTCGTCGATGGATGTCAAGATCGGCATGACCAAGGACGGGCGCATCACCGCAGGTCAGGCGGTGTTGCGCTATTCCGGTGGGGCCTTCCCGAACACGACCGTCGACATGGGCGCGCAGGCGGCCTTTGCCGCCTACGATCTCGATGCGGTCCGCACCTTCGGCTGGAACGTCATGACCAACCGCCCGAAGGAAAGCGCCTACCGCGCGCCGGGGGCGCCGCTCTCGATCTACGGGGTCGAAAGCGTGGTGGACGAACTCTGCCAGCACTTCGGCCTTGATCCGCTCAAGGTTCGCCTGCTCAACGCCGCGACGGAAGGAACGAAGTCCTCCTACGGGCCGACCTTCCCGGCGATCGGCCTAAAGGCGACGCTTGAGGCGGCGCTGGCGCATCCGCATTACTCGGCACCGCTCGGGACCAACCAGGGACGCGGGGTTTCCTGCGGCTTCTGGTTCAACTTCGGCGGCAACACCTGCGTCAGCCTGTCGGTCAACACCGACGGCACAGTGGGCGTGACCGAGGGCAACCCCGACATCGGCGGTTCGCGCGCCTCGATCAGCCTGATGGCGGCGGAGGAACTGGGCATCCCCTACGAGAAGATCCGCACCATCGTCGCGGACACCTCCTCGCTCGGCTACAACGACGTGACCGACGGCAGCCGCGTGACCTTCGCCGTCGGCCTTGCCACCATCAAGGCCGCGCGGGACGCGATCAGGAAGATGTGCTCGCGCGCCGCGAAGATCTGGGGCATCGACGAGGAAGCGGTGGAATGGGTCGACGGTGCCGCCGTGCCCGCCGGGCCCAACGCCGGGAAATTCCCGCCGATGACGCTGGCCGAAATCGCGGCGGTCTCGGCCGAGACAGGGGGCCCGATCTCGGGCCACTATGAGGTCAACGCGGATGGCGCGGGCGTCAGCTTCGGCGTTCACCTTTGCGACATCGAGGTGGACCCGGAGACGGGCGCCAGCAAGGTCCTGCGCTACACCGTGTTCCAGGACGCGGGCAAGGCCGTGCACCCTTCCTATGTCGAGGGGCAGATGCAGGGGGGCGCGGTGCAGGGCATCGGCTGGGCGCTGAACGAGGAATACATCTACGGGGCGGACGGCAAGCTCCAGAACCCCGGTTTCCTCGACTACCGCATCCCGGTCTCGTCCGACCTGCCGATGATCGACACGGTCATCCTGGAGATTCCGAACCCCGGCCACCCCTACGGCGTGCGCGGTGTCGGCGAAACCGGGATCGTGCCGCCGCTCGCTGCCACGGCGAACGCCGTTTCGCGGGCGGTGGGCGTGCGGATGACCGAACTTCCGATGTCGCCGCCCAAGCTCCTGAAGGCGCTGGAGGCGAAGGGCTGATCCATGGTCAAGGTCCTGCTTTGGGGCACGCTCAGATCGGCGGCTGACGGGCAGGCGGAAGTGGAAGTGGCGGCGAGGACGTTCAAGGAACTTCTGGACGAACTCGTCGCCCGCTACCCCGGACTTGAACCGCAGATCCGGCGCGGCGTCTCGCTCGCGCTGGACGGCAAGATCTACCGGGAGGCCTGGTTCACCGAGATCGGGCCGGACAGCGAGGTGGTCCTGATGCCCTACATGACCGGGGGATAGGACGGTCACTGTTCCGTTTCGTGCGCGAATCCCATATAAGGGCGGACCTTGAACCCCGGGACCGCCATGAACGAAGCCACCGCCCCCATCACGCAGGATGTCGTGACCATCCCCCGCAAGCTGCCCGAAGGTGGCCGCGTGAACCTGATCGGGCTCACGCGGGACGAGTTGCGCGATGCGCTTGTCGCGGCCGGTACGCCCGAGAAACAGGCGAAGATGCGGGTTGGCCAGGTCTGGCAGTGGATCTATCACTGGGGCGTGCGCGACTTCGCGGGAATGTCGAACCTTTCCAAGGACTACCGCGCCCTTCTGGCCGACAGGTTCGAAATCTTGCTGCCCGAGGTCGTGACCCGTCAGGTGTCCGCGGACGGAACTCGCAAGTACCTGTTGCGCATCGCCGGCGGGCATGAGGTGGAAACTGTCTACATCCCCGAGGAAAATCGCGGCACGCTTTGCATTTCTTCCCAGGTTGGCTGCACGCTGACCTGTTCCTTCTGCCACACCGGCACGCAGAAGCTGGTCCGCAACCTGACGGCGGGGGAGATTGTCGGCCAGGTTCTGGTCGCCCGCGACGATCTGGGCGAATGGCCGAAGCCGGGCGAGCCCAAGAACGAGACGCGGCTTGTCTCGAACGTCGTCCTGATGGGCATGGGTGAGCCGCTCTACAACTTCGAGAACGTGCGCAATGCGATGAAGATCGTGATGGACGGCGAGGGGCTGACGCTGTCGCGCCGCCGGATCACGCTTTCCACCTCGGGGGTCGTCCCCGAGATCGCGCGCTGCGCCGAAGAGATCGGCTGCCTGCTCGCGGTCAGCTTCCATGCGACCACCGACGAGGTGCGCGACAGGCTGGTGCCGATCAACAAGCGCTGGAACATCGAAACGCTTCTCGGCGCCCTGCGTGACTATCCGCGGCTGTCGAACTCGGAACGCATCACCTTCGAATACGTGATGCTGAAGGGGGTGAACGACAGCGACGCCGATGCAAGGCGGCTGGTGAAGCTGATTGCAGGCATCCCGGCGAAGATCAACCTGATCCCCTTCAACGAATGGCCGGGCAGCCCCTATGAGCGGTCCGACTGGGAGCGGATCGAGGCCTTCGCCGACATCATCTACAAGGCGGGATACGCCAGCCCCATCCGCACCCCGCGCGGCGAGGATATCATGGCGGCCTGCGGGCAGTTGAAGTCGGCGACCGAGCGCGCACGCAAGAGCCGCGCCGAAATCGCGGCAGAGACCGGGCTCTAGCTCAGCGATCCTCGTTTGAATCGGGGTTTGACGGGCCGGCCGGGACGGGCCGCCGCAGCCCGCGAAACAGGATCGGGTTGACCAGGATCGACACCAGCGCACCGGCCACCACGAGGTCGCGCGCCTCTGTCGGCACGATCGCCAGATTGACCGCCATCACGATCAGGATGAACGAGAACTCGCCGATCTGCGCCAGCGCCGCGGCGATCGTCAGGGCGACCTGCCGGTCGTGACCGAACGCGCGGACGATGCCAAGCGCCGCCGCGGACTTGACGCCGACGATGATGAGGACCGTGACGATCACGGAAACGGGCTGCTCCCAGATCACGGCGGGATTGAACAGCATGCCCACGGAGACGAAGAAGAGGACGGCGAAGGCATCGCGGAAGGGCAGCGTGTCCTTCATCGCCTGCGCCGAAAGGGTCGACCCCGCCATCACCATTCCGGCGAAGAAGGCGCCAAGCGCGAAGGACACGCCAAAGACCTGCGCGGCCGTGAAGGCGACGCCAAGCGCGATGGCGAGCACCGAAAGCCGGAACAGTTCCCGCTGCCCTGTCATGGCGGTCAGTTCCAGCATCCGCGGGATCACCCGCCGCCCGACGACCAGCATCACCGCGACAAAGGCCGCCACCTTGCCCGCCGTCACCAGAACCGTGGCGCCAACCGCGCCCAGCCCGAGTCTTGCGGCCTCGACCATCTCGGCCTCAAGCGGCTGGGCCTGCCCGCCCAGAAGACCTGCGAGCGGCGGAATCATCACCAGCGCCAGGACCATGGCCAGATCCTCGACGATCAGCCAGCCGACAGCGATGCGGCCCTGGGGCGTCGTCACCAGATCGTGTTCCTGAAGCGCGCGCAGCAGGACCACGGTCGAGGCGACCGACAGGGCCAGCCCGAAGATCAGCCCGCCGCCGACGCCCCAGCCGAGAAACCAGCCCAGCGACAGGCCTGCCAGGGTCGCCACCGCGATCTGGCCGAGCGCGCCGGGAACGGCGATGCCCTTCACCGTCCAAAGCTCCTTCATCGAGAAATGCAGCCCCACGCCGAACATCAGCAGGATCACGCCCATCTCGGCCAGTTGGGCGGCGATTTCCTGGTTGGCGACGAATCCCGGGGTGAAGGGCCCGATGGTGACGCCGGCCGCGAGGTAGCCGGCGATCAGCGGAAGCTTCAGCCGATGCGCCACAAAGCCGAAAAGACACGCCAAGCCAAGGCCCACCGAGATCGTGGTGATGAGGGGCATGTCGTAGTGCATCGGTCCTCTTCTCGCGGGGACGGCTGATGGGCTGGATGGGGATCAAGAACAGGGCTTGGCCGGCCCTGCTACCAGAAAAGCACATATGTGACAGGCCGCAAGGATCAAGCGGTGGCGCCTTCGTCGCGGTCACGAAACTCCCGGTTTTGCAACAGGATGTTTCATTTTCACCGCACCCCTGATAGCGGTTGCGCATGCCTGCGCCCTTGATCTCCAACGCGGCTGCGCGCCGCCTGTTCCTTGACCGTCACGCCCTGGCCGAACAGCCGGCGGGACCGGCGAAGGGTGACGATCTGCTGGCGCTGATCGACCGGCTTGGCTTCGTCCAACTCGACAGCATCAATACAGTCGAACGGGCGCACCACATGATCCTGTTCGCGCGCCGGACGGCCTACCGGCCCGAAAACCTGGCGCGTCTGCACGACCGCGACCGCAAGCTTTTCGAGCATTGGACGCATGACGCCTCGATCATACCGGTGTCGTTCTTTCCCCATTGGCGGCTCCGGTTCGCGCGTGACGAGGCGCGTCTGCGCGAACGATGGGCGAAATGGCACGGAGAGGGCTTCGACACGCAGTTCGACGCGGTGCTGGAGGAGGTCGCCCGGCGCGGCCCCGTTTCCACCGCAGATGTCGGTGAGGCGGAGGAGCGCAGTTCCGGCGGCTGGTGGGACTGGAACCCGTCGAAGATCGCGCTGGAATACCTCTGGCGGGTCGGAAGGCTGTCCGTCGTCCGGCGCGACGCGTTCCGCAAGATCTACGATCTGACGGAGCGGGTCGTGCCCGGCGAACACCTCGCGCCGGTGCCCGAGCCTTGGCAGACGGTCGACTGGGCCTGCAACGCGGCGATCGACCGGCTGGGCTTTGCCACCTCGGGAGAGATCGCGGCCTTCCTCGCCAAGGTCACGCCGGCGGAGGCGAAGGACTGGTGCGCGGCGGCCCTTCGGCGCGGCGAGATCGTGGAGGTCGGGGTTGAGGATGTCGACGGGCAGGTTCGCCGTTCCTTCGCCCGACCCGGCTTCGGAGCGGGTTCCGATCTGCCCGACCCGCCCGGCCGCATCCGCATCCTCAGCCCGTTCGATCCCGCGCTGCGCGACCGGAACCGAGCAGAGCGGCTGTTCGGGTTCCACTACCGCATCGAGGTCTTCGTCCCGGAGGCGAAGCGCAAGTACGGCTACTATGTCTTTCCGGTGCTGGAAGGTGCCCGCATCATCGGGCGCATCGACATGAAGGCCGACAGGCAGTCCGACCGGCTGGCGGTGCGCGCCTTCTGGCCGGAGGCCGGCATCCGCATGGGCCCGCAGCGCCGCGACCGGCTTGAGGCGGAACTGGACCGCATGGCCCGCTTCGCCGGCGTTTCGCGGATCGACCTTGCCCCGGACTGGCTGCGCGAGACCCTTGCCTGAGCCTATTCGCGGAAGCCGTCGGACCAGTTTCCGATGATCTCCATGGCCTCTTCGGCGCTTTCGACGAACCGGAAAAGACCGAGGTCGTCGGCCGAGATCGTGCCGGCGTCGGCCAGCGCCTGCCAGTTGATGACCTTTTCCCAGAATTCCCTGCCGAACAGCAGGAATGGTATGCGCCGCATCCGGCCGGTCTGGATCAGTGTCAGGGATTCGAACATCTCGTCCAGCGTTCCAAAGCCGCCCGGAAAGATGCAGATTGCGCGGGCGCGCATCAGGAAATGCATCTTGCGAACCGCAAAGTAGTGGAAGTTGAAGCAGAGGTCGGGGGTTACATAGGCGTTCGGCGCCTGTTCGTGCGGCAGCACGATGTTGAGCCCGATCGAATGGCCGCCAGCCTCATGCGCGCCGCGATTGCCCGCCTCCATGATGCCCGGCCCGCCACCCGTGACGATGACGTTTTCGCGCCCGTAGCTCTGCATGCTCTTCTCTGTGATCATGCGGGCAAGCTTGCGCGCCTCTTCGTACCAGACCGCCAGCGTATCGGCGGCCTTGCCCTTCTCCTCGCCCATGGCGGGAATGCGCGCCGAGCCCATCAGGACGATGGTGGATTCGATGCCGCGCTCGTCCATGATCATCTGCGGTTTCAGGAGTTCGAGTTGCAGGCGGACCGGGCGCAGTTCCTCCCGGCACATGAAGTCGCTGTCGGTGAAGGCGAGCCGGTAGGCCGGCGCGCGCGTCTGCGGCGTGTCGGGGATGCGGTCGGCCGCCTCCACGTCCTGCTGGCTGTGGCGGAACGGATGGCTGCGGGGTTCTTCGGTCATCTGGCGCTTCCTTGTCCGGTCTTTGCTTCAGCCCTATAGCTTTCATGCCCGGCTGGCCAGTAACGGAGTGCGGAGATGGATTGGCGCAAGGAAATCGAGGCGGCGGCGGCGCGCATCGGGCCGCATGTGCTGCAAACGCCGGTGATCGTCGCCGACCCCGGTCTGGGCTTGCCGGTCGAACTGAAGCTGGAGCACTTGCAGCACACCGGCAGCTTCAAGGTGCGGGGCGCCTTCAACACCCTGCTGTCGCAACCCGTCCCCGCCGCCGGGGTCGTGGCGGCGTCGGGCGGCAATCATGGCGCGGCGGTGGCGCATGCGGCACGCGCGCTTGGCCACAGGGCACAGATCTTCGTGCCCGAGATTGCCGGCCCCGCGAAGATCGCGCTGATCCGGGAAACCGGCGCGAACCTGACTGTCGTGCCCGGCGCCTACCAGAACGCGCTCGAGGCCGCGCAGGCGCATGAGAGGCAGACCGGCGCGATGCAGGTCCATGCCTACGACGCGCCGGCAACGCTGGCCGGGCAGGGCACCATCCTGCGCGAGTGGGAGGCGCAGGGGCTCGCCGCCGATACCGTGCTGATCGCGGTGGGCGGCGGCGGCCTGATCGGCGGCGCGCTCGGCTGGCTGCAAGGCCGCCGCAAGGTGGTCGCCGTCGAACCGGAGCTTGCGCCGACGCTCAACCGTGCGCTTGTCGAGGGCGCCGATGCCGAGGTCGAGGTCGGCGGCGTTGCCGCGAATGCGCTGGGTGCGCGCCGTATCGGCCGGCTTTGCCACGGACTGGCAGTCGAGGCGGGCATCGTCTCGGTCCTCGTGACGGACGATGCGATCCTTTCGGCGCAGCGCCTTCTGTGGCGCCGCCTTCGCCAGTTTGTCGAACCCGCGGGCGCGACCGCGCTTGCCGCCCTTGTTTCGGGAGCCTACCGCCCCGCCCCGGGCGAGCGCGTCGCCGTCTTGGTATGCGGTGCCAACGTCGCGCCGGATCCGCTCGAATCCTAGTCGCATTGCGCCGACCGGGATTGCACCTTATGGACCATACGCGACGGAACCAGGAAGCCGGAGGGGAGCCGCCCATGTCGAACGCCCAGCTAGAAGCCGCCATCGAATCCGCGTGGGACGCACGCGATACGATCACGCCCGCGACCACGGGCTCAGCCCGAGAGGCGATCGAGGAGACACTGAATGCCCTCGACGGCGGAAAGCTCCGCGTGGCGGAGCGGCAGGCGGACGGTCGCTGGCATGTGAACCAGTGGGCGAAGAAGGCCGTCCTTCTGGGTTTCCGGCTGAAGGACATGGAGCTTCAGGGGGGTTCGGCCCAGGGCGGGTCGTGGTGGGACAAGGTCGACAGCAAGTGGAAGGACTGGGACGATAGCCGGTGGCGCGCCGCCGGCTTCCGTGCCGTTCCCAACTGTGTCGTGCGCAAGTCCGCCTATATCGCGCCGGGCGTCGTCCTGATGCCGTCGTTCGTGAACCTGGGCGCCTATGTCGATTCCGGCACGATGGTCGATACATGGGCGACGGTGGGATCCTGTGCCCAGATCGGCAAGAACGTCCACCTGTCCGGCGGCGTCGGCATCGGTGGCGTGCTGGAACCGATGCAGGCCGGCCCCACCATCATCGAGGACAACTGCTTCATCGGGGCCCGCTCCGAAGTGGTCGAGGGCTGCATCGTGCGCGAAGGCTCGGTGCTGGGCATGGGGGTCTTCATCGGCAAGTCCACGAAGATCGTGGACCGTGAAACCGGCGATGTGATGTATGGCGAGGTGCCGCCCTATTCGGTCGTCGTGGCGGGGTCGATGCCGTCGAAGGGGGGCATCAATCTTTATTGCGCGGTGATCGTGAAGAAGGTCGATGCGCAGACCAGATCGAAGACCGGAATCAATGAACTCCTGAGGGATTGAAGCCTGCCGATCGCACCATCAGGGGTTGATGGAGGCGCGGTGAAATAAATTATAGGTTGCCAAATCGAGAAAATACACCCATAGGTTGCAAAATCTATGGGTGTGTGGCGGTATTCCTGACGGGAAACGGCAATGGCAACGACGTTTACGGTATTCTCACTCGGTATTCTTCCTGACTTCGACACGGTTGAAGGCGATAACACCGCGGAAAACCCGAATGCCATCATCGGCATGACCTTTGGCGGCGTCGGCGATCCCCTGTTCCAGACCGCGGCAACCTGGTCCCCCGGGACCGGAGGGTTTGGCCGCGGGACCAGCACTTCCTACGATTTCGACAACACGCCTGCCGAGAACTTCCGCATCAATGGCGGCGCGAACCAGGTCTATGACAGCTCGCTCGTCTACGACGCGACGATCACCTATATCGATGGTACGACCGCGAACATCACGGCGGTGATCGCCCAGGACACCAACGGCAATACCTATTGGGTGCCCGAGTTCTCCAACAATGCCGATCAGGCCGCGATGGAAGCCAAGGCGATCCGTTCGCTGACCATCAACGCGCTGACGGGGAACGAGGATACCTATACGGGTTTGACCGGCGATCGCGATCCCTGGGACATCGTCGTGACCTGCTTCACCCCCGGAACGCCGATCCTGACCCCCGAGGGGGAAAGGATGATCGAGACGTTTGCCGTGGGCGACCACGTGGTGACGCGCGATCACGGGCCGCAGCCGATCCGCTGGATCGGGCGCACCCGCACCCGGTCCGAAGGCAAGCTGGCCCCGATCCGGATCGAGGCCGGGGCGATGGGCGCGCAGATGCCAACGCAGACCATTCTTGTCTCGCGCCAGCATCGCATGATCGTCCGCTCCCCCATCGCCGACAGGATGTTCGGTGCCGACGAGGTTCTGGTTCCCGCCATCCAGCTTGTCGGGATGGACGGGGTGTCGATCGCCGCGGAAGGCGGCGAGGTCGAGTACATCCATCTGATGTTCGATCGCCACGAGATCATTCTGGCGGCCGGGGCGCCGACGGAAAGCCTTTATGCCGGCCCCCACGCCCGCCAGGCGATGGGCCGGGACGCGGTCGAAGAACTGGAAACGCTCTTCCCCGGGATATTGGAACGGGTCGAATCGCCCGCGCGGCCCCTTTGCAGCGGAAAGCCCGCCCGGCGTCTGCTTGAGCGGCATGTGAAGAACCGCAAACCCCTGGTTGCGGCGAGTGCCGCATAGCCGAGGTCGGGGGCGGTCCCGGCATGGGATGACGGCCGGAAGCGGCGGTTTGGCCACCGTTCGAGGTCTTCCCAAGCAAGTCATTGATTAGCTTTTGACTAATCAATGACTATGAATGCATTACTTGCGATTATTCAGAGGATCGGCAAATGTGCCGTCGCGCACAGGAACTGACCGTCTGACATTTCGATATCTGCTCGTGGTCCTGCCGGGAAAAGGCAGCGGTGTCAGGGTTCCTCTGCGCATGGACAGGGAGGGTTCCATGCCGGTTGAGACAATCGATACGCTGGTGATCGGGGGCGGTCAGGCGGGCATCGCGATGAGCGAGCATCTGGGCTCCGGCGGCGTGCCGCATATCGTTCTGGAACGCCGCCGCATCGCCGAACGCTGGCGTTCGGAACGCTGGGACTCGCTCGTGGCCAACGGCCCTGCGTGGCACGACCGCTTTCCGGGCATGGAGTTCACAGGCATCGCACCGGATGCCTTTCCGGGCAAGGAGCGGGTGGCGGACTATTTCGTCGACTACGCGGAAAGGATCGGGGCACCGATCCGCTGCGGCGTGGAAGTTACGCGGCTTGAACGCAATCCTGGCCGGCGAGGATTTCGCGCCGAGACGACGCACGGCGTGATCGAGGCAGAGCGGGTGGTGGTCGCCACGGGCCCCTTCCAGCGGCCTGTTATGCCGCAGATCGTGCCTGCCGAGGCGGGCGTGGTCCAGATCCACTCCACCGCCTATCGAAACCCCGGCGCGTTGCCCGATGGTGCGGTTCTCGTGGTCGGAGCCGGGTCCTCCGGCGCGCAGATCGCCGAGGAACTCCTGCGGGCGGGGCGGAAGGTCTATCTGTCCGTCGGGCCGCACGACCGGCCCCCGCGCGCCTATCGCGGCCGCGACTTCGTCTGGTGGCTCGGCGTTCTCGGCAAGTGGGATGCCGCCGCGCCCGCACCGGGGACCGAGCATGTCACCATCGCGGTCAGCGGCGCGAACGGCGGGCGGACGGTCGATTTCCGGCGGCTGGCGGCCGAGGGCATGATCCTTGTCGGGCGGACCGAGAGGTTCGCGGACGGACGGCTGAGCTTCGCCCCCGACCTTGCGACCAACATCGCCAATGGTGACGCCAACTATCTTTCCGTTCTGGATGAAGCCGACGCCTTCGCCGCGCGCAACGGGCTCGACCTGCCCGAGGAGCCCGAGGCGCGGCGGATGTGGCCCGAACCCGCCTGCGTGACCGATCCGATCCGGTCGCTCGACCTGGCCGAGGCGGGCGTTGCGTCCATCATCTGGGCGACGGGCTTTGCCCCGGACTACGGCTGGGTCGGAATCGACGTCTTCGACGACCGCGGCCGCCCCCGCCACCAGCGCGGCGTGTCGCCCGAGCCGGGGCTCTACTTCCTTGGGCTCTCCTGGCTCTCGCGGCGGGGATCGGCCTTCATCTGGGGGGTCTGGCACGACGCGAAGCACCTGGCCGACCAGATCGCGATCCAGCGTAACTATCAGGCTTACAGGGGCCCGGACGGGCGATAGAGTGCCGTCGGGCGCGAAGAAAGGGACAGACCATGGCGCACTACCGCCACCGCAAGTTCAACACCCGGGAAACCTATCCCGAACAGAAACTCGACAACGACCTGTGCCAGGCCGTGGTCACGCAAGGGGGCCGCACGATCTGGATGCGCGGGCAGTGCCCGCAGGACCTGGATACCGCAAAGAACATCGAAAGCCACGACCCCGCAGAGCAGACACACAGGGTGATGCAGAACATCCGCCAACTGATCGAGGAATGCGGCGGGCGGATGGAGCATCTGGTGAAGGTCGTGGTCTACATCACCGATGTCCGTCACCGCGAGGCGGTCTATCGCACGATGGGCGAGTACCTGAAAGGCGTGCATCCGGTGTCCACCGGGCTGGTCGTCAGCGCGCTGGCGCGCCCCGATTGGCTGGTCGAGATCGACGCAACCGCCGTCATTCCGGACTGAGGCCGGCGAAGGCCGGGGGTTTCACACCCCCGGACCCCCGTGGGATACTTGGAAAAAGAAGAAGGAACGGCGCGGATGACCTTTTCGCTGGTGGCGCGGTGCGAGCGCACGGGCATGTTCGGTGTGGCGATCTCGTCCTCGTCGCCCGCCGTGGCGGCGCGATGCTCTCATGCCCGTGCGGGCGTGGGCGCAGTCGCGTCCCAGAACGTGACGGACCCGGCGCTTGGGCCGCTCACGCTCGACCTGATGGAGCGCGGGACATCCGCCGCGGAGGCAGTCGCCGAAGTGCGCAGGCAGGCGGCGTTCATCGAGTATCGGCAGATCCTTGCCGTGGACGCTTCGGGGGTGACCGCGATTCATTCGGGGCCGAATGCGCTTGGCATCTGGGCCGGGGCGCAGGCGAAGAACGTGGCCTCGGGTGGAAATCTTCTGGCCAATGACAACGTGCCGAGGGCGATCGTGGATGCCTTTCTGGCGGCGCAGGGCCATCTGGGCGATCGCCTGGTGGCAGCGCTGCGGGCAGGCCTTGCTGCAGGTGGTGAGGCTGGGCCGGTCCATTCCGCCGGTCTGAAGATCGTGGACCGCCTGTCCTGGCCGCTTGCCGATCTGCGCTGCGACTGGACCGAGGCTTGCCCCGTCGAGGCGGTTGCCGCCGCCTGGGACGTCTATCGCCCGCAGATGGCGGCCTATGTCCAGCGCGCGCTCGACCCCCGTGCGGCACCTTCCTACGGCGTGCCGGGCGACGAATGAGCGGGCTTGCCGCGCGCCCTCCTGCGGCGGCATGATCCGGCCATGCCGATGCGTTTCACCCTTCGCCAGCTCGAATACCTGATTGCGGTCGGTGAAACCGGATCGGTCGCGGCTGCAGCGGAGAAGGTAAATGTCTCCTCCCCGTCGATCTCGGCTGCCATCGCCCAGCTGGAGGCCGAGTTCGGCCATCAGCTGTTCGTGCGCAAGCACGCGCAGGGGCTGGCCCTGACGCAGACGGGGCGGCTGCTTGTGGCCCAGGCGCACCGGGTTCTGGCCGAAGCGCGCGCGCTGAACCGGCTTGCGGACGAGGTTTCAGGGCGGGTGCAGGGCACGCTGACGCTGGGCTGCCTTCTGACCTTCGCGCAGCTGATGGCGCCGCAGTTGCGCCGCGGCTTCGAATCGCGCCACCCCGGCGTAAGGGTTGGCCAGCGGGAACTTGACCAGCAGGAGATCTTCGCAGGAATTCGGGACGGCACGCTCGACCTGGCCCTGACCTATGATCTCGACATCCCGCGGGAACTGGTGTTCGTGCCCCTCGCGTCGCTGCCGCCCTATGCGATGATGGCTGCCAGTCACCCGCTCGCGGGCCTGGACCACGTGTCTCCTTCGCAGCTTGCGCACTACCCCATGGTCCTGCTCGACCTGCCGCACAGTACCGACTACCTGTTGTCCTTCTTCAAGGCCGAAGGCATCCGCCCCCGCATCGTGGAGCGGACAAGGGACATGGCTGTGCTGCGCAGTCTGGTCGCGAACGACTTCGGCTATGCGATCGCCAACATCCGGCCTCTCAACGAAAATGCGCCGGATGGGAGGCCGCTGCGGTTCGTCCCATTGGCGGGCAGCAACCGGCCGATGGTCATGGGGCTGCTCATGTCCGAAGGCAGCGAAACGATCCTGACCGTACGCACCTTCGTGGATCATTGCCATGAGTGCATCACCGAGGACAGCGTGCCGGGTCTGCGGATGAAGCCCATGCCGGGCAACACGGGAGGCTAGGGCTTGAGCCGGACCATCGACCTACTGCACCGCCTTGTCGGCTTCCCCACGGTCAGCAGCGACAGCAACCTGGCGCTGATCGACTGGGTTCAGGGGTTCCTGCAGGGCCTTGGCGCGGAGGTGTGCCGCATCGACGACGCGACCGGGCGAAAGGCGGGGCTCTTCGCGCGTATCGGCCCGCCGCAAGGTGCTGGCGTCCTGCTTTCGGGACATACGGATGTCGTTCCCGCTGCAGGTCAGGACTGGAAAGGCGATCCCTTCCGCCTCAGGATCGACGGCACCCGCGCCTATGGCCGTGGCACCACCGACATGAAGGGGTTCCTGGCCGCGATGCTTTCCGCCGCCGAGCGCGCCTCTACCGCGCGCCTCGCGGAGCCGCTGAAACTCGCGTTCTCCTGGGATGAGGAGGTGGGCTGTCTGGGCATACCGCAGATGCTGCCTTCGCTGGCCCCCAGTATCGGCATGCCGAGATTTTGCATCGTGGGGGAGCCCACGTCGATGCAGATCGCCCTTGGCCACAAGGGCAAGGTGGCGCTCAGGGCAACCTGCCACGGACAAGGCGGCCACTCCGCCATGGCGCCCGATTACGTCAATGCGGTCCATCTGGCCGCGGACTTCATCAATGCCCTGCGCGCAATTCAGGATCGGTTTGCGCGCGAAGGTGCACGGGATGACGGCTACGGCATTCCCTACGCAACCGTTCATGCGGGCCGGATCTCCGGCGGCACCGCGCTCAACATCGTGCCGGATCGTGCGGTCATCGACTTCGAGATCCGTTATCCAGCCTCACAGCCACTGGGGCCGGTCGAGGCCGCGGTCGCCGCTGCGGCAGCGGCCACGGCCCTGCCGTTCCGTGACCGCTTTCCCGAAGCCCGGATCGAGGTCGAGACGGTCAACGCCTATCCCGGACTCGGCCCGACCGCGGACCAGGATGCGCTTCGGTGGATGCACGGTCTCGTGCCCGGGGCCCGCACCTGCAAGGTGCCCTACGGGACCGAGGCGGGGTACTTCGCAGCGTCCGGTATTCCCAGCTTCGTCTGCGGGCCCGGCTCGATGGACCAGGGGCACAAGCCGGACGAGTTCATCGAGCTTTCGCAACTTGCCGCCTGTGACGCGATGCTCGACCGGCTGATAATGGCGCTCTCGTCCGACAGAACCGCCTGACCGAAAACGAAA
Organism: Albidovulum sediminis; assembly: GCF_025380365.1. Taxonomy (GTDB): domain Bacteria; phylum Pseudomonadota; class Alphaproteobacteria; order Rhodobacterales; family Rhodobacteraceae; genus Albidovulum; species Albidovulum sediminis. The sequence continues at coordinate 74,396 of NZ_JAOCQF010000006.1, forward strand.
GGCCCGCCGAAGCGGACCTGTCTTTCATTCTGGTGCATATACTCTGCGGGGGTGCGGGGGTGCAAAACCCCCGCTGCCGCGGTCAGAGTTTCTCGACCAGTTCCGGCACCACGGTGAAGAGGTCGCCCACAAGGCCGTAGTCGGCGACCTGGAAGATCGGCGCCTCCTCGTCCTTGTTGATCGCCACGATGACCTTGCTGTCCTTCATCCCGGCGAGGTGCTGGATCGCGCCCGAGATGCCGACGGCCACGTATAGCTGCGGCGCCACCACCTTGCCGGTCTGACCGACCTGCCAGTCGTTCGGGGCAAAGCCGGAGTCGACAGCCGCGCGGCTGGCGCCCACGGCCGCACCAAGCTTGTCGGCCAGTTTCTCGATCAGCGCGAAGTCGGACTGCGAGCCGACTCCGCGCCCGCCCGAGACGACGATCTTCGCCGAGGTCAGTTCAGGCCGGTCCGAGGTCGCGACCTTGTCCTCGACCCAGGCCGAAAGGCCGGGGTTCGCCGCCGCGGCGATGGTCTCGACCGCAGCCGAACCGCCCTGGCCCGCCGGATCGAAGGTCGAGGTGCGGATCGACACCACCTTCTTGCCGTCCAACGATTTCACCGTCTGGATCGCGTTGCCGGCGTAGATCGGGCGTTCGAACGTGTCGGCGTCGATCACGCCCGAAACGTCCGAGATCACCATCACGTCGAGAAGGGCCGCCACGCGCGGCAGCACGTTCTTCGCGTCGGTCGTCGCCGGCGCGACGATGTGGCTGTAGTCGCCCGCGATCGAGGCGATCAGCGCCGCCGTCGGTTCGGCCAACCGATGCCCGAGCGAGGGATCCTCGGCGCAGAGCACCTTCTTCACCCCGTCAAGCTTCGCGGCATCCTGCGCGGCTTCCGCGGCGCGGGCGCCCGCGCAAAGAACCGTCACCTCGCCCAGCATCTTCGCCGCTGTGAGCGCCTTGGCGGTCGCATCAACCGAAAGATGGCCGTCGGTCACTTCGCCCAGAAGAAGAACAGCCATCAGATCACCCCCGCTTCGTCTTTCAGTTTCGCGATCAGTTCGTCGACCGAACCGACCTTCACGCCCGCCTTGCGGCCCGCCGGCTCGACCGTCTTGACGATGGTCAGGCGCGGGCTCACGTCGACGCCGTAGTCGGCCGCCGTCTTCTCCTCGAGCGGCTTCTTCTTCGCCTTCATGATGTTCGGGAGCGACGCGTAGCGCGGCTCGTTCAGGCGCAGGTCCACCGTCACGATGGCCGGCATCTTCACCTTGATCGTCTGCAACCCGCCATCGACCTCGCGCGTGACCACCGCGCTGTCGCCCTCGAACTTGAGTTCCGAGGCGAAGGCCGCCTGGCTCCAGCCGAGCAGGGCCGAAAGCATCTGGCCCGTGGCGTTCATGTCGTTGTCGATCGCCTGCTTGCCGCAGATAACCAGGCCGGGCTGCTCGGCGTCGACCACCGCCTTGAGGAGCTTCGCCACCGCCAGGGGCTCGATGTCGGTGTGCACGTCGGACGCTGCCTCGATCAGGATCGCGCGGTCCGCGCCCATCGCCAACGCCGTGCGCAGCGTTTCCTGAGCCTGCTTCACGCCGATCGAGACGACGATGATCTCTTCCGCCTCGCCGCGTTCCTTGATCCGGATCGCCTCTTCGACGGCGATCTCGTCGAAGGGGTTCATCGACATCTTCACGTTGGCCAGATCGACGCCCGATCCGTCCGCTTTCACGCGGACCTTCACGTTGTAGTCGATCACCCGCTTCACAGGCACCAGTACCTTCATCGGCGTGCATCTCCTCAAGACCAGAGCCGCCCCCGGGGAGGGAACGGCATGAAAGCTCCCGCCGGTGTGTTAGCGATTCCGGCGGGCGGAGGACAGTGCAAAATCGACGCCGGGTGTCGCAGGGACGCCACGTTCGGAGATGTTAGCGACGGACTTGCGCGCGCCTAGCGATTTGCGCCGGGTACCCAGAGGATATCGGCCCGTCCCGCATCGTTTGCCATGCGCGCGGCGCAGAAGAACCAGTCCGACAGGCGGTTGAGGTAACGCACCGCGGCGGGGTTCACCCCTTCTTCCGCGGCCAGTTCCACTGCAAGCCGTTCCGCCCGCCGCGCCACCGTGCGCGCAAGGTGCAGGTGTGCGGCCAGCGCCGAACCGCCGGGCAGGATGAAACTGCGCAGCGGCTCAAGGACCGACGTCATCGCGTCGATCTCCCGCTCCAGCCGGTCCACCTGCGCATCGATGACGCGCAGGACGGGAAAGCCGGCCTCTCCGTCCTTCTCCATCTCGGGCCGGCAAAGGTCCGCGCCAAGGTCGAACAGGTCGTTCTGGATGCGCCGAAGCTCGGCGTCGACCGCGCCTTCGGCGTGCAGGCGTGCCATTCCGATGACCGAATTCAGCTCGTCCACCGTGCCATAGGCGGAAACGCGGACCGAGTGCTTGGCGACACGGGCGCCATTGCCAAGCGCGGTGTCGCCTGCGTCTCCGGTCCGGGTGTAGATCTTGTTCAGGACAACCATTAACGCCCCCCGATGCCGCCGCGGATGAACACGAAAAGCAGGATCAGCAGCACCGCGATCGCCTGCGCGATGATGCGGTAGCGCATCAGGCGGTTCGCGTGCTTGCGGTTGAAGTCGCCGCCGCGCGCAAAGCCGCCGATGCCGATCATCAGGACGACCAGCACCGCCAGGCAGGCAAGGGCGACAACCAGGAACAGCGGATCATTCAGCATGGGGCACTCCGGCAGACGCTGCACATGTACTTGGTCCCCGCACCAAAGCGAAGCGCCAAATCGACGCTGGGCCTTGCGTCAAAGCCGGTCGAGAAAGGCGTCAAGCGCGCGTCCCGGCAGAATCCGGCGCAGGAACGCCATGACCTGGGTCGGTGTCGTCACCCGGTAGCGCGGCCGGGGGTTCGCCGTCGACAACGCCCTGAGCAGGACCGCGGTCACCGCGGAAGCCGGAAGTTCCCACCGGTCCGGCCCGCCCTTCTCGTAAAGCCGCTTGAGCAGCGTGGCCTCATACTGCGCCCGGCGGGCCGAGGCGCGCCAGTCGATCCAGCGTTCGAAATGCGGGATCGAGTTCATGCGGATCAGGCTCGTGATCGGGCCGGGCTCGATCAGCACGACGCGCACCCCGGTGTCGCGCATCTCCAGCCGCAGGACATCGGAAAGCCCTTCCATCGCGAACTTTGTCGCGACGTAGGCGCCTCGCCACTTCAGCCCGGTGAAGCCGAGGACGGAAGAGCAGTTGACGATGTGGCCATGCCCCTGCGCGCGCATGACCGGGATCACGCGGCGCGTCAGGTCGTGCACGCCGAACAGGTTGGTCTCGAAAATCTCCCGCAGGGCGCCGCGCGGCAGGTCCTCGACCGCGCCGGGGCAGGCGAAGGCGCCGTTGTTGAACACCGCGTCCAGGGTGCCGCCGGTGCGCCGGAGGGTCTCGGCGACGGCGGCCTCGATGCTGGCCTCATCCGCGTAGTCGAGAACGAAGCTTTCAAGCCCCTCGGAGATGAGCCGATCGCAATCTTCCTGGCGTCGGCACGTCGCGAAGACACGCCAGCCCGCCCGCGACAAACCATGGGCGGCGTCATGGCCGATTCCCGACGAGCAGCCGGTGATGAGAATGGATCGTTGTTTCATGAGCTCGCCCAGCCTTGTTCTCGCCCATAGCGATAGTGCAAAGCGCCAGCGCCGGAAACGGCCTAATTTCAAGCGGCGTTTGTTGGCGATTCCGCGCCGCCTTCGCGAAAAGAAACAGCTCCGGCGCATTCGGGACACCTTTTCGCCACAAAGGATTTCTAGCCTCACGCATGGATTGTGACCCGTTCGGAGACAGTTGCTGAGTCTCGCGCGGGGCGGGGTGAGAAAGCGGAACGTGGAGCCATGGCGACTGCCGGAACCGGGACTGTGAACAAATCGGGCCGACCCGTCGCAGCAACCGCTGTCGGGCTTGGCGCAGCTCTTGCGGAACTGGAGCAGGCGGCACCTGGCGTGGCAGTCGGCATCCGCATCGTCGGTCACGACAACCGCGTGCGGCGACTGGGCAATGCGGCGATGAACGCCGCGCTGGCCGGAGGTGTCGTCTTCGACCGGTGCTGCATCCTTGCCGATCTGGTGAACGGCCAGTCCTATCAGCGGCTCAGCGTCGTGGTCAGCGAACCGGCCGCCGGACTTGGCATCGGGGCGCGGATCGCACTCGTCGCGACCGGGCTCGAGGTGCTGAATCAGCTGGACAATCTGGGATCTGCCTCGGTCGCCGCGTGACGGCCGGAGCGGTGGAGTGGGGAAAGGATAGTTGGATGGTGCGCAACAGGGATCTTCTCAGATCGGGCAACGTTGCCTTTTCCGGACTTGCGGGCACTTTCGCAGAACTGTCGGACACGCTCGACCGGCTTGCGGCTGTTGCCGATGAACGAACCGGCTCGCGCGCGGCGGCGTTGAAGGCGCGGCTCCAGGAGTTTTCGGCAAAGATCACCTTCGTCGGGCAGGTCAAGGCCGGCAAGTCGGCGCTGGCCAACGTCCTGACGGCGTCGCCGGCCTTGTTGCCTTCGGACGTCAACCCGTGGACCTCGGTCGTCACCACGCTTGCGATCAACACCAAGGCCCCAGTCGATGCAGAGGGGCCGGCCAACACCAAGGCGCGCTTCACCTTCTTCAACCGCGACGAATGGGACAATCTCGTGGTCGGCGGCGGGCGGCTGGGCGAACTTGCCGAACGCTCCGGCGCGCAGGACGAACTGGCCGACATCCAGCGTCAGGTCGAAGCCATGCGGGAGGCCACCAAGGCGCGGCTGGGCAAGCATTTCGAGCTGCTGCTGGGTCAGCACCACGCCTATGGCTATGTCGATCCCGAACTGGTGGAACGCTATGTCTGCCTTGGCGACGAGGCCGACCTGCGGGAGACGAACGCCAAGACCGGGCGATTTGCCGACATCACCAAGTCGGCCGAACTCTACCTTGATATCCCCGAGTATGACGTCTCGCTCACGCTGTGCGACACGCCGGGGGTCAACGATACCTTCATGATGCGTGAACAGATCACGCTCAGAAGCCTTCGCGGTTCGGAGCTTTGCGTCGTGGTCCTGTCCGCCCATCAGGCACTGTCGACCGTCGACATGGCCCTGATGCGCATCATCTCCAACCTCGAGAACCGCCAGATCATCCTGTTCGTCAATCGCGTGGACGAGCTTCAGAACCCTGCGGAGCAGATCGACGAGATCCGCACCGGTATTCAGGCGACGCTGAAGAAGTTCAACATCGCCTCGGATGTCGCGATCGTCTTCGGCAGCGCCAAGTGGGGCGAAGCCGCCCTGACCGGAACCCGTGACGGCCTTTCGTCCGACAGCCAGCGCGCGCTGGACGCCTATGCGGTGGCCCGCCCCGATCTGGCCGGGCGCGACGAATGGGAAACGGTCTGGAACCTGTCGGGCGTGCCCGGCCTTCTGACCGCGATCGGCGAGAGGGTGACAGAGGGTGCCGGCCGCCGGCTGTTGGAGCGTGTGCGCCGCAATGCCCGCAACCTGACGAACGAGGCGCGCGCCACGCTGATGGCGCGCCGTTCCGATGGCGGGGCCGTCACCGTCGACTTCGCGGGCCACTCCGCCACCTCGGTCATGACGCAGCTTGCGGCCAAGTATGAGGCTGACGTTGCAGTCCTGTGCCAGCAGCTGCGCGACGACCTGATGCAACGGATGGAGACGTCGGAGTCGGGCTTCGTGAAGCGTGCGACGGATTCGCTCATCGAACATCTGGAACGGCACGGTGAAAGCGGCACCTGGCAGTACGATCCGACCGGACTTCGGGTGTTGCAGCGCGCCGCCTACCTGAGTTTCGCACGCGCCCTTTCGGCGCGGCTCTCCAAGCTTTACGAGGATGCGGCCCGCCATGTCGAGGCGATCTATGCCGCCGTGCTTTCGGGCGGCGTCGCCGATTTCCGGATCGAGGCGCCTCAACCGCCGCGCGTTCCCGCGCCGGTGGGCCTTGGCAAGACGCTCGCGCTCGACCTGCAAAGCACCTGGTGGCGCCGCTGGTGGCAGAAGCGTCGTGGCTATGAAGCCTATGCCAAGGACTATGCGCATCTGATCCGCGCCGAGGCGCATTCGATCACCAAGGATCTTGAGGAAACCCAGGTCGCCTCGGTGCTCGAGAACGCGCGCGCGATCCTGCGCGAGTTCCTGAGGGAGCATCAGGAGACCATCCGCAGGATCACCCAGCCCGATGCCGCGAACGCCGAGGACGCGCGCAAGGCGCTCGAGGTGCTGCAATCCGGAACCGATACCAGTGCCGCGTTCGGAGAGATCCTGCGCGGGCTTGATGACATGGCAGCCTGAGGGGGGCTGGCAGAATGACTGACAGGCAGAAAAGAAGACGGCGCCCCGTTTCCGCAGCCGGCATGACCCGGCTTGAAGGCTGGGCCAGCCGCAAGCCCTGCATCGCCCTGATGGGCGAGTTCAGCGCAGGCAAGACGACGCTGACAAACCTTCTGGTCGGCGAGGATGTCCTGCCGACGCGCGTCACCGCCACCCAGCTTCCCCCGGTGTGGATGAGCTATGGCGAACCGCAGGCGTGGTACGTCGATACCGAAGGCCAGCGGCACGACCTGTCCTTCGATGACCTGCACGGGGTCCCGGTCGAGGGGGTCCGTTACATCCGCCTGTTCTGCAAGGGCCGCATCCTTGAGACCATCGACCTGATCGACACCCCCGGCATTTCGGACCCGAACATCCCGAAGGCGGTCTGGGAAATGGCCGTCGGCTATGTCAACGCGGTGATCTGGTGCACCCATTCCACGCAAGCCTGGCGGGAATCGGAGCGTAGCGCGTGGGAATCCCTGCCCGAACGGCTGCGCGAGAACTCCATCCTGCTCGCAACCCGGTCCGACAAGCTGTTGCCGGCGGAACGGGAACGTGTCGCGCGCCGCCTTCGCCGTGAGGCGGGCGACATGTTCCGCAGCATCATCATGTTCTCTGCCCAGGATGCCTTGCGTGCGGCGAGCGTGGAGGACGCCGGGGATCTCTGGTCGGAAAGCGGGGGCGAGGCGCTTCTGGCGGCGCTGCATGAAGTGGCCCATGACATCATCGAGACGCGAAAGGGGATGCTGTCGCGCTATGCGGTGATCGACGGCGACGGCGCCCTGCCATCACCGCCGCGCAATGTCCGCTCCATCCGGCCGAACCGCGTGGACCGGGAGGACGGCGCCACCCGCACCCGGCTGAGCCGGAACGATGCCGACTCCCTGCGGTCGCGCATCATGGACGACGAAACCGGCCCATCCGCGCCATCGGTTCGACCCGATGCCGAGGTCCTGCACCTGAGCTTCGCGCTGCGTGTCCCCAAGGCCGAGGAGGTCGAGCCGCATCAACCCGAAGCGGAACCCGATCGCGGTGCCAGCGAAGACGAGTCTGATGCCGCCCTCGCCGATACCGCGATGGCGCCGGAGACGAATGAGGCTTGCGACCTGCGGGACGGCGCGGAAACGGATCTCGTCGGGGAATGTGCAGACACTGACGCCGCCACCCCGGACGATGGCGAGGAGCCCACGGACGACGGCGAAGCGGAAGAACAGGGTGAGGCGGAACCGCAATCCGCCGCGCGCCTCTGGCGCGAGGTGGTGGCGGCAGAGCCGGAGGTCCGGACCGTCCAGGACGTGATCGCCCTGTTCGAAAAGTTCCTGATCGCCGTGGATCGTGCCGAAGGGATCGAGCCTGAGGCCGGTCAGGGCGCGGACGGGGGCCTGCGGCGCCACGGGTAAAGGGACGCCCTTCGGGCACTGGAAAAAGCCGGCGCATGCCTGTAATCGGGAACCTGCGGAACCGCGAAACCGCGGAGGCAGGGCATGGCGCTAAACGAACTGATGGATGGCACGCTTCAGGCACTGCCGGAATCTCTTGCGATCTGCTATGTGGACATGCCCGAAGAGTTGGTGCTCACCCGGCGAACCGTCCGGCCATTCAATCAGGAAACACTCGATGCCCTTGCCACGCTTGCTGCGCGGATGCTTGACGGGCGCGGGATTTCTTCGGCCTGGCGGCTTGCCACCAACGCCCCTGACGGCGCCAGCCCGGATGAGGCGGTGGTTCGCAACGGCGACCATACCTGCCTTTTCCTGCGGATGCCCGGACATGCCGACCATGCACTTTGCCTTGTCTGCCGCAGCGGCGCAGATGTCGCACTGGTGCGACTTGCGGGAAGGCAACTGGGGAAGGACATTGCAAATGCTCTCTGAATCCGCAGGATTCAGGCGCCGGAACGGATAGCGGAAGGGCGTCGGTCGCAATGGCGGTCAGTCGTGAAATCATGTCGATCATGGCCGGGATCGAGGCCTTGGCCGAACCGCGGCCCCATTCGGCGCGGCTCCTGCCCGGAAAGTCGGCGACCGCGCGGCTCGAGGCGATCCTGAGAACGATCAACGGTACCGTTCTGCCGCGACGTCTGGTCTTCCGGTGCGATGGCGCAGACAGGATCGTGCTGCTTGCGCGCAGCGGCCGGCTGATCTCGCTCGAGGGAGGGGCCTTGCAGGCTCTGGATGAAATGGCGGCGGCGCTTGTGGGCCACGCACGCCTTGATGGCGTCCACCGCTTCGAGGTGCAACTGGCCGAAGATACCGATGCCGCCGTCGGGGTCTCGACCGCGGATCTTCGTTCGGCCTGCCTTGCCGCGCTTCGTTTGGCCGAGAGCGAGGACTCGGGCGATTTCGCCGCCCGGATGGAGGCGCTTGCGCTGGCCTCCGCCCGTATGGATGCCGCGGGGGGTATTGACGACCGCAAGGGCGAGGTCGCCCGTCTGCCCGGGGCGAACGACGCCGAACTGGTTTCCGACGTCGCTGCGGTGCGCGCGGCGATGCGCCACCTTGGCGGCGAGGGTCTGTTCGCGGTCGGCGCAGGCGAAGGCGACGCAAGTCGCTTTTTCCTCGTTCAGGATGGCGCGGATGCACGGATCGGTGTGACATTCCAGGGCAAGCTTGACCGGCTGATCCGTGCCTGGGCGGAAACCAGGCGGCCGGACAGCGCCTGATCCGCGGCGCAAGCGAGGAGCGTGACGATGGTGGCCTTTCCGAGAGCGGATACAGAAGCAGAGATCCTGCGTCGTTTTCTTGCCGTTCTGGACGGTGCCGCGGCACAGGGCGACCCCTCGCTTGAAAACGCGCGTGCGCAGGCGGAAAGCTACCTTTCCCGGCTCGAGGCTCCGGTGCGGATTGCCGTCGTCGGTCTTTCGCGGTCGGGAAAGTCGAGCCTCGTCAACCTGCTTGTGGGGGAAGCAGTCATTCCGACGCAGCCGCGCAAGTCGGTCATGCCGGCGGTCATCCTGCGTCACTGCGAGGGCAACCGCACGACGGCCAGCTGGTGGGATCGGGAAGACAGGGTCTTCGACGGTCTCGACCTGCAGGGCGCCTTGTCGGAATCCCCCGACATCATCTCGATCGGCATCGACTGCGAGGTGCTTCGGGACGTCTGGCTCATGGACCTTTCGGACCTGGAGGATTCGGGCGCCCAGGCCAACACGCTGTTCGTCCTCAACCGTCTTGCCGACATGGTCGTCTGGTGCACCAACGCGGAAGACCCTTGGACGGCCGAGGAGCGCCACCTGTGGGGGCTGGTCCCGAAGGCTGTCCAACGCCGGGCGATCCTCGTGATGACCCACGCAGATCACCTGTCGGCCGGAACGCTTACGCCCACGCTCGAACGGCTGCAGACAACCGTCGGCGCGGCCTTCAGGAAGGTACTTCCCATTTCCATCAGCGATGCATGGCGCGCCTTGTTGGGAGAGGTGACGCAACCCGAGCGGGCATGGGTGGCAAGCGGGATCGAACCCTTCATGGTTGCCATGATGGAAATGGCGGTCGACTGCCGCAAGACCGAGGTGGAGAAGGTGCGCCGTGGCATGGCGCAGCATCTGGAGCCCCTGCTGGCCCAACTTCCGGTGACGCCCGCGACGATCACGGCGCCGGCGCCGACTGCGGCAAGGGCCGAGCCACGGGCGGCCGCTGGGTCGAAATCCGATCCGGTTCCCCCCGCTGCCGGCCGGCCGGCACTTCAGCCGGTTCAGGCAAGCCCGGCCCTGCTTGCCTGGAAGAAGCGGGTCGAGGGCGTCCTGGACAGCCTGCGCACCGGCGTGATCGAACAGGACGGGGAATTCCTGACCGCCGCGCAGGATGCGGTGTCGTTCTTCCTCGACGATCTGGCGATGTTGCGCGATCTGTCCGACGCGGATGCCTGGATCGAACGCGAGTTCCAGCGCGCGCAGGACCTGCTGATCCTGATGCAGTACGAAGGCGAGGCGTCGAATGCCGAAACGGCGGCCTTGCTTCTGGCGCAGCTGACCGACGGGCTGGCGCAATCCGGCGCGGCCGCCTGACACCTTCGACGCGGGGCGTAAAAGAACAGGGCCCGCGCGCGGCACGGGCCCTGGGATTGCACGGCGCCCGAAGGCTGCCGGTCAGTTCGACATTTCCATCATCTTCTTGTTGTGCTCATCAAGCGTGCTCGAGATGATCGCATACCATTCGCCGGTATTGCGCATCTCGGTCAGGCCGCGGTTCAGGAGCGTGATGTACTGCTTGCCGAAGGGGTTCGACTTGTGGGTGATGAACGACATCGACAGCACCTTCGACAGGCTGGGGTTCTCGACCACGTCCGAACCGATCCCGAGCTTGGCGATGGCGTCGGCGGCAGACTGGACCTCCATCCCGGCCACATCTGCCGCGCCCGTCATCAGAGCCTCCATGCAATCTTCCGGCAGCACCGGGCGGACAAGCTCGATCGCGGGCGGGACCAGTCCCTCCTCCTCGAGGTCGAAGGTGAAATAGCCGTCCATCCGGCAGATGCGGGCGCCCTTGTAGTCCGCAAAGCTCGTCGCGCCGGCGAAGGCGCTGTCCTTCGTGGTGTAGTAGCCGACGACAGGCTCATAGACCGGCAGGGTCGAGTCGAACTGGTCGCAGCGATACTTCATCGAGTCGCTCAGAAGGTCCCGCTTCTCGCAGTTCGGCATGTACCAGCCAAGCCCGACGTCGAAGGCGCCGGTCGGAAGCAGCGTCTCAAGATGCGCCGCCCAGTCGTTGACGAAGGCCGTGGCATAGTCGCGCGTGTTGCCGCCGCGGTGCATCGCCGTCTCGGCCAGCCGGATCAGGAAGCCGCCGCCGTCAAGCGCCTCGTCGCTGAAAGGGGCGTAGTTGCCGCCGGCAAGGAACTTGACCGGCGGTTCGTAGGCGTTCGACTTCGGACGCTCCGCGGCAATCTTGTTCTGTTCCTCGATGATCTGGGCGGCGGTCGCGTCGCCGGCAATCGAGCCATCCGCGCAGGGCAGGTTCAGGACGGTGCCTTCCGTCAGCCCCGCCGGGTTGTCACCGATCACCTCGCGGTTGGCGTTGAATATGTTCTGATAGTCGCCCGTGCCGTAGGCGGCCTGTGCGATCGTGCCCAGCGTGTCGCCGGCCTTGACGGTGTAGGCCGTGCAAGCTTCCTGCGCGAGCGCAGAGGTTCCAAGCAGCAGTGCCGACGCCCCGCCAGCCGCGACACGGAAAAGGATTTGTCGAGATTCCATGTTTCAGTCTCCGTATTCCTGAGTAAAGCACCGCCCGGGGCCGTGCGTGGCTAGAATGTGCGCGGGTCGGGGCAGCCGACTCGCGCAAAGCGGTCAGTTCTGTGCCAGCTTCTCGTTCGCTTCCTTGAGCGAGCTTGCGACGATTTCGTACCACTCGCCGCTGTCGCGCATCTCATCGAGGCCGGCGTTCAGCTCTTCGATGAATTCCACCGCCCGCGGGTTCGTCTTCGACGCCATCGCCGAGATTGCCTGGATCGAGGTGACGAAGGCGTTCTCCACGAATTCGTCGCCCAGGCCGAGTTCCAGGCGAACCGACACCATCGCCTGGGATTCGACCGACATCACGTCGTAGGTGCCCTGCATCACGCCTTCGGCGCAATCGGCCAGAGTCGGCGGGATGGAGATCGTCACCGCGGGTTCGATCAGACCGGCCTCGTCGAGGTCGTGCATCGAGTAGCCTTCAGGCCGACAGATACGCGCACCCTTGTAGTCGGCCAGCGTCTTCGCTGCGGCATAGGGGCTGTCGGCGCGAGAGAAGAAGCCGAACACGGCGTCGTAGAGCGACTTGGAGAACAGGTAGTTGTCGCAGAAGTCGCGCGTCATGTCCGACATGCTGTCGGTCTTGGTGCAGTCCGGCGCATACCAGGCCACGCTGAGGTCGTAGGCATTGAAGGGAAGCAGCACCGACATGTGCGAATCCCAGTCGTCGACCCAGCCCAGAAGATAGTCCCGGTCATTGCCCGCGCGGTGCATGGCCGTTTCCACGAGGCGGATCAGGAAGCCGCCGCCGGTCAGGCCCTCGTCCGTGAACGGATACCAGTCGCCACCGGTCACGAACTTCACCTTCGGCTTGTAAGCGTCGATCTGGACGGTGCTGCGGTTCTGCGCTTCCGCGGTCGATTTCGCCACGTCCGGACTTTCGTCCTCGGCGCTCAGACGCCCGTCGGGGCAGGGCAGGATCAGCTCGGTTCCGGGTTTCAGCCCCGAGATGTCGTTGCCGATCTTGTCGCGGTTGGCGTTGAACACGATCTGGTAGTCGAGGGTGCCATAGGCCTTGATGGCAATGTTGCCGATCGTGTCACCGTCCTGAACGACATAGGTCGAACAGGCCTGCTGCGCCGAGGCGGATCCGAAGAACGCGGCGGCGAGGAGGGCTGACGCCGGAAGTGCTTTGCAAGTGGAGCGCAAGATCATCTGCTGATCTCCTTTCGGTTCTTGGCCGCCCTTGGCGGGACTGGCCCTGATCTGAGGTTTCTGGGTTCGGGGGACTCTCTGCCGTGGTGGGGCCCGCTTCGTGCGAGAATCGGGCGGCAACGGTCAGTTCTTCTTCATCTCCTCCTCGGTCTGGGCCATCAGCCCGGCGGAGACGATGTCGAACCACTCGCCGCTTTCACGCATCTCGGTCAGCCCGCGGTTGATTACGTCGAGAATTTCGCTGCTGTGCGGGTTCGACTTGTGAACCATCACGCGCAGGGTCTTGACCTGTGCGAGGTGGGGATCTTCGACGATGTCGTTCTTGAGCCCGAGGTCGGACAGCGCGTCAGAGGCCACCTGCACCTCGAGGTGCACGACATCGACGGCGCCGGTTGCCAGCCCCTCGAAGCAGTCTGCCGGGGTGGCCGGCCGTACCAGCGTGATCGCCGGCTCGACCAGGCCGACCGAGGTCAGGCCCGAGAGAGAGTAGCTTTCGGGGCGGCAGATACGCTTGCCGACGAACTCCTCGTAGGTCTGTGCGGTCTCAAGCCCGCTGCCCTTGACCGCGAAGAAACCGTCGACGATCTCGTAGAAGGACTCGGAGAAGTTGAAGTCAGTGCATCTGTAGGCGTCCTTCGGCGAAAGCACCCCCAGGTCGCCACAGTCCGGCTGGCTCCAGGGAAAGGTGGCATCGAAGGCCCGGCGCGGCAGCAGACTGTCAAGGTGCGCGCTCCAGTCGTTGACGAAGTCGATGGAGTAGTCCTGCTGCTTGTCACCGCGCAGCATCGCAGTCCGGACCAGCTTGGTGAAGATGCCGCCGTCCGGCAGATCCTCTCCGGTGAAGGGCGGGTAGTCGTTGCCGGTGACGAATGCGATCGCTGCCAGCGGGGTTGCGGCGGCTTCGGCCGTAGCCGCCGGGGCGGTGTCGGCGGGCGCTTCGGCGGCGGCAGGTGCGGGCGCGGAGGCCGTCTCGACGCAGGGGATCTCGATCTGCTGCCCGACCTCGATCAGGTTGGGGTTGCTGCCGATGGCGGTGCGGTTGGCCTGGAAGATCTTCGAGAAATCGCCGTCGCCGAAGGCCCGTTTGGCGATGTTCGTCAACGTGTCGCCCCGCTTGATTGTGTAAGTCGAACATGCCTCCTGCGCGGCGGCGGAATAGGTGCCGGCCGACAGCGCAAGACAACTGACCGCGAGGAGCCTCTGGAAGTCCGTTCGCATGATGTTGCGCCCTTTCTCGAGCTTTGGGTTGCAGCGATCCTTTCGGCACCCTGGGGGCCGACCGGACCGGTTCTGATTTCGGGATTGGCCGCCGCGTCAGGGGGCCGCGAACTCGTTAACTGACCTTGATGACGGCAAAGGAAATGTTGTCCTGATCCGGATCCTCCAGAGACTGAACTTCTGCCATCAGCGCCTTGGCCAACTCGGCGCAGCTGTCTTCCTTGTAGCGATCGACGACCTGCTGGATCTCCGCGTCCGACAGGAATTGCAGGCCATCGCTTGATGCAATGATGATATCGCCCGGACGCAGGGCCACGGGCGCCTTGCCACAGTCGATCCGCGGGATCGGCGCCCCCATCAGGACCGATGTCAGGCAGTTACGGTCCGGGTGGTTGCGCGCCCTCTCCGGATCGAGCATTCCCGTGCGGACCATCAGGTCGATCTGCGGCGCCATGGAGTGGTCTTCGTTGACCTGCCGCAGCCTTCCGTCGCTGAAGACGTAGAGCGGAGAGTCCCCGACCGACACCCAGTGAAGGCGATCTTCCAGCAGCACCGGGGCGATCAGCGTCGTGCCCATCCCGGCGACGTCCCGATTGGCCGCGACGTAGGACGCGATGGTGTCGTTCGCGGCTGTCGTCACCTCGCGCAGGATCAGGGGAATATCCTCATCCTTGAGCGCATGTGGCTGCAGCCGCGCCTTCAGGCCGCGCGACACCTCGGTCACGACAATATTGCTGGCGACATCGCCCGCGGCGTGGCCGCCCATGCCGTCGGCGAGGACGGCAAACCCAAGCGCGTGATCCTTGAGGAACGCGGTCGCTACCGCATCCTCCTGATACTCGCGCTTGCCCTTGTTGATGGCTGTTGCGACGTCATAACGCATTGTTTCAATGTCTTTCTTACTCGGTTCCCCAGACGAAGTCCTCACCGCAGAAAGCGACGAAGGACATCGTGGTCTCCCCAATGCGGATCAGGTCGCCGTCCGAGAGCGGCTCGGTGCTCAGTACCGGCTTGCCGTTCAGCCGGACGATGTTGGCCTTGCCGCCGTGCCCGAGGTAGAACTTGCGATCCTCGTCGTCGAAGGCGATCGCCGCATGGTTGTTGCGCGAGATCGAGTTGTCGCCGAAGTCAAGCTGGATCGCCTGGTCGTCGCCGCGCCCGATCTGCGACACGCCGGCACCGATGGCGATGGCGGTGCCACGGCCCGGGCCCTTGATGATCACGACCCAGCCGAAGGGGAACTCGCAGCGCCCGGTGTTGTCCTTCGCAGGGGCCTCGCGCTGGAACACATCCTCGATCCGCCCGTCAGAGCGTTCGAAGCCCAGGAAGGTGGTCTTGACCCGGCTTCCCCGGCGCGGAGAGGACGAAACCGCAGCCTCGGGCTCGGATGCATTCGACTGCGGCTCGGACCGCGCTGCCGTCGGGGCGGGCGCGGGTGCGGGAACGGCGGCGGGAACCGGGGTGGCGGGCTTTACCGCGTTCTCCGGCAGCAGTCGCAGGATTTCGGCGATCGGCTCCCGGACGGGTTGCGGCTCCGTGGGCCGGATGGGCAGGATCGACGGCTCCGCCTGAGGCTCGGGGGCTGCGGCAGCATCCAGATCCAGCTCGGCGGTGTCGTCGACATCCAGGTCTTCCGCATCCGCATCAGCCTCTGGCAGAGGGGAGGTGACGGCCGCCCTTGCCGCCGCCATCACCAGTCTGTCGGCCTCGGCCTGTCTTTCGGAGTCATTGGTGCCGCGAAGCTGCTGCAGGACCGACTCGAATGGCTCCACCATCAGGTGGGGATCGTCGAGGATGGGATCGGGCATCGCTGCTGGCTGCTCAGGTGAAGCGGCTTCGCCTTCGGGCGCCGCCGCCGCATCCTCCGGCCGCGCGGCTTTCCTGCGAGATACGAGATCAAAGGAAAAGCCCCTCTCGCTGAGCCCCGCCAACGGTCTAATACGCATGATCGTGACCTCACGTTCCAGAATTCTTGTTCGCGCGCGAAATGCGCAATGACACTCGTACTGAAACAGGTCCGGCCCCGGAGCGGGGTCGGCAGAAAGCCTTACTTCGTCGCCAGCGCGTAGGTCGCGGACGCCTTGACGCCGCCACGCTCGATCTCGAACTGCGCGACGGTTTCCCCCTCGTTCGCCAGTTTGCCGACGGCATCTTCCAGGCTGTCGGCGTGAACAAGCGCGATGCCGGTGAGTGTCTCGGACAGGATCACGTCGCCTTCGCGCAAAGTGGTCGGCGCGCTGCCCGTGGCCTTGACGACCACCGACCACCGGTCGCCCTCAACGCGCGCTTCGGTGACCAGTCCGCCGGCCAGGCTCACACGCCGCATCACCGGAACCGCAAGCTGAACGCGGTTGTACTGGCTGTCACCGGGCAGTTTGATCCGGACCGACGCCCGGGCCATTCCGTCACGTTCGACCGAAAGGTTGCGCAGGATCAGCGCCCCGACGTTCTGGGACGGCGACACCGGGTTGCCGTTCACCGAGAAGATCGTCGTGCCTTCGCGAATCCAGTCGCCCGCGATCGAGAAATCGGCCGTCTCGTCGACCGAGCGGATGGTGGCGTAGTTGACGCCGCCGATGGTGCGGACGTTCGCAGTGAACGGAACGACAACGTCCCAGACCGCAAGCTCGACCTGGGACTCAGCCGGAACTGCGGGCGCAGTGGCCGCAACTTCCGCTGCCGGCGGTTCGGCGGCGGCAGTCTCGACGACCGGGCTTTCCGCGTCGGCGGTTGCGGTGGCTTCGGTTCCGGTCTCCACCACCGCGACGGGGGCCTCCGGTTCGTCGGTCACCGCGGTAGCGGCAGCTTCGACCGGCACCTCTTCCGGGGTTGGCGCGACTTGAGCGGCGACCGCGACCGTGGGTTCGGCCAGTTCGGCAACAGGGGCGACGGCGGCGACCTTCAGCGCTGCTGCCGCGACGGTTTCGGCCCTGTCTTCTGTCTCGGTCGCTACTGATGCGGTTGCCACGGGTGCGGTCGCTACCGGTACGGTCGCCAAGGGTGCGGTCGTGGCGGGGGCTTCGGCGGCCAAGGATACGCCTGCGACCTCAGCCGGGGCAGTCGATGCATCCGCGGCGGGACTCTCCGTCGCGATGCCAGCCGGGACTTGCGCCTCCGCTGTGTCGGGGAAACCGGCGACAACGGCCGATGTCTCCTGCGGGATGGGCGCATCGGTCAACTCCGCCGCCGTCTCCTCTGCGACCGCGGGCACGGCTTTCACCGCAGGCGCGGGCGTAACGGAGGCCTGCTCTGCCGGGGCGGACGCCGTGGGCGATGCCGCTTCGGGCGAGGGCGTAGGCGGCGTGACGAGCGTATCGGCGCCATCCATGCGCAGCACGAAGTAGCCGAGCACCGCAAGCACCGCGACAGCCGATAGCCCCATCAGCAGGCCGCGCCCGGAACCGCCCCGCGCGGCAGGCAGCGGCTGAGGCTGAGGCTTGCTGGAAATCCTTGTCGGCTGCACCGGCGCGGGGGCGGCAGGCCCCGCCGCGGTTTCGGCCTCAGCGAGGTTCCGGACCTCCGGTTCCTTCGAAGGCGCGTCCGCTTCGGGCTGCCTTGCGACCGGGGCGCTGGCCACCTTCGGCTCTGCCGCAGATGCCTTCGGTTCCGGAAGCACAACTTGGACCTCGGGCTCCAGCGTCTGTTCGCTCAGCAGGCGGGACACGGCAGCCAGCGGATCGGCATCGCGGATTTGCTGCGACGGATTGGCCAGCATTTCCAGCCATGCAGCCGCATTCTGGATGCGCCGACGCGGCACCGCATTCAATGCCTTGTCGATCGCCTCGAGAAAGCCCAGCGGGTATCCCGGGAACCGGCCCGAGAGGGCCTCGTAGGGGTCGGCGTTGCCTTCCGCGATCGCGGCAAGGCGGACCTGGCTGTTTGCCGGCGGCTGGCCGGTGATGGCGTGATAGAGCGTCGCCGCCAGCGCGTAGAGATCGCTCCACGGCCCTTGTTCGCTGCCGGCAATGTAGAACTCCTGGGGGGAATAGCCGTCCTTCACCACCCTGAGTGCCGACAGGGCGCGGCTGGCGCGTGTCGCTTCCTCGCGCGCGGCGCCGAAGTCGATCAGGATCGGCTCGCCCTTCTTGTTGATCAGGATGTTGTCGGGCGAAATGTCACGATGCAGGATGCCGCTGTCGTGGATGAAGCCCACCGCCGCCAGCAGCTTGTGGGTCATCGTCACGATCTTCGACGGAGTCATCTCGATGGCCGGGTCATCGATCATGTCCAGAAGGTCGCGCCCGTCGATGAAGTCGATGGCCATATAGGCGGTGTCGTTGTCCTCGAAGACCTGATGCACGCCGACGATGTTGGGATGGGCAAGCTTGGCCAAGCTGCGCGCTTCCTGCACGAACAGCTTGACGATGGAGCGGAATTCAGCCTGGTGCGCACGCGACCGCGCGCCCACGATGGTGTCGCTGCGGCGGCAGAAGTTTCCGGGAAAGCACTCCTTGATCACCACATCGCGTTCAAGGCTGTCCTTGGCCAGGTAGGTGATCCCGAAGCCGCCGCTGTTGATGAACCGCGTGATCGTGTACTGCCCCTGAAGCAACTTCGTGCCGGGCTTGAGTTCGTCAACGAACTCCTCCCGTGCAGCTTGCTCAGCGGCGAGTTGCGGTGCAGTCATTGTCGCTTCCCCAACAAGTAAACGGTCGCCTGCCTCAGTCGGAATTGTGTCTGGTTGGACAACAGCCGCGCGATGCAGAAACATTCCTTCGCTTTTACAGTGTTGAGGTTCTGTCAAAGAAAGGGGCGAAAGTAGGGCGCAGTGTGGGCGTAAAGGCGAATTCAGACCGCAAGGCCCGGAAACCGCAAAATTGTGTATGATTATGCGACAATTCATCAACGCCGCCCCTCGCGTTCCAGGCGCATTTCCGTCGGACAAGGCGGTGCGCCGCGGCGCAAGCCAGGGCCGCCAACGGCACGATTCCCGGATCGCGCCGCGCCCCCATCGGGCATGGCCGTCGCCCTCTTTCCCGGTTTACCCGAACGCATCGGGCGGCTAAACATCGGCCATGAGCAGCACCGACGGCAACGAGCCCGCAAGCGGGCCGATCCAGACATCAGAACCCCTGAGCCGCGCGATCGGCGAGCGCTACCTGACCTATGCGCTTTCGACGATCATGCACCGCGCGCTGCCCGATGCACGCGACGGGCTGAAGCCCGTGCACCGCCGCATCCTGTTCGCCATGCGCGAACTGCGCCTGTCATCGACCGGGGGATTTCGCAAGTCGGCGAAGATCTCGGGCGACGTCATGGGCAACTACCACCCTCACGGCGACGCGGCGATCTATGACGCGATGGCGCGCCTTGCCCAGGATTTCAACGTCCGCTATCCGCTCGTGGACGGGCAGGGCAACTTCGGCAACATCGACGGCGACAACCCCGCAGCCTCTCGCTACACCGAGGCGCGGCTGACGGCCGCGGCCGAGGCGCTGATGGAGGGGTTGGCCGAGAACGCGGTCGATTTCCGCCCCAACTACGACGGCACGCTGGAAGAGCCGGTCGTTCTGCCGGCGGCCTTCCCGAACCTTCTGGCCAACGGGTCCAGCGGTATCGCGGTCGGCATGGCGACGAACATCCCGCCGCACAACATCCATGACCTTGTGGATGCGTGCCTTGCGATGATCAAGGACCGCGACATCGGCGACGATGCGCTGGTTGCCCTTGTACCCGGGCCGGATTTCCCGACCGGCGGCGTCATCGTCGAACCGCGCGCCTCGATCCTCGACGCCTACCGGACCGGACGCGGCGCGTTCCGCCTGCGGGCCCGCTGGCAGGTGGAGGATCTGGGCCGCGGCACCTGGCAGATCGTCGTTACCGAAATCCCCTACCAGGTGCAGAAGTCGAAGCTGATCGAACGCCTCGCCGAGGTCATCCAGACCAAGAAGGTTCCGCTTCTGGCCGATGTGCGCGACGAAAGTGCTGACGACATCCGCATCGTCCTTGAGCCGCGATCGAAGAACGTCGAACCCGAGATGCTGATGGGAATGCTGTTCCGCAACTCGGACCTGGAGACGCGCTTCAGCCTGAACATGAACGTGCTGATCGACGGGCGCACCCCGAAGGTCTGTTCGCTGAAGGAGGTGCTGCGCGCCTTCCTCGATCACCGGCGCGAGGTTCTGATCCGCCGGAGCCGGCACCGGATGGAGAAGATCGATCACCGGCTTGAGGTTCTGGAGGGCTTCATCACCGCCTTCCTGCATCTGGATCGCGTGATCGACATCATCCGCTACGACGCCGACCCGAAGGCGGCGCTGATGGCCGAGGACTGGGCTGTCAGGCGTGCCCGGGCAGCGTCCGAGGCGGATTACGTCTCCCCCCTCTCGCTGCCGCACAGCGACGACGGCCTGACCGAGGTTCAGGCCGAGGCGATCCTGAACATGCGGCTGCGCAGCCTGCGCCGGCTGGAGGAAATGGAACTGCTGAGGGAGCAGGACGCCCTCATGCGCGAGCGGGCCGAACTCGACGATCTCCTGTCCTCCGAGGGGCAGCAGTGGAAGCGGATCGCGGCGGAACTCAAAGAGGTTCAGAAGCAGTTTGGAAAGGACGCCCCCGGCGGCGCGCGCCGCTCCGTCTTCGCCGACGCCGCCGAAGCGGAGGATGTCCCGCTTGAGGCGATGATCGAAAGGGAGCCGATCACCGTCATCTGTTCCCGTATGGGCTGGATCCGCGCGATGAAGGGGCATCAGCAGCTGGACGCCGAGGTCAAGTTCAAGGACGGCGACGAGGGCCGGTTCCTTTTCCACGCGGAGACGACCGACCGGATTCTGCTGGTCGGCAGCAACGGCCGCTTCTTCACGCTTCTCGGGGCCAACCTGCCCGGCGGGCGCGGCATGGGTGAACCGGTGCGCCTGATGGTCGACCTTCCGAACGAGGCCGACATCGTCGATCTGCAGATCTTCCGGCCGGGTGAAAGACTGCTGGTCGCCTCGACCGACGGAGACGGCTTCATCGTGGCTTCCGACGAGGTTCTGGCGCAGACGCGCGCCGGGAAGCAGGTCCTGAACCTGCGCGACGGCGCGAAGACGCAGGTCTGCAGGAAGGTCGCGGGCGATCACGTCGCGGTCGTCGGCGACAACCGAAAGCTCTTGGTCTTCGCGCTCGACGAACTGCCGGAAATGGGGCGTGGCAAGGGTGTTCGGCTTCAGAAATACAAGGATGGCGGGCTGTCGGATGCCACCACCTTTGTCCTTGCCGATGGCCTCAGCTGGAAGGATCCCGCCGGACGCACCCGCACCGAAACCGATCTGACGGAATGGCTTGCCAAACGCGCAACCGCGGGCAGAATGGCGCCACGCGGCTTCCCGCGCGACAACCGCTTCACCTGACGGAGGGCGCATCGAATGCAGCCGGGTATCGCGACAAGCGTTGTCTATACCGGCGAACGGCGCGCCCTTTTCGGACTGGCCTTCCGCACCGCGCTTCTGACGGTCGTCACCCTCGGTATCTATCGCTTCTGGGCCAAGACGCGCATCCGGAAGTACATCTGGTCTTCAGTCGCGCTCGATGGCGACCGCCTGGAATATACCGGCACCGGACTTGAGAAGTTCCTGGGATTCCTGGTCGCCGTGGTCGTCCTTGCGATCTATCTCGGCATCGTGCAACTCCTCCTCTTCTACTTCGGCCTGCACTTCGTCGTCGAACCGATGAGCCAGGAAGAGGCCCTGATGCAGCTTGCGGTGGTCTACATCTCGCTTCTGGCGGTTCTGCCGCTGATGATCTTCGCCAGCTACCGCGCGCGGCGCTACATGATGGCGCGCACGCGCCTTCGCGGCATCCGCTTCGGCATGGATTCGGCCGCATGGGGTTATGTCTGGCGCGCGATCCTGCACTATCTGGCGACCGGGCTGACGCTGGGCATCCTCTTGCCGCGCCAGACCTTCTGGCTTGAGAAGTACAAGACGGACAGGAGCTATTATGGCGATGCGCGGTTCGAACAGGGCGGGCGCTGGACGCAGCTTTACCCGGCCGCGATCCATCTTCTGATCGGCGCGCTGATCCTGATCGCAGGCGTCGTGCTCGGCATCCTGACGGAGGATCCCGAACGCGCCGTTCCGGTCGCGATGCTGGGCTATGGCTGGGGCTTCTTCGGCTGGGCCTTCTACGCCGTCCGAAGCCGCCGCTATCTTGACAGCCGGAAGTCTCTGGGCGGGCTCGTCGGCTTTGTCGCGGAGCCGCGGGTCGGGCGGGTGATCGGCATCTATGCCCTTGGCTCGCTCGTGGTTGGCCTTGCGGCGGGGGGGCTGTTTCTGGTGGTGGGCGGCTCTGCCGCGATGGTTGTCGGCGCCATATCCGGGGACGGGGGGACCGGACCCGCGGGCATCGTCATCGTCGCGGTGCTCTACCTTGGCGTCTTCGCCGTCTTCAGCGCCCTGACGCTGGCCTTCATCGTCCAGCCGCTCATCGCGCATTTCTGCGAAACGACTACGGTGCTGAATGCCGCAGCCTTGTCGGGCATCCGCCAGCGCGCCCACGACCGGGGGGCGGATGCGGAAGGCTTTGCCGATGCGCTCGACATCGGCGGGGCGATCTGACGGCCCGGAATGCGTGACCCGGACGGACAGATTGCGGCGACCTTCTACGACGGGGTAACCGCGGCCCGGCATCCGGTGAGGATCGCACCGACGAGCGACCGCCTGGGCCTTGCCATCCTGTTCGAGGAACCGGGGCGAGCGTCAGTCGTCTGGCCCTTCGACCGCATCCGCGCCCTGGCGGATCAGGCCCACCGGGAAAGCCTTGTCCTGACACTGCACACGGACAGTGAGGACGAGACGCCACGCGATCCGGCCCGGCTTGTCGTCGCTGATGCCGATGCGGTGGCCTGGTTCCGTCGCACCCGGCCCTCCTTGTTTCAGCGCGACGTCCGGCCAGGGAACCTGCGCAGGGTCGCGATCTGGCTGGCGGCCGCGGCCGCGGCGGTTCTACTGATGCTCTACGTGATCCTGCCGGGGCTTGCAGACTACCTGGCCGACCACATCCCGCCGGAGCGCGAAATTGCCTTCGGTCGCGCCGTGATGACGCAGGTCGAATACCTCTTTGCCGATGGCGCGGTCAGCTTGGTCTGCACCGACGAAAAGGGGCAGGCGGCCCTGGACCTCATGACGGAACGTCTGACCGCCGGACAGGACATTCCCTACACACTCGATGTCCGGGTTTTCGACCTTGCGATGCCCAACGCCTTCACCGCGCCGGGCGGGCAGATCGTGATCTTCCGCGGCCTTCTGGATGAGGCGGAGAACGCTGAGGAGGTCGCCGGGGTTCTCGCGCACGAGATCGGGCACGCCGTCCACCGCGACCCGACGCGGCTGACGCTGCGCGCGGCAGGTTCTGCCGGCATCCTGTCCGTCGTTCTGGGCGATATCTCGGGCGGCACGCTTCTGGGGGTCGCGGGCGAACACCTGATGCAGGCGTCCTACACGCGTGAGGCCGAGACGGCGGCTGACGCCTACGCTCTGATGCTGCTGAATGATTCCGGGATCCCTGCCGGGCCGCTGGCGGATTTCTTCGACCGGATCGCCGTTCTCACGGACGGGATGCCGGAATACCTGTCCTCCCACCCCCTCAGCGCGGGACGCGCCGAGGCGATCCGTTCAGGGGCCTGGGCCGAGGCCGATGCGCATGTGCTGGGGGCAGAGGACTGGAAGTCGCTGCGGGACATCTGCGACTGAGTTCGGGTCCCCTGCCGGTTGCACGGCGCCTTCGCGCTCAGATCCGCTCCACCTCAAGCCAGACCCCGCCCTGTGGGCGCAGGGTCAGAATCAGCACCGGATCGGGGTCGCGCCCCGGCACGCGCGAGAAGCGGAACCGCGCGAGAAGCGTGGCAAGGACGATCACCGCTTCCTGCAGGGCGAACGAGGCGCCGATGCAGATGCGCGGCCCGGCGCCGAAGGGCAGGTAGGCGAAGCGGTCGATCGCCTTCGGATCGGCGAAGCGGTCGGGATCGAAACGGTCGGGATCGCGCCAGAGCAGGTGGTTGCGATGCAGCGCGTAGATCGGCAGCATCACCGTGTCGCCCGGCCGGACCTCTCGCCCGCAAAGCCGGTCGGCCTTCCGGGCTGTGCGCGACAGGAACGCCGCGGGCGGATAAAGCCGCAACGCCTCGTCGATGATCTGGCGGATGTATGGCAGGCTGTCCAGATCGGCCGCACCGGCCGCCCTTGCACCCAGGACCGCCTGCGCCTCGGCCCGGGCGCGATCCTGGACCGCCGGATCGAAGGCGCACAGGTAAAGTGCCCAGGCCAGTGTCAGCGCCGTCGTCTCATGCCCCGCGACGATGAAGGTCAGCAGGTTGTCGCGCAATTCGGCCGTGTCCATCCGCCGGCCGGTTTCCGGGTCCACGCCTTCGAGCAGCAGGTCAAGAAGGTCGGGCGCGGGCCGCGGCCCGGATTTCCGCCGCGCCTCGATCGCTGTGTCGGCCACGCGCTTCATGTCGCGCATCGCCGGGCCGGAGACGAGCCGCCCCGGCCGTGGCACCCAGGGCGGCGCACCGACGATGTCGAGCAGCGATATCCGTGCGGTCTGGGCGATGTAGGCGTCTATGGCCCGATGAACGGCGGCGCGGTCGAAGGCCTCGCCGCCTGAAAAGGTGACGTCCGAGATCACCTCGAACGTCGTCGTCACCATCTCCTGATAAAGGTCGGCCGCCCGGCCTGCCTGACCGGCGATACGGGCGCTTGCGCGTTCGGCCGCCGCGGTCATCACCGGGGCCAGCGCGGTCACGTTGCGCGGCGAAAAGGCAGGCGCCGCCGCGCGCCTCTGCCAGTGCCAGTGGGCGCCTTCCGCGATGAACAGGCTTTGCCCGATCGCCGGCGCCAGGATAAGCTTGGTCACGTCCGACTTGGGGTAATCCTCGACCCGGTCCTTCAGGATGTGCCGGTTCGCCTCCGGGTCCATCACCATGTGCCAGCGCTTGCCGGTGCGGCCCGAGACGATGGGCTGGCGGGTGGCAATCTCGGGGATCAGTCCCAGCAGGTTGCGGCGCGCGGTGCGGAACGACCCCCATATCCCCATCGGCGCGGTGACGAGGCGCACGCGCGGCGGAAGTTCGGCCAGGGGGGACATGTCGGTGTGCATCCTGGGGCCGAATATAGCGCATGCGGACGGGGCGCCAAGCCGGGGACGTTGCAGGTCCACCACGAAGCCGCTAAGCCTTGTCAAAGCCCGAGCCGAGGATGCCATGACGTTTCTGACCCGAGCAGCCGCCTTTTCCCTTCTTCTCGCGATCGCATCGGCCTGCACCCCCGCAGACCAGAAGCCGGTGACACCGCTGGGCAACTTCGCGCTTGGCTACAACATCGTCATCGCCAAGAACGCAAAGCCGGTCGGCCCCTCGCGCCAGGCCACGGCTGAGGAGTGGGAAGCCGCGATCAGGAAGGAAGTGGAGGCGCGCTTTTCCAGGCAGACGGGCGAGAAGCTCTATCACATCGGGATCGGGGTCGATGCCTATGCGCTGGCCGTGCCCGGCATCCCGATCGTGCTGTCGCCCAAGTCCGTTCTGGCCATCACCGTCAACGTCTGGGACGACACCGCGGGCCGCCGCGTGAACGCCGAGCCGCGGCGCTTTACCGTCTTCGAGCGGTCGTCGGGTGCGACCTTCATCGGCTCCGGCCTGACCTCGAGCAAGGAGGAGCAGATGCAGCGGCTTGCCTCGAACGCGGCGCTCAAGATCGAGGAGTGGCTGGCCCAGAACGAGGCGTGGTTCACGCCCGAGGCAGCGGCGGCGCGCGCGCTTCTCCCGCGCGAGGATCAGGCGGCGCCGGAAACAGCCCCGGAAGAGGCCGCAACAACCAACTGACGCTTGATTTTTCGGGGCCGTGCCGATAGGCAGCGCGCGAACGAAAATGGGCTCCGCACGGGGCCCCCCAACCCATGAGGCGCCTCGGACATGGCAAAGGCAAAGTTTGAACGGACGAAACCGCATGTGAACGTGGGGACGATTGGCCACGTTGACCACGGGAAGAC
>NZ_JAOCQF010000007.1 GCF_025380365.1 Albidovulum sediminis
CGATGTATGGGCGAGCCGGCCCGAACTTGCTCAGGGCCCGAATGCTCCCTCTGCACCACACAAATTGAGGATGACCCCTTTGACCAGACCTCGTCAGAAGCGCGGTAAGCTGCCCGTTCCAATGGCCGATCTTTGCTGAGCGCTGTCATGCCACCGTGCCCTTCGAAACCTATTGAAGTCCGAATTGAAATTGAAATCACAAAGCAGAAAATTGCGCCGATTCCGGCGCTACCATCGTGAAAACTCGTCATAACCATGCAGTGAAATCGTGAAGGAAAAGCGACAGTGGTTCCTGCCCGGTCCGATCGAAGACGAGCCCGACGATCTGCCGCCCGGCCCCAGAGCCGAACCCCGCGCGACGGCGGTTCTTGATGACTGGCGGAAGGCCGAGGCGGGTCATGCCGCGCGGCTCGCCCGCGTCGCGGGGCGGATTGGCGCTCTGGACGAACGATTGAAGCGTGGGCCTGAGGGCTGGCGCCACAGGCTCGCCCTGATCGAAGCAGCCGACCTAAGCTGGTTCGCAGGCGACCGCATCGGGCCGGATCGACTGGCGCTCTGGATCGCCCTGCGCCTGTCTGGAGTTCAAGACGACACGGCCGCCTTGGCACGCGTCGGATGGGCGGTGCGACGCCTGACGGGAGGGCCAAGGCCGGAGGTGGACCTGGCCGCTTTTGTGGATCGCCGTGACCCTGAAAACTTGGCGAATGAGGCGGAGTCCTTCGCGGATCGTGCGGGGGGTTGGCTGGACGTGATGGCGCAAGCTGCTGATCTCCACCCGATCAGCCGCGCCTGCATGGGGTTCCACCTTTGGAGTTTGGCGGGTCTCGGGCAGCACGGAGACCGTGTGGAAGCGGCTGTAACGGCCGCGCGGATTGCGACCAGCGAGGGCAGGGGAGCGATATTTGTCCCTCTCGCCATGGGCGGGGCAGGGGGGCTGCGCGCCGGTGGTACAGCCGCTGACCGACTGGTGCGATGGTTCGACGGGATGGAGTCGGCAAGCCGGACCGCGATGCGGCACCTCGACGACATCGAGGCTTGGTCAGCGCGGTCCGAAACCGAGATGGCCACGCTCTCGGGCAGGACACCCCCAGCCTTGCGCGCGGTGCTGACCGAATGGCCTCTTGTATCCGCCCCAATGGCTGAGGTGCTGACCGGCGCCAGCCGCGCCGCCGTCCAGCGCAACCTCGCCTGGATGGAGACGCGGGGTCTAATCCGCGAGGTGACGGGGCAGGGGCGGTATCGGATGTGGCGCGCTGCGAATTGACAGCCCTTCACAGGCGTGGGGTGTCAGCCGTCCGGAAAAAAGTTGTCCTCAACATGCATCGTGCGGTTCAGGATGTGAAGGACGATGATCGGATCACCGCAAGACTGGAGCGCATGCGTCGTTCCGACTGCTCTGTCAACGGGTATCAACAGCTTCTGCGACAGCAGTAGGTTGCTCCCGCCCGTCTTCCGGCATCAATCTGAAGAGAAGGGATGCGAGAGCAAGCCAACCGATCAGGCTCAGGCCGAGTACCCGGGCACTGTAGAGCGCGGCCAAATCCGGAGGAATGACCGGGACGGAAGCAGGTGGCTGCGGTGCCCCGAGAAGGTGGGGGGCCACCATCAAGGCAAGCCCTGCGAGACGCCCAGGCCAGGACTTGACCCCACTGGCGAGGAAAAGCCCCGCCACCGTCGCCGCCGCCGACATGACCCACCACATTTGCCTGTCCGACAGATCAGCGGCCAGCATGCCTGGCAACTCCGGTGGCAGTCCCAAGCTGGGTGACAGGGCGAAAGCAGCGAAGCCGGAAAGGGCGAGCGCGGGTGCAGAAATGCTGTGTGGACCCCACAGGGCACGGTGTGTTGCAAGAGCAGCTCCCGCGACCAGGCCAAAGCCTGACCAGGTCAAGACCAAAGTCAGGACCGTCAGGCCGTTTCGCACGACGATACCAACCTCTTCGTCAGCGTCGTCGGCATCGTGCGCAGGCAGGACAGGATCGCCACTCGATCCCGAGGGGTCATCTTGCGCCACCCCCATCAGGACAAGTTCGCCGGTCTCGTATCGCTCGGCTTCGATGATGAGTGGCTGGATCAGAAAAAACTGCAGAAAGGCAACCGCGAGACCTGTAATAGCACCCGCAATCACCCCGCCGGACAGCAGGGACCTCGTCATGTCAGCGAACTCGATCTGTCAGTGGCAGGGAAAGCCAGTGGCGTGGCGGGTATCATGTGTTGCGGAATGCAGCGCATCTGAAGAGGCAAAACCTGCCGCAAAGATGAGAAACGTACCAAGGACAGCACTGGTCAGGATGGGCCGAACCAGACCTGCGTGCTGTACGGACGCGGTGGAAAGAGTGGTGGCAAACATGATGTTTCTCCGCCCGTCACACCCGACGGGATTGGGGTTAAGCCTCCTGTCTGGCCGGTCTCCTGGCTCACGGTCACTGCAACCCTTCGCCTTCCCGGGCAGTTGCCCAGTGGCATATCGAAGGGCCACTACCGCATACAGTCGCGGGGGCGGCTGAGGCGTCGGGTGCCGCTATTGGGTCCACCCTTCCTCATTCCCGATTGAGTTCGGGGACTCTGCATCCCATGAACACCAAACATGATCACGATCATGCGCAGGCCGTAGAATGTCAATGCGCTTGAAGCCCGGCAGCCTTTTCGGAGCGGGACGCGGGAGTTCGTTCATCCTCGCCCCCATTACTGCCTTGATCGGGGCCATTCACGAGGTCTGCTAGGATCGGACAGTCCGGGCGGTGATCGCCGCAGCACGCATCTGCCAGATGACGAAGCGTGTCCATCATTGCCTGCATTTCACGAATTCGAACTTCAAGACCGGCGATCTGCTCAAGCGCAATCTGTTTCACATCGGCGCTCTGCCGTGAACGATCCTGCCAGAGCGCCAGCAACTCCTCGATCTTCTCGACGGAGAAGCCCAGATCCCGCGCCCTTCGGATGAAGCGCAGAAGCTGAACATCGGTCATCGTATAGACGCGATATCCTGCAACCGTCCTTCCTGCTGCCGGAATGAGACCGATCGACTCATAGTAGCGGATCATTTTGGCAGAAACGCCCGAAGATTTTGAAGCTTCACCGATGTTCAACTCAGGGCCTCCTTACACGGCGATTGAAGGTGCAAAGCGCCGCAGTCGCAGAGCGTTGCCAAGGACGAAGACCGACGATAGCGCCATCGCGGCGGCGGCGAAGATCGGCGACAGCAGGATTCCGAAGGCGGGCCAGAGCGCGCCTGCCGCAACCGGGATCAGTAGGGCGTTGTAGATGAAGGCCCAGAACAGGTTCTGGCGGATGTTGCGTATGGTTGCCTTGGACAGCGCGATGGCATCCGAAACCGCAGTCAGCCTGCCCGACATCAGTACGACGTCCGCCGCCTCGATGGCAATGTCGGTGCCGGTGCCGACGGCAAGGCCCACATCCGCTTCGGCCAGGGCGGGCGCATCGTTGATCCCGTCGCCGACATACGCCAGCGCGCCCAGTGCCTTCAGACGTTTCACAGCAGCGACCTTGCCGTCGGGCAGCACCTCGGCCACAACTTCGTCGATGCCAAGCTGGCGGGCGATGGCGTTCGCCGTGCGGCCATTGTCGCCGGTGATCATGGCAACCTTCAGCCCCAGCAGGTGCAATGCCTGGATCGCCTGCGGCGTGGTTTCCTTGATTGGGTCCGCAACGGCGATGATCGCGGCAAGCTTGCCGTCGATGGCGGCATAGAGCGGTGACTTGCCCTCGTCGCCGAGCCGGGTCGCGGTATCGCCGAAGCCCGAGACATCGAGGCCGAGCTTGACCATGTAGCGGTCGGCGCCGACGTCGACCCGCTGTCCGCCCGCCGCCGCCGTCACACCGAAACCGGTGACGGAATCGAAGGCAGTGACCTCGGGAAGGATCAGGCCCTCGGCTTCGGCCGCGGCGACGATGGCGCGGGCGATCGGATGCTCGGACTTCGCTTCGACAGCCGCCACCACTGCCAGCACTGCGGCCCGGTCGAAGCCCGGCGCCAGCGCCATGTCGGTCAGGCGCGGCTTGCCCTCGGTCAGGGTACCGGTCTTGTCGAACGCGACCACCTTGACGCTCTGCAAGGCTTGGAGGGCCTCACCCTTGCGGAAGAGCACGCCCATTTCGGCACCACGCCCGGTGCCGACCATGATCGACGTTGGCGTGGCCAGACCCATGGCGCAGGGGCAGGCAATGATGAGGACGGCGACGGCGTTGACCAGGCCGAAGGTCAGGGCCGGATCAGGCCCGAAGATCAGCCAGACGGCGAAGGTCAGCACGGCAAGCGCCATAACCACGGGAACGAACCACATCGTCACGCGGTCGACCAGCGCCTGAATCGGCAGCTTTCCGCCTTGCGCGGCTTCGACCATGCGGATGATCTGAGCCAGCATCGTGGCCTCACCCACTGCCGTCGCCCGGAAACTGAACGCGCCGGTCTGGTTTACTGTGCCGCCGGTCACTGTGCTGCCCGGTGCCTTCTCGACCGGCACGGGCTCGCCAGAGATCATGCTTTCGTCGATCCAGCTTGTGCCTTCCGTCACCTCGCCGTCGACCGGCACCCGCTCGCCGGGGCGGACCTCGACGACATCACCGGGGCGGACTTCTGCGACCGGAACTTCGATAAGCCCGCCGTTACGGAGGACACGCGCAGTCTTGGCCTGAAGCCCGACCAGCCGCTTGATCGCCTCGGATGTACGGCCCTTTGCGCGGGCTTCAAGCAGACGACCAAGGAGGATCAATGTGACGATGACTGCCGCCGCCTCGAAATAGACATTCTGGGTGCCTGGGGGCAGGACGTCGGGCGCAAAGGTTGCCACCAGGGAATAGCCGAAGGCAGCCAACGTTCCGACCGCGACCAGGCTGTTCATGTCAGGCGCCAGACGCGCCAGGGCCGGAAACCCCTTGCGGTAAAACCTGAGGCCAGGACCAAGAAGGACTACGGTCGTCAAGGCGAACTGAATGTACCAGCTGTTCTGCATGCCAATGCTGTTCATCACCGCCATGTGGACCCACAAGAACAGATGTGATCCCATCTCGAGGACAAACACCGGCAGCGTCAGAGCCGCAGCAAAAAGCACATCGCGCCTCAATGCGGCTTCCTCGGCCGTTTTCTTCGCGGCGGACTCTTCTGACATGATGGCGGTTTCGGCCGCTGCCCGCGCTTCGTACCCCGCATCCGCGATTGCGCCGATCAGGGCGGCAAGGTCCGCCGTTCCGGTGACCGTGGCGCGTTCCGTGGCCAGATTGACATTGGCTACGGTCACGCCGGGTACCGTCTTCAAGGCCCGCTCCACCCGTGCCACACAGGAGGCGCAGGTCATACCCTCGATGACGATATCTATCGGACGCGTTGGCACATCATAGCCCGCGTCCTCGATTGCCTTGACCAGAGCCGATCGGTCCAGGTCCGATCCGATGACTTCTGCCCGTTCCGTCGCGAGGTTGACGGCTGCAGTTTTGACCCCGGGGACCGCCTGAAGAGCGCGCTCAACGCGCCCGACACAGGATGCGCAGGTCATGCCTTCGACGTCGATCACGATCTTGCCGAGATCCGCCGTGGCGTTATGAAGGGTTTGTATGTTCATAGCGGCACTCCAGTGTCGAGGTACTCCGCTGATTGAGATAGGGCTTCCCATGATGGTAAGGTCAAGCCCTGATTTCAATTTGTCTGTTCACGGATTTGTTCCCTTGACCTTACAACGGTGGGAAGGCCCATATCGAGGTGCATGAGGCGACTGTCCAAAGGAGACACTCATGCAGTTCCATATCGAGAACATGACCTGCGGCGGCTGCGCGCGCAGCGTCACCAAGGCGATCCAGGCGGTAGACCCCTCCGCCGAGGTGAGCGCGGATCCGGCCTCGCACAAGGTCGAAGTGAAATCAGCGGCTTCTCGCGACCGGTTGGTCGCGGCGCTGACCGAGGTCGGCTACGCGCCTGCCTGACAAAACATAATCATCGAAGGAAAATCTGAATGAACAAACGTACTCTCGCGCTGTCTATTGCGGCAGTTGCTGTTGTCGGCGGGATCGCATTTGCCCAGCAAACCATGGAGGGCATGGATCACTCCAACATGGGTGGCATGGGCATGGGGGATATGGGCATGATGAGCCATGCTTCCATGATTCCGGCAGAGTTGGCCGACAATCCGGCTGTGCAGGCCTACGCGGCGGCAATGGACCAGATGATGGCGGACATGATGGTGCCTTATACCGGGGACGCTGACGTGGACTTCGTGCGAGGCATGATTCCGCACCATGAAGCTGCGGTCGCGATGGCGCGAATCCAGCTGAAGCATGGCACGGACCCGGAAATCAGAAAGCTCTCGGAAGAGGTGATCGCGGCTCAGGAGGCCGAGATCGCCGAGATGAAGGCCTGGCTCGCGGCTCGCGGGTTGTAAGGCGCTTCAGTGGCGGCAGGGTGGCCCGCTCCCGGCCATCCTGCCGTCCGACCTGACACACAGCGACCGTCTGGCCGCATCGGTCTAGGGATTATTGCCATGACGGCTGAGAATGGACACGCAAACCACCACGACCATCAAGTTGGGCACGCGGCGAAGTCGAACAAGAGCGAACTCCGGTCCGGTGCTGGCGGGCATTCGAGCCACAAGGCCGGGCACGCTGGCATGGTCGACGACTACCGCAGGCGCTTCTGGTTGGCGTTGGCTCTCACGATCCCGGTTTTGGTCCTGTCCCCAATGGTCCGCGATTTTGTCGGGCAAGGCATGGCACGCTTGCTTGCCGGTGAAGAGTGGATCGCACTGAGCCTGTCATCTGTGATCTACTTCTGGGCAGGATGGCCCTTCCTTAAGGGCGCCGGTCCTGAAATCCGCGCTGGCCGTCCAGGAATGATGACGCTGGTCGCGCTTGCCATCTCGACAGCCTATTTCTACTCGGCTGCCGTCACACTGGGACTGCCCGGCGGAGAGCCGTTCTATTGGGAACTGGCCACGCTCGTCACGATCATGCTTTTGGGGCATTGGCTTGAGATGCGGTCCATCCTCGGCGCTTCTCGCGCTTTGGAGGAACTGGTACGCCTGCTGCCCGATACCGCACTGCGGGTGACCGCGGACGGTGGAACGGAGGACGTGCCCGTCGCGGCCTTAATCGCCGGCGACCGGGTCGTGATCCGCCCCGGTGCCAAGGTGCCGGTCGATGGAAAGATCATCGAAGGCACATCATCCTTCAACGAGGCCATGCTGACCGGGGAATCGAAACCTGTCGCGCGGTCTGCCGGCGAGGCTGTCATCGGCGGTGCGGTAAATGGCGAAGGTGCCGTCACCATCGAGGTGAAGGCGACGGGCGAGGCAACCTACCTGTCGCAGGTCATCGCCATGGTGAAAGCAGCACAGGAAAGCCGCTCGCGCACACAGGATCTGGCCTCGCGCGCCGCAACTGTCCTGACCTGGATTGCCATCACCGTCGGCCTCGGATCGTTCGGTTACTGGTATGCGGTCGGGGCGGGGGCCACCTTTGCGCTTGAGCGGATGGTGACAGTCATGGTCATCGCGTGTCCGCATGCGCTCGGCCTTGCCGTGCCGCTTGTCGTGGCCGTCTCGACGTCGCTGGCGGCGCGCAACGGACTGCTGATCCGCGACCGTGCAGCCTTTGAGCGTGCGCGGGATCTGAATGCCGTGGTCTTCGACAAGACCGGCACCCTGACCGAAGGCAGGTTCGGCGTCAGCGATCTGGTTTTGCTGCAAGGTGGCGACGAGACGACCGCTTTGCGTGTTGCGGCTTCGGTTGAAAGCCAGTCGCAGCATCCGATCGCTACCGGGATTGTCGCCGCCGCAAAAGCCCGTGGCATAGACTTTCCGGCCCCGGAAGGCTTGCAGAGCATCACGGGTGCGGGGGTTACGGCACGTGTGGACGGGCGGGAGGTCGGCATCGTCAGCCCTGGTCATCTTCGGCGGCAAGGCCGACCCGTGACCGACCCGCGCCTCGCCCTGCTGGAGGAGGCAGGCAAGACCGTCGTGGTGCTGGAGGTCGGCGGCCAGCCCTATGCGTTGCTGGCTTTGGCAGACATCGTGCGCGCGCAATCGCGTGATGTCGTGGCACGTCTCAAGGATAGGGGTGTCAGGTCCATCATGATGACGGGAGACGCGGAGGGGGTCGCGAAATCGGTCGCTGCAGAACTCGGCCTCGATGAATATTTCGCACAGGTCCTCCCGGAGCAGAAGGCGGCCCACGTGAAAGAACTTCGCGCCCGGGGTCTGAAGGTTGCAATGGTTGGAGACGGGGTGAACGACGCGCCGGCGCTCGTCGAAGCCGATCTTGGAATTGCCATTGGTGCGGGCACGGATGTCGCCGTGGAATCCGCCGACGTGGTCCTGGTGCGTTCTGACCCACGGGATGTGGAGGCCATTCTTGGCCTGTCCCGAGCGACGTATTCGAAGATGGTGCAGAACCTGATCTGGGCGACCGGATACAACGCATTTGCCATTCCAATGGCTGCTGGCATCACGTTCGGCACCGGCTTCCTGATGACACCTGCAGTCGGCGCCGTATTCATGTCGGCATCGACCATTATTGTAGCGATCAATGCACAACTCCTGCGGCGATACAGATCGAACTAAGGCGACATTGAGCGCCTAGCAAGACCAAGCGTGCTTTTCAGTAAGTTGCTAGGTGAGGCGCGATCAATCCTGAATGGCCATGCAAGCCATGCCGAGCGGGAACTTGAAGCACGCTGCGGTGCGCTCTTTCAGCCCATGCCGTGAAGTCCGTGGAAGCCACCTGTAACTATCACGGGTACGACGATCACAGCGGCCAAAATGACGATCACGACGCGCTGCCAGAGTTTTCGGTGCCGCCAGCAGAGGAAGGCAGTGGCGAACAGAACCAGCCCAAGTTCCACCACGCCGATGATACCACCGTAATAGTTCGGGTCCCAGTAGCTGACCGGACTGCGGAAGACCCAGTCCGACACGGGCCAGAATTGGCGGCGGGCATCGTCATGATGGGTGACGAAGTCGGTGGCCGCATGCAAAAAGCCGGCTCCTGCAAAGGCGGTCAGAATGAGGTAACGTCGCCATTGTCCAAGAGCAAGAAGCAGGCCCCAGACGAAAAAGCTGTGATCAACGGCAAAGACGGCCTGCCATGAGTCCGAGTAGAAGAGGCTTCCGAAGACTTCATGCTGGGGAATTCCAGCCAGGCGGGTCGACCAAAGCACCAGCGCAAACATTGGAACATCAGGGGCGAGGCCGCCCAGCATGGCCGCCACCAGTGTGGACGGCACGACGGGCCGCGCAAAGACAGCAGCCCCGATCAGCATATGCGTTGGTGTGTTCATCGCATCAACAGGCCGGAAATGGTTCGGCCTTCTCTCCTTCCGCAATCTGTCGGAGGAGGGAAAGGGGAACCGCACCGCTGAGCACGGTCCGTCCGATCACCAGACCTGGGGTGCCGATGAACCCGAACAGATCGGCAAGTGCGCGCGTTCGGTCGAGCTCAGCCTGAACCCCGGCGGAGGACATGTCGATTAAGAGCTGCTCGACATCCAGATCAAGGGTCTCCGCAACACGCCGTACCGAGGCCTCTTCGGCAACCATCGGTGTCCGCATGAAGCGGCGGCGAAGCTCCTGTTGCTTGCCCTGGCGTGCGGCGGCAACGGATGCCCTTGCGGCCAGTTCAGACGGCGGCCCGAAGATCGGAAGTTCGTGTTGCACGAGCCGGAATGTGGCTGGGTCCTCGGCCAGCAGGCTTTCAAGATCTCGCTCGAGAGCACGGCAGAAGGGGCAGCGAAACTCGCTGAAGTAGGCGATGGGAACTTCAGAGTTAGAGGCGCTGTTCCCAAATAAGGCCGGGCATGGGTCGGTGCGCATGGTCTCCATGCGCGCCCTGCGTGCTCCCGCATCAGGTAGTGGCCCATCGAGACCGACGAGTGCAATGTTTGCCGTGGAGGTCTGAGCGGCTAGCTCCAGTCGACGAAAAGGCGGCACACTCTCAATGTCGACATAGGAAAGCCCGCGTCCGCCAAGCCGGTCCCAAGGCAGGGCCCTCAGTCCATAGATCAATGCTATGATGCCCCCCACTACAAAGAGATCACGACGCCGGATCGTCACAGGACTGTCACCGGTGTTCCGACGGGTACCTGCTCGTAGAGTTGGATCACATGGTCGTTCAGCATCCTGATGCAGCCGTTCGACACTGATTGTCCAATCGACCAGGGCTCTGTCGTGCCATGAATCCGGTAGTAGGTGTCGCGCCCGTCGCGGTAAAGGTAGAGGGCGCGGGCACCTAGAGGGTTGCCAGGTCCGCCTGGCACCCCCTCGGCAAACTGGGCATAGCGATCGGGATTCCGGCGGATCATGTCGTTTGTCGGGCGCCATGACGGCCATTCTGCCTTGCGTTCGATGATTGCCGATCCCTTGAATGCCAGACCGGCCTTGCCGACGCCAACACCGTACCTGACGGCCCGCTCGGAATCGAAAACATAATAGAGAAAGAAACTTCGCGGGAAGACCAGGATCTGACCGGGGGTATGTTGCTCTCGGACTCGGACCTCGCGAGGTTGAAATTCGTCGGCCAGGACAAAGGGTTCTTCGGTATGGGCGCGAAGGACAGTTGGCATCGAGAGGGCTGCAGCGGCTGCGCCGGTGAGAAAGGATCGACGGAAAATCATGCGAACTCCTGAGAGGAACGTGAAGGACGAGGGTTCACTCAGAGGAAGGTTCGCGGAGGTGGGCGTCCGGGGGCAAAGGCGCGGCTTGAGGCAGAGACCGGCGTAATCACGAACCGCGCAGACTTGGCATACGGTGCCACCTCGAAAAATGACAAGGAGGCAGTTGCGACAAGCTGGCATGAGGCATGGCCTGATCCGTCGCTGCAAAGGGCGTCCTGGTCTACGGCTGCGGTTTGAGTATGATCGGCATGCGCGCCGTGGGATGCGTGTTCGGGAAGCGCCGCCCAGAGAAGGGCGACGAGCAAGCACAAACCGCACAAGATGTTCGCAAACTTACGCATGGGCGCAGAATAGCGCTCTTGGTGCATGGGAGAGGTGTTCACATCGAAGTGAGCAGAGAATTTCCCAACAAAATCGGCGAAAGCGCCACGGCTTCACCTCTTTGTGACCAATGAGAGACGGGAAGCGATTTGACCTTCCCACGTTGGAAGCCGGCAAGGGTTACAAAAAGAGGAGCAGACCATGCGATTCAGTCGACGACTTTTCGTTGCCGGAGCCCTTGCCGCGCCTTTCTTGACGGGTCGGGCAGCCTTCGCAACCGAGGATAACCAAGGGCCCGTCCGAAACAACATCTCGGCGTTCCGCACCCATGAGTGGCAGTACCACTTCGACTCGCTTGGGGTGGGGGTTATCATCTCTGACACCACGGCCAAGGTTCTCCAGCACTGGACGAGCGATGGTCAGATGTTTCTCTACCCCACTTCGGTTCCGCTGTCGGATGAATTGACCCGGCGGGGATATACCGAGGTCGTCGAGAAGCGGGAAAACCCGAGCTGGGCTCCGACACCCTCGATGCGGGAGCGCAACCCGGAATGGCCAGCCTTTGTGCCAGGAGGCGATCCAACAAATCCGCTTGGCACCCGCGCCCTGTATCTCTCGTGGCAGTACTACCGGATTCATGGTACCCACGATACGCGCAAGATCGGTCGCCGCTCGTCGAACGGCTGTATCGGGCTTTACAACGAGCACATCGAAGAAGTGTTCGATCGCACGCCGGTCGGAACGAAAGTCAAGCTGATCTGAACAGATGAGAGCGACAGTAACCCCATTGGCCCTCCCGCAAAACCCGCTTGTACGCAGGTTGTTGCGTTTCGCGTCGATGTGGCTTCTGACTGTCGTTCTGGTCATAGGCTTGGTGTTGGGACAATCTGCTGAAGCAGCGTCTGGCAACGAGCATCATTCCAGCTCCACCGTCGAGGCTGCCTATACCCCCGAACAGCAATCTTCGGTAACGCCTGCCTGCCATCCCGGCGTCACTTGCACAGCGTTCGTTTTGCCGGATGCTCTGGCATCGATACAGCCCAAGGCCGTTCCGGCTGTGCTTCAGCCCGATGCTGAGCAGTCGCAACTCCGTTTTGGCGGTCCGGCCATCACACTTCCTCCCCCGCGAACCCTGACCTGACAGTCAGGCCGAACGATTGTTCGATGACCAGAAGAGCCGGTTTGAAAGACTGGCTCAGGTTCGACCCTTTCTCAGCCTGACTCCAGAAGTCGTCCCAAGGTGCGACCCGCCTGACCGGCAGGGCGCAGCCAATGAACAACAACAAAAAACCAAGGGCAGTCAGGCAGATGAAATCTCAATGGACGGGCGCGATCGCGCTTGCCGCTTCCGCCGTCGCGGCAGTGGCGCTGGCACATACGGGGGCGACGGGCGTCGTCCTGGACCGAATGAACGGAATGACGGCAATGCGCGACACCATCGCCGAATTGGCACCGATGATGCAGGGCACCGTGCCCTACGACACCTTCATTGTGTCTGAAGGCGCCAGCGTCATTGCAAGTCATGCGGGCGGGACGATGCTGTCGCTCTTCCCTGAAAACAGCCTTGAAGGCGTCACCTATGCCAAGCCGGAAATCTGGGCCGATTGGCAGGAGTTCGCGGCCCTCTCCGAAGAGCTGAAGGCCTATGCTGATGCCTTGGCTGAAGCTGCCCCGAACGGCCTCGAGCCCGCGAGTTCGCCAGCTACCGAGATGGCTGACATGGATCACTCGGGCATGGACATGACCGGAACATCGCAACCAGCGCAGGGCTTCACGGTCGCGGAATTGATGGGATACGGAGCGGCTCCGGAAAAGATCGCGGTGACACGAGGGACATCCGACCCGACAGTTTTGGAGCTCGATCTGACGACACTGGCGGCCGACGACCTCTTCAACCGGATCAGCGCGACCTGCTCTTCCTGTCATGCGCAGTTTCGTGCGGGCCGGAACTGACCATGCGAGGTTTGATCCGGCTTTCCTTTGTCTTCCCAGCCATCGTGGCAGGTATAGGTGCCGGAGTGTTGGCACTGTGGCCGATCGGGGAGGTCGAGCCCGCGAGCTTCCCTTCCGGCGATGCCGAACGTGGGGCCTATCTCGCGCGCGCAAGTGGCTGCGTGTCCTGTCATACCAATTCGGCCGCCAAAGGATTGGCGCTCGCGGGAGGTACGCCTCTTGACACTCCCTTCGGCACCTTCGTGCCACCGAACATCACCCCGCATAGGGAGGCCGGGATCGGGCGCTGGACCGTCCAGGATTTCGCCAAGGCGGTGCGCCAAGGGGTGTCGCCCGACGGCGACCCCTACTACCCGGTTTTCACCTACTCTTTCTACGCCGGTTTTACCGATCAGGACATTGCCGACCTCTGGGAGGCGTTCCGCACCGTCCCGGCTGTTGGCGATGCAGCCCCACCCCACGACGTCGGCTTTCCCTTCAGTTTCAGATCGGGACTGAAGCTCTGGCGCGCGGCCTACCTTGATACGCCTGATACGGACGCACTTATGGGCACGTCTTCCCCGTGGAACCGCGGACGGCAACTGGTCGAGGGGGCTGCACATTGCGCTGCCTGTCACACGGGCCGGACCTTGGCAGGGGGACTCGATGATGGCGCCCGCTTTGCCGGGAACGACAGCCTTCCAGGGGGCAGCAAAGCACCGCCAATTCTGAGCGACGTTCTCCTCGCAAAAGGTTGGGGCGTTGCGAACCTGGCTTACGCGCTTCAGTCCGGAATTCTGCCCAACGGGGATGCTTTCGGCGGAAGCATGGCCGAGGTCGTGGCTGAGGGCACGTCCTTTTTGAGCGATGCTGACCGCGAGGCCATTGCCACCTATCTCCTCGACCCCGAAGGCACGGGCGACATTCCTGCGCCCGCACCGACGCCGACCGAGACCCCGATGGCTGGAATGGATCATTCACAGATGGATATGGGAAATGGGAACTAGAGCGCTTGCCCTCATTCTGGCCTTGGGCGTTGCCGTCTTCGTCGGTGTCTTCATCTGGACGACCGTCTGGACCCTCGATCCGCGCGACACGATCTCCGCTGATCCATCGGTGACAGCCAAAGTGTCCGAAGCGCTTTCGGACGGACGGATGGACGTCCAAGTCTATGCGCTCGGTGGTCGTGACGTTCGGCTGGAAATCCAGTTCATGCCCGATACCGACGCCGGCGTAGCTGCCGACATGCGGCCAGATGTGAACTTTGCGATGGTAGACATGCACATGGACAGCATAGCGCCGCCGCTTCAGCTGGTCGAGGCAGGCGTCTGGCGCGCCGACGTGAAGCTGCCGATGGCCGGTCGTTGGGTCGTCAGTGTGGGCTTTGGTGAAGAATTTGCTGAGGTCGAGTTTGATGCGCAATAACCCAAGTCCGGCAACTTTTCTGAATGATGACAGCCTTCGCCGCAACCTGCGCGGCCTGGCTGTTGGCACCACCCTGTTTGTGGTCCTCGGCACGGTCACTGCCGTATGGGCGAACCCGCTTTTTGTCCGGATGACTCCAGTCGGGCCTTGGGAGTTCGTAGCGACCGTTCTGACGGCCTTCCTCGGAGGTGTGACAGCGGCGATGTGGGTCCCTCAGTGCAACTTGCGCGCTTCCGGGACGGGTGGGCTTGCCAGCTTTCTCGGAATCGCCTGCCCAACCTGCAACAAGGTGCTCATGCTGGTCTTCGGTGGACCCGCGCTTCTTGCCTGGTTTGATCCGCTCCGGCCGTGGCTTGCGACTGCCGGGCTCTTCATCATGGGCATCGCCGCGTTGACAACGTGGCGCCGGTTTCGCGCTGTCCGCACTGGCAACAGGAACGTGCAGGGACCGCGGGGCCTTGATCGGGGTGACGTGAAATGAAGACAGTCACGGTCCATGACCCAATGTTCCGACGGCTGAGCCGGAATGTGCTTCTGCGGCACGGGCTGATGGCCCTCCTCTCTGCTGGCCTCGTTCTGATTTTTGCGGCCATCCATGGCGAGTGGAGTCCGATGCACCGCTGGAACCGGGCACTTGCCGACGCCTCGCTGGTGCTGGTTGCGCTTTCGATGGGCCTGGGGCCTCTGGCCCGGCTCCTCAGACCCGCAGTGTTGGTGCTGACCTACCGCCGCGAGTCGGGGATCTACGGCTGCCTTCTGGCGCTTGCGCATGCTGGAATCATTCTTGTCGGCTGGGTCGAATGGGACCTGATGCGGCTCTTCGGCTTCGAATGGAATCCCGAACTCCTCAGCTATGTCATGTTTCAACATGGCTTTGGTCTGGCCAACGCAATCGGGATCGCCGCCTTGCTCCTCGCGATCCTCCTGGCCTCAACCTCAAGCGATGTCGCAATGCGCCGCCTGGGCGTTTCCGGCTGGAAGTTTCTGCAAATGGGTGTCCTGCCGCTCTGGTGGCTGTCTGTAGCGCATGTCGCCTACTTCCTGTTCATGCACTTCCTCAGCTTTCACCGGGCGACGCCCGAGCCTAACCCCCTGCAGTATTGGTTCGTCGGACTGGTGGTCTTGGTCCTGGGACTGCGACTTGCCGCTTACCTGAAAACCATCGGCGGCAGACGCATACCGGAGTCTCAGGACGAGAGGGCCAAGCATGCGCCGATCTGAACGGGATCTTGCCAAGGCCGCACGGGTAACGACGCGTCGGTCGCTGTTGCTGGGCGGCATGATGACCTCGGTGGTCGGTGTGCTTGGTTTCCGGATGTGGCAACTGGGTGTACGCGATGCTGAGGAGTATTACCTTCTGGCCGAGGAAAACCGGATTAATTTGCGGCTGGTGCGCCCCGACCGGGGCCGCATCTTTGACCGCGCGGGCAAGATCGTCGCGGACAACGAGCACACCTACCGGATCACGCTCGTGAACGAGGAGGCCCGGGACGTCGATGACGTCCTTGCGAAACTGCAGCGGCTTCTTGGTCTGACGAGCGAGGATATCGACCGGATTCGGGAGCAACTTGACCGCGTTCGGGGCTTTGTCCCGGTGACCGTTAAGGACAGGGTCACCTGGGAAGAGTTGTCAATCATCGCCTTGAACACCCCGGCTCTTCCGGGTGTCCACCCGGAGATGGTGCTGTCCCGGGTCTATCCCTTCGGGCCGGACTTTGCCCATCAGGTCGGCTATGTGGGACCCGTTAGCGACAGCGATCTCGCAACCAAGGACGGGGAGCCCGATCCGCTTTTGCGCTCGCCGGACTACCAGATCGGCAAGACGGCGCTTGAGCGGATCCACGAGCGCGCGCTGCGCGGTGAGCCGGGAGCTCAGCGGGTGGAGGTCAACGCCAGCGGCAGGACCATGCGCGAGCTGGCACTTGATCCGCCGACCCCCGGCTCGGACATGCAGATCACACTGGATCATCATTTGCAGAACTTCATGCGTGTGCGCCTCGAAGGACAAAGCGCGGCGGCAATCGTAATGGATGTCACGAACGGTGATCTCCTCGGCTGCACGTCTGCCCCTGCATTC
This sequence comes from Albidovulum sediminis, assembly GCF_025380365.1. Lineage (GTDB taxonomy): Bacteria > Pseudomonadota > Alphaproteobacteria > Rhodobacterales > Rhodobacteraceae > Albidovulum > Albidovulum sediminis. The sequence continues at coordinate 16,371 of NZ_JAOCQF010000007.1, forward strand.
GACCCGAACCTCTTCGTGCGGGGGATCTCGAGCAAGGACTACAGCGGACTGCGCGACAGCGAGTTTCGCCCTCTTGCCGACAAGACCGTTCAAGGGGCCTATCCGCCGGGGTCCACGATCAAGATGTCGAATGCGCTCGCGGCTCTGGAAAGCGGGGTCATGGATCCAGCAGAAACCGTGACCTGCAACGGGTACGTGGAAATCTCTGGTCGCAGGTTCCATTGCTGGAAAAGCGGCGGCCATGGGCGGGTCGACATGGTCGGTGCGTTGCGGCAGTCCTGCGACGTCTACTTCTACGAAGTTGCGCAACGGATCGGGATCGACGGCATCTTTGCGATGAATGACCGTCTTGGACTGGGCCAGAAATACGACCTTCCACTGTCGGGAATGGTTCACGGCAACAATCCCTCGCGCGCCTGGAAGCAAGAGCGCTACGGTCAGGATTGGTTGATTGGCGACACGATCAACGCGTCCATTGGCCAGGGCTTCACGTTGACCTCGCCAATTCAGCTAGCCACGATGACCGCGCGCCTGGCCTCAGGAACGGCAGTCCTCCCGCGTCTCGTGCGCCCGCTTGGTGGGGCCAGCCCGGGTGAACCTGCGCCTGCCTCACTTGGACTTTCGGCAGAAGCGCTTGCGATCGTGCGACAAGGGATGTTCGAGGTGTCGAACCACGAGCGCGGCACCGCATACGGGTCACGGATCGCGGATGTGACCAAAGCCATGGCCGGGAAGACCGGAACGAGCCAGGTGTTTTCGATCACAGCGGCCGAGCGCGCCGCCGGTGTCCGATCGCAGGACGAACTCCCATGGAACAGGCGGGACCATGGGCTGTTCGTGGCCTTCGCACCCTTTGATGCGCCTCGATATGCCGTGACTGTTGTAGTGGAGCATGGCGGCGGCGGCTCAACGGCGGCGGCACCGATCGCGCGCGACATCATGCTCTTTGCCCAACACGGCGGCCTGCCGCCCGAAGATGCCTATCCTACTGCGCAGCGGGCCCGAATTCGGGAGGATCTGGCTCAACTGTCCGAACGGATTCTCCCGCCGGATGGAGTGACACCGATCACCGTGAGCCGGACATGAAGGTCACCAAGCCAAGAGCTGGAAAATTCAGAGGGCCCGCAGTCGTCGCGTCCGCGGCCTTCTCTCTGCTGTGGGCGCCACAAGCGCACGCGTTCTTCCACAATAGCCCGGATCTCGAACAAGGTCGCGCCATCTATCGGGCGGAATGCGCGTCGTGCCACGGCGCCGATCTAGAAGGACATCCCGACTGGCGGTCGGCGAATGAGGACGGGACCTATCCCGCCCCGCCGCATGACGCGAACGGCCACACCTGGCATCACGGCGACATCATGCTGCGCGACTACATCAAACGCGGCGGGCAAGCGGTCCTTGACGAAATGGGCGTTGCCTTCACCTCCGGCATGCCGGCTTTCGGCGACCGTCTGACGGACGAGGATATCGAAGCTGTTCTGGATTACATCAAATCGACTTGGCCCGACGGCATCCGCGCCACGCAAGCAGAGCGCAGCGCCACCGAGGCCCTCGCGCCATGATGCCTGGCCCGAACAATAGGCTATTGGTCCAAGTTTGGACTTGCCCCTCTAGTCACTTGAGGAAGCATCAACTCTCAAAGAATGTACGAAATGAAAGGTCCGCCCGATGCGAATGAAATCCCTGCTGCTAGCCAGTGTCTTCAGTTTCCAAGTTGCTTTACCGTCCTTCGCGCAGGAGGTCTCGGATGAACGCATCAAAGCTCTCGTGGCAGAGGCCCTGCGCGAAAACCCCGAACTGATCCTCGAGGCGCTCCAGGCCCTCGAAGAACGGCAAGCGGAAGCACAGGCAGCCACCGCAACCGCAGTATTGGCCAACGAGCGGGACACATTGGAACGTGACCCCAACGCACCGGTTCTAGGCAATCTGGAGGGCGATATCACGGTGGTCGAGTTCTTTGACTACAACTGCCCCTACTGCAAGCGCGCCATGCCGGAAGTCGACGCTCTTCTGGCCGAAGACGGCAACATCCGATTGGTGATGCGCGAATGGCCAATCCTCAGCGAGGGATCTGCCTTTGCCGCACGCGCCGCACTCGCATCCCGAAAGCAGGGCAAGTATGCTGAGCTCCACAACGCTCTGATGGGCATGCGTGGCAAGGTAGAAGCCGACACGGTGCTGCGTGTCGCCGGCGAAATCGGCTTGGACTTGGACAGACTCAAGGCAGACATGCAGGCGCCTGAGATCGACGAGCACATTGCAACCTCGATGCGTCTGGCTGAGGCGCTCGGATTCAACGGGACGCCATCCTTTGTCGTGGGCGATCAGTTGGTCCCGGGTTTTGTTGAAAAGGCGCAGCTTTCCGAAATCGTGACTTCTGTTCGGGCATCAGAATGAGTGGTTCGAAACGACGCGCTTCGGAATGCACCCGTTGCACCGCCTTCTCTGCTCGCAGGACGATCCCGGCCCTCGCGGCGGTACTCTGGATCGCTCTGTCTGGAATTGCGGCAGCGCATTCGTTCACCGCAGCAATTCTCGTCGTCGGTGAGAATGTTGAGCAAGACCTTGCGGAGGCTGTCCGAGGATTCCTACTGGCTTCCGACGAGCGGGACGGGCACCCAAACGAAACCTCTGACGGGCATCTGGGCGGCGTCGACGTGCAGGTTCTTCCGCTTCCGGCGGAAGCCACCGGACTGGTCCAGGAGTTGACTGGCTCACCAGACGAGCCGGCTGATGTCGTCGTAGTCCTTGGACTGAAGCCGGCCGCCGACGACGCGGCGAGCAAGTACAGCCGTGCAAGCACCGTTCTGGTGCAAGCACTCCTTGCGGAGGGCTGGAATGGTGATGACCGCATGGAAGGTTTCATTGCACGCTACCGGCTCGCCTACGGCAAAGAGCCCGGTCTTTTGGCCGCCTCAGCCTATCACGCGGCGCGCAGGTTGGACATCGCGATCAGACCGCTTGACGGGGCGGGGCCGCGGGATGAGCTTCTGGAAGCCTGGCAAGCATCCGAGGTCGGCTTGCCAAGATGATCCTGTGGTGTCTGGCGCGGCGTGTACCGGGTGGGGATCTCACGCCGCCGGATAGCTGGTGAAGACCGTACTGCTTCCGTCCTGACCGACCAGGACCACGTCATAAGCCTGACGCTCTGTCTCTGGTCCCATTCCCGGTGAGCCGAATGGCATGCCCGGAACGGAAAGTCCTACCGCCAAGGGGCGTTCGGCCATCAGCCTGCGGATATCCGCTGCTGGAACGTGCCCTTCGATGGTGTAGTCGCCGATGGTCGCCGTGTGGCAGGACGACAGGTTCTCCGGGATGCCGCGCTCCCGCTTGTAGGCCGCGAGGTCTTCGACACTGCGCTCTTCAAAGCTGACGTTGAAGCCGTTTTCGCGCAGGTGGCCGATCCAAGCGTTGCAGCAGGGGCAGCCAGGGTCCTTCACCACATGGATCCGTTCGTCCCCTTCGGCCAGCAAAGGCACAGTGCTCATGGCAAGGATGGCCGGTCCGACAAGAAGGAGAGTTCGGCGCGCAAGGATCATCATATGCCCCATTTTATGTGTCTTTGCAAAATACTGCCAAAGGCCGGGCGTGGCGAGCGTAGTATGGCTCCCAATAGGCTTGATCACCAAGAAACTACTGAAGACGCGCGTCCCCGGCCTGCACCAGAAGGACGCCGTGATTCTCATCTGCGTCATCGTCCGTAACCCGGCGGGTCTGAACGCCCTGCAAATCTGCGAAACCTTCCATCATCCGTTTCGGAAACCAGGTCATTGGCAGGCTTTCGAAGCCGGGAACGCCGTCAAGTACGCGCGATATTGCAATTGTGCAGTTCGCCTTGGGCACCGCGCCGTACGCTTTGGCACGCGCCATGATCAGGTCCGCAACTTCTGGCGAAACCATGATCGTCTGCTCAACAACGTCGTAAGTTTCGCGGGCATGGTAGTCGATGTAGAAGTCGACCATCTTCGGCGTGATCCCGAAATGGACATCGTTGCGCTCCGGAAGCTTCGGATGTCGCCAGGTTCCCGCCGGATCGAAGAGGACACGCTCTGAGCCATTGATCAAAAGCCCGGCATGCGCACCGGTGCCGCTGCGGGTCGACAGGACGGTATAGAGCGTGACCGAGGTCGGGCCGACATGTTCATAGCGCGCCTCGGCCACGGCCTCATCAGGGGCCCAAATCGGTTCGGCGCCGCAGGCGGACAGAAACAGAGGTGCGAAAAGGGCGAAGAACAATCGTTTCATGGCGTGTCCCGTCAGATCATTGATAGTTTTCGCGACCTTCGTTCGGCTGCCAGTAAACTCTGCGCTATCAAGTCAACACGAAGGAAAACGCGGCAATTCTGCTGCAGTCGATGCTATGGCCATGTGGTCCAGACACCAAACTGTCAGATGACGGGACCAGACCACGCTGATACAAGCGAGAGCATGACCCGTTCGTCGTTTCCTATGCGTGCATTGATCCTCGCCGCCTATCTTCTGGCGGCGATCCTGCCGATGCTTGCCTTCGCGGATGGCCGGCAACAGTCTCAGGCAGACCATGAGCAAATGATGGCGATGGCTGGCCATGTCGCGCATATGTCATCCGCAGGCAGCCCGATTGACGATGCACAACGTCTGCTTTGCCAGCAACATTGTCTTTTTGCAGCCGCAGCTCTTCCCGCACTAAGCCCGGGCGTCGTCGCCATCGCGCGTTCGGTTAAAATCAACCTGAACAACGACCTGCTGGCCGCATCGCTGGCGCTCCCGCCACCTGGCCCACCTCCGAAACGCACGTTGATCTGACACTATGGTTCCGCTTTGTCGGGGCCTTCAGTCTTTTCACGTTGCGATACAGGAGAATTCGCATGATTACGCTCTCTCGCCGCGGCTTTCTGGCCGCTTCTGCGGCTACTGCCGCCTCACTTATCCTGCCTGCCCGCGCTCGAGCCCAATCAGCCCGTATGTCGCTGACGGCGACGACCCGGACGCTCGATGTCCGGGGCAGGGCCGCCACCGTCTGGGGGCTGGTGGACGGCAACGGCCGGTCTGGATTGGTCCTCGACCCGGGTCAGGCATTTGCCGTCGAGCTGACGAATACCCTGACCGAGCCGACCATCATCCACTGGCACGGACAGATCCCGCCGAACGCGCAAGACGGCGTGCCGGACATGCCCATGGCCACGCTGCAACCCGGCGAAAGCCGCGCCTATGACTTTGCCGCGCGCCCGGGCACGCACTGGATGCATGCGCATATCCCCGCGCATGAGATGCTGCTGCTGGCCGCGCCTTTGATCGTGCGGCGACCCGAGGACGTTGCGGCCGATCGGCAGGACGTGACGCTGTTCCTGCACGACTTTTCGTTCAAGCCGCCTGCGGAGGTGCTGGCAGAGATTACGGGTGGCGCGTCAATGGCCGGCATGGACCATGGCCAGATGGCGCAAGGAGGAATGGACCACTCTGGCATGAACATGGGCGCAGTGGGTCAGGGAGACATGATGTCCATGCCGGGCATGGACGGCATGGCTATGGACCTGAACGACTACAACTTTGATGCCTACCTTGCCAATGACCGGACGCTGGACTACCCCGAAGTCGTCCAAGTGGACAAAGGCAGCAAGGTCCTTGTTCGGGTGATCAACGCGGCCGCCGCGACGGTGTTCTGGATCGACACCGGCGCGCTAACCGGGCGGCTGGTCGCCGTGGACGGCGAGCCGGTGCAGCCTCTTCCTGGCAGCCGATTCGGAATCGCGATGGGTCAACGGCTCGACATCGAGCTTGATGTTCCGGCCGAAGGCGGGGCATTCCCGGTCCTCGCCTTGCGCGAGGGTGCAAGAGAGCGGACGGGTCTCGTCCTTGCGACGCCGGGGGCCACGGTGACGAAGGTCGCCGACATGTCCGACGCCGACCATCCTGCCTTCAGCGCCGATCTGACGCAGGAAGCGGTCCTGCGCGCCGTCACCCCACTGCCAGAGCGCGCGGCATCGTCGCAGCCGATGTTGATGCTGGGCGGTTCGATGATGCCCTATGTCTGGACCATCAACGGGCAGACCTGGGGCAAACATTCCCCGGTGACCGCGAAAACCGGCGAGCGTGTCGAGATCATGTTCCACAACATGTCAATGATGGCACATCCCATGCACCTGCATGGCCACGCTTTCCAGGTGGTCGGCGTGGGCCAGACCCGGATCGCGGGTGCTGTTCGTGACACCGTTCATGTGCCGCCGATGGGGATGGTGACGGTCGCGGTGGATGCGGGTGAAGCGGCGCGGTGGATGCTGCATTGCCATCACATGCCGCATCTCTCGACAGGCATGATGACTGAGTTCGCGGTTTCGGCCTGACGACGATCCGGGCCCGCAGATTGCCTGCGGGTCCGACCTTCCGCGAAGGGAAAAGCCAATGCCTGTTCAGATGGGTCGTCGACCTCTCCTTGTCGGTCTTGTAGCGGGCTTCATTGCGGGGCCCGCCCAGGCGCGGCCGCCTTTCCGGCTGCGAAAGGACCCGCAGCCTCTGCTTTCCCCGCCTATCCAGGATGAAGCAGGAACCACCAGGGTTCTTGGGGACTTTGCCGGGCGTGTGATCCTTCTGAACATCTGGGCGACGTGGTGCCCGCCCTGCCGGGAAGAGATGCCGGCACTCGACCGTTTGGAAGGGCTGCTTGGAGGCCCGGATTTTGCGGTGCTACCCCTTTGCATCGACGAGGGCGGGATCGAAAGGGGCCGAGGTTTCTATGATGAGATCGGGCTTGTAAACCTACCGCTCTACTGGGCGGAACCGCTGCGGGTTCAACTGGCTTTGGCCTTCATCGGACTGCCGACGACGCTTCTGATCGACCGCGAGACGCGTGAAATCGGGCGGCTTCAGGGCCCCTTCGACTGGGGAAGCGACGAGGCTGTCCGTCAGATATCGGATCTGCTTTGATCGGTCGCCATTCCCTTGATTAAATCCCTGCCTAGCCCGTTGGGTTCGAAGATGGACAGATCAGGCTGCCTGATAGCTCGTGAAGATCTCGAGACTTCCATCCCGGCCAACCAGCAGGACGTCATAGGCGTCCCGACTGTCTTCTGATCCCATGCCGGGGGAGCCGTAAGGCATGCCGGGCACGGCAAGACCAACTGCATCAGGACGCTCGTCCAGGAGCCTTCGGATGTCCGCAGCCGGGACATGGCCTTCGAGAGCATAGCCGTCAACGGTCCCCGTGTGGCAGGAAAATGCCTTTGCTGGAATGCCCTGGTCCATCTTGAAGCGGATCAGCAACGTTCCCATCGACACCTCATCCGTAACCGTGAAGCCTTGCTCCCGCAGATAGTCGACCCATGCTTCACAGCACTCGCAGCCACGCCCCTTGACGACATGGATTGGTGGTTCTTCCTCTGCCTGGGCTTTGGCGGCAGGGGTTACGGCAAAGGCTGTTGCTGCAAGGATCACCTCGCGACGGCCGATACGAAATTCCGTCATCCACGTTCTCCGTCTGTCAATGGGATGAAGCCAGTTTCGCTGCGCCAAGTGGCGAGCGCATTGAGATCATCTGCCGAAGCGATCTCCTGTTCCGGCAAGGCGTCCTGGTCCTTAGGGTCGACCGGTCTGCCGTCGACACGGACTTCGTAGTGAAGGTTGGGGCCGCTCACGAGACCTGTCGCCCCGACCGCGCCAATCTCGTCTCCAGCCTTGACACGCATCCCCTCGCGAACGCCTTCGGCAATTTCGGAAAGATGTGCATAGCGCGTGACGACCCCGCCGCCGTGATCGATGTCGATCGTGGTGCCATAGCCACGGATCGTACCCGCAAAGGTCACCCGCCCGGCGCCAGTCGCCGAGACTTCGGTTCCCACGGGTGCCGCGTAATCAATCCCGGTATGCATGCGAACCCCACCCAACACGGGATGGTTCCGGCGCCCAAAGACGGACGACAGTCGTGCACCAAGGATGGGTGCCGCTGAACGCTGCACGGCTTCGCCATCTTCAAAGACGATGACCGGGCCGGCGGCTTCGGTCGCAACGAGTTCGAGGACGCGATCATTAAGCTCCAGCCGAGCGTAACTCAGGCGCGGCTCTCCCGCGATGGTGCCATCGGGAAGCTGATCTTCCTGCCAGACCAACGCGAAGGTCTCTCCACCCTTGAGGTCGCGCCTGAAATCGACCTGGCCCGCAAGAAGTGCAGTAAGGTCAACTGCGAAGCGTTCCGGTGCATTTCGCGCCATCAAGGCGTCGTAAAGGGTTCCGTCGAGGGTCAAGGTCTCCCGCCGGTCCGTCTCACGAACCGGTGGGTCAAGCCGTCGTGCCGCGATCGGCCCGTCGAAGGTGAGAGCGATCTCTACACCATCTTCCACGAAGAGCGACAGGCGTGTCAGCGATGATGGATCTCCGGACGCCGCAGTCCATTCGACCCGGTGACCAGGTCGCAGGTCGGTCAGGTCATAGACTCCCGAAAGTGCCAATGCGGCTTCTGCCCGGATCGTCGAGGGGACTCCTGAGTGACCAAGGACACTGTCCAAGGTGTCACCGGGTTCGATTGTGGCTTCGAACGCCATGGGCAAATGCGCCGTCGGAGGATCGGCCACTGCCTGGAGTGGAGCGAATGACGCGAGAGCAAGGATCAGAAATGCGGGGCGGATCATCTGGCAGAATGACCTTTCAACTGAGGGTTCGGCGGATTTTGGGAACGGCGAAGCGCCGGTCCTCGTGAAAGTCGATGATGCTGGCGAAGCGCCCATCGGGGTGGAACAGGAACACACCGGCGGTGTGGTCCATCGTGTAGTGGCCGCCATCCTTGTCGACACGGCGATAGGTTACGCGGAAATCTGCGGCGGCCTGCGCGACCTCCTCGGCGGGACCCGTCAACCCGATGATACGCGGGTCGAAGTTGCTGACGTAGTCCGCAAGGACAGCGGGCGTGTCGCGTTCCGGATCGACCGAAATCAGCGCCACGATCAAACGGTTCGCGTCGGCTCCCAGATCCTCGAGCCAGAGCGATATGTCGCCCAATGTGGTCGGGCAGACGTCGGGGCACCAGGTGAAGCCGAAGAACACCATGACCGGGTGACCGGCCCAGTCTGTGGGTCGAACGGACTGATCCCGGTGGTCGGTCAATGCCCAGGACATCTCGCCGATGGGCAAGGGCAGGACCTCGCTGAGAGCTGGCCTATTGCGCGTGCGATAAGCCCCGACGCCCAGCATGAAGGCGACGGCTCCGATGGCCCCTCCAGCGCCGAGGATTATTGCCCTGCGTCGGCGCAATCCGGACCCTCCGCGCGCAACGAAAGGACATCGACATTCACCGTGACCTCTCCGGCCTTTTCAAAGGTGAGGGTGACCGGAAAGCTGTCGCCTTCCTTCAGGGCTGTCGTCAGACCCATCAGCATGCCGTGGTATCCGCCAGGCGAAAGCTGCACGCTCTGGCCGGCCGGCACAGGGATGGACATCGCATGCGGCATTGATGCGATGCCGTCCTGAACGACAGTCTCATGCAGCATCGGCATACCAGCTGCAGGCGTCGCGATGCCAACCAGCGCGTCGTCGGTCGATCCGGTGTTCGTGATCTCCACATAGAAGACGCCGGGACGCCCCGCGCCGATGGTCGCCTTGGACCAGGCGTGCTCAACCGTCAGATCGCCGATGGCTACAGTCTCGCAGGCCATCGCGGCAGGTGCAGAGAGGGTCAGGGCTGCAGCAAGAAGAAAGTGATTCATGGGTCAAAGTCTCGATTGAAGGTCGGAAAGGATTTCGGCCGCCGGTGTGCCGTAGGTGAATTGACGCAGCCACGCGCCATCCGGGCCGATGAGATAGAGGCCGGGACTGTGCGCCATCGTGTACCCGTCTTGCGAAGCGGTATCGGCCTCCCGCTCATAGAAGATCTTGAAGCTTGCGGCCGCAGCCTGCGTTTCGGCCTCGCTGCCGGCCAAGCCGAGGATCGCTGGATGGAAGGCTTTGGTGTAATCAGCCAGCCCAAGCCGTCTGTCCCGTTCTGGATCGATCGAGATGAAAACTGGCTGCACCGATCCTGCGTCAGATCCAAGGTCATCCATGACTTGCGCGACTTCGGATAGCGTAGTCGGACAGACATCCGGGCAGCTTGTGAAGCCGAAGAACACCAATAGGAATTTTCCACGGAATTCGTCCGTCGTGCGGATGCGACCTTCGCTGTCAGCAAGCGCGAAGGCGGGCGTGAAGACAGAAGCTGCTGCTTGGGTGTCGTCCGTTGCCGGCCACCACCGCACCGCCGCGAAAGCGAGGACCGCCGCCGTCGCGGCGACCCAAAGTATGATCTGAAGAGAACGAAGACGCATGAACAGTCCAGATGATGAGAACAGCGTGCGATCTAAAACCTCGAGCAACTAGAGGTTCAACCGACAAAAAGGTGAAGAGTGCAGCACCGGCGAGGTTTCGCCGATCAGGCCGCCCCAAGAAATCTGGCGAGGGCAATGCCGAGGAGGGTGCCGAACAGCCCGAAAACGATGCCGAAGCCTGCGCCGTACTGCAGGCGGTCAAGTGTCTTGCCGCCGCGTTTTCGGGCGACGTAGTAGCCCCAAAGCAATCCGACGATCCCGAAAACTGGTCCGATCATGAAAACTCTCCTTTCAGGATACTCTTGTTCCGCCAACTCCAGAAGGCGAAGCCTCCCCAAAAGCAAAGGATAAGGAGGAGTACGGACCAGTCGCCAAGACGGGCGTAGAGCGTCGGTTGCAGGGGCCTCGGCAAGCGCATGTCGATTACGCCAGAAGTCTCGATGTCCAGCATCGCAAGTGTCTTTCCGTAGGCGTCTATCACTGCCGAGATGCCCGTATTTGCGGCCCGCACAAGAGGAAGTCCCTCCTCGATGGCCCGCATCCGAGCCGAGGCCAGATGTTGCTTTGGACCAATGGACGCACCGAACCAGGCGTCATTGGTCGCGTTGAAAATCCAGTCCGGTCGGATGGCATCATCGACCACATGCCCGGGAAAGATGATCTCGTAGCAGATCGCGATGCCCGCATAGGGATGTGGGCCAAATGCAAGGGTGCGGGGACCCGGACCGGGGAGGAAATCACCTAGAGATTCGACCAATCGCTGAAATGGCAGGACACTCCGCCACGGCACGTATTCGCCAAAGGGAACAAGGTGATGCTTTGCGTAGCGCGTCAGGACGGAACCGTCCGGCGCAATGGCGAGCACAGCGTTTCGGTACACCGTCCCGTCAGCGGTGACCTCCCGCTCAGGACTGCCAGCCAACAGGACGGCAGTGTTCGGCAAGAGCCACCCAAGCATGACGCGGGCCCCAGTGTCCTCGGCGAGAAACCCTGGCCATGCAGTTTCTGGCCAAAGCAGGATATCGTAGTCGCCGGGGTGTGCAGAAAGCGAGAGAAGTCGGAGAATGTTGGCCTTCCGGGATCCTTCGTCCCATTTGGCGCTTTGCGCGATGTTCGGTTGCACGACGCGGATTTTTGCGCCGCGCTCTGACGGGGGAACTGACAAAGCAAGGCGCGCAACGCCGAAACCGGCCACGGTGACCGCAATTGTGGTGGCGCTGGCGAAACGGATGACCTGCAACCTGCGAGCGGGCGCGCGGAAAGCCAGCCCGACCAGTGCTGAACAAAGCACCAAGAGGAACCCCAGCCCATAGCTGCCGACCAGAGCGGCCACTTGTGCGATGGGCAACCAGTCGGCCAGCGTGTAGGCGGCAAGGTTCCAAGGAAACCCCGTCAGAACGTGCCCCCGGAGCCATTCAAGGCCGGTCCAGCTTGTCGCGAGCGAAAGAGCCAGCGGCAATCCGGCGCGCGCCATTCGGGAGGCAAGGGCACAAGCCACAGCCGGAAACACTGCCAGCAGCGCCGCAAGACCGAGGACGGCAGGCAAGGCCAACCATCCGAACCGGTCCGCCTCGACCTGAAAACTTTCGGTGATCCAGAAAAGCCCGGGTATGAATTGGCCCAATCCAAACAGATATCCCAGTCGAAACGCGACAGGCCACGACGTGCCACGCAACATAATTACCAGCACTGCGAAGGCGATCAGCGCAAAGGGCAGGATCGAATATGGTGGCAAGGCCAAGACAAGTACGGCGCCAGCGGCCAGGGCCATGCCCAAGCTGGGCAGACCTTGAATCAGATTTCCGCCGTAACGGGGATGTGCGTCTGAAGTGATCAATCCTGCGAAAGCCCCCGTCTTTAGACGCGAGGGCTAATTGCTCTAGCTACTTGAGGTGCAAGGTATGCGTTTCTGGATCACGGCAATGTCAAAGTGTCGACCTGTTGGTCGACTTCGTGGGGCCGATCCGAAGCCTCGCAAGATGAACGGCGCAGAGCTTGTCGCGCTTTCGGCCCAAACCGTGCGCTGTTGACGGCTCTTTGATTTGTCCCGTCGGCAAGACGACGATACTGCCCATTCCGAAACGTAGGTGAAGGAGTGATCCATGGCCGAAGAACGGATCGGGCGACGGGCTTTGTTGGGCGGAGCAGTCGGGATGGCAGGTCTTGCGGCCCTACCAGCCTTGGCGCAGGACGGCACGACCGAGTTTCAGGCTCCTGTATCCGGCAGCGTGCGGAACAACGTGTCCAGCTTCCGGATGCCTCAGTGGCGGGACTATTTTGAGAATACTAAGGGCGGTGCGATTCTGGCGGACACCAAGTCACGCGCGCTGCATTATTGGTCAGAGGATCAGTCGATCTACCGGCTCTATCCCTCTTCAGTCCCTTTGTCCGAGGAACTGACACGGCTCGGGCGGACCGAAATTGTCCGCAAGGCCGTGAACCCACCGTGGCGTCCGACGGCTTCGATGTTGGAGCGCAACCCGGACTGGCCGAAGATGGTCGAAGGCGGATCCAAGGACAACCCGCTTGGTGTCCGCGGAATGTATCTGTCCTGGCCTGCCTATTTGATCCACGGCACCCATGATACCCGGAAGATAGGTCGTAGATCATCGAACGGGTGCATCGGCCTCTACAATGAGCATGTCATTGAACTCTATGATTTGGCGCAGGTTGGCACTCAGGTGCTGCTGATCTAGGTCTATGGCTTTCTGAACGCATCAGGCTGACGTCGCCCGAAAGCTGGGCGGAAGGCGGGCTGATGTTTGCTTGCTTTCGCTAGGTCAAGTGTCCTCAGCCCACTAGCACGGTCGACAACAGGTTCACGTTCAGCACGATGATCACGGCGGCGATCAGCCAGCAAAGGCCGGTCAGCCAGCGGGGGGCGACCAGTTCGCCCATCTTGGCGCGGCTGGCGGTGAACATCACCAAGGGCACGATGGCGAAGGGAAGCTGGAATGACAGCACGACCTGGCTCAGGATCAGCAGTTCGCCTACGCCGCCGCTGCCGTAGAGCAGAATCACGAAGATCGCCGGGATGATCGCAAGGCCCCGGGTGATCAGGCGTCGCGCCCAAGGGGCGATGCGCAGGTTGATGAAGCCTTCCATCACGATCTGTCCGGCCATTGTGGCGGTGACAGTGGAGTTCAGACCGGCGCACAAAAGCGCTACGCCGAACAGGACCGGCGCGAGCGACGAACCGAGCAAGGGCTCCAGCAACAGATGCGCCTTGTCAATTTCGGCTACGTCGTTTTGCCCCACCGTGTAGAAGGCAGCAGCGGCCAGGATCAGGATCGATGCATTGATCGTCAGCGCGAACATCAGGGCGATGGTGCTGTCCCAAGTAGCCAACCGCAGCGCCTCACGCTTTGCCGGCAGATCCAGTCCAAAGGCGCGGGTCTGAACGATGCCCGAATGCAGGTAAAGGTTATGCGGCATGACCGTCGCCCCTATGATGCCGAGCGCGAGGTAAAGCATCGTCGGGTTGTTGAATATCTCGCGGCTTGGGGCAAAGCCTGCGATGACTTCGCCCCAGACCGGATCGGCCTGCGCGATCAGCACGACGAAACAGGCGGCGATCAGCGCCATCAGCGAGATGATCAGCGCCTCTATCCAGCGAAAGCCCTTGTTCTGCAGCCACAGGATCAAGAACACATCGGCGGCGGTGATAAAGATGCCGATCTCCAGCGGAATCCCGAATAGCAGATTCAGGCCGATGGCGGTTCCGATAACCTCGGCCAGGTCGGTTGCGATGATCGCCAGTTCGGCAAAGATCCAGAGTGGTACAGACATCCATTTCGGAAAGGCATCGCGGCAGGCCTGCGCCAGATCGCGGCCCGAGGCTACCGCCAGCCGCGCGCAGAGAGACTGCAGCAGGATCGCCATGATGTTCGACAGAAGCGCGACGAACAAGAGCGTGTAACCGAACGCCGCGCCACCCGCGAGCGAGGTCGCCCAGTTGCCGGGGTCCATATAGCCCACCGCCACCAGGTAGCCGGGGCCTATGAAGGCGAGGAACCGGCGGAACCGGCTGGTGCCACCGTTTCCGACCGCGATGGTGCGGAAGACTTCGGAAAGGGAGGGGGTCTCGCTTTCCTGCCGCCAGGCATTGGTCGTCATGGCTCTTGGCACTCCCGGCTTGACCACGATCCCTACAAGACGTGGCACATAAAGTTAGACAATGCTAACATTCTGCCCCGCGCCTTTACTTGTCAATCCATCCCGTGCGACACTGCACGGATGACAGAGTTAGATCCTGAAACCCATGCCACGTCGGATGACCGGCCCGCGGACCTGCGCGCCGGGGCGTTTCAAGGTGTGCGCGAAGCCCGGCGCAATGAACTGGCCGAGGACTACGTCGAACTGATCGCCGAACTGATCCACGATCAGGGCGAGGCGCGCCCGGTGGACATCGCCGCCCGGCTTGGCGTGAAGGTGCCGACCGTGAGCAAGACCCTGGACCGTCTCGCGCGCGAGGGGCTGATCACCCGCGCGAAGTATCGGTCGGTCTTTCTGACAGACGCGGGCCGCGCGCTGGCCAAAGAATGCCGGCGTCGGCACGAGATCGTCTTGCGCTTTCTCATCAGCCTCGGCCTTGACCCCGAGACAGCGGAACGCGATGCGGAAGGCATCGAGCACCATGTCAGCGAGCGGACGCTGGCCCTGTTTTCGGCCTTCGCCAACCGGTCCTAAAGGCCGTCAGCTATTCTCGACCGCGAACCGCACATCGGCGATGAGGCTGTCGGCGCTGAAATTCTCCAGCCGTTTGCCATTAAGGAAGAAGGTTGGCGTTTGGCGGATAGCCAAGGCTTCCACGTCGGCCGCATCCTGATTCAGGATACCAGTGATTCCCGGGAAGAACTGGTCGGTCTCGGCCTTTTCGAGATCAAGGCCCGCAGCCCCGGCAATCTCCCATGCCACATCCATCTCAGGCGAGCCATGAACAGCCCAGCCAGGCTGCTGCTCAAGAAGTGCATCGAGGACAGGCTCGAACTTGTCTTGCATCCGCGCAGCCTCGAGGATGCGCACAGCCTCGTCCGAGCCTTCGTGGAAAACGGTGTAGCGCAGCACGACGCGGACCTGCGTCGGGAACTGCCGCCGGATTTCCTGCACCACGGGGTGGTATGCACGGCAGGCCTCGCAGGAGGGATCGAAGAATTCAACCAGTGTGACGGGGGCATCGGCGGGGCCGAAGCTGGGGGAGTAGTCACGGATCAACAGTGCCTGATCCTCGGTTGGCGTGGCGGCGGCCGCCGCTTCTGCCTCGGTGTCGCGGCGCTGCTTCAGCACGAAGGCGCCACCCGCGAAAGCAGCAACACCAAGTGCGGAGGCTCCAAGGATAAGGGTGCGGCGGTTCATGGGCGGTGTCCTTTCGGAAAGAGGAGGCAGGCAAGGATCGCCGCAAAGGCGACCGCTGAGAGATAGGGGATCGGCAGGCCAAGGATCATCTGCGCCTCACCGGTGCAGGATGGGCCATTTTCAGTGCAGGGCACGATCGGCGCGGGCAGGATCCCTGCGTACAGGCCCGAATGCCATGCCGCAAGTGCGAGCCCGGCGAGGGTCAACGGCAAGCCGAAGGGGCGCGCCATCCCGTCGCCCCGCCAGAGCGACAGGCCAAGGATCGGCACCAAGGGGAACATGGCGATGCGTTGATACCAGCAGAGCGTGCAGGGCATCTGGCCCAGCACCTCACCGATGAAGAGCGCGCCAAGCGTGGCCGCCAGCGCGATCAGGAAGGCCGCAGTCACGGCAAGGTCGTCGCGCGACAGGGTTTCTGGGTCAGCTTTGGTCAAGAACCGGCTCCTTGCGGCGGCGAAGGGGAAGCGAGGCGAAAAGGATCAGGACCGCGCCCAAGGTGATGCAGATATCCGCAACGTTGAACGTGGGCCAGTGCCAGTCACGCCAATAGAAATCAAGGAAATCAGTCACGGCGCCCTGCCGAAGCCGGTCGATGATGTTGCCAAGCGCCCCGCCCACAACCATTGCAAAGCCTGCCCTTTCCAAAACATGTTTCGCCCGGAATGCCATGACGGCGAAAGCGATGGTCAGCGCGCCCGTCAGCGCCGCCATCAGAAGGGGCTTACCCGCCATGAACCCGCCCATCATGCCAAAGCTCGCGCCGGTATTGAACCCAAGGGAAAGATTGAAGCCCGGCAGGACCGGGACCGCAGTCCCCTGCGACAGAAGCGACAGCGCTGCGGCCTTGGTCAACTGGTCTGCCACCACTGCGGCAGCAATCAGCGAAATCAGCATCACCCTGGTCATTCTACGGCCTTGCTCTTGATGCCGATCCAGCGTGGGACCGACGCGGCGTAACGATCATAGTCCGGCCCGATTGCCATCCGCAGGGCGGCCTCTTCGGACCGCACTTGCGTGCTGGCCGACCAGAGAAACAGGACTGGGGCGAGGACTGTCGGCAGAGAGGGAACCGCCATCGCAACACCTGCCAACAGTGCCGCTTGCCCCACAAAGGTTGGGTTGCGGCTGAAACGGTAAAGCCCGCTGGAGACCAGATCGCCGGTTTCGCCGCCGACCACGCCGACGCGCCAGGATGATCCCATCGACATCTGCGCGGCAAAAGCCACCATCGCGCCGAGCCCTGCGACAAAGACCCCGATCAGGCCAAGGAGGACGGCGCGACCCTCAGTCCAGAGCAGGTCGACCTTGTGGAACCCGGCCACGGCGAGCCAGAAGAGCGGCCCGAAAAACGCCAACGCAAAGGCCGCGCGGAAACCGATTGCCGCCAGCCGATCGCGCCCGGTGGCGCGCGCGAACAGCCAGATCGGACGCCCCGCCGCTTGTGCTGCCATGGCGCTGCCCCAGAAGAACAGCGCCAGATAGCCGAAAAGAAGGGCCAGCGCGGCCCAGCCAAAACCGGAGATCATCTGCTCAGCCCTCGCGTTCCGGGTTAAACCGCAGCAGACGCAGGGCGTTTAGCGTCACAAGCACGGTTGCACCCGTGTCGGCGAGGATCGCGATCCAGAGGCCGGTCAGACCAAAGACCGAGGTCACGAGGAAGACGGCTTTCAGCCCGAGCGCTATGGTCACATTCTGGCGGATGTTGGCCATTGCTGCGCGCGACAGACGGATCGTGGCGGGAATGTCGGTCACCCGGTCACGAAGAATGGCCGCATCGGCCGTTTCCAGCGCCACATCAGTGCCCGATCCCATCGCCACGCCAACGCTTGCCTGTTTGAGCGCGGGGGCGTCGTTGATGCCGTCGCCGATCATCATCACGCCACCTTTACTTCCGATCTCGCGGATGTAGGCAAGCTTGTCCTCCGGCATCATGTCTGCCTCGAACTTCAGGCCGAGGCCTCCGCCGATGGCAGCGGCCGTGCGCGGGTTGTCGCCGGTCAGGATGACCGCAGTCACCCCCATGGCCGTCAACTGGCGCACCGCGTCTTTCGCATCCGCACGCGGCTCGTCCCGCATGGCGATCAGTCCGAGCGGGGCCTTTTCGCGAAACACGGCGACCGCGGTCTTGCCGTCCTCCTCAAAAATCGTCGCCTGCCGAAGGCCAAGGCCATCCAGCCCGCCATGCTCCATCGCGTAGCGGGGCGAGGCCACATAGGCCGCAGCGCCGCCCACGGTTGCAACAACGCCCTTGCCCATCAGCGCCTTTGCGTCTTGCGAGGGCAGCGCAGAAACGCCAGCGTCCTTGGCCTTGTTCAGGATCGCAATCGCCAGCGGGTGGCTCGAGCCGGTCTCGACGCCTGCCGCCACGGCCAGAAGTTCAGCTTCGGTGGTCGTCCCGAACGGCACCAGATCCGTCACCTGCGGGCGACCATGCGTCAGCGTCCCGGTCTTGTCGAAGGTCACAACATCCACCTTCGCCGCCGCTTCGATCACGGCACCGCCCTTCATCAAGAGCCCGCGGCGCGCGCCGGTGGACAGCGCCGAAGCAATGGAGGCAGGCACCGAGATGACCAACGCGCAGGGGCACCCGATCAGGAGAAGCGCAAGGCCCCGGTAAATCCACGTGTCCCAAGGCTGACCAAATGCCAGCGGCGGCACCACGATCACCAGCGCGGCAACCGCGACAATGGCCGGCATGTACCAGCGGCTGAACCGATCGATGAAGCGTTCGGTCGGGGCACGCGCCTCTTCGGCCTCTTCAACCAGACGGATGATGCGGGCGATGGTGTTGTCCTCGCGACCTTTGGTCACTTTGACCCGCAGGGCCGCCTCGGTGTTGATTGCGCCTGCAAAAACCGCGTCCCCGGGGCCGCGCGTCTTGGGCACGCTTTCCCCGGTGACCGGGCTTTCGTCCACGCCCGAAGTGCCATCCACGATCTCGCCATCGGCCGGAATCCGGTCACCGGGGCGGACAAGGACTGTCTGGCCCACAGACAGGCTTGCGGCTGGAACCTCGCGCGTGCTGTCACCTGTAACGAGTTGCGCCGTCTTCGGCACAAGATTGGCCAGCGCCCGGATCCCGTCTCGCGCCTTGCCGGCGGCCACGCCTTCCAACACCTCGCCCACGGCGAACAGAAACACCACCAGTGCCGCCTCTTCCGCTGCGTTGATGAACAGCGCGCCGACGGCGGCAATCGTCATCAGGCTTTCGATGGTGAAGGGCTGTCCCATCCGCAGCGCCGCAAAGGCGCGCTGCGCTACCGGGGCCACGCCGATCAAGCAAGCGGCAACGAAGGCCCACTTACCGATCTCGGGGGCAAGATACTCGATGACCCAGGCGGCACCCAGCAGCAGGGCGGTAAAGATGACCAGCTTGCCCTTGGCGGTCTGATACCAGCGCTTGCCCCGGTCGGCGGGGTCGTCATGAACGTGGCCGGGGCTGCCGTGACCGCTATCGTCGCGCTTGGTGCTGGCCGCCTTAGGGCCTTGGTCGTGACCAGAATGATCGTGGCCAGCGGGAGCGTGGGCGGAGTGATCATGATCTTGATGCATGTCGCTCTGCTCAGGTGCGGATTGAGCCCCCGGCAAAACGAAGTCCTTCTTCGCACCGGCGGCGCGCGGCGCAATCTCATAGCCAAGCGCACGGACGGTCTTCTCGATCTTGTCCCGCCCGGTTTGTCCCTCATCCAGCGTCAAGCGCAGGCGTTCCGACATGATGCCAACCTCGACGCCGCTTACCCCCGGCAGGCGCGTCACCGCATCCTTGATCTTGGTCGCGCAGGACCCGCAGTCCATGCCCGTCACCGTCCAGTCACAGGATGTTTCGCGTGCAGCTTCCGACATCGTCATTCCTCCTGCCGCTGAGCGGGCAGTTGCTTTCATCGAATCAGCAACCTAATGTCTCTAGCAACTATAGCTTCAAGGGGAATCTGATGCTGACTATCGGAAAGTTGGGCGAGGCCGCCGGGGTGAAGGTACCGACGATCCGCTATTACGAGCAGATCGGCCTGCTTCCCGAAGCCGAGCGCAGCGCGGGCAACCAGAGACTCTACAGCCGCAAAGCGATGGAGCGTCTGGCCTTCATCCGGCACGCCCGCGATCTGGGCTTCACGCTCGAAGCGATCCGCGACCTGCTGAGCCTGTCGGACCGACCGGATCAGTCCTGCGCTGCTGCCGATGCCATCGCGAAGGCTCAGCTGGCAGAGGTTGAAAGCCGCCTTGCGCGATTGACAGCGCTGAAGGCCGAACTTGAACGAATGGTCGTGCAATGTGCAGGCGGCAAGATCGCCGATTGCCGCGTTATCGAAGTTCTGGGCGACCATTCGCTTTGCGCGACCGATCATCGGCATCCGGAGATAGAGGCGACGCAATAACCGCACCCGCAACACTCGCCATTTAAGCCAGCACCGCCTTTTCCGAAAACGCCGCCCCGGGCCGCTCGAGCATCAACGGTACTCCGTTCAACCGGATGTGCGTTGCCGAATTTTTCTTCTCATGTCATGCATTCTGGATGTCGTGGATGGTCCGACCCTTTTTAGCAGTGCTTTTGGCTGTGTCCCTGTTCGCGGCCACAGTCAGTGAGGTATCGGCCGGACTTGCAGCGGAGATCGCGGCAGCAGCCGATCCGTGCTGCGAAGGCGATTGCCCTGATGACCAGGCATGCAGCGTCGCCTGCGAAATGATGGCGCGTGGCGGGATGACATTGCTCGCCCTGGTACAAGTCCCCGGGCTTTCTGTTACCGAGGAGGCATCTGCTGCAGTCCTGATGCTTCCTGACCTGCATCCACCATCCGGGCTTCCGCCGGATGGCTTGAGACGACCTCCCCGCATTTGACCCCGCCGCGTGCGTCAGCGCGCGGATGATGCCGTTTGCACCTGCGCCAATTGGCTTCGCGGGTGCGCTGTCGCTGCAATCAAAGGGTCTTCCTCATGACAAACATGTTCCGCCGCATTTGCGGCTCCGTTCTGGCACTTCTCATCGGCGTATCTGCCCTCTGGGCAGGTGCAGACGACTACCGTTTCGAGATCGTCTCGACCGACCATCGTGTCGGTTCTGGGGTAACGATTGAACTTCGTCTGACCGATCTTCGCACCGGCCAGCCGGTCGAGGGCGCGGTCATTTATGCCACGCGCATGGACATGGCCCCCGACGGGATGGAGGCGATGACCTCCGCTGTCACCGCATTGCCGGCCGAAGGCCCGGGCACTTACCTGTTCAGCACGGATCTCACCATGGCGGGGGGATGGCGGTTTTCGGTGGCGGCCAAGGTGCAGGGTGAACCGGAAACCGTGAAGGCAGAACTGGAATTGCGAGCCGAGCCATGAGCGCGGTTGGCAAGCTGACTGCCGCAGTCCTTGTTGCAGGCAGTGCCGGATGGATCGGGCTGACCGCAGGCGAAAAGGGAATCACCGTGGCCAGCCTGATAGGCATGGCTGAGATGCAGCTTGCCGTCTTGATGGGCAATGACGCAGTCGCCATGCCGGGTGCTGACGCCCCTGAAGCAGAGCCGACCGGCCCGGTGATCTACTGGAGGCACCCGGATGGGTTGCCCGAATGGTCGGTATCCGAGCGGCAAACGGCAGATGGGCGCGCCTTCCTGCCTGTTCTCGCCAGCGAGGATCTCTCGCTGGGCCCTGCGCCCGAGCCCAGTTCAGAAATGGCAATGGCTGAAACAGGTGAGCGGACCATCCTCTACTACCGCAACCCGATGGGCCTGCCAGACACCTCGCCAGTGCCGAAGCAGGACTCAATGGGGATGGATTACATCCCCGTCTATGACGGTGAAAACAGTGATGACGGCTCGGTCACTGTCAGCCCTGGCAAGTTGCAGCGCACCGGGGTGCGGACGGCCGAAGCAGTGTTGGCACCTCTGGCGGCCACATTACGGGCGCCGGGCATCGTGGAACTGGACGAACGCCGGATCAGCGTAATTTCGTTGCGCGCCGACGCCTTCATAGAAACCGTTGCCGATGTGACCACGGGCAGCACGATCGCCGAAGGCGCACCGCTCGTGACGCTTTATTCACCCGAGATCGCTGCCGCTCTTGCACAGTTCCTGACCGACGTGCGGTCGGAAGGGCGGTTGAGGGAGGGCGCGCGGCAACGATTGGAAAACCTCGGCGTGCCGGGAGAGGTGATCGACCGCATCGCGACCGAGGGCCAGACGACAGTGAGTATTCCGATCATGGCCCCGCGCAGCGGCGTGGTGCTGGAGCGGATGGCGGTCGAAGGCATGATGTCGGAAGCGGGCGATACCCTGTTCCGCATCGCTGACACCTCGACCGTCTGGGTCATCGCCGAAGTGCCTGAAGCGGCGCTGATGGAGATTGCAGTAGGAACAGAGGTTCGGGTGAGCTTTCGTGGCCTCACGGATGGCCCGATTCCGGGCCGTATCGACACCATTTACCCCGAGATCGATATGATGACCCGCACTGGAAAGCTGCGGATTGAATTGCCGAACCCGGACGGGCGCCTACGCGCCAACATGTTCGCCGAGGTCGAAATCATGCTCGGCGGTGCACCCGTGGTGCAGGTACCAGAGGGTGCTGTGATCGACACCGGCGACAGGCAGGTGGTGATCCTTGATCTGGGTGAAGGGCGGTTCCGGCCCGAACCTGTGACCGTGGGGCGCAAGGGCGACGGCATGATCGAGATCGTCAGCGGCGTGGGCGCGGGCGACATAGTGGTCAGCTCTGCCACCTTCTTGATCGACGCCGAAAGCAACCTCAATGCGGCTTTGGCTGCCCTTGCAGCGCCCGGATCCACCCCGGAGGCCAACCCATGATCGCCCGCATTATCGAATGGTCGGCCCGCAACGTGCTGCTTGTGCTCTTTGCCACCGTCTTTACCGTGGCTGCGGGCCTTTGGTCCCTGCGCACACTGCCGATCGACGCCATCCCCGATCTGTCGGATGTGCAGGTGATCGTGCTGACCGAATATCCTGGGCAAGCGCCGCAGGTGGTCGAAGATCAGGTGACCTATCCCCTCACTTCGGCCATGCTGACCGTGCCACAGTCACGCGTGGTGCGCGGGTTCTCGTTCTTCGGCATCTCTTTCGTCTACATCATCTTCGAAGATGGCGTGGACCCCTACTGGGCCCGCTCGCGCGTGCTGGAATACCTCAACGCCGCCGCAGCACGTTTGCCGGATGGAGTGACGCCCGCGCTTGGGCCAGATGCGACGGGCGTGGGCTGGGTCTATCAATACGCGCTGAAGGGCGAGAACCTGAGCCTGGCCGAGCTGCGGTCCTTGCAAGATTGGGTAATGCGTTTTGCCATCAGCGGTGCCGACGGCGTGTCGGAAGTCGCCAGCGTCGGCGGGTTTGTGAAACAATACTCGATCACCGTCGATCCGGTGCGGATGCGGGCGCTTGGCATCACCCTGTCCGAGATCGGTGAGGCAGTTGCGGCCAGCAACATGGACACCGGCGGGCGCACGGTCGAGCTGTCGGAATTCGAGTTCATGGTGCGCGGGCGCGGCTATCTGGACGGCATAGCCGATCTGGAAATGGTCCCGATCCGTGCTGAGGGGGGCGTGCCGGTTCTGCTGCGCGACGTAGCGCGGGTCGAGATCGTGCCCGATGAGCGTCGGGGCATCGCAGAGCTTGATGGCGAGGGAGAGGTCGCCAGCGGCATCGTGCTACAACGAGTGGGGGCCAATGCACTCGACGTGATCGATAACGCCAAGGTCGAGATCGAGACCATCGCGCGAAGCCTGCCCGAGGGGGTGGAGATCGTCACCGTCTATGACCGGTCCAACTTGATCCTGTCAGCCATTGAAACCTTGCGGACGACACTTCTTGAGGAAAGCATCGTCGTGGCGCTGGTCACATTTGTCTTCCTGCTGCATGTCCGCTCGTCGCTGGTCGCCATCATCATGCTGCCGGTGGGCCTCTTGATGGCCTTCACCGCCATGCGCGCGCTTGGCATCGGGGCCAATATCATGAGCCTTGGCGGCATCGCTATCGCCATTGGCGCGATGATCGACGCCGCCATCGTGATGATTGAAAACGCCCACAAGCATCTGGAACGGGCGGAACCCGGCAAGCCACGGGTGGAAGTGCTGATCGAAGCCGCGTCCGAGGTTGGCCCGGCGCTGTTCTTCAGCCTGCTGATTATCACCGTCTCCTTCCTGCCGATCTTCGCGCTGGAAGGGCAAGAGGGCCGCCTATTCGGCCCCTTGGCTGCAACCAAAACTTTCGCCATGGCGGCCGCAGCGCTCTTGTCAGTGACGCTGGTGCCCGCGCTGATGGTGATCTTCGTGCGCGGGCGGATCGTGCCGGAACACCGCAACCCGGTGAACCGCGCCCTGATCGCGATCTACCGACCCGTCATCCAATGGGTGCTGCGGGCGCGGGTGTTCACAATCACGCTCGCGCTGGTGGCACTGGTCGCCACAATCTGGCCCGCGCGGCAGTTGGGGTCCGAATTCATGCCCGCTCTGGACGAGGGCACGATGATGTACATGCCCACCACCCTGCCGGGCTTGTCCGTCACCAAAGCAGCGGAGTTGATTCAGATGCAGGACCGCATCATCCGCAGCTTCCCGGAAGTCGAGACCGTCTTCGGCAAGGCGGGACGTGCGCTGACGGCAACCGACCCGGCCCCTACCGAGATGTTCGAGACGATCATTCAGCTGAAGCCGAAGGATGAGTGGCGCGAGGGCGTCACGATGGAAAGTCTGCGGCTGGAAATGGACGCCGCCCTGCAATTCCCCGGCGTCTCGAACGCCTGGACCCAGCCGATCCGCGCCCGCATCGATATGCTGGCCACCGGCATCCGCACTCCTGTGGGGGTGAAAGTCTTCGGCACTGACCTTACAGAAATGGAGGCAGTCGCGCGGCAGGTCGAGGCGGTGCTGCGGAATGTTCCCGGCACCACCAGCGCCTATGCCGAACGGGTGATCGGCGGCTATTACCTCGACATCGTGCCCGACCGGGAACGGCTGGCGCGTTACGGCCTGTCGATCCAGGACGTGCAGGAGGTTATCGCCATGGCGCTTGGGGCCGAGGCGATCACTCAGACCGTCGAGGGACGCGAGCGCTACAACGTGGCACTGCGCTATCCCGCAGCGCTGCGCCAGGATCCCGAGGCCATCGCGCAAGAGGTTCAGGTCGCGCTTCCGGGTGGTGGCACTGTGCCCCTGGGCGAGGTCGCCGCTGTCGAGCGTACACGGGGTGCGACGTCGATCCGCACTGAGAACGGTCAGCTTGCCGTCTACATCTTCGTGGACATCGCGGGCCGCGATCTGGGCGGCTATGTCGCCGAGGCACAAGCGGCAGTGGCTGGCGAAGTGATCCTGCCGCCCGGCTATTCGCTGGGCTGGAGCGGTCAGTTCGAATACCTCGAACGTGCCAAGGCTCGGCTGGCAATCGTCGTGCCGATCACACTGGCGGTGATCTTCCTGTTGCTGTTTCTCAACTTCCGCCGCCTGACCGAAACCCTGATCGTGATGCTGTCCCTGCCCTTCGCGCTGGTTGGCGGCGTCTGGCTGATGTGGTGGATGGGCTTTAACACGTCGGTGGCTGTCGCGGTCGGGTTCATCGCGTTGGCCGGTGTCGCCGCAGAAACCGGGGTAATCATGCTGATCTACCTCGACCATGCATTGGCGGAACGCAGGGCCGAGGTCGCCCGCGCAGGACGCCCATTCACCCGCGCCGATCTGGATGCCGCGATCATGGTCGGCGCTGTCGAACGGGTGCGGCCCAAGATGATGACGGTGGTGGCGATCATGGCGGGCCTGATGCCGATCCTTTGGGCGCATGGCACCGGGTCTGAGGTTATGAGCCGTATCGCCGTGCCGATGATCGGTGGGATGGTGTCGTCCACCATCCTGACGTTGGTCGTGATTCCGGCTGTCTACGCACTGATCAAGGGGCGCGGGCTGGCGAAGGCAGGAGACCTTGCCAACGGTGGTGCCGTCGTGAAGCCAATGGGTCAATCCCTGGTTTGAAAGTGGTCGGAGAAACCCCGGCAGAAATGATTGGAGCAAGCATGTCCGAGGTCTCTCTTCCGCATCAAGCCATCTCATCGCGAGATTTCTCCTGCCAAAACGGCGCGTCCGTGCACGGCAAGGATTGCAGTGAACCTTGGACAGCCGAACTGTCGGACGACATCTAGGACACGAGCATCGTAGGCGGCTTGGCCAATCAGGCTGCACAAATCCGATGCGTGAAACTGTCGGTTGGCACTAGGAGCAGCCCGAATCTGCTGATGGAGCTCGAGCGTTTTCGGATCTTCTTTGGCCAGCAGCTCCGGCTCCGATGAAAACGTTGGAGCCCGGCTTGACGAACTGGTCCGCCAGCGCCGCATGAAGCCGAGCAAGTAGCCAGCCGGGACATGGGCATTGCCGCGCGACTGGTTGAAAGTCAGGAAACGTTCCCAGATGATCTGCGTATCGACGTTCCAGCAGGCAAGCGACACCTTCGCTGACTTGATCAATTCTGCCCAAGGCGTGTGGTAGACGCTGGCTACTGCGCCGATCTCGATCTTTCCTGCAAAGATAGTTTTGTTCTTAGAGTCTCCAGATAGTGATGTGTCGCCTGCAGATGACACGACATCTGGCGCTGTTCCAGTTGCGATATGCCCCCCGAACCGGAACAGCCAGGGCGCAAACTTGCCATTGGGCTTCCACCGGGCCAGCGCCAAGCCGGACGCCGCGAGCTCGACCAGGAGCGCCGTCAGATGCTGCCGGGAAACCCCCATCTTTTCGGCGAGGTGCGCCAGCGTGAACGCGGCCGTTCCGCGTTCCAACCCGTTGTAACCGTCCTTCCAGGCGATCCCGTCGAGGATGATCGTCGCGAGCTTGTGCGCCGACGTGGAGAGTGGGGTTTCGGTGATGCGGCGCAGGATGGCACCGGTCGTGAGTTCCATGATGTGTCGTTCCGTCCTGGGGCGACACCAGACCGCGAGGCGTGCAAAAGTTCGTTCCGGCAAAGGCATTTGCCGGTTGAACGGACCCAAAGCTCGCGCTAGATTCCCACTACCACGAGGAAATCAGTGCGGCGTCGGGCCTATGGTCTGGCGTCGTTTCTGTTTCTGGGGATCCGGTCACTCGATCGTTTCGTGGGAGGGCGGTCGTTCATGTTCTCAGTAATGAACCTCTTCGTGTCCGTAGCTCCCTTCATAGTCGCGCCATTCGACGAAAACAGACCGGTGCCAATAGCTGCGACAGTCTGCCGGCACGGTGAGGTCTGAGGCGGTCGGCACCGCAGAAATGCTGCTCCGACGACGGCTGTAGTCGCCCTGAGCGCCATAGGTGCCCATGTACACGGCGCCCCAGCTGTTGCAGTCGCCGTCAGAGTTGCGTCTCTGCTGGTAGGTGATCTCGAACACGCGGATCGAGCGGACAAAGTCAAACGCCGGATCGGAGATATCGACATCTGCCCGATCCTGGACGAGCTGAGGTGCCCACGGCGTTTTCGGGACAGAGATGAGCGGGGCAGTCTCTCCGCGAACGGCGATGTCGAACAGGCGCTCGATCGGTTTGGCCTCGCCGCGGAAACTCGCCCGCATCGGGCAGTTCCAGATTTGCAGCGGTGGCTCGACCGGCCATGGCGTGATCCGGGCAATGAAGACGGTGCGGGCATGGGCGCATTCGGTCGAGGCTGGCCAGCCGCCTGCGAGGCAGAGAAGGATCGCGCAATCAACGGGGTAGGCTTGTGCCGGAGCCGCAACAGAAAGTGACATGGCGGTCGCTGCCAGGGCGGCCGCAGCTCGTAGTCTTGTCATGGGAGTTTCCTTGTGAAGATGCCGGGAGGGGAAGGGTAGGGGGACCTGATCTCACGCGGTCATCCGTCCGGGTCCTCGCCAAGAGCCTGGTAGTCGTGGATCGCGCGGTTGATCTCTTCGGACACCTGGGCTCGCGCGGCATCCAGACAGCGCAGATAGGTCTGCGCCTCATCGAAATAGGCCGTGAACTCCTGCCCGATCTCCACGCGATATTCCGCGCGCGTGGCAGCATCGGTCACCGGTGCAGGCGGGACCGGCGGCAAGCAGTCCAACGCCGTCGCACCTTGAGCGACGCCGCAGACAGGCATCGTGAACAGGGCGGCGGCGGCGAGGCAAGCGTGTCTGGAGCGGAGAAGGGGCATGCACGGTCCGCGGTTTCAAAACATGTGCATGAATTGCAAAACACCGCTATTGACGCAATAGGATTCTACCGCTAGGTGAGCGCCATGTTGTGCGACGACATGTTTCTCATCAGCGCAACATGCACTATGTTCTGCCGAAAGCGTGTTGCTTCGGAAGGTGCCAACCCATGAGGAACTTGACCCCGGTGATCTTGCAGGCCGGACTTAAGGAGGCCCTGACCGAAGGCGGCATCGTCGAAGCCCTCTGTGTCGAGGACGCAAAGAAGGTTCTCAATGTCTGGCAAGGCACCTGGCGCATCCAGTTGCGCCTTGGCGACCAGACGGCCCTTCTGGTGATCTCGCGCGGGCTCGAACCACGGGAGTTCAAGACCGTCACCGGTCTGATCTCCTTCGCGGTCGAGTTGGGTCTGACCACGGTCCCCGTTCCTTTGAAGAAGGGCGAAAAGGCGACCTGGACCCATGACACAGCGGTGGAGCCCATTCCCTGATCTGACCCTCGGCTCAGGGCTGGCGCTTTGGCTCATTGCCGCACAAGGTGCCCAGGCCGAGGTCATCGACCTTGGGGCAGGGACAGAGGACCTGCGGGTTCGGGCCAGCGTTCTCGATTTTGGCAAAGAGCTTCCCAAGCGCGGCGATCTGAACGACGCCGAGTTCACAAATAATGCTGAGACCGACGCAACTGACGAAGGTCTCGTTGTGCTTGCGTCCTATGGCACGTCCCCGGAGGACAGGGGTCCGCGTGGCACAGCCGAAATCGAGGATCTCGTACTCGACGTCGGCGACGACTACCTCCGCCATCCGGCGCTGAAAGCGGCCGGTCTCTCCGGGACGGAATGGCTTGCGCTCTTTCGGGCAAACATCGCAGTGGAATCCGCATTCAATCCGGATGCGCGCTCATCGGTCGGTGCCATCGGGCTTGGGCAACTGATGCCCGGAACCGCCGATCTCCTCGGCGTCGACCCCCACGATCCGGAAGACAACCTGCACGGCTCGGCCCGCTATCTTCTCGCCCAGCTTGAAGACTTCGGCGCCGCCGATCTTGCTCTGGCTGCCTACAACGCCGGCCCCGAAGCGGTCCGCGACTATGGCGGCATTCCCCCTTATGCCGAAACCGAGGGCCATGTGGCCAAGGTTCTGCGGCTGACCAACGCAACCCTCAGTTCGGAGTAATCCCCATGTTCCGCAGTCTTTTTGGCGCGCGATTGCCGCGCCTGGCTTTGCACACCCTTTTGCTGTCGCTGCCCTTCGCGGCAATCCTCGCAGAGCCAGCTCTCGCACAGAACCTCGATCCCCTCGAAAACATGTTGCAGACCGTGGTCGATGCACTGACCGGCCCGATCGGGCGGCTGATCGCCATCCTTGCCGTGGTGGCTGCCGGCTACATGATGTTCACCGGCCGCCTGAACTGGCCCCTCTTCCTTGCGATCTTCTTCGGCGTGGTTCTCGTCTTCTCGGCCGCGACCATCATCGACGGCTTTGCGGCCCCCTGAGGCGGGACAGGCGACAGGCCGGGTGGCATCGCACACCCGGCCCGGCCGAGCCCCCGGATGTTCCCCATGCATGACGCGCCCCTGTTTCTCGGCCTCACCCGGCCGCCGAAGATCTTCGGCCTGCCCATCGGCTATTTCGTGAGCCTGATGCTGGGATCGGTCATTCCCTTCGTGGGCGCGAACGACTGGCGGTTCCTGCTGATTGGGGTCGTCGGCTATCCGGTTCTGTGGTTCGTGGCAGACCGCAACCCGAACCTCTTCGAGACAGTCGCGGTGGTCTTCTCCCGGACCCCGCGCACCCGAGGCAAGTCAGCTTTTGGCGGAGACCGCCATGTCAGCTGACCTCAAATCCCTCTTCCCGGCCACCCTGGCGCTTCGATCGGTCTTGCGGCATGAGGATCTCGCAGCCGAGACCCTCGCCCGGCACTTGCCCTGGCTCTCCGCACCTGCGGACAATCTGATCCTGACCCGGCAGGGTGACCTGATCGCCTCTGCCGTGGTCGAGGGGCAGGACAGTTTCACGTCGGAAGAAGGGGACCTCTCGCTCGCGACCACTTCGCTTGCGCGTCTGATCGGGCAGCTGGGCGAAGGCTTCGGGTTCCATGTCTCCAAGCTGACCCTGCCGGACGCACCCCAGCTGAAACCCTTTGATGGCGAGGGCACTGGAGCCGCGTTTGCCTCCATGGTTGACGCCCGCTGGCAAGGACATCTCCGTGCCCGCACCCTGAAACGCCGGGTGCTGGTGGTCTCGCTCATCCTTCGCCCCACAGCACTAAAACGTGTCCCTTTGATCGGCGCACTCTTCAAGGCAGCCTTCACAGGCGACCTCGGCCAGAGGATCGAGCGCCTGAATGAAGCGATGGGTCTTTTGGCCGGGGCCTGCCAGGGTCTGGGCTTCCGGCGGCTGACCGTTTCCTCCGGGGAATGGCTGGGTCTCCTTGGCGTCCTTCTTGGGCAGCCGATGGCCAAGGTGCTTCCGATGCGCGGCCAATTTCTTGCCGAGGCTGTCGCGTCATCGCAGATGATCTTTGCTGGCAAACGGGTGGAAATCGAAACCGGCGAAGGGATGCGTTTCGGGACGATTTTCGGCGTGAAATCCTATCCGGCCCGCACCTGGGCGCGGATGCTCGACGCGCTGGAACTGCCCTACGACATCGTCATCACCAACAGCTTCACCCCCGCGCGCAACAACGAAATCGAAGAGCGCATCAAGCGCACGGCACGCCAGATGCGTGCCTCTGAGGATGCCGCCGAAACTCTGCGTCAGGAACTTTACGAGGCCGCAGACAATGTCGCCTCGGGCCGACAGGTCTTCGGCAAACACCACCTGACGGTCATGGTCACGGCCGAGACCCCGGAACAGCTGGAAGAGGCTGCCTCCGAGGTCTGGCGCGCCGGACAGGACTGTGGGGCAACCCTCGTCCGCGAAAGCTTTGCAGCCCGCGCGGCTTGGTTTGCCCAAGCCCCAGGCAACTGGGCCTATCGCCCGCGCACGGCACTTCTGTCAGCCCAGAACTTCGCTCATCTCGCGGCACTGCACCGGGTGACGGAAGGTCGGTCCAAAATGCAGTCGCCCTGGGGCGAGACGATCACGGCGCTGCCGACGGTGACCTCAAGCCTCTATCGCTTCAATTTCCACGACAAGGGTGAGCGGGGTGCCGAGCCGAGCGCCGGTCATACCCTCGTTCTAGGTCGCACAGGGTCGGGGAAGACCCTCGGCACTGCCTTTCTGATGGCACAGGCGCGGCGGGTTCATGCGCGCATCCTCGTCATCGACAAGGACCGGGGTCTCGAGATGGCCGTGCGTGCTTTGGGTGGCAGCTATTCCGCGATCCGGATCGGCGAGGCGACCGGCCTCAATCCGTTCCAGACCGAGACCGACGAGCGCGGGGCGGCCTGGCTCACCGACTGGCTCGGTGACATCCTTGCAGGGTCGCGCCCCTTCGAGACCGCCCAAACCGTCAGCCTGAACGCCGCCGTCCGTCAGATCGTTTCGGCCGATCCCCGGCTCCGGACATTCGATGGCCTCGCCACCCTCGTCGCTTCAACAGACGACGAGGGCGATCTTGTGGGCCGGGTCCGGGAATGGGGGCAGGGAGGCCGACATGGCTGGCTCTTTGGGCCCGGTGCCACATCCCAGATCAGCCTCTCCGAGGATGTGGTCGGCATCGACATGTCGGAGATCCTTGATCTCGGGACCGAACGCTCGGCACTTCTTGCCTATCTCTTCCGTCGCATCGAACGGGTCATCGAGGATCGCCGTCCGACCCTCATCGTCATCGATGAGGCCTGGAAGATGCTTGACGATCCGATCTTCGAAAAGCGCCTGCATGACTGGCTCGTCACGATGCGGAAAAAGAACGCCGTGGTGATGATGCTGACCCAGACACCGACGCATCTGACCCGGGTCAAGGTTGGGCAGATCATCGCAGAGAGTGTGGTGACCCAGCTTCTCTACCCGAACCCGCGCGCCAACCCCGAAGATTACCGGATCCTGCGGCTGAACGAGAAAGAGGCCGAGTTCCTCTGCACGCCGACGGGTGGCCTGCGCCTCGCCCTCCTGCGCTCGGCCGGAGACTCGGTCTTCGTGAACATGGACCTCGCCGCCCTTGGACCTGCGCTCGCCGTGCTTGGCGGTGGCCGATCCGGCGAAGACCGCGCCCCCTATGGCTGGCGGGATACTCCCGATTTCTGGAAGGACATGACGTGACACGACGCAACCGCCTGATCCCCCTTTCCCTTCTCGGGTTCACCCTTCTTTCCGCCTGCGCCGGTGTCGAGACGGGGGCCGTCTCCCCCTGCCACGGTCAGTTCCGGGCCGAGGGCAAATACTTCGCAGCGCACGAGCAAAGTGACGGCACGACGGTCGTCGTCTCGACCATGAACGCCCCCGACGCGCCTTGCGCGGACTGAGCCACCTCATGCGTCGTGCCCCTCTCCTTCTCGGGCTTCTCCTCGGCACCACGGTGCCTATGGGCCTCATGGCCCAAGGCGTGCCAATCATCGACGGCTCGCGACTGTCGAACTTCATCTCGCGTCTTGTCGAACAAGCCGAGGATGCCGTGAAACAGGGGGAGAAACTCGCCACGCGCACGGAACTCAGCGAGATCGAAGACGACCAGCTGGCTGCCTATGAACGTTTCCTCGCGGATACGACCGGCGTGACCGACCTCAGCGGCTTCGAGATAGGATCCGGCACCTTCCCCCCTGCCGACGAGGTCTATCCCCTTGAGGAGACAAGCCCGGAAAGCCAGCGGCTCTTCGGGGATGCCGAGACGGTCGAGGCGATGATCATCGCCACAGCGGCGCGCTATGAAACGCATCCCGGTGTCGTGAAGGTCGGGCTCACGCCCACAACTTGGCGCATTCTCTTCCAGTCGCTGGTGAAACAGGAAAGTGGGTTCTCCAACGCGGCGATTAGCCCGGTCGGGGCCATGGGCTTTTGCCAGTTGATGCCCGGCACCGCCGCTGATCTCGGCGTCGATCCGACCGATCCGCTGCAGAACCTCGATGGTGGCGCACGCTATCTCGCGACACAGCTCAACAGCTTCGGTCGGATCGACTTCGCGCTTGCGGCCTACAATGCCGGACCCGGCAACGTCCAGAAATACGGCGGCATCCCACCCTTCGAGGAAACCCGAGCCTACGTCCGCCGGATTTCTGGCTACTACGACGCCTATCTCTTAGTGATCACCGGCGCGGACGTGACGGGCACGCTGGCGGGCGTGGAAGGCGCAAGTGCGGAATGGGGCAACATGTCCTCGGCCTTCATCGGCTATTCCGGCCAGCAGTCGGGGCAGATCGAGGCGGCCATGGCCCGGATCAAGGGGTTCTTGGAAGAGGCCAAGCCCCAGACCCCGAAAGAAGCGGTCGACCAGAACACCTACATGCTCGCCGAGCGCGCGCGCCTCATGGCCCTGACGCTGCGGCTGCGCGCGGGTGCCGTCAAGGTTGAAGCCGCGCGTGGGCTCTCGGATGCCGCGCAATCCCTGCAATACACCACCTTCTGGGAGTACACTCCGTGAGACCTGCCGTCCTTCGAACAAGGGCGCGTCTCGCGCTCGCCGTCTGTGCAACGCTTCTGGCGTCACCTCTTTTGGCGCAAGGTGTGCCCGTCATCGACGGCACCAACCTCGCCAAGAACATCGAGCAGCTGCAGGCCGCACTCCGCGATGCTGACAACCAGATCGCGCAGATCGAAGAGCTGAAGAAGCAGGTCGAGACCGGTCTCGAGCAGCTGACCAACCTCGAAGGCATCCTCGGGTCGATCTCGGGCCTGAACGAGATCGCGAGCCTTTACAATTCGGTGGAGGACCTGCGCTCACGGGCGGCCAAGATCACCGATCTCTCCGGTTTCCAGGATGCGCTGACCATCGGGGATTTCGATGGGCTTCTGGACAGCTTGCTCGATGGCGACGTGACCATGGGCGACAAGATGGCCGCCGAATATATGCGCGACACGCTGGAAGGGGCCGGGCTGACCTCGGAAACCCTGGCCGGGCTGTCGTCATCGGAGAACCCGCAGGACAAGCTCATCGCGACGACCGCAGCGACGAGTGCCACGGCCATGGGCGTGGCGCAGCTTTCCTACGAGGAAGCCGCCCAAAGCCTCGCGCGGATCGACGGTTTGGTGTCTGAAATCGCCAATCAGGAGGGCCTGAAGGAAAGCATCGACCTCAACACCCGGATGGCGGCCGAGACCAACTACATGCTCGGCCAGATGTGGCGGTTGAACGCAGCTGCGGGGCTGGCCGCCGGGCAGACGGGTGTGAACTGGGCCGCAGAGCAGGCCAAGGAAAAGAGCTTCTTCGACTATTCGGGGGCCGAATGATGCGGCGGGCTTCTCACCACGTCGCGGCGGTTGTTGTCATGGTCTGCTTTACCAGCTTCGCTGCTGCGCAAGACATCGCCACTTTCAGTGACGTTCAGCTGATCGAAGAAACCCAGGAAGCGGTAGGCGCGCAGGATGCGGAGACCGCGCTGGACCTCCTGACCGAGATGCAGAGGCGCGGTACCGGCATCTTTGCTGCCGCTGACAGGCCTTCCTGCGAAGAGGTGATCGACCTGCCCGAGGGGATCACCGATTGGAAGTTCCGCGCAGTGGCTCGGCAGGCCTATTTTCGCGTAGCGATGTCGCGGCGGCTTGAAGAAGGTTCCTGCGCTTGCCTCTTCGACGGCTTCAGCTTCGACGCCTTCGTAACGGCCGCCTTAGGCAAGTCGACGGAAGAACTGACCGATGCAGACCGTCCGGCGCTGGAACGTATCCGCGATGAAGATCGGCGTGCAACCGAGGCGCGGTTTCGCGAGCTTGAGCAAAGCTGCCGGGCCAAGTGATCCATGGCCATCATCGCCGACATTCTGACCCAGGTCGATGCCGCCGCAACAGCGGTTGGCGCTACGGCATTTGATGCTGTGGCAGCCGAGATTGTGCCGGTCTTCCGGGTCGGGTCGGTCCTGGTGGTGGCTCTGATCGGGATCAACCTGATGGCACAAGCCGTGCCGATGACGCTGCGCAACGGGCTCGGCCTCATGGTTCGGATCACGGTTGCTTCGGCGTTCTTGTCGTCCTGGGCCAACTTCAATTCGGTTTATGGCGTTCTGACCAACGCCCCGAGTGAAATCGGCGCGGTCGTGATGAACGCGTTTGGGGATGGGTCGGGCAATCTCTACGAGGGTCTGGATGCCCTCTATCTGCAAGCCCTCGATGTGGGTCAGGCGATCAGCCAGAACGGCAGCTACATCACCGGCGCCCTCGCGGGCCTCCTGATGTTTCTTGTGGCAGCCCTTATGGCGACCGTGTCGATCATCGTGATCTCGGCCGCGAAGATCATGATCGGCGTCCTCGTCATCTTCGCGCCGGTCGCAATTGCCTGCACGCTCTTCAAGGTCACCGCCCCGCTCTTTGACCGATGGGTGAACCTCGCCCTCGGCTTCGCACTCTACCCGATGCTTACGTCCGGAATGGCGGCGTTCACGATCTACATCGCGGCGGACCTCACCCCGGCCTCTCTCGCCTCGGTGGAAACCATCGGCGATGTCCTGAGCTTCGTCGTCGTCATGATGCTCGGAACCGGCCTCATGGCCATGGTGCCCACGATCGCACAGTCCCTCGCGTCGACCGCGACCGGTCTCGGCAGCGTCGCGGCCTCGACCTTCCGCACCGCCGACAGCGTCAAGGGTTACGGCCGCACCGGCATCGCGTCCGGGATCGGCGCAGGCCGAGGAGCGGCTGGATTGGATGCCGGTGGTCGGCGTCCCTCGGACGCTCGCCTCAACGGCAATACCGCCGGACAGATCGGGCGGTCCGCTGTTCAGACCGCGATGCGGCTTGCGAGCCGGACACCGGACAAGAGCTGATGTTCCAGAATTCGAGAAGTGGAGGACCGCCCATGGAGGCGCATGGATTTGATGTCGATCTCGTTCTGGAGCCCCGCCTCTCGGCCCGGCGTGCCTGGATTGTCGCGAGTACCGCGGGCGGACTGAGCCTGATTCTTGCAACCGCGCTGGTGCTCGTCCTGCCCTTGCGGGAAACCCAGGTCTTCACCGTCCTCGTCGATCGACAGACCGGGGACGCCGAAAACATCCTGAGGGTCGCCCCGACCGGCATCGAGGATCAAGAGGCACTGAAACAAAGCCTCCTCGTGGCTTACGTCTCCGACCGCGAGGGCTATTTCCTTGCGGGCATTCAGGCCCGGCTTGAGAGCGTGCAGCGCCGCTCAACAGGGGGCGCCGAGGAAAGCCTGCGGCTTCTCTGGTCGAAAGGCGGCGGCAACACGGCCTATCCGCCCGATGTCTATGGGCCAGGCGCAGAAGTCACGGTGACCGTGCGCCGGATCACGTTCCTTTCGCCGAACGTCGCCCAGATCCGTTTCCTGAAAACCCTGCGCAAGACGAAGCAGGAGCCGGTGACCCAGCCTTTCGTTGCCACGGTCGAGTTTGCATTCGAGCCGAAGACCGAGCGCTCCCTCGCCCACGTCTGGGAAAACCCGCTAGGCTTTACCGTCTCGGCCTACCGCGTCGACGCCGAAACCCTGGAAACGAATCCATGAGCCGTTCTTTTCTCCTTCCGGGACTTGCCTTCGCCTGCGCCCTCGGCATCGCGAGTGCCGCTTCTGCCGAAATCGCCCCCGCCTCGATGGGCGCGGATGCCCGTGTCCGGTCGGTCCTCTACAACCCCGTCGATGTCATCCGGCTCGACACGCATTTGCGTGTGAACACCGCCATCGAACTGGGTGCTGGCGAGCGGATCGACTCGGTCCTTCTTGGCGACAGCGAGGCCTTCGAGGTCGAGGTGCTCTCGAACCGCACTACGGTTTCCGTGAAACCCCTGATCGCCGGGGCCGAGACCAACATGACGATCTATACCGGGCGGCGCACGATCTCGCTGTCGATCGGCGAGGGCAGGTCTCGTAACCCGACCTATCGGCTGGTCCTGCGCTATCCCGAGACGGGCACAAGCCGGGCGACCCGTGGCACCGTGTCCGCAGGGTCGCGCGACATCGGCTATGCCTGGTCGGGCGATGAGACCCTGAAACCCGTCCATATCTGGAACGATGGGCAAGCGACGTACTTCGCCTTCGCCCCAGGCCTCCGGCCGTCGATCTTCGGTGTGGATGCGACGGGCCGCGAAGTGACGCTGAACTCCGGCACGCGAGGCAGCATCGTCCGCGTCTCCGGCCTGCGCTCCGCCTATTCGATCCGGATCGGCACGCAGGTTCTTTGCATCGAGCGGGTAGATGGCGGCGTGACCACCGATCTGGCCCTGCTCGCCAAGCTTCAGGGATGGGAATTCTGACATGGCTGATCCCGAGATGACCGATCCGAAGACGGGCGCCGAGCCGGAATACAAGGTCGAGCGACCCAAGCCGAAAATGACCCGGCAGCAGCGACTTGGCATGGGCGCACTCTTGGCCGGAGCCAGCCTTGCCGCGCTCTGGACGGTCTGGCCTTCCAGCCGCACAATCCCCGATGTGGAAACCTCAGCCGTCGAGGAATTCCAGGATCAGGCGGGCGGCTCGCCCTTCGGAGCGATTGAGCCGGGACCGGAAGCTAAGCCCTCAGGTGATGGGTTCTCAGACATCGAAGGGGAACTGGCCTCACAGCGCGAAGACCTCGAAGCGCGGAACGCCACACTCCAGTCCGAGGTTGAACGGCTGCAGCGCGAGTTGGGTGATCTTGCCGACAAGGCCGATGCCGAGAAGGACCAGACAGCCAAGGAACTGGCGCTCGCCCTAGAAGAGGCACAGTCGCAGAACATTGCTCTGATGGAGGACATGCGACGGCAGTTCGATCAGGAGATCGCCGTCCTGAAGGCAAGCGCCGACACTGCGGGTGCCGCGGAAGCCCAACGAGAGGCTGAGTTGGCGGCCAAGCGTGCCGAGCGCGAGGCGCAGCTTGCGGCCCGCGTGGCGTCACCTTCGGTCGTCTTCGACGATGGTCAAAAGGGTGGGGCAGGGGATGCCCGTATGGGGATGCCCGAGGCCCCAGCCGAGGGTCGAGATGCGACAGGTCGGGATTTCGTACAGTCGGGGCGCGAAGCCACCACCACGGAAGTGAGCCAGGTGATCGCCAATCCGTCAAACACCGTCCTGCAGGGCACGATGATTGAAGCAACGCTTGAGAATGCGGTCGACTCGAGCCTACCTGGCCAGATCACAGCGATCGTGACCCGGCCGGTCTGGTCCTTCGATCAGGCCCAGATCCTGATCCCCGCCGGCGCGCGCCTCTTCGGAGATTATTCCTCGGACGTGGCCATCGGCCAAGGCCGCATTCTTGTCGCCTGGACGCGGCTCGTCACTCCGGATGGGCAGTCCGTGCAGATGGAGGCTTTCGGTGGGGACGCCCAGGGTCGCTCCGGCATTACCGGCAAGGTCAACACGCGCTTCGGTGCCAGGTTCGGGTCGGCTGCGCTCATTTCCCTTCTCGGGGCCGCTCCCGCTGTCGCCGCCGCGAAATACACTGACGAGATCAGTTCCGACACGGCTGAGAGCATGGGCGAGGACCTGGGTACTGCCATGGGCTCCGCGGTCGAGGCCTATACGAGCCTGCCGCCGATCATCACCGTCGCCCCTGGGGCCGCGATCACGGTCATGGTCGACCGCGATCTGGAAATCTGGTGATGGATGATCGGCCGAGCTTCCTCGGGTCCTACCTGACGCCAATTGCGCCGCTGTTCTTACGGGACGATCTGGTCGAGGTGGCGATCAACCCGGATGGAAAAGTCTGGATCGAGCGAAAGGGCGCGACGCACATGGAGCGGGTCGCGCATCTGTCCATCGATCGGGTCCTGTCTAACAACCTTGGGCAGGCAATAGCTTCTGCCGTTGGTGTGCAGTTCTCCGACAAGAAGCCGACCGTTTCGGGAAAGATCGTCTTGGGCGATATGGCGATCCGGGCGCAGGTTGTGGCGCCGCCCATAGTGGAAGGCGGGATGGCTATCACGTTCCGGCCATTCAAGGTTTCGGCCGATCAGCTGATCGAGCCGCGCCTCTTACACGGTGGTCTTGTCGATCTCGACGCCAAGCGTCGGGCAAGGGCAGGGGAGGCAATGAAGCTTGCTGAGGCGGGGCAGGTCGTCGAGGCCATGCGGCTTTGCGTCGAGGAGCGCATGAACATCCTGAACTCTGGCGGCACCTCGACCGGCAAGACGACATTTGCTCGGTCTTTGTTGTCGATGGTGGACCCGGGCGAGAGGATCCTGACCATCGAGGATGCCTATGAGCTGTTCCCCCGTCAGGAGAACGCGGTATCGCTTAAGGCTGATCGCAGTGCCCAAGGCGAACGGACGCCTGCGCGGCTACTGGAAGCCTCGCTTCGGATGCGTCCAGACCGGATCATTCTTGGTGAGTTGCGGGGTGAGGAAAGCCGGACCTTCCTGGAAGCGATCAACACCGGCCACGGTGGTTCGTTCACAACCATCCATGCCGACACCGCCCGGAAAGCCATAGATCGGTTGGCGATCATGGTCATGGCCGCCGGGCTGGGCATGGGGTTCGAGGAGGTGAAGCGGTACTGCGAGGGAAGTGTGGATCTGGTGGTGCAACTTTCGCGGCAGGCTGGGCGGCGTGGGGTGGCGGAGATACTGTGCCTGTGAGGGTCGCGAAGGGCGGTAAGCGGCCTGATGCAGGTGAGGCGTTTCAGTTGCAACATGCAACAATAGCAGATGCCCACGAGGCAGAGGCGATCTGCGACCGCTTCAATCAAGCCGCTGGGCGCAGCACGTTAAAACCGCGTCAAAAGCAGCAGCATGAGTTCGACGAAGAGCGCAAGCGGCGGCGTCAGCTTGAATTGGAAAGGCAGCGCGAACTGGGCCGGGATCTGGGCTGGGAGCTGTCGGCTGCAATGTCCGCCACCTCACGGGCGGCGGGCACGGCTTCATCCCGCACAGCACGAAAGCATCGCCACGTCCTTATCGAAGGTCTGAGCCGCGAGCCTCAGGCCTTCGACCGTGGTCAGATAAGGGAAAATGGTCTCCCCGAGTGCCTTGGTGGTCATCCCGAACTTCAGGGCCATGGCCAGCGTCTGGGCGCTGTCGGAACCTTCAGGCGCGGCGATCACACCGCCCAAAAGTCTATCGGTCTTTGCATCCGCCACCAGTTTGATGACACCGCGCGTGTCACGGGCCGCGAGCGCTCGAGGCACGTTGTCGAGCGTCAGAACGCTGGTTTTCACGTCATAGCCGGCTGCAACGGCCTGTTCCACAGTCAACCCTACGCCCGCCACCTGCGGATCAGTGAACACCACCCAAGGCATCGCTCTATTGTCATAGCACTCTGCACCGCCCATGGCATTCCTTGCGGCCAGCTTTGCTCCATAGGCGGCCATATAGACAAACTGGTCACGGTTGGTCACATCCCCTGCGGCATAAATGCCGGGGCGGGTGGTCTGCATGTCGTCGCCCACCACGATTGCCCCTCGCCGGTCGGTCTCGATCCCCATTTCGGAAAGCCCCAGGCCTTCGGTATTGGGGCTGCGTCCGGTGGTCAGCACCAGATGATCTGCTGTCAGTTCCAGTCGCTTGCCGCGTTCTTCGATGCACAGCACGGCGCGCTTGCCATCCCGATTGCAAGTATCATAGGTCACGCCGCAGTGCATTGTGATGCCTTCGCCCCGGAACACCTCTGTCAAAGCTTCCGACACTTCGGGTTCGGCCTGCGGCAGAAGGCGCGAGCGGCAGACCATGGTAACCTTGACGCCCATCCGCGCCATCATCTGTGCCAGTTCCGCACCGATATAGCCACCGCCAAGGAAGACTAGGCTTTCCGGCAGCGTTTCCAGCGCAAGAAGGGACGTGCTGTCCAGCGTGGGCACTTGCCTGATTCCCGGAATGGGCGGCAGGGCGGGGCGGCCACCCGTGGCTATGATGACTTTGGGCGCACGGATCAGGCGCGCGCCGACCTGCACGCCACCGGGGACAAGCCGGGCCGCCCCTTCGTCAATGTAGGTAATCCCCTCATAGCCGGGCAGCAGATCGGCATATTTCTTTTGACGCAGACTAGAAACCAAGGCGTCCTTCCCGGCCATCAGCGCCGCCCAATCATCGACCTGTGCAGCCCCGG
Organism: Albidovulum sediminis; assembly: GCF_025380365.1. Classification (GTDB taxonomy): domain Bacteria; phylum Pseudomonadota; class Alphaproteobacteria; order Rhodobacterales; family Rhodobacteraceae; genus Albidovulum; species Albidovulum sediminis. The sequence continues at coordinate 57,131 of NZ_JAOCQF010000007.1, forward strand.
ATAGTCCCGGAAACCGTTTCGCCGCCTTCGCGCCGTGGATCGCTTCCGCCGCACGGATCAAGGCCTTTGACGGCACGCAGCCCACGTTCACACAGGTGCCGCCGATCAGCCCGTGTCCGATCAGCGCTACACGCTTGCCCGCCCCGGCCGCCGTGATCGAGGCGGAAAACCCCGCCGATCCCGCCCCGATTACAGCCATGTCGAAAGAATTTTGGTCTGGACGGGGAATGGTGCAGCAATCGTTCATGATTGTATTCCTTTAGGAGTTTCTGGCGTTCCGCTGGCGTCGCCAGAGGGCATAAATCGTAAGGCCGATGAAGACGGCGAGGGCAGGCAAGAGCACGACATCAAGCCAACCCAGCAGGGCTGACAGGCCGACAAAACCGAGGAGCACGGCCAGAACCGGCGTGAAGCAGCACAGCGCGGCGATGACGGTGCCGACAATGCCGGTGATCAGTAGACGGCGTTCGGATGGATCGCCGCTCATGGCCCGTGCTGCCTTTCCGAAACGCCCGGCTCGCAGCTTCCCAACTGCGCGCGCCGACGGCTGCGCCAAGTCAGTGCCGCAACGGCTGCCATCATGACTGCTACCAGGCCGCCAGCGCCGCTGATCCATCCGCCAACCGCACCGATGATCGCGGCCAGGGCGATGCCGCCACCACCGCAACAGACAACCACCAGCGGGGCGGCGATCAGCGTCGCCAACACCCCGCCCTGAATGTCGTCGCGCATTGGCTTTAGCCCTTCACATTGGCCGGATAGCCCGCCTGTGCCGAGGCTTCCGCAATCGTTGCCGCATTGGTCAGGGCCGGATCGAAGATCACCATCGCGCTGCGGCTGTCAAAGTCCACCTCGACCGATTGCACCCCTTCGACCCCGCTCATCGCGGCCTTGACCGTCACCGGGCAGAGTCCGCAAGTCATGTCCGGCACATCGAAAGTGACCTCGGTCAGTGTGGATGCGGTCGCCGGAGCCGATTGGGCGAAGACGAATGACGCTGTGGCGGGCAGGCCGAGCATCGCCGCGCCGAGAGCCAGAATTGCAAAACGTTTCATAAGGTTTCCTTTTGGTTTCAGTAAAGCAGAGGTGCCCACCAGTTGAGCGTCACGGACAGCAGGACCAGCACTGTTGCCGCCCAAAGCACCGTTTTGGTGAGGCGCGACGATTGCGGGCGGGCGCAGTACGACCCCTCCACGCATACGGGTTTTGTCCGAAAATAAACGTGCCAGAACCCCAGCCCGATAAAGACAATGGCGATGCCCGAGGTCAGCGGCTTGTAGGGTTCAAGGGCTGTCAGATTTCCGATCCATGCACTGGATATTCCCAGCGTCACCAGCACCAGCGGCACGATGCAGCAGGCCGAGGCCAGAAACGCCCCCGCCAGCCCAAGTGTGGCAAACAGGCCCTTGTGATCGGCGCTTCGCGGCGCGGTTTCGGCATCGTGAATGTCACTCATCGCAGGGTTCCTTGTCATCCCGTTGCAACCTGCCTACGGTCTGTAGTGACTACAGGTGCAAGGGAAATCACCATGACTGTCGTTCACGAAGCTGCGACCCGCAAAGAAAGCCTCAAGGCAGGGGTATTGCGCCGGGCCGATCTGGCCCGCGCGACCGGCTGCAATCTGGAGACGATCCGCTATTACGAGACGGCGGGCATCCTGCCACCACCCGCCCGGACGGATGCAGGTCATCGGACCTATGAGGCCACGGATGTGCAGCGCCTGCGCTTCGTCATGCGCGCCCGCGAGCTGGGGTTTTCGCTAGACGACATTCGCGGATTGCTTGGCCTTGGCGATGGCGCGCTGCAGTCCTGCGCCGAGGTCAAAGAAAAAACCGAGGCACATCTGACGGATGTCAGGGCAAAGATCGCCGACCTGCAAAGGATCGAAGCTCTCCTGTCCCGCACCGCCGCGCTTTGCAGCGGCGGGGATCGTCCCGAATGCCCGGTGCTGGATATTCTCCGACATTAGCGGCCGTTTCGGTTGGGGACAGAGATGCCGAAGCTTTGTTCAAAGATCCCTTCGCGAAGATCACTTTGCAACGGCAGGTCTGCATAGACGTGCCGCTGCGGATCTTCTTGGTCCGGCTAGGTGATGCCCGCGCCATGTGGCGAAGAACTCCCGCTCACCACACCGTCGCTTTTGGTTCGACTAGGAATTGCTGCGGCAGGAAAGAATGACTGGTTAGGGAAATCCGATAGAAGCACGTAAACAGGGTCGGCGGACCGAAATAGGCCGAAGTTTGCCTGTAGGAGCATGAGGTGAGGTTCAGCGACCAAGCATCGGTTAGACCCGAGTCGGCACTTTCCGTGTGTGCTTGGCGCTCTCCGCAATTGCCCGAAACACCCGCGCCGCCTCCCCGAAGACCTCGGCATCTGCCTGTCCGGCGGACGCAGCCAACCCCGACAGTTTTCCAACGGCGATTTGCCTGCCAACCGCTCCGCTTCCCGGTATACTCGGCAATCCCTTACCTTTCCGCGCTCGATCAATCGGGGCAAAGTGCCGATCCTCGAAGTACCGGATGTGCCGCGCCCGGATCGGATACTGCCCCTCGGGCAGCACCAGCACCTGATTCAGCGGAAACCGCAGCACTTCGTTTGCCGAAATCAACGGCCGCTCTTCCGACCGCCTGCTGACATTGGCACTGTCCTCCAGGGCGCGAACCCGCGACTGGCTCTCGGTCACTGCCGTTATGGTGGAGCGCCCCAAGGCATTCGAGAGCACCTCGGCGGTCCGATCATCTTGTGGCGTCATGTAGATCTGCACCCCGGCCCCACCTTGCAGAGAGCGCCGCCCGGTTTCGCCATAGATGTCATCAAGGCCGGGAATGGTCTGGGAGATGATGAAGAAGCGCCCGCCGAAGCTGCGTATGGTCTTGATAGAAGAAAGAACAAGGGGCTGTCGGCCCAGCTGGTCGAATTCGTCCATCAGGAACATGACCGCATGGGGTTCGTCCTGACCAGGCTCACGGCGCTGGAGGGAGGCGATGGCATCCGCGAAGAGCAGACGGACGAGGGGGGCGAGAGTTTTCAGGTGCTCGGGCTGGACGACGATGTAGAGGCTTTGGGGATCGCGGCGGAAGGTCGAGAAGTCGAAGTCGCTGGCGGAGGTCACGCGGTCGACCGCGGGGTCGTTCCAAAGCTCGAGACCGGAGCCTTGGATGACGGACACATAGGCGCCGAGGGTCTTCTCCGGGACGTCGGCCATCTCTAGGAAGGTGCGGGAGATGATCGGGATGTTCGTGGTCTCGGCAATGGCCGTATAGCTCTTCTTCTTGTCGCCACCCCCGGCCATGATCTCACCGGCAAAGCCCAAAGTCGGGCGGCGCTGTTCGATGGCGTAGAGGCACGAGGCGATGAAGAGCCGCTTGCCGGCATTGAAGAAGCTCTGGGCGCTTTCGCCTTCCGGGATGAGGAAGAGGTCGGCCATCGAGTTCAGCGCGGTGTACTGACGCTCAGCGGAGGGCAGGGCGGCGATCCGGGCAAGCGGGTTGAACCGGTGCGAGCTCCGGTCCTCATCGAAGGGCGAGAAGTACCAAATGCCGTTCTTCAGCCCATGCTTGCGGTGGATGGAGGTCTTGGCGAAGTTCTCACCTTTCACGTCGAGGATGATCGCCGAGCCTGAGAAATGGAGGAGGTTCGGGATGACGAAGCCGACTCCTTTCCCCCGGCCCGTGGGGGCGATCATCATCGCATGCGGGAAGCGGTCTGGCGGCGCCATCACGAAGGGCGCGTCGGACTTCGGAAGGCCGAGCTTGCCGAAGATGAAACCGTTCTGATCGAGGGTTCCGACCATGTGGTTTCGCTTCAACTCGCGACGCGACTGGAAATGCGCGTCGTCATACTGGTTGAGGCGGCCGCGATGTACCCCAGCTAATCCGACGAGCGTCAGCGCGACCGTCACAGCACCGGTGATGATCAATGCGCCCTGCAGGACTGAAGGCCGCGCGGCGAGGTCGGCCCATTCGTAGCGCAAGAACCAGGGGCCTGTTGGGCTAAGCGTATCGAGGCTCTCCCGGAAGGCTGTGATCACATAGATCGTCGCCAGCATGCCGCCGATGTAGAGACCCGTCAGCAGTCCAAGGAGCAGCGCCAGCGGATACCGCCAGGCGGTGTCGAGATTCGAAAGCATGGGTCTGTCCTCAGAGTTCGTGGCCGGTGTCGCGCTCGACAGCACGATCGCGCTGCCCCAGTTCGGCAGCGCGATGCTGCGCCCGTGCCAGATCTGCCCAGGGTCCGACCTCGCCCGATTGACCGAGGTCTCCTTCGTTCTTCAGTTCATGCGCGACGGCCGCCCGGAGTGCTGGATCTCGGACCTGCTCGTTGAGCGGGGCGAGGTCGCCGGACCGGACGCGGTCGAGATCCTCGGGTTTCAGGGTGTCGTGCAGGCGGTCGACGATGGCTTCCAGCGCGGGCACCTCGGAGAGCCTCATATGGCGATCGGCGTTCAGCAACTGGTCGCGCGCAACGGCCTCGGTCAACTCCGGCGCTAGGTTGAAAGCCGCGACTTCCGCCTGAACCTCCTGTCCCAAAGCGCGCTCCGTTTCCATCCAGAACACCTTTTGCATTGTGTTCGGCTGCTCAGTAATCCAGCTCGCCCGCTGGCCCTCACTGCGCTCGGCCAAACTGAAGCGGGCGACCATTTCCTCGACGGACGTGCCGGCTATGCGAAGCTCATCTTCCCGGATCGAGAACAGCGCCGTCAGCCGTTCGCCGATCTCGTCGCGAACATGTGCAAGGGTCGCGCGAAGACCTTCGTCGAGGGAAACCCCCTCGGTCTGGCCTTGGTCCAACCGCTCAAGCGAGGCGAGGGTCGGGTTGTGATAGGGATCGGTGTTCCGGTCGGCAACTTGGGCATGCTCTGCGAGGAGGATGCTGTCGGGTGCGAGTTTCAGCGAGGCGCGGGCCTGCTCGGCAAAGCTGCGCTCCAGGTCGACCCGCTCGGCAGAGGGTTCCATGGCGCGAATTGCCTCCCAGGCCTCTGTGGCCGAAGCGATCATCTCGTTGCGCGCTGCCTCAACCCGTGTGGCGGGGTCGCCTTCGGCATGAAGCGAGTGATCGGGCATCAGGGGAACTCCTTGTCTGAGAGCGGCGGCAGACGCGCCAAGCGCCCGGGCCAGCCGGGAAAGGTAGGAAGCGGCACTTGCCTCGGTGCCGGTTGCGGCGGCAAGGTCGGCGAGGTCGCCAAGGGTCTTGTATTCACGGGCGAAGCCCTGCATCGCGGCGAGCCGTCGGCTCCGCTCCCCGTCAGACAGCGGCGGCGGGGGAGGTGGCGTGGCCTTCCCGCCCTCTCGCGATGCACGCAGCTCGGATTGGCGCGGCGGGTTCTCGACAATGCCGCGGGAAAGGCGCGACGAGGCGAGGATGTTCAGCCCATGCGACTGACTGATCTCGGCGTGAAGCTCGCGCATCACATCGAAGTTCAGCGCGGCATGACGACAGATCGATAGGAATCGGCCTTCCTCGATGCCATGCTTATCGACCACGAAATGCGCATGCAGATGGTCAGTGTCCTTGTGCAGGGCAGCAACGTATCGCCAGACATCCCCATACTCACCGGACCCGAACACAGCTTGCCCCCATTCCCGGGCGATGACCTCAGCACGTTCGGCGTCCACCCCCCGCGGAAAACTCAGGACGATGTGATCGGCATGCCCCCGACGCGGCGCACCTGTCCAGGTCGAAGACCAGATATCGGCCGTCCGCTCCGTTCGGGCAGGATCGAAATCACGCTCATAGCCCGCCAGGTTGCACCAAGTGCTCTGCACCCCCTCTTCCCGGGCCACATAGTCGAGAAGGCGCTTCAGCTCCTGTGGGGTGCGGGCGCTGCCGCCGGCGATGCGTTTGACGACCGACTGCCAGCCACGGGGCCCACCAGCGTTTCGCAGAAGCGCCCGGGTCTGGCGTTCCTTGCGCGTGCCGAGACGGGACGATGAGCCGTCGCCACCACCCCGCCCACGACGACGGTCGTCGAGAACATGACCGAGAACCAGATCCTCGACGGAAGGCGACCGGGTCATTTCGGCGCCTCGGCAGAAGTATCAGTGGCAAGAACGAAAGGAGAGGTTTGATCACCAAGTCCCTGCTTGGCCCTCAGCGCCGAGAGGAGGTGGACCACCTCTTCGACAAGGTCATCGACCCGCGCTCCGACCTTGCGCACCAGGGCGGCATCACGGGCATTCCAGGTCAGACGACCGACCGCCCCCAGTCGGGCGATCTGGTTGAGGTTGTTGCCGACAGCGGACAATTCCCGCCTGGCTGCAGCGATGGCATCAAGCTCGTCTGCCTGGATGGCCAGACGATCGCTTGCCTGTCTGACCAGATGCCTGACTGCCTCGGAAACCGTCAGACCGTTTGCTTCGGCAACCGCCTGAAAGGCTGCATGCTCGTCTTCCGTGATGCGGATGTTCAGCTTCACCGAAAGCCGCCGCACTTCCTTCCGGTCAAGGCTGCCCTTGATCCGTGACAGCGCCTGGCGGGAACGGCCCATCGACCTCGCCACGGCCGCGACGCTCTCGCCAGCGAGGAGCCGCGCCGTGATGGCTGCAGTCTCAGTAGAGGTCAGGCGTGAGCGTGGCATTGCATCATTACATGTGTTTTGCAGTCATTGCGCATCATGTACCACACACCACCGTTCCTGCCAACCGTCCTCACCGGCCGGTTTCCGCTCCTCTGAAGAGGGGCCCGCGTGCGGAAACCGGACAGCCGGTGAGGACTCAATATGGCGTCAGGGGTCGGCGGCTTGCCCGCCGACTGCGTCCCTGCGCCCCGGCCGTCAGGCCTCCGTGCAACGCGAGACCAAAGTGGTCGAGCGCCTTGAAACCTTGGGCTTTGCAGAAGTGTCCGGTCCCTCCATGAGGGCTGTTGGGACGGGCACGACAGTCTGAAGGAAGGGCTGCCCGGGAAGAGAAGGGGGGCCGGGGAAGGGGCCTCAAGATGCTTCAAGGCCTGCCCATTGCGGAAGATGGCCGACGATGAATGGCTTTGGGCATGAAGCCACAGGCTGGATCGGCGTAGCGTCAACCCGTCACTAGGCGAACTGGCAAGCAGGCCGACAGGCAAGCAGGCAGATTGTCCGGCATGCATCCGGTTGGCGGGTCATATTCGGGATCGTCCCTAGACAGAGGCCTGATGTCACCCTGCCTTCGGATCAGCCGTGCGGACAGGTTCCAACGCAGGCATGCGGCCTGTCACCTATGCAGGCATGCAGACATGCAAACCGTCATACGGGCCGGAAGGCAGATAGCCTCGATTGCGGCTAGGCCGAAGGAGTGCTCGGACGCCGCGCCGCAGCATCACGGCTGCGGGAATCCTTAGGAAACATGAAGGCTTCGGCGGTGTGTTACAACTTCCAGCACATGCCATTTGACGTTTCTGCAACCTTATGCCTAAACGGCGCACCGCACGTCGGTCGGATTAGTGACGCCTTTACAATGGCTTCGCTGGGTCTTGGCTTGCCCGCGGTGCACTGCCTTCCGCAGCGTCATGAAAGAACGCCGGGCGTCGGTGCAAGGGGTATCGAGTACCATTTGTGGAGGCGTCATTTCATGCAAGTCATTACCATCGTGCAGACCAAGGGCGGCTCGGGCAAGACCACGACCGCCATGCTTCTCGCATCTGCAGCACTGAACCTCGGGCGCAGCGTCACCCTGCTCGACGGTGATGTGAACGCTCAACTCGGCCGTTGGCGCGACAGTTTCGAACTGGCCACGTGGGAGAGTGCGCAAAAGCCCGACTGGCCGGAGAGTCTGGCGATCCTCTCGCCACCGGAAAGTGTTGAAGGGCTTCTGTCGCTCCTCGAGGCCGAGGAAGCGCGCGGCGTCGATCTCGTCGTGATCGACACCCGGCCTGGCACCCACACCGACACCGAGGACTTCTGCCTGATCTCCGATCTGGTGCTGATCCCAGCCCGCCCCGTCTACGCCGAATGGGAAATGACCCATCGCGCCGTCCTCTGGATGGACGACCTCCGCGCCTCGATTGCCGAGGGCGAGCGGTTCCCGGCGGTTAGGGTCCTCGTCATGGACGCGGGGCCGAAGATCATCGACGCGGCAACCCGGGAAGGGGGAATGGCTCAACTGCCAAAGCGCGACCGGGACGTGCTGCAAGAGATCCTGAGTCTCGACCATCTCGACGTTATCGTTCCGCATTCGAGGATCCTCGAACAACTTGGCTATCACGGCCCCCTTGGACCGGCGGCCCGCGCCAACGCCAAAGCACCCGGCGGTCGGCTGGTGGCGGACGCCATCACACGCCAGCTTGAAGTTGCGGAACTTGTGCTGACCGGGATCGACGAGGTGATCCCTGCATGAGCCGTTTCCGCCTTCCTGCACGTGTCGCACCCTCCCCGGCGGCGGAAGAACCGGGCCTGCAGAATTCCGCCGCACGGTTGCGGTCATCGCGCGAGGTGCAGGCGCGCATTCTTGCAGAACGGCGTGCGCCGGAGCAGGGAGGAAATGTCGAGGGCGTCAAGGCCCAGCTTCCCGACATGACGACGGAGCACTTGGCCGACCCGGAGTTTGCCGGGAAGAGGGAAGGGGAGAGTCGTCAGCCGCAGTCCCCCGCTTCGCCGCCCGAATGTGCTGCCAGTGGGTTGGCGAAGCCCCGGAAAGAGAAGCTGGTGGTCCTCTTTCGGCTGCCGTTGGCAGCCGAGAAGCAGCTTGAGCAGATCCCGGGCGCGGGCGACGTGACCCCAGCCTACATGCTGCGCGCCTTTGCCAAGGAAGCGCGGGCCGAACTGCGGCGGCTCTTGGCGGAAGATGATCTTGCGCCGCATGTCGACGAGGCGAAGCGCATCTTCACCATGGCAGCATCGGACATGGCGGTCGGCGAGCCGATGACCGTCTACGCCCAAGGCTCCGCGATCCGGGCTATGCATGCGGCACTTGATGACCCATGGCTGATCGAGCCCCGGGCGACGATCGTTGGTGCCTTCCTCGCCGCAATCGCGTCGCAGCTCATCGAGGCGCGACGCGTCAGGTAGACCTCACCCATGCAACAAAAATCGATGAGCTGCCTGCGGTTACTCGCAGGCAAGATCGGGCAGCGGCGCTGTCTTGAAGGTCAGGCTGTCAGCGCTGGTGACCATTGCGAACTCGCCGCCCGTGCGGAAGGTTGCCACCATTTTCGACCAGTCCGCTGCGTCAACCGATGCCTGTGCGGCGATGCCGTTCTTGACCGGCAGGCGGGCCTGCTCGCCCGACTTTGCGAGAACAACGACCATGTTTGGTGCGGCGTCTTTGTCGAAGCGGACCACGAGCGCGCCGTTGGGCGTTGGCCCGAAGACGCGATCCGGATCGCAGACAAGCCGCACTTCACCCGCCTCGCTGGTGAGCGCGTAGGTCGGAAGGCCACGCTCGACACCGACCGTCCAGGCGTCAAGCGCGTGGACAGGAACAGACATCGCCGCAAGCGCGGAAACAGCCAGAACGGGGGACAGAACATGCATCGACAGGAAAGCCTTTCGTGGTTCGCGTGGCGACAGCAAAGCACCACTTCTGATGTCGGTAGATATGTTCTGATGGCGCCCCTGTCCATGACCGCAAGCCATGAGCGAATGACCGGAGGCCGGAATGGATGACGTCGTTAGACCCAGCTCCAAAAGCCCGACAATCGATCGTCGGCTGTGGCGTATCGACCGTGGAGACCGGGAACTCGTCGCGGAGCGGCATCGCACCGCCAGCGGTCGGTTCAGAACCGTGTGGCTGGTCCCGGAGGAAACCCTGCGTGGCGTCCTCTGGGTCGAGGTTATCGAAGGAACCCCAGCCGGTCCGTCGCTATGACCCATCAGCTGTCTGAATCGGACCGCCCGGATCGATTCAGAAATGCAATTGGACTTGGAGAGCGGCAAGGCGGAGTCTCTGCGGGGGGGAGGACCACCATGGCTCTGGCACATCTGCACCGCATCGACCCTGAGGCCAACATGGCGCGGTTCTACTGCATCGATGTTGGGGCGACGCTGTTAGGAGACGTCTCCGTCTTGCGGACCTGGGGCCGGATCGGAACGCATGGACGGACAAGACTCGAGACTTGCGCCACCGTGGAAGAAGCGGAGAGGGCAGCATCTCAAACCCTTCGACAGAAGATGCGGCGGGGCTATCTGCCTGCCGGCCAAATGCTGCCGCCAGACCTTGCGCTGTGAGATCTGTTAGGCCTTACGCTGAAGCCTGCCATCCAGCTCGGCACCGACCTCGATGGCGATCCGCTCATGGGTGACGTCGGCCTGCACGACCGCACTCGGCGCGAGCTGAACGCTTCGCGCTGAGACCGTGCCGGAGACCGCCCCAAGCACGACGAGGTCGTGGGCGACGATGGAACCTTCAACACGACCTGAACCAGCCACGGTGATTTCCGGCGCCCGCAATGAGCCAATTACGTTGCCTCGCACCTCGATCGGTCCACTGGAGGTGGCATCGCCTTCGACCACAAGGTCCTGCGCGAAGACGCTGCGACGAGCGTTCGAACTTGCCGGGTCCGGCCAACGGTCCAAATCGCCATGTGGAGTCTTCATCTTGGTGCTGCCTCAGCTCAACTTCGTACCGCACGACTGGACCAGAAGCGAAACGAAAGGGCAACGCGCGGCGCTGTGATCGGCGAAGAAGTGCAATAGCCGTCGGCGCTGCACAACACGTCCGACCAGGGTTGTTGCCGGTCGTCCCTCGTGAGCTATAGATTTTGTGTCTATCGTTCATCCGAGACCTTCGGACCGTTGGTTGTGTGGTCCACTGTTGGAACGATGACAATGAACGGCTAGGGTTTTCCTGTGAACTTCCGGCCGGGGTCGTGATGATGAAACACGAAGAGCGTGATAGCCCGACCGGTACCGCCTTCAACTTCAGGCATGAGCATGTCGAAGGCGAGATGCAGCGGCGCCTCGCTCTTCCCTTTGATGCCTGGGAACCCATCGGCAGGGGAGAGTCCCTAACAAGAAGAGCTCGAGCTCATCTTGCCCGCGTTGCCGGATTCGGCAACGGAGACAAGGCCTGATACGTTCGAGTCGAACCCACTGGCCGACCGCGACCTTGTCGTCACAGCTGTCCAGATCCTATGCGTGACCATTGGTCCGACTGCTAATGGGTGTAATTGGGTTCCGAATTGGGTTGCAGAAAATGGGTGTTATTGGGTATGAGATTGGATATGATCCAGACCCATACGCTCCGCATCACTCCGACCTTTCTCTCGATCATCGCCGAGATCGACGAGTTCAAAGGCGCATGGCGCGCACTCGGAAGTCTCGCCCCCGAGCGTCTGTCCGCCTTACGCCGTGTCGCCACCATCGAGAGCATCGGCTCTTCGACACGCATCGAGGGAAGCCGGCTCTCCGATCAGGAGGTTCAGCGTCTGCTCTCCAATCTCGACATCCAGACCTTCTCGACCCGGGACGAAGAGGAGGTCGCTGGCTACGCTCAGGTCATGGACACAGTCTTCGCTTCGTGGCGCGACATCGATGTGACCGAGAACCATATCCGCCAGTTGCACCGGGACCTCCTGCGGTACAGCAGCAAAGACCAGCGACACAGGGGGGCCTGGAAGACCGCGCCAAACTCGATCGCAGCTTTCGACGAGGCAGGGCAGCAGCTTGGCGTGGTGTTTGAGACCGCCAGCCCCTTTGACACGCCGGGCCGCATTGCTGAACTGATCGACTGGTACAACGCCGCCACCCAGGACCATGATCTGCATCCGCTGCTACTGATCGGAATCTTCGTCGTGGTCTTTCTCGAAATCCATCCGTTCCAGGACGGCAACGGGCGTCTCAGCCGGATCCTGACCACCTTGCTGCTTTTGCGCTCAGGCTATGCCTATGTCCCATACTCATCCCTCGAAAGCGTGATCGAGCAAAGCAAAGAGGCCTATTACCTGGCACTGCGGCAGACCCAGGGGACGATCAGGTCCGACACTCCGGACTGGGGACCCTGGCTCGGCTTCTTCCTGTCTGCACTACAGCGCCAGATGCTTCGATTGCGCGCGAAAGTTGAGCGTGAACGGCTGTTGATGGGCAGCCTGCCGGAAGTTTCCGCGCAGCTTCTCGACCTCGTGCGCGATCATGGTCGCCTGACAATCGGCGACGCCGAGCGCCTGACCGGCCAGAATCGCAACACGCTGAAACAGCACTTCCGCACACTTGTCGCGGATGGCCACCTGAGCCTGAACGGGGCCGGGAGGGGGGCCTGGTACTCACTCCGATAATTTTGATTATGTAATATAAAATGTCGCAGAGGACTCGAAGCAGTCTGCGGGTGGTGCGGAAACGGCATGGCAGACGATCAGTCCGTGAGCCAGCGCCCATATGCGTCGACGTCGATCATTGGCACTGTCCCGCTGAACTGTAGAATAGAGATGAGTTTGAACAGAAAGGCCGTGGCGGGCTTCGTCTCGCCTTCGAAGACGTATTTAGACGACGGCTTATCGTAGAAGAAATGACCATGGGACGCCACGCATCCGATATCGAGGCGGCCGTCGGAAGAATCTGCGGCCAGGGCATCCCTGAAGGAATCGCCGAAAGCAGGCGACCATTCGCTCTCGAAGGTCAACAGCCCACCCAGGATCTTAAGCGGCGGCTTTGCAGGATAGGTGCCGCCGGCGTGCGGAATGGGCAGGCTGGTGTGATGCAGGCGGCGTACGCTAGCCACCTTCTCCTGGGCGTACTGGACCATGGCTTTATCTGCGGACTGTTTAGCCTCGAACACCGCATAGACGCTCTCAGCTGGCACAATGATCTGGCCCTCGTATTTGAAGATAAACGGAGAGTACTGGCGGTCGAAGACGACAACATCCATCTGCTGGCTGAACTGCCCGCGGCTGTCGACGACGAACGCTTTGTCGGCACGGTAGCGTTCGGGCAGATAGGTCTGCAGAAGGCTGATCCAAACTGCTTCGCTGGCATCACCCTTGGATCCCGGATGCTGGATGTTCTCACGGACGATCTTGAGACGTGTTTGAATGTCGTCGTGAAGGCTGGAAAGCAGTCGGGGCAAAGACCAATCGGCCATGGGAATACTCCTTATGAAAGGGGGAACTTGGGGCCGAATAGATCGCGCCAAGCGCGCAGCGCCTCGCCGCTCCGTCCCAGACGGGAGTGGTTTATGGCAAGGGTGGCTTCGCGAGCGGCGGCTCGCAGGAGGGCCTGGGCGCGCTGCTTGCGGGTCAGGTCCATCCCATCGCTGATCGGTGGACCAAGGCCTGCCGGGTCAGGCCATTCGTCGAATATGCGATCGGCAAGCGTAGAGAAAAATCCCTGCATCTCCCGGTCGAACTGACCGCCCCAAGGACCGTGCAAGCACTCCATAGCCATCACCTCGATCAGGAAGGATGGCTTCACAGGTTTCTCGCCGTGCTTGGGATTGTTGTTCCAATACTTGACCATGCGGACCAAACCCTTCCACTCGTTCGAATAAGCCTGATGCGCCTGAACCGCCTTATCGGCGTGGATCTTAGGATTGGTACCAATCCATTTGCCGAGACCATCGTCGGGGATCTGGAAATCGGAGCCCTTTTCGAACGCGGGGACGACGTCGACACTGATCAGGCGATAGTCGGTATTGTCTTCGGCATCTGCCTTGACCCCGAAATCCACGTTGATTGACCGGTTCTGCTTGCGCGCCATGTCGCCGTACTTCTCCACTAGGGCATCGTGGAAATCAGTCAGGACGGCCGATGGCGCCTTCGACAGGTAATGGTCCTCCGATGCCTTCATAACGAAGAAGATGTCGACGTCCTTGAGGGGCTTTGTCTTGGTCCAGCGTGCATAGGACCCGGTCAGGAAGCTGCGGTCGATCTTGAATTTGGTGTCGAGATAGCTCCGGACCTCCTGCTGACGGTTCGACGCATTGGTCGTCTCCTTCTCGTTCAACTCGAGACGGCTCTTGAACTTGCGGAATGCCTCATCGATGGTCAGCATCATGTTCTCCGATAGTACGATGTAGATGCGCCGAGGCCATTGTGCTCGACCGTTGTGCCGAGGCTCTGGCGAACCATGCCGGCGGTGCTGCGGAAGGAGGCCGATACCCAACCGGCCACGTCGACAAAACCTGCTTTGCGGGTGACAATGAAGCGATAGCGCAACCGGCTCGGATGGACGCCCGACTTCTTGATCGCGTAGCGGAGCTGGTCGGTGTCGGTCCAGAAGCTGCCGTCCCCGTTTGCGCTCCAGCCATAGGCCACTTCGATATCCCAACGAACGACCAAAGCATCGGTCGAGGGATCAAAAACCTCGAGGACGACCTTCTCGAGATGACCTGTCTGCAACCACGTCCGCATCCCGGTCTTGTGGAACTCCCAGTCGCCCACGAAGGTCGAGGGGTCGAGACCACTCTCCACGATAATGTCCTTGACGCTCTTGAGCATGTTGTCGGCCAGATAGGTGACCGAGTGGGTGTAGGTGTTGACGCTGACCGTGCTCATGCTCCCTGAAATCCTTTCGGATCGAACACCAGAGCGGCATTGCTACTCTTTGCGGTCTCGACCACCTTGTCGTTGATGCTGCGGGCCGTGATGCGATTGCTGTGTGACTTGAGAGCGGTCTGGACCCAGGGCAGATCCGAATCCTGGCATGGCAGCGACACCGCCCAGTCGCCGTTGAGAGGGTCATATCCGAGTGGGACCTCGTTCTCGCCGGTACCGTCAATGGCATCGTCGTCGTAAATGCAATAGACGCGTGTGCGCGGCCCATCGCAGGTTGCCACGATCGGGGCGTCCTTGGGCGCCTGATCGGCAATGACGCTGGCGGCGATGCCTTTGATCTCAAGCAGGACGTCCTTGGCCCCGGCGCTTTCGCCCCGGGTGAGGAGATCGACGATCGCGAGCCAGGTATCCATGGAATCCCGATGTGGCGTGCTGCGGAAGGTGCGGCTGGCTACCGTGCTCATTTGTGGACTACCGCTATTGAACGTTCCTGCTTTGCCGCCTTGGCGGCGTCGATCAAATCATCGAGCGTCAATCGTTCCGGATTCATCGCAGTCTTCATGCTGCTGGCCAGCGCGTTGGTAACCATCTTTCGGATCGCGCGGCCATCGAGACCGACGCATTCCAAGGCGGCACGGTCGACTCCGGAAGAAACGGCAAGTTTCGCGATCGGCTCGAACGTCTTGCCGAGACCGGCGAGGCAGTCGCGAAGGATGAGGCCACAGGCATTTTTGTCCGGCAACGGTATGGTCATAACCAAATCGCAGCGAGACGTGAACGCCGCATCCACTGCTTCCGGGAAATTGCTGGTGGCGATGAACAGAAGATTGGGGTGCGATTCTGCCAGGGCATCGAGCTGGACCAGCACAGCGTCGGTGGCGCGGTGGATGTCGATTGGATTGGCTTCGAGGCTCATACGTGAACGATCGGCAGCCAACGTCTCGACCTCGTCGAGCAGCACTATGGTCGGGCCATTCGTTGCTGCTTCTGCAATCGACTGAGAAAAGAGTTCGGAAGCCGCCTTCTGGGTCTTGCCCATGGCCGAGCTCGTCAGGGAGTGCGGGTCGATCTCGAGGAGCCGGAACCTGTCGCTTTTGAAAGATTGGGCGGTTCGGTTCGCGAGGCCGCGGGCGAGCGAAGTCTTTCCGGTACCCGGCGGTCCCACGAGAAGGATGACGCCGTGCAGCGGAATGATCGACCGGTCGACGACTGGTCGCAGCGTGAAATTGAGCATCGCTTGAGACACGAGGCGATCCTTGACCGAAGCGTCGATCTGGATGGAATCCCACAAGGCTGAAAGCTTCGGGTCAGGCAGCTGTCTGACGCGCTGTATGCCCTTGGATGGCTCAAACTCATCTCGCATGGCGTTTCCTATGTTCTGTCGCAACGCTCGTGTGCCGCGCCCAATGCGGTCTTGAGAATCGGGCACTAGCATCGACGATAAGAACCGGTTAACCCTCTTTTGTCAATGCCAAGCACTTTAAGGCTATGCTGTGTGCTCTCCAAGCACATTTCTGTGTGCATCATTGACATACCGCGCGAATGGGATTCAAAATGCCAGTATGGATGACATGGATGTTTACATGCAGTTCGGGCGGAAAGTAGCCGCGGCGCGGAAAAGCAAGGGTATGACCCAGGCCGATCTCGCAAAACGGGTAGCTTTCACCCGAGCTTCAGTCGCGAACATCGAGACCGGGCGTCAGCGAGTGATGCTGCACGATGTTTTCGCGATAGTGGCGGCGCTCGGCGGGCAGAGCATTCTGGACTTTGTGCCAGAACGGATTGCGCCTGAAAGCATGCGCGACGTCGCATTTGTGGGCGACGGTGCGAGCAAAGAGGATGAACTTGCGATGCTGCAGATAATCGAGTTGGCGACTACTGGAGCGCGGTCGTGACGGACCCGATGAGTATCGACGGCGCGCGACAGGCTGCACGGGACGTCCTGAAGCAGTATGGTATCACGACCGCTCCCGTGCCGGTGGACCGTATCGCGCGCGAGCTCGGTGTACGCGTCCAGTTTGCACCGTTCGACAACGAACTTTCGGGGATGGCTCACATCCGCGACGGTGTGGTCGTGGTAGGGGTGAACTCGCTGCACGCTCCCAACAGGCAACGCTTCACGCTTGCCCACGAGATCGGCCATGTCGTGCTGCATCGACATATTCTCGAGGGCGCTGTGCACGTTGACAGAGTACTGCTGCGGGACCGCAATTCCTCAGCAGGCACGGATCTCCTCGAGATCCAAGCCAATGCCTTCGCCAGCGAACTCTTGATGCCGACCGACATCCTAGAAGCTACCCTCGGAGGCCGCCAGGTCGTGCTGGACGACGACGTCGAGGTGGCTACCCTGGCCAAAAAGTTCCGCGTCAGCGAGTCCGCGATGCGCTTCCGTTTCTTTAAGTGATCCCAGGTTGGCGCTAGTTCTCTTCGACACTGAGACGACAGGCCTCAGTCGCCATTTCGACCAGATAATTGAATTCGGCGCAGTACGGGTGAACGACGATCTCGAGGTCGAGGAGCACTTTGAGACGGCTTGCCGATTACAGCCCCATATAGTTCCGACTCCGTCGGCACTGCACGTGACCGGGCGGAGCTATGCCGAGCTGACATCGCCGTTGCGCCGGAGCCATTTCGAGATGATCTCCGAGATCCATCGACGCTTCACAGGTTGGAGCCCAGCGGCCTTCATCGGGTACAACTCTATACGTTTTGATGAGGAGTTCTTGCGGCACGCCTTCTACCAATGCCTGCTCGAACCCTATGTCACCAGCATTGGCAATGCTCGCGGCGACGTGCTCAAGCTGGTCCGTGCTGTATCGAAACTTCGCCCGGATGTGCTTCCCGCTGCCTATGGGGCGGACGGTCAGAGGTCGATGAAACTGCACGACGTGGCGATCGCGTGCGGCTTCAAGTCCAATGGCGCCCACGAAGCCATGGCAGACGTAGAAGCAATGCTGTGGGTGGTGAAGGTTATTGCCAACGGCGCCCCAGAAATATGGTCGAGCTTCATGCGCTTCTCGACCAAGGCTGCGGCGCAGGAATTTCTTCAGGAAGAGGACGTCTTCGTCTCCTTCGAGGCCGAGACTGCTGGGCAAGGATTTCGGCTTCTGACGGCCTTCGGTCAACATCCGGTGCAGTCTGCCCGGCGTTACTGCCTCGACCTCACGTTCTCGGTCGACGCCATTCGCGGTGCGAGCGACTGCGAGCTAGTGGAGATGTTCAAGCAACGGGAGGGACCGCTCCGTCGCGTCAAGACCAACGCGTCGCCGTTGCTATTTCCCATGTATGAGGTGCTCGAGTCGACCTTCCCTGGGACGGTCGAGGAAGATGTCCTGAACCTGGCGCGAAGTGTTCACTCAGATGAGAGCCTCGTTCGGCGCCTCAATACAGCTGCTCTCGCCGCCGAACCGGTCTATGGGGTGTCGCCGCATGTCGAGCAGCAGCTCTACGACCGATTCATTCCCGATATCGACAAAGCGCTCATGCAGCAGTTCCACGCAGTGCCGTGGGCCCTGCGAAACGAGGTCGTCGCTCGGATCTCCGACGACAGGCTCAGGCGCTTGGGGCAGCGTGCCATCTATTTCGAAATGCCACATCTTCTTCCCGATAAATCTCGAACGATGCTCGACAAGGCAGTCCGGGACCGATGGACAGGCGACGCAACGGCACCGTGGACGACGGCGTCCAGTGCCCTTTTAGATTTGGACGCCATTTCGGATCGCTTGGCCCACCCAAATCTGGTGGAATTCGCCGAGGTTCTCGCTCAGTGGACATGATCGCTCAAGTCGCAGACGAGACCCGATGGAACATTTGAATTCTCGCACACGAAATGTCGGGCCAGTGTGCGACCAACTGTGGCCGACGTTGTCACCGGAATTGGCCGCTTATGCTATCGAATGCGGAGACCAAGGTAAGCTGTACCACGCCTTGGGCCAGAGATCGCCGGAACAGAGAAGGTCGGAGTCTTGACCGACAGGAAGTTCTGAAAGCGCGCAGGGAGTCGATGCCCCAAGCCCCCCAACGGAGGGTTACGCCCAAGGCCACCTTAGATCTGGCGATCAGACCCACCGGGGAACGATGGCATAATTCAATCTTGAGGTGAGAAGGACGCCCACGCATTCTGCGGCAACATCGTATTCAAAGAGGACATTATGGATCCGGTCGCAGTCGTCGCTCTGGTTTGGTTCGTACTAACCCCAATCCTTCTGGTTCTTTGGCTGATCGCCAAGCGGAAACTGAGGCAGAGGACTATAGAAGCCGAAGCCGCTGCCACGACACACAAAGAGGCGCTTGCCAAACAGGCGGCGGACCACAAAGCGACCAAATCCAAGTATTCGGGGATCATTTCCCAAGAGGTCGAGGTCGCTCGTCTGCAGGGCATCGCCGCTTCGCTCACGTCAGACATCGAGCGCATCCGCGGCACCTATGCCGAAAAGCGGGCGCTTCTCGATCGGCTCGAACAGCAGGTCGCGATCTACGACGAGCGCTTGGCATTTTCAGAACTGGGCGTCTACGAGCCGCATTTCGAGTTCACCGACAGCGAAGCCTACAAAGCGAGGATCCTCGAAGTTAGGGAACGCCAGAAGGCCATGATTTCCGCAAAACAAGCGGCACTCTGCCCGACGGAATGGTCCGTCGAGGGCAGCAAGGCCAAGGGTGCGACGATGATCAACCGTCAGACCCGGTTGACCATGCGCGCCTTCAACAACGAATGCGAGGCTGCCATCGCCAATGTTCGCTGGAACAACGTCGTTGCGATGGAAAAGCGCGTCCTGTCGGCCGCTGCCGCGATCGACAAGGAGAATACCTCCCTAAATCTGACGTTGAACGACAGATACGTGGCACTCAAGATCGAGGAACTGCGCCTGACCCACGAGTACCGGGAGCAGTTGAAGCAGGAGAAGGAGGAACGTTCCGACCTAGCACGGGCCGAACGGGAAGAGAGGAAACTCCTCGCCGAGGCAGAGGCTGCCGAGCGAGAAGAAGAGAAGTATCAGGCGCTTCTCGAGAAAGCGCGCAAGGAAGCCGACAGTGACGGCAATCGGCGACGCATCGAGGAACTGGAAGCGGCTCTCGCGGCCGCGCATGCGGCAAGCGAACGGGCCCGCGCCATGGCCGAGATGACACGTTCGGGCTATGTCTACATCATCTCGAACGTAGGCTCTTTTGGCGAAGACGTCGTCAAGATCGGACTGACACGCCGCCTCGACCCGGACGACCGCATTCGCGAGCTTGGCGACGCCAGTGTGCCTTTCGGCTTCGACATTCACGCAATGATCTACAGCGATGCCGCACCAGCACTTGAAGCAGCCCTGCACAAGGAGTTCGCGGATCGCCGGATCAACATGTCGAACTTCAGGAAGGAATTCTTCCGTGTGTCGCTGGACGAGGTCGAGGCCGCCGTTGCGCGACTCGCGCCCGAAGCCGGGTTCTTCAAGGATCGCGAGGCTCAAGAGTGGCACGAGACTCTGGCCCGAAGAAATGCCGCCTTGCTGGATATGCAGTCGGCGGTGTCGAAGTCGCTTCCGGCAACCATCTGAAAGTTCAACGATCTGATCTCTTGTTCGCCAGCGGTGACGGTCAAGGGGCTCACGCCCCCCTCTCGAACTTCATGACCGGGATGCCGAGCTTCTTGGCCTTGTCGGCGAGGTTCTCCTGGATGCCATTGCCTGGGAAGACGAGGACGCCCACGGGCAGGACATCCAGCATGGCGTCGTTGCGCTTGAAGGGGGCGGCCTTGGCGTGTTTGGTCCAGTCCGGCTTGAAGGCCACCTGGGTGACGTCCCGGGCCTCGGCCCATTTGGCAGCGATGAGTTCTGCGCCCTTCGGACTTCCACCGTGCAGAAGGACCATGTCGGGATACTTGGTCCGGACCTGATCGAGCTTGCCCCAGATCAGGCGGTGATCGTTGAAGTCGGTCCCGCCGGTGAGGGCAACCTTGGGACCTGCGGGGAGCATCACCTCGGTCTCCGCGCGGCGCTTGGCAGCCAGGAAGTCGCGGCTGTCGATCAGCGCCGCGGTCATGTGCTGGCGGTTCACCATCGAGCCGGTGCGGGGCCGCCAGGTGGAGCCCGTGTGATGGACAAACTCGGTCGCGGCGTGATCGCGCATCATGTCCATGCAGTTCCGACGTTCGATCAGGGTCAGGCCTTCGGCCGTCAGGCGCTCGAGTTCGGTGGATTTCACCTCGGAGCCGTCCTGCTCGCGCTGGAGGCGGCGCTGCGCCTGCTCGTTCTCATCCAGCGACCGCTCGATCCGGGCCGTGGCGCGGTGGAAGAGGTTGACCTGGCCCCAGAGCACCTGTTCGAGGTCGGGTTCCATGCGTGTGTCTTCCAGGGTCGCGACGAGGGCATCGAAGATGTCGGCGACGGCGACCGCGAGGCGCTGCCCATCGGGCATCGGGCGCGGATCGGGCTCGTCAAAGGGGCGGTAGCCATAGAGCTGCAGCTCGTCAAGCGCATGGGCGGTCTGGGATGCGGTGTGGGCGGGTTCATACGCGTCGTCATGGGTGTGGATCGTCATTGGTTTCTTGCCTCCGTGCCTGTCTCGTCCGCGCGTCATCCCGCGCGGCCTTCATGGGCTGCGAAAGCCGTGGGAGGGGACGCCCCTTCACCCCCCCTTTCGGGGCCGCAACGCATGTGGAGGAGGACGGGGGCGGCTGATTTGTCTTTCGCGATGCAAAGGCGGGGCTCGTCCCCGCCGGCGGAAATCAGTCGCCCCCCGTCCTTGAAGGGGCGGCCCCTTTGACGGCCGCCTGCCCATCTCTTGAAGGCCGCTCGGGTGACGGGTGGATGAGATTCACCCGGGAAGAGGCGAAGGCGAGGGTCCACAGCCACGACAGAAATCCGTGACCCCTGCCCCGCACTCCTTGACCGCCCCTTGCGCGATGCAGTTCAGCCCACCAGCCGCTGCCGATCCTCAGGCCCGATCTGCCCTGCCAGATGCTGGCGCAGCGCTTCTGCGCCGTACGCCCGGAGATCATCGTTGAAATCCCCGAGCCGCGGTTCCAGCACCCGAACGGCAATCCCGGCATCAAGGGCTCTGGCGCTCAACCTCTCTGCCGCACGTTGTCCGGCCGGATCGCGGTCGATGGCGATGTAGAGGCGCTGTAGCCCCTCCGGCAGCAGGACGGCCCCGAGGTGACCTGATGAGAGCGCCGCCCAGACGGGAAGGCCGGGTGCGGCTTCGACGAGCGACAGCATGGTCTCGATGCCTTCACCGACCACGAGGATGTCATCATGCGGGGTCAGCCTGACGGCATTGCCGAGAAGGTGACCCATGGCACGCCGCTGCGTCTCGACATCCGCTTTCCCCTGTCCGTCAGGCGCCAGCCAGGTGCGATGCACGCCCTGCAAGCCCCCTGCCCCGTCGGTGACTGCGGCGATCAGCGCCGGTCTGGGGATGCTCCGGGTCTGGCCCTCATCCCGATGCCAGCACTTCGGGTGGAAGCGAAGGGCGGTCATCCTGCCGCCTTGAGTCAGGCCGCGGGAGCGGAGGTAGGTATCGGCAAGCGTGCCTGCGATCGGCATCGAGGCTGCAATGAGCCGCGCCGCCGCCGCTGGTGTACCACCTGGGGCTTTGGCCTTCTTCGGCACTGGCGCATCCGGGAGGACCGGCTGCGGACGACCAAGATGCGCCCGGGCCTCGGCCAGAAGATCGGGAAAGCGGGAGATCCCGGTCCTCTCGCAGATGATGTCGAGAAGATCGCCATGCTCGCCCGTGGCGCCGTCGGTGAACTTGCCGGCAGCGCCGGGCCCCGAGGCAGGCCCGGTCAACCGCACGAAGAGTGACCGGCCGGGATTGTTCTGCAGATCGCCCACGATCCAGTAGGACCCTTCCCGCCGACCGGCGGGAAGGTAGGCGCGACACACGCCTTCGGCATTTTCCGCCAAAGCGCGGATCACATCTTCAGTCTCGGAATACATTGCTCAACACCCTCCTCGCGGATGTAGTCCCGCCACAGGACAACGCGCGAGCAGACGCTCCAGTACCGCGATCCCGCTGGCGTCAGTTGGGCAGAACAGGCGCAGCTTCCAGCTGATGATCTCCGAGAAGAAACCATCAGCCTTGAGCCGGTCCTTGGCCGCTTCCGTGAAGCCAGAGAGCTCGATCCGGTTCACGCCCATGACGCGCGCCCGGTGCAACTCCATCCCTTCGGCCAAGCGCACGACGGTTTTACCCTCAAGAACGAGGGCATGG
This sequence comes from Albidovulum sediminis, assembly GCF_025380365.1. GTDB lineage: Bacteria > Pseudomonadota > Alphaproteobacteria > Rhodobacterales > Rhodobacteraceae > Albidovulum > Albidovulum sediminis. The sequence goes on from NZ_JAOCQF010000007.1 coordinate 79,727, forward strand.
ACCTGCGCCGCCGTGAGCTTCGGGGCGTCATCTGCGAGCGTGATCGCAACCCAAGCGGGCGAGACACGGCGACCGATGATGCGTTGGCCGTCATCGGTTTGGAGCCGGTAGACGCGGGTTTCGTCCTGGGGGAGCTGCTTCCAGATCGGCAGCAGCAGGCCCGCCACGATGTTCAGCGTGGATTCGCTGAACTCCGGCACCTCGGCCAATTCTGCGGTCCAGGCGGCGGTAAAGGCCGCGCGGTCGGCCTCCAGCCAGTGGGTGTCGTCCATCATTTTGGCCGGAACCGTGCTTGCTTCCGTTGGGCGGATCAGCCGAAGGCGGGGCTCGATGGTGCCATCGTCCAACATCAGGCTGGTGGCAGGCACCTGCACGGCTGCCCGGCCCGAGCGGCTGTTGACCAGAAGGCGTGCCTTCGGATCATCGAGCCAGTCCAGAGCATCCGCGAGGGACGTCGGCGTATTGCGCCGCTTTTCCACGATGGTCAGCAGTTGGGTTTCTGCGCCGGAGCCGGGATGGGTGTAGATCACCCTCGCATCCGTCACCCGGAAGCTCTCGGCGCGCAGCGTCTCGAGCCCGAGGTCGTAAACCCCAGCCGCGATGGCGCCCTCGATGCGCTGGTCGAGCAATTCCTCGAAGGCCGAGAAGAGCACGGCCTGCATATCGATCGTCAGCGCGAGCAGGCGATTGAGGAAGGTCGTGATCGGCGGCAGGTCGTCCTTCAACCCGTTGTCATCGGTCAGGCTAAGCCCCGTCGCATCCTCGAAGTCCCCGAGCGAGCAGCCTGCCACATCGCCGCGATAGATGCGGCGATAAAGCTGGCGCAGGGCGTCGCGGGCGTAAGGAGACTCGAGGTTGTCCTCGGGCCGGAACAGCCCCTGCCCGCCAGTCTGGCGCTGGCCGCGCGTGATGGCGCCGAGCGTGTCGAGGCGGCGCGCGATGGTCGAGAGAAACCGCTTTTCTGCTTTCACATCCGTGGCGACGGGCCGGAAGAGCGGCGGCTGCGCCTGATTGGTGCGGTTCGTTCGCCCGAGGCCCTGAATTGCGGCATCGGCCTTCCAGCCCGGCTCGAGAAGGTAGTGGACCCGCAGGCGCTGGTTCTTCGCGCCAAGGTCGGCGTGATAGCTGCGTCCGGTGCCGCCCGCATCCGAGAAGATCAGGATGCGCTTCTGGTCATCCATGAAGGCGGCGGTTTCCGCGAGATTGGCAGATCCTGCCCGGCTTTCCACGACAAGGCGCGCAGCGTGCCCCTCGCCCTTCCTCACGATGCGGCGCGACCGGCCCGTGACCTCGGCCACGAGATCGGTACCGAAGCGCTGGACGATCTGATCCAGCGCCCCCGGCACGGGCGGCAATGACGCAAGCCTTTCGATCAGGGCATCGCGCCTGCGGGCGGCCTCGCGGCATACCACTGGCTGGCCATCGCGGGTGACGGGCCGGGAGGAAAGATTGCCCTCGCTGTCGGTGAAGGGTTCATAGAGCTGCACCGGGAAGGAATGGGCGAGGTAGTCCAGGACGTATTCCCGCGGAGTGATATCGGCGCGGATGTCGTTCCACTCGTCGGTCGGGATCTCCGACAGGCGCCGTTCCATCAATGCCTCGCCGGTCGAGACAATCTGGATGACGGCAGCGTGGCCAGCCGCGAGATCGACCTCGATGCTGGAAATGAGGGTGGGGGTTTTCATCGAGGTCAGAAGGTGACCGAAGAAGCGCTGCTTGGCGCTCTCAAAGGCGGAGCGCGCAGCGGACTTGGCCTGGCGGTTGAGAGTGCCGTTCTCACCCGTGATGTTTGCCGCCTCCATCGCAGCTGCGAGGTTGTTGTGGATGATGGCGAAGGCACCGGCATATGCGTCGTAGATGCCGCGTTGCTCAGGCGTCAGCGCATGCTCGAGCATCTCGTATTCAACGCCGTCATACGAAAGCGACCGGGCGGTATAGAGGCCGAGCGATCGCAGATCGCGCGCGAGGACCTCCATCGCAGCCACGCCGCCCGCTTCGATGGCCTCGACGAACTCCCCGCGCGTGGCGAACGGAAAGTCCTCGCCGCCCCAAAGCCCGAGGCGCTGCGCATAGGCGAGATTGTGGACCGTCGTCGCGCCCGTGGCCGACACATAGACCACGCGCGCGCTTGGCAGCTTGTGTTGCAGGCGCAGGCCCGCCCTGCCCTGCTGCGACGCTTCGGTATCGCCGCGCTCGCCCTTCGATCCGGCGGCATTGGCCATGGCATGGCTTTCGTCAAACAGGATCACCCCGTCGAAATCCGCCCCCAGCCAGTCGACGATCTGGTCGACGCGGGATTTCTTGGCCCCGCGTTCTTCCGAGCGCAGCGTCGCATAGGTGGTGAAGAGGATGCCCTCGGAGAGCGGGATGTCGCGGCCCTGCGCGAAGCGCGAGAGGGGCGTCACCAGCAGACGCTCCTGCCCAAGTGCGGACCAGTCGCGTTGCGCATCCTCCAGCAGCTTGTCGCTCTTCGAGATCCAGAGCGCCTTGCGACGGCCTTGGGCCCAATTGTCGAGCAGGATCCCGGCCGACTGTCGGCCCTTGCCCGCACCCGTGCCATCGCCAAGGAAGAAGCCGCGGCGGAAGCGGATAGCGCCAGCCGCATCGTCCCGCGCGGCCGAGACCATGTCGCCGGTCTCATCGACGGTCCACGATCCGGCGAGATAGGCGCCATGCGCCTCACCCGCATAGATCACGGTCTCCATTTGGGCATCAGACAGCAGGCCATCGCGCAGGACGGCGGCGGGGAGTTTGGGGCGGTAGGAAGGTTTCGGGGGCGCGACCGAAGCCATGGCCGCCGATTGCACCAGCTTGGTCGGGTGCTTTTCCGCCCCGGGGATGTCGATCGCCTGCAAGCGAAACGTCTCGTAGATCGCATCGGACAGACGCGCGGAGCCAAGGTCATCCACCGTCTCGCGCAGGGTGTAGGCGAGATCCTCGGCATCCGGCGTGGGGACTTCCGCATCCGTCTTGGCCGACGCCGTTGACCGCTGGGATCGAGCGGCAGGGCCGGACAAACGAGTAGGAATTCCCCGGAAAGGGGAAGTGGGCAGGGAGCATGCGCCCGCACCCGCATCCAACTCGAGGCGTGGCGGGACCTCGGCGGTGATCCGGGCCAAGAGTTGCGCCACATCGGGCGAGATGGACCGCGTCAGATCGGCCGTGATGCCGCCCCGCTCGCCGCCCCGGCATTTGTCAAAGACCGAGATCCGCGTCTCGAAGCTGGTGCCGTGCTTGGCGAAAGCAGCACCCGAGATAGCGCCGGTGAACACCAGATGGGCCGTCTCGCTCAAACGGCTGAACGTCTCGACCCAAGCCGAGGCGTCGGGCGCGAAACCCGCCCCGGTGATAGCGACCAGACGCCCTCCGGGTGCCAGACGCGCGAGCGCCGAACGTACATGGCGCGCCGTCGCCTCGGTCGTCCGGCCATCGACATTGGCCACGGCCGAGAAGGGCGGGTTCATCAGGATGACGTTGGGGCGAAGTCCAGCGTCGAGATGATCGTCGATCTGTGCGGAGTCCAAGGTGGTGACGGGTCGCCCCGGAAAGAGGAGGCGCAGAAGGTCGGCGCGGGTGTCTGCCAACTCGTTCAGCGCGAGGCTACCGCCGGCGATTTCCGCGAGGATCGCCAGAAGGCCGGTCCCGGCCGAAGGCTCGAGGACCAGGTCACGCTGCGTGATCTGCGCCGCGGAGAGAGCGGCGATCCCCATGGGCAGCGGCGTCGAGAATTGCTGGAAGCGCTCCATCTCCTCCGAGCGCCGGGTATGCGTGGGCAAGAGGCCCGCCACGTTGGCGAGGATCGGCAGCAGCGTGGAAGGCGAGCCGGCCCGGGCGAGCAGCGCACGGCCGAATTTCCGCAGGAAGAGGACCAGCGCCACCTCACCTGCCTCATAGGCAATCTTCCAGTCCCAAGCGCCATCGGCATCGTAGCCGCCAAAGGCGCGCTCCATCTCAAGCCGCAGACGCAGCGCGTCGATCTGGAAGCCTTGGGCGAGATCGGGCTGCAACGCTTCGGCGACGGCGAGGATTGCGGGTGCGGGATCGGCAGACGGAACAGGAAGAGGAGGCGCAACAAGGCCGAGATAGGTCATTGGGAAACTCCGGAATGAGGGACAGGATCAGCCCCGGACACCCTTTCTCGGGCGCCCTCAGGCCTGATCTTTCCCAGCCCCCCTCTTCCTCTCGAACCGACGCAGTGCAGACGCTTGGCTTGATTTTGTTCCCTTTACGTTCTACATTGAAGGCCAAGCCAGCAAGGGAGTTTCCCGATGGATAGCACCACGCATGCCCTGCCCGCGACGCTCAAGCAGATCGCCTATGCGCGCTCGCTCGCCCTGCGCAACCAGACCCTCTTGCCCTGGGAAGTTCAGCAGGACCGCCGGTCCTTGAGCGCCTGGATCGATGCGCAGGCCCAGCTGAAGCCGGTATCTGAAATGGACAGGCTGCCCACGTCCAAGCAGGTGGCCTTCGCGGAGAAGCTAGCCCGGATCAAACGACGCGCTGTTCCAGACGAATGCTTCCGCGACAAGGGGCTGATGTCGAAGTGGATCGATGGGAACAAGTGACGGCAGACGAGTCAGTGAGTCATGGACGAGCGGGCAGAAGCGCCTTTAGTTGCGGATGGTCATGAGATTTCGTAGAGAAATCCGTGTGGCTTGGGCGGCGCAGGTGTAGTTCGCAGCATTCCAATTATTCTCAGTGAATCTGGGGCTAAGAGACTCTTGCCTTGGGGGCGCTATGGGAATTTCGGTTGCAGGCAAGGCTGTCAGTATCAACGACATGCACGAGGAAGGGGTCGACACATCGGTTGCGCGAAACCCCACATCCAGGATCTTTCAAGGAATTGAACTTCACCACATGTTCAGCCGCAGCGGTAAGACCGGTCGGAAAGATGATGGGAACCCCCTCATCCACGCGCTGAAAGGAAGGTACGGATTCACCATCACGCCGTTCTGGAAAGCTCAGCTCATGGGACGTGCTGATCTGATCCTAGATAAGGCGCAAGCGAATCTCGCAGGTTTCACACATTGCATGGCCATCCCATCCTCGTCACCGTTTTGCTCAGAGGTTACCGATCTGGTCGCGAACAAGCTGGGGCTCCCCGTTCTGCAACCTACCTTCTTCCGCAAGAAAACAGTCCGAGAGATGTTGGAAGGACTTGCGGCAAACCCTCCCAAGGTACGAAAAGGCCAGAAGACGGCTTACAACGGCCAACTAAACACCTGGCAAGCGCTTCCCGATGCTACGATCTGCGAGGCGAAGAACGTTGACACAAACATCCGACTATTGTTCGACTTCTTCGTGCTCCTACCAGATGCGCCGCGGCTTGAAGGGCAACGCATTCTTATCGTTGATGACATATTTTCTTCGGGCTCATCGGTCTTGTCGGTGCGAGAGATCGTCTCCAACCAGCTGGGCGCAGAAGTTGGATATGTGTCGTTCCTTAGCGGCATGCGGTAAGCTTGGGTCGGTGCTCGCGTCTTGACTCTTGGGCATGGCTGAACTATTTACAGAAGCACAAGAACGTCCTAGGACCTTGTATCAGCCTCAAGGTCTTTAAATATGAGGCAGAGATTAGCGTCTCTGTAGGTCCGCGCAAGCACCGTTTCCCGAGGTCAAACCCGTAAGGGGGAAGTATCGGGAAGTCACGAAGCGGGTGGCACAATACGAAACGGGAGGCATCTCGCCTCCCGTTTTGCTTTTGAACAGTTCACTCCTGAGACGAAAGTACGCCTCAGCGATGGGCCATCTCTCCAACCAATCGTGCCAGCCAGGTCGGGAACTGCGGCGCAGCGGACACGAGTTCGGTCTTTGCCGTCTCCGTGAGCTTGGATCGCAGGATTTGCAGGGCCTTGGGAGCCTCATCCGGCCCGAGCCATGCCAGCGCTCGGACGGCCTGGCCCGAGGTCTTGCTCCCAAGGGCCAACTGCCAGCGCGGCGCATGACGCAGTTCGACTGCCTGCCGGCCAAGGTTCAGCACACGGCTTCGTCCCGAGGTGAGGTAAACCGACTTGACCGGCACCTGCGTGGTCAGGCCCAAAGCGTTTGCCGCGGCAGCACCGCTCGGCACGATCGTCTCGCCCCGCTGCACAGCGAGCGCTTCAATCGCCTGTTCAGCGGACGGACTGCGCGGACCAAAGCGTGTCTGGACGGGGCGCATGTAGAAGCCGCGTCCTGCACGGATCAACTCGCCGCGCGCGGCCAGACGCGACAGCGTCTGATCGACCGCCGCGCGCGTGCCGAGGTGCAGGAGCCCCTTCGCTGCCAAGGGCACCCCCTCCGGCAACGTCGTCGCGACCTTCATAATGCTCTCGGCCATGCGCTCCATGATCGCTCCTTTGTCAGAAAAGTGCGCAGGTTTCTGACAGTATTCAACCGTGCCGTCTCACCCGAAGCGGCGCCCTCCTTCGGTGAAGGTGTACTCGTTGACGATGATCCCCTCCTCGATGGCCTCGTCCGATGTCAGGTGGTCGTATTCAGCCTGAAGCTGGCGGTAGAGCCAGCGGGCCAGATCACGCAGCGCCTCGGTCACGATCTCCTCCGCGTCTTCAGTCGGCGGCTGCCAGGTCGGACTGTCCCGCGTGACGTCAACGGCCATGGTGTATTCGTGGTAGTAGCGGCCGCGGTGGCTGACCTCCGCAGCGAGCTGGTAGAAGTTACGTCGCTGGATGGCCTGCAGGCGGTCGGCGACGCCATGCAGTGTCGCGTCCGTGGGCGCGTAGTCCCGGATGCGCGCTGCCGCGCCCTTGGCGTGGGACCAGTAGCCTTCGAAGCAGGCCCCATCGCCTTGGCTCCAGAACCCGGAGAACCAGATGCAGGGTTTGGCCCGCGTCCCGCCGCCCATCATGCGCGCGGGCGTGGTCTTCAGGCGGATGCCGAGGATGTCACAGACCCTCTCGAAATCCTCATGGACCGCGTCCCACCAATCATCGTGGGGGCCAAGCTCGCGATACCAGCTGCGCGCCTTTTCCTTGGCGGCATCCGAGAGTTCGGGGAACTGGTAGACGGTGGTGCAGATCACTTCAGGCATCGACGTACTCCCCATTCAGCGCGGCGGCCAGCCATTCCTGGCTGCTCGTCCAGCCGATGGACTTGCGGGCACCGAGATCGATGACATGCGCGCCACCGCCGAAGGCGTCGAGGCGCGGTCGGGAGCAGGTGAGGGCATACTGAAACCCCCAGAGGCCGGTGAGATCGAGCTCTGCTGCAAGGCGCAGAACGAAACGGATGACAGCTTCGACATCGCCGTGCTCGTCGTCATGGATCCAGAGGGTGCTGCCCTCGGGCGCGTCCTGGCGCGCGAGATCAAAGCCCGCGACCTCAGGGTCGTCGGCGTCCTGATCCGCGGAGCGCAAGCTCTGGAAAAGCGCGAGCGCACGGGCAGCCTTGTCGGGTGTGCCAACATCGAGCAGGCATGAAAAGTGGGTGAAGTAATCCGCCATGGGGACCTCCTGAATGGGGAAGACCCGGCCGAGAGGCCGGGCACTCGATTGGGATGAAGGGGTGGTTGGGGGCGATCAGCCTGTGGAACTGTCGCCCGCCGCCTGTCGCGCGACATGCGCGCAGAGCATCTGCCAGTAGAAGCGCTTGCGCGCGGCCCGGAAGCCGCGAACCGCGCGCGTGTCGGGGTGCAGCGCCCGGACAGCTGCCCGCAGGACCGTATAGGGCGACGCCGTCGCCGGCAGGCCGAGGCGCTGATAGGCCGGGTCGGTCATCTCAGCTGACCTCGACCACGGGAGACGCAAGATGCGGATCGACCAGTGCCTCGATCCGCGCGGCCCGGCCCATCCAAGGCTCGGGCCGGATGGCCTTCACCCAATCTGCGAAGCTCGGGATGAAGCCAAGGTCTTCCTTCACATGCTGCTCGCCGACCCAGCGGGTCGGGAGGATGCGCCCGGTCGAGAGCGTGAGGGTCTGCCCGAAAATCGTCTCGGCCATGAAGATACCCTCGGCATGGTGGCGCAGCGCGCGGTGCCGAAAGTCGGCCGTGATCTCCTTGCTCTGGTCGATTATGTGGACAGCATGCCGACGGTGGCGTTTTGCCCTATGCTGGCTGCCACGACCCGCAAAATCACCGAGGC
>NZ_JAOCQF010000008.1 GCF_025380365.1 Albidovulum sediminis
TCATTAACGACGTCGCTATGCACGTCTCTTAGGCCATCAGCCCGACCCAAGGCAGGCGGTAACAATCGGCCGGTTACCATCATTTCGACGTGGGGCTTGACTTCACCGCCCCAACCGCTTCGCCCTCTCAGCCATCCTGACCACCTGCGCGCTCGCGGTCGCCGCAGCGCTTCGTACGGCAGCAGGCGCTTGCACTGCCGCCCGCCCGATCACCTCACCGGTGGTCAGCGCCCCGATCCGCGCTCTGCCCTGCACACCAGAGGTGTTCATCAGCCCCCGCAGCACCCCTGCAGACCCGCTGACGATTGCAGGTGCTGCGGCGACCATCAGGTTCCCCGAGATACCCCGCACGATCAGGGGCGTCGCCGCAACGAAGCCCTTGGCCAGGAACACCATGACGAAGAACGGCACCAGCGAGCCTATGTTGGTCGCGGAGTTCGGATCACCGAGCTGGGCCAAGAGCGAATTCGCCATGCCGACCACGGTCGAGAACATGGCGGCGATGACGATGGGGTAGAAGGCGTAGCTGATCGTCGTCGAGACCCATCTGTGGAAGAAATCCTTGGTCGCATCGAAGAGCGACAGGGCGATCATGATCGGCGCAAGACCGAGCATCAGTGTCAGCATCATCTTGGCGAAGATGAGGACAATGCCGGTCATGAAGCCAAGGAGGCTGAGCAGCACGAGGCCGATTCCGCCGAGGATCGCGCCAGTCATCCAGTTCAGGTTGTTACCGATCGCGTTCAGGTATTGGCTGAACTCCGTGATGAGATCATCGAACTCGGCGGCAAAGTACGTGGCCCCTGCCCCGCCGCCACCGACCGAGGAGATCAGGGCCCCGGCGACATAGTCGAGTCCGCCGATAACGGCATTGGCGACCGCGTTGAAGTTGGCCCAGTTGAAGGCAAAGAGACCTATCAGCGTCAGCTTGATCAGGTACCAGAAGAAGCTGGCCCCATCCATGCTGCGGAACTGGAAGGCCATGTTGATACAGACGCCGATCAGCGAGAGCGTGACCATCAGCAGGACGATCGTGCCGGTATTGCTGGCCACAGCCCCGAACTGGGACTCTGCCGCATCGGCAAGGAAGCCGTCGGCCGTTCCGACCATCCAGCTGACGATGCTCATTACCAGTTGCCTTGCGTTTCGCAGATATCCTGGACGTCGCGGGCAATCTGGTTCTGCTCGTTCCGAATGGCCAGCCGAGCTTGAGTGTGCTCCGCTTGGGTGCTTGTCGCGAACCGTTCCTCGTACTCGGCGGAGGCGGCATCCCATGACGGGAAGCGCACATCACAGCCGCAGTCGCCAGCTTCCTTGATCGCCTCCCAGGACCGCAACTCATAGAGCCGCATCAACGTCAGCGCCTTGTAGGACTCGCGCGGGTGGACCTCGTCCATCCAGGTCGGCCGTGCGGGCCGGTCGTTGCAGATCCGGTACTGCTGGGGCGTGACCGTCACGGTGAGATCATTCGTGACCTGAGGCGAGGTCTGGGCCGCGAGGGGCGCGGCCAACAGGGTGACAGCTGCGGCGAGGGTGATCTTGCGCATGGGGTTTTCCTTTCGGTTCATTCGGCCGCGACCGCAGCACGCTCGGCGGCTCCGGTTCCGGCAGTGTTCTGATCTGGATGTCGCGCCTGCCCCGGCAGGAAGAACTCGGTGATGCCGCGGGCGCCGTCATGGCGACCGGCCTGGATGATCACGTCGATGGAGCCCTCGATGTAGTCTACCATGTCGGCATAGGTCATCGGCACATCGGTCTTGAGCGCGGCAATGGCGAGACGGCGGACGGCCAGTTGCGGGGTTTCGGCATGCAGGGTTGTGAGCGAGCCGCCATGGCCGGTGTTGATCGCCTCGAGGAAGGTCATGGCCTCGCGGCCACGGACCTCGCCCAGCACGATCCGGTCGGGCCGCATCCGCAGGGTGGAGGCCAGAAGCACATCCGCGCTGCGGGCTTCGGTGTCGCGATCAGCAATCAGCGTCACGGCGTTTGGCTGCTCGGGGCGCAGTTCTGCCGCCTCCTCGATGGTGATGATTCGCTCCTCGGGTGGGATCAGAGAGAGGATCTTGCGCGCCGCCACAGTCTTGCCGGTTGAGGTGCCCCCCGAGACGATCATGTTGAGCTTGTTCTCGACGCAGAACCGCAGGGCGGCGTCGATGTCGCCGGAGGCCACCACATCGCGCAGGGCGGCGTTTCGTTCGCGGCGCAGACCTTCGAGGCTGCGCTCCTTGCCATAGAGGAACCCAAGCCGGATTGCCTCCAGCGGCAGGGAGGAGAAGAACCGCAACGATATGGAAAACCCACCCTCGACGGCCGGGGGCTGGATCACCTGCGCGCGGATAGGCCGGTCCCGATAGAGGATCGAGACCGATACGATGGGCTTCTTGGTGCTGAGCGTGGTCGAGGCGGCCGAGGCGATCTGGTTGCCGAGGTCCTTGATTTCGGTCTGGGTGAGCGGCGTGCCGAGGCCCCGCATGAAATGATCGCCCTGGAACTCGCCCCAGACCTGCCCATCGGGGTTGATGCAGATCTCGATCGTGTCGTCCCGTTGCACGGGCGTGCCGAGACGATCGAGCGAGGCTTCGAGATAGCTTGCTGCCATGTCAGAAGATCTCCAGATCGCGGTCGACCATGACCGTGATCCGGGTGCCTTGGTCGACATGGATCACGGGCCGGATCGCCAGATAGTCCTGCATCACGCTCTGGGTGCTGTCGCGCAGGTCGGTGCCCACGTCGCTCGCGATGTCGGCCGCAGCCTCATCCTCGATCTGTCCGGCCGCGGCTGCGGGCAAGGCCCCGATCAGCGAGATCAGCGCGGCCGATCCAAACCGCTGGGCGAAGCGGGTGTCGACAAAGCCGGTGGTGCCGGTGCGGCCGAGCTCGTCCCCGCCGAAGGCGCTGATTTCCACGGTCTGGTTGTCGGGCAGGATGATGCGATCCCAGGCCACCATGACCCGAGACTGCGCGAGCGCCACATCGGAGCGATAGCGCCCTACGAGACGTGCGCCGCGCGGAATCAGGACGCGCGTGCCGTCGAAGGAATGAACGTCTTCGGAGACGATGGCGCGGATGGCACCAGGCAGCGTGCTGTCGAGCGCCGTCTCGGTCACGGCCTGGATCATCGTGCCCTGCACGACGGTGTTGCCAGGGTTCACGATCACCTCGGCCCGCGTCACCGGGGCGGGTCTGGCACCCGCGCGCACGAAGGCTTCGTCTTCATTCAAGCGCGCGGCCTCGAGGCTGTTCTCTCGGTCGGTCCCTGCCCCCATCCCGGAAAACGCGATCATGGGCGACGCGATTCGTTCGGCCCGGGCCTCCGCTTCGGCGATGCGGCGGCGTTCAAGTTCCGCGAGCCGCAACTCCTCCTCGTTCGGGCCGAGGTCAGTCGGCTCAGGCGGGGTCAGCCGCGCGACCTCGAGGTCCATGCGCAGCTGGTCGAGCTCGCGATCGCGTTCGGTCAACTGCCGTTCGAGCGCGCGCTGCGCCTCGGTCGAGGCGGTCTGCAGTGCCGCGATTTGCGCTGTCAGATCAGCGATGGCCTGTTCTGCCCCGCTATCCGATGCCTCGACGGGCCGCGCGCGCAGGTCTTCGAGTTCCGCGCGCAGCGTCGCAAGGCTTTCCATCAGTGCCAGTTCCGACTCGGTTGGGCTGGTCTCGGCCGGCGGAGGCGGTGCAGGCTCGACCACGGGCATGGGCGCGAGGTCACCGAAGCCCGATCCTGTCGTCTGGAACTCTTCGGGGGCCGCCGTTGGAAGCGGTGCCTCCGGCGATGGCTGCAGGGCGGCCCAGGCCAGGCCGCCCACGGCCACGATGCCGGCCACGCCGACGATTGCGGCCAGCGGGGAGTGCCGTGCACCACCGCGCTTCTTGTCGCCCGTCGCTTCGAGAGCCGCCAGGCGCGCGGCGAGATCTTCTGTGTCCTGGCTCATGATGTGGGCCCACCCATATCCTGAACACAGACCTCGTCTTCGCCGAGGCGCAGGACCCATTGCCGGTTCACGCCCGAGACCCGAATGACACCATCCTCGAGTGCTGTGCTGTTCACCGCCCGCTCGCCGCCGTTCGCGTAGCGGAAGATCGCGGGGACAGGAGCGTTCCGTGCAAAGCGGAAGTAGGTGAAGGTGCCATCATCCCAGACGGCCGTCGGTGTGAACTCCTCGCTTGCGCTGACCGCGTAGTTCGCATTCGGCGCATCAGCGGCAACCGCCCGGGTTGGCTGTACGCGGCTCTCAGGATAGCGGAACTGTACGACGTAATGCGGGGTCTCGCGCGCCTCGACGACGTGGAAGTAGTAGGAACGGCGGTTCGTGTAGACCGTGATGTTGGTGGCCACACCCGAGGCTGCCGGCTTGATCGCGAAGGCGCGCCCGCCTGGCACACCGTCGAACTGGAAGCCCACCGTATCGCCCGCGATGATCGAGCGGATGGTCTCGCCCTCGCCGAATTCGACGGTGGTGACCCGGGTCAGGGTGGTGACGATCCGGTAGACTTGGCCTTCGGTCCAGTTGGCAACCCGGACGCGGTTGTCATGGGCCCCCGGGCGCGGTGTGGTCTCAGCCAACGCTGTGGGCGCCATGAGGGCCAGCGCACCAGCGACCATAATGGCGTGGACGGATGTGAGAACGGGAACAGAGGTCATTCGGAACGGTCCGATCGGATGGCATATTGGGTGACGGTGAAGCCGAAGGGGTTTTGCCAGACGTCGTCGATCGAGCGGGTCCGTTCGGGTTGGAAGGCAAACATCAATGTTGCGGTGAATGACCCGTCCTGCGCCCCTTGCGGGCTGGTCAGGCGCTTCCTGAGGCGCACCTGCGCGCGGTTCTCGCCGATCAGCGTGATCGAGGCGATCTCGACAGCCATCTCTGCCGCGGGGCCATAGCGGGTCGGCGGATAGCTCTCCTGCCCCGAGGTCCACATGGCGCGCATGCTGGCCTCGGCCGCCCCGGTGGATTGCGCCAGCACCCGGCGCACGCGCAGATCGTTGTCGAGCTGGTTGTAGGCCTCGCGGTCGAGGATGTAGCGGTAGATCTGCGCCTCGATGATCGCAGGCCGCTCGGCTAGTCGCACCGTTTCGACCGTGGCATTGGGCAGGGCCAGACCCGTCGCGGGGTCATAAGGCACGACGACCGGTGGGGGCGTCTCGACCATCAGGGCAACGGCCGCAGCGGCAAGGCAGCCGATGACACCGAAGCCCGCCCCGCCAAGACCGATCATCCGCCAGAGCTGCTCCCGGCGCAGCGCGCCATGGATCAGTTCCTCTTCAACGAGTTCCCGCGCACTCATGCCTGCCGTCATGTCGGGTGTCTTGCTCATGGCGCGAGGCTCGGCAGGGTAAAGTCCATGTAGCGGCGCTCTTCGGCGACGGTGGCCGCATCCACCACGCCCGCATTGCCCGCGCCGAGGGTCTGGATGGCTTCAAGTTCCCACATCCGAGTCATGGCGATGGCCAGTTCCGCCGTGACGCGGGTGTTGTGGTCCATCGATGCCTTCAGGTCCTCCATGTCGGGGATCATCGCGACGAGCTGTTCAACGCGTTCGAGTGATTGGGCGGCCTCGGCATGGCTGTTCTGGGCCGCCGCCGACATCACGGCGCCGGTCGTGGCGCGGGTGGCGACACCTTCTGCGCCCGGATTGCCACTGGTGGCGATCTCGCGCAGCGAGTCCTCGTCGAACCCGGCACTGGCAAGGGCCTGTTCCATCTGCGTGCGCAGAGGGCCCGCATTGGGGCCGATCAGGCTCGACCAGTCACCCGCCTGGATCCCCCTGATCAGTCCGGGGATGTCTTCGAAATTGGCCTGCAGGAGATTGTCGAGGTCACCGCCCATGGCGAGGCCGAGGATGCTGCGCGGCCCGGTCAGCGAGGCATACATCTCCTCGAGCTGATCGAACTGCTGCTGCAGGAGGTCGAGCTGTGCCAGCGCATTGTCCAGAAGATCGGTCTGGATCCCGAAATCCTGCAGCATCTGCTGAAGCTGACGAATTTCCTGGGCGATGTTCTGCGTGTCGACCGTGGGCACGCCCTGTGCGGCGACGGGGGCCGCGAGGGCAAGGCCAAGCGCGAGGGTCGCGGCGGTAGTGGTAAGGGAAATGCGCAATGGCCTTCTCATCGCAATGTCTCCTGGGTGAAATCCATATATTGCCGCTCGGCGGCTTGGGCGGCGGCCATGGCGAGTTGTTCCTCGCTCAGCGGTTGGGTGTAAGCGGCCTTGATCCGGGTCCGGATCGCGACCAATCGGGCCAGCTCGGCGCGCGCATAGGTGTTGAGCGCGATGGCCTCGTGCAGGTCCTCGGTCTCGCCGATGCGGGTGATGATGTCCTGCATACGCAGGGCGGCAGCGCGGACCGAGACCAGCGAGTAGTCGCCATAAACGCCTGCACCATGGGCCGAGAGGCTGAAACTTGCGTTGGCAAGGAGCACAGGGTCGATGGTGCCGAGCGCATCGATGCCGCCCACGGCGGCGAGGTAGCTGTTGTACTGCTGCGGGATCACCACAACGTAATGCTGGGTTTCCGCGAAGGGCGGGACGCCGCCGTAGTCCTGCACGCGTCCCGGGCCTGCGTTGTAAGCGGCAAGCGCATGGATGATGTTGCCATCGAACATGTTCAGCATCATCGCGAGGTAACGCGCACCGCCTGTGACCTGCAGGTACGGGTCGTCGTAATAGGCCGGGTTGATGCCAAGATCGCTAGCGGTAGCGGGCATGATCTGCGTGAGCCCGAAAGCCCCAACGGGGGAGCGTGCCCCGATCTGGAACCGGCTTTCCTGCCAGATCAGCGCTTGCAGCAGGCAGCGCCACTGGACCAGCGACAGCCCCGCGCGGCTTACACCCGGTAGGCTATGCGTGTCGCGTGCGGCACGGATAATCAGCTCCTCGATCCCTTCCCGGGCATCGCCGAACATCCGGGCTGCGGCCGGGTTGTTGTCCTCGGGCGCGTAGAGGCTGGCCGCAGCACTCTCGACGTCCTCAACCGCCCCCTGCCCCGCTTCGAGCCCGGCCGCGGTGCCAGCCACATCGCCCGAGCCGAGGGACATGGCATCCATCAGCCCTTCGAGCGAGGCGAGTTGCTGGCGTTCGATCTCGGCCAGCTCCTCCTCGCGCGTCAGCCGGTCCTGCTGCAGCGCCAGATCCTGTTCGGTCTGATCGAGGATTGCCTGCCGCTCTGCGAAGAGGCGCAGGTCGAAGGTCGGCACACCCTGGGCAACCGCTGGCCCCGCTGTGGGACCTGCAAGCGCGAGGCCGATCATCGAGAGGGGGAGCCAGCTCCGCATCCGCTCAGCCACCCGCCCCCAGCATCACGAATTCGCAGGCCGTATCGCGCCGCGTGACGTCCGCGCCCATGGTCGAGATCGTCGTCGTGGCGGTGGCAGTTCCCGCCTGTACAGGCGCGTCGCGGAAGTTGAAGCAGTTGGCCTGCGCGGGGTTATACTGCGCGCAGGCTGTCAGGCTCAGGCCAACGCCAAGCAGCACGGCGCTGCGCGTGATGGTACGGGTCATATCACTCTCCAGAAATCAGGGCGGTCGCGGTAATCGGAGCCAACAAGAGCCTCGCCCTTCTCCATGCCGCCAAGGATGGTCACGAGGGGACCGAGGGCGCTGAGATCGGCGTCGATCACCACCGCGCCACGGTCATCGCGCACTAGCGCGAGGCGAGAGGCGGAGCCGACGCCCAGAAGCACGTCGAGTTCTTTCTCGCTGAGGCCGAGCATGGCGTAGTCGGCAGCCGAGGCGCGGATGTTGGGCAGGAGCACCTGGGTTGGCACGGCTTCGACGATGGTCTTGCCGGTCCGGGTGCGCTCGAGCTGGCTGGCATACTGGGTCATCATCACGACGACCGCGTTCTGTTTGCGGGCGGTCACCAGCCAGTTCGAGAGCCGCTCGGCGAAATACGCGTTGTCGAGCGCCTTCCAAGCCTCGTCGATCACGATGATCGTGGGCTTGCGGTCCTCGATCACCCGCTCGACCCGGCGAAAGAGGTAGGACAGAACCGCCATGCGTTCCCGCTCGCTCTCGGAATCGAGGATGCCGGTCAGGTCGAAGCCCGCGACGTCAGCGTCGGTGCTGCCCCCGATTTGGAACGTGTCGTTCGCGTTCGCCCCAAAGATCCAGCCGTAGCGGCCATCGGCCGTCCATTCCTGCATCCGCTCGAAGAGATCGCCCTCGTCGTCGGTCGAGACGAGGAGTGAGGCGAAGTCGGACCAGTTGCGCAGCCCCGCGTTCCCCGCACTGGCGTTCTGGCGCACGACCTCCTGCAGGCGGTTAGTCTGCACCGGGGTCAGGGGCCGGTCCCGGCGCTCGAGGAGGCTTGCAAGCCAGTCGGCAAGCCAGGCCTGCCCGCGGGCGTCGATCTCGGTCTGGAGGGGATTGAGCCCCGTGGGTCGCCCTGCCCGCACGGTCGAATAGCTGCCGCCGAGCGCGCGGACCGCCATTTCCATGCCGACGCGATAGTCGAAGACGAAGACCCGCGCACCTGCCCGCCGTGCCATGGTCATGAGGAAAGCCGCCAGCACGGATTTGCCCGATCCGGGGCGGCCGAGGATCAACGTGTGGCCACCTGTGGGCTCACGGTCCGGCGCGCCCTGTTCGTGAAAGTTGAAGCGGAACCCGCTGCGCTCAGGCGTCGGGAACAGCGTGATCGGCACGCCCCAGGGCACTTCCCTGCCAGTTTTGCCCAGTGGCGTGCGGTGGAAGGTGGCGAGATCGGCAAAGTTGTGGTTCGTGATCGCGGCCTTGCGGCTGCGCGCGCCAGTGTTTCCCGGATGCTGCGCCATGAAATGCGCCCGCGCGCCGAAGGCTTCCGAGATCAGGTTGATGCCGGAGGTGGCGGAGATGTTGCGGATCTCGGCCGCGATGTCGTCGAGCGCGGTCTGGGATCGCGCGTAAACCGCCACCGTCATATGATGCTCGCCGAAGATCAAGCGTTTGGATTCCAGATCGTCCTGGGCGAGTTCCAACTCCTGCGCGAGGCTGACGGCCCCGTCATTGGCCGCCTGCATCAGTCGCAGCTGCCGCTTGATCCGGCCTGCCATGATGTTGGCGTTGATCGGCACGAAGGAGTGAGTGACCACCATGTCTACGGGCAGGTTCAGCTCGTCGAGCATCAGGCTGTCGGTCTTGGCGGGATAGTTCTTCACCGCGAAGATCGCGCCGAGCTTGTCGCCTACGGCACCGTCGGAGAGCGCAATGGTCGTGCCGCGGAAGGTGACGCGGGTATTGGCGACATCCTCGGCGATGACGCCCAGGCGTGATCGCGGGAAGAGTGGGTGCTCTTCGCCCGTGTTCAGGGAGCCGAGGAAGCCCAGAAGCTCGCCGCTGCTGGCGGCCAAGAGGCGAGGCTTCAGCTCATCGAAGGACGACAGGAGAAACCCCACCACCTCGTCGAGCTTGCGCAAGCGCCGGGTCGTGTCCGCGGCATGCCGTGCGCGGGACGCGCCCAGACCGAAGGGCAAGCGGCTGCCGGTCTCTGGGCGCTTCAGCACGGTCAGGGTCAGGGTCTTGTCGCGCAGGCCTGCCCGACCCAGATGCGCGCGCCAGCGCTGATCGATGGCGGCAGCGAAGCCCTCGCCCGGGATGGGCGGCAGAGACACGTCGACCGCTTTCGAGACCTTGTGCAGGTAGAAGGAGAACTCGGTCCCTACCTGCGCGACGATCCCGGCGAGAAGCCCGCCGATCCGGTCGAGATGGGCGTCTTCGCTCGTGGTGCTGTTCACCCCTTCGAGGCGGATACACTGCATCAATTCGTTGCCGCGGGTCCGGATCGTCCGGTCGGTCACGAGGCTGACGTAAGGCAGCATCGACGACAGCCGCTTCTCACCCTTGACCCATGCGGGCAGCGCGGTGAGAGGATCGAGACCCTCCGCCACGTCATCGACAAATCCATCACGGGGCATAGCTGTCGCCTCCGTGGAGCTTGCGGTTCGCCGTGGGTGGGGTTTCCTGCAAGGTGATCACCAGGACGTCGAGGAAGTTCGGATCCCAGTCCGCGGCTTTCCAAAGCGCCGGCCAAGCCAGCCCCGCGAAGACGGCCACCACCCAGCTCTGCACCCAGAGGAACAGGAGCGTCGAGCCGAAGAGCCAGACCATTGCGTACATGATCGGCAGGCCCATCAGCTTGGGCGGCCTGAGAAGGCCGATGAACACGCGGGACTGCTCCGACATGGGTCTTGCTCAGGTCGTCCAGATGGCGGCGACGATGGTGGGCGCCGCGGCGATGCCCGCGATCGCGACCACGACCCAGAGCGCCTGACGGAAATCGAGGATGCCGAAGAGCCAGGAGAGGAACACGCCGATCAGCGCGAGCGTGCCGATCACGATGCCCAAGGGACCGGTGATCGCATCGACGATGCCCTGCAGCAGGGTCTGCACAGGTGACAGGTCAATGCTTTGGGCCAGAGCTGGGCCGGCCAGCACGATGAGGGCCATCGCGCCGAGCGCAATAATTGAAGTTTTGGACGTCACGAAAGGTCTCCTCTCAACCGCTGGAACACGGCTGTCACACGGGCCACATGGCCTTGGGTTTCTCGAAAGGGGGGAATGCCGCCATGGCGGGTGACCGCATGGGGGCCGGCATTGTAGGCCGCGAGCGCCAGCGCGGGATCGCCGAACTGCTCGAGCATCATCAGAAGGTAACGGGCCGAGCCGTCGAGGTTCTGGGCGATGTCATGGGGATCGACGCCGAGATCGCGCGCGGTATCAGGCATCAGCTGGCCGAGTCCGATGGCGCCGACGGGGCTGCGCGCGCCGGGATTGTACGCGCTCTCGACCTCGATATTGGCGCGGTAGAACAGCGCCCAATCGGTGACCGACAGGCCCGCCCGACGCAGGGCGTCATGGCTGCCGTAGCGCAGCGCCGTGGTCTCGATGGCGTGGAGGATTTCGGGTGAGGCGCGCACGGCGCGCGGGGCGACCGCTGCTGCAGCCGTCACATCGCTCAGGGGAGCATCATCCCCATGGGACTGCGGTGCGGCAAAGAGAAAGAGACGATCTGGAAGGGGCCCAGTCTGGGCATCTTCTTCGCCAGTGAACGAGCGCAAGGTGCTCGCAGTCTCGGCAGTGTCGATCAGTCGGCCATCGGGGCTGACTTGGAAGATGAAACCGTCGGCAAGGGCCGGGGGTGCTGAACAAACACCTGTACCCAATGCAACGACGAGCGCAAAAGCGCGGTCAGTTGTCCTTGACCAGAACCGGGCCGGTTCGTGGCTCGGGCGTGCGCCCGGGTGCTGCATGGCGCTCGCGGGCGCCTTCGATGAGCGGGATGCTGGCGGTCGTGCAGCCCATGTCGGCAAGGAAGCTGACAAGGCCGACGATGGTCTTGAAATCGCGCAGCTTGAGGACGCTGCGGCTGGTGACGAGCATCTTGTCGTCGCGCCCATCCGGTGCAACCGCCCGAATGACCCAGGCGCCGTACCAGCTGTTGTGGCGCTTCTCGGCGCCTTCCTTGCAGACCACCTCGATGAGATAGCCCTCGGCAAGGAGGCCGCGCAGCCCGTCTTCTGTAACCACATTCGGTGCTTCTTCTATCATGGCCTCCCGCTTTCGGTCCTTTCTCTGCCTGAGGTGCAGTATCGGTCCCACGGGGTCGCAACACCGCGGGCGATACAATACAACATGAACGATAGCAAGACAATTAAAACGACTTGACGCAGATTGCCTTGCTCCGATAACGGTGATAGCTGACAACATCGTGATCTTAAAGGCGGCAAAGGAGTTTTGCCCTGCACATGTCCTGTGCGTGCAACATCCCACTGGCGCTGCTGATCACCGTCCTAGTGGTGAGTAGTCCGGCCCATGCCTGCATCCCGCCCGAACGGCCGTTCCTGCCCGCGTCCCGAGAAGACATGCGCACCTATGCGGACCTGATCCGGGGGGATTTCGAGGCCTATATCGCCGACGTGCAGGAGTATTTCCGTTGCCTCGACGAGGAGCGCGCGCGGGCCTTTGTGGAAGCGAGGGAAGTGAGCGAGGAATACGGGCGGTTCATCGAGGCTGTCGAGTAGCCCCCCTCCCGCTGGCACTGGGCGCCCCTGATCCTGTGCCGATGATACGTTGATGATTTTGTTGGAACATGTTCGGCCTTGATCCCGTCCAAGGCCGCACGCATCGGTTGCCTATGCGGCGGCCATGCGGTTCAATCAGAGTTCGTCTTCGGCCAATTTACTGAAAGGATTTACGCCCCGTGTCACTGCGTTTCTGGCAACGTATCCGTCCTGCGCCCGGGGTGACGCTGAACCTCTCGAAATCGACGGCATCTCTGTCGTTCGGTCCTCGTGGTGCCAAATACACCGTCAGCCCCCGGGGGAACCGCGCCACACTCGGCCTCCCGGGCTCGGGCCTCTTCTACACCATTCAGGACCGCAAGGGCGCGCGTGCAGCCACCCCAACACGGGACAAGCTTTCCCTCGGGTTTTTCCGAAGGCTCGTGACCCCACCCGAGGAAAAGGCCTTCATAGACGGGCTGCGTGCGCTGAACGACGGTGATGAGAATGCAGCACTCTCACAGCTGGAAGCCGCAAGCGAACTGCCCGACGCCGCCTGGATGGCTGGCATGATCCGCTTGAAGCGGGAGGCATTTGCGCAGGCGCGCGTGCATCTGGAAGGCGCGCTTGCGGCGGGTGACGGGCTCGGCGCGCTGTTCACGAAATATGATCTCTCGCCCCAAAGCAATCTGCCGATCGCCAAGGGCATTTATGCGCATATCTCCCCCACCGAACGCGGCACACGGCTTGCGCTGGTGGAACTGTGCGAGGCGAGCGGGGACGCCGAAGGCGCGGCGCAGCATCTCGAGAGGCTGCTGGTCATCGCGCCGGAGGATCCCGTGGTGCTCTTGTCCTTCGTCCAGATCGGGCTCGACACACCTCAAGATCACGACCTGCTGGACAGGGTGATCGCCTTGACCGCCGCAACCCAGAACGAGACGCCCATCGACACGGGCATTCTGCTCTACCGGGCTCGAGCGCTCGCCGCCCGTGGCCTGCCCGACGCAGCCATCGAGGTGCTGACCCGCGCTGGCCGCCGCCGCAAGGACCGCCCCGATCGTCTCCTCCACCAGATCCGTCATGACCGCGCGGAGCTCTACGAACGCGTGGGTCGCAAGGCCCAGGCACGACGTGAGTTCGAGAAGCTCTACGTGGAGGCACCGGAGTTTGAAGGGTTGGCTGAGCGACTGGGGTTGAGGTGATGAGTTCGTCGCGATGGGCGGATTCCAGCCATCCGCTGCGGGTGCAAAGCGACCGAGCGATTTCAGCGGGAGCTGACATTGGGACGAGGTTGAACCGTTTCTTCTCGGCACTGCCGCAAGGCGGCTTGGGGCCCAACCTGTGGATTGGATTTTCGTGCTGCACGCGCGCACAACGCGAAAAATGCCGCGATAGTGAGAAAACTGGCTCCGTCGCTCAAAGAAAAGCCGCTTATTCGTGGGTGGCGCAATATGGGTCACGTGTTAAACCTACAAGTCGCGGGACAGAACCGCCGTTTACGACGGAGGCTAATGTCGGCCCTTGGGGTGACCGCCCGCATATCAGGGCAAGTCAACATGGGCGCCTTGTGCGTGACTGGGTGACAACGATTGTCCTGTAACCCAGTGGATACGGGACACACTCGATGCGCCGAACCTAAGCTGCGGAGATTTGCCGACGAACGGGCAGCTATTGAAACTATGCCTGCGTTCTATTGGAAAAGACTGAGGCCTTTCCCTAGTCTAGTGGAGACCGCCCGGCACACCGGAAGTGGCCACTCTCGACATCCCCGGAACCACATTCTTGAAGTAGGCTTGATGAGACCTTTCCGCGAAATTCTGTCGATGGCTGTGAAGAGACACGGCAGTCTTGAGGCCGTTGAGGCGCGCATTGAACACCCGGCACCCATCACAGACCTGCTTGCACGCAGTGACGATCGATGGCTCGCAGATATGACACGACACGTCTTCAACGCGGGCTTCAGCCGTAAGGTGATCCGCGACAAATGGCCGGGATTCGAAGCAGCTTTCAAAGGGTTTGACCCAAGCGTTTGCGCAATAATGGATGACGACTGGTTCGATATGCTGCTCAAAGATCCGCGCATCGTGCGCAACGGGGCGCGGATCCGATCCGTTCAGCGCAACGCGATGTTCATTCTGGACGAGACAGAAAGACATGCCAGCTTTGGCGCTTTCATCGCCGCGTGGCAGCACAAGGATTTCGCCGACGTTCTTGATTATCTGCGCAAGCATGGTGATCGACTGGGCGACAAGACCGCCCAGTATTTCCTGCGCGAAGCCGGTGTAGATTCCTATGTTTTGTCGTTTGATGTCTTGAAACGCCTGTCACTCGAAGGGGTTGCTGACACTCTGCCAGCGTCGTCGAAACAGCGGCGCGCCATACAGAACGCCTTTGACGGATGGAAAGAAGAGTCGGGCAAGTCGCTGACATACATCAGCCGCGTGCTCGCCATGAGTGTCGAAAGCGACCGCCAGCCAAGATTTACATAAACATTCCCAGAAAGGATCAATGAATGGAACAACGCCAACCTCTCCCGCCCTTTACGCGTGAGACAGCAATTCAGAAGGTCCGCCTTGCCGAAGATGGCTGGAACGGTCGCAATCCAGAGGCAGTATCCAAAGCCTATACAGTAAACACCAAATGGCGCAACCGCGCGACATTTGTGAATGGTCGCGATGAGGTGGTAGCTTTCCTAGCGGACAAATGGGCCAAGGAATTGGACTACCGACTGGTCAAGGAACTCTGGGCCTTCACGGATAACCGCATCGCGGTTCGATACGCGTATGAATACCACCATGCTGATGGAAACTGGTTCCGCGCCTATGGCAACGAGAATTGGGAGTTTGACGAGAATGGCCTGATGACGAACCGGCACGCCAGCATCAATGATCTGCCGATCAAGGAAAGCGAGCGTCTGTTCCACTGGCCTTTGGGACGCCGTCCTGATGACACGTCAAGTCTTTCTGAATTGGGACTGTGAGGATGAGCGGGGGCCCTTTTCACGATGGTGAACGCCTTGTCCAGAAAGCCACGGGGGAGGACGTGCTGGCCCTTCGGAACGGGCGTTTCATCAGCACGACACTGTCTGCAAACAGCGAACGGATGCTGGGTATCGCGACAACCCTGAATATCGCCGTAAGTGATGCTGAGGGGCGTGTCTGGTCATTTCTGGCCAACGGTCCAGAAGGGCTTGTTGCCCGAGCTGATGACAAGACAGTTTACCTGAATCGGACCGAAATGACCGTTCCGTCCGCGCTATGGACGATGGTCAGTGCCGGAGCGCCGATAGGCCTTGTTGCAATGGACCTGACCAGCGCGCGGCGGTTTCGCATCAATGGTTCGGTTAATGAGGTTACGCCTGAGCGGGTGACAATCGATGTTGCGCAGACCTGTCCGAATTGTCCGAAATACATCCAGCAAAGACTGCCTGTGGCAGACAATCGCTATCAGGGTGTTTCGCCCGCATCGGGCTCTGATCTGCCGGAAAATCTGGCGGACCTGATCCGGCAGGCCGACACGTTTTTCGTGGCCAGCAAAAACCCGGACGGAGATCATGATGCAAGCCATCGTGGTGGGTATCCGGGATTTGTAAACGTGAAGGGAAATCAGCTTATCGTTCCCGACTACTTCGGTAATTCGATGTTCATGACATTGGGCAATCTGGCGCTCGAGCCTCGAGCGGGCATTACCTTCGTCGATTTCGACACTGGCGCACAGCTGAACCTGACAGGTCACGCCACGCTCAACTTGGAAGGGCGCATGGCTCATGACGGTGCCGATGGCCGGTATTGGACCTTCGACATAGAGGCTTGGCAATTGACGCCGCATCGCCCTGAACCGGCTTGGAAACTGGGTGCATATTCTAGATTCAATCCACCTTTGGAAACATGACAAGGCTTGCCATTCCGCCCGATATCCGTTTCGGCGTTGGCGGTTTTCCTTTGGCATTCACTGAACGTCCGGAAGCCAAGGATCGGGGTGCCGTTTTCGCGTGGCTGCGCTCAGTCGGGCTCGACGCAATCGAATTGCAAATGACGTATGGGCCACGAATGACGGCTGAACAGGGGCGTCGCTACCGCGCGCTGGCAATAGCAGACGACATCAAGTTATCGATCCACGGGTCTTACTACATCGTTCTTGCCAGCCCCGATCCGGCCAAGGTCCTGCGCTCTGTCGACACGCTTCTACGGACCTATGAGCAAGCCGACATTCTGGGCGCGCGCGAAATCGTGCTGCATCCCGGGTCGCTCTACGGCGCGCCCGAAGCCGATGTGTCTCGCCGGTTTGCCGAAAACCTTGAGCGATTCATGGCGCAATTGGGCAAGACTGACATCAGCCTTATGATCGAAACCGCTGGCAAGGTCGGGCAGATGGGGTCTGTCGATATGATTCTTGATGTGGCCTCGACGGTCAAAGGGGTCGGGCCTTGCATTGATTTCGGGCATGTTCATGCGCGCTCGCTCGGCGAGCTTGAGACGCCCGACGCGATGGCGCAAGTGTTTGCAAGGATTGACGAGTTCCAGCGGTCCAACCCAGATACGCCGACACATTTTCACTACACACCGATCCATTTTGGCCCAAGAGGCGAGATCCAGCACCGGGCGCTCAGTGACATCGACGGCGTTTCGAACAAACCGTTCCATCCGCGCCCGGAACCTGTCGCGGCCGGGCTTGCAGGCCTGCCCGGTCGTTTCACGATCATATCCGAAACCCACAACTCACAAGAGATGGGCGCTATCAGGTTGAAAAACTTGATCAATTCAGGCACTTGTGGGCATAAGGAAGTCGGCTACCTTGTGGAGTGACGCAGGCAAATGGATCTTAATCAGGTCAGGTACTTCCTGAATCTCGCCGAATCCCTGAATTTCACGGAAGCGGCCCGGGTGAGTGGGATATCTCAGCCCAGTCTCACCAAGGCGATTCAACGTCTGGAAGATGAGTTTGGCGGTCCGGTGCTGTATCGCGACGGCAAGGACACGCGCCTGACGGCCTTGGGCCGTGATCTGATCGTAGAGTTCATGCGCATTCAATCAGCGCTCGAAAACATCACCGAGCTTGCGGAAAACTCGGTCGCAGGGCGCAGCCGGAAGATCAATATTGGCGTCGCAAGCACCATTGCGCCGCGGGTCTTTGCCAAATTCTGGGCGCTCGTTCTGAAGGAATTGCCCGAGGTCGAGCTTCTTCTTCATCCTCTGAACCCCGGCGAAGCGGAGGCGGAGGTATTGTCGGGCAAGTATGACATGTGTCTGCTGACCAATCCGCCGGAACCGAATTTCAAACTGACGATCCAACCGCTGTTCCAAGAGCGGTTGCGCTTGGCCTTGGCAAGTCATCACCCGCTCGCCGGGACAGATGAAATCACGCCAGAGCAGATGATGGAGCAGCCCTATATCGACAGGATGCACTGCGAATTTCGCACCCAACTGATCAAGCATTTCATGGATCGGAACATTGTCATGCGGCCGCGTTTTCAGTCCGAGCGGGAAGACTGGGTGCAGCAGATGGTGGCGCAAGGTGCGGGTGTGTGTTCCTTGCCCGAACATTCAGCGATTGTTGATGGAATCGTCCTGCGCGCCGTAAAGGGCCTGACCCTGTCACGCAACATCAGCATGGTTGCTGTCTCTGGTTCTGCCAACCCGCGCGAAGTCCGAGTCATCCTTGGATTATCCAAAAATTTCAATTGGTAAGCGGCACACGCGCGCAGCTATAAAAACTATTCCCGACAGGAATTTCACAAACGGGTCGAAAGTCTCCATCTTCCTCTCAACGGAAGAAGAAGGAGATACAAATGACTTACGAAAAATCTCAGGATGCGCTCTCCAAGCTGACACCCCAACAGTATCACGTCACGCAAGAGAGCGGGACCGAGCGCGCCTTTACGGGTGAGTATGACAAGCATTTCGAGCCGGGCATCTACGTCGATATCGTTTCCGGCGAGCCGCTTTTCGCATCCTCAGCGAAGTTCAACTCCGGTTGCGGTTGGCCCGCCTTCTCGAAACCCATCGATAACGTGACCGAGCATCGTGATGCCTCGTACGGCATGGTCCGGGTCGAAGTCCGCTCGAAACACGGCGACAGCCATTTGGGCCATGTCTTCAATGATGGTCCGCGCGAAATGGGCGGCCTGCGCTACTGCATCAACTCGGCCAGCCTGCGCTTTGTGCCGAAAGACCAAATGGAAGCCGAGGGGTATGGCGCATACCTCGATCAAGTGGAGGAAAACGTATGACTGAACGTGCCGTATTGGCCGGAGGCTGCTTCTGGGGGATGCAAGACCTGATCCGCAAGCTGCCCGGCGTCGAAAGCACCCGCGTTGGGTACACTGGCGGTGACGTGAAATTTGCCACCTACCGCAACCACGGAACACATGCCGAAGGCATCGAGATCCTCTTTGACCCGGCGAAAACCAGCTATCGTGCGCTTCTGGAGTTCTTTTTCCAGATCCATGACCCGACAACGAAAGACCGCCAAGGTAACGACCGCGGAAGCAGTTATCGGTCCGCCATTTACTATGTGAATGACGAACAAAAAGCGATTGCCGAAGACACGATCGCGGACGTGAACGCATCTGGGATCTGGCCAGGCAAGGTCGTGACCGAAGTAGAACCGGCGAGCGATTTCTGGGAAGCTGAGCCAGAGCATCAGGACTACTTGGAGCGTATCCCGAATGGCTATACCTGCCACTTTCCGCGGTCCAATTGGGTTTTGCCCAAGCGCGCGGCGACGGCGGCTGAATAAGCCATGCGTGGGCCTCATCACCATCTGATTATTGGCGATGGGGCCAGCGCAGCGGCGCTTGCGGAAACATTGGTGCTTACGTCTGGTGACCAACTCACCATTCTTGGGGCCAACGCGGGTCAATTCGGCAAAGGGATGGCATATGCGGATCATCCGAGCGCCGCGCCTTGGCGATATGCCTATCTGTTGAATTCGCCGTCAGGTGCCTTTGGTGAGAGTTTCGTCGAATGGTTCGAGGCAAACTGGGGTGATATTCGCTCAAGGATTGCCGCCTACCAACCACGCTGGTTGGACTTCGCGGCGGATCATCTGGATGCAGGCGATTTCGGCGCTGTCTTTGCCCCACGCGCGGTCTTTGGCGACTATCTCGCCGAGATCGGGCAGGGCATTCTGGCCATGCACGCCGAAGCAGGCGTGCGGGTGCAGCAGCGGACGGCTTTGGCCACCGATCTGGCCAAGGATGAACACGGGTTTCGGATCACGCTTGCCACAGGCGAGGTGATCCGGGCGGACCGGGTGGACGTGGCCACCGGGGGGCCATCGCCTCAACGATTTGGGGCGGATAGCGGCCCCACGGCGTTCACGACGCTTTATGGCAACGAGCAAACGATTGCCGAGGTCCTGCGTCTTGGGCAGGAAGTGACCTGCCTAGGAGGCAACGCCGCGATGCTGGATGTCCTGCGGCTTATGCAGTCCGTCATGGACGAGCAGGATATCCGGCTTCGGGTGATCACCCGTGGGCCCAAGCCGGAGCCGCTGATCTGGGCGCGCCCGCGTAAAGAGCCTGTGACGCCCAAACTGACTGGGCCCTACCGCGATGGCGAGGCGCTTCTCGCCGCAGTTGATGCCGAAATCGCCGCGTTCCGTGCCAAGGGCGCAAGCATGGCCGAACTCAGACCAGGCTTTCTGGATTGGGCTGCCGAAACAGGGCTTGAAACCCTGCTGCCCTCCCTCTCGGAGCGCCGCAAGGTCATGCCGCAACTGGAGCGGCGATTCAGGCGCGGAACGCACGACAGCCTCGCTGACTATGCGCGGCTCCGAGCGGCAGGCCAGATCGTGGAGGAGCATGGCGAGATCACTTGGGTGTATGCCGAAACCGAGGGTAAAACCCGCATCCGCCTGAAACGGGCGGGCATGGGGACGAACGAAGAAATCACGACCTCAGTCGTAATCAACACATCCGGTCCGGGTCACCAGCTTGCGGTGGATCTGCTGACAAGCGGCCTGATCCGCAACGGCTTGTTACGGATGAACGAAACGAAGACGGGCCTGATCGTCGGGCCCGGACTTGAAACGGAGGTTGAGGGGCTTCGCTATCTCTCGCCCGCCGTCACCGAAATCGGCGCGGAGGTTCTGGCTTTTCCGCTCGAAGACGTCAGTGCGCTGGCGGCGCGGGCGAAAGCGGCGAACCAAATCGCCATATATGAAAGGTTTCAGTCATGAACTTTGGACAACTTCGCAACACGGCGCCCGAACTGCGCGTCAACGATTGGATCGATGCGGATGGCAAGCCGATGGACAAGCCGCTTCGCCTTTCGGATATGAAAGACGGCTACAAGATCATTTATTGCTTCCAGCACTGGTGCCCTGGCTGTCATTCGCGCGGTTTTCCGACGCTGCGCTTTCTGCATGACAAACTGAAGGACAAAGGGTTCGATTTCGCCGTCATTCAGACCGTCTTCGAAGGTGCCGAGACAAACACCCGCGATAAGCTGCGCATCAATCAGGAGCAGTATGGGCTGAAAATGCCCTTTGGTCATGACACCACGCCCGCAGGTGAACGCTACCCGACCTTCATGGAGGATTACCGTTCTGGCGGCACGCCGTGGTTCACCGTGATCGATCCGGAAGGGAACGTTGTCCACGCGGACTTTCGTCTCGATCCGCAGCGATTTCTTGCCGCGCTCGGGGCCGACGATGTCGAGTTGAAGCGCGCCTGACCATTGGCTCCGGCGGCCAGATCGCCGGAGCCAAACAATCAATAACGAGGGACGAAAATGGAACTGGTCGCAGAAATCACCCACTGGGTGCCAGCAATGAAACTTTTGTCACTGGCGCTTGCGGCAATCTTCGTTGCCTTCGGCATCGCCAAATTTGCCCGCTATGAACAGGACGCTGTCAAGACGCTGGTCGCGGGGCACCCGGCCTTGCGGTTCGGCCCGAAACTGATGACGCCGGCGGGCTTCAGCATCTTTCTGGGGATTGTTGAGTTGAGCACCGCTTTGCTTTTGGTGCTTGGCATCCTCTTTCCCAGTTTTGGCCTTCTGGGCGGTTTGCTTGGCGTGCTGACCTTCTTGGTCACACTCAGCCTGTTCCCTTATGTTCAGTATTTCGAGGAAGAAGCAGGCCGTCTTTTCCTGTCCTCGCGTGGGCAATTCCTGATGAAGGATTTTGGCTTGCTCGCCGCTTGCCTTGCTATCGCACACCATCATGCGCTGGCCCTTGTTTAGCCCATCGCACAAAGGAAACCACCATGCTTGATGCCCTTTCGTTCCCCTTCAACAACAGCTTTGCCGACGAAATGGAGGGCTTCTTTGTCCCTTGGCAAGGCGACAAGGTTCCCGATCCGCAGATCGTCGTTCTGAACATCGCCTTGGCGGCAGAACTGGGGCTCGATCCCACCGTCTTGAAATCGGCCGCAGGCGCCGCCGCCCTGTCCGGCGCGATGGCGCCTGCAGGGGCATCCCCTTTGGCCATGGCCTATGCAGGCCATCAGTTTGGCGGTTATTCGGCGCAACTGGGCGATGGCCGCGCTATCCTCTTGGGCGAGTTGGTCGACACCGAAGGCCGCCGCCGCGATCTGCACCTCAAGGGCTCAGGCCGCACTCCGTTTTCGCGTGGTGGCGATGGCAAGGCCGTTCTGGGCCCCGTCTTGCGCGAATACCTGATGGGGGAGGCGATGCATGCCCTCGGCGTTCCGACAACGCGGGCCTTGGCAGCGGTCACGACGGGCGAAGAGATCGCGCGCAATGGGCTGGAGCAAGGCGCCGTGCTGGCGCGCATCGCGGCCTCGCATCTGCGGGTTGGAACATTCCAGTTTTATGCAGCGCGCGGCGAGACCGACAAGGTGCGCAAGCTGGCCGATTATGCCATCGCCCGTCACTTTCCAGACATCGTCGGCCGTGAAGATCGATATCTGGAATTCTTCCGGGGCGTCCGGGATGCACAGGCATCGCTGGTCGCGAAATGGGTCAATATCGGCTTTGTCCATGGTGTGATGAACACTGACAACACAACGATTTCGGGCGAGACCATCGACTACGGTCCCTGCGCCTTCATCGACAGCTATGACCCCAAAGCTGTGTTCAGTTCGATCGACGCACACGGGCGCTATGCCTATGGCAACCAGCCGGTGATCATGCAGTGGAACCTGTCGCGCTTTGCCGAGACGCTGATTGATCTGGTGAACGCCGAGGACAGCGATGACGCGATCCGACAGTTGACCAATGAGATCAACGCCTTTCCCGCGCACTACCAGCAGGAATGGCTGCGGGGCATGCAGGCCAAATTGGGTCTGCTGAAGGAACTGCCCGAAGATCTGGCCTTGGCAAATGATCTGCTCACGGCCTGTGAAGGGCAAGATGTTGACTTCACCAACCTGTTCCGCGCTTTGGCGGAGTCTGTCCGTGGCAATGACCAACTGGCGCGTGCCTGTTTCGATGATCCCGCGGCGTTTGACGCTTGGGCGGCCCGCTATCACACGCGGCTTGCGGCGGAAGATATTGCCGCGGAGTTGCGGGCGGAAGCGATGAACAGGATCAACCCGATCTACATCCCGCGCAACCATCTGGTTGAAGAGGCCCTGAAGGCCGCCGCGGGTGGCGATCTTGAGCCGTTTCACAAGCTTTTGGCTGTGCTGGCACATCCGTTCACCGAGCAAGACGGGGCAGAAACCTATGCGCTACCCGCCCCAGTCGACGCGCCCCGTCACGTCACGTTTTGCGGCACCTAACCTTACCCAAATCCGAAGGGAACGACCCATGAAAATTGATGCAACTGATGCCGTGGCCGCTTTGTCGGAACTCGTAGACGCCGGGTTCACCCATGACTTCCGCATTCAGAACGGAAAACTCGTGGATGTAAGCGCAGGCCTCGCTGTAAATCCGGCGGAAGTGACGGTCCGGATGAAACTCCGCTTTGAGACCGAGCCGGGTTCGGGCGACGCCTCGAATATCTATGCGCTTGAGATCGCAGATACGGGCGTCAAAGGGTTTCTTGTCGATGCGCTTGATCTTGAGGGGGATGGTGCCCCGCAAGATCTGGTCAAGTCACTGAAAACTGCCGAACCGGATACGCGCAGCGAGATGACCGAGGACGAGGATTACCGATACGGTGTCCGCAAGGTCCGCAAGAGCGAGTTCAACGCCGACCCCGGACGCTATGTTCTCAGGCTTGGGTTCCCTGACTTCCCGGAATGCCCCTTTGGTCAGGGTTTTACGATGCTTGGCTTCGATACGGCCAGGCAGGAATACGTTTGGCTGGTCACCAAGATTATCGGGGATGAGCGCCTCCAACGGGTGCCTTTCCAAGGCGAAAACAGCGAAGCGTGAGAATGGCAGAGGACGAAGACATGAATCATTTTGACGCCGTAATCATCGGTTCTGGCCAAGCGGCACCTTCGCTCGCGGTTGGGTTGGCCAATCGCGGGCAATCCGTTGCCCTGATCGAGGGCGACAAGCTGGGCGGGACATGCGTCAATAGCGGCTGCACACCCACCAAGACGTTGCGCAAGTCGGCGCGCGTTGCGCATATGGTGCGGCGCGCGGCGGATTTTGGCGTCTCCACGGGCGCGGTTACTGTGGATTTTCCCGCCGCAATGGCGCGGATGCGCGAGCGTGTCGATACCGCCCGCCGGGGACTGACAGCATGGTTAAAGCGCACCAAAGGTGTCGAGGTGATCCACGGTTGGGGCAGTCTTGCCGGGTTCGATGAAAACGGCCGGTTCATCGTCTCTGTAGGCGAAAGCAAGTTCTCGGCTGACAAGGTCTTTCTGAATACCGGGACTCGTTCGTTTACCCCGCCAGTTCCCGGCCTTGAAAACATCGATGCGCTCGATAATGCATCACTTCTGGCGCTCGATGAATTGCCAGATCACCTCATCATTGTGGGAGGTTCTTACATCGGCCTTGAGATGGGTCAGATTTTCCGCCGCCTCGGCAGCAAGGTCACGGTGGTACACCGTTCCGACCGTTTGGCCGAACGCGAGGATGAGGATGTCTCGGAAATCATCGCGAAGTTTTTTCAGGATGAGGGCGTGACGCTGCACCTGAACGCCAAGATCGCAGGTGTCGGGCGCAGCATGCGCGGCGTTCTGATGACGCTCGAGGATGGTACCGAGATCGCGGGAAGTCATGTCCTGTTTGCCACGGGGCGTGCCCCGAACACCGACAAGCTGAACCTTGCGGCGGTCGGGCTGGAGACCGATTCACGCGGTTACGTTCCGACCGATGCCAAGCTGCGCACCAAGGTGCCCAACCTCTGGGCGCTTGGCGATGTGAACCGGCGTGGTGCCTTTACCCATACCAGCTATCACGACCACGAAATCGTGCTGGCCGATCTCGATAAGATTAAAGACCTCTATCAATGGAAGGACGCCGATCAGCGGCCAACGACCTATGCCATGTTCACCGACCCACCGCTGGGACGCGTCGGCCTGTCCCGCACCGAGGCGCGAAAACTTGCTGCCGAAGGGCGCAATATCCTAATCGCCGACATGAAGATGGCCGACATCAGCCGCGCCAAGGAAGAAAGCGAGACAACCGGCCTGATTCGCATCATCGTGGACGGCGACAGCGAGGCTATTCTGGGTGCCACAGTGTTCGGCATCGCGGGCGATGAGATCATCGCGATCTTTTCGAACTTCATGGCCACGGGTGCCAGCTACAAGATCATGCAACAGGCGCTGCCCGTTCACCCGACCGTCGCCGAGTTGATCCCGACGATCCTTGCAGGCTTGAAACCGCTGGCGGCCGCCAATGCATGACATCACCCTGTTTGGCGAGGTCCGCTGCCACAAGACGCGGTTCTATCAGTCCGCCCTGGAAGAACGCGGGCTGGCCTATGAATTGGCCGAAGTTGATAAGGACCCGCGCGCGGCCGTGCGCCTGACCAAGTTGGCGGGCAGCGCAGATAAGTTCCCGACCTTCCAGATCAAGGGCCGCAAACTGCGCAACCCAAAGCTGCCTGAACTTGAAAAGGAACTAGCCCGCGCGGGTCTTTACGACCCCGGCCTTATTCACGAAGAACGGGCGCAACGTTTTGTCCGGCACATGGCCCCGTCTGACGCGTTCGTCAGCTATGTCTGGCAAGGCGACCGGATGATCCTGACGCATATCGAGGTCGATCCATCCTTTCGTGGCAGCGGCCTTGGCGCACGTTTTGCGGCCGAGGTCTTTGAAGAAATTGAAACCCGCTCCCATGAAATCCGTCTGACTTGCCCATTCCTGCGCAAGGTCGGTGGGACACGCGCAAACTGGCGCAAGAAATTCAATCTGGGAGATTGAAAATGCCTGTCACATTCGAGAATACCCGCTTTGATCCCGATTTGATCGAGTTTCACGGGATCGCTAAGCAAATGGCGGCCTCGGTTGGGTATACTGCCGATCTGTCGGTAGATGGACGTTTGGCCCAGCTTTTGCGCCTACGCGTCGCCCAGATGAACCCCTGTTCCTATTGCCTGATCCTGCACACCAAAGCGGCCCATGATCAGGGAATCGCGGTTGAAAAGGTCGCGCATCTGGCAAGCTGGCGCGAAAGCACGATGTTCACCCCGGCAGAACGCTGCGCGCTGGCTTATTGCGAGGCGCTCACGGCCTATGATCCGGCGGCCTTTGCAGCGCGGCATGAAAGCCTGACGTCACATTTCGACGAAAAAGCCATCGCCGAAATCGCGGCCATCGTCATCAACATGAACCTCTGGACCCGTCTGAAACTGGCCCAAGGTCAGGTTCCAGTGGCGGAGTGATCTTGTGGTAACCATCGGCTTTGGAGGCGGGTGCCATTGGTGCACCGAGGCAGTTTTCCAACCGCTTGAGGGCGTGTCAGAGGTGCGGCAAGGCTTTATCCGCTCCGACGGCCCTGACGAGGCGTGGTCCGAGGCGGTGGAAATCTCCTTTGATCCTGATCGCGTGAGCTTGCGAGACCTGATCGCGGTCCACCTGAGCACCCATGCCAGCGAGGCCGATCACAAGATGCGTGGCAAGTATCGAAGCGCGGTCTACAGTATGACCGCGGAGCAGCAAAACGCCTGCGCGACGCATATACGGGACCTTGCCGCAGAGGCGGAGGTGCATTTTGTTACGCGCAGCCTTATGCACCGGGGCTTCAAGCCTTCGGACAGCCGATTTCACGATTACTACAAATCCAACCCCGAACGGCCCTTTTGCCGCACCTATATCGCGCCGAAACTTGCCAAGCTTCGGGCCCGGCACAGTGCATTGCTCAAGAAGGAATACACAACGTCATGACCCCCGCAGTCCTTCTCGTGCTTGTGGCCTTTGCCATTTACTCGTTGCTCAGCAAAGCAATCTCGCGCAGCTTGCTTACCCTGCCAATCATCTTCACAGCGCTTGGCTTTGCATTGTCCGTGCCATTGAGCGCCAGCTTGTCGCCGGATGTGATCCACGAAGGTAAAAAAATTCTGGCCGAGATCACGCTGATCCTTATCCTGTTCTCTGACGCTAGCCATGTGCGCTTTAAGAAACTGGTGATGGATTGGCAGATCCCGACACGGATGCTGGTGATCGGGCTGCCGCTGACGATCGCGCTTGGGACACTTGTCGCGCTTTGGCTCAACCCTACGTCTGGGTTTGCCGTTGCATTGCTGACCGCCGCAGTATTGACGCCGACGGATGCCGCGCTGGGGCAATCTGTCGTTTCGAACCCAGAGGTGCCAGACCACCTCAGCCAGACAATCAATGTGGAAAGCGGGCTGAACGATGGGCTGGTGCTACCCTTCGTTCTTTTGGGTGCAGTCCTTGCGTCGTCGGTTGGCGGCGCGCAGACCGATGGTTTGGCGCTGGAGGCCGCCACCGAGATTGTGCTCGGTCCGCTCGCTGGTATTGCCGTCGGTTGGGTGGCGGCCAAGGCGATGGACTGGGCGCAAAACCGCGACTTGATGCAAGAGGCGTCGGGGGCGGTGGTCTTTCTCGTGACCGCCTTCGCAGCTTACGGGTTTGCTGTTGCCATCCACGGAAACGGGTTCATTGCGGCCTTTGTTGCGGGCATGGTCTTTGGCAACACCTACCGTCATGACATCCACTTTATCAGCGAGTTCATGGAGGGGGCTGGCCAACTTTTGACGATGGCGGCGTTTCTGGTGTTCGGTGCGTTTCTGCTGCCCGACGGATTGGCGCACGCAGGGCCAAATACGATCATTCTTGCGTTGGTCTTCCTCACGCTGGTCCGTGTCTTGCCAATCTTCGTTTCTCTGACAAGAAGCGGGCTACCCGCGCGTGAGAAGCTCTTCCTTGGTTGGTTCGGTCCACGCGGTCTGGCCTCGATCCTCTTCACATTGCTGATGATGGATCAATTCGATTTCCCGAATGAAGAGGAACTGCTGGCTTGTGTCTCGCTGACTGTTG
Organism: Albidovulum sediminis; assembly: GCF_025380365.1. Taxonomy (GTDB): domain Bacteria; phylum Pseudomonadota; class Alphaproteobacteria; order Rhodobacterales; family Rhodobacteraceae; genus Albidovulum; species Albidovulum sediminis. The sequence goes on from NZ_JAOCQF010000008.1 coordinate 27,292, forward strand.
GCCTGTCCATCCTGTTGCACGGCCTCAGTTCAACCCCCTTGGCGACCCGCATCGGGCGCATGAAATCTTGAACCAGAAAAGGAGACTATAATGGCAATGCATGTAGAGGTTTTTCGCCACCGGGTTGATCCCGACTTCCAAGGCGAGTTTGACGAGCTTTACGCCCGCATGGTGACCGTGGTGAAGGGGCTAAAGGGGTATATGAGCCACAAGGTCTTTACCGCAGAGGACGGAGAAAAGGTGCTTATCGGTTACTTCGAAGATTTCGAGGCGATCGAGGAATGGGATGTCCACCCCGAGCACAAATACGCCAAAGACCGCGGCAAGAACGGTGTCTTTTTGGAGTATGATGTGGTTGTTGCCGAGGTCGTTGAGCATCACGCGATGAACTTCACCGGCGCATGAAAATGCAGCCGCCACCTCCGTCAGAACCACTTTCGCCAGCGGAACAAGACCAGCATCCCTGCGACCAGAGCCAAACAGATCACCATCAGTATGGTGAAACCATTTGCATGCCCTTCGAAGGGAACCCCCATGAGGTTCACACCGAACGCGCTGACAATAAACCCAAGCGGAAGGAACAGCGTCGCCACGACCGAGAAGACAAAGGAGCTGCGCGTCAGTTGCCTGTCTTGAATGCGGGCAACCTGATCGTTGAGGATATCAACGCGGTCCCGCAGGTTTTGCAGGGTTTCAAGATACCGCAAAAGCTGATCGAGCCCGTCATCGATCCGCGTGCGCTCTCTTTCGCTCAAAAGGGAGTGCTTGCAGCGCGACAAGTGTTCCAGCACAGGTTTTTGTGGCCCGAGGTGGCGCAAGAAGCCGCTGATACGCGATTGGGTTTGTGCCATATTGGGGCAGGCAGCCTCGGTCTGATGAGTGCCCACAAGCCCTTCGATCCTGTTGACCGCGTCTTCCAGTTCCTCGATGTGGTCATCGACCTCATCGAGGTGTTCTTCGATAAGATCAGCCAGAAACTCACCCGGTGTGGTTGGGCCTGCACCTGCGGACAACTTTTGATGAAGGGCCAGGATCGGGTCAACATCGGCCTCGCGTGTAGTAATGACGCGCGTCTTGTCGATCCAGATCCTGATCGACACCATGTCTTCAGGGCGTGCCATGTCCTGACCGATATGCATGGCCTTCAAAAGCACCATGATCCCGTCATCAAGAACGCGCACGCGCGAACGTGTGTCCTCTTCGATCATCGCATCGACAACCAGGTCGTCGAGCATGGCCACCTCCATGAGATAGGCGCTGGTCTCTCGATGCTTGATACACATATGGAGCCATTCCCCGCCCCCGTTCAGTGCGTGCAGGTGAAGAAACCCCGGCGATGTTTTGACGTCTGTCATGCCTCAGTGCGCTCCTGTATCTGGGGTCAATCCATGGGCGGCGGCAAACTTATGATGGGACGCCCTTGGCCCCGCCAAGACCATGGCCGATCCTTCAGGCAACGGCGTTCCGTCCCACGGGTTTATCTCGGCATTGAAGGCGCTGCGCACACCGATGAGGGTCAGGTCGCCGGGCCACTCCACATTGTTCGAAGGAGGTGCCTTCGCCAAACTATGTTGGGCAATCACCCTGTCCGCATCCAACTGGTACAAAACCGTGAACGGAACATGCGCCATGTGTTTGATAAGCCACGCATGTGCCATGCCGCAAATGAACTCATCGACGACAGAGGAAAAGAGCACGTAGCGCACAAAGGCGATTGCCGTGATGATCGCCGTAAGCTGAAGCAACAACCCGCTGGCCGTTTCCTTGATCCCGAAGGCCCCAACCACAACAGTGGCAACCACCGAGGCCAGACCAACGGAACCGGTAATCATCAAGATCACAAGGATACGTCTGCGCTCCGGTGTTTGGAGGATCAGTTCGGATTCAGACGTGGTGAACCCCGTGCCGCTAAGTGCCGACATGGCCTGAACTCTGGCAACGTCGCGTGAAATGCCCGTGTGTTCTAGAAACACAGCCGCGACCCGCACGATCGTGGACGAGATCGTGAACAGGATAACGATGGAAAGTGCTGCGCCCAAATCTTTTTCCCACGCTTGAGCGGGATCAGAAGCCCCGCAAAATCACCAACTTAACAACTCCAACTATCGTAAAGGAAAACCCATGATCGACAAGAACCACTTGCGCAACACGATGCTGGCCCTGACAGAGGCCGAACTTGAGCAAGCCCATAAAACCTATGAGCGATTTCTCAGCGCCGCGCGGCTGGATCGCACGGAGCCGATTGAAAATGACGAACAGGGCCAAGCAGAAACCGCCGCCGATCTTGCTGAGGCGTTCGATGACCGCGAGCATCAAGTGGAAGCCAAAATCTCAGCGTTGAACGTGCTTGATTTCGGACCGAAAACCGAAGTGGCGCCGGGCGCAGCAGTGCGGATCGGGGATCGCTATCTGGTCATTGGCGTCTCGACAGGAGAGTTTTCATGTCAGGGGCAGAAATTTATCGGTGTCTCACAAGCGGCGCCAATCTACGAGGCCCTGGAAGGCAAGAGAGCCGGTGAATTCTGTGAGTTCCGCGGCCGCAAGCTGAAGGTCACTGAGGTCTACTGACAATCGGGAGCTGACGATGAGTACTCTTCGCCCAGATGGACGCCCGCGCATTCCGCCCAATCAGGTGGTAACTCAGAAATTCCCGGTAATGACGGCGGGTACGCCCAAGACGGCCGACAAGGAAACATGGTCACTAACCCTCGACGGTGACGTCGAACAGGCGATCACACTGGATTGGGCGGGCTTTCAGGCCCTCCCACAGCGCGAATTCAGCGCCGATCTGCACTGCGTGACCAGATGGTCCAAACTGGGCACGCTCTGGCGCGGGGTGGCAGTTTCTGTACTGGCCGATCTCGTTCGCCCGATATCTGATCCAGTTTATGTTCAGGCGCGTGCGGACGGCAATTACACCGCGAACCTGCGTTTGGTCGATATGTTAGGTGACAAAGCCTTTGTGGCCACAGAATTCGACGGTAAACCGCTGAGCGTCGAACATGGTGGCCCGGCACGACTGGTGGTGCCGGACCTATATCTGTGGAAAAGCGCCAAGTGGCTTCGTGGCCTCCATTTCAGTCCCTATGACTACAAGGGCTTTTGGGAAAAGCTGGGGTATCACAACTACGGTGATCCCTGGAAGGAACAAAGGTTCAGAGGATGAATGGTGGCGAGCCGACAATAGCACGGGAAATACGGCCCTGCCGTCTGTGCGCAGCAGATTTCGCAGCCACTGCCACAAGGCACGAACCCCGGCCAGTCGTCTGGCTGCGGCAACGCACACGAATTCTGATTGTTGGGCAAGCGCCGGGCTTGCGCGTGCACGAATCCGGCATCCCCTTCGATGACCGCTCGGGCGACCGGTTGCGTGAGTGGTTGGGGGTTGCGCGCGATGAATTCTATGATCGCGACCGGATCAGTATCCTACCCATGGCGTTTTGCTTTCCCGGCTATGATGTGAATGGCAGCGACCTGCCACCACCACCACGCTGCGCGGCAACGTGGCGAAGCCGGGCGCTGGACGCGCTCAATCAGGTAAGGCTCACTATCTTGATCGGGGGTTATGCCCATGGTTAGCACCTGGGCGCAGACGCACGCAAGGCCGGCGTTACGGCCACCGTTGCGGACTGGCGCCGTTGGGCGCCGGCAATCCTGCCGCTGCCACACCCATCCTGGCGCAACAACGCGTTTCTGCGCCGCAATCCCTGGTTCGGGACAGAACTCCTTCCGGCACTCCGTCTGCGTGTCCGCGAGGTCATGGATCAGACAGACTGACAAAAGGGGGCGCCAAATGGTCAAGGCAATCTGGAACGGCAAAGTCATCGCAGAAAGCGACGCTACCGTTGTTGTCGAAGGCAATCACTACTTTCCGATCGAAAGTGTGCGGGCAGTGTACCTATCGCAAAGCACGCGCGAAACGGTTTGCCCCTGGAAGGGAACTGCATCGTACTACTCACTAGAGGTGGACGGAAAGACCAACCCTGATGCGGCTTGGTATTACCCATCTCCCAGGTCGGCGGCAGCGCAAATAAGGGGCATGGTCGCCTTTTGGCGCGGCGTACAGGTGAGCTGAGCCGGACCGGCCCAAATACGCATTGGAAATCAAGAAAGGACTTAACGATGGAACTGGGATTTATCGGTCTCGGACGAATGGGCGGCAACATGGTCCGGCGGCTGTCGAAGGCCGGGCATCAATGTCACGTTCACAGTGCAAACCAGACGACGAGGGAGGCGTTGGCAAAAGAAGTCGGCACAGTCAGCTATGCCGACATCGGGTCTTTGGTCGCAGCTTTGGCAGCGCCTCGTGTAGTCTGGCTGATGGTTCCCGCCGGTGAAGTAACCGAGCAGGTGTTGACCGAGCTGGGCCAACTTTGCACATCAGGCGACGTCATCATCGATGGAGGCAATAGCCATTTCAAAGAGAGCGTTGCGCGCGCCCAGATGCTGGCCGCTAAAGGCATCCTGATGGTTGATTGCGGAACCAGCGGAGGTGTTTTTGGGTTGGCTCGTGGATACTCACTGATGCTAGGCGGGGCAAATGAGGCAATCGGGCGGATCGTGCCTATTCTTGACACGCTCGCACCGGGGATAGATGCGGCCGCAAGAACACCTGCCCGCGATGGTGGACCTCAAGCTCCGGGTGAGGCTGGATGGCTCCATTGTGGCAAGCCCGGCTCCGGCCACTATGTGAAAATGATCCATAATGGGATCGAGTACGGTATGATGCAGGCCATGGCCGAAGGTTTCGCGCTGTTCGCCTCGGCAGGTCATGCAGTGGTGGAAGAAGATTGCCGCTATGACCTTGACCTCGCCGCTATCGCAGAAGTCTGGCGGCGTGGCAGCGTAGTCAGTTCATGGCTGCTGGATCTTGGGGCCGACGCTCTGGCCAGCAATCCGACGCTGGATCAGTATTCTACCGAAGTCGCTGATAGTGGTGAAGGTCGGTGGACGATTGAAGCGGCCATCGACCAGCGCACCTCGGCGCAAGTGCTCGCCGCAGCGCTGTTTGCCCGTTTTTCGTCGCGCGAAAAAAATGAACTGGGCAATCGTTTCCTGTCGGCCCTGCGCAATAAATTCGGCGGCCACCCAAGCCTTTCTTCCAAGGGCTGAAGAGGGAATGGCGGTGAGGTAACCCCGCCGCCTCCCAGGTCTTACAGGCCGCGTCCAGCATAGCGCTCTTCCCCGTCCCGGCATGGCCGATGATGATCCCGAGACTACAGCCGTCGGTGACATGGGCAAGCGCCTCGGCCTGCTCGGCGGACAGGATCAGATCCTGCGCCTCGGCGCGGGCAAGGGCTGTATCGCGGTCGCGGACGTCATCGTCATCGCCGCGCGGTGTAGCCGCTGTTCGACCTCGAGCAAGTCGCGCGTGGTGAAGCGCTCGCCGCCGCGCACATCCTACCCCTGCGCCACCGGGTCGGGTGCCCTGCGCATGGCGCCCAGCACCGCGTTGAACTGGCCCGGACCTTCGCCGTAACGGTATACGCAAGCGGCCATGTCGCGGCGGGTGAAGGCCGCTTACTGCCGGGCGATCACGTCGAGCGCTAGGCTCGGGTCCGCGATGATCCGGGGGCCGTTCTCGCGCGCGATGGCGCGGTTCAACTCGGCGCGGTCGGCCTTTTCACCTGCTCGCACGATCCGCTGCGCGGGCGCGCCGATCTTGTCCTGCGGCTTCAGTAAGATGCTCTGCGCGTTGAGGCTGCAGTGATCGATCCATGCGTCGATGTCGAGTCCGGCGAGCCGTGCATTGGCGAACTCCGCCCAGCCTTCCCACCAGTGTCCGAGCAGGTCCGTCCGTTTCTACGCGCGCCGCCTCGAAACAACTCTTGTGCCGCAACTGCGAGCAAATGCTTCGTCGGCAGCGTGGCTAAACAGGAATGTCGGCAAAATCCCGCGATCCAGTCATCTGCTTAGGTTTAGATTAAGCTTGTGCAGCGAATATCTCCTTCGATGGGCCGCATTGCAGCGATATCAGCTCTCGCCCAAAGGCAGCTTTGGGCCGGGCAGGTCAGTTGTGGCGCTTAGTCCAGATCCACGTCCCCCAAGCGCGGGGCACGGACATGCGTTCGGACCAGTAACGCAGCGGCCGCGCCGGCGATGGCACCGAAGAGGTGCGCTTCCCAAGACACGCCGGGTTGGCCCGGAAGAACGCCCCAGAGAATGGAACCATATAGGACCCCGACCACCAATGCCGCGCCTAGCGTGATCAGCGAGCGATCCACGAGGCCGCGCACGACGAGGAAACCGAACCAGCCGAAGACGAGCCCCGACGCACCGATATGGATGGCCGAGGTGCCGAACAGCCAGACGAGGCCTCCCCCGAGGCCGATCACCACGGCGTTCACCGGCAGCAAGGCCCGCGTGGTTGTTGCCACCAGCAGTCCACCCATCACCAGAAGTGGCGGCGTATTGGCCATCAGGTGCCCGAAACTTCCATGCAGGAGGGGCATTGCGATGATACCATCCAACCCACCGAGGTACCGTGGAATCAGTCCGAACGCCGGGTTCAGGCCGTAGCCGGTGATCCAGTTGACGACCTGGATCGCCCAGAGCAGGGCGATAAAGGCGACAAGCGCCGCGGCGCTGCGCAGGAAGGCGTGCATGTGATCCCGGTTTGTCATCGCGGCGACAGTAGACGTCTCCGCAAGGCCTTCAACGGCTTTCGCGCACTATTGGGAAACGGCTAGGGGACCGAGGTTCAGGACGGCGAACCTCCCCACGGCCCAAACCAAGAGCGCCGCTGCCTACCGAAGGCTGTGACTAGGCATCAGAGCCTCATCTCCAAGAATGGTGAACGCCATTCCACCCATTGTCTCCGTCCGTCGAAGCAAGACCGAAGCGAACGCAGTTCGGCAGCGATCAAATCTGCTTGCTATCGTTAGTGTTGTTTTGTATCGCCGCACCATTATAGATGGAGTCGGCGTCATGAAACACAAGGTCCAGACCGCGGCAGCCGCCGCGGCCATCACCGTATCGAGCCTCGTCGGTTCGGTCGAGCCGGCGCAAGCCTACCAGGTCGACTGCGCCATTCTGCTCTGTCTCGCGGGCGGCTGGCCGGCATCGGCGCCCTGTGCCCATGCGCGTGCGGTCTTCATCCGCAGAATCACACCCTGGCCGATCGAGCCACCCTTGCAGATCTGGCGTTGCCCGATGGGGGCGTCGTTCAACGCCCCTGCCCCGCTCTCGCCGATGGAACGGCTTTACGACATCGCCTTCCGAGAGGTGCCTCAAGTCAGCGTGCCGCAAGCTCCTCTCCCTCTGGTCGAAGTCCAGTCAGACGAGCAGGCCGACATCGACATTTCGGGCGACGCCTTCGACTTCGTCCGCAGCATCCGTGTCTTTCACATCCAGTTCAGCCAACGCGAAAACGGTGAAGGCGACTGCAACACCTACGACACCACGCGCCTCGGATCCTATGGTGTGCAGGGTGACTATCGATGGACACGGTCGAGTGTCGCCCAGGTCCCGCCCGCATCACAGCTGCCCGACACCGCGCACTGTAACTGGGTCAGTTACCGATCAGTCTTCGTGGACTGGCGGGATCATGAGGGGAACTACGGTTTCGAAGAGGTCCGCTACTGAACTTGCCCGGGCCTGCCCGGGGCAGGTCCGCACCCGATCATCTTGCACCTGTGACGGTGCACCGAACCCAAAAAGAGAAACGACGCCAGACCGAAAAGCCTGACGCCGCGCTAGAAGAACCCGTGAACAAGGATCTTCTAGCGCACTGTCCGAACCGCCGCAACCAGCAAAGTTGTTTTGCTGGCAAAAATGTTGTTTGCTCTCGGCATGGAGTCGTCTCTCACAGGAGACACCGACCATGGAACCCACGACCGGCCTGATCCTGAGACGGATCACCCAGACAGAGCTGTCCGTTTCCGCCCACAAGCTGGCAACACTCATCCTCGACGCCATTGCGTGGAAAGATGGTTACAACGGGCTGCCGCGCGGGACGGCCGCCTTCACCCTCGCCGACCTGGCGTCGAAGATGGGCATCTCCCGCCAGTACCTGACCGAGCTGCTGGCTGAACTCGAGGCGTCCGAGCTGGAGCTGAGACGCGAGAAGCCCAACGGCAAGTTCGCGCCTTGGCTCTTCCGCTTCACGGCCTTCGATACTGAAGGCAGCGATCAGGATGTTGCGTCAGGCACAGGCGACACATCACTATCTAAAGAAAGAAATAACAAAACTATTTTCTCGGGACAGATCACTATTTCTGAAGCATCAAACGTCTTTCAGACGTGTTGGGCGGAGCTGATCAAGGCCGCGAAGAGAGCTCTGCCCTGCTGGAACGTCGACACGCGGGTGATCTGGGACCGCTTTCTTGCCTTCAATCGGGCGCGCGGGAACGACAGGGTTCCTGCCGGCTACCTGCTCGGGTTCATGCGCCGATGGCGAACCTCACCCGGTTCGGAAAGTCGATCGGCGGAAACTCCAACCCCGCAGCAGGCGGCTGACCCACGGGACCGTGAGCTGAACGATCAGATCAAGGCCGCACCCAGCGGCAACCGGCAGTTTCATGCGTCAGACCTGTGTCGCCTCATCGGGCAGGCGGCCTATGAGGCTCGCGTTCTCAACGTCATACGGCAGTTCGGCTGTCCAAGGTTCACCGCGATGCTCGCCGTTCATGGGAGGGCCGTGATGGCTGGCGAGATTTCGCGATGACGTTGGGCTCTGTTGCACAAATCCGGTGACAAGCGGACGTCCCCCATCCCCGGACATACCTATCCTGCGGCTTCGGTTACGGGGATGCCAAGCGCGGTGAAGCCGTTCAGGACGGCCACACGGACCTGGAACTCGGCAACTTGACGGTCGAAGTCCCGCGCCATGAGGCGCTGACCCAGCAGTTTCACACAGTGCATCTTGGTCTCGTCGCGGCTTCGGCGGTGGTATCCGCTCCATCGTCGCCAGAGCGCGCGGCCGAGGTATTTCGATGCTCTCAGGGCCTCGTCGCGCGCGACCGCGCCTGCCGTGACAGTCTTCCACGGCTTTGCATTCTTGCGGGGCGGGATGATTGCGGCGGCCCCGCGATCGGCGATGGCGTCATGGCATTTTCGGGTGTCGTAGGCGCCATCTGCTGTGACACTGGCAATGTCCTGATCGGCGGCGATCTGGGCCAACAGTTCGGGCAGCATGGGGGCATCCCCGACGTCGCTGCTGGTGACCTCGACCGCCCTGATCTCCAACGTTTGTTCGTCGATCCCGAGATGGACCTTGCGCCAGACTCGGCGTTTTGCCCCGCCGTGCTTGCGCGCGTTCCACTCACCTTCCCCTTCGACCTTGATCCCGGTGCTGTCGATCAAGAGATGCAGCGGACCCTGCGCGCCCCGATGCGGGATGCGGGATGTTCACGGCAAGGGTCTTTTGGCGACGGCTCAGTGTGCTTAAATCAGGCACATCCCAGTCTAGTCCTACAAGCTACAAGAGACTTTCGACGAACCCAGTCGTCTGCCTGAGCGCCATGCCGAAAAGGACCTTCATCGTCAGGCAGGTCTGGACGGAAGCGTCGCTGTAAACGGGCTGTCGCCCACGCTTGCTGGTTGGCTTCGCAGCCCACGCCATGCCAGGATCGAACCAGATCGTCAGCGACCCGCGGCGCTTGAGCGCCTTGTTGTACGCGGGCCAGTTCAGGGTCTTGTAAGTCGGTGTGTTCGGTTTGCTCATGCCTTCCAGCTATCACGCTGGATTCACAAGATGAATCCCTTACGCGATTTGTGCAACAGAGCCCTCGCACGTCACTGTACTGCCACGCCCTGGAGGTCCTTAATCGGATCAACTGTCAGCTGGACCCCGGCTTATCTAGCGAACAACCTATTGGCTCTTAGCCCGCCACATCCGATACCGCCCCTGCCCGGTCATTTCGCGGACCAGACCACGCGCTTCCATCCAAGCGAGGTTGCGCTGGACGGCGGCGCGGCTGGCAGCGGTCAGAGCTTCGGCCATCGCGGCGGAGACAAGGGGCCATTCGGTCAACACGGCGCGCAAGGCGCTAGGAGTCTTTCCCGAAAGTGAGGTCATCTCGGCTTCCGCCCGCACTGACCACGCTTCAATATCGTCGAGGTGCCGCATCGCGGTCAGGCACGCCGTCTCCATTCCGTCAAGCCAGCGGGCCAGACGTTCAGCGGGTGGACCACCGACGCGTAGCCCCCCTGCCCCGCCCATGGCCAGAGGTGCGAAGACTGCGCCCTTGCCCTCGCTCGCCGCAATCCGCGCGGCCGTGACGGCTGCCTCCATTCGGTCACCCTGCTGCCCGAGGCCCGCGAGGCTCCAGAGGTGAAAGCCCAAGCAAGCACGGGTGATCGGGTGCAACTCGGAGGCTTGCGCCGTCAGGTCCAGCCAACCGCCTGCGCGATCCGCAAACGGTTCGGCCGCATCGGCGAGGTTCTCGGGGTCGCGGCGGTCAAGGAAGGCGGAAAGGTCTACCTCCGGTCCCGGCCCACCGGATAGCCGCCGCACCGCCCAACCGACACGCGCGAGCGCAGCAGTATCGTCCTGTACCCCTGACAGGCGCATGGAGATCCAGAGCGCCAGCCTATCGGGTCCAATGCGGTCGCCGTTGAGCCAACTCAGATCGGCAGCCTCGATCAGGGCCAACCGGTGCCGCCATCCTTCCGGGCCGCGCTTCAAACGGTCGTCCAGCGCGCCGACGCGACCGGCCACACGGGCAAGACGCGCGGCATGAGCCGCCTCTGCCATCCGCCAATCGTCGAGGACCTCGGCTTCACGCGGTTCGGCCCGTGGTCCGGGAGGCAGGTAATCCGGTTCCTCTTCCATTGGACCGGGCAGAAACCACATGTCGCATTTTCTTCACCATTTCAGCACATGATTATTACGTGATTTCTAGAAGATACGGCGATATCGCACATCATTTTTCAGCTTAAGGTTTCAATTTTGGTTCCGTATTTCAGCAAGTGGCCGCCCTGTTGGCGCACTGCCCAGCCGGTTTCGAAAGTTTCATATCGATGACGTCCGGCGGAGCGCATGCCTCGGATGAAGCTTGGGCCAAGGCGACGCGGATCGCGCGCGAGTTGGACCGGATTCTTGACGGGGCGGCGCCCGTGCGTGAGGCCGTGATGCGCGCGGCATCCGAGCTGCGGCTTTCGACACGCCAAGTCTACAACTATCTGGCGCGGTATCGGGAAGAGCGCAGGGTATCGTCCCTGCTGCCGCGAACGAGTGAGACAAGGAAACCACGGGTCAGCCCCGCTGTCGAGAGCATCATCGCGATGACCCTGCAGGAGATGTGGCTTTGCCCTGAGCAGCCAGACCTTGCACCGATCGTTGAAGAGATCCGCGCCCGCTGCGCAGAGGAAGGGCACACTCCACCCGCCTATGTCACTGTCGCCCGGCGGATCCCCATTCTGTTCGCACCGGAAGAAATTGCCCGCCGCCGCCTGTCAGATAGTAAACACCTGAACCGGCTGAAGCCGCGACCCGGCTACATCCGGGCTAACCACGCGCTCGACGTTGTCCAGATCGATCACACGCCGGCAGACATCCAGTTTGTCGAGGTGATTGATGACCACGGCGTCTTCGTTGGTCGCCCCTATCTGACCATCGCAGCAGATGTGGCCACGAGCGCGATCATCGGCTTCTGCCTGACCCTCGAGCGGCCGTCACGACTGTCTGTCGCGCTTTGTCTGGCGCACGCGATGTGCTGCAAGACTGCCTGGCTGGCAGAACGCGGCATCGATCATGCCTGGCCAATGCATGGTCGCCCGAAGCAGATCGTCGTCGATTCCGCCAAGGAGTTCCAAAGCAGCACCTTCAGCAGAGGATGCGCGGACTATGGCATCGCCATACGCATGCGGAACAAGGGCACCGTGCATCGGGGCGGAGTCGTCGAACGCCTGCTGGGGAAAGTGAACACGGCGCTGCGGGCTTTGCCGGGCAAGACGGGGCGTTCCATCGCGGATCGGGGCGACTATGCCTCGGAAGCGCGGGCACGGCTCAGCTTCGCGGATCTTGAACGCTGCATCGCGCTCGCGATCATCGACCACAACCTGAGTCAGAATGCGCGCAAGCTGACCGTTCCGGCGAAAGAGTGGGAAGATCGGTTCCAGCCGAAAGACCAGCCGATCGATGCACCTGTCGATGTGCTGCTGAATTTCCTGCCGCGCAAGACGCGGAAGATTTCACCTCAGGGCATCAGTCTCTTCGCCATCGACTATTTCGAGCCCTGGCTGGGCCCGCTGGTCGCGCGTCGTGACCGGCTGAACCCGCTCGATCTGTGCTATGATCCTCGCGACATCAGCCATGTCTACGTCAAGGATCCGGATACCCAGGCTTGGCGGCCGGTCAGGCGACGGGACGGACTGGCCGAGCCGATCACGCTCTGGCAGCACCAGACGGATCGACAGCGGCGGCGCGAAATCCAGCGGCGCCCTGTGCAGGAGGCATCAGCCATCCGACGCGAAATCGCCGCAACTGTTGCCGCCGCCAAAACCCCCAAAAGCCGGTTGAAGGAGATGACCCGCGCCCGGCATGCCACCGAGGCAAAGAAGCCTTATGCCGACTTCGCTGCGCCTTCCGCCTCGGCCCAGGCAAAGCTCGACCCGGATCGTCCGCGGCGGGTCTTCCCTGTCGAGGATTGGTAAGGTGCCGGACCACCTCATGCCCGCCATAGTGCCACTCTTGCAGGCCGATGACGCAGTGCGGATCGCCCATGTGCGCGCGCCGCGCTGGATCAGCCATCCGGCGGCCGGCGCGGCGCATGACGCGATGCGACTGCTGCTTGAGCGACCGCCATCGCTGCGCCCACGCGGTTTGCTGCTTGCCGGTCCCTACCATAACGGCAAGACAATGATCGCCGAACGCTTCGCCGTCGAACATCTGCGTGCCGCCGACCAGCAAAAGGTGTGGGTGATCCAGACCCGGGAAGGTGCGGGCCTGTCGCATTTCTACGCCAGCATCCTGTCCGGATTGCGCGCGCCACAAGCCGCGGGCTGGCGCAGCCTGTCCCGCGCCGGCGATCAGGTCGATCATCTTCTCGAGCGCCTGAAGCCGCGCCTTTTGATCTTCGACGAGTTCCACAGCGCGTTGCGTGGGCGGCGCCAGGATGTGAAGGCCATCTTCTCGTTCTTGCGGCGGATCGCACGGGTGCATGACATCTCACCCGTCCTTGTCGGCGAGATCGCGATCTACGATGCGGTGCATGACACCGACGAAATGGGCTCACGTTTCGATACGATCCCCATTCCACGATGGGCGTATGACGAGGAGTTCGCGACGCTTCTCGACAGCCTGGAAGCCAGTCTGCCGCTCGCCGACACCTCCGATCTGTCGCGCGAACCCTTGGCGAAGATCATCCACGATCTGTCAGAGGGGCTGATCGGCGAGGTTGTCGAGATCGTCACCCGGGCCGCAGTTGCGGCCATCTCGCGCGGTGAGGACCGGATCACGGGCGCAACCCTGTCGGACCTTGGCTATGTGCCTCTCTCGAGGCGCCGCAATTCGGCTTTGCGTCACGAGATGACATGAGGTTTGGGCCGACCGGGATCTCCGTCACACCTGCAGAGCGGTATGAAAGTGCGGCGGGAAACCGTTGGCCCATGAGCATTATGCCCGCACCAGGTGAACTTCTGTCGAGTTGGCTGCACCGCCTCGCTTACGCAAACGGCATACCTCCGCACTATTTTGGTGCGCTTCTCGAAGCGCCGGGTGAGAACTGGTCGGCGCGGCTTGATCGGGCATTGCCCGGTCGCATCCTGCAGCTTTTGGAAGAGCATACCCACATACCTCTGGAAGACATAACGGCTCTGACTAATGCTCCCGACCCTTTGGCCGTGCTGCGTTTGCCCCTGCGGGCATCGCCTCAGCAGAGTTGCGCACCAAAGACGCAGGCGACCTGGCTGCAATTCTGCCCGGCCTGTCTGGCGGAAGACGAAACGCCCTATTTTCGCCGAGACTGGCGCCTCGCGACACGCGTTTCTTGCTTTCGCCACGGCTGCCGACTTCGGGACAGGTGCCCATCCTGCGGACAAGGATTGGCTCCGTTCAGCCAGAAGCGTCTTGTGCCGCATCAGATCTGCGCCTGGTGCGGCGCGGCCCTCTGCAAACGCACCCGTCCTGCCACCAATGGGGTTCGGCGTCTTGAGCGTCTGATCGACGATCTGCTTCGTCTGCAGGCATCAGGGCATCGAATGGCAGAGGGGCGATCACTCCCGGACCTTCTTGGATCAGCCTGCTTTCAATTTAGTCGACGGCCAATGTCCATCGCGCGCCTCTCTCATCGGGATCGCTATCAGCTGTTTCGGCAATTGACGGACGGGCAATCGACGCCGTTCGGAACGCGAAGAAGTTCCGCGATCATTTATTGGAAACGCGTCGCTCAGGTTGCGCCAGCTTGGGGCGGACTGGTCACATCTTTCAGCGATGCCGTCCTGCCTCGGCCCAAAGCTGGGCCTTGCTCTAACACCGCTGGCCCGAATTTGGCGGATCTCGTTCAGGCGGCCGCGCGGCTCGATCAGCAGCGGCAAGCGCTGTAAAAATTCCCGGTGAGTTTCAGGCGCTCGCGGCCAGCCCGGCATCATTCAGCTGTTCAGGATCCGGCAGGTCCCGCAAGCTCTCCAACCCGAAGGCCGCGAGGAACGCGTCTGTGGTCACGAAGGTATAGGGGGCACCACGACGCGGCGCGCGCGGCCCAGTTCCAATCAGACCGTGTGCATGGAGCCGCCCGATCAGGTCCCGACCGATCTCCTTGCCGAAGATGTCCTTCAGCCCATCGCGCGTGATTGGCTGATGGTAGGCGATGGCCGCCAAAATCGCGACGTCGAACTCGTTCAGGTCCAGCAACTGGTCCCCGACATCCGCTGCGGAGCGGATCGCAGGCGCGTAAACAGACCGCGTCCGGAACATCCACCCCCCTGCGACCATGGCAATCTCGAACGCCCGCCCTTCTAGATCGGCGGCAAGATCCTCGATCAGCAGATCAACCGAGGTCGCCTGCCCCACTATGCGCGCCAGATCCTCGCGCGGTACAGGCGAGGCAGAGGCAAACAGTACCGCCTCGATCCGCCGCATCCATTCGCGCCAGCGCAGCTCCGGCGGCAGGTCGGACAACTCGCGGTCAAATTCAGGCTCGGAGCGATCCTTGGCCATCGTTACACCCCGTAGAGCCGGAAGGTGTCGCGGCCAGTCAGTTCGCGCACAGCGCCGAGATCGACCAGCCGGTCGCAGAGCCGCCGCGCCGCGCGGTCCGGCAAAGGCAAGACTGAGGGAGCGACCGCGTCCTGTTTCAGGAATATCTCGACGGCGTCGGCCGCCCCCTTGGCCCGAAGCTTTGGTGCGACCGCCTTCAGATGCGCCGCCCGACGCGCGAGGTTGGTGGAGAGACGCACGGCCTCGGCCGCCGATGACACGAGCGCCCGATGACAGGCGAGCTTCAATTCGTCGCCTTGCTTGCGCAGGTCGGCACGTTTCAGGCCAGCCGCCAGCAGCGGCACGACATGATCCCAACCAAGCGCCTGGGCGAGTGCAGCATCCGCGAGGATCAGCGCAGCTTCGTCAGCACGTGGCGCCTCGCGCAGAACAGCTTCCAGCACCAGTGCTGCTCGTTTGACCGGCGCCCCCACCCCCGCATCGAGCCACGTCGCGATCTGGCCCGGCTCGAAGGCCGACAAGGCTCGGCCCAGAGCCTTGACCGCCACCGGCCGCTCCACCGCGCGCCGCCAGATCAGATAGGTTTCACCTGCCGGTCCGGGTAGATCGCCGGGACGCAGAAGGTGCGCTGCATCGCGCAGTTCCCCTGCCCGCTCCCGTCGGCCAGAAAACGCAACACAAGCCTCAGCTGCGCACAGCGCGAGCCGCTCCCGCAACAAGGCTTGGGGCACCTCCGCGCATCCCAGCACAACATGCAAGTGGTTCAACGCAGCGCCCGACAAAAACGCCACATCTTCAAGGGTTTCAACCCGTGCCGAGGTGACCCAGGCGGGCATCCGGGGTAGAGTGTCTGTGTCGATGGAGTGTTCCGGTCGGGCAAATGTCATGACTGAAGCCTAAACCATCGCGGCGCTTTTCTCCAGAAAATAGCACAGAAAACGCCTCACTCTATCTTTTGCCATAATGTCCGATAACCTTGCGTTATCGGACGTAAAACTGATATGCTCAAAAACATGGGTAGTCTCACAAATAGCAGCACCAAAATCGAGGGTTTGGGCGGGTCGGAGTCCGAGATTTCGAGCTCAGCGTCCTATGACTCGTTGAACAGTGACGAACACGACGAGAGAACCTCTCGGGATCGAGCCTCAATCGCCCTGCCCGCCAATGTGGCCGGCTCCGGCGCGCTCGACCGGCTGATCGATACCGCCCGGGACTACGCTGAGGCCTCGACTGCTGGGAACACGAACAAGGCCTACGCCGCCGACTGGAAACACTTCACCCGCTGGTGCCGACTGAAAGGCACAGAACCTCTGCCCCCCTCACCCGAGATGATTGGACTTTATGTGGCTGATCTGGCTGCACCAACCGGGAAGACCCCTGCCCTTTCGGTCTCCACGATCGAGCGTCGTCTCTCGGGGCTTTCCTGGAACTATAGGCAGCGCGGCTTCACTCTTGATCGCAAGGATCGCCACATCGCCACTGTTCTGGCTGGGATCAAACGCAAGCATGCGCGCCCGCCGGTTCAGAAGGAAGCTATCCTGCCTGAGGATATCCAGGCCATGGTGGCCACCCTGCCCTACGATCTCCGCGGGCTCCGAGATCGGGCGATCTTGCTTCTGGGTTATGCAGGCGGCCTGCGCAGGTCGGAGGTGGTCAACCTCGACATACACAAGGATGATACACCGGACTCCGGCGGCTGGCTGGAGATCTTCGACAAAGGCGCGCTGCTCACGCTTAACGCCAAGACCGGGTGGCGCGAGGTCGAGGTCGGGCGCGGCTCAAGCGACCAGACCTGTCCCGTCCACGCGCTGGAGCAATGGCTACACTTTGCCAAGATCGGCTTTGGCCCAGTCTTCGTGCGCACCTCGCGGGACGGCAAAAGCGCCCTCGAGGCGCGCCTTTCCGACAAGCACGTCGCAAGACTGATCAAGGCAACCGTTCTTAAGAGTGGTGTCAGATCCGATTTGCCGGAAGCCAAACGGTTGGCAATGTTCTCAGGGCATTCCTTGCGTGCCGGGCTCGCCTCGTCGGCAGAGGTTGATGAGCGCTATGTTCAAAAGCACCTAGGACATGCGTCGGCCGAGATGACCCGGCGCTACCAGCGCAGGCGCGACAGGTTCAGGGTGAACCTGACCAAAGCCGCAGGGCTGTGAAGCTCAGGAATCTTGACGCGTTGGTGAAGCGCTAAGATGAAATTCCAGCGCTTCAGTTTCAGCTTACTGCTTCAATTGAAATCAGGAACTAAACGCGACACCACAGGTCGTCCTCGAGTGCCTGGTCGAGCTCCTCAGCATCGCCGGACGGATTATTGAAGTCATCATGCTGTGAAGGGTGTTGCGACGTCATATGTGCAAAATACGAGCATTTTGCAAATTACCCAAGGGTTTTTGCCGAGGTGGTCCTGCTCTCTATATAGCACGCGCGCGCGATGGTCCGTGTGGTCTCTCCGATTGCAGTCGCGGTGCGGAAACCAAGGGGTTTCTGACGAGCAGCGCCACAGTGCACACCCTTGCATCTGTTTTCAAACGGTCGTTTATTAGTGGTATGTGAAACTGCAAACGGCCTGTTTTGATGCCATTGATAGGCTACGCGCGCGTCTCGACCGAGGATCAGACCCCCCTGCCCCAGTCGCAGGCCCTGAAATCCGCAGGCTGCGTCGAGATCCACGAGGAGCAGGCCTCGGGCGGGAACCGCGCGCGGCCCGTGCTGGCGCGGGTGCTGGAGCGGATCGGCAAGGGCGACACGCTGGTGGTGGTGCGCATCGACCGTCTGGCGCGGTCGCTCTCCCACCTCCTCGAGGTGATCGAACGGCTGGAGGCCAAGAACGCCTTCTTCCGATCGCTCACCGATCCGATCGACACGTCCTCCCCGCAGGGTAAGTTCACCCTCCAGGTCCTCGGCGCCGCAGCTGAGTTTGAGCGCGCCCTAATCCGCGAACGCACCAAAGCCGGCCTGGCCAGCGCACGAACCAAAGGCCGGGTTGGCGGCAATCCGGGTCTGCGCGTCCGGGATCCGGCGGCGCTGCGCAAGGTGCGGCTGGCCCGGCAGGACGGCTATATGGAACGCCTGAACGAGACGGCGCAGGACTGGGTGCCCCAGGTCCGCCGCCTGCGGCCCGACTTAGCCTGGGAAGATGTGGTGCGCATCGTCAACGGCCCCCTGCCCCACGAGCGTCAATGGACGCAAAGCCGACTCCTGCGCGCGGTCAACGCCTATGTCCGGGACGGCTTCCTGCCGCCCACGGTACTGGACCGCGCCGGCCGCCGCGAAATCGACGACCGCCTGCCCGCCATCGTCGCCGCCATCAAGGGCGCGGACCCCGAGATCACGCTTCAGGCAATCTGCACCAGACTGGAAGCGATGCGCGAGCGCACGCCCCGCGGGCGGACAAGCTGGCAGCCGTCGTCGGTGAAGATGCTGCTGGAGCGGGCGGAGAGGTTGGGTCTGCTTGAGTAGCCTAACAACCTTGCGAATCCTCCATGACATGGAAGGATTACAAGGCTTTGGCCAGCGCCAAGCTCAGAAACTGTCCGCTCGCGCAAAGGGGTTGATGATGCGAAGTTGGCCTTCGACCAGCAGGCCATCTTGCATGTCCTCGCTCCACAGCGTGGTGCAGCCCGCAACCAAAGCGCTGGCCACGATCATAGCGTCGTAGATCGAGAAGCCGTAGCGTTCCGCCAAGGCGCGGCCGACGTCGTGGGTCTGAAGGGTCAGGTCTTCGACGGGGCACAAGGCGCGAATGCCCTCAAGAAACGTCCCTGCTTCCTCCCAGCTCAGGCCAGCTTTGCGGCGGCAGTTGACCAGCGTCTCGTTCAGGACTTGGACGCTGATCCGGGGCCCCTGCCCCAGGATAACTTCGGCGCGATCGGCCTTCGGGCCGTCGTCGAGCAGGTACAGAACGACATTCGTGTCCGCGAATTCAGCGCTCATGCGCGTCTTCGCGGCTCAGGCGTTCCGCAGCGGGCAGCTTGCCCCGGAAGCGGCGCAGACCCGTCAGCACCTCATCCGCCCGCGCCAGACGACGGACTCTGACCTGACCGTCGTCCTTGACCAGGTCGATCCGATCGCCTTCCTTGAGGCCAAGTTCGCGGACAAGCTCAGCGGGCAAACGGACGGCAAGCGAGTTGCCCCATTTTGCGATCTGCATCGTGACCTCCTGAGTGGATATACAGTCAGGAACGTATATCATGCTGGTTGCATGGGCAAGCCTGTCCACGAGCCCTGGCTACTCTTGTGCGTCACGCAGTGGCTGACACCAGATTTAGAAAGAGCTTGCACGAATCTGAGTCCTCCGGCAATAGTCACGGAAAAGGGCGACTAAACGCCAAATTCCGTGAACACGCCACGGGCGCGCGAGGGCAGATGAGCAGAGCCGATACACAGGAAGACCTGAACGCTGTGATCCGTCAGCATTCCGAGGTGCTGGCGGCGCAACTGCATTCGCAGCGTGAGAGCCTTTTCCCGCCCGACGCATCCAAGTCTATGCGCAAATTCACCTCTGGGGAAGCTGCTGCTCTGCTGGGTGTCAACGACTCTTACCTCAGAAAGCTCCATCTTGATGGCAAGGGGCCGTCGCCAGAAGTTTCATCAGGGAACCGGCGGCACTACTCAGCTGAAGATATCCATAACTTACGAATTTTGTTGGAGAAAACGGCTCGAAAGCCTGGAGATTACCTGCCCGGTCGTCGCGCTGGTGACCATCTGCAGGTCATTGGCGTGATGAACTTCAAGGGTGGTTCGGGAAAGACGACCTCCTCGGCGCACCTCGCCCAACGGTTGGCCCTCAAGGGTTACCGTGTCCTGGCAATCGACCTCGATCCGCAGGCTTCTCTTACGGCGTTGCATGGGGTTCAGCCTGAGTTTGACCTGCTGGACGGCGGCACGCTCTACGATGCGATCCGTTATGAAGACCCGGTTCCGATCGCCGCGGTGATCCGCAAGACATACATTCCGAATCTCGACCTGATTCCGGGGAATCTCGAACTGATGGAGTTCGAGCACGAGACGCCACGGGCGCTTTCTCGCGGCAACGCGGGTTTGTTCTTTTTCCGTGTGAAGGAGGCGCTGGCGCAGGTCGATGAGCGGTATGACGTCGTCGTCATCGACTGTCCTCCGCAGTTGGGGTTCTTGACCATGTCCGCGCTGTCGGCCGCGACAGGCGTTCTCGTGACGATCCATCCCGAGATGCTCGACGTGATGTCGATGAGCCAGTTCCTCAGAATGACGGCCGACCTGATGGACGTCATTGCCGACAGTGGGGCTGACATGTCGCATGACTGGATGCGGTATCTCTTGACCCGGTATGAGCCGACAGACGCACCGCAGAACCGTATCGTCGCCTTCTTGCGAACGATGTACGGCGACAAGGTTTTGAACGCGCCGATGCTCAAGTCGACGGCCATCTCGGATGCCGGTTTGACCAAGCAGACCCTTTACGAGGTCGAACGCAGCGCGTTCACCCGGACGACCTATGACCGGGCCATTGAAAGCCTGAATGCGGTCAACGACGAGATTGCCCAGCTCATTCAGAAGACTTGGGGGCGCTGATGACCGACAGCAAGAAGAAGCGCATGTCTATGCTGGATAGTCTTGCAGCGGCGGGGACGCCCCCTGCCCCCGGTAGCATGATGTCTAGCAATCGGGCCCTGCGGTCGGCGCGTGATGCTGTCGATGCTCACCATGTTTGGGAGCTCGATCCGGCTGAGATCCAAGACGAGCGATACTCGGATCGCCTCGACCCAAAGGATGTGCACGATCTTCGCGCGTCGATTGAACAAAACGGGCAGACTGTGCCCATCCTTGTTCGGCGCCATGCGACCGAACCCAATCGGTATCTCCTCGTCTATGGACGCCGCCGTCTTGAGGCCATTCGTGCCTCCGACAAAGTGAGCAAGGTTCGCGCCCTCATCGCTAACCTGGACGATACGGCGGCACTCCGCGCTCAGGTTTCAGAGAATACTGGTAGACGTGACCTGAGTTACATCGAGCGTGCCCTCTTCGCTCAGGAACTGCTCGATAGTGGCTTTGGCTCGCAGGCACAGATTGCCGAAGTGCTCAACGTGACCCGTTCGGCGGTATCGATGTCGATCTCGGTTGCCAAGGCGATCGGAACTGCACTGGCCCATGCAATCGGACCGGCGCACGGCGTCGGCCGTCCCAGATGGGAAGCTTTGGCCAAGGAGCTTGCCGACAGCCGGATCGAGAACGACGATCTTTCCCGAATTGCTCTTGATGTTCGCGCCAAGGCGGCCGCGAACGAACAGGCGGATGAGGATCCGCAGGTGGATCCTTCGGTGGCGGCTTTTGAGGCCGTTGCGCGGCACGTAAAAAAGAGTGTGAGCTCGACGCTCGGCAAGAAGCCGAGATCGAAGACCACTGCCCTTGTGATCGATGGCACGCCCGTGGGCGCTATCAAGAGATCTGGCCGGGCGCTTCGCCTGGACCTGACGGATGTGGATGATGCCTTTGCGGAGTGGCTTGATGCCCGCGCGCAGGACGTCCTCGAAGAGCTTCACGATCGCTGGAAAGGCGAGACATGAAGAGAGGCAGAGCAGCAACAAAAAGGAGGCACGGTACAGGCTAAAGAAAAGGTCCCGCAAAGCTTGCGCTCCACGAGACCCCAACTTTGATCTTAGCACTTTCAAGGTAGTGGGCCGGCGCGCAAACCGCAAGTCATATGTGATTCGCGGAACAGCTTTTCTATGCCTTCGTGAACGACATCATGGAGTACACACCGATTTCGCCGTTTATGCGGCCGATCTCGCATGCCCATCTGCGCGTGGTCGAGCGTCCTGAGGCGTCTGTTCCGGGCAAGCCCGTCAACAAGTGGGAGCTCCTTCGCGAGCTGTCCAAGGCGCAGGCGGCCTTTGGGGTTTCCGAACGCGATCTGACCGTTCTGCAGGGGCTTCTCAGCTTCTTTCCGGATGATGCACTTGGCGGGAATACCGAGATGGTCGTCTTCCCGTCGAACAAGGCAATCTGCGAGCGGCTGAACGGCATGCCCTGCTCCACGATGCGCAGGCACATTGCCCGTCTGGTGGATGCTGGCTTGCTCATGCGCCGCGATAGTCCCAACGGCAAGAGGTATGTTCGCAAGCACGGCGAAGAGCGTGTGGCTTTTGGCTTCGACCTCTCGCCACTCTACTGCCAATCCGAAGAGGTTGCACGGGCCGCAGAGGCTGTGCGTGAGGCCGAGGACCGTGTCCGGAGACTGCGGGAAATCGTGAGCCTCATGCGGCGCGATCTTGCTGCCCTGGCGGAGTTCGGAGAAGAGGTCCAGCCAGGCCTCGGCCTCTGGGATCAGTTTCGCGACAAGGCTGTTCTCACAGCGCGCGCCCTTCGCCGCAAGCTCACGCTCGAGGAGCTCTCAGCATTTCGCGCCGACCTTCAAGCCCTTCTCGACCACGCACGCAACGTCATTGATGGTCCTGAAACAGAAGAAATGAACACCAATGGAGCCAATACTGAGCGCCACCATCATAATTCAAATAAAGAATCTATAGATCTTGAACCTGCCTTAGAAAAAGGCGGGGCGGCGGCCGGCGCGCCAGATGTTGAAACGGATGCACCTAGTGCTGACGTGGAAGAAGCAGACACAAGACGCGTGCCAAAGATCCCGCTCCATCTGGTGATCGCGGGCTGCCCGTCGCTCAAAACTTTCTACCAGGGCGATATCCGCCACTGGCATCAGCTTTTCGACGCGGCTTGCCATGTGCGACCGGCCATGGGGATCAGTGCTTCCGCTTGGGAAGAAGCGCAACGGTTCATGGGCCCCGAGCAGGCATCGATCGTTGTTGTCGCCATGCTGGAACGCTTCGCCGACATCCGATCGCCCGGTGGCTATCTCCGTGCGCTGACATCGAAGGCGGCGGCGGGCGAGTTCTCCTGCGGGCCGATGGTCATGGCACTGATGTCCCGGCGAAGCGCGGCGTGATGTTCACAGCTGTGAACATCACGCCGTCGGCGCCCCAATCGATGAAGTTCACAGCTGTGAACTCTCTGCGCGGTCTGATGAGCAACCAGCAGATAGAGGGAAAGGTTGGGGGTTTGAGGGGTGACGGGAAGTGAGATTGGGAGAGTGGCTTCCGACGCCCGTCGTGGAGAAGATCTGATGGCGAAAGCAGCCCAGAACATCACCCTGTCCCCGTCGCGGGACATCCCTTTCAACAAGCTCGTGCTGAGCCAGTCCAACGTGCGGCGCATCAAGGCCGGCGTCTCGGTCGAAGAACTGGCCGAGGACATTGCCCGCCGCGGGCTCCTGCAGAGCCTGAACGTCCGGCCCGTGCTCGATGCCGATGGTGTCGAGACCGACACGTTCGAGATCCCGGCCGGTGGTCGACGCTTCCAGGCACTGTCGCTCTTGGTGAAGCAGAAGAGGCTGGCGAAGGCCGCGCCGATCCCCTGCATCGTGCGGGATGCTGCGTCCGACATTCTGGCCGAGGACGACTCGCTGGCAGAGAACATGCAGCGCGTCGCTCTGCACCCGCTGGACCAATTCCGCGCCTTCGTGGCCTTGCGCGAGAAGGGTCAGAGTGAAGAAGCGATCGCCGCGGCCTTCTTCGTGACGCCGCAGATCGTTAAGCAGCGCCTGAAACTCGCGTCCGTGGCCCCTGCCCTGCTTGAGGTCTATGCCGAGGATGGCATGACGCTCGAACAGCTGATGGCGTTCACGGTGCACCCTGACCACGGGCGTCAAGTGCAGGTCTGGGATGCGGTGAAGAACTCGTGGAACAAGGAGCCCTATGCCATCCGGCGCATGCTGACCGAGACCTCGGTCCGGGCCTCGGATCGCCGCGCGGTCTTCGTCGGTGTCGATGCCTATGAGGCGGCGGGCGGCGTCGTTCTGCGCGATCTGTTTCAGGGCGATGACGGTGGCTGGCTCGAGGACCCTGCCCTGCTCGACCGGCTGGTCTCGGAGAAGCTTCAGGCGGAAGCCGAGGCGCTGACCTCGGAGGGCTGGAAGTGGATCGAGGTGGCGACCGACCTGCCCTATGGCTACAGCCACGGCCTGCGGCGTCTGGCCGGTGATCCCGCGCCGATGACCGACGAGGAGAGCGCGTCCCACGCGACGCTCCTCGCAGAGTATCGCGGGCTGGAAGAGGAATACTCCGGCCAGGACGAATACCCCGAGGAGATCGATGCGCGGCTCGGTCAGCTCGAGATCGCGATGGAAGCGTTCGAACAGAGGTCGCTGATCTACGACCCGGCCGAGGTTGCGCGCGCGGGCGTCTTCGTCACACTGGATCGGGATGGCGGCCTTGCGATCTATCGCGGCTATGTCCGGCCTGAGGACGAGCCGCGCGAGGAGACCGCGGTCCAGGATGGTGATGGCGCGGATGCTATGGGGCAGGGGGGTGATTTGGGTGTTTCCAACTGGAACCAGTCGGCGACCTCCGCCGTGGGTACCGTCATCACCTCGGGCGGTCACCCGATCAGTGCGGATGCGTCCGACGAGGAAGATGACGGCGCGCTGAAGCCGTTGCCCGAACGGCTGGTTATGGAACTGACTGCCCACCGGACCCTCGCGCTGCGCGAGGCCATCGGGCGGTCGCCGGACGTGGCGCTGACGCTCCTGCTTCTGAAGCTGGTGACGGATACCTTCCGCACCTCCTCGGCCTCGGGCAGCTGTCTCGAGGCCACCGTGCGCCACGTCTACATGTCCGCTCAGGCGCCCGATCTGAAGAACAGCGTCGTCGCAAAGCTGGTCGATGAGCGTCACGCGGCCTGGGAGGCTGATCTGCCTCTCGGCGATGATGCGGCACTCTGGGACTATTTGACCGTGCTCGACCAGGGCAGCCGTCTGGCGCTCCTCGCGCACTGCCTCAGCTTCGGGATCAATGCGCTCCATGAGAAGGTGAACCCATATGGTGCGGGCATCTCCGCCAGCGGCCTGACCCGCCGCATGGCCCATGCTGATTTCGTGGCGCGAGCTGTCGATCTCGACATGGTCGAGGCGGGCTGGGAGCCGACGGTCGATGGCTATCTCAACCGCGTTCCCAAGGCCCGGATCCTCGAGGCCGTGCGCGAGGCGAAGGGTGAAGGGACCGCGCAGCTTCTCGATCATCTGAAGAAGGGCGAGATGGCCGCCGAGGCCGAGCGGCTCCTCAAAGGCAGCGGCTGGTTGCCCGAGGTCCTGCGCCGGGCCGATCTGGCGGCAAGCGACGGCGAGGGGATCGCAGAAGGGCAGGGGGAGGACGCGAGCGCGCCCGAAGACATCGATCTCCCGGCTTTCCTGACGGCCGATCTGCCGGACGGCGACGCGTCGATGATGGCCGCGGAATGATCTGAGCCATCCGGGGGCGGGGTGACCCGCTCCTATCTCTCACAAAATACAGCAATATCAATATGTTGAATGCGTGTGCTCGCATTCGGGATGAGGAAACATGTCTGCAACGACCATCATCGACACAGCCCCCCTCGGGGCGCTGATCCGCTACACCGACGGCAGTCCAAAGCCACCGGCACGGTTCAGCAAGAAGCTTGCCGCCTGGGAGCGATCGAACGGCGTCGGCCGTCTCGTGAAGAAGGAACCGCCTCGGGTCTATCCGACCTGGACCGCTCCGGCCTCCTTCACGCTGCATGAGGGCAACTTCTCCTCGGACGGGGTCATTCTCGTGACCATCATGCGCAGCCATTCGGCGGACAGCCGTCTGACTTTCGAGGTGGCCGAGGAACCGAAGCCCGGGCAGGTGCGCGTGCTGCTGGACTTCGGCGGGAATACCGAACTGCTGCATCTGGCGGAGTCCGTCACCGCGGCGGAGCTCTGGATCGCGCGGGAAGGTTATCGCAACGCGCGGCTTGAAATCGTCGGTGCCGAGGACGGCGATAGGGCAGGGGGCGCGGATCTAGCCGCCTGAGCCCTCACATGGCGTGAGGGGCCTGCCGACGGGCGGGCCTCTCACCGATCACACTATCGTCCCGCGATGTCGCGGGGCGTCGAAGGTTCCATCCCCCAAGATGGAGGTCTTCAACCAAGAGCCTGCCCCGGGAGGCTCGCGGCGTTCCAAGCATCAGCGGGACAGCCGGCTCCTGACGTTGGGGCACCATCTCCCGCTCGCCATTCCCTTCCTTGCCCCGAATCCTGTCTTCGAGATCAACCCGCAAGGGGTCGGACTACGGGCAAGCCCGTGCCGCCGGGTGGATTCGGGCGAGCCGAACGCACCCGGTGATGTCAGCCAGTCTTCGGGCCTGCAGGGTCCTGTCGCGCGGGGGATGGTCCCCCGCCTCCCAGACAGGAGCCAAACAGATGTCCCGCAAAGATGCTCACGCTTTCGCCGCCTCTCTCGCCGCCACGCTCATGGTCTCGATCGTCGTCTTCCAGGCAGGGGATGGAACCTTCGGCGCCGTCCCCGCCGATGAAATCGACGGCGACGAGGTTCAAGTGGTCGCTGAGGTCGATCCGTGGGCATGAAGCCCACGGCCCCAACGAGGGCTCGGCATCGGGGCAGTGGCCCCGAATTGGGCCTTTTGCCGGTAAACCGTTCCGGTCGACCGATCGGAGGAGCCGACAAATGGTCGGCGCGGCCTCCATGAAAGTCGCTTGATCATCGAAGGTGTTCATCGGAAGCTGATCAAGACGGTTCGGGGGCCGATAGGATGCTCTATAAATCATTGATTTCATTATACGGTTCGTCGCTCGCAGGTAAGTCGGCTCCCAAAGACGATTTGATCTGGCACTTCACACCGTCCGACGACCTGCGGCAGTTCCGAGTTTACGCGCTCGATGCGCTACAGCAGGCTAAGGTATTCCTGCTCGATCACCTGGCAGCCGCCTACACTGACACGCTTCACGATGCCGTCTCGAAACAGGCTGAGGAAGCTGGGGTGCCTGCCATGGCAATCCTCGGTGAAGTGAAGCTTCCTGCTCCCGTCGTTTGGGTCGAGTTCGACGATCGCGAACTGGGCGTTGCACGATTTGAGCGCGCTTCACCTGTGACCAGGCACGACGAAAAGCCTTTGGGCACGGGACTACGCGGCTACCTTCTGGACGACCGCAACGAGGGCCATCTACGCATTACGATGTTCCACCGTCGCGAGAACTCGCGTGTCGTCGATCCGATCTGCGCACTGCTCGTCAAGCGGACACCGACAGGACAGCTGAACTATGACGACGTCGAGGTCGAGCTGAGCCGATCCGTGGTCGATTTCCGCGTGCGGAGCGGCGATACGATGGAAATGATCCAAGGCCGCCGCACGGTGCACCAGGTTGAAACCGGGTATGACCTGTTCATTCCCTACGCTCTGTTTGCAATGCTGGTCTCACCGGATCTTGGCGGGATCATCCCAACGGAAACCGAAACCTTCACCGCCAAGGACACCAAGACTGCCCGGAAGTTCGGTAAGTCGTGGATCCTTGGCGCCCAGAAATCACATCTGACGATCCGGATCGGCCCGCAGGCCGCCGCGCACATGGCGGAAAGAACCGCTCGCC
The DNA here is from genome assembly GCF_025380365.1 of Albidovulum sediminis. Classification (GTDB taxonomy): domain Bacteria; phylum Pseudomonadota; class Alphaproteobacteria; order Rhodobacterales; family Rhodobacteraceae; genus Albidovulum; species Albidovulum sediminis. The sequence continues at coordinate 54,822 of NZ_JAOCQF010000008.1, forward strand.
TCGAATTCGAGAGGCAAACACTCGAGGCACGGAACGGCCCCGTTCGTCATTGGGTGTCCGAGCATGAGCGACACTATCGAAGCGGCAAAGTCGTTCTGGTCAAAGGACATCACCGGGGCCAAGCACCTGACCCCAATCTGCCGACACGGGTGATGGGGCCGAAACTCGAGGAGTTCGAGTTTGACCTCCCCGAGGTCGTCCCATCAAAACCTGAATGATCCAGTCGCCGGCAACTTCATACGGCTAGATCATCCTTTGAATTCCCAGCAGCCAGCGCGTCCACGAACCACTGCGGTTTGCGCCCCCGGCCCGACCAGGTGAGTGCCGGGTTCTCAGGGTGCCGGTATTTCGCCGCGACAGGCGCACGGGAGGATTTCGTCTCGGTGCCGACGAGTTCGGCCAGGGAGTAGCCGAGGTCCCGGGCGAAAGCTTCCACCTTGGTGCGGGCTTCCGCCTTCTGCCGATCCTCGAATGTGGCAATCGCCTTGGCGACGTCCTTCTGCATTTTCTTCAGCTCGCCGAGCGACAGTGCCTCGAGATCGTAATCAGCCATTGATGCGGTCCGTGTTCTGAATGTCCCGGTATCGATAGCCCGTCGCGGCAGGGTGCCGCAACTCCCGCAAGGCAAGGGCAGGGGGGCAAAGGCTGTTGGTCGCGATATCGTCGCCAGTGGGCTGCTGAACTGAGGGGCAGGCTGTTCCGATTGGCAGAGTGACGAGTTCTGGCATGGGCTCCCCGCGCATCTCTGTCTTCTGGGCCATCCCTTCGACTGACAATCCCCTAATCCCGTTCGCTTGCCTGCGCGCAACCCCGCGTCAGACCGGGCCGTGTTGCCCCTTTGGGGCTGCCCGCTCCACCCCGTTCCTCTGGGGGTTTCCGGCGTCCGTGCCGTCCACCGTGCACGCGTCACCCGACGGGCTTTTTCCGGGTCTTGTCGAAGGGACGGTCCCGAAGACAGGAAACACAGGAGCTAACCATGCAGAACATCGTCATCCTCGCCGGCAACATCGGTCAGACCCCCGAAGTCCGTACCACCCAGGGCGGCACCAAGATCACCAACTTCAGCCTCGCCACCTCCCGCCCCCGCCTCTCGGAAGGTCGCGTCCTGCGCGACGAGAACGGCTACCGGGTCATGGACACCGAATGGCACCGCATCACCTGCTTCAATGGTCTCGGCAAGACGGTCGCGGAGCATTGCGAAAAGGGGATGAAGGTCCTCGTCCACGGCCGCATCCACTACACCAAGTGGATCGACAGCATGGGCAACGACCGCTACGGCTGCGAGATCATCGCCGAGAAGGTCGACTTCCTGAGCCGCCCGAAGTCGGCCGAGAGCGAAAACCCCGAGCTGGTCGACCGCGACGACGAGATCCCGTTCTGACGAACGGGGCCTCCCCCTCGGGCACGGCGGGGAAACCCGCCGGGTTCGGGCGATCTCGGCCGTAAGGCGACCATCATCACGCTCGGTCTCGCGCGCCCGAGACCGGGCATTCGTTCATGCCGCAGTATCCCGCGGCTCACTGTGTGATGGGAGCCTCTGGCTGAGAGCCTCGCCTCCGCTTCTCCATCCGGAGCCTCGGATTGTCGCAGGACAAGTCGGTCCGAAGAGGGGTGACGTTCGACCCTTGGCCAGTCTGGACAACGGAACCCCCTACGCCCTCGGCGCGAACAGGATGACGGCGGCACCGGCGAGGCAGATTGCGACGCCGGTCATGTCCCAAGTGTCCGGGCGTTGCTTCTCCACTGCCCAAAGCCAGACGAGCGACGCGGCAATGTACACGCCACCGTAGGCCGCATAAGCGCGCCCTGCGAAATCGGAGGGGGCCAGGGTCAGGAGCCAAGCGAAAACGGCGAGGCTGAGGAGGCCCGGGACCAACCAAAGCGGGCTCGCCCCTTGCCGCATCCAGGCCCAGACGGCAAAGCAGCCCGCAATCTCGGCCAAAGCGGCACCGATGTAGATGGCGAGTGTGCCCGGCGCTGTCATGACGGCACCTCGCTTTCCGGATGGCGGTGATCGGTTGCGCAAAGGGAATGGTCGCTCAATACCTCGATCACCGGGCAATCAGCGATGCTCCCGCCCGCACATTGCACGACCATGCGTTCCAGTTCGGCCTTGAGGGCGGTAAGGCGCGCGAGGCGGCTTTCGACCTCGGCAAGTTGCGCCTTGGCGATGGCATCGGCGGCGGCGCAGGATTGGTCAGGTCTGTCGGACAGGCTGAGCAGGTCGCGGATCGCCTCCAGCGTGAAACCCAGATCGCGGGCGTGGCGGATGAAGGCCAGCCGTTCCTGCGCCTTGTGGCCGTACAGCCGTTGATTGCCTGCGCTGCGCTCGGCTTCGGGCAAGAGGCCGATCTGCTCGTAGTAGCGGATCGTCGGAACCTTCACCCCCGCCGCCTTGCCCAGTTTTCCGATGGTCAGCATCAGATTCCCCTTGAAGCTATAGTTGCTAGAGACATTAGGTTCCTGATTCGATGAAAACAACTGCCCGCACTGCGGCAGGAGGAATGACGATGTCGGAAGCTGCAAGCGAAACGTCCTGTGACTGGACCGTGACGGGCATGGACTGCGGGTCCTGCGCGACCAAGATCAAGGATGCGGTGGCGCGTCTTCCGGGGGTGAGCGGCGTCGAGGTCGGGATCATGACAGAACGCCTGCGGCTGACGCTGGATGAGGCGCAGACCGGGCGGGACAAGATCGAGAAGACCGTCCGGGCGCTTGGCTATCAGATTGCGCCGCGCGCTGCCGGTGCGAAGAAGGATTTTGTGCTGCCCGGCGCCCATGACGGGCACGGCCATGACGATGCGGCACATGAGGGCCACGATCACGCCGAGCACGACCACGGCCCGAAGGCGACCGCCGCAAAGCGCGACGACAGCGGTCACGGCAGCCCCGGCCATGTCCATGACGACCCCGCCGACCGGGGCAAGCGCTGGTATCAGACGGCCAAGGGCAAGCTGGTCATCTTCACCGCGCTTCTGCTGGGTGCAGCCTGGGTCATCGAATATCTTGCGCCCGAGATCGGCAAATGGGCCTTTGTCGCGGCCTGTCTGATCGGCGTGGCCCCGGTGGCGCAGCGTGCCTTTGCGGCGCTCCGGTTGGGGCAGCCCTTTACCATCGAAAGCTTGATGACGATTGCCGCCATCGGCGCGCTGTTCATCAATGCGGCAGAAGAGGCGGCACTGGTCGTATTCCTGTTCGCCGTGGGCGAGGTGCTGGAAGGCGTCGCGGCGGGCAAGGCGCGCGACGGGATCCGGGCGCTGGCCAATCTTGTGCCGAAGACGGCGCAACTCGTTACAGGCGACACCACGCGTGAGGTGCCCGCCGCAAGCCTGACCATCGGCCAGACCGTTCTTGTCCGCCCCGGCGACCGCATTCCGGCGGATGGCGAAATCACCGAAGGCACTTCGGGCGTGGACGAAAGCCCGGTCACTGGCGAAAGCGTGCCCAAAACGCGCGGGCCGGGGGATGCGGTCTTCGCAGGCGCAATCAACACCGAGGCCGCGCTGCGGGTGAAGGTCACCAAGGGCGCGGAAGACAACACCATCGCGCGCATCATCCGTCTGGTTGAGGAAGCCGAGGAGGCGCGCGCCCCGACCGAACGCTTCATCGACCGCTTCAGCCGCTGGTATATGCCCGCCATCGTTGCTGTCGCGGCGCTGGTGGTGGTGGTGCCGCCGCTGGCTTTCGGCCAGCCCTGGGATACCTGGGTCTATCGCGGCCTCGCGCTCCTCCTGATCGGGTGCCCCTGCGCTCTGGTCATCTCGGTGCCTGCCTCCATCGCGTCGGCCATGTCCACCGGGGCGCGCCGCGGGCTTTTGATGAAGGGTGGTGCCGTGATCGAAGCGGCGGCGAAGGTCGATGTCGTGACCTTCGACAAGACCGGAACGCTGACCCATGGCCGCCCACAGGTGACGGATGTGGTGCCGTTCGGGGCAACGACCGAGGCTGAGCTTCTGGCTGTTGCCGCGGGCGTCGAGACGGGGTCGAGCCACCCGCTGGCGATTGCGGTCCTGAACAAGGCCAAGGACGCGGGCGTTTCCGCGCTGCCTTCGCAGGATGCCAAGGCACTGATGGGCAAGGGCGTTGTTGCAACCGTGGGCGGCGCTGTGGCCTACGTGTCCTCACCCCGTTACGCGATAGAAAACGGCGGGCTCGATGGCATCGGTCTTCGGCAGGCCACCATCTTTGAAGAGGACGGCAAGACCGCCGTCGCCGTGTTTCGCGAAAAGACGCCACTCGGTCTGATTGCCATGCGGGACGAGCCGCGAGCTGATGCCAAGGACGCCGTGCGCCAGTTGACGGCGATGGGAGTGACCTCGGTGATCCTGACCGGGGACAACCCTCGAACGGCTGCCGCCATCGCCGGAAGCCTCGGGCTGAAGTTCGAAGCCGACATGATGCCCGAGGACAAGCTCGCCTACATCCGCGAGATCGGCACCCAAGGCGGCGTAATGATGATCGGCGACGGTATCAACGACGCCCCCGCGCTGAAACAGGCGAGTGTCGGCGTGGCGATGGGATCGGGCACCGACGTGGCGCTGGAAACCGCCGATGCGGCGATCCTGCGCGACCGGGTGACGGACATTCCCGCAACGATCCGCCTGTCGCGCGCTGCGATGGCCAATATCCGCCAGAACGTCACTATCGCTTTGGGGCTGAAGGCGGTGTTCCTGGTGACCTCGGTCTTCGGCCTGACCGGCCTCTGGATCGCAATTCTGGCCGATACCGGCGCGACTGTGCTGGTGACGCTGAACGCCCTGCGCCTGCTGCGGTTCAATCCGGAACGGGAGGCGTAAGGCCATGATCTCCGGTTTCGGCTGGGCCGCGCTGGCCCTTCTCTTCGGCTATCTGGCCCTGTTCTTCTGGGGCAGCGCGCTGGCCGCTCAAGCCGCCGGCCGGCCGGTCTGGCTCTTCGCCCGCGCCACAGGGCGCGACCGTCTGGCCGCCATCGGGTTCCGCGTGGCCTTTGCGCTCGCCTTCTTCGGGCCACTTCTCTGGCTCGCCGTGCCTATCCTGCACAAGATCGATCCGCTTTGGACCGAGGGGCGCGCCCTCCTCCTTGGTCTGGTCGGGGTCTTTGTCGCAGGTCTTGGCGGGATGGTCGCCTTTGCCGCGCAGATGTCGATGGGATCGTCATGGCGTGTCGGCGTGGTCGGCGGCGAAACCGGCGATCTGGTCTCGGGCGGGCTTTACCGCTTCAGCCGCAACCCGACCTTTGTGGGGCAAGCGGCGCTGCTGGCGGGTGTTGCCATGGCGGTTCCGGCAATCCCTACAGTCATGGCCTCGCTCCTGTTCCTCTGGTCTGCCAGCACGCAGGTCCGGTCCGAAGAGGCCGCCCTGCGCATGGCAATCGGGCCGGACTATGACCGCTACACCGCATCGGTCCCGCGCTGGATCGGCATGAAGGGCAAGACTGTTCAATGACCAAGGCGATGCTGATTTCCCTGATCGCTGCCGCAGTGGTGGCAGACCAGTTGACCAAGGCAGCGGCACTATCGCTGCTGTCGCAAGGGACGGCGGTCCCTGTCTTTCCGAGTTTCAACCTCTCCCTCGGGTTCAACACAGGCGCGAGCTTCGGCATGATGGGCGGGATAATGGCGGGTAAGCCCCTTCTGATGGCCGCGCTGACGGGCGCACTGACCACCGCCTTCGCCGTCATGGCATTCCGGGCGCAGCACGCGCTGGAACGTGCCGGCTTTGCACTGGTCGTGGGCGGGGCGCTTGGCAACATCATCGACCGGCTGCGACAGGGTGCCGTGACTGATTTTCTCGATTTCTATTGGCGTGACTGGCACTGGCCCACGTTCAACGTCGCCGATACCGCGATCACCCTGGGCGCGGTCCTGATCCTCGCCGCATCTCTTCCCGTTCGCCGCCGCAAGGAGCCGGTTCTTGACCAAAGCTGACTCGGAAACCCTGTCGCGCGACGACCTTGCCTTGACTGCGGCCTTCCTGATTGCGCTGGCGGCCACACTTGGCGCGCTTTTCATCGGTGAGGTGCTGGGCCAGATGCCCTGCACGCTTTGCTGGTATCAGCGCATCGCCATGTTCCCCTTGGTGCCGATCCTTGGCTTGTCACTCTGGCGGGGCGACGGCGTGGCGCGCGCCTACGGCTTGCCCCTGGCCCTCGCCGGGCTGGCGCTGGCGGCGTGGCATTCGGGCCTTTACGCTGGGTTTTTGCCCGCGCCAATCGTGCCCTGCACCGAAAATGGCCCCTCCTGCTCCGGTGAGGCGCAGATGATCCTCGGCCTGCCGATCCCCTATCTTTCTGCGGTCGCCTTCGCGGCGATCCTTGCCTGTCTCATCTTCCCGAAAGGACACCACCCATGAACCGCCGCACCCTTCTGATCGGGGCCTCTGCGCTCGGGCTTGCCGCCTTTGCGGGTGGCGCCTACGTGCTGAACCAGCGCCGCGCCGCCGAGGCGGAAGCGGCAACCGCCGCAGCGCCTACGGCCGACCTGGCGCTTCTGGTCCGGGACTATTCTCCCAGCTTTGGCCCTGCCGATGCGCCCGTCACACTGGTCGAGTTCTTCGATCCGTCCTGCGAGGCCTGCCGCGCCTATCACCCCGTGGTGCAAGAGATCCGGCGGCAGTTCCCCACGCAGGTCCGCGTCGTGCTCCGCTACACCGTCTTCCACGAAGGATCGGACGAGGCCGTGCGCATCCTCGAGGCTGCGCGGATGCAGGACAAGTTCGAGCCGGTGCTGGATGCGCTGCTGGAACAGCAACCGGGCTGGGCCGTGCATGGTTCGCCGCAGCTGGACGTGGCTTGGGAAATCGCCGGGGCCGCGGGGCTCGATCTCGAAAGGGCGGAAAGCGACAAGCTCTTTCCGGGGATTACTGGCATCCTCAACCAGGACGCAGCCGACGTCGAAGCCTTGGCCATTCGACAGACGCCGACCTTCTTTCTGAACGGCAGGCGGCTGGAGAACTTCAGCGCAGACAGCCTGATCGCAGATGTGCGGTTTGCAGTCGAGAACAGCTGAGGCCGATCAGGACCGATTGGCGAAGGCCGCGAAGAGCGCCAGCGTTCGTTCGCTGACGTGATGCTCGATGCCTTCGGCGTCGCGCTCTGCCGTCTCGGGGTCAAGGCCAAGGCTGATCAGGAACCGCAGTACGATCTCGTGCCGCCGCCGGCATTCCTTGGCCAGCGCGCGGCCCGTGTCGGTCAGAAAGACCGACCGATACTTTGCGCGGGTGATCAGCCCGTCGCGCGCGAGACGGTCGAGGGTCTTGCTGACCGTCGGCACCTTCACACCAAGCCGCGCGGCAATGTCTACAGGGCGCGCCTCGCCCTGTTCGTGGATTAGTTCGGCGATCAGCTCGACGTAATCCTCGGCCAGTTCATTCCGCCGTGCCTCGCGCACGCCCTGAAACGCTTCGGTGCGCGGGTCTGCGGGGCCGTCGTGCGGCGCGGTGCGGGCGGTCGGATCCAACTCTGTCATCCCGTTAGTGTCGCACAGGATGGATTGACAAGTAAAGTCGCGGGGCAGATTGTTAGCACTGTCTAACTTTATGCGCCACGTCTTGTTGGGATCGTGACGAAACCCGGGAGCGCCCTAAACCATGTCCACCCCAGCCTGGCGACAAGAGCGCGAGACGCCCTCACTTTCCGAGGTCTTCCGCACCATTGCGGTCGGCAACGGCGGTACCAGCCGGTTCCGCCGGTTCCTCGCCTTCATCGGCCCCGGCTATCTGGTGGCCGTAGGCTACATGGACCCTGGTAACTGGGCGACCTCGCTCGCCGGCGGGGCGGCCTTTGGCTACACGCTGCTGTTCGTCGCCCTGCTGTCGAACATCATGGCGATCCTCCTGCAATCGCTCTGCGCGCGGCTGGCGGTCGCCTCGGGCCGCGATCTGGCGCAGGCCTGTCGAGATGCCTTTCCGAAATGGATGTCCGTGCCCCTCTGGGTCTTCGCCGAGCTGGCCATCATAGCCACCGACCTGGCCGAGGTGATCGGCACCGCCATCGGCCTGAACCTGTTGTTCGGCATTCCTCTGGAGATTGGTATCTTCATCACCGCCGCCGATGTGTTCCTGATCCTGTGGCTGCAGAACAAGGGCTTTCGCTGGATCGAGGCGCTGATCATTTCGCTGATGGCGCTGATTGCTGCCTGTTTCGTCGTTCTGATCGCTCAGGCCGACCCGGTCTGGGGCGAGGTCATCGCCGGGTTCGCGCCCAGCAGCGAGATCGTCAGCAACCCGACGATGCTATACCTCGCGCTTGGCATCATCGGGGCGACGGTCATGCCGCATAACCTCTATCTGCATTCGGGCATCGTGCAGACCCGAGCCTTTGGCATGGACCTGCCCGCCAAGCGCGAGGCCCTGCGGCTGGCGACTTGGGACAGCACCATCGCGCTGATGTTTGCCCTGACGATCAATGCCTCGATCCTGATCCTCGCCGCGGCGGCCTTCTACACCGTCGGCGAAACCGACGTGGCCGAGATCGACAAGGCGCATCTGCTGCTGGAGCCGCTGCTGGGGTCATCACTAGCGCCGGTCCTGTTCGGGGTGGCGCTCTTGTGCGCGGGGCTGAATTCCACGGTTACCGCCACCATGGCCGGGCAGATCGTGATGGAGGGCTTCATCAACCTGCGCATCGCGCCTTGGGCGCGGCGGCTGATCACCCGAGGGCTTGCCATCATCCCGGCAGTCTTCGTGATCCTGCTTTACGGCAGTCAGGGTGTGGGCGAGCTTCTGATCCTCAGCCAGGTCGTGCTGTCGTTCCAGTTGCCCTTTGCCATCGTGCCGCTGGTCATGTTCACCGCCAGCCGCGCCAAGATGGGCGACCTCGTCGCGCCGCGCTGGCTGACAGGGCTCTGCTGGCTTATCGCCGCCGTTATCATCGTGCTTAACGTGAACCTCTTGTCGACCGTGCTCATAGGCTGACCCTTCACCCTTCGGTGACAACACGAAATCGGGCTTGAACCTCAAGCGGCTGGAGGTTCTAGACAGTGCTAACGTGTGAGGCGGGATGCGGATGCGGTTGACAAGGTTACAGAAAATCCTCTGGGCGGCGGCGGGACTGGCCACGCTGGCCTATGGGCTGCTCGTGCTGTTGCCAAACCGTGCGTCGGAGGCTGTCCCGCAAGCCGCTTTCCGACCGACCTTCACGCTGCCGGATGCCGAGGGTCGGGTGCGCACCCCTGCCGAGTTTGCGGGCCAGCATCTTCTGGTCTTCTTCGGCTTCACCAACTGCCCGGACGTCTGCCCGACAACACTTTCCGAAGTGGCGCAGGTGATGGACGATCTGGGCGACGACGCTGCCCTTGTGCAGCCTCTGTTCATCTCGATCGATCCCGAGCGGGATCGCAGACTGGGGCTGGCCGAGTTCACTGCGGCGTTCCACCCGTCGATCATCGGGCTTGCCGGGGACGAGGCACAGACCCGCGCCGCGGCGGACAGCTTCCGCATCTTCTACGCGCGCGAGGGTGATGCCGCCGCCCCCGACGGCTACACCATGTCGCACAGCCCGGCGCTCTACCTCATCGGGCCCGAGGGTGACTGGCTGCGTCAGTTCACCTACGGCACGCCCGCCACCGATATCCTTGCCGACCTTCAACCCAGATTGTGACCGCCATGAAATCCCTGATCCTCTCGGCCCTCCTCACCCTATTCGCCGCCCCCGTGCTGGCCTGCGAAACCTTCACCTTGGGCGATCTGAATATCGAACACGCCTGGTCCCGCGCCACCATCGGCGCGGACCGGCCGGGGGTATTCTATGTCGAGATCACCAACAACGGCAGCACAGATGATGCGCTGATCGGCATCGCGACCCCGGCCGCTGGCATGCCGATGCTGCACGAAACCGTGGTGACCGACGGCATCGCCTCAATGCCACACGCTATGTCGATCCCGGTTCCGGCTGGCCAAACCGTCGAGCTGGCGCCCGGCGGCTATCATGGGATGCTGATGGGCCTGACCACGACACTGGCCGAAGGCGACAGCTTCCCGGTGACACTCTCCTTCCAGAATGCCGGGGAAGTCGTCGTCAATGTCGAGGTTCTGTCGCTACGGGCGGAGGGTCCGGATTGCGACGACGCCAACTGATCCTTGGTCTGGGAGGCGCGAGCGGTGCATTGGCCTTCACGCTCGGCCTCGGCTGGTTGCAAAGCCGCGGCCGCGCGCAGCCGCCCGCCGCGCTTCTGCCACTGCCCATCGGCGAGATGGGCTTTGCCCTGACCAACCATCGCGGTGAACCGGTGCGCCCGGCAGACTGGATCGGCCGCCCGACCATGGCCTTCTTCGGCTTCACCTGGTGCCCCGATGTCTGCCCAACCACCCTCAGCGACATCTCGGGCTGGCTGGATGAGCTCGGGCCCGACGCCGACCGGTTGAACACCGTCTTCATCACCGTCGATCCCGAACGGGATACACAGCAAGTTCTGGCCGACTACCTGGCAAACTTCGATCCACGGATCACCGGCCTGACCGGCTCGCTGGCCGAGGTCGAACGCGCCGTCGCAGGCTTCCGCGCCCGGTTCGAAAAGGTGCCCCGCGACGGGGATTACACCATGGACCACACCGCCGGTGTGTTCCTGTTCCGCGCCGATGGGCGCTTTGCCAGCATCATCGACTACCACGAGGACCGCCGCTTCGCCCTGCCGAAGATCCGCAGGGTTCTGACCTGACAGCCACACCTGTTTTTCCGGAGAGCCACATGACCAACACACCCCTTCTGACCCGCCGCACGATGCTGCTGTCCGGCCTCGCCGTCGCGACTTTCGCGGCCAGTCCGGTGCGCAGCGCGGGCCCGTCGATCCATGTCGTCAAGGGAACCGGCTGCGAATGCTGCAACGCCTGGGTCGCCTATCTTCGGGACGAGGGTTTCACCGTGACGGACGAGGAGCGCTACGGCACGCTCCTGATGACCTACAAGGCCGAAGTGGGTGTGCCTCAAAGAATGATCTCCTGCCACACAGGGATGATCGAGGGCTATGTGCTCGAAGGCCATGTCCCTGCGGCCGATATCAGGCGCCTGCTTGAGGAGCGGCCGGATGCGATCGGGCTTGCCGTTCCAGGGATGCCCTATGGATCGCCCGGGATGGGACCTGAAAGTCAGCGTGAGGCCTACGACGTCCTGCTGATCGGCCGCGATGGCTCAACCGAGGTCTTCACCCGCTATCTGGCCGCCTGACAATTGTGTCGGCCGTGCTTCATGCCGCCTTCGGCCAACGGCGATGCAGGTTGTCGAAGAAGACGGCATGGGTGTGGTGGGGCCCGTGTTCTGACAGGTGGAGATAATCGGCGGGCAGGTCAGGAAGGTCGTTCCGCAAGATCGTCTGATCGTTCGCGGGCCAGAGGCGCAGCACCGCAACGAGACCAGCCGCACCGATGAGCGCCGTGACGCACAGACCGGGCACCGGCGCCGATCCCGCCGGCCAGCGGGTAGGTGACCAGCCAGCAGGCGAGCGAGAGGGCGAAGCTGCCATTCATGATGACCTTAGCGACTGACCGCCTTCTAGAGTGAGAGGAGTGCCGGTTTCCCGGTGACGGGTTGAGGGTTGGGAGAGTGGCTCCCGGCGCCCGTCGCGGGAGATAGCCGATGGGCGTTGTGGAAGTTCTGGATCCGGTCGCACCGACGCGGGCTGGTGGCTGGAAAGTGGATGTGAGCCGGGGGGAGCGGAATGGGCGGGTATCGTCTGAATGGTTCAACCGGCCGGATGACGAGCGGTATCTGTCGCTCGACGATCTCTGGGCCAATGTGAAGGGCCGATCCGAGCGCAGCCGCAGCCGGGTGGTGCAGACAGCGGACATCCGCGTCGAGGCCGCGCGCGACAATCCGGAGCGGTTGCACCTGATGCTGCCGAAGGCGCATGAGCCGGTCGCGCCGACGCACTGGGCCTTCGGCCAGCTTGCCAGCATCGTGGGGGCGCCTGCGTCCTACCTGCGGCAGCTGCCCGCGCCGCTGGCGGGCATCAACCTGCAGTATGGCTTGACCAACCACCGGGCCGAGCAGGTGAAGACCTTCGAGACCGAAGATGGTCGCACCGAACTGCGCGCGGTGACCGGCCCGGACTATGGCCGGATCCACGATTTCGAACTGGTCGAGGCGGTGCAGCGCATCGCGGGCAATGGCACGGGCGACACGCGCTGGAAGGTGCCGGGCGTGCTCGACTGGTCGACCGGGGTCTACAACCCCGATGTCGAGATCAGCCGGGACACAACCACGCTCTATGCCTCGGACCGCGACGTCTTCCTGTTCCTGGTTGACGACCACAACCCGATCGAGGCGGGTCGGTTGCCCGACGGCTCCCCCGATCTCTACTTCCGGGGCTTCTACTGCTGGAACTCCGAAGTAGGGGCAAAGACCCTCGGCATGGCGAGCTTTTACCTGCGGGCGGTGTGCCAGAACCGCAACCTCTGGGGCGTCGAGGATTTCCAGGAGATCACCATCCGCCACTCGAAATACGCCGCCTCGCGCTTTGCCCATGAGGCCGCCCCGGCGCTGACGCGGTTCGCCAATTCCTCGCCGCAGGGCTTCGTGAACGGCATCAAGGCGGCGCGGCAGCAGATCGTGGCGCGGACGGACGAGGATCGCGATGACTTCCTGCGCAAGCGCGGCTTTTCCAAAGCGGAGTCGGGCAAGATCATCGAGAAGGTGCTGATGGAAGAGGGCCGCCCGCCCGAGAGCATTTTCGACTTCGTGCAGGGCATCACGCGGCTTGCGCGCGACAAGACCCAGCAGGACGCCCGCCTCGACATGGAAGGGCGCGCCAAGAAGCTTCTCGACCGGGTCGGCTGACGCCGGGCCCGACAACGCGACCGCCCTCGCGCGCGGCGGTCGCGCTTTCCCTTTCCACATGCACGCCACTGGCCCCGACCCGAGAGGGCAGGGGGCTTCGGAGTGCGCAATCAGCGAGACCCCACCCCATGACCCCCCAGGAAGAAACCATCGTCCTCGAGGCCCGTGACATCCTCGGCCGCTACCTCAGTCAGAACCCGGTCATCGGCAGCTGGCAGGCGCTGATGGACTATTGCGCGCTGACTGTCCGCGGCCCGGTCGAGCGCTTCCACGTCCTCTATCTCGACCGCAAGAACCGGATCATCTCCGATGAGCTTCTCTCAACCGGCACGGTCGACCATGTCCCGGTCTATCCGCGCGAGGTGATCAAGCGGGCGCTGATGCTGAACGCCAGCGCCCTGATCCTGATCCACAACCATCCTTCGGGCGATCCGACGCCGTCGGAGGCCGATCTCAGCATGACCAAGGAGATCCAGAAGGGGTGCAAGTATCTCGGATTGACGCTGCACGACCACATCATCGTGGGTGCCGGGACCGAACTGAGCCTCCGGGCTCTCGGCAAGCTCTGACGCGTCCTTCCGACCTGCTACCGCCGCCCCTTCGAGGAAGAGGGCGGCGGTTTGATCTTTGACGGATGAGGCGGGGAGAGAGGCTTCCTGCGCCGTCGGAGGTTTCTCCCATGCTCGACTTGCCCTTGCCGATCCAGCCGACCGCCTACGTGCGTGGCGTCCCGCCGCATTTTCCCTCGGGCGAGGCTGACCCCAGTCACCCCTTCGCCCTGACCCTGTCGCGCCGCGCACCGGCTGATCTCATGTCGGGCCGCGCCGCCCCGCTCGTCCTCTCCCGTTTCGCGACGCTGGCCGAGGCCATGCAGGGCGCGATGGACCATGCCGAGGGGATGGCTCCGGATACCGCGCCCGAGCTTCTGGCGATCCTCGACCGCGACGAGCGCCTTGTGCTGGCCGGGGCCGCCAGCGACCACGCTGTCGCATGGTGCCACCCGGTGACGAGCGCGGCCGAGGCGCGCGGCGTGGTGACCGAGGCAAGCCAGCTGCGCGCGCAGGCGGGCCGCGCGGCTGCTTGGGGCGAGCCGGATCTGGCGCAGCGGCCGCGCCACCGCGCCGATCTTCTCGATGCGCGGCTTGTCGATCCGCTCTGGCGCGCCTTCGCCACCCGGGCGCTGCAGGTCGCGGCGTGAGGCCTGAGAGGCAGAGATGGGCAGGGGGGATTTGGAGCTTGTCCGGAGGAGAGAGATCGCCCGGACCGGCTTCGATCCCTTCCCCCTACAGGAGACATCTGATGACCCTGACTGAACCCACCCTCGCGCCGCCGATGGCGCCCTCGACCGTCGACATGGCGCAGATCTTCGCGGTGCATGCCGAACGCGCGGCCCGGATCGACGCGCTGCGCCCCGGCAACAAGGACCGCCTCTTCGATGGCCTCATGGCCGCCGGCATCACCCATGTCACCGTAACCTTCGACGGTGCCGGGGACAGCGGCCAGATCGAAAGCATCGGCGCATGGTCCGGCGAGACCGCCGTCGATTTCCCCGCAACCGAGATCGAATACGCCGCGCTGACCTGGGACGACCCCGAGGTCGAGATGCGCAGCCTGTCGTTGGAGAATGTCGTCGAGCAACTCGCCTACGGCTTTCTCTCCGACTCCCATGGCGGTTGGGAGAACAACGACGGCGCCTGGGGCGAGTTCTGCTTCGACGCCGCGGCCCGCTGCATCCATCTCGAGTTCAACGAGCGGTACACCTCTTCCGAACTCTACACGCATGATTTCTGAGGGGGCGGCGATGGCACATCCCTACCACCACGCGCTGTCCTCGGTGAAGAAATGGGGCGGCACGGTCGACGACTTCATCGCGGTGCATGCCTGGTTAGATGTTATCTGGACAGGCAAGGCTTTTCTCGACCTGTCGGGTAGCGATAGTCCATAGGAGGGGCCCCGCCGTCCGCTCCGCGCGGATCAAAGCGCTGGCGGTGCGGACGGCGGGGAGGTTCCTGTGGTCTATCGCGGAGACGCTGCGGAACTCACGGTTCAGTCGGTTCATCCAGATCCACCAATAGGCGCTCTATGCGCGCCGCAATACCGATGTGCCGTTCGATCTCGCGCTGCCAGCCCCGTTCTCTGGCATCTGTCGCAAGTGTCAGTTCGAGCTTCCGTCTTTCTCGAAGCCTGCCAGCGTAAGCTTTGCTGGTCACGAATTTTGCGCAGCTGAGATAGAGGTCACATTCACATGGCCCCTCAGAGGGTAGGCGTAGACAGTGGCCAAGTTCCAGTTCTGTCTTGATAAAGTTTGATTTCAGCCAGTCGATTGCCGAGCACGATAATTTTCCCGCGCGTATTGCTTCGGCACCGGGACCAGCGATCATTTCACCGGGGCCAAGCACACTACGATAGTCACGTAGGACTTCGGCGTCGCTGATCCGTGCGTAGACCATGGACATGTGCGGCGTCTGATGCCCTAAGACGCTCATGATGGTGTGCAACTTGGCACCTCGTTCGGCGAGTTGCGTGCCCACAGTATGACGAAACCGATGGCTGGTAACTGTCGGCTTTCCATCTTGATCGACCAGTCCGGCGAGTCTGCACATCTGATTGAGGGGGTATTGCAGCAAATAGTCTGCCGACATCCGCCCGCTGCGGCGAAAGAAGACATAACGAACCAAGTCG
>NZ_JAOCQF010000009.1 GCF_025380365.1 Albidovulum sediminis
TCGACGACTTCGTCAACGGCACAGAACTCGTCGCCCGTATCAAGGCCCAATCACCGCGGTAACAACCGGCCGGTTACAAATGATGCATTCTCTCCTAGGTAGAGGACGGGGAGCGGACGTTGACTTCATAAGGTTCGCAAAACTATGCATCGCAAACGCCCACAGCAGCGAGCGCCATAACCTGTTCAGCGCCTCCGCTGGTGATCCGATGTCCTTATAGTTGGGTTAGCTCGGCTATTAGAAAGGCAAATCTGCGTCAGACCACGTTTCAGGCAGCGGTACGCTGTAGCTTTCTGCAGCGATCACTGTTGCGCTTCGAACCAGAACCTCAACTCTAGCCTGTTGCTCCCCGTACAGACTGCCAGCCCAATAGGATTCTGCAGCGGCAACTTGAGCGTACAAATCTCCTTCTTGGACGCTTGTGTAGTGATTGAGATCGCCCCTGTGCAATATATCAGATTGGCCGTACTCGACCGTGTACAAATATTTCTTAGCCTTCTTCGCTTTGCCAGCGGCTGCCCAAATCCGTCTTGCTACTTCTTCATTTTCCCAAAGGTAAACGGCATTCGAACGAATTCTGACCCCATCCGGATGGGACGACCTGACTATTCTTTCAGCGGCATGTAAACTTGGATCAAGCCCTGGCCAATTGTCGTAAGAGGAAACCAAATCGCCGATGCCATACTTTGCATCAGAATAATGCCAACCAGTTTTCTTTCCCAAATTCAATCCGGCTTATCTCACGTGTTCTCTAACCCAAATGCCGCGTTGACCTTCTTGAACAAGCGCTCTGCATTGGCTGCAGTACCTCTGGGAAGATCAGCGATCTTCGTCCAGCTGTCGAAGTCCCGCAACATCTCCGTAAGAACATCTTTCTTCTTGAGCTCGCGCCCTTGGCGCTGCTTCAAAGCGATCTCAACCCGTTTAGCGATCAATGTGGAACCATCATCGGGCAGGTCATCCAACTTGAGAGCTAGGCCATAGCATCGGTTCACGCAGTCAAGGAACCAATCGTCTGGGAAGAGATCTTCAATCGCGACATCCGTTTTCTTCACTCCGGCAGCGTCACCAAGCATCAAAACCCGAAATTCATGGCCTGTCTCCTTAGCATATTCTTTCAGGCTCATGTCTTTAATCTTCTTGTACGCTTGGTGACCTGCGTCGTCAGTGTCTAATAAGGCGCCAGCATCCCAGCGTTGCCCAATCGCGAATGCTGCGTACATTGGCACCTTGGTAGAGGTCTCCGCTGGCCACATATAAATTTGATCCGATAAACCCACTTTGCCGCCCTTCGTCAGCAAACCTGATAGCTTGCTCAATATCAGAACGTCCGTTCCACCTTCGACAATCAATACCTTGCGGTTGCCAAGCATTCCCGAAAGATCGGACGTCAAGCCGAGAGCGCTTTCTATGACCGCCATGGGAGCCGATTGGCTGCTCACAACACCATGTGTCACGCGCAGATGGTGGTCGTTGTCCGTTTCGATGATGCGCACCCGCTCGGGGTTTGCTTGATCGACCATCGAGGAAAGATGCGTAGTATACATCACCGTGTTGGTTTCGGAGAGGTTTTCAAACACGCCAAGGAGATCGCGCTGCCCACTGTAGTGAAGGTGTATGCCTGGTTCTTCCAGTAGAAGCGTGCAGTTCTCGAAGTCGCCCTCTGAGGCATGGGTGAATTTCCAAGCGAAAGAGACGTACCAGCGGAATCCGGTCGAGCGCCGATTTAGACGAACCGGAAACCCGATTGCCTTGTCTTTGGCAAAGATGTTGAGCGTCTGACCATCTACCCGGATATCGAACTCGACAGGCTTTTGCTTCCACAATTTTTGAAACTGCTGCGTCAGGTATGCTGAGGCCGCAACACTATCGAACTGGCGCAGCGTTCTCCCCGCTGCGCTTCCACCTTTCTGAACAATATCATCGAGGTCAATATCCGCAAGATCGAGAACGATGAGTATGGTTTGATCTTCCGTGGAGAGGTTGTGTCTCTGTCCACCGGCCGCATCTAAGCGACTTTTAAGATCATTCAGCTCGACCTGTGCGCCAGAAAACTCATAGTCTTGGATGAGCACGAATCGCGGAGCGATCTCATTCGCCCATTCTGATACTTTGGCTTTGGATAGTCCAAGACTCTCTGCGGCGATCGGATCAGCCTTCTCGTCGCAAAGCCAAAAACCGGTTTTTTGTCGATAGCCGCGGCAAGCGAATAGGCGAATTCCATCAGGCGGCGCTACAGTTAGAGCTTCCGATTCACTTCCTTCATTATCGCTCGTAATGTCAGCCGCGAATTGAAAAAGCGCCTTGGCGTCACCTTCATCAAACTCGAAAACGGCCTGAGCTACTGGCCTCCCATCGGCATTCTTCTTGCCCTTCCAGTCGTCGACCGGCCAGTCTTCATCTGGATTGTACTGTGTCTCAACATATGAATGCAGACAATACAATGCTTCAAAAAGGTTGCTTTTCCCCGCCTCGTTCTGACCGACAATGGCCGTTACATCGTTAACTCTGATCCACCCAGAATCGGTGATGTTTCGATAGTTCGTGATACGAAATTCTGACAACCGCATCGTTTCTCGACCACCTTTCTGCATCCACGGGTCGTATCGTAGTCTTTCTCTACTGACAGCTGAGATTGAACCATTTTGCAGGGTAGCAAGCAAGAGTTTCAGGCGGGCGGGGCAACCCATCTCTAGTCACAGTACCTCGTTCTCTTAGCTCGCTTCACCCGTGTTGAATCTGTGGCTCGAGGAGCTCCGCTTTTAGCAGATGGGCGAAGACCGGACCTTCGCAGCCTCAGGTTCCAACGACGGCTGCGCGCCGGTCATGCGTGCTCGGCAATGATGGCCCGTGTCGTCTGAACCGCTGCCGCCAGGTTGGTCTTATCTGCCTCCTTCAGCCCGAGTGCTACCGGGTCGAACGCCAGTTGACTTCCCCCGGCACTACCCGCACCAGCTCGGGCCGCTCGGCCACGCGCCCGACCTACGATTTCAGGTTTTCGATGATGTGGCCCCTTGGGTGGCCCTTCAGCTGGCACCTTTGCAGTTCCCTGCGCCCCCGCAGCCGCCCGCACCTCCTGCAACTCCTGCTTCAGTTTCTCCACCGTCTCCCGCGTTTCGGTCATCTGCCGATCTCGCCGCAGCCCGTCCTCATCTGGGTATGGGAAACTCCCCGCCTGACCCGCATGCAGAATGTTCAACGCCGGGTCCTCGAAATACTTGATCCGCCTTGCTCGGATTGGCATCTGCGCGTCGATCACGAGGATCACCTCGTCCAGGTCCATGCGGCGGGCCTGGTCCTCCGTCAGGAGCGGCGTGTCCTCTGTCCGCTCGGAGACGCTGCGCCCCTCGAAGGGATTGCGTCCGACCGCGCGCGACCTGGTCACAACGCGCTTGGTGGTTTTGCCGACGGCTTGGCTCAGTTCCTCGATGGTCTTCTGCTCGGACGGGGTGAGGTAGAGCTTCACGCCTGCGCCGCCCTGGAGCGACCGGCGGGTGTTTTCGCCATAGATCTCGTCCAGCGCCGGAATGGTCTGGGTGACGATGGCGAGGCTCCCGCCGAAGGAGCGCAGCGTCTTTATGCTCTCGGCGACGATCGGCATTTTCCCGAGGCGGTCGAATTCGTCGAGCATGATCATCACCGGCCAAGGCTCGTCATTCCCCGGTTCTTGCGCCTGCAGCGACGCGATCAGGTCCGAGAAGAAAAGCCGGATCAGCGGAGCTAGGGGGCGGATCATCTC
The DNA here is from genome assembly GCF_025380365.1 of Albidovulum sediminis. Lineage (GTDB taxonomy): Bacteria > Pseudomonadota > Alphaproteobacteria > Rhodobacterales > Rhodobacteraceae > Albidovulum > Albidovulum sediminis. The sequence continues at coordinate 3,740 of NZ_JAOCQF010000009.1, forward strand.
GGATTCGACCACGAGATAGATCGCGTGGGGGCGGCGTCGGATATCCCGGAAGGAGAAGTCGGAGGTCGCGGTGGCCGCGTCGATCGCGCGATTGTCCCAAGTGTCGAGACCGGACGTCATCAAGAGCGAGAGGTAGGAGGTGAGGGTGTCGTTGTTGGTCGAGGCCATGCGCTCGAAGATCAGCTTGGCCGAGGTGTTCTTCACCTCCTGCGCGCGCTTGAGATATTCCTTCTGTTTGTCGCCACCCGAGGCGGTGATGCGGTAGATCTCGCCGATGGTCGGCACGCCGCGTTCGAAGGCCAGAAGACCGGCCGCCACGAACAGATCAATGCCGCCTGCCAGTAGCCCGCTCAGCTTTTCGTTGTCGGTCTGCAGGAAGAGCTTGGCGGTGAGCTTCAACTCCATCTGCTGCCGGTCGGGATTGGTCATCGCCGCGATGCGCGCCAGCGGGTTGTAGCGGTGGGTGGGGCGGTCCCAGTCGGTCGGCGCGAACCGGAACACCTTGTCGCCCATGCTGGCGCGGAAGCGTGAGGTCTCGCGGAAGTTCTCGCCCTTTACGTCGAGCACCACGGCCGAGCCTTTGTAGGTGAGCAGGTTCGGGATCACGAAACCCACGCCCTTGCCCCGGCCCGTGGGCGCCACGATTAGCGCATGCGGGAAGGTCTTCGAAACGAGGAAGGGGCGCTTCGATTTCGGGGGGCCGAGCTTGCCGAGAAGGAAGCCGCCACCCGGTTTGGCGAAGAAGCCGTTGCGCTTCATTTCGGCCCTGGTCTGCCAATGCGTCGTGCCGAAGCGGGTCAGGGCATCGCCGAGCAGCGTGACGCTCAGCATCAGCGCAGCAATGCCGAAGCCTGCGAGTATCAGGTTCACCCAAAGGAAGTCCCGCGGCGCGCTGACGCCGAGGGCGCGGTACTCGCGCGCGAGAAGGGTGACGTCAAAGGCTTGCGTCGACAGGCCATAGCGGATGGTGAGGTAGCCCGTCGCCACGACATAGCCGATGGCGAGGCCAACCAGCGTAAGGCTGAGGATCCCGCCCGCGATCTTCCCCTTATCCATGGGTGATCCCCTTTTCGCCATGCGCTGCTGCGTGACGTGCGCGCTGCGTCTCGATCTGTTCCTCGGCGAGAGCATCCAGCACCCGCTCCATGGCGGGGCCGTGGGCGGTCACCTCGCTGCTTTCCAGATAGGCTTTGGCGAGTTCCAGCTGCCGCAACGGGTGCTCGGTGAACTTCTCCAGCACATCCGCGTGTCCTGCGCGAAGAGCGGTCACCGCATCCGGCGTGAGGTTGCGGTCGATCTGGGCGATCAGGCGTTGCCCGTCGGTCTCGGAGAGCAGCTTCACATCCTCGGCCTCGGCCCGCTGCAGGAAGGTCAGCACTTCCGGGGCAGTCTCGGCCATGAAGCGCCGTTCGGCATAGTCCTGCCGGGCCTTGTCCTCGATGTCGAAGCTCCGCTCGCTGATATAGGCGCGTGAGGCGCCCATGGCGCGCAGCTGGTTGATCTCGTTCTGCACGGCTGCCCCGAACGCGTCATCCGGCATTTCCGCGCGGTAGCGGGCGACAGTGCGCGCGTCTTCCGTGATGGGCCCAAGTTCATCCGAATGATGGCGCAGGGCCAGGTCCATATCGCCCGCGTGGAGCCTGCGGTCCTTTTCATCGACGGCAAACTCCTGCGGTTTGCGGCTGTCGGTGATCTTGTCCCAGGCCATCGAAGCCAGCTCGGCATGATCGGGCGATCGCTGCGCGAAGGCGTTGAAGGCGGCGCGGGCTTCTTCCACCTCGACGGCACCGGCCCGGCGCACGGAAGGGTCGTCCGAGAAGGGGTGGTCGAAATCCGTCCGGCGGAACTGGGCGACGAGGTCTTGGAAATCCCGGCGCTCGGACGCGGCGAAGATGTCAGGTTCGCCCGCCGCGCGCTCGCGCTCAGGCAGTGTCACCCGTTCGGCCAGGGCAACCGGGTCATCCTTGGTGTCGTCCACCTCATCAACGGCCCGCAAGATGCGCGCATTGGTCAGGGTGTCGCCCAGACGGACATGGACGGCTTCCAGCCGGTCCAGTGCTTCCTCGCGGTCCTCGCCCTTTTCCAGATCGAGATCGCCTGCCTTGGCGATGGCGCGCAGATCCTGCGCCAGCCATTGCCGTTCGAGCGCGGCATTGCCGGCACCCTCGCGCATGCGGGCGGCCACGGCTTCGGGATCGATGCCCGTGCCCTGCAGCGCCTCGGTGAGGCGTGCCTTGACCGCATCGTCGTCGAGACGATCCATCTGATCCTCGCGCATGTTGGCCCGCGCGTAGACGCCGTCGCGGGAGGGCGCATCAAGCAGAGCGGCCGAGCGGTCCCCGAGCGGATTGAGATGCGCGACCGATGCCAGCACATCGGTGAGCTTGCGCTCGATCTCCGGCCGCTCCGCCGCAGGCGCTCGGTCAATCGCCGCCTCGATCTGACGGATGTTCTGGGAAAACTCGGTGATCAGCGTGTCGAACGCTGTTTCGTCTTGGGACATGTAGATGGCTCCGTCAGATTGGATCTGACCGCCATTGGCAAGGATGGTGCTGGCCCGCTCAAGCGCCTCGGCCACGTCTTCGAAGTTCGACCGGGATGCCTCGGCAGCCAGACCCCGATAGGTCAGCGCATTGCGCGCCACCGTCTCCAGGGCCGCGGCGAGATCAGCGCCTGTGCGCTGGCGCTCGACGGGCGGTCGGCCTTCGTCACGTGCCTTGTAGACCTCATCAATCTCGGCGCGGTAGGTCGTGACCCCCCGGTCAAGACGCCGTGTCGCCTCGAGCCGGATCCCGTGGACCTGCGCCGCCTCGACCATCGCCAGCCGGAAGGCGTCGTAGTTGAAGTGGTGATCCTTTCCGAGAAAGAACATTTCGCCATCCTTGCTGCGGCGGTTCAGAACGATATGCGCATGTGGATGCGCGCGATCTTGGTGTATTGCAGCAATATAGTCGAATTGCGACCCCTCACCTTGAAAGAACCGCTCGCAGACGGATTCCGTGATTGCGCGCACTTCTTCGCCGCTGGTGCCGACGGGAAAGGCCATCAGAAGATGCGAGGTATGGCCGAGCTTCGGGCTGTGCCGCTCGCCCCACTGGTTCTCGAAGCGCCGCACGACCCGGTCAATCTCGGCCTCGGTCAGGATCTTCTTGCCATCATGCGTGCCGCGACTGTCGAGGATGTGGCTCGACTTGGTGGTGAGATACGTCAGTTGGGCCTTGAGCTGCGCGCCCGTGTGGCACCCGCCCTTCGAGATCGGCTTGAAGATGGCAGGGGAGTATCCGCGCGCCGCCCGGACCATCTGCGCCTTCTTGGCGAGCCCCTGCCAACTGCCCGAGACCCGGCTCCAGTCGCGATCGAAGAGGGCGGGCCCGACGCCGCGTGCCTCACTCCGCGCCATGTCCGGCCACCTGCTCCGCTTCCTGCCGTGCCAGACCGGCGAGCGCCTTGGTGACCTCGAGGTCCAGATCGCGACGCCGCGCACGGAACATCTCCTGGATCTGGTCGGCCATGTCGAAGACGAGCACCGCAAGGTCGCGGATCTCGGCATGGCTGGCGGGGGTATAGGGCAGACGCTCGCCTTTGAGTTTTGCCTCGTTCAGGCGGCGCGCGACCTGGTTCACGTTGTTGCCGACCCGGTTCAACGCCGCGCTCATCCCTTTTAGCTCATCCGTCATGCCCTCATCCGGCCGCAGGAGATCGTCGGCGGCCAGCATCAGGCAGCGCATGGCGTCTGACCGGTGGGCAATGCCGCGCCGCGCGAGAGCAGCATCGAAGCCGCGCAGGTCGCGGTCGGTGACGCGCATGGTCAGCACGCGGGTGCGGCTGACGTTGGCCGAGACGGCGGAACGACCCCGGCTCAGCACGTTGTAGACGGTCTTGGGGGAGACCTTCAGCGTCGCACTGATCGCACTGACCGAGACGCCTTTCGCCCGTTCCCGGACGATCTGACGGCGCTCGTGATCGGTCAGTCTGCGACTGCTGCCCATGTGAAGTATACGTTCCTATTTCTTGCCAACTTCGTACAAGCCCGCCTTCTCCCAGCACAAGCGGAGAAGGCGCCAAGGGCTTGTACTCAATATAGAAAATCGGCCTCACGGGCCGATTTGACGTCCTTTGGCAAATGCAACGCGCAAGGCGCTCAATGCAACGCGTCCCGCGTTCCCTGCACCGCGCATCGCGTCCTTTGGACTGCGTTTTGCGCGCCCTGCAGCACGGCTTCTGGCGAGTGGCAGATGGCCCGTGCTGCCCGCATCGCGCGTGGTGCCCGATGGTCCACGTCCCGTGCGGTATGCGTCACGTTTCCTGCGTCGCGCACTATGGCCGATGTCGCATGTCGCGCGTCATCTGGGGACCGCATCGCGCGGACGAGAGAACGTCCGGTGTCGCGAGCGTGGTGCTTTTCGCTCCCTGCGCGATGCACCATGGACCCCGCATTCCGCCTGAGGCAGCCCGCATCCCGTCTTCTGCTTGACGCCGTCGCGCGCGAGGGTTAGCGACGCGGAACCATCTTTGTTGCGTTTCACCATTATTGCGAGAGGTCCGCCCCCATGCCGAACGATAATCTCGTAGTGATCGCCGCGATGGCCCGGAAGGGGGGGAGTGGCAAGACCACGCTCTCGCGCGCCCTGATCAGCGCTGCCGTTGCCGCCGGGCGTCGCGTCCTTCTGATCGATACCGACAGCACAGGCGTGCTCGGCACCTGGCACAAGCGGGCTGAAGCTGCAGGGCTGGGGTCACCGCTCCTGCGCTCGGCAACCGTTGAGAGCGTGGGGGCCGTGGATCGCCGGATCGAGCAGGCCTATGCGGCGGACTCGGCAGATTTTATTTTCATCGACACAGCGGGCGTCGGGGCCGAGTGGTCGGACGGGATCGCCGTTCTGGCCGATCACATCGTCACCCCGGTCATGCTTTCAACCTCAGATCTCGATGTCGGTGCGCAAACCGCCGACTGGTTCGAAAAGCTCCGCGCCCGCGTCGATGACCCCGAAAGCCTACCACGGCACCACGTCGTTCTGAACATGGTTGACCCCAAGACCACGCGCGCCGATGCCGCTCTCATCGAGGCGGCGATCGCACGGTTCCCGGTGGTCGAGACTGTGATGATGCGCCGGAATGTCTATAAGGAAATGGACGAGAAGGGCCTCCTGCACGCTGTAGCGTTGCAAAAGCAGGCCGATCCGAACCCCCTCATGCGCCCCCATGTGCGCCATGTGGTCGAGGCCCTCGACGAGGCGACCGACATCCTCAACAACATCCTGGCCGCGTGAGGTCAGGTAGGTGCGGAAGAAGATCCCGACAATCACTCGGCCCGACCCGGCTTATGCTGCATCCCTGCGGCCAGAGGCGGGAGAAGACCCGGGAAGGGAAGAGGTTCTGCGAGCTGAGACGATGCCAGAAGCTGCAAACGTCGAGCCTGTGGTCTCGGACAGTCACGCTGTTTCGCCGCCAAGCATGCCGCCTGCGCCCACGTCTCAGTCCAGTCAAGCGGCGGCCGGACGCACTGCAACACCGACCATTGCATCGCTTCCCAGGTCGCGACGCTTTCCGGCGACGCGCAAGATCGACATCCGGGTGAACGCGCTGGAACGGCAGGAGGACGCCCTGATCGACTGTGGCGTCGATCCGGCCCATGTCATCCGCGCCGCCCTGCGCCGTGCAGTGAAGAACTGGCAGCTCGGACCCGACTTCGTCCCTCCCGCCGAGGAGCAGCGGACGCGGATCACGGAATGGCGTGCACGCACCTCGCTCGCTGTCGATGCAGCCGCCGTGACCACCCTCCTGCGCGCCTACGACCCGCTCGACGTGCTGAGCAAATGGACTCTGATCCGCGGGCAGTTGGAGCCCCCTGTCTGGGCCGAAATCGACGCCATCCTGGCCGAAATCGCCGCTCATGCTGCGGTGCCGCATGAGGGTGATGCTTCGTAACATACCTGTCTAAAAGGATATCTTGAATTCCACCGATCACATTTTCCCTGAAGGCACGTCTTCGCCTTGCAGTTGCAGAAACCAATCTTTAACACCCCATTCAGAACGAGCGGCCTCCTTTTTCCTGGTGCAGAGGTCCGAGTAGAGGAGAGCGTCATGTCCCCTGAAACCCGCCTCACAGGCGAACCGATCCTGCGCATCCTCTGCAAGAAAACCGACACGCTAGTGGGCTACCTCTACCAATGGAACAACGGCGACCTGCAGCCCGCCTGGCTGGACACCGCCAAGGCTGAAGTACGCTACGAACCCATCTCGGCCGCAGCCTGACACGCGCACAAATGCGACGTTGTGTGTGGGTCTGCGCCTGAACGCCCCGGGCTCAAGCGCAGGGCGTGATGCAAAGAGCGCGCTTCCATAAATCATTATTCCGCATTACTGTGAGTTATAGAAAGGGATTCTATAGCTCATGCGCTGGAACTGGACACAACCCGACTGGCCGAATTTCCGCTATGACAGCGCCGCCATCGAGCCTTTCGAACGGCAGTTTCTGTTGTCATCCGGCGAGATTCTCGGCGCCGTCCGCCATGTGACCGGCGATGAACGCGACCGCCTGCGCATCGAACTGCTGAGTGAAGAGGCGATGCGGACCAGCGCCATCGAAGGCGAGGTGCTAGACAGGGCCAGCGTGCAATCCTCCCTCCGCCGTCAATTCGGTCTGATCTCTGGCGGTGCGCCATCGAAGCCCAAGGAACAGGGCGTCGCAGAGATGATGGTCGACGTCTACTCGACCTGCGGCGCGCCTCTGACCCACGAGACCCTCAGCCGCTGGCACGGGATGCTCCTGGCACATGACCGCGGGCTCGAAACCATCGGCGCCTATCGGCGGCATGCCGACGCGATGCAGGTCGTATCCGGCAGGATCGACCGACCGACGGTGCATTTCGAGGCGCCGCCCTCTGCGCAGGTCCAAGGCGAGATGGACGTGTTCGTCGACTGGTTCAACCGAACGGCGCCAGACGGCACAACGCCCCTGCCGGCTCTGACCCGCGCGGCGCTTGGGCACCTCTGGTTCGAAAGCATCCATCCCTTCGAGGACGGCAATGGTCGCCTCGGCCGCGCCCTGGCGGAAAAGTCCCTTGCGCAGAACATCGGCCAGCCGAGCCTGATCGCGCTAGCCTATACGATCGAACGGGACCGGAAAGCCTACTACGACCAGCTCGAAACCCACCAGAAGACGCTGGACGTAACCGGCTGGCTGATCTGGTTCGCCGAGATCGTTCTGAAGGCGCAGCAGGTAACGCTGACACGGGTCGCCTTCTTCATCGCCAAGGCGAAGTTCTACGACCAATTCCGTGATCGACTGAACGAGCGACAAGCCAAGGTGATCGAGCGCATGTTCCGCGAGGGGCCCGACGGGTTCAAAGGTGGCCTCAGCGCCGAGAACTACATCGCCATAACTGGCACGTCACGCGCCACCACGACCCGAGATCTGCGGGACCTGGTGGAGATGGGCGCGCTTTGCCGTACTGGGGAGCGGCGGCACACAAGGTATTGGCTAGAACTTGGCCGCGACTGAAGACGGGAAACGCCAGCAAATGACGTTCGCATAATCTTGATTATGTAATATCCTGGCCGCTAGGGATGAGTCGATATTATGCCATGAGCCGTTCAAGCCGCTGCTTCCGGCGCTCCCAGTCTGGCATGACCTTGTCGAGAAGCTCGAAGAAGGCAGCACCGTGATGAGGCTCCGCCACATGGCAGAGCTCGTGGGTGATCACGTAGTCGATGGCGTCGACCGGCGCCTGCACGAGGCGGCGGTTCAGCAGCAGGCGTCCGGCCGGCGACATGGACCCCCATCGCTGCCGGGTCTGGCGTACGATGAGACCTTTCGGCCTGAATGCCTCCGGATCCGGGAAGTGGCCGAGACAGAGCTCGATCCGCTCCGGAAACTTGATGTGTGCCCGGTCCCGGTACCATGCCTCGACCAGTTCGCGCGTCACCTCCGGCCTGGTCGGCCGGTGTGTCTGCACAACGATGAAGCCGCGGATCAGCTTTACGCTTTCCTGGACATGCGGGACCAGCTTCAGCCGATACTGGCGCCCGAGGTAGAGATGGGTCTCTCCGGCGACAAACCTGCGCTCCGGTGTTCTTGGAAGGAACTGGGCGAAGTACCGCTGCTGCCGCGTCACCCATGCCGCGCGCTTCCGCAGCTTCGCTTCTATGGCGTCGAGCGTCGCGTCCTCCGGGGCCGCGATCACCACCGAAGCATCCGGCTCGACAGCGATCTCTAGCGTCTTCCTCGGACGGCGGACGATCTCGTAGCGGATCTCCTGCTCGCCGTACTGCAGGCAGTGCAGTTCCCGCGTCATGCCGCGAACCGGGCCCGAGCAAGATCCATGATCTTGAGTTCGAGATCGTCGAGCACCTGCACGGGCAGGTCGACGCCCCTCTCGTCACGCAGAACGTCGAAGAAGTAGTCATCGATGGCATTGCGCAGACTGTTCTGGGCCACCTCGTTCGACCAGATGTCCACAATCAAGTGTGACTTGATGATGTCGATGATCTGTTTAGCGATCCCTGCGACATCGTCGCCGGCTACCAGCTCATCGCCCTCGGTCTTGAGCCGACCGTCCAGAATCCCGAAGAACGCCTGTGCATCCTCATCGCCCCGGATGCTTTCGGGAACATCCCGGCCCCGATCCTTGCGTGCCACCTTGCTCGCGAGCTCCACGACGCTGTTCAGGTACTCGCGCTCGGAGAGCCGCTTCTCGCGATAGGCGCGAATGGTCTCTTCGAGCAGCTCGGAGAACTGTTTGTAGAACGTCGGGTCCTCATCCATCTTCTCGGTAATTGCCCGCCGGGTGGCGCTGGCGATGCGGTCCGCCCTCGAGGCTTCGGAGACGCCCGTCTCCTCGACGACCGCCTTCAGCGCATCAGGATCGTTGATGTTCACCACCTCGATGATGGTCTCGGCAGGCATCGCCACGACATGGTCATCGAGCAGCTTCTGGATCTTCGGCTCGAACTCGCGGACATCGACCGTCTCCTGGTAGCGGAGCTGGACCGAGCGCTTGAGTTCGGAGAACTGTTTCCAGTCGCGTTTCAGGGCATCGACCTTGGTCTCGTCGAAGACATCGAACAGCTTGTCGGACGAGAGCGAGATGTGCAGGCACCGGCTGAATGCCTTGAGGCGCGCGTAGAATTCATGGCGAAGCGACTCGTCGGCAAGATGCTGCTCGTACTGCTCCATGTCCTTCTTGTTCCGCACCGGCTTGAAGAGGTCCCAGAGCTGGTCGTGCAGCTGGGGCAGCTTGCGGATCTCCTCGCGGATGTCATGCACCGTCCCGGCGAGGTCGGCCGCCTCGTAACCCTCAAAGGCGCTGTACGTTGTAAGGGCGCTGTCGAGCTCGCCGAGTAGCCCCTCGTAATCGACGATGAAGCCGAACTGCTTCTCCGTTCCGCCGTCCTCGTAGAGCCGGTTCACCCGCGCAATCGCCTGCAGGAGATTGTGTTCCTTCAGGGATTTGCAGACGTAAAGCACCGTGTTCCGGGGCGCGTCGAAGCCGGTGAGGAGCTTGGAAACGACGATTAGAATCTCCGGATCGCCGGAGCCTTTGAAGGCATCGATGATCTGGCGGTTGTACTCCTCTTCGGTCTTGTACCGCGCCATCATCTGCGACCAGAAGCGGCGCACGAGGTCCTTGGACTCCTGGTCGACCTCCTCGTTGCCCTCGTTCTCGTCCGGCGGCGAGATAACGATCGCGCTCGAGACGTGGCCGATCTCGTCGAGAACCTCCTTGAAGCGGACGGCCGCGGCCTTCGAGGGGGCAACGAGCTGCGCCTTGAAGCCGGTCCCCTGCCAGTGCTGGCGATAGTGCTCGGAGATGTCGAACGCCTTGGCTCGGATCGCCTGGTCGGTCTTCGACAGCGCATCCATCCGGGAGAACTTGCGCTTGAGGTCGGCCTTCTGGCTGTCAGTCAAGCCCTCGCTGATTTTGTCGAACCAGCGGTCGATCACGGTGCCCGAGACCTGCTGCTCGACAAGCCGTCCCTCGTAGAGCAGCGGCACGACGGCGCCGTCGGCGACCGCCTCGTCGATGGCGTAGCGGTGGATCAGCCGCCCGAAGGTCGAAAGCGTGTTCTTCTCCTTCTTCAGCAGGGGCGTGCCAGTGAAGCCGAGGTAGCAGGCCTTGGGCAGGAGGCGTCGCATCTTGGCGGCGAACTGGCTGTGGCCGCCGTAGCGACCCGTCTGCGTCCTGTGGCTCTCGTCGACCAGCACGAAGACGTTCGGGTCCTCGTCCATCAGCTTGCTGTTCTTCAGCGCCGTGTCGAACTTGTTGATGATTGTGGTGACCAGCGGAGCCTTGTTCTGGACGAGCTCCAGAAGGTGAGCCCCGCTCGTCGCGCGGACCGGCTCGAGGTCGCAGGACTTGAAGGTGTCCTTGATCTGCTTGTCGAGATCGTCGCGGTCCGTGACGATGATGATCCGCGAGTTCTCGATGCTGCGCTCGAGAGCAAGCGAGCGCCCTAGCATCACCATGGTCAGCGACTTGCCCGAGCCCTGGGTATGCCAGATCACGCCGCCCTTGCGGGCGCCGCTCACATCATGCTGCTTGACGGTCTCGACGGCGCGCCGGATCCCGAAGAACTGCTGGTGGCGCGCAACCTTGCGGACGCCGCCATCGAATACGGTGAAACGGCGGATGAGATCGAGCAGTCGCTCGGGGCGGCACAGCGCGTACACCGTCCGATCCTGAACCGTGACCGCACGCTCGCCCTCGGCGGCCATCGCGTCGAAATACGGGCGCGCGCCCGCGAAATCGCCTGAGAAGATGGCGTCCTTCTCCGCCACAGTGAGCACGCGGTTCGCGAAGGGCGCGATGGCCTCGTCGGTGTCTTCCTCGTCGCGCCACTCGGCCCAAAACTTCGGTTTGGTCGCAACGGTCGCGTACCGCGCCGCAGTACGGTTCATACCGATCAGCAGTTGGGCGAAGTGGAAGAGCTGCGGAATGTTGTCCTCGTTCTGGTAGCCAATCAGCTGGCTGTCCGCCTTCTTCAGGCTCTCGGTCGGCCGCTTGTTCTCGATCACGAGGATCGGGATACCGTTCACGAACGCGACGATGTCGCAGCGCTTCGTCTGGCTCGACGCGGTTCTCTCGACCGAGAACTCGGCAGTGACGTGGAAGACGTTGTTCTCCGGCCGCTCCCAATCGATGTAGCGGAACGAGTAGCTCTTTGAATCGCCGTCGATGGACTTCGTGATCGTCGTGCCGAGGACGAGCGTGTCGTAGATTTCCTGGTTCGTGCCCTTGAGACCCTTCAGACGGTCCGGCGTTGGCTTGAGGCGCCGCATCGCCTCATGCGCGTCCTCGAGGTCGAAGCTGTACTCGCGGCCCCGGTGCGTGAAGCGGTTGATGCGCATGAGTTGCTCGGCGAGCACATCGTCCAGCACCACGTTTCGCAGACGCCCGCCGCGCAGACGGAGGGCTTCGTCCTGCGAAAGCGGGGTGAACCCGAGCGCCACGAGCAGCTGCAGAGCTGGCACCTGAGACTGGTGTTTCTCAGCCGCTATGAAACCTTCTCGGTTCATGCTGCCTCGCCATCGGTTTCGATTACTTCGCCGTCATCTTGATCTTCCGCCAGCTTCTTTGCTGGCTTTGTTCCGGCTGCGGCCGGTTTCTTGATCCAGGCGAACGCGGCCTTGTATCCCATCACAATGAGTTCGCGAACCGCCTGACGGAGCGTGACTAGGCTGAAGAAGGGTAGCTTCGCGTCATCGCCGGTCCCAATTACCGCGTAGACGATGGTGTAGTCCCTCGGCTGGAAACTTTCGTTTGCAGACGGGATCACGTCGGCAAAGCCAGTCTGTCCGGTATCTGCTTGAACCTCGTCGATCCGTCCCCTCAAGAGATCGCGCGCCGCCGCGTCGCCAATCAGGACGCGACCTGACACCGTTCCCTGGTTGAAGAGGTGACTGAGGCGTGAAGACGACGTTTTGTCTTTCACGTGAATGACGCGAGCGTTCTTATCAAGGAAATCGCAGGCCTCAATGGACGTGGTCCAGCCGGTGGGCTTGATGAGTTTGCGATCAAGGCAGAGAAGCTCAGGCACGTCATTCTTCAAGCGCCTATTGTACTTCTCCTCATTTTCATCGGGGAGCGCGTCCGGCAGTTCCTCCCTCGGTAGTTCGTCGAAGAACTTCACCAACTCCTGAGCGTAGTCCTGAGCGACCTGATACCAGCGTCCGCCGGAGAGCACGTAGGTAAGGCCATCAACCTCGGCTTCGAGAACAAGACACTCGCCAATCTTCCAGCTCTTGCCGCAGTCCTTGCCCTCATCGTCAACCTCGTGGACAGCATGCTTCCTGAGATCGTCGGCCGTGAAACTCGTCACGCCCTGCTCCTGAAGGGCGCCCAGGTAGCCGGAGAGATCGAGGTCGGGGAACACGAGCTTGCTGCGGAAGCCCTTGTAACGAATGCAGGCGCCCTTTTCAGGGTCGTAGATGATGGGAAAGGCCAAGTGCAGGCCGTCCGGGTCTGCACCACCGATCACGGCCTCGAGTTTCGCTGCAGCGGCATCATCCAGCTTCTCAAGTAGGTCTGCTTCGCGCACGTGTTTGATCTGGTCGACCCATCCGAAGTGGTTCTTGTAGTCGTTCTTCGCGTATACGGAGAGCGCATCGTCACACGCCTTCGGGAGGTCAGCCACCTTCAGACGGCGATCCATGGACAAGGCATCACTGCCGGCGACCCGTGTCGCGAAGTCCATGTCCTTGGGAGTGCCGGCCAACCCGCGAATGATATCGCGTTCGACGTCGATCGCGAAGGCCGTCTGGTCGGACCCGCGACTCGTCTGGCTTCGCCGGGACAGGGTGTTCTCGTCGGGAGTCCGGACATCGGCGCTTTTCAACTGCCCCTCGTCCACCGAGTTTAGGACGACCCGAAGACCAAAGTCCTGCTCGAATTTGGACGGGTCCAGTTTCACATGGCCCATCCCGAACGACACCGCGAACCAACGGCCGGACGTCTGGAGAAAGACCAAACCGAATGCGGTATTGTTCCACACCTTCTTCTTTTCGTCCTCCGACAGTCCGAGGAAGCTGGACCATTTCGGAGGGTTGCCACCCATCGTGTTCAGAGCGATCTTAGCGCCTTCGATCTTGGGCCAGTCGTCCAAGTCGACACCCTCACGGAGAGCATCTGCCGGTTCGACCCCGACCTTGAGCAGGCGGATGGACAGCTTTTGGATATTGTCGGTCATGAAAATTCCTTCTGAATACTCTTCAAATTCACACGCCACTCGCCTGTCAGCAGTTTCTGCATCAGCCCACGTTTCTGACGGGTCAGAGCTTCGATCTCGGCTTCGATGCCCGCGCACTCGGCATGCGACGAATTTACGATGTCGGCGATGGCGGCCTGTTCTGCCGGGTCCATCGGGAGGCGGAGCTTGCCTTCGAGGAACTGGCTGTTGGTGACCGCGATCGTGTTCTTGGCGCCCTTCTGGACGAGGGGATGAAGGTAGTTGCGGGCGGCCAGCGGCGACTCGAAGAGCGCGTCGAGGATCACGCCAAGCGCGTAGGTCTGCGGGGTGAATACGCCGTAGAGCGGGGAGACGATGACCTCGTGGTCGATCTTGCTCTGCTTGATGATGCCGAGCGGGAAATCGCCCGTGGGGCTTTTGGTATAGACGATGTCGCCGGGCAGGACGCGATTGTAGTGGTCGGTGTTCGCGGCCGAGAACGACCGGCCGAGATGCTCGACCTGGTTCACCAGCCCCTTGTGGACCGAGACCGAGTAGACCTCCTCAGCGCCGGTCGATTTCGATCCGTGCTCGTGGAGAACCTCGCTCAGCGGAACAACGCGCCACTCACCCGTGAAACCGGGCAACCTGACCTTGCCGGTGAACAGATGGGTCCGGAACCAGACGCGGCGGCGGATGTTCAGCGCGCGCAGGGTGGTGAGCTTTTCGAGCGCCTCGTCCCAGGTCCGCAGGATCTCGGCGATCTTGCGTTGTTCGGGCAGCGAGGGAACGTGGATTTTGAAAGGTTCGATTTTCTCAAGGCTAAGGTTTGCCTGCGCGTTCTGGGTGGAGAGCGCCGCCAAGTCTTCTTTCGAGAATTTCAGCGACTGGAAAAGCCACTCGTGATCAAAGCCGTTGCGTGGCTTCACAGCAACCACGCTGTCCGGGCAGGCAGAGTCGAACCCCGAAATGGCCACATCGCCAATGTTTGCGGCAATCGACATAAAGATCGTGCCGCGCGGGAACATCTTGCTTACACTCAAGCCAAGCTCATTCAGCGTCTGAGACCAACTCTGAATAAGGCGGCCAGCTCTTGCGACGTCCCCGGTTTGCAAGAACGGTATCTCGCCACCGTAGTACTTCGGGTCGTTGCGGGGTCTAGCGGAGAACTTCCCCCGCTCGACCCTCGCAACCTTCGAGAGTGGTAGCTTGGGGTAAGGCTCACGCATCAACGCCGAGCTCCTTCAAATACCCGGCCATTTTCGCCCGTACCTCGGCCAGCTCGGCCTCGATCCGCAGGATGTCCTTCTGCACGGCGGCGACGTCGATCTCGTCCTCCGCCTCGAAGGTGTCGACGTAGCGGGGGATGTTGAGGTTGTAGCCGTTCTCGGCGATCTCCTCAGGGCTTGCCCGATGCGAATACCGCTCGACCTCGGCGCGCGTGGCGTAGGTCTCCAGCACCTTGGCCACGTGAGCCTCGTCCATCACGTTCTGGGTCTTGCCCGGCGTGAACTCGCGGCTTGCGTCGATGAACAGCACGTCGCGCCGGCCCTCATTGGCGCCGCCTTCCTCGCGCGAGCGGTCGAAGATCAGGATGGCGACCGGAATCCCTGTGGTCGTGAACAGGTTGGCGGGCAGGCCGACGACTGCGTCGAGCAGGTTCTCCTCGATCAGCTGCTGGCGGATACGCCCCTCGGCCCCGCCCCGGAACAGCACGCCATGCGGCACGATCACCGCGACACGGCCGGACTGGCGCTTGGCGATCTCGATCATGTGGGTGATGAAGGCGTAGTCGCCCTTGGACTTGGGCGGCACTCCGCGCCAGAAGCGCTTGTACTGGTCGCTGTCGGCGTCCTCCGCGCCCCACTTGTCGAGCGAGAAGGGCGGATTGGCGAGCACCACGTCGAAGCGCATCAGGTGGTCGCCTTCGACCAGTGCCGGACTGTTCAGCGTGTCACACCATTCGATGCGGGCGGCGTCCTTGGCGTGCAGGAACATGTTCATCCGGGCCAGCGCCCAGGTCGCCCCGTTCACCTCCTGCCCGTAGAGCGCGAAGTTCTCCGACCCCACTTCCTGCGAGGCCTGGATCAGCAGCGAGCCAGACCCACAAGCGGGGTCACAGATCGTGTTGCCGGGCTGCGGCGCGGCCAGCTTGGCCAGCAGGCGGGACACGGCGGTGGGGGTGTAGAACTCGCCCGCCTTCTTTCCCGCGTCCGAGGCGAAGCGCGAGATCAGGTAGATGTAGCACTCGCCGATGATGTCCTCGGTCACCCGAGACGGGCGCAGGTCGAGCGCGGGCTTGGCGAAGTCCTCAAGCATGTTCTTGAGGCGGCGGTTACGATCCTTCGGCCGGCCGAGATTGGCCTCGGAGTTGAAGTCGATGTTGCGGAAAACGCCCTCGAGCTTGGCCCGGTTCGCATCCTCGATCTTTTCCAGCGCGATGTTGATTAGCTCGCCGATGTTGGATTCATTCCGCTGAGCGTAGAGGTCGTAGAAGCTGGCGCCCTCAGGCAGGATGAAGCGCTCGCGCTCGAGGCGACGGCGAATGCGGGCCACGTCGTCGCCATACTGCTTGCGGTAGGTCTCAAGGTGGTCGTTCCAGAGGTCCGAAATGTACTTCAGGAACAACATCACGAGGATGTAGTCCTTGTACTGGCCGGCATCGACGGCGCCCCGGAAGGTGTCGCAAGCCGCCCATGCGGTCTGGTTGATCTGCTGTTGAGTGATCGGATCGGTCATCGGGCAGTCTCCTTCTGGTCGGCAGCCTGAGCGGCATCGCCGAGAATGGCGCTTACGAGTGTTTCCCTGCGAGCGGCGAGTTGCCGGAGCAACTGCCCCTCCTGCCGTGCGAGTGCGTCGAGTTCGACGATACGTCTCTGCGTCTGCAGGTCGGGCACGGCGATCTCGAGGTCTTCGAGGGCGGCCATCGGGATCATCCTAAGTCCTGTGCCTTGCGCTTCCCCGCCGAGCCTGCGCTGTGCGTCAGGCTGGTTGATGGCCCAAGCCAAGTATTCGGGAAGAATTCGTTTACTGTTTGGCCGAACGATCACCAATGGAACGGTGACCACCACCGGCTCCGGCAACGGATCGGGAACTGCGACCGCGATGTTCGTCTCGCCACGCGAGCGGAACACTACTTCTCCTCCGCAGACAAAGTACCGATCCGCCAGCGAGCCAAGATCATATCTTTGCAAGTCTTTAACGGTCAGATCTCCCGTCACACCGACATCTCGCAACTGCATGGCAGGCACGCCACCTCCATGCACCGGATCAAGTCGTCCGCGCGCCGTGTAGCCGGAATGAATATCCGAAAGGTCTGCGATCCGCATGCATGAATCCTCTGTATTCGCTATACAGCATTTAATCGACGAATCGCGCAGTGTCAATCCTTCATGCTGTAGACCTACTACAGCGCAAAACATGTGCCCCCTGAAGAGGGTCGAAAGGGGCTCACGCCCCTTTCTCGAACTTCATGACCGGGATACCCAGCTTCTTGGCCTTGTCTGCGAGGTTCTCCTGGATGCCATTGCCCGGGAAGACGAGGACGCCCACGGGCAGCACGTCCAGCATGGCGTCGTTGCGCTTGAAGGGGGCGGCCTTGGCATGCTTGGTCCAGTCCGGCTTGAAGGCGACCTGCGTCACGCCCCTCGCCTCGGCCCATTTGGCGGCGATGAGCTCTGCGCCCTTCGGGCTTCCCCCGTGCAGAAGGACCATGTCGGGATGTTTGGTCCGGACCTGGTCGAGCTTGCCCCAGATCAGGCGGTGATCGTTGAAGTCGGTCCCGCCGGTGAGGGCGACCTTGGGGCCTGCGGGGACCATCACCTCGGTTTCCGCGCGGCGCTTGGCGGCCAGGAAGTCGCGGCTGTCGATCAGTGCTGCGGTCATGTGCTGGCGGTTCACCATCGAGCCGGTGCGGGGGCGCCAGGTGGATCCCGTGTGATGGACGAACTCGGTGGCGGCGTGATCGCGCATCATGTCCATGCAGTTGCGCCGTTCGATGAGGGTCAGGCCTTCGGCCGTCAGGCGCTCAAGCTCTGTGGATTTCACCTCGGAGCCGTCCTGCTCACGCTGGAGGCGGCGCTGCGCCTGCTCGTTCTCATCGAGCGACCGCTCGATCCGGGCCGTGGCGCGGTGGAAGAGGTTGACCTGGCCCCAGAGCACCTCTTCGAGGTCGGGTTCCATGCGGGTGTCTTCCAGGGTCGCGACGAGGGCATCGAAGATGTCGGCGACGGCGACCGCGAGGCGCTGTCCATCGGGCATCGGGCGCGGATCGGGCTCGTCAAAGGGGCGGTAGCCATAGAGCTGCAACTCGTCGAGCGCATGGGCGGTCTGGGATGCGGTGTGGGCGGGTTCATACGCGTCGTCGTGGGTGTGGATCGTCATCGGTTTCTTGCCTCCGGGCCGGTCTCGTCCGCGCGTCATCCCGCGCGGCCTTCATGGGCTGCGAAAGCCGTCACGGGGGACGCCCCTTCACCCCCTTTCGGGGCCGGAACGCATGTGGAGGAGGACGGGGGGCGGCTGATTTGCTTCGCGATGCAAAGGCGGGGCTCGTCCCCGCCGGCGGAAATCAGTCGCCCCCCGTCCTTGAAGGGGCGGCCCCTTTGACGGCCGCCTGCCCATCTCTTGAAGGCCGCTCGGGTGACGGGTGGATGAGATTGCCCGGGAAGAGGGAACGCAACGAGCCAGAGCCACGGCAGGGATCCGTGACCCCTGCCCCGCACTCCCCGACTGACCCTTGCGCGATGCGGATCAGCCTGACAGGCGATGCCGATCCTCTGGCCCGATCTGCCCCGCCAGATGCTGGCGCAGTGCCTCCTTGCCGTACGCCCGGAGATCATCGTTGAAATCCCCGAGCCGCGGCTCCAGCACCCGCACGGAAATCCCGACCTCAGTGGCTCTGGCGCTCAACCTCTCTGCCGCGCCGCGCCCCGCCGGATCGCGGTCGATGGCGATGTAGAGGCGCTGCAGCCCCTCCGGCAGCAGGACTGCCCCGAGGTGACCTGATGAGAGCGCTGCCCAGACGGGAAGGCCAGGCACTGCCTCGACCAAGGACAGCATGGTCTCGATGCCTTCACCGACGACGAGGATGTCGTCATGCGGGGTCAGCCTGACGGCATTGCCGAGGAGGTGACCCATAGCACGCCGCTGCGTCTCGACAGCCGCTTTGCCTTGTCCGTCAGGCGCGAGCCAAGTGCGATGCACGCCCTGAAAGACCCCTGCCCCATCGGTGACCGCGGCGATCAGCGCCGGTCTGGTGAGGCTCCGGGTCTGACCCTCATCCCGATGCCAGCACTTCGGGTGGAAGCGAAGGGCGCTCATCATGCCGCCTTGGGTGATGCCCCGGGAGCGGAGGTAGGTGTCGGCAAGCGTGCCTGCGACCGGCACCGAGGCTGCAAACAATCGCGCCGCCGCCGCTGGTGTGCCGCCGGGGGCCTTGGCCTTCTTCGGCGCAGGTGCATCCGGGAGGACCGGCTGCGAACGGCCCAGATGCGCCCGGGCTTCGGCCAGAAGATCGGGAAAGCGGGAGATCCCGGTCCTCTCGCGGATGATATCGAGAAGATCACCATGCTCGCCCGTGGCGCCATCGGTGAACTTGCCAGCAGCACCTGGCCCGGACGCGGGACCGGTCAGCCGCACGAAGAGCGACCGGCCGGGGGTGTTCTGCAGATCGCCCACGATCCAGTAGGACCCTTCCCGCCGTCCGGCGGGAAGGTAGGCGCGACACACGCTTTCTGCATTCTCCGCAAGTGCGCGGATCACATCTTCGGTCTCGGAATACATGGCTCAGCACCCTCCACGTGCATGTAGTCCCGTCACAGGACAACGTGCAAGCAGACGATCCAGCACGGCGATGCCGGTAGGATCGGTCGGGCAGAAGAGGCGCAGCTTCCAGCTGATGATCTCGGAGAAGAAGCCATCGGCCTTGAGCCGGTCCTTAGCGGCCTCGGTGAAGCCGGAGAGCTCGATCCGGTTCACGCCCATGACGCGGGATCGGTGAAGTTCCATCCCCTCGGCGAGCCGCACCACGGTCTTGCCCTCCAGAGCGAGGGCATGGGCCTGGACCGCCGTGAGCTTCGGCGCATCGTCTGCCAGCGTGGTCGCGACCCAGGCGGGTGAGACACGGCGGCCGATGATGCGCTGGCCATCGTCGGTCTGCAGCCGGTAGACGCGGGTTTCGTCCTGCGGGAGCTGCTTCCAGATCGGCAGCAGGAGACCCGCCACGATGTGCAGGGTGGACTCGCTGAACTCCGGCACCTCGGCCAGTTCCGCAGTCCAGGCGGCGGTGAAGGCCGCGCGGTCGGCTTCCAGCCAGTGGGTGTCGTCCATGATCTTGGCCGGAACCGTGCTCGCCTCAGTCGGCCGGATCAGACGCAGCCGCGGCTCGATGGTGCCGTCGTCCAACATCAGGCTGGTGGCAGGCACCTGCACCGCGGCGCGACCGGACCGGCTGTTGACGAGAAGGCGCGCCTTCGGGTCGTCGAGCCAGTCCAGCGCATCCGCGAGCGAGATCGGCGTGTTGCGGCGCTTTTCGGCGATGGTCAGGAGCTGGGTTTCTGCACCCGAGCCGGGATGGGTGTAGATCACCCGGGCATCCGTGACACGGAAGCTCTCGGCGCGCAGCGTCTCGAGCCCGAGGTCGTAGACCCCGGCCGCGATGGCGCCCTCGATCCGTTGGTCGAGCAATTCCTCGAAGGCCGAAAACAGCACGGCCTGCATGTGGATCGTCAGCGCAAGCAGCCGATTGAGGAAAGTCGTGATCGGGGGCAGGTCGTCCTTCAGACCGTTGTCATCGGCAAGGCTGAGGCCAGTGGCGTCCTCGAAGGCCCCGAGTGAGCAGCCCGCAACATCGCCTCGATAGATGAGGCGATACAGTTGGCGCAGCGCGTCGCGGGCATAAGGGCTCTCGAGGTTGTCCTCTGGCCGGAACAACCCCTGCCCGCCGGTCTGGCGCTGACCGCGCGTGATCGCCCCGAGCGTGTCGAGGCGGCGTGCGATGGTCGAGAGGAACCGCTTCTCTGCCTTCACATCGGTGGCCACCGGCCTGAACAAGGGTGGTTGCGCCTGATTAGTACGGTTGGTGCGCCCGAGGCCCTGGATCGCCGCATCGGCCTTCCAGCCGGGTTCGAGAAGGTAGTGGACCCGCAGGCGCTGGTTCTTCGCGCCAAGATCGGCGTGGTAGCTTCGACCCGTGCCGCCGGCATCCGAGAAGATCAGGATGCGCTTCTGATCATCCATGAAGGCGGCAGTTTCCGCGAGGTTGGCCGAGCCCGCCCGGCTTTCGACAACAAGCCGCGCCGCAGGCCCCTCGCCTTTGCGTACGATGCGGCGCGACCGGCCCGTGACCTCGGCCACGAGGTCGGTGCCGAAACGCTGGACGATCTGGTCGAGCGCGCCCGGGACGGGCGGCAGAGAGGCCAGCTTTTCGATCAGCGCGTCGCGCCGCCGCGCGGCTTCGCGGCATTCGACCGGCTGACCATCCCGCACGACGGGCCGGGAGGAGAGGTTGCCCTCGCTGTCGGTGAAAGGCTCGTAGAGCTGCACCGGGAAGGAATGGGCGAGATAGTCCAGGACATATTCGCGCGGGGTGATGTCGACGCGGATGTCGTTCCACTCCTCGGTCGGGATCTCCGAGAGGCGGCGTTCCATCAGCGCCTCGCCGGTCGAGACGATCTGGACGACGGCCGCATGGCCTGCGGCCAGATCGGCCTCGATGGCGGCGATCAGGGTGGGGGTTTTCATGCTGGTCAGCAGATGGCCGAAGAAGCGCTGCTTGGCGGACTCGAATGCCGAGCGCGCGGCGGACTTGGCCTGACGGTTCAGCGTGCCGCTGTCGCCCGTGATGTTCGCCGCCTCCATCGCGGCGGCGAGGTTGTTGTGGATGATGGCAAAGGCCCCGGCATACGCATCATAGATGCCGCGCTGCTCAGGCGTCAGCGCGTGTTCCAGCATCTCGTATTCGACGCCATCATAGGAAAGCGACCGGGCCGTGTAGAGGCCGAGCGATCGCAGATCGCGCGCGAGGACCTCCATCGCGGCAACGCCGCCGGCCTCGATCGCCTCTACGAACTCCGCCCGGGTGGCGAAGGGGAGTGAAGGATGGTGCCCCAAAGGGGCAGGCGAAGCTCCAGTGGAGCTTTGCCAATCCTGAACGCCCGAAGCGCAAGCGGAGGGGCCGCCGCCCCACAGACCGAGCCGCTGCGCATAGGCGAGGTTGTGGACCGTCGTCGCGCCCGTGGCCGAGACATAGACCACGCGAGCATTGGGCAGCTTGTGCTGCAGGCGCAGGCCTGCCCTGCCCTGCTGCGAGGCTTCCGTGTCGCCGCGTTCGCCCTTGCTTCCTGCGGCATTGGCCATGGCATGGCTTTCGTCAAACAGGATCACCCCGTCAAAATCCGCCCCGAGCCAATCGACGATCTGGTCGACGCGGGATTTCTTGGCGCCCCGCTCTTCGGAGCGCAGGGTGGCATAGGTGGTGAAGAGGATGCCCTCGGTGAGCGGGATGTCGCGACCTTGCGCGAAGCGGGAAAGCGGCGTGACCAGCAGCCGCTCCTGGCCGAGCGCTGACCAGTCGCGCTGCGCGTCCTCGAGAAGCTTGTCGCTCTTCGAGATCCAGAGCGCCTTGCGACGACCCTGGCACCAGTGGTCGAGCAGGATCCCGGCCGACTGGCGGCCCTTGCCCGCGCCGGTGCCGTCGCCAAGGAAGAAGCCACGGCGGAAGCGGACGGCGTCAACGGCATCGTCGCGTGCGGCAGAGACCATGTCGCCGGTTTCATCCACGATCCATGATCCGGCGAGATGCGCACAATGCGCCTCGCCTGCGTAGATCACGGTCTCAAGCTGCGCGTCGGACAGCAGGCCGTCGCGCAGGACGGCGGCGGGGAGTTTCGGGCGGTAGGTCGGTTTCGGAGGCGCGACCGAGGCCATGGCAGCCGACTGCACCAGCTTGGTCGGGTGCGGGGACGCGCCGGGGATGTCGATGGCCTGCAGGCGGAAGGTCTCGTAGATCGCGTCGGACAGACGCGTGGAGCAGAGGTCGTCCGCCGTCTCGCTCAGGGTGTAGGCGAGGTCCTCGGCATCCGGCGTGGTGACATGCACATCCATCTTGGCCGCTGCCGTCGACCGCAAGGGTCGAGCGGTGAGGCCGGAGGCTCGGGAAGGAATTCCCCGGAAAGGGGAAGCGGGCTGCGATTGAGCGACGGCGCCCGCATCCATCTCGAGGCGTGGCGGGACCTCTGCTACGATCCGGGCGATGAGCTGAGCGGCGTCGGAAGACATCGGCTGATTGAAATCGGCAATGATGCTGCCCCGCTCGCCGCCGTGGCACTTGTCGAAGACCGAGATCCGGGTCTCGAAGCTGGTGCCATGTTTTGCGAAAGCGCCGCCCGACACTGCGCCTGTGAAGACCAGATGCGCGGACTCGGTGAGGCGGCTGAAGGTCTCGGACCAGGCGGCCGCGTCAGGCGCGAAGTTGGCCCCGGTGATGGCCACGAGCCGACCACCGGGCACGAGGCGCGCGAGCGCCGAGCGCAGATGGCGCGCCGTCGCCTCGGTCGTCCGGCCATCGACATGGGCCACGGCCGAGAAGGGCGGGTTCATCAGGATGACGCTCGGACGAACGCCCGCGTCCAGATGGTCGTCGATCTGTGCTGCGTCGAAGCCCGTGACGGGTCGGCTCGGAAAGAGGTGGCGCAGGAGATCGGCGCGCGTGTCGGCCAGTTCGTTCAGCGCGAGACTGCCGCCAGCGATCTCGGCGAGGATTGCCAGTAGCCCGGTCCCAGCCGACGGCTCGAGGACCAAGTCGCGCGGCGTGATCTGCGCAGCGGCCAGGGCCGCAATGCCCATCGGCAGCGGTGTCGAGAATTGCTGGAAGCGCTCCATCTCTTCCGAGCGCCGGGTATGCGTTGGCAAGAGGCCCGCCACCTTGGTGAGGATCGGCAGCAGCGCCGCAGGCGATCCTGCCCGGGCCAGCAGCGCGCGGCCGAATTTCCGCAGGAAGAGGACGAGCGCCACCTCGCCCGCCTCATAGGCGAGCTTCCAGTCCCAGGCGCCATCGGCATCGGAGCCGCCAAAGGCGCGCTCCATCTCAAGTCGCAGACGCAGCGCGTCGATCTGGAAGCCTTGGGCGAGATCGGGCTGCAGAGCCTCGGCCACGGCGAGGAGCGCGGGCGCGGGATCGCGAGATGGAACAGGAACGGGAGGCGCAACAGGCGCGAGATAGGTCATCGGGAAACTCCGGAATGGGGGACAGGGACAGGCCCGGACGCCCTCTCTCGGGCACCCTCAGGCCTGATCTTTCCCGGC
This sequence comes from Albidovulum sediminis, assembly GCF_025380365.1. Taxonomy (GTDB): domain Bacteria; phylum Pseudomonadota; class Alphaproteobacteria; order Rhodobacterales; family Rhodobacteraceae; genus Albidovulum; species Albidovulum sediminis. The sequence goes on from NZ_JAOCQF010000009.1 coordinate 27,209, forward strand.
CCCTCTCTCCCTCTCGAACCGGTGCGTTCCGTTCGCTCGGGTTGATTTTGTTCTCTTTATGTTCTATATTGGAATTCAAGCCAGCAAGGGAGTTTCCCGATGGACAGCACCACATACGCCTTGCCCGCGACGCCCAAGCAGATCGCTTATGCGCGTTCACTGGCCCTGCGCAACCAGACCCTTCTGCCCTGGGAAGTTCAGCAGGACCGCCGGTCGCTCAGCGCCTGGATCGAGGCGCAGGCCCAGCTGAAGCCTGTATCCGACATGGACCAGTTGCCGACCTCGAAGCAGGTGGCCTTCGCGGAGCAGCTCGCCCGGATCAAACGGCGCGCGGTTCCGGACGAATGCTTCCGCGACAAGGGGCTCATGTCGAAGTGGATCGACGGCAACAAGTAACGGGAATTTTCCGAAAATTTGGTCAGTCAGGCTTGAACGCTGCATTAGCCCTGCGCGCGATGTCCGCGCAGCGGTCCATCAAGTCGCCAAAGGGCTCTGGTGTTGATGCAAGCAGGCCGTCCTCGACCATCCGGCGATAATCGTCGGCGAGAGCCTTGAGAGCATCGCCGCCTGGGACCAGTTGTAGATGCCCAGAGGTTGCGGCGCCGTAATCGATCCATGTGGCATCCGCGGCTTTCTCTGCAAAGAACATTGTCTTGTGCTTTGCGACAGCGGTCCCAAGTGCGCGATCTTCGATGGCCGCAGCAGCGATGCCCGCATCATCCAACCGGGCGACATCATGCCAGTGTCTGGAAAAGCGATCCCCTCGCATACGGCTCTGCAAACAGAACACGTGGATCGCCGTCGCCTTTTCCCAGAAGGTCCGTTCTGCATGCATCACGCGCGGGCGAGCAGACGGAAACTCAAGGCCGTCGACGGCCACCGCTGCGTCACAGACAATGTCTCGCGCTGATGCCGGCTCTCCGGTAGAACGCGCGCCAAATTCAAGCATCACACTCGGAGAAACGTATCCCGTGCCTTGGGCGAGGTGCGGGTAGTCAATGAACAGCTTGTCGCCGTCAATCCGAAGCCTGGCATCGATCCCTTCCCGATCAATCGCCTGCTGCAGGATCGGCTGAATGGTCCCGGCCACCCATTCAGGCAAAGCCTGTCGGACACGTTTCGACCAGCGCCGCTCTTCGCTGGATGTGGCGGGCATGGCATCTTCACGACCCTCGAGCAAATCAGGGATAAGCGCCCGAATATCGAAGGTCAGATCCACATCCTCGGAAAACCGGTCAATGACCTGGTAGGCCTTCGACAGAGAGGTGCCCCCCTTGAAGACGAGGTTTGTGCCGACGGGCGATCCAAACAGCTGCTGGATAGCCCAGACCACCCAGACGTCCTTTTCGAGGAGATGGGCTGGCCGGCCAAGCAGATCGGCTGCGACGCCAAGAGCATCCAACCGGTCTTTGGCGGTGAGGCGCAGGAATGCCTCAGCCATGGACCATCTTTCCGATCAGTCGTGCCAGCCAAGTCGGGAACTGCGGCGCGGCGGACACGAGTTCGGTCTTTGCCGTCTCCGTGAGCTTGGATCGCAGGATTTGCAGGCCCTTGGGAGCCTCATCCGGACCGAGCCATGCCAGAGCCCGGACAACCTGGCCCGAGGTCTTGCTCCCAAGGGCCAACTGCCAGCGCGGCGCATGACGCAGTTCGACTGCCTGCCGGCCAAGGTTCAGCACACGGCTTCGTCCCGAGGTGAGGTAAACCGTCTTGACCGGCACCTGCGTGGTCAGGCCCAAAGCGTTTGCCGCGGCAGCACCGCTCGGCACGATCGTCTCGCCCCGCTGCACAGCGAGCGCTTCAATCGCCTGTTCAGCCGACGGACTGCGCGGACCAAAGCGTGTCTGGACGGGGCGCATGTAGAAGCCGCGTCCTGCACGGATCAACTCGCCGCGCGCGGCCAGACGCGACAGCGTCTGATCGACCGCCGCGCGCGTGCCGAGGTGCAGGAGCCCCTTCGCTGCCAAGGGCACCCCCTCCGGCAACGTCGTCGCGACCTTCATAATGCTCTCGGCCATGCGCTCCATGATCGCTCCTTTGTCAGAAACATACACGGTTTTCTGACAGTTTTCAACCGTGCGGTCTCACCCGAAGCGGCGCCCTCCTTCGGTGAAGGTGTACTCGTTGACGATGATCCCCTCCTCGATCGCCTCGTCCGAGGTGAGGTGGTCGTATTCGGCCTCAAGCTGGCGGTAGAGCCAGCGGGCCAGATCCCGCAGCGCCTCGGTCACGATCTCCTCCGCGTCCTCGGTCGGCGGCTGCCAAGTCGGGCTGTCTCGCGTGACACCAACGGCCATGGTGTATTCGTGGTAGTAGCGGCCACGATGGCTGACCTCGGAAGCAAGCTGATAGAAGTTCCGCCGCTGGACGGCCTGCAGCCGGTCGGCGATGCCATGCAGTGTCGTGTCCGTGGGCGCGTAGTCCCGGATGCGCGCGGCCGCGCCCTTCGCGTGGGACCAATAGCCCTCGAAGCAAGCGCCGTCCCCTTGGCTCCAGAACCCGGAGAACCAGATGCAGGGCTTGCCCCGCGTCCCGCCGCCCATCAGGCGGACGGGCGTGGTCTTCAGGCGGATGCCGAGGATCTCGCAGACCCGCTCGAAATCCTCGTAGACCGCGTCCCACCAATCGTCGTGGGGGCCGAGCTCGCGATACCAGTTGCGCGCCTTTTCCTTGGCGGCATCCGAGAGTTCGGGGAACTGGTAGACTGTTGTGCAGATGACCTCAGCCATTTGCGTCCTCCCCGTTCAGCGCAGTGGCCAGCCACTCCTGACTTCCGGTCCAGCCGATGGATTTCCGGGCGCCGAGATCGATGACATGCGCGCCACCGCCGAAGGCATCGAGGCGCGGCCGGGAACAAGTCAGGGCGTACTGGAACCCCCAGAGACCGGTGAGGCGAGCTCTTCGGCAAGGCGCGGCACGAAGCGGATGACGGCTTCGACATCGCCGTGGTCGTCGTCATGGAGCCAGAGGGTGCTGCCCTCGGGCGCGTCCTGGCGCGCGAGATCGAAGCCCGCGACCTCCGGGTCCTCGGCATCCTGATCGGCTTCGCGCAAGCTCTGGAACAGGGCGAGCGCGCGGGCAGCTTTGTCGGGGGTGCCAACGTCGAGCAGGCACGAGAAATGGGTGAAGTAATCCGCCATGGGGACCTCCTGAATGGGGAAGACCCGGCCAAATGGCCGGGCGCTATGTCGGGATGAGGGGGTGGTCGGGAGCGATCAGCTGGCCGGATCGTCGCCCGCCGCCTGTCGCGCGGCATGCGCACAAAGCATCTGCAGGTAGAAGCGCTTGCGTGCGATCCGGAAGCCGCGAACGGCGCGCGTGTCGGGGTGCAGCGCACGGACCGCCGCCCGCAGGACGGCATAGGGCGAAGCCGTCACTGGCAGGCCGAGGCACTGATAGGCCGGATCGGTCACGTCAGCTGACCTCGACCACGGGTGAAGCGAGATGCGGATCGACCAGCGCTTCGATCCGCTCGGACCGGCCCATCCAGGGTTCGGGCCGGATTGCTTTGACCCAGTCGGCGAAGCTCGGAATGAACCCCAGATCCTCGCTGACATGCTGCTCGCCCACCCATCGTGTCGGGATCACGCGGCCCGTGGAGAGGGTAATCGTCGGCCCGAAGACGGTCTCGGAAAGCCAGATTCCAGCGGCATGGTGAAACATGGCTCGGTGGCGAAAGTCGGCGGAATGGGCTTTTGAGGAGTCGATTATGTGGACAGCATGCCGACGGTGGCGTTTTGCCCTATGCTGGCTGCCACGACCCGCAAAATCACCGAGGC